>NZ_CAJYTI010000011.1 GCF_913777625.1 uncultured Sphingomonas sp.
GAGGTGAACTTCCACCCGGCCTATGACGGCAACATCCTGGTCAACGCGATGACCGTCGGCATCGCCGATACCGACAAGATCTTCTATTCGGCGGCCTCGGGCGTCGGCAACCCGATCGTCTATGTCGGCTCGAAGACCGGCCGCGACGGCATCCACGGCGCGACCATGGCGAGCGCCGATTTCGGCGAGGATTCGGAGGAGAAGCGCCCCACCGTCCAGGTCGGCGATCCGTTCACCGAGAAGCTGCTGATCGAAGCCTGCCTCGAGCTGATGGCCTCGGACGCGATCGTCGCGATCCAGGACATGGGCGCCGCCGGCCTCACCTCGTCGAGCGTCGAGATGGCGTCCAAGGGCGGCGTCGGCATCGAGCTGATCATGGACGACGTGCCCCAGCGCGAAACCGGCATGACGCCGTACGAGATGATGCTCTCCGAAAGCCAGGAGCGCATGCTGATGGTGCTCAAGCCCGGCCGCGAGGATTTCGCGGAAGCGATCTTCCGCAAGTGGGAGCTTGATTTCGCGGTGATCGGCCATGTCACCGACACCGGCCGCATGGTGCTCAAGTGGAAGGGCGATGTGGTGTGCGACATCCCGCTCGCCCCGCTCGCCGACGACGCCCCCCTCTACGATCGCCCGCACGTCCCCACGCCCAAGCAGCCCGAGCTGCAGAACGTGCCGGAATGCACCGATCCCGCCGCGGACCTCGTCAAGCTGATGGGTTCGCCGGACATCGCCAGCCGCCGCTGGATCTGGGAGCAGTATGACCACATGGTCGGCGGCGACACCGTGCAGCGCCCGGGCGGCGACGCCGCGGTCGTCCGCGTCCACGGCACCGACAAGGGCTTGGCGATCACCACCGACTGCACCCCGCGCTACTGCTTCGCGGACCCGGTCGAGGGCGGCAAGCAGGCCATCGCGGAAGCATGGCGCAACCTCTCCGCGGTGGGCGCCACTCCGCTGGCGGTGACCAACTGCCTCAACTTCGCCAACCCGCAGCGCCCCGAGATCATGGGCCAGATCGTCGGCGCGCTCGAAGGCATGAGCGAGGCGTGCCGCGCGCTCGACTTCCCGATCGTCTCGGGCAATGTCAGCCTCTACAACGAGAGCAAGGCGACCGGCGGCGGCTCGGCGATCCTGCCGACGCCGGCGATCGGCGCGATCGGCCTGCTCAAGGACTGGCAGAAGAACTGCACCATCGCCTTCAAGGGCACCGGCGACGTGATCATCGCGGTCGGCGAGCGCGGCGGCCATCTCGGCCAGTCGATCTGGCTGCGCGAGATCTGCGGCCGCGAGGAAGGCCCGCCCCCGCCCGTCGACCTGATGATGGAGCGCCGCACCGGCGCGTTCATCCGCTCGGCGATCTGCGGCGGCGCGGTCACCGCCTGCCATGACGTGTCGGACGGCGGCCTTGCGGTGGCGGTGGCCGAGATGGCGCTGGCGTCGAACATCGGCGCGATCCTCGACCAGCCCCAGCCCTTTGGGGTGGCGGGAAGCTGGTTCGGCGAGGACCAGGGCCTGTACGTGGTGACCGTCAAGGACGAGGCGCTGGCCGACTTCCTGGTCGCCGCCGACAAGGCCGGCCTCGCCGCCGATCCGATCGGCCGCACCATCGCCAACCGCATCATCTTCGAGATGGAAGAAGGCGATTTCTGCGTGAGCCTGGATGACCTGCGCACCGCGCATGAGGGCTTCTTCCCCGCGCTGATGGGATCGGCCGAGGCGGTCTGAGCGGTACCGGGTCGACAGGGGCCCGGCACCACCCCGCCAACCGTCATCCCCGCGAAGGCGGGGATCCGTTGGCGCAGGTGGCACGGCTCTATCCCCAGCGTCCTGGCAAATGGATTCCCGCCTTCGCGGGAATGATGTCTGTAGTGGGACGCGCGCCCCTCTCCCGCCCCTACAACCCCCAAATGGGGGGTAGCCTGCGGCTCGCCTTGGGCTGGTGACATCACTGTCTCCGCGCCATCCTGCCCCCCATGTCGAGGTTCGGGGATGGGGTCGGCGGCGGGGCGATGGCCTGGCCGCGCGGCGTGGCGCTGGGCCAGCTGCCGGGGAGCGCCCAGCTGCGCCTGCTCGCCGCCGGACTGCTCGCCACCGCCGTCTTCGCCGCCGATACCTTCACCCGCTTCCACAGTGCGATCGCCACGCTCTACGTGCTCGTCCTGCTGATCGCCGGACGCTGGGCGGCGCGCGGCAATCTGATCGGCTGGTCGCTGGCATGCGCTGTCCTGACCACGGGCAGCTTCTGGATCGCGCATGGTGCCGCGCCCAGCCTCGACTCGGCGCTCCGCCTGTTGGTCAGCCTCGCCGCCAACGCGGTCACCACCGCGCTGCTGCTCCACCGCGCCGCGCTCGACACGCGCATGGTGCGGGAGGAGCGCCGCTACCAGACCATGACCGACACGCTGGCGATCGCGATCTGGGAACATGACTTCCGCCCCGTGGCGGACGCCCTGGCAGAGCTGAGAGCGCGCGGCGTGACCGACCTGCCCGGCTATCTGCGCGCCCATCCCGACTTCGTCGCCGATATCCGCCGCCAGGTGCGCATCACCGACGTCAACCGGACCGCGCTCGACATGATGGGCGTGGCCAGCAAGGCGGCGTTCTTCCGCCACCTCGGCGACTTCCTGCCGGAAACCGACGCAAGCTTTGCCGACTGCATCCTCGCGATCGACGAACGGCGCCCGATGTTCCAGGCCGAGACCCAGGTGATCGCCGCCGACGGCACGCCGATCGACATCCTCGTCGCGTTCGGCCTGGGGCCCGATGCGTGCCTTGCCCACGTGCCCGGCAGCATCCTCGACATCCGCCAGCGCAAGCGGCTGGAGGGCACGATCGAGCGCACCCGGATCGAGCTGGAGCGGGTGCAGCGCACCGCCGCGATCGGCGCCATGTCCGCCTCGATCGCGCACGAGATCAACCAGCCTATCTCCGCCGTGCAGAGCTATGCCGACGCCGCAGAACGCTGGCTGGCCCGGCCGGAACCGGATCTGGGCGAAGTGCGGTCCGCGCTGGCCGGGCTCCACCAGGCGGTGGCGAACGTCCATGCGGTGATCCGGCGGGTGCGCGCGCTCGTCGGCGGCGCGCAGGGCGAGCTGGTGAAGCTGGGCCTGGGCACGCTGGTGCGCGACACGCTCGCCCTTGCCGCACGCGATCTGGATGCGCACGACACCCGGCTCCACTTCACCGGCGACGGCGACCCGGCGGTGCTCGGCGACGGCATCCTCCTCCAGCACCTGCTGCTCAACCTGATCACCAATGCGCTGCAGGCGATGGAAGATGCCGGCGTCCGCGATCGGCGGATCGACCTCACGCTGACCAGCGATACGGTGCAGGCGACGCTGGCGCTGCGCGACCATGGCCCCGGCCTCGATCCCGGGCTCGACCAGCCGTTCGAGACCTTCGCCACCACCAAGCCCGGCGGCATGGGGCTCGGCCTGTCGATCTGCCGCTCGATCCTCGATCTGCATGGCGGGCGGATCGGGTTGAGCAACCATCCCGAAGGCGGCGCGCTCGCCACGATCGAGGTGCCGCTGGCGGCGTGATGTCGCCCGCTATCGGTCCCGCCCGCACAGGCGCCGGCGCGCCTTAGCCCAGCGCAGCGGCAATGGCGTCGCTCAGCAATGCCGGATCCACCGGCTTGTCGAGCAGCGCGACGAGCCCCAGCGCGGCGGCGCGGGCGCGCAGTTCGTCGGTGGGATAGGCGGTCATCAGGATCACCGGCACCTGCGATCCCCGTTCGCGCAGCGCCGCACGCAGCTCCAGCCCGGACCGTCCGGGCATCTGCAGGTCGGTCAGCACGCAGCCCACCGCTTCTGCCGACGCCAGATAGGCATCGGCGGACGCATAGGTGGTCGTGCGATAGCCGAACGACCGGATCAGGCTGGCAGCGGCGTCACGGACCAGCGCATCGTCATCGATCACGGCTATCAGGCAATCGCGCACGCTCGGCTGCTCCCTGGCTGCCGGGAGGTCCGGTTGCCTGTCGGGAAGCTAGGCGCGGGGCGCCGTCGCGGTAAGCTATACGCCTGTTTATGCGGAGAACTACGCAGTCACCGGCGCAGGGGCCAGCGCCTCCGCGGCGCGCACCAGATCGGGAACGGTGCGCAGCCCCAACTTGCGCATCAGGCTGGCGCGGTGGAGTTTCACGGTGATTTCGGCAATGCCCAGGTCGCCGGCGATCTGCTTGTTGAGCAGGCCGCGCACCACGCCGTCCATCACCTGCCGCTCGCGGGCGGTGAGTGTGGCGAAGCGCGCCCGCAGCGCCGCCGTTCCTTCCGCCGCGCTGCGGCGCTCGGCCGCCCGCGCGATCCCGGCATTGACCGCGTCGAGCATGTCCTGGTCGCGGAACGGCTTGGTCAGGAAATCGATGGCCCCGCCCTTCATCGCCTTGACCGACATCGGGATGTCGCCATGCCCGGTGAGGAAGATCACCGGCAGGTCGATGCCGCGCTCGGCCAGCCGGTCGCGGCACTCGAAGCCGCCGATCTGCGGCATGCGCACGTCGACGACCAGGCAGCAGGGCGATTCGGGCAGCGCCGCGTCGAGCAGTTCCTGCGCCGAGCCATAGTTGCGCACCGCGAAGTCCACCGAGCGAAACAGCGAATCGAGCGACCCGCGCACCAGCGGATCGTCGTCGACGACCAGGACGACGGGCTGCGCATCGCGCACCGGGGCGGGACTGGGCATGGCGGGTTCCTTTCCCGCGGACTCTGGCGGACGCACCGCCCACCGCCAAGCCCGGTAGGGGGTACCGCGCCTCCCCCATTTGGAGGGAGGCCCTAGCGCTTGTCGGGCCCGACCCGTGCTTCCTGGCGCTCGCGGCCGACCGTCGCAGGCTGGTGATGCTCGGGGGGCGGCGATGCCGGCCGGGCAGCCGCCGGGGGCGGTGGCGGCGGCGGTGCCGGGCGCGGCGCCGGGGGCGGCGTGAAGCTCGGGCGACCGGGCGCAGGGCTCCCTTCCGGCCGGGCGACGGGTGGACGGAAGCTCGGCCGCGGCGTCTCGCCGCCGGCATCGGGACGGGCCGGACGCGCCCAGCCCGGCGACATCCAGCCGCCGCCGCGGCCCTCGCCGGGATTGCGGACGGGCGCCGCAGGGGCGGGCTGCGCCGGGGCCGGCGCGGCTGCCGGTGGCGTCGAGGGCGCGGATGCGGGCGGCGTGGGCCTGGCGGGACGATCCCCGCCCCAGCCGCCGGGACGCGACCAGCCGGGGCGGCCACCATCGCCGTCGGGGCGCGATCCCTGCCAGCCGGGGCGGCCGTTCCCGTCGGGGCGCGGCGGACGCGCGCCATCGCCATCGCCGTCGGGTCGCGGCGGACGCGGGCGTGCCGGATCGCCGGGTCGTCCGCCCTGCCAGCCGGGAGTCGTGTTCACCGGCGGCATGCCGGCGCCGGGCGGCGGCGGCGACGTCACCGTGCCGGGGCCCTGGCCGGGCCGCACATCGCCGTTCGACGGCCGGTTGGGGCGGACGCCGCCATTGCTGCCAGGTACCCCACCCCACATCCAGGGGCGCCCCGGGCGGCCGGTGCCTGGCTGCTGCGGCGGGACCGGCGGACGGCCAGGCTGGCCGGTGACCGGCGGCTGGCCCGGCCGCGGCGGGCGGGCGTTCCAATGGCCGCCCAGCCCCGGGGGCGGCGGTCCCTGGAAACCGCCGCTGCGCCAGCGCGCGAACATCGCCGCCATTGCCGCGCGCCGCGCCCGCTCCTCGGCCCAGCGCTGCTGCTCGGCATAGGCGAAGCTGTCGTTCCGCGCGCGCCAGCCGCTGTCCCAGCGCTCGTCGATCCCGACGAAGAACAGGTTGAGGTTGACCCAGTTGCCGGTGTCCACCGGCTCCCACTGCCGATCGAGCAGCGCGTCGCGCAGGCGCCGGCCGCGCCGGTACAGCGCCTCGCCCGCGTCGAGCCAGCGCGCGCCGAGATAGCGCGGCTGCAGTGCGCCGCCGCCGTCATAGACCGCGGCGACATGCCCTTCCTGATAGCCGAAGCTGCGATCGGTCTCGCGGATCAGGAACGGCCCGCGCTCGCCGGGGGCGAAGAAATAGGTGCGGGCGCCCTCGGCGCGATCCTCCACCACCACCCAATAGCCGTCGCGCATCTCCCAGGCGACGGGGTTGCCGCCGTCGAAGGCGAAGCCGTAATCGGGCGGCGAGTCGCCCACCGCATCCCACAGCGCGCGCGCGCGATCGATCCAGCGATAATCGTCGTGCGCGGCGGCATCGTCGGCGAGCGTCCCCGCCGTCACCACCTGCGCGTTCTGCGCGAAGCCGATCTCGGTGCAGCCGCCGAGCAAGGTCGCGCCCGCCGCTGCCCCGACGAGATATCGATTGAACCGCGCCATTCCCGTCACCCCGTTCCTCTGTTGTTGCCGCGAGCATCCGCCTGCGCGGGTGAACAAAGCATGACGAAGCATTTCCGCCTCATAAATGCGGCAGGACGACTGCGGCTTTAACCAAACCTTATTGCCCCGCCCTGCATAGCCACCGGCGATGGTTAATGCGTTTTTTGGGATGTTGGTATGAAGCGCTCGCTCGTGCTCCCGACGATGGTTTCGCTCCTCGCGCTGGTCGCTGCGTGCAGCGGCGGCGGTGGTGGCGGCAGCGGCGTTTCCAGCCCCTCGGGCAGCCCCAATCCTGCCCCCGCACCCAGCCCGACACCGGCCCCGACGCCTACCCCGACGCCGGTGCCCACGCCGACGCCGACGCCGACGCCAACGCCCACACCGACACCGGCACCGGCGCCGACACCCACCCCGACGCCGACGCCGACACCGACGCCAACGCCGACACCCACCCCGACGCCGACACCGACGCCGACACCGACACCCACACCAACGCCCACACCGACGCCGACGCCAACGCCGACGCCAACGCCGACGCCCACCCCCACACCGACGCCGACGCCGACGCCGACGCCGACATCGACGCCGGCATCGCCGCAGATCAACGCGTCGCTGCTGTCGCTGACCAAGACGGAAAGCTTCGACAACAACGCCGCCGGCTTTGCCGGGACCTTCTATCCCGACGCGCGCTCGTGCGGCTGCCTCGCCAGCACGCTCGGGCTGACGATCCGCTATGACGCGACGACCAGCGGCTACACGGTCAGCGACGGCGTCAACACCGAGACCTTCCTGCCCGCGGACGTCGATTCGGCGCAGTCGAATTCGGTGCTGCGCGTCTATCGCCACACCGGCGCGAACAGCGAGTACACGCTGTCGCTCACCCTGCCCGGCACCAGCGGCACGCTGACCTATCAATATGTCGGCGCCGGCTTCTGGCAGCGCGCCGACTTCGACAGCAGCGGCAACGGCGCCTTCCGCTTCAATGCCTTCGCCTATGGCGTGGAGACGCCCGACGCATCGCTGCCGCGCACCGGCAACGGCGCCTATGCGGTCGATCTGGTCGGCTCGCTCGGCTACGGCGTGCTGGAAAGCCTGGTCGGCAGCGGCACGCTGCAGGTCAATTTCGCCACCGGCGCGATCGTCACCAGCGGCACGGTGCGCGAGGTTTCGACCAGCACCGGCGCCACCATCACCACGTCCGCCTTCACCGGCCTCGCCCAGATCGCGTCGACCAGCAACCTGTTCGCCGGCATCTTCGCCTTTTCGGGCGGCGAACTCGCCGGTCAGCTCAACGGCCGCTTCTACGGCCCGGGAGCCCAGGAAGTCGGCGCGTCGTGGACCGCCGCCAATGCCGACGGCCGCGCCGCCGCCGGCGTGCTGATCGGCCGCCAGTCCGGCGCGCAGACCGGCAACGCCAGCCTCGCCAGCCTCACCGCCAGCCAGATCTTCGCCGGCGACACGACGACGCTGGCCGCCGGGTACGACGAGACCAGCGGCGCACTGAGCAGCGCGACGACCACGGCCCAGCAGGTGATCGTCAGCTACGACGCGGCGTCGGACAGCTACACCGTGATCGCCGGCGCACGCAGCGGCGTGTTCCCGGCGAGCGGCTCGACCGCCGGCGCGACCGACCAGTTCACGCTCGATGCGCTGAACGGCCTGCGCTATGTCCGCGCCGGCCGCTGGGCGACGACGACCAGCAGCAACGGCGTGGCGACCAGCACGATCGACGCCTTCACCTTCGGCATGCCCACCGCGGCCACGGCCGTGCCGCGCACCGGCTCCGCCAGCTATGCGGTGACGCTGGCGGGCGCGGTCGCCGACGGCAGCAAGCCGGGGCCGTTCGCGCTGACCGGCAGCGGCACGCTGACCGCGAACTTCGCCACCGGCGCGATCGCCACCAACGGCACCGCGACGGCCAGCTATACCGACCCCACCAACCTGACGACGACGGCCAACGGCACCTTCATCGGCACGGCGACGCTGTCGAGCAGCGCCAACAGCCTCGCGGGCAATTTCAACCTGGCGCTGTTCGCCGGCTATAATGGCGCGCTGACCGGCCGCTTCTACGGCCCGGCGGCCGAGGAAGTCGGCGCCAGCGCCGCGCTGACCGACGCCGCGGGCGAGGCCGCCGCGATCACGCTCACCGGCGCGAAGGCGGCGAGCGGCAGCGCGGCCGGCAGCACCCTCGCCGCGCCGGACTTCTCGGGCGATGCGGCGAACGGCTATGCGGTCGCCGGCCTGCCCGGCCTGTCCGAGACGCTGACCCTGCTCACCGCCGCCGATCGCGAAGCGATCACCAGCGATGTCGGCTTCGACGTCTATCGCAAGGCGATCGCCGCCGGCACCGTGCAGGCGCGCATCTACAATGCCGCCGGCGGCCCGCTGGCGCTCAGCTATGCGAGCTTCGCCGAGCTGAGCTACCTCGCCAACAACGCCGCGGCCGGCAGCGATCCGCAGCGCTGGTACCTGCCCTTCGGCCAGCGCACCACCGCCGACCAGCTGCCGCGCACCGGCACGGCGAGCTATACCGGCCTGGTGTTCGGCACCGGCACCGCCGGCGGCGCCAGCTACACGCTGGGCGGCAGCAGCAGCTTCGCGGTCGATTTCGCGGCGGCGAGCGCCACCGGCAGCCTGGCGATCACCGGCACCGGCACGGCGGGCACCCGCGACTTCGGCAGCTTCGGCTTCCAGGCGGCGGGCCTCTCCGCCAACGGCTTCACCGGCACGCTGAGCGCAAGCGGCGGATCGGGCAGCCTCACCGGCTGGTTCTTCGGCCCCCAGGCGCAGGAGATCGGCGCCAGGTTCGATGCCGTGCGCACGCTGGCGAACGGCGACAAGGCGGTTCTCACCGGCGCGACGGTCGCTAAGAAGGGCCAGTGACCCAGACGATGCTGATCGCCCTGGCGCTGGCCCTGCCCGCGCCGACCCCCGCCCTTGCCCAGACGACCGAGCAGCGCCAGGTTTCGGCGGTCGAGCTGTTCGCGCTCGCAGCCAAGGCCGAGGCGGGCGGGCGGCCCGCAGATGCCGAGACGATGTACCGCGCGCTCGCCAGGGATCCCGACATCGAGATCCGTGCCGAATCGCGCTTCCGCCTCGCCCAGCTGCTCGAGCGGCTGGGGCGCAAGCGCGAAGCGGCGACCACCTACCGCGCGCTGCTCGACGAAAAGCCCGATGCCGCGCGCGTCCGCCTCGAACTCGCCCGGCTGCTCACCCAGCTGGGCGACGACGGCGCGGCACGGCGCGAGCTGCGCCAGGCCCAGGCCGGCGGGCTGCCGCCGCAGGTCGCGCAGATCATCGACCAGTTCGCCGCGGCGCTCCGCTCGCGCAAGCCCTGGGGCGCCAGCCTCGAAGTCGCGCTGGTGCCGGACAGCAACGTCAACCGCGCGACCGACGCCGCGACGCTCGACACCGTGCTCGCCCCCCTCCAGCTCTCGCGCGATGCCCGCGAGCAATCGGGAATCGGCGCGCGGATCGGCAGCCAGATCTATGCCCGCGTGCCGGTGGCGACCAACCTGTCGCTGGTTCCCCGCGTTTCCGGCCAGGGCGATTTCTATCGCCAGGGCCGCTTCGACGACGTCTCCGCCTCGGCGCTGGTCGGCCTCGAATGGAGTCTCGGCCGCGATCGCCTCCGCCCCTCGATCGGCGGCACCCAGCGCTGGTATGGCGGCAGCCCCTATGCCCGCACCGCCACCGCCGCGATCGACTGGCAGCATCCGCTCGGCACCAAGGCACAGCTCACCACCAGCGCGACGATCGCCGACACAAGCTATCGCGGCAACCCTCTGCAGGACGGCCTGCTGCTCAACGGCGCGGTCGCCTATGAGCGCGCCTTCAGCGCCCGCACCGGCGGCAGCCTCACCCTCTCCGCCACCCGCCAGACGGCGAAGGACCCGGGCTATGCCACCGCCTCGGGCGCGGGGACGCTGCTCGCCTGGCACGAATTCGGCCGCACCACCGTCTATGCGACCGCCGGCCTGCGCCGGCTGGAGGGCGACGCCCGGCTGTCCCTGTTTCCCGAACGCCGCAAGGACTGGAATTACAGCCTCGGCTTCGGCGCCACCTTCCGGCGCCTCCAGCTCCACGGCTTCGCCCCGATCGTCCGGCTCGACTGGGAGCGCAACCAGTCGACCGTCGGCATCTACGACTATACCCGCAAGGCGGCGACGATCGGGCTGACCCGGGCGTTCTGAGGGGGGAAGCTCGGCACGGCCCCGGAATGTCCCAAGGTACAGGATGGTGGCCCGGGGGCCGGCAGGTCGCCCCCCCTATAATGCACGAAAGGGTCCTGAGGGACGAGACACGAGAGGAGATGCCCGTGCACCCGGAACTCGCCACGCGCCTGGATTTCGTCGGCTATACCGCCGACAAGCGCGCGATCCTCTCCGCGGCGCGCGACACCATCCAACAGGCCCTGGGCCCGGCGCTCGACCGCCTCTACACCCAGATCGCCGCGCACCCCGAAACGGCGAAGATGTTCTCCGGCCCCACGCACATCGCCAAGGCCAAGCAGCTCCAGTCCGACCATTGGGCACACCTCTCCGGCGCGGCCTTCGATGCAGACTATGTCGAACGCGTGAAGCGCATCGGCGCCCGCCACGCGCAGATCGGCCTGACCCCGCAATGGTATATCGGCTCCTACGCGATCATTCTCGATTCGATGATCGAGAGCCTCGCGGCGCTGGACAGCGGCGCGCGCCTGCGCTTCGGCCGCCGCAAGGCCGACAAGCGCTTTGACCAGCTCCGCGCGATCGTCACGGCCGCGCTGATCGACCTCGAAATGTCGGTCTCGATCTATTTCGAGCAGGAGCAGGCCGGCCGCGCCGAAGCGATGAACGCCCTACAGGAGCGCGAAAATTCGCTCGCCGGCCTGCTCGTCGCGATCAACGAGACGGTGGACGCGATCAAGACCGGCTCGCAGGAAATCGCCCAGGCCTCGGGCGATCTAGCCCGCCGCACCGAAGCCAATGCCGCCAGCCTCGCCGAAACCGCCGCCTCGGTGCAGGAGATGGACCAGCGGCTCAAGGCTACCGCGGCCAGCGCCCGCCGGACCGTGGAACGTGCCGACGGCGCCAAGGCGACGGTCGATACCGGCCGCACGATCACCGAACAGGCAGTGTCGGCGATGGAGCGCGTGTCGGACAGCGCCAAGGGCATCGACAGCGTGATCGAGGGTCTCGACAAGATCGCCTTCCAGACCCGGGTGCTCGCAATGAACGCCGCCGTGGAAGCGGGCCGTGCCGGCGAGGCGGGCCGCGGCTTCGCGGTGGTGGCGGACCTCGTCTCGGCGCTGGCGATGCGCGCGGAGGAAGAAGCCGGTCGCGCACGGGATCAGCTGACCGCCACCCAGGCCGACATCGTGACCGCCGTTGGCATGGTCGAGAAGGTCGACGGCGCGCTCGCCAACATCTCGGGCGACGTGGCGACGGTGAACGAGTTGCTGAGCGAGATGGCGCGCGACAACCAGGCCCAGGCCGGTGCGATCACCGAGGTCTCGGCGACGATCGGCGAGATGGACCGGGCGACCCAGCAGAACGCCGCGATGGTGGAGGAAACCTCGGCCGCCGCGCAGAACCTGGCCCGCGAGGTCGACCGGCTCGCCCGCCAGGCCAGCGGGTTCAACGAAGCCGGCCGCGCGGGTCCGAGCAGCGGTGCACGGGCTACGGTAAAGGCGCTGGGCATGATGGCGGCCTAGCCGGTTGCCGCACAGGGAGCGGGCGAGCATGTCCAGCCCCCCCGGTCTGAACATGCTCGCCCGAGCTGATGCCACATTCCCCCGAATGCGGCACCATGGGAGACCTGTCGCGCCGAGGACCGCTGGGCAGTTCCGGCGCTGCGTCTCTCCTGCCATGCCGCGCAGCCAGGCGCGCGTGACGCCGATCACGTCCCCGTAAGGATCCTGCGCGGGTCCGCCGCCGTTGGGATCGAATCGATGCGCGGGGCCGGGCATTGCCGCACTTCCTGCGTGCGGGTGGTCCACAGATCGCCGACGAACCACGGATCGACCACCGAGCAATGGCAGGCGCGGAAGCGCAGATCGCACAGGCCGTGCGCCAGCGTCTCGATAACCGGCGATCGCGGCGAGCAGATCGCACTGGGTCCGGCCATGCTCGATCGCGACGAACAGCGAGATGATCGAGATGCTGATCGCGCACACCGACAGGATGATGTCGAACAGGCGGTGGCCGATCCGGCGCGGCGCGGGCGTGATCCGGCCCCCAGTCCGGTCGATCCTGGAACACGCCGAACCGCCACAGGCCCATGGCGGAAGAGGCAGGTGGCGGATCGCCTCGGCGCTTCCTATCTCCGGCTCTGGAAAACCATTCAGAACAAAGCTAGAACCCTCCCCTATGGCACTCACCACGATCTCCGTCCGCGGCGCGCGCGAGCATAATCTCAAGGGCGTCGACATCGACATTCCCCGCGACACGCTGACGGTGATCACCGGGCTGTCGGGTTCGGGCAAGTCGAGCCTCGCGTTCGACACCATCTATGCCGAGGGGCAGCGCCGCTATGTCGAGTCGCTCTCCGCCTATGCGCGCCAGTTCCTCGAGCTGATGCAGAAGCCCAATGTCGAGCATATCGAGGGCCTCTCGCCCGCCATCTCGATCGAGCAGAAGACCACCAGCCGCAACCCGCGCTCGACCGTGGCGACGGTTACCGAGATCTACGATTACATGCGGCTCCTGTGGGCCCGCGTGGGCGTGCCCTATTCGCCCGCCACCGGCCTGCCGATCGCCGCGCAGACGGTGAGCCAGATGGTCGACCGCGTGCTGGCGCTGCCCGAGGGGACGCGGCTGCTGCTGCTCGCCCCCGTGGTGCGCGGGCGCAAGGGCGAGTATCGCAAGGAGCTCGCCGAATGGCAGAAGGCCGGCTTCAGCCGCGTCCGCATCGACGGCGAGATGTACCTGATCGAGGAAGCCCCGGCGCTCGACAAGAAGTTCAAGCACGACATCGAGGTGGTGGTCGACCGCCTGGTGGTGCGCGACGATATCGGCACGCGGCTGGCCGAAAGCTTCGAGACCGCGCTCAAGCTGGCCGAGGGGCTGGCCTATGTCGACCTGGTGGATACCACGGTCGAGGCGCTGCAGGGCAATGCGGTGCGCGAGGCGCCCCAGGCGTTCCGAGTGGAAGGGGACGCTCCCGCCGCTGAAAGCGAGGCGCCCAAGGCGAAGAAGGGGATGAAGAACACCGGCATCCCCGACAACCGCATCGTCTTCTCCGAGAAGTTCGCCTGCCCGGTCTCCGGCTTCACCATCCCCGAGATCGAGCCGCGGCTGTTCTCGTTCAACGCCCCCCAGGGCGCCTGCCCGGCGTGCGACGGCCTCGGCGAGAAGCTCGAGTTCGACGAGGACCTCGTCGTCCCCAACCATGATCTCAGCATCAAGAAGGGCGCGGTGGTGCCCTGGGCCAAGTCCAACCCGCCCTCGCCCTATTACATGCAGGTGCTGGGCAGCCTCGCCCGCGAGTTCGGCTTCAGCCTCGATACGCCGTGGAAGGACCTGCCCGGCGAGGTGAAGCTGATCATCCTTCACGGCACCGGCGGCAAGGCGGTCACCCTCACCTTTGTCGACGGCCGCAAGAGCTACGACGTCAAGAAGCCGTTCGAAGGCGTGATCGGCAACCTCAACCGCCGCATGCTGCAGACCGAAAGCGCCTGGATGCGCGAGGAGCTGGGCAAGTACCAGGCCAGCCACCCCTGCGAGGTCTGCGGCGGCGCCCGCCTCAAGCCCGAGGCGCTGGCGGTGAAGGTGGCAGGCAAGGACATTTCCTATGCAACGCACCTCTCGGTGGTCGACGCGCTCGGCTTCTTCCAGACCCTGCCCGAGACCTTCACCCCCCAGCAGCGCGAGATCGCCCGCGCGATCCTCAAGGAAATCGACGAGCGGCTCGGCTTCCTCAACAATGTCGGGCTCGATTACCTCAACCTCGATCGCACCTCGGGCACGCTCTCGGGCGGCGAGAGCCAGCGCATCCGCCTCGCCAGCCAGATCGGCAGCGGCCTGTCGGGCGTGCTCTACGTGCTCGACGAGCCCTCGATCGGCCTGCACCAGCGCGACAACGACATGCTGCTCGCCACCCTCAAGCGGCTGCGCGACCTCGGCAACACCGTGCTCGTCGTCGAGCATGACGAGGATGCGATCCGCACCGCCGACTATGTGATCGACATGGGGCCGGGCGCCGGCGTCCATGGCGGCGAGATCGTCGCCAAGGGCACGCTCGAGGAGGTACTGGCCACCGAAGGCAGCGTCACCGCCGATTATCTCAACGGCACCCGCGAGGTCGCCGTGCCGCTCAAGCGCCGCAAGGGCAACGGCAAGAAGATCACGGTGCACAACGCCACCGCCAACAACCTGAAGGGCGTGACGGCGAGCATCCCGCTCGGCACCTTCACCTGCATCACCGGCGTCTCGGGCTCGGGCAAGTCCAGCTTCACGCTCGACACGCTCTACGCCGCCGCCGCGCGCCAGCTCAACGGCGCCCGCCTGCTCGCCGGCAAGCACGACAGGATCACCGGGCTCGAACATTGCGACAAGGTGATCGACATCGACCAGTCGCCGATCGGCCGCACCCCCCGCTCGAACCCGGCGACCTATACCGGCGCCTTCACCAACATCCGCGACTGGTTCGCCGGCCTCCCCGAGGCGCAGGCGCGCGGCTACAAGCCCGGCCGGTTCAGCTTCAACGTCAAGGGCGGCCGGTGCGAGGCCTGCCAGGGCGACGGCGTGCTCAAGATCGAGATGCACTTCCTCCCCGACGTCTATGTCACCTGCGACGTGTGCCACGGCGCGCGCTACAATCGCGAGACGCTGGAGGTGAAGTTCAAGGGCAAGTCGATCGCCGACGTGCTCGACATGACGGTGGAAGACGCGGTCGAGTTCTTCAAGGCCGTGCCGCCGATCCGCGACCGCATGGCGATGCTCGCCGAAGTGGGTCTCGGCTATGTCAAGGTCGGCCAGCAGGCGACGACGCTGTCGGGCGGCGAGGCGCAGCGGGTGAAGCTCGCCAAGGAGCTGGCGCGCCGCGCCACCGGGCAGACGCTGTACATCCTCGACGAACCCACCACGGGCCTGCACTTCGAGGATGTGCGCAAGCTCCTGGAAGTGCTCCACGCGCTGGTGGAACAGGGCAACACGGTGGTGGTGATCGAGCACAATCTCGACGTCATCAAGACCGCCGACTGGATCCTCGACCTGGGCCCCGAAGGCGGCGTGAAGGGCGGCGAGATCGTCGCCGAAGGCACGCCGGAGCAGGTGGCGAAGGTGGCGGGCAGCTATACCGGGCGGTATCTGGCGCCGTTGCTCAAGCCGCGAAAGGCGAAGGCGGCGAAGGTGGCGGCGGAGTGAGGAACGAGGAGCGCAGCACCTTTCGGCGGGATAACTGGTGAAACGCGACATGACTGGATGGATGTTTTACGATAACGGTGGGCTTCTGACTGCGCACGCGGATATTCTGCTAACAAATCGCGTTGGCCCCGATATCTCACTCGAAATTCCTGCACTTGGTATGTTTGCCTCCCCAACAACCGAAAGAGAAGAACCTCAATACGTTCCTTGCAGCTTGTGCCAGAAGCTTGTCATAGTGGACGATAAAGTAGCGTATATTTGGGCAGGATTACTGAAAACTGCAATTGCATTCGACTCAGCCCTTCGCGAAATGGTGCTGAGCGGCGATGCCAATGACATAGAAAAACTAAACAAACTGTTGTTAAGTTTTTCATCACAAGAGCTACAAGTACTAATTTGGACCTCTTATAATTTTCCCGCCACTGTTATTTGCTCTTTGAACGCGTCCAATTTTCACGTTCCATCTTTTGGAAATGTTTTTTACGGCGGTTCGGGAAGTGGTGAATTCTATCATAGAACTTATGATATTTTGCAAAATTTAGATCCTGCACTTGCCCTAGAAAAGTACGAAAAAGGTCTCGTAACAAAAGAATTTTCCGATTCCGTTGTTCGCCAACGACTTATGGATAGCCTGCTTCAATTTTCCGTACTGAACGGGCAGTACAACCATGTTCAAACAGGGGCGTTCCTAGAAACGCTTTCTATAGATGATAATGGAAATTTTCAAAAGGGCGGAATACATCTTTATGTTGTATTCGACGAAGAAATCTTTCCTATCATAGGGTTTAAACCTATTTTCATAGTAAAAAGATTTTACGTCGAAGGATTTTTGGGAATTTCCGTAACGAATTACGGGCTAAAAACTGCGCAGCGAGCTATTGTAGGGTCACCCTTTACATACGGGCAAGATTTTCGAACCAGTTTGGATAATTTCGACCCGTTCAATGGATTAGCTAGTGCTATTACTTGTATATATGTTCGGGAGAGTAATATAGTCAGTCACTTCCCCGAAGATCCAAAGATTTTTTACGAGAATTTCACGTATTGCGAAGAACAATTTTCTGTAAATGTTTCTGAATTTTATAGAAATGACGCTCAACAAAGACGCAGAAAGACAGATGAACGTACCAAGCTATGAGCATTTGTGCGCCAGCCTTTTAGAGCGACCAAAATACGCTACCATTCATTCTTAAATCTTTGGAGGGCCAGCCGATCTTCGCTGGCAACGGGATGCATGTCAGTGACGTACTAGGTGCGCTGGCCGATGGCGTCAGCGAAAACGCCCGCGCCCACCTCGCCTATGCCGCGCGTGCCGTAGACCATGCGGTGGTGCGCACCCCCTGATGCGACGGTCACGGCGAGGACTCCCCCCTCCACCAGCCGTCATCCCGGCGAAAGCCGGGATCCAGTCGCCTCTCGGTCTTAGCAAGCGCTGCTACGGAGCCCCCAATGGATCCCGGCTTTCGCCGGGATGACAGGCTGTTGCGCAGGGCCACACCGCTTGCACGATCCCTTCGCGCCTTCCCTTCTCCGCGCCTCCGCGCGCAAAACCCTTCTGCCGCCCCCGCTTCTGCGCTATATTCCCCAATGTGGCCAAGCTCCCGCCCATCGAGTCCGAGTTCGAATCGACCGAAGCGGCCGAAGCCTATGACGCGTGGTTCCGCGCCAAGATCGAGAAGGCGCTCGCCGACCCCCGACCCAGCATCCCGCACGAAGTCGTCATGGCGCGGGTGCAGGCAATCCTCGACCGACACGAAAAGCCGCAGGACTGAGGCCCCATGCCCCACCTCCCCACCAACCCCGCCCATCTCGGCCGCGCCGCCAGCGCCAGCGTCGAGCCCGACTTCACCGGCCCCGACTGGTTCGAGGCCTAACCCTTCCGCCATGCCGCGGACGGGCAGGAGGGCCGGCTGGTCTCGCAGTTCGCCCTTTCGGAACGCTAGGACTCGTGGGAGATGCACCCGCACGGCGCGGAACGCGTGATCTGCATCCAGGGCGCCTGCACGCTCCACCAGGAACATGCCGACGGCAGCACCGGGAGCGTGACGCTCGCCCCGGGCGACTATGCGATCAACCCGCCGGGGACGTGGCACACCGCCGATGTCGCGCCGGGCGCAACCTGTACCGCGATCTTCATCACTCCCGGCATCGGCACCACCCACCGGCCGCGCTGAGCGGCCCGCACCTGTCCTCCCCCGCCAGGGGGAGGTGGCAGGCCGAAGGCCTGACGGAGGGGGAGGATCCACGGCGGCCGAGAGGGTCTGGCATCCTCCCCCTCCGTTGCGCGTCGCGCGCCACCTCCCCCTGGCGGGGGAGGATATAGGGGGCACCGGGTCGCCCAACAGAACAAACCAGTAACAAATCGCTGTCCTACAGCCCCCGTTCCGGCATATCTGGCAGGTCGCCTTGGCCTTCCAGGAGACGCACGATGCCCGCATCCGCCGATATCCTCCCGCCCGCGCCCGCCGACGCCGATCGCGACACCCCCCGCACCGCCCCGCCCCCCGGCACCCCCGGCACCACCCCCGCCCTCGCCGCCGGCCGCCACGATGGCTGGACGCCGGCGCGGCAGGAGCAGTTCCTGCGCATGCTCGCCGAAGGGCACAGCGTCACCAACAGCTGCGCCGCGCTCGGCATGTCGGTCACCTCGGCCTATGTGCTGCGCCGCTCGGCGCGCGGGGCGGCGTTCGCGCTCGGCTGGCAGGCGGCGCTGCTGCTCGCCCGCGAGCGGCTCGCCGACGCGCTGCTCGAACGCGCGCTCCACGGCACGGTGGAGACGATCACCCGGCCCGACGGCGCCACCCTCACCCGCGAACGCCATGACAATCGGCTGGCGATGCAGCTGCTCGCCCGGCTCGATCGGCTGGCCGAGTCCGCCACCGGCCCCGCCGACCATGCCGCCGCCCGGCTGGTCGCCGCCGAGTTCGAGCCGTTTCTCGACGTGATCGCCCGCGACGGCGGCGCGGCGCGTGCCGGGCTGTTCCTCGCGCGGCGGTCGGCGGACGAGGATGCCGCCGACGAGCTCGGCGCGATCCGCGCGCTCGCCCGCGCCGATGCCTGGCTGCGCACCCGCGACGCGGCGGGCGCCGGGCAAAGCGTCGCCGATCTCGATCCGGCGCAACGGGCGGACTGGACCGCCGACCAATGGGCCCGTGCCGAGGCGGCGGGGCTGGTCGCGCTCGCCCCGCCCCCGCCGCCGCCCGACCCCGTGCAGGCGCCTAAACTTCGTGAACTTCGCCACCCCGACAATCCGGACGGCGATCCGGTGTGGTGGAGCAGCACCCATGATGCATGGCGCACCAGCTTCCCGCCGCCCGACGGCTTTTGCGGCGAGGAAGCGGGGGAATACGGCACGCCGCACTATGCGCGCGAACTCTCGCCGGAGGAGGCCGAGGTGCTCGACGCCCCGCGCCGTGCCGCGCTCGCCGCCCGCCGGGCCGAGGCCGCGCAGGCGCGCGACGCCTTCTTCGCCGACACGTTCGAGGTGGTCGACGTCTATGGCGACGCCGACGATCTCGACCCGGCCGAGGTCGCGGCGGTGGCCGGCGGGGACGGCCGCGGCGCGATCGGCTGGACGGCCGCGATCAGGGGCCCGGCGGATCCCGGCCGGTCCCTGCCCGCGGCGGCGGTGGCGGGCGTGTCGAGCGACGGCGGCCCGCGCGGTGTCCGGCGGACGCCGCGGTCGGCACCGGCGCGATCGGCCGGGCGCACGGCGCGCGGCGGCGGCGGTGGGTCCGCCGCGGCGGGCGGGCCGGCATCCTAGGGCCGCCGGACCGCCCGGCTGCCGCCGGACCCGCATATCGCACGCTTCGTCGGCGACGCCGCGGACCCCGAAAACCCGCACAAGTCACTCGTCTTGTTCGGAAAACGCTCGGCCGCAGTGCAGCATAAAAAGCCCTGCCCGACGCTATGGCGTCCCTAAAAGGAGTTTAGTTCCTCGGGTCACCGCATTTTTGGAGAACAATATCGTGATTGCGACGCTTGCCATGCTGTCGGCCATTACCGTCAGCACAAAAGCACAGCTGGACGCCGCGATCGCGCGCGCGCGTGGGGGCGAGGTCATCCAGCTAGCCAAGGGGAATTACGGCAAGATCGCCATTGCCGGGCGCAACTTCACCAGCCCGGTGACGATCCAGAGTGCCAATGCCGCGACGCCCGCGACGTTCAGCACGCTGCAGATGGCCTCGGTCCGCAACCTCACCTTCAAGGACATCGACATCACCCGCGTGCGCGGCAGCGATCCGGTGTGGGCGAAGATGGTGGAAGTCCACAGTTCGGCCAATGTCGCGTTCGTCGGCGGCTATGTGCACGGCCCGGCCAACGCCAACTGGGCGGACGACATGTACGGCATGTATATCCGCAACTCGTCCAATGTGCGGATCAGCGGGGTGTCGTTCCACGATCTCTGCGTCGCGCTGACCCTCGACGACAGCGACAGCTACACGGTCGAGAACAGCTTCTTCAGCTATATCAGCCGCGACGCGATGAACATCCCGGGCACCCGCAGCGGCCGGATCGACAATAATTCGATGTTCCTGTTCGATACCGCGCCGGACGCGCATCCGGACGGCATCCAGTGCTGGACCTCGGGCAAGAAGACGGGCTGCAAGAACATGCAGATCACCAACAACAAGTTCTTCGGCGCGCCGGGCCATGAATATCAGGGCATCTTCTTCGGCGACGAGGCGAACGTGGGCGGGTTCGACAATATCCAGATCACCGGCAACGTCATGACGAACCTGATGTGGCATGCGATCTATATCGGCGGCCAGGGGCGCGGGGTGACGATCCGCAACAACACGGTGACGGCGGGGCCCACCTATCGGTCGTGGATCCGCACCGTCGGCGCGGCGGTGCTGAGCGGCAATGTCGCCCCGATGTACGTGATCGCCGGCAAGGAAGGGGTCCCGGCGGGCAACCGCTGAGGCGGCGCGCCCCGTCGCATTCGGCGGGGCCGCCATTGCATAAGCGCGCGCCAGGGTCCACATAGGGGGTGCTGAAGTCGCAAATCGTTGGTCTCTGGCGCTTTGCGGCTCCGTTTTCCTTCCTTTTCTGCCCCTGAAGCGCGAGGTCCGCCCGCACGGGGCGCGCCGACAATGCAAGGAAAACGTTCATGAGCATCACTGGCACCGTCAAGTTCTTCAACGCCGACAAGGGCTATGGCTTCATCGCTCCGGACACCGGCGGCAACGACGCCTTCGTCCACATCACCGCGGTGGAGCGCGCCGGCATGATCACGCTGCAGCAGAACCAGCGCGTGACCTACGAACTGGAACAGGATCGCCGCGGCAAGATGGCGGCGGTCAATCTCCAGGCGGCAGACTGACCTGAAGATCAAGACGGCGGCTCCCTCGGGGGCCGCCGTTTTCGCATGTTCCTCTTGCCCCGGGAGACCGCGCCGATGACCGAAATCGAACTGTTCCGCGCCCGCGCCGACGAGGCCGGCAATGCCGCCGCCGGCTGCGATCTCGACAATGTCCGCGAACGCCATCTCCGCTCGCAGGCCGCCTGGGAAGCGATGGCGGTCCGCGCCGAACGCGTCGCCACCCAGCGCGCGCTCAACGAGGCCGAGAAGGAAGCGCGCGCCGTCGCCTTCTGATCAGCGCGGCGTCCGCGCCGCGAGCATCCGCGCGATGTCGGCGTGAAGCGCGTCGATCTTGGCGTGCAGTTCCTCGATCTGCGCCTCGGCGCGCAGGTTGGTCTCATAGTCCAGCCGCGCCTCGAGCCGGTCCTTGGCGGCCTGGCGGTTCTGGCTCATCATGATGATCGGGGCCTGCAACGCCGCGAGCATCGACAGCATCAGGTTGAGGAAGATGAAGGGGAACGGGTCGAACGCCCGCGCCGCGAGCACGACCGTATTCAGCACCGCCCAGACGGCGAGGAACAGGCCGAAGCCGAGGATGAACCCCCAGGAGCCGCCGACCGCCGCGACCCGATCGGCGAGCCGCTCGCCGAAGGTCAGGCGTTCGTCGAACACCGTGTTGAGATCCCGCGACGCACCGATCCGGCGCAGGTCGTACAGGAAGCGAATGGCTGCATTCATGGATACACCTCACTGCCGACCGGCCCGTCCGGGCCGGCGCGTGAGGTGACCAGTAGGATCAGATCAGCGCGGCGGCCCGGACAGGCGCGGTCGGTCTACTGTGATCGTTACTGGGCATGGTTCCTTCTCGGATCCGTTACGAAACAGCCGCACGGAAGCGCGGCCTCTACCCATGTCAACCGGGTGGCCAGACTGCAGAGTGCCGCAACGCGGCACCCGCTGCCCCGCGCCCGGCGGCGCGGGGCAGCGCTCGGTCAGTCGGGCTTCTTGGCGACCGCGACCAGCGCGGGGCGAAGCAGCCGATCCTTGATCATGTAGCCGGACTGGATTTCCTGCACCACGGTGCCGGGCTCCTTGTCGGCCACCGGCATTTCCATCATCGCCTGGTGCTTGTTCGGGTCGAGCGCCTCGCCCAGGGACGCCACCTTGGAGATGCCGTGGCGGCCGAACACCGCCTCCAGTTCGCGGCCGGTGGCTTCGAGCCCGACGACCAGGCCCTTCATCTTCTCGTCGTCGCGCAGCTCGGCGGGGATCGCCTGCAGCGCGCGACCGAGATTGTCCGCCACCGACAGGATGTCGCGGGCGAAGCTGGTCGCGGCATAGGCGCGCGCATCCGCCACTTCCTTCTCGGTGCGGCGGCGGAGATTCTGCATGTCGGCCTGGACGTAGAGATGCGCCTGCCTGGCCTCGGCCAGCTGCGCCTCCAGCTCGGCGACACGGTCGTGCTCCGCCACTTCGGGTGCGGCTTCCGCGGTTTCCTCCCGAAGCGTTTCGCCCTGGGTCGGTTCGGTATTTTCGATGTTCTCGGACATGGTTCCCTGTTTTCTTCAGGCCAGCAAACGGGCCAGTGTGGCCGCCGTGAAATCCACCATGGGCACGACGCGGGCATAGTTCAACCGGGTGGGGCCGATCACCCCGACGACGCCGACGACGCGACCGTCGAGCGCGCGCACCGGCTTGGCGATCACCGACGAGCCGGACAATGCGAACAGCTTGTTCTCGGAGCCGATGAAGATCCGCGCCGCCTCGCCCTCGCGGGCGCTGTCGAGCAGCCGGGCTATTTCCTCCTTGCCCTCCAGTTCGTCGAGCAGCTGGCGGACGCGGTCGAGATCCTCGGTCGCGCCGGTGTCGATCAGCCGAGCCTGGCCGCGGACGATCAGCACGGGGCGACGCCCGCCGTCCTCGCTCCACACGGCAAGCCCGCGCTCGACCAGATCGGCGGAGGCGGCATCGAGTGCGGCCTGTTGCTGGCGCAGCTCGCGGTCGATCCGGGCGCGGGCCTCGGCGAGCGTCAGCCCGGCGAGCGTCGCGCTCATGTAATTGGCAGCGCGCTGAAGCGACATCGGATCGACCCCGCCCGGCAGCTCGACCACCCGGTTCTCGACCGATCCGTCCTCGCCGACCAGCACCGCGAGCGCGCGGTCCCGGCTCAGGGGTACGAAGCCGAACTGGCGCAGCACGGTCTCGGCCTTGGGCACCAGCACCAGCCCCGCGCAGGCGGAGAGGCCCGAGAGCGCCGCCGTCGTTTCGGCGATCGCATCCTCGACGGGGCCGCCGATGCCGGCGCGCGCCTCGATCGCGGCGCGTTCCTCTACCGAGGGCTCGCTGGCCTGCATCATCCCGTCGACGAAGAGGCGCAGCCCGCTTTCGGTGGGCATGCGGCCGGCGCTGGTATGGGGCGCGGCGAGCAGGCCCAGCTCTTCCAGATCCTGCATCACGTTGCGGATCGACGCCGGCGACAGGTTGAGCGCCGAGATGCGCGAAATGGTGCGCGACCCCACCGGCGCGCCGCTGTCGAGATAGGATTCGACCACGATGCGAAACACGTCGCGCGCGCGGTCGGTCAGCTCGTGGATCGGCGGCGTGATCATGGTGACCCGTATCTAGGCGGTGGGGCGCCCCTGCTTCAAGGCCGCGCGCCGATCAGCGCCGCGATCGGCAGCAGATCGGGGGCCGATCCCAGCGCGTCGGCCACGCCGGGGCTCCGCGCGCGATCGCAGCCGAAATAATAGGAGAAGGCCCGGTGCCCCGCCTTGCCGTCCCATTGGACCTCCACGCTCGGCATGTCGGTGGCGTGCTGGCCGCACGCGGGTGTGCCCGGCGCGACACGCACGGTGCCGCTGCGCGGGCGATAGGGCGCAAGGCGGGTGAGAAAGGCATCATATTGGGCGGGCGTTACGCGGAAGTCGCGGGCGCCGGTCACCGCGGTGAAGCGCTGGCCCTCGAAGGTGCCGGTGCCGTCGGGCCGCACCGTCACCGTATAGACCGGGCAGGCGCCGAAGCAGGGGCTGGTCGTGTAGCGGAGCATCTCGCCGCGGACGATCGGCGCCGCGGGTCCGGCCGACGTCCCACTTGCCACCGGAGGCAGTGCCGGCCGCGACGGCGGCGCCGGGACAGGGCGCGCGGGTCGATCGGGCGCCGCGACCTGCGGGATACAGCCCCCGAGCATCGCGCCCGCGGCGACAAGTACGACCATAACCCGCATGCATTGCTCCCCTATTTCGTGCGAGACTGGCGAAACGCGCCGCCAGGGTCTAGGTGCCCGGCTCTACCTGTAGGGAGACTGAATCGCATGCGCCCATCCGGCCGCGCCCCCGACGAGATGCGGGAAATCACCATCACCCCGAACTTCACCCGCCACGCCGAAGGCTCGGTGCTGATCGGCTTCGGCGACACCCGCGTGCTCGTCACCGCCAGCGTCGAGGAGCGCGTGCCGCCGTTCCTGCGCGGCAAGGGCGAAGGCTGGGTGACCGCCGAATATGGCATGCTCCCGCGCGCCACCCATACCCGCGGCCAGCGCGAAGCGGCCAAGGGCAAGCAGTCCGGCCGCACCCAGGAAATCCAGCGGCTGATCGGCCGCTCGCTGCGCGCGGTGACCGACCTCAAGCTGCTCGGCGAGCGCCAGATCACGCTCGACTGTGACGTGCTCCAGGCCGATGGCGGCACCCGCACCGCGGCGATCTCGGGCGCCTGGGTGGCGCTGCGGCTCGCGGTCAACAAGCTGATGGCCGAGGGCGCGATCACCGTCGATCCGATCACCACCCAGGTCGCGGCGGTGAGCTGCGGCATCTACCAGGGCACGCCGGTGCTCGACCTCGACTATCCCGAGGATTCGTCGGCCGATGCGGACGCGAACTTCGTGCTGCTTGCCAACGGCAACATCGCCGAGGCGCAGGCCACCGCCGAGGGCGCGACCTATGACGAGGAAGGTCTGCTGCGCCTGCTCCGCCTCGCCCGCATCGGCTGCACCCGCATCTTCGACGCCCAGTTGAAGGCGGTCGCGTGAGCGGCGAAGGCGATGCCCCCCAGGCGATCCGCAAGCTTGCCCCCGGCAGGCTGGTGATCGCCAGCCACAATGCAGGCAAGGTGCGCGAGATCCGCGAGCTGCTCGGTCCCTACGGGATCGAGCCAGTCTCGGCCGCCGAACTCGACCTGCCCGAACCCGAGGAGACCGGCACCAGTTTCGTCGCCAATGCCGAGCTCAAGGCGCTGCAGGCGGCGGACCTGTCGGGCCTCCCCGCGCTGGCCGACGATTCGGGACTGTGCGTCGAGGCCCTAGGTCTTGCGCCCGGCATCTATTCGGCGCGCTGGGGCGTGGCCGCACCCGGCATGGACGGGCTGGAACCGGTCGCCCCGTTCGAGGGGCGTGACTTCGGGCTCGCCATGCAGCGGGTCCAGGACAAGCTCGAGGCCCTGCCGCCGGAAACCAGCCGCGCCGCGCATTTCGTCTGCGCGCTGGCGCTGGCCTGGCCGGACGGCCATGTCGAATGGTTCGAAGGCCGGGTACACGGCACCCTCGTCTGGCCGCCGCGTGGGAAACAGGGCTTCGGCTATGATCCCATGTTCCTGCCGACAGGCAAAATGGAAACGTTTGGCGAAATGGATCCAGTTGCCAAGCATGCGATGAGCCACCGGGCCGATGCGTTTCGCCAGTTGGTCGCTTCCGTATTCTGAGTGGATATACATGCGAACTTGCAGACACGCAGGAACTAGAAGGTTTATACGTCCCTAACGACATCCATATGTTGATCGCACATCATTCGCTGCCTAAGCGTACGCCACGATGAGGGAGAAATTGGGGGTGCCGAGCGCCGAACTATTCCAGGAGGTCGACGCGCGGCTCAGCGAGATCAAGCAGCTGTTCACGCAACTGGCGGGCGAGTCACCTGCGCCCGCCGGACGCGCGGGGCGCGCCGGGCGGTTCGACCGGCTGGAACTCGCCCGGCTGATGTTGTGGACCCGCACGCTGCTGGAACGCGAAGTCGCCACCGACCTGTTCGCGGATCCGGCCTTCAACATCCTGCTTACCCTGTATGTCAGCCGGTGCGAGGGGCAGGATGTCTCCACCTCCACCGCCTGCACGGCGGCGGGCGTGCCGACGACGACGGCGCTGCGCTGGATCAACGCGCTCGCCAAGCGCGGCATGATCCACAAGCGCAGCCTGCCGAACGACCGGCGCTTCACCTATCTGGAACTGAGCGACGACACCGGGGCAGCGCTGGAACGCTTCTTCGATCTCATCCTGGATCGCGCGCTGAACCGGCCGGCTGCATAATTCCATATTTGGAAGCGAGACGCTCGAGCGAGAGCGAAATATTCGCCGCTTCGGCATCTTCGCCCACGCTGTCCAGCAACGCGATCGCATCCCGCAGATGCGCACACGCCGCTGCAACCCCTGAACCCCGTTCGTTCATTATCTATAAAACTCGCGCATCTTTATATCCGTATTGGATTTTTACGCGGACGCGGACAAGTCAGGAGTTATCCCGACGCGGGACAGGACCGATGCACATGTTGATGGCTGCACAAAGTGTTAACCATTGCACAAGCAAGTCCATTTTGGATATGGAGCGCGCTTTGCTTGCAAGGATGGCCAGGTGACGCCGCTCTCTACGCTCCTGGAGCGCGCCGAAGCGATTTATCTCACCCATGGCGCGGGCAGTGCTTCCTATCTGCTGGAGCAGATCGAAGCCGCCATTCGCGAGGGCGCGCCGGTGCAACGCATCCGCGAGATGGACCATCTGCTGCAGCTCATCGAGTATCGCGAACGCACCCTGGCGCTGTACGGCCGGCAATCCTAGCCGGAACCGGCCGAACGCATTTCGTCGCGCAACGCCGGCCCTCCCCGCGTCTGCGGGCGATGATCCGCAGCCGGCCCAATCCTGGTTCCGGTGAGGCGATGCAGCGAGAGCGAGGATTTCGCTCGCAGCGGCGGTGGTGGATAGGGATGGATTCGAACCACCGTAGGGCGAAGCCCGGCAGATTTACAGTCTGCTGCCTTTAACCACTCGGCCACCTATCCATGGAGACCGCCGCTTGCGAGCGAGGGGGCCCAATGCCGAAGCGAAGCGGGCCTGTCAACGCCTTGCGTGCACTCTTTTGCGCGCATAGCGTCCGGCGCACACTTTTTGGGGGAAAACCGATGCGCCGTTCCATGCTCGCCATCACCGCTGCGCTGCTCGCCAGCGCGCCGATCGCGGCCCAGACGATCCAGACCACGCCGACCGACCGCGTGATCGACCAGGGCACCAACCACAGCGAGGTCATGCGAATCGCACAGTATCTCACCGACGTGATCGGCGCGCGCCTCACCAACTCGCCCGGCATCCGCAAGGCCGAGGACTGGACCCAGGCCAAGTTCCGCGAATGGGGCCTGGTGAATGTCCACAAGGAAGGCTTCGAGTTCGGCCGCGGCTGGTGGAACGAGAAGCTCGCCGTGCGCATGGTCGCCCCCCGCCCGCTCCAGCTGGTCGCCGCCCCCCTGCCCTGGACGCCGGGCACCAGCGGCGCGGTCACCGGCGAGGTGGTGCTCGCCCCCCTCGCCGACGAGGCGGCGTTCGCCCAGTTCAAGGGCAAGCTGAAGGGCAAGGTGGTGCTGATCAGCGAGCCGCGCGAGCTCGAGGAAGCGACCGAGGCGCCGTTCAAGCGCTGGACCGACGACGAACTCACCAAGCGCGACCAGTACGACCTGCTCAACGGTGGCGGCGGCAACCGCGCGTTCAACCCCGCCCGCCTCACCTTCGGCGCCAAGCGCGACGCGTTTCTGAAGGAGGAAGGCGCGATCGGCTATGCGATCATGTCGAGCCGCAACGGCAAACTGGTCCACGGCCAGAACAGCCAGTTCCAGGTCGGCCAGTCGGGCCTGCTCCCCGGCATCGAGATCGCCGCCGAGGATTATCGCCGCCTCGCCCGCCTCGCCAAGATGGGCGCCAAGCCGACGCTGGAGATCGACGCGGTCAACCATTTCGACGATAGCGACACCAAGGCCTACAACGTCCTCGCCGACATCCCCGGCACCGACCCCAAGGCCGGCTATGTGATGGCCGGCGCGCATCTCGACAGCTGGGCGATGGGCGACGGCGCGGCGGACAATGGCGCCGGCAGCGCGATGGTGATGGAGGCCGCGCGCATCATCAAGGCATCGGGCATCAAGACCAAGCGCGCGATCCGCTTCGCGCTGTGGGCCGGCGAGGAGCAGGGCCTGCTCGGCTCGATGGCCTATGTCGAGAACCATGTCGCCAAGCGCCCGGTCGATGCCGGCGCCAGCGGCATGGTGCGCTACATGACCTGGAGCCGCGCCTTCCCGATCACGCCGGGGCCGGACCACGGCAAGCTCGCCGCCTATTTCAACCTCGACAACGGATCGGGCAAGATCCGCGGCATCTACGCCCAGGGCAACACCGCGGTGATGCCGATCTTCGAGCAGTGGTTCGCGCCGTTCCGCAGCATGGGCGCGATCGAGGTTTCGGCGCGGCGCACCGGCAGCACCGACCATGTCTTCTTCGACGCGGTCGGCATCCCCGCGTTCCAGTTCATCCAGGACCCCCTCGACTATGGCTCCATGGTGCACCATACGGACGTCGATACGTTCGATCATCTGAAGGCCGACGACATGCGCCAGGGCGCACTGATCCTCGCCGAATTCCTGATCAACGCTGCCAACAGCGATCAGCCGCTGCCGCGCGTGCCGCTTGCGACCGCGCCGACCCCGGCCGATCAGTTCTACCCCTTCCCGGAGTCTGCACACTGATGAAACGTCGAGGCCATCGTCCCAGCCAGGCATCTGCATCGCGACCGCGTTTCTACGGCCGCCACGCGGTGCTCGCGGCACTCGCCAATCCCGAGCGGACGGTGCGCAAGATCTGGGGCACGCGCGAGGCGCTGTCGGCGCTGGACCTGCCCCCGGTCATCCCGATCACCTATGCCGAGGCCGCCGATCTCGGCCGGTTGGTGCCGGCCGACGCACCGCACCAGGGGCTGGTGGCGGAAGTCGATCCGCTCGAGGAGATCTGGCTGGGCGACCTCCTCGAACAGGGTGCCGAGGACAAGCGTCCGTTGCTCGTGCTCGACCAAGTGACCGATCCACACAATGTCGGCGCGATCCTGCGCTCGGCGGCGGCGTTCGACGCGCTCGGCATCGTCACGCAGGACCGGCATGCGCCGCCCGAGACCGGCACGCTTGCCCGCGCGGCGGCGGGGACGCTGGAGGTGGTGCCCTGGGTGCGCGTGGTGAACCTGTCGCGCGCGCTCGACGAGATCGCCGAGGCCGGCTTCTGGCGCGTCGGCCTGACCGGCCATGCCAAGGCGACGCTGGGCGAGGTGATGGGCGAAGGCCGTGTCGCGCTCGTGCTCGGCGCCGAGGGCGAAGGCATGCGCCAGAATACCGAGGCGCATTGCGACGAGTTGGCCCGCCTGCCGATCTCGCCTAAGGTGGAAAGCCTCAACGTGTCGAACGCCGCCGCGGTGGCGCTCTATGCGGTGAACACACGGGGCTGATCTCAAGAGGGGGAATTTCATGTTGAAGATGTTGCGGTCGCTGGCACTCGTGGTGCTGGCGCCCCTGGTGCTGGCCAGCTGCCTGTTCGTGCCCGGCAAGTTCGACTCCGCGCTGACCATTCACCGCGACCGAAGCTTCACCTTCACCTACAAGGGCGAAGTCGCCGCGCTGGACATCAAGGGCCTCGGCGGCAAGCTGATGAAGATGGGCATGGAGTCGGGCGCCAAGGCCAAGAACGGCTCGGCGAAGTCGGCCGCACCCGACATGTCGGCGCTCGAGCTCACCGCCGAGGACAAGGCCAAGCGCGACGAGACCTTCCGCAAGCTCGCCGGCGAGCTTGCCAAGGAAGCCGGCTACAAGACCGTCGAATATCGCGGGGACGGCATTTTCTATGTCGATTTCGCCCTGTCCGGCGTGCTCGATCACAGCTTCGTCTACCCGTACAACCTCGACAACGAGGTCGTCTTCCCCTGGCTCGCGATCGAGCTGCGCGGCAAGGACAGCCTGCGCGTCAAGGCGCCGGGCTTCGCACGGCCCAAGGGCGACCCGACCGGGGCCGGCGGCATGAGCAGCTTCGCCTCGGGCATGGCCTCGGTCCCGATCGGCGGGATCGGCGAGATTTACAGCCGCATGTCCGGCACCTTCACGCTGACCACCGACGCCGAGCTGCTGAGCCAGAACAACGAGGAAGGCGCCGAGACGATCGGCAGCGAAAAGAAGATCGTCTGGAAGATCGACACCAACACCAGCGACGCGCCGATGGCCTCGCTGCGCGTGGCGCCGCTGCGCTGATCGACAGGCCGGCAGGCGCTACGGCGCCTGCCGGATGCCTTACGGGCGGCGACTTGGATGGCGCCCCATCCCGTTACCGTCATGCCAGCGCACGCTGGCATCTCCCGCAGAAGCGCCGGAACGGGCACGCGCAGCCCCCCCCCCGGCGACCCCAGCGTTCGCCGGGCCGACGGCGGGTGGAGATGCGCGACGTTACTCGGCCGGCGCTTCCCACAATTCGATCGGATTGCCTTCCGGATCGTGGATGCGGGCAAAGCGGCCGGTCTCGGGGCTGTCCCACTCCGCCCGCGTCTCGATCGCGATGCCGGCGGCGTTGAGCTGCTCCAGCAGACTGTCCAAGTCAATCACCCGCAGATTGAGCATCACCGGCTTGTCGGCGGCGAAATAGCTGCTGTCTGCCGCGAAGGGCTGGAACACGACGCCGCCCGGCTCGGGATACCAGAACCACGGGCTGGCCTGCCCCTCGGCATCGGTGCCGCAACCGCCGCCGACGCCCAGCATTTCCTGATACCAGGCCTTCAGCCCCTCCGGATCCTTCGCACGGAAGAAATAGCCCCCAAGTCCTACCACCGGCATGCCCGTTCCCCCGATCAGGCGGCCTGGGCGATCTCCTCGCCGGCCGCGGCTTCCAGCAGACGCCGCTCGATCGACTTGAGTCGGGACGTCGCGCTGATCTTATCCCCGATCAGGTCGGTCAGATAGAAGGTATCGACCGCGCGCTCGCCATAGGTCGCGACATGCGCGGAGTGGATCGTCACCTTCGACTGGAACAGTGCATTGGCAAGGCTGTAGAGCAACGCCGGCCGATCGCGCGCATTGACTTCGATGACGGTGAAGCGGTTCGAGGCCTTGTTGTCGATGAACACATTGGGTTCGATCGAAAAGGCATCGGCGCGCAGCCGCACCGGCGCCTTGGTCTTGAGCCGTTCGGAAAGCCGGGCGCGGTTCGCCAGCGCATCGGCGATTCCGGTCTTCAGCCGGTTGAGCCGAGCCTCTTCGTCGAAGGGCTGGCCGAACGGGTCCTGGACCAGGAAATTGTCGAGCGCCATGCCGTCGCGCGTCGTGTGGATGCGCGCGTCGATGATGTTGCCGCCGGCGACATGGATCGCGCCCGCAATGCGGTAGAACAGGCCGGGATGGTCGGCGGCATAGACCGTCACCAGCGTCGCGCCGCGATCGGGATAGACCTGCGCCTCGACATGCAGCGTGGCGTTGCCGGCCTCCGCCACCATCACGGCGTTGCGCGCCAGCACGTCGACGGGCTCGGCGATCCAGTAGCTTTCGGTGAATCGCTTCTTGAACGCTTCCAGCCGTGCGGCGTCCCAGCCGAGCAGCGCCGCCATCTCGTCCTGCTTGGCGGCGATCCGCTCGGTGCGGCCGCGCTGCTTGTGGCCGAGGCGCAGCACTTCTTCCGCCGCCTCGTAGAGATTGCCTAGCAGCTGGCGCTTCCAGCCGTTCCAAACGCCGGGGCCCACCGCACGAATATCGACGACGGTGAGCGCCAGCAGCATGCGAAGGCGTTCGGCGCTCTGCACCTGGGCGGTGAAATCGAGGATCGTCTTGAAGTCGGCCAAGTCGCGCTTGAACGCGGTGGCGGACATCAGCAGGTGCCAGCGCACCAGCCATGCCACCATCTCGGTCTCGCCGGGGCTGAGCCCCAGCCGCGGGCATAGCCGCTCCGCCACTTCGGCGCCGAGGATCGAATGGTCGCCGCTGCGACCCTTGGCGATATCGTGGAGCAGCACCGCGACGTAGAGCGCGCGGCGCGACGCGAGCTGGTGCACGATATCGCTCACCAGCGGGTGGTCGTCCTTCAACTGCCCCTTCTCGATCCGGCTGAGCAGCCCGATCGCGCGGATCGAATGCTCGTCCACCGTGTAGTGATGGTACATGTCGAACTGCATCTGCGCGACGACACGGCCGAAGTCCGGCACGAATCGGCCGAACACGCCCGCCTCGTTCATCCAGCGCAGCACCGTCTCGGGATCGCGTGGCGAGGTCAGCACGTCGAGGAACAGCGCGTTGGCGCGCGGATCGGTGCGGACGTCGTCGACCAGCTTGGCGTCGCGGGCGGCGGCGCGCATCGCCAGCGGGTGGATCTCCAGCTCGTGCTGGTCCGCGAGCGCGAACAGCTCGATCAGGCGGACCGGGTCCTCGCGGAAATAGCTGTCGCGCGGGATCGCCAGCCGGCCCCGCTCGAGCACGAAGCCCTTGAGCTTGCGCCGCCCGCGCCACAGCGCGGGGAAGCCGAAACGGCGCCCGCGCGCGGCGAACTTCTCGTCGAGATGCGCGAGGAACACGCCGGTAAGGTCGCCCACCACTTTCGCCTGGAGGAAGTAGTAGCGCATGAAGCGCTCGACCTTGGACATGCCCGGCCGGTCGGCGAAGCGCATGCGCTCGGCGATCTCGCGCTGGACGTCGAAGGTCAGCCGGTCCTCGGGCCGGTTGGTGATCAGGTGCAGCTGGCAGCGCACCGCCCAGAGGAAGTTCTCCGCGCGGCGGAACTGGCGATATTCGAGGGGGGTCAGCAGCCCGGCCTCGACCAGCTCGGCCGGCTCGCGGACGTTGTAGGCGAACTTGCCGATCCAGAAGAGCGTGTGGAGGTCGCGCAGGCCGCCCTTGCCTTCCTTCACATTGGGTTCGACGACATAGCGGCTGTCGCCCATCTTCTTGTGGCGGGCGTTGCGCTCCTCCAGCTTGGCGGTGATGAAACCGCGGGCGCTGTCCGCCTGCACCTCGGCCTTGAAGCGGCGCGCGGCCTCCTCGTAGAGATCGGTATCGCCCCAGACATAGCGTGCCTCGACCAGCGCGGTGCAGATCGTCACGTCCGCCTTGGCCTGGCGGACCATCTCGTCGAGCGAGCGCGACGAATGCCCCACCTTCAGCCGCATGTCCCACAGCGAATAGAGCATCGATTCGATCACCTGCTCGCTCCAGCCGGTGACCTTCCAGGGGGTGAGGAAGCCGATGTCGATGTCCGAATGCGGCGCCATCTCGCCGCGGCCATAGCCGCCCACCGCGATCAGCGTCATCCGCTCGGCGGTGGTGGGGTTGGCGTTGGGGTGCAGCCGCTCGACCGTGAAGTCCCACAGGAGGCGCAGGATCTGATCGGTGAGGAAGGCGCCCGCCGCCGCCGCTTCCAGCCCGCGCGACGGATGTTCGGCGAGCCGCCGGGCGATCTCGGCCTGCCCGGCATCGAGCGCCGCCTTGAGCGCGGTGGCACCCGCCTGGCGCAGCGCCGCGGTGTCGCGCGCCTCCAGGGCGGCGAGGCGTTCGGCGACGGCACGGCGGTCGATCAGGGCGCGCCGATGGGGGACGGAGGCGAAGCGGGAGGGCATGGGGAGTCAGATAGGAGGATTTGGCGCCAAGTTCACCTCAGAAGGCAGCACGCGCGCGATTTCCCGCCTTTTCCGGTCGCTGCCACGCATCGGGCCCGCCTCGCGGGAACCAAGGCCGGTGCGGGCGGTACGGGCGGATAGCTTCTCGGGAGAACGTCCTTGCCTTTCACGACCCGCGCCGCCGCCGCCCTGCTGCTCGTGACGCCGCTCGCCGCCTGCAACGGCGCGCCGCCCGATCCGCCCGCAGGCGCCAATGCCCCGTCCACGCCGCCCGCGACGCCCGCTCCCGTGCCCACGCCCCGCAGTACGGCTGCGGCAGACGCCGGCGCCGCCCCGCGATCGGCCACGCGCCAATGCCGGTTCGAGGTGGACGGGAAGCGCCTGGTCGACGGCCCCTGTCAGGTCTTCCCGATGGGCGATGGCGGCTACACGCTCAACACCTGGAGCGCCGGCAAACCCGCCCACTCGCACTTCGCCGTGGTCAGCGTGCGCGGCGACGGCAAGGCCGACGCCAGCTGGAATGCGGACCCGGACGACGACAAGGCGATGGACCCGCTCGGCATCGTCGCGCTGCAGGACGGATGCTGGGTCAACCCGCGCACCCGCATCTGCGCGCGCTGATCGGGCCGCCCTTCGGAACACCCCCGCGCCCGACCCGTTGACCGTGCCGTAACCGAAAGGAGATTTCGATGGCCACTGCCAGCAAGACCCCGAAGTCCACGACGCCGCGCAAGCGCACGCCCAAGGCTGCATCCGCTGCCGCCCCCGAGACGACGGTAGACCCCGCTGCCGCGAAGCCCGCACCCAAGCCGCGCCCGAAGCGCGCGCCCAAGGCTGCCACGCCCGCGACCAAGGTGCAGAAGAAGAAGTCGGGCATCGGCAAGGCCGGGATCGCCGCCATCGCCGCGACCGGCCTCGGTGCGGTCGGCGCGCTCGCCTTCGGGCTGCTGCGCAACCGCAAGCCGGCCGACGCGGCACCGGGCACCGTGCCGACCGACCTGCTGGGCGACAGCCATTCCGATGGCAGCAAGCGCGCGATCGAGGACTTCCGGCCCGATCCCTCGGCTCCGGTTCCGGAAAGCGAGCGCGACGCGCTGCGTCCCGCGCTGGCCGGCGGATCGGCCCCCACCCTCGTCGCCGGCCAGGCCGACGAACTGCGCCGATTCGACGCCGCACCCTCCTGAACCACCCGGTTCGGTGCAGTCGCGCAACCTTCCGCGCGGCTGCGCATTGCCTCAGCATTCCCAACAAGGATCAGGAGAGACACGATGCGCATCTTCGCTCTCGGCATGGTCGCCGCGGCCACCCTGCTGTCCGGCTGCGCCGAAGACGGCTTCGGCACCAACTCGGCGGGCTATAACGGCTATCGCTCCTACGACTATAACCGGCCGGACCCCGCCTATAACGGCTATTATGCCGACCGCTATTATCGCGACGACCAAAGCTATCGCGAGCGCCGCCTGTCGCGCAACGACCGCGTCTATCGCGGCCAGGACGGCCGCTATTATTGCCGCCGCAACGACGGCACCACCGGCCTGATCGTCGGCGGCGTCGCGGGCGGCCTGCTCGGCAACATCATCGCGCCGGGCGGCTCGCAGACGCTGGGCACGCTGCTCGGCGCGGCGGCGGGCGCGGCGGCCGGTCGCTCGATCGACCGCAACAACAACAACGTCACCTGCCGCTGATAGGATCGGGCCGGGGCCGAGTCCCCGGCCCGATCTTCGTTTCCAGGAGCCCTGCCATGACGACGCGCACCGCCACTGCCCGCTACACCGGCTTCGGCAAGACCGGCAAAGGCCAGCTCACCAGCCCCTCGGGCGTGCTGGAAGCGACGCCCTACAGCTTCAACACCCGCTTCGGCGACGAGAAGGGCACCAACCCGGAAGAGCTGATCGCCGCCGCCCATGCCGGCTGCTTCACCATGGCGCTCAGCTTCGCGCTCGCCCAGGCCGGGTTCAGCGACGGCACGCTGGAGACGATCGCCGCGGTGAAGCTCGACCAGGAGGGCGACGGCTTCAAGATCAGCCGCTCCGACCTCAAGCTGCGCGCCGAAGTTCCCGGCATCAGCGAGGCGCAGTTCGAGGCGCTGGCCAAGGGTGCCGAGGCGAACTGCCCGGTCTCCAAGCTGCTCAAGGCCGAGATCGCGCTCGAGTGGGAACTCGCCTGACCTCCGTCGGCGGGTTCTACCGCAGAACGTGTGCGCGCTAAAAGGGGCTGGCGTTGCCGCCAGCCCCCATGTCGCCGATCCGCGCGGCTCGCGCCGGAGCGCAACGCTCCTTCGTATCGGCGGCCAGCACCCCCTGCTTCGGCAGGAACGCAAGAGGTGCCGCTGGATCGGACGCGCGCCCAGGAAGACCGCGACGTCCGCCCCTGCCCGCGCCTCGCGCTCCCCGTCGGGAAGGCATCAGCGCGAAGCCGTAAGTGCCTGGAAGCGCGTTGGTTTCCCGCCACCACCTCCGTGTTCTTACAGCACCGATGGTCTCACCCGCGGCGAGTCGCACCAAGTGCAAAGCCGGGGCGCCCCCCTGTGGAACCTGTGGATAACGGGGATAAATCCGGTCACGCCCCCGGCGGCGACCAGTCGGGCGTGGCGAGCTCGAACCCGCCGAAGTCGAAGCCCGGCACGACCGTGCAGCTCACCAGCCCCCAGCCATGGGGCGCTTCCGTCGCCTGCCATTCGCCGGCCGGTACCCGCGCCTGCGGCACCTGGCCGGCAAGCACATCGCCGCCCAGCGTCCACGTCTCCACGATGCCGTCGGCGGCGCTCGCGATGCGGAGGTCGAGCGGCGCCCCGGCGTGCCACAGCCACAGCTCGTCGGCGTCGACACGGTGCCAGTGCGATCGCTGCCCGGCCTCGAGCAGGAACAGGATCGCGGTGCCCCCGGCGCGCGCGCCCGGCGCCGCAGCGGCCCGCCATGTCTCGCGATACCAGCCGCCTTCGGGATGTGGCGCCAGCCCCAGCCGCTCGATGATCGCCCGCGCTTCGTCCATTCGCCTTGCCTCCTGCCTGCCACGCAGCTGAACGCCGTGTAGTATCAGGTTCATGCAACCGCGCCTAAACCCGACACGTTCACTTCATCAGAACCATCGGGGAGTTAGTCATGCGTATTCTGTTTCTCTCGCTCAGCGCCGCGGCGCTTGCCGTTCCCGCCGCGATCGTCCTGCCGACGACCCAGGCCGAAGCCAAGGCCGTGATCGGCCAGGATCGCTACTATCGCGATCATGACGACCGCCGCTACCGCGACGACCGTCGCCGCTATGCCTATCGCGAATGGCGTGGTCGCGACGGCCGCCGCTATTGCCGCAAGCCCGACGGCACCACCGGCCTCGTCGTCGGCGCCGTGGCGGGCGGACTGCTCGGCCGCACCATCGATACCAGCGGCGACCGTACGGCCGGCACGGTGCTGGGCGGCGTCGCCGGCGCGCTGGCCGGCCGCGCCATCGAACGCGGCGGCAACAGCTGCCGCTGACACGCCGAAGCATTAACCCCGGGGCGCTATAGCCCCGGGACATGCTTCGCGTGCTCGTGCTCTCCACCCTGTTCCCGGACGCCTCGCGGCCCAATTTCGGCATTTTCGTCGAGCGCCAGACCCGCGCGCTGGCCGCGCGCGACGGGGTGGAGGTGCAGGTGGTGTCCCCGCGCGGACTGCCACCTTTCCCGCTGGATCGGCACGCGCGCTACGCGGCACTTGCCGCCCAGCCCCTGCAGGAGGACTGGCGCGGCCTTCGCGTCCATCGCCCACCTTTTCTCAATCTTCCCGGCACCGGCGGTCGCCTCCATGCGGCGATGCTGGCGCGCGCCCTGCGCCCGATGCTGGCGCGGCTGCGACGGGACTTCCCCTTCGACGTGATCAGCACCGAGTTCTTCTTTCCGGACGGCCCCGCCGCGATTGCGCTCGGCAAGGCGTTCGACGTGCCGGTGTCGATCAAGGCGCGCGGATCGGACATCCACCAATGGACCCGCCGCCCCGCCATCGCCCGCCAGATCGTCCGCGCCGGCCAGGCTGCCGACGGGCTGCTCTCCGTCTCCTTGGCACTGCGCGACGACATGATCGCGCTCGGCATGCCCGCCGAGCGGATCGACTGCATCGTCACCGGCGTCGACCTGACCCGCTTCGCCCCGCGCGACCGGCAGGCGGCCAAGCAGGCGCTCGGCATCGCCGGGCCGCTGGTCGCCTCGGTCGGCGCGCTGATCCCGCTCAAGGGGCATGACCTGCTGATCGACGCCGTCGCGGCGCTGCCCGGCGTGCAGCTTGCCATTGCCGGCCAGGGGCCCGAAGCGCCGCGCCTTGCCGCCAAGATCGCGGCGATGGGGCTCGCCGATCGCGTCCGGCTGCTCGGCGCGATCCCGCCCGAGCGGATCGCCGATCTGCTCGCCGCCGCCGATGTGATGGCGCTGGCCTCGGCCTCCGAAGGGCTGGCCAATGCGTGGCTGGAGGCGCTGGCCAGCGGCACGCCGATCGTCATCCCCGATGTCGGGGGCGCCCGGCAGGTGGTGACGGTGCCCGCCGCCGGCCACATCGTCGCGCGCAACCCGGCCGCCTTCGCCACCGCGATCGCCGCGCTCCTGGCCGATCCGCCCGCAGCGGCCGCGGTGCGCCGGGTTGCGGAGCCGTTCACCTGGGCCGCCAACAGCGAACGATTGTACCGCTTCCTCGCACAGCTGATGGCGCGGCATCGCGGAACCTGAGGGTTCGCGCAGGGTTTCCGGAAGTAGATACGCTGAAGGAACGTTCGATGCAGAAGCCCAAGCCCTATCGCGCGCCGCGCCGCCAGCCGGCGCGACCAACGCTCCCGCCGCGGCGTCTGCGCCGCGTGGCGGCCGAGACCCGCCAGGACACCGACTTCGACATCGTGTTCGAATGGGAAGCAGACGAGCCTACCCAACACTGATCGCTCGCGCGATTGACAGCGCGAATCGCTTGGCGGAAGCTGATCGCTTCAACCCGGTACGGGAGACGCGCAATGGCCGAGAAGAAGGCGAAGAAGGCGAAGAAGGACGGCAAGACGCCGTCGCTGCTGCCCAAGGTGATCGGCGGCATCAAGCTGCCCAAGGACACCCGCCGCCAGTTGACCGCGCTCGCCAAGCATCCGGTGGTCGCCGATCTGCTCGCCGCCGGGCTGGTCGCGCTCGCCAATCGCATCAAGGGCGAACCGCCGCAATCGGACGCAGACCCGGCGCCCGCAGCTATCGCCGTGCCGACGCCCGCCGCCGAGCCGGCCGCATCGGCCTCGGCAGCCTCGGCCCCGGAAGCCTCGGCAAAGCCGGTGGTGAAGCGCGTCCGCAAACCCGCTGCCGCGGCGGCCGAGCCCGGCGCGGACGCCGCCCCGGCCAAAGCCGCGAAGGCGCCGCCGCCCCGCCGCATCCGCAAGGCCGATACGGCAGCCGCGAAGCCGCGCACCCGCCGCACGCCCCCCAAGACGGACGGCTGATCGCCTGCTAGAAAGGCGGTCGGGGAAACGGGGGAGGACCGCATGCAAAGCACGCACGCACCGGAATCGCATGGCCCCGGCCATGCGCTGGAACGACTGATCTTCTTTTCGGACGCGGTGTTCGCGATCGCGATCACGCTGCTGATCATCGAGATCCACGTGCCGGAGGTCCACGCGCCGTTCACCGATGCCGCCTTCCTGTGGGCGCTCGCCGGGCTCTGGGTCAAATTCCTCAGCTTCTTCGTGTCGTTCTTCGTGATCGGCGCCTTCTGGGCCGGGCATCACCGCGCGTTTGATTGCGCGCGCCACTGGTCGCCCAAGCTGATCCTGCCCAATCTGTGCATGCTGAGCACGGTGGCGTCGATCCCGTTCTTCACCGCCTTCTCGTCCGAATATTACGGGAACCGGGTGCCCTCGGCGCTCTACTGCCTGTGGATGATGCTGATCGCGCTCGCGAACATCTGGGTGCAGCGCGTCGCCACCACCGCCCCGGTGGTGGGCGAACGGATCGCCAAGGCGCATTGCCGGGTAATCCGCCAGCGTGGTTTGGCGACGCTGCTGGGTACGATAACCGCCTTCGCGGTCGCCCTGGTCCTGCCCTGGGCGGCGCAGGCGACGCTGGCGACGATTCCGCTGTGGCGCCTGGTGCTCCAGCGCGTCTCGCCACCGCGGGGGTAAGGCAGGGGTATCGCATTTGGCGTCTCTGGACTGGGACGCACTCAAAAATGATCGTCATCCCGGCGAAAGCCGGGATCCATTCGCATCGAATTGGCGGTTCTTTCCCCCAGCGCAGAGTGCAATGGATCCCGGCTTTCGCCGGGATGACAGCGTACCTCGGCCAAATGCGATAGCCTTGGGGGGTAAGGCGAAGGCCCCCGCCTCCGAAGAAGCAGGGGCCCCTCGGTTGGATCAGCGACGGTGATCGTTGCGATCGTGCTTTTCGTAGCGGATCTTCGCCGAAAGCGCGTCGTAGCGACGATCGAGGTCGCGGCGCTCCTGCGGAGTCAGGCCGGGACGCGAGGCGCGATAGCGGGCCTCCAGGCGGACCAGGCCGCGATATTCGTTGCGGATCTGGGTGGCCTCGCGGCGGCTGAGCGCGCCCGAGCGGATTCCCTGGTTGATGCGCTGTTCGATGCGATCCTGGCGGGCATTGATGTTCTGCCAGCCCGGCTGGGCCGATGCGGGAACGGCGGCGGCAGCGACGCCAAGACCTGCGATCAGCAGCATGAACTTTTTCATCGGATACTCCTCACTTCGACTGGACCGCCCCTGCGGTCGAGAACCCTTGTGGAACGCCGATGTCGCCACTTTGTCCCATAACCCCCGGTTTTGCGTCGCCAATTGTCGCAAGCCGGCGGGCTTCGTTCAGGTTCAGGCGGCGAGCAGCCGCTCCGCCTGGGCGCGCGCCTCGGGGGTGATCTCGGCGCCGGAGAGCATCCGCGCGATTTCCTCGCGGCGCTGCTCGGGGGTGAGCGGGGTCACGCCGGTGCGGGTGACGATGCCGTCGTGGCTCTTGGCGATCAGCAGATGCCGCGCGCCGCGCGCCGCGACCTGCGGGCTGTGCGTCACCACCAGCAGCTGCGATCCCTGGGCAAGGCGGGCCAGCCGCTCGCCGATCGCGTCGGCCACCGCGCCGCCGACGCCGCGGTCGATCTCGTCGAAGATCAGCGTCCGGGCGCCGCCCTCTTCGGCCAGCGCCACCTTCATTGCGAGGATGAAGCGCGACAGCTCGCCGCCGCTGGCGATCTTCATCAGCGGCGCGAACGGCGCGCCGGGATTGGTCGAGACCTCGAACTCCACCCGGTCCATGCCGGCGGCGCTCCACTGATGCTCTTCCAGCGGCTCGACCACGGTGCGGAAGCGCGCCGCATCGAGCTTGAGCGGCTTGAGCTCGGACGCCACCGCCGCATCGAGCCGCGCCGCCGCCAGGGTACGTACGGCCGAGAGCGTCTGCGCCGCCTCGCGATAGGCCGCGTGCGCCGCCGCCGCCGCCTTTTCCAGCCGGGCGATGCCCGCGCCGCCGCTGGTGACGCGGTCCAGTCGGCCGGACAGGTCGGCGAGCAGCGCCGGCAGTTCGTCCGGCTGCACCCGGTGCTTGCGGGCGACCGCACGCAGCTCGAACAGCCGCGCCTCGTCCGCCTCCAGCGCGGCGGGATCGAACGCCAGCGCCTCGGCGGCGGTATCGACCTGCGCCTGCGCCTCGCTCCCCTCGGTGATCGCACGGTCGATCGCCGCCAGCGCCTCGGCCAGCGCGGCATGGTCATCCGACACCCGCTCCAGGATCCGCGCCGCCTGGCGCAGCCGGGCAAGCCCGCCATCCGAGCCTTCGAGCAGATCGGCGATCCCCTGCAGGTCGGTAGCGATCTTCTCGCCGCGCTGCATCGACGCCCGGCGCTCGGCGAGCCGTTCCTCCTCGCCCTCCTCGGGTGCGAGCGCGGACAGCTCGGTGACGGCATGTTCCAGCCATTCGCGGTCGCGCTCGGCGCTGTCCTGCTCGGCGCGGGCCACCGCCAGCGCATCCTCGGCCGCGCGCCAGGCGCGGTGCGCGATCGCCACCGGCCCCGCATCGCACCGCCCGAAGGCATCGAGCAGCAGCCGGTGCCCGCGTGGATTGAGCAGCCCGCGATCGTCGTGCTGGCCGTGGATCTCGACGAGATGCGGCGCCAGTTCGCGGAGCAACCCCGCCGAGGCCGGCTGGTCGTTGACGAACGCGCGGCTGCCGCCATCGGCCTTGACCAGCCGGCGGATCAGCAGCGGCTCGCCCGGCTCCAGTTCCATGCCGTTCTGGGCGAAGAGATTCGCGATCTCGCTGTCGGCCGCGGGCGGGAGAAAGCTCGCCACGACCACCGCCTGCCCCGCGCCGCTGCGCACCAGCCCGCTATCGGCACGGGCCCCCAGCGCCAGCCCCAGCGCGTCGAGCAGGATCGACTTGCCCGCGCCGGTCTCGCCGGTCAGCACGCCCAGCCCTTCGCCGAACTCCAGGTCCAGCGCCTCGATCAGCACCACGTCGCGAATGGATAGCGCGGTCAGCATCGGGGCCCCCTATCGCAGGAACAGAGGAAGAACGGAAGCGGTTTTTAGCTCGCCGGCTTGGGCGGCGGGCTGGCCTTGGCGGCGGCTTCCAGCTTGTCCTGATTGTCCTGCATCAGCTGATAGGCATGCTTGTACCAGTCGGTACCCGGATAGTTGGCACCGAGCACCGCCGCCGCCTTCTTGGCTTCCTCCGGCACGCCGAGCGCCAGATAGGCCTCGGTCAGGCGCATCAGCGCTTCCGGCACATGGGTGGTCATCTGGTAGTTGTCGACCACGGTGCGGAAGCGCAGCACCGCCGCGAGCCACTGGCCGCGCTTCTCGTAGAAGCGGCCGACTTCCATTTCCTTGCCGCCCAGGTGATCGCGCACCAGGTCCAGCTTCAGCCGGGCATCGGCGGCGTATTTCGAATTGGGATAGCGGCGGATCAGCTCGCCCAGCGAATCGAGCGCCTGCTGGGTGATCTTCTGGTCGCGGGTGACGTCGCTGATCTGCTCGTAATAGGAAATGCCGACGAGATAATAGGCATAGGGCGCATCGCGGTTGCCCGGGTGCACCGCCAGGAAGCGCTGCGCCGAGGCGATGGCCTCGGCATAGTCGCGGTTCAGATAATAGCTGAACGCGCCCATCAGCTGCGCGCGGCGCGCCCACACCGAATAGGGGTGCTGGCGCTCGACCTCGTCGAACAGCGCGGCGGCGAGCTTGTACTGGTGCTGGTCCAGCTTCTGCTTGGCCGTGCTGTACAAGGTGCCGACGTCGCGCGCGACATAGGGCAGATCCTTCACCCCGCCGCGCTTGGCGCAGCCGGCGACGGAAAGGGCGAACACCGGGAGAAGCGCGAACGCAAGCGCGCGAGGCAGAGGACTACGCATATGGCGGGGTTCTTAGACCGGGGCCGTGGCTGCAAACAATCCTTTTCGGGGCGGGATTGCGGCGGAACCCGCATCGCGCCACATGCGCTGGCGTTTCCGTGACCATATTCGAAGGGGATCTTCCGTGCCCGCCACGCTTCTCGCCACCCACCGCGTCGAAAAACCCTGGGGCCGCCACACCCTCTATCCGGGCTTCGCCGATCCCGCCGCCGACGGCGAGCCGGTGGGCGAGGTGTGGTTCCAGACGCCGGGCAACTCGACCCCGGACCTGCTGATCAAGTATCTGTTCACCAGCGAGAAATTGTCGGTCCAGGTCCATCCGAACGACGAGCAGGCCCAGGCCGTGGGCCTGCCGCGGGGCAAGGACGAATGCTGGATCATCCTCGATGCCGAGCCCGATTCGACGATCGCGCTCGGCACCAAGCAGCCCACCACTCGCGAGGCACTGCGCGCCGGTGCGCTCGACGGCTCGATCGAGGACATGCTCGACTGGAAGCCGGTCAAGGCCGGCGACTTTTTCTACTCCGCCTCGGGCACGGTGCACGCGATCGGCGCGGGCATCACGCTGATCGAGGTGCAACAGAACAGCGAGACCACCTACCGCCTCTATGATTATGGCCGCCCGCGCGAACTGCACCTCGACGCCGGCATCGCGGTCGCCGAGCCGGTGCCGTTCGTGCCGCACCCGATGCCGGGCGCGGTGTCGCCGACCCGCACCATCCTGGTCGAGGGCCCCAAGTTCGTGCTCGAGCGCTGGGAAGGCGGGCATCGCCGCTTCACCCTGCCCGAAGGCACCACCGGCTGGCTGATCCCGGTGAAGGGCGAAGGCGTGGTCGACGGTGTTGCCTTCAAGGCCGGCGAGTGCCTGACGCTGGAAGGGCATGTCGAGCTCGAAGCGGCGGTCGGCAGCGACCTGCTGTTCGCCTATCCCGGCGACGCGCGTGTCCCGGCGATGGACGCTGCGTGAACGCAGCGTAGTTTCATGTTCACGCAACCTGCCGCCGCCCCGGCACGTTCGGCACGCATCGATAACGAGTAGGAGTTGCTCGATGCGCATGTTGTTCGTTGCCGCTGCGGCGGCGGCCCTGACCCTGCCGACGGTACCGGCGATGGCGCAGGGCTATAGCCACTGGCAGGACCGCGACGCCCATTGGCAGGATCGCGACCATGGCCGCGACCGCGACGGCCGCTGGGACGATCGGGGCCTGGGCCGTGGCAATGGCCCCGATCGCGGCGATTGGCGCCGCTGGCGGAACTATGACTATAACCGCCTGCCACCGGGCCAGCGCCGCTATTATGCGGAAAACTATTACCGCGACGGCCGCTATTACCAGGAGCGCCGCCTGACCCGGAACGACCGCATCTATCGCGGGCGCGACGGCCGCTATTACTGCCGCCGCACCGACGGCACGACCGGCCTGATCGTCGGCGGCGTCGCCGGCGGCCTGCTCGGCAACGCGCTGTCCTCGGGCGGCAATGCGACGCTCGGCACGCTGCTCGGCGCGGTGGCGGGCGGCGCGCTCGGCCGGTCGGTCGACCGCGGCAACGTCCGCTGCCGCTGAGCTCCTGGGGCTTGCAGAAAGAGGGGCTCGGTTCGCCGGGCCCCTTTTTCGTGTGCGAGGGGAGTGCGCCAGAACGCACGCGTGCGGCGCCACATGCCGTCCTTCCGGCGAACGCCGGAATCCATTGGCCCGCCGTCGCAGCAAGAGCGGAAACATGGAGGCGAATGGATCCCGGCTTTCGCCGGGATGACGACGAAGTATGGGTCAGCAAATCGACGCGGAGCGCACAGCTTTCAAATGAACCCGCCGGTCAGCATCAGCCGCACGCCGCTGACGATCAGGATCAGCAGGTTGAGGTTCCGCCCCGCCGTCCCGCGCGAAAGCATGCCGACCACCGTGCCGGTGACCGCGATCGGAAAGGCGATCCAGTTGACCAGCGGCACGAAGGGGAACGGGATGATCCCCACCAGCGCGAAGGGCAGCGCCACCAGCCCGATCAGCAGCGAGAGTGCGTTGAACATGGGGAGGATGTGGGATGGTCGAGGTGTGTTATCAAGATAGGTCAGCACGAGGCATTGGGTATGCCGGCAATCCGCCGGTCTTCGAGTGTAGGGTCAAGGAAGGTCGGCGGTTTGCGCCCCAGTTGCAGGCATTGCGAGCCTCCGCCATGATTGCCGCTGAATGGAGGCACGGACGTGATCGATCAGCAGCTGAGCCGTGCGATGGCTAAGGCGATAAGTGAGCTTGAGCGCGACGGTGAGATTGTCGTCACTTCGCCAAGTATTCAACCTCTGGCAGATCGGCTAGCCGAAGCGGCGCTCGATGTAGTCCCGAGCTCCGATTTGTCATTCCGCGAGCTTGTGGGTGTCCGCAGCCTGATCCTTCACGCCATATCCAACAAGCAGTTCTTCGATTGGGAAATGCCGACGTTGACCGGCTTCACAGCGACTGAGTTCGAGCGCATCGCTGAGAAGCTACCGCGCGACTGATAGGAAAGGCGGCTTCCCACCCACTTGCGGTCATTCAGCCCAGCAGTTTCGGCCAACCAGTTCGGACCAGAACGGAATGTGGCGGACTGGACCGACTGGTTGCGATCTACCAATCTCATTGGCGATGTAATCGGTAAAGTTTGCTCCGTGGTAGATTACATCCGATTGCATGACCGAGAAAACGGGGTTCCCCGCTTCCTGCGGCGTCTCGGGAATATACCGGTGCGAGTATAACGGAATGAGACGAGGCGCCGCATCCACAATCGAAGTCAAAATAGCGGTGCGATCCGCGGCAGAATTAGGCCTCTCACCCCATTCGGGCCACCATAGATCATTGTTTTCTAGATCGAACAGAAGGCCTTCTAAGGGCTGCTTGAGTGCGCTGCGGATGCCTTGGTCGTCTGACCGCCAGTCCCACCAATCGACGGGGCGTCGGTCGAGCAACAAGTCAATCAGGTCTAGCGGAAAGCAGAGGCCATAACGCTCTTGCGCCTCCGCAAGTTCGTCCGCCTTGTATCCGCCGGCCCACAAGTCTCGCATCACCCGAGCATGGCATCGGTGATGTCCGATTTCCACCCTGGTTCGGACATGTGCGGCGGAAGCAACAACACCGCAGGATATCGCAGCCCGCACCTTGCCCTTCACCCAGACGTTTCCCATATGTTCCGGTCAGCCGCAACGCGACCATCGCTCTTTGATACGGTCCAGCCTTCTTCCACGCGTGCCTCGACAGGCGCCCGGCGGGGGTACCATGCGCCCTGCCCCGCGCTCTAAGCGCAACGCGATGCTTCGCGCGCCTAAACTTCCTAAACTTCGACCTGCCCTCGCCCCATCGACCGGGCCCATGTTGCATGCTGCAGCGGCCTAAACTTCCTAAACTTCGCCGCCCCCCGGCAAGCGCGCCGCAGCGCCCTCCCGCAGGCCAAGACGCGCCGAAACCCCGAAACTTCCCCTTTCCCCCGATTCGCGCTAGGGGCGCAGCATGCCCAATCTTTTTCTCGTGATGCTCGGCGGGGCCATCGGCTCCGCGGCCCGCTACGGCGTTGGCCGGTTAGGCGTCGCCCTGCTCGGCCCGGCCTTCCCCTGGGGAACCCTTGCCGTGAACATCGTCGGCGGTTTCCTGATGGGGCTGCTCGGCGCCGGACTGATGCGTTTCGGTGACGAGGCCGAACAGGCGCGGCTGCTGCTCGGCGTGGGCGTGCTCGGTGGCTTCACCACCTTCTCCTCCTTCTCACTCGAGACCTTCGCGATGATCGAGCGCGGCGATGTGCTCGTGGCGCTCGGCTATGTCCTCGCCTCGGTGATCGGCGCGATCGCCGCGCTCGCCATCGGCATGCACCTTGCCCGGGCGGTGACGGCATGAGCGGCCCCGAGGATGGCGTCCGCCAGTTCGTCGTCGGCTATGACGATGACGGCATCCGGCTCGACCGCTGGTTCAAGCGGCATTTGCCCGATGTGAGCTTCAACATCGTCTCGCGCTGGGCCCGCACCGGCCAGCTCCGCGTCGACGGCGCGCGGGCCACGCCGGGCGACCGGATCGCCGCCGGCCAGCAGATCCGCGTCCCCCCGGCCGAGGCGCCCAAGCCCGCCGCGGCGGCACGGCCCAAATCCAACCGCCCGCCGCTCAGCGACGAGCAGGTCGCGCTGGCCCAGTCCATGGTCATCCACCGCGATGCCTCGGCGATCGTGCTCAACAAGCCGCCGGGCCTCGCCACCCAGGGCGGCACCAAGACGTTCGAGCATGTCGACGGCCTTCTCGACGCGCTGCAGTTCGAATCGGAAGGCCGGCCCAAGCTGGTCCACCGGCTCGACAAGGACACCTCCGGCGCGCTGCTGATCGCCCGCTCGGCGCGCGCGGCGGCGTTCTTCGCCAAGAGCTTCTCCGGCCGCACCGCGCGCAAGATCTACTGGGCGCTGGTGATGGGCGTGCCGGACATCGAGGACGGCTTCATCGAGCTGCCGATCGGCAAGCAGCCGGGCACCGGCGGCGAGAAGATGCAGGTCGACATGGAGGAGGGCTCGCCCGCCCGCACGCGCTACCGGGTGATCGAGCAGGCCGGCAATCGCTGCGCCTGGGTCGAGCTCCAGCCGTTCACCGGCCGCACCCACCAGCTGCGCGTCCACATGGCGGCGATCGGCCACCCGATCGTCGGCGACGGCAAATACGGGCTGCAGGAGGCGTTCCTCACCGGCGGCATCAGCCGCAAGATGCACCTCCACGCCCGCCGCATCCGCATCGACCATCCCGATGGGGGCCGGATCGACGTGCGGGCGGAACTGCCCCACCATTTCGCCGAATCGATGCACACGCTCGGCTTCGATCTGGCGGTGGGCAACGCGATCGAGATCGACGACGGCCCGCCGCCGATGAGCAAGGAACTGCTCAAGCAGAAGGCCAAGGCGCACGCCAAGACCTACCGCAAGGAACGCCGCGGCGAACGGCGGGGCCGCGGGGAGAAGAAGTAGGCATGCGCCTGTCTCCACTACCGTCGTCATCCCGGCGAAAGCCGGGATCCATTGAGGTCGCCGTTGCAGCGTCTGCTTCGACGGCGTGGCGAATGGATCCCGGCTTCCGCCGGGATGACGGTCCTGTGGTGTGCGCCTCCGCATGAACCGCCTCGCGCTCTTCGATTGCGACGGGACTTTGGTCGACAGCCAGGCGAGCATCTGCCTGGCGATGGAGCATTGCTTCGCCGGCCAGAAGCTGGAGCCCCCGGCCCGCGAGGCGATCCGTCGCATCGTCGGCTTGAGCCTGGTCGAGGCGATCGCCCAGCTGCTGCCGGCGGCGGAGGACGATCTCCACCGCCATCTGGCCGAGGAATATAAGCGCGCCTATTTCGGCTTGCGCACCGCCGGCCATATCGAGGACGAGCCGCTCTACGACGGCATCCGCGAAGCGATCGAGACGCTGGACGCGGGCGGCTGGCTGCTCGGCGTCGCCACCGGCAAGTCCGACCGCGGGCTGATCCGGGTGCTGGAGGCGCATGGCCTGCGCCGGCGATTCGTCACCTTGCAGACCGCCGACCGCCACCCCTCCAAGCCGCATCCCTCGATGATCGAGACCGCGATCGCCGAAGCCGGCGCCGCGCCGGAGACGACGGTGATGATCGGCGACACCAGCTTCGACATGGCGATGGCCGTCGCCGCCCGCGCGCACCCCTTGGGTGTTGCATGGGGCTACCACACCCCCCATGATCTGCACGCGGCCGGCGCGGTGCGGGTCGTGGAGCATGCGTCGGCGATTCCGGCGCATCTGGAGGCCCTGTGACCGACGCAGACCGCGTAGCACGCAACCGCTATTTCCTGATGATGGGCGCCAATCTGGTGGGCGTCGCCGGCGCGGTGCTGGCGCTGCTCATCCTCGGCCGCTCGCACACCACCGAACTGACGATGCTGGGCGTGGCACTGATGCTCGCCTCGTTCTGGGTCATGGCGGCGATCCCCAAGATGCTCGCCCGCCGCTGGAGGACACCCCCCGACGCATGAAACGTTTCTGGAAGACCGTGACGATCGCCGATGGCGCGATCGAACTGGACGGCCGCCCCGTCCGCACCCCTGCCCGCGCGCTGCTGACGCTGCCGACGCCCCCGCTGGCCGAGGCGGTGGCCGAGGAATGGCGCGGCATCGGCGAGGAGATCGACCCGCGCGCCATGCCGCTCACCGGCTTCGCCAACGCCGCGATCGACCAGATCGCGCCGAACCCCGCTCCCTTCGCGGCCGACCTCGCCCGCTATGGCGAGAGCGACCTGCTCTGCTACCGCGCGGAGCTGCCCGAGCCGCTGGTCGAGCGCCAGGCCGCGCACTGGGACCCGCTGCTCGACTGGGCGCGCACCCGCTACGACGTGCATTTCGAGACGACCGCCGGGATCATGCACCGCCCCCAGCCGCCCGCGACGGTCGCGCGGCTGCAGGAGGTGGTGGCCGCACTCGACCCGTTCCGCCTCGCGGCACTGAGCCCGCTGGTGACGATCAGCGGCTCGCTGGTCGCGGCGCTGGCGCTGCTCGAAGGCGCGGCGACCAGCGAGACGGTATGGCGCGCCGCCCAGCTCGACGAGGACTGGCAGGCCGAGCAATGGGGCGACGACGACCTCGCGACGCGGGCCCGCAACGTCCGCCGCGCCGATTTTGATGCAGCGGTGCGGTTCCTCAGCCTGCTCTGAGACCCCTCAGAGAACGTCCGATTCCCCCGTCGGGTCGCCGCGCTTCATCAGGCCGCGGATGAAGCCGATCAGGCCGGTCTGGCGCGAGCGCTTGAGCCGCTCTGCCTTGAGGATGGTGTGGACCGCCTCGAAGCACTTGTCGGCATCGTCATTGACCAGGACATAGTCATAGCCGTCCCAGTGGCTCACCTCGTTCGAGGCGCGGGCCATGCGGTGGGCGATCACCTCGGGCGTGTCGGTCTGGCGGCCTTCGAGGCGGCGGTGCAGCTCGGCCATCGACGGCGGCAGGATGAACACGCGGACCACGTCGCCGCCCATCGTCTGGTGGAGCTGCTGCGCGCCCTGCCAGTCGATGTCGAACAGCATGTCGCGGCCGGTGGCGAGCACTGCGTCGACCGGGCCCTTGGGCGTGCCGTAGCGATGCTTGAAGACGTGCGCCCATTCGATGAAGTGATGCTGCGAGACCATCTCGCGGAACCGCTCGACATCGACGAACGTATAGTCGACCCCGTTCACTTCGCCCGGCCGCGGCTCGCGCGTGGTCACCGAAACGGAGACGGCGAGATCGGGTTCGGCCGCCAGCAGCTTGCGGGCGATGGTCGACTTGCCGGCGCCCGAGGGCGAGGACAGGACAAACAAAACCCCGCGGCGATGGAATCCATGCGGGTCGTTCTGGTGCGTATGGGCCATGCGGGCCTTTGGCGTAGCGGCACCCGGGCCGTCAAGCCCGAGCGCCGCAGTGCGTCACGCGCCGAGACCCGTATCGGGACCATGTTCGGTGGTCAGCTTGCGCTTGAGATAGGCCGCGCCCACCGCGCCGGCGCCGAGCACGACCGCCGCCGGCACCACGCGCTTGGCGACTTCCCAGGTCGCGACGCCGACGACCGCACCCAAGGTGCCGCCCTCGCCGTCCCGCTGGTCGATCTTGCTGCCGATCCACCCTGCAATCAACTTGCCGATCATCGTCTTCTCCTTCGCCGGAACAACGGCGATGCGGCGGCGGCGTTCCCGCCGCTCGCCGCAGCCCGTCAACGGCCGATCATCGTCTCGGGCCGGACGAACTTGTCGAACGTCGCTTCGTCGACGAGCCCGAGGGCCAGCCCAGACTCTTTTAGCGTAAGCCCCTTCTCATGCGCGTTCTTGGCGATCTTTGCGGCGTTGTCGTAGCCGATCGCCGGCGCCAGCGCGGTCACCAGCATCAGCGAGCGATCGACCAGTTCCTTGATCCGCGCCTCGTTCGCCACCGCGCCATCGACCGCGCGCTCGGCGAAGTTGGTCATGCCGATCGCCATGAGGGTGATCGAGCGCAGCACATTGGCGCCGATCAGCGGCTTGAACACGTTGAGCTCGAAATGGCCCTGCATGCCGCCCACCGTGACGGCGGTGTGGTTGCCGATCACCTGGGCGGCGACCATCGTCAGCGATTCGCTCTGGGTGGGATTGACCTTGCCCGGCATGATCGAGCTGCCCGGCTCGTTCGCCGGCAGCTCCAGCTCGCCGAGCCCCGAACGCGGGCCGGAGCCCAGCAGGCGGATGTCGTTGGCGATCTTGGTGAGCGACACCGCCAGCGTGTTGCAGACGCCCGAAAGGTTCACCAGCTGGTCCTTGGTCGCCAGCATCTCGAACTTGTTGGACGCCGAGACGAAGGGGAGCCCGGTGATCCTGGCGATCTCCGCCGCCACGTCCTCGGCATAATGGGGCGGCGAATTGAGGCCCGTCCCCACCGCCGTGCCGCCCAGCGCCAGCTTGAAGATGTCGAGCTCCAGCACGCTCTGGAACCGCGCCCGCGCCGAGGCGAGCATCGCCGCATAGCCCGAGAATTCCTGGCCCAGCGTCAGCGGGGTCGCGTCCTGGAGATGGGTGCGGCCGATCTTGACGATATGATCCCAGTCCTGCGCCTTGCGGTCGAGCGACGCGTGCAGCCGCTCCAGCGCCGGGAATAGGTCGAGCGTCACCGCACGCGCCGCGGCGATGTGCAGCGCGGTCGGGAAGCTGTCGTTCGACGACTGCGCCATGTTGACATGATCATTGGGGTGGATCGGGCGCTTGCCGCCGCGCGTGCCGGTGAGGATCTCGTTGGCGCGGCCGGCGATCACCTCGTTGACGTTCATGTTGGTCTGGGTGCCGCTGCCGGTCTGCCAGATCACCAGCGGGAACTGGTCGTCGAGCTTGCCGTCGATCACTTCCTGCGCGACCTGGTCGATCACTTCCGCGATCTTGGGATCGAGGCCGTGCTTCACGTTCACCCGCGCCGCCGCCTGCTTCACGATCGCCTGGGCATGGACGATGCCGATCGGCATCCGCTCCTCCGGCCCGAACGGGAAGTTCTGGATCGATCGCTGGGTCTGGGCGCCCCAATAGGCGTCGGCGGGAACTTCGATCGCGCCGATCGAATCGGTTTCGGTGCGCGTGGTCGTCACTGCATTTCTCCGCTTGTTTGTGCGCGATGTAGGCCCCCGGCGGCTCCCCACAACCCGCCCGACGGTCGGTTCGCGAGCGATCGCCGCCAAGCAACCGGAAACACTTGGTAACTTGCCCTGCCCGCAAGGCGGCGGGCAAAGACCGGCCAGCCACCGGCGGCAACGGCCGGGGCCATCGCAGGAGAAGCGCCATGATCGTCATGCTGGGGCTGCTGCTCGCCGCCCCCCTTTCGGAAATCGTGCACAGCGTGCGCATCGAACATCCCACCGGCCCCGCCCATGCCGAGTATCGGATGCGCGTCGACGTCCGGCACCAGCAGCTGGGCGTGGCCGCGCCGGGCAGCCATGCCGCCACGCTGCGCTGCCGCTGGCGGGCCGACCTGGTGGTCGACCGCCAGGCCCGCCATGCCACGGGCACGCTCCGCCGCGCGCTCCGGCAGGACGGGGTCGCCGCCGGCAGTCGTCCCGGCTGGTGCACCGCCAGCCGCGCGGTGATCGCGAAGGACGTTGCGCGAGCGACGACGGACATGCGAGGCGCAGTGGCAGCGCTTGCCGGCCGGGATGCCGAGCTGCTGCGCGCCGAACTCGATCAGATAGGAACTGGTACCCGTTGATGCGTATCCCGCTTTCCCTCGCCGCGCTCGCGGCCTTCGCCTTGCCCGTCGCCGCCCAGGCACAGGTGCTGCCCAAGGTTTCCGGCGGGGTGGAGCTCTCCACCGACGAGAGCCGTCGCGGCCTGAGCTGGAGCGAGAACCAGCTCAGCGCCTCGGCCGATGCCTCGGCCGGCATCCTCGGCTTCGATGCCTCGGCGCGGGTGGCGATGGTCCGCCAGTCGAGCCGCCAGGCCGGCGCCGACACGGTGTTCGACCTGGAAGCCGGCCGCCGCTTCGGCATCGGCGCGTTCAACCTGCGCGGGTTCGTCACCGGCCATGTCTTCACCGGCGCGACGCGGGCCATGGACTATGTCGAGGTCGGCGCGGACGGCAATTTCTCGTTCGGCCCGCTGCGGCTGGCCGGCGGCGCGGTCTATGCCCCCGACCAGGGGCCGATCGGCGGCGACAATCTCTATGTGCATGCCGGCGCCTCGGTCGGCATCCCGTCGACGCCGTTCACCGTCTCCGGATCGGTCGGCCACACCACGGGCAGCACCGATGACGCCCGCGCCGCCCGGCTGCGCCCGGCGGGAGACTATACCGACTGGCGGATCGGCGTGGAGCACGTCACCGGCCCGCTGACCCTCGGGGTCGACTATGTCGGCACGGACATCGACACCAACCGCCTGGTAACCTCGCCCTATGCGGACCTGCGGCACAGCGGCAACCGCGTGCTGGGGCGCGCGCGGCTGTCGTTCTGATCCTCTCCCGCGTTACCTCCCTCCCGCCTGCGGGAGGGGATGGGGGAGGGTGCGACGTGGAGGCTCCTTCTGAACCGGCGTCGCCCGCTACCCTCACACACCCTCCCCTAGCCCCTCCCGCAAGCGGGAGGGGGATCTAGAAGAAGGTAGGGGTTCAAGCCGCTATCGCGCTTCCGCGCCCGGCACGGCGACGTCGGCCACCGCCGTCACCTCGTGCCCGCTGGCGAAACGCAGCGTCAGCGGCACCTTCTCGCCGGCATGGACGTTCGGCACCACCCCGAACAGCATCACATGCTTGCCGCCCGGCGCGAACTTCACCTCGCTGCCCACCGGCAGGTCGAGGCTGGCGACCTGGGTCATCTTCGCCATGCCAGCCGGATCCTTGGTGCTGTCGTGCATCTCCGCCCGGTCGGCGGCGCGGGTCGATACGGAGACCAGCGTTTCCGCCTCGCGTCCCCCGTGGAGCGTGAAGTAGGCAGCACCCGGCTGCCCTGCCACCGCCGGCAGACGGATCCAGGCCCCGTCCACCTTCACGCCGTCCGCCTGGGGCGAGCACGCCCCCAGCACCAGAACCGTCAAAAGCCCCGCCAGAGTGCGCATTCGCCATCCTCCCTCTTTGATTTGGGAAATCTTGTAGAAAGGGAGGCGTCTTGCGGCAAGGCACGACGCACCTATATCCCCCCTCGGACATCTGGACGGCGGTCGCCTCTTCTGGGGCCGGAATCCAGATAACGCTTTTAAACCCTTTTGTTTCGATTGTGGGGGCCAACGAGGATCATGGCTAAAGTTATCGGTATCGACCTGGGTACGACCAACAGCTGCGTCGCGGTGATGGAAGGCGGCAAGCCCAAGGTCATCGAGAATGTGGAAGGCGCGCGCACCACGCCGTCGATCGTCGCCTTCGCCAAGGACGGCGAGCGTCTGATCGGCCAGCCGGCCAAGCGCCAGGCGGTGACGAACCCGGACAGCACCATCTTCGCGGTGAAGCGCCTGATCGGCCGCCGCTTCGACGACCCCGTGACCAAGAAGGACACCGAGCTGGTGCCCTACGCGATCGCGCGCGGTCCGAACGGCGACGCCTGGGTCAAGGCCGGCGGCGAGGAATACAGCCCGTCGCAGATCTCGGCCTTCATCCTGCAGAAGATGAAGGAAACCGCTGAGTCGTATCTCGGCGAGAGCGTGACGCAGGCGGTGATCACCGTGCCGGCCTATTTCAACGACGCGCAGCGCCAGGCGACCAAGGACGCCGGCCAGATCGCGGGCCTCGAAGTGCTGCGCATCATCAACGAGCCGACCGCGGCCGCGCTGGCTTACGGCCTGGAGAAGCAGGACGGCAAGACGATCGCGGTCTACGATCTGGGCGGCGGCACGTTCGACGTCTCGATCCTCGAGATCGGCGACGGCGTGTTCGAGGTGAAGGCGACCAACGGCGACACCTTCCTGGGTGGCGAAGACTTTGACAACAAGATCGTCGAGTTCCTGGCATCGGGCTTCCAGAAGGACGAGGGCATCGACCTCACCAAGGACAAGCTTGCGCTGCAGCGCCTGAAGGAAGCCGCGGAGAAGGCGAAGATCGAGCTCAGCTCGGCCGCATCGACCGAGGTCAACCTGCCCTTCATCACCGCCGACCAGAACGGCCCGAAGCACCTGGTGAAGAACATCACCCGCGCCGATCTCGAGCGTCTGGTCGACGACCTGATCAAGCGCACCCTCGAGCCGTGCCGCAAGGCGCTGGCTGATGCGGGCGTCAAGGCCGATGCGATCGACGAAGTCGTGCTCGTCGGCGGCATGACCCGCATGCCCAAGGTCCGTCAGATCGTGAAGGACTTCTTCGGCAAGGAGCCGCACACCGGCGTGAACCCGGACGAAGTCGTCGCCATTGGTGCTGCGATCCAGGCCGGCGTGCTCCAGGGCGACGTCAAGGACGTGCTGCTGCTCGACGTGACCCCGCTGAGCCTCGGCATCGAGACGCTGGGCGGCGTGTTCACCCGCATGATCGACCGCAACACCACGATCCCGACCAAGAAGTCGCAGGTCTACTCCACCGCCGATGACAATCAGCAGGCGGTGACGATCCGCGTCTTCCAAGGCGAGCGCGAGATGGCGGCCGACAACAAGATGCTCGGCCAGTTCGACCTGGTCGGCATTCCGCCGGCGCCGCGCGGCGTGCCGCAGATCGAGGTCACCTTCGACATCGACGCCAACGGTATCGTCAACGTGTCCGCCAAGGACAAGGGCACCGGCAAGGAGCAGCAGATCCGCATCCAGGCCTCGGGCGGCCTTTCGGACGGCGACATCGAGCAGATGGTCCGCGATGCCGAGAAGTTCGCCGAAGAGGACAAGAAGCGTCGTGCCGCGGCCGAAGCCAAGAACAACGCCGAGAGCCTCGTCCACACCACGGAGCGCCAGCTCGCCGAGAATGGCGACAAGGTCGACGCGGCGCTGAAGGGCGAGATCGAGGCGGCGATCGCCGAGACCAAGTCGGCGATCGAGAGCGGCGATGCCGATGCGATGACCGCCAAGGCGCAGAACCTCGCCCAGGTGGCGATGAAGCTCGGCCAGGCGATCTACGAGAAGCAGGCGGCCGAAAGCGCCTCGCCGAACGCAGCCGGCGCCGCTCCGGGTGGCGAAGCCGGGCACGAGGAAGTGGTCGACGCCGAGTTCTCGGAAGTGGACGACAACAAGGCGTAACGGATGAACCCGGGCCGTCATGCCAGCGAACGCTGGCATCTCCCGCCGCGCAGCCCGCGGTTGGAGACCCCAGCGTTCGCTGGGGTGACGGCCGAGGGTTGGGGGCCGAGTGAATGACCACCGAAGTCGATTATTACGAACTGCTCGAAGTCGAGCGCACCGCGGACGATGCGACGATCAAGTCGTCCTACCGCAAGCTCGCGATGAAATATCACCCGGACAAGAATGCCGGGTGCAAGGATTCCGAGGCGAAGTTCAAGGCGATCAGCGAAGCCTATGACTGCCTGAAGGACCCCCAGAAGCGCGCGGCGTACGACCGCTTCGGCCATGCCGCGTTCCAGAACGGCGGCGGCGGCCATCATGCCGGCCAGGGCGATTTCGGCGCGTTCAGCGACATTTTCGAAAGCGTGTTCGGCGAGTTCATGGGCGGCGGGCGCGGCGGCGGCCGGCCCCAGCGGCGCGGCGCGGACCTGCGCTACGACATGGAAATCTCGCTCGAACAGGCGTTCCACGGCCATTCGACCGACATCACCATCGACGTCTCGGGCCCCTGCGACAGCTGCCACGGCTCGGGCGCCACGCCGGGGACCAAGGCCAAGACCTGCACCACCTGCGCCGGCCACGGCAAGGTGCGCGCGCAGCAGGGCTTCTTCATGGTCGAGCGCACCTGCCCGACCTGCCACGGCGCCGGCGAGGTGATCGCCGAACCCTGCCGCAGCTGCCGCGGCGAGGGCCGGACCGACAAGACCAAGACGCTCAAGATCGAGATTCCGCCCGGCGTCGACGAAGGCACCCGCATCCGCCTGACCGGCGAAGGCGAGGCCGGCGCGCGCGGAGCCCCTGCGGGCGATCTCTACATCTTCCTCCACGTGACGCGCCATTCGCTCTACGAGCGCCAGGGCACGACGCTGTACGCCAATGCGCCGATCAGCTTCACGACGGCGGCGCTCGGCGGCGAGATCCGCATCCCGGGCCTCGACGGCGAGGAGCATGTGATCAAGATCCACGCCGGCACCCAGTCCGGCCGCGAGATGCGCCATCGCGGCGCCGGCATGCCGGTGCTGCAGGGCCGCGGCCGCGGCGACCTGGTCGTCCGCCTGGAGGTGGAGACGCCGACCAAGCTCACGGCCAAGCAGCGCGAGCTGCTCGAGGAATTCCGCAAGACCGAAACGGGCGAGGAATGCCCGCAGTCGAGCGGCTTCTTCGCGAAGCTGAAGGCGGCCTTGGGTTGAGCCTGGTTTCCCGCACCCATCGATCGTCATCCCGGCGAAAGCCGGGATCCATTGGGGTCGCCGTACCGGCTTTTGCCATGACGGAGTGGCGAATGGATCCCGGCTTCCGCCGGGATGACGGGCCGGTGGCATGACCCCCCGCGAACTGCTCGACACTGCCGACGTCCCCGGCGGCGAACCGCTGCGGCTGTTCCGCCGAGGCGACGATCACATGATCGTGCTCGAACGCAACGAGCTGATGAACAGCCGGATGAGCGGGTCGGAAGAAGCGCTCGCGGTGATGACGCTCGAACGGCTCGGCAAGCGCGAGGCGCGGCTGCTGATCGGCGGCTATGGCATGGGCTTCACCCTGCGCGCCGCGCTGGGCGTACTGGGCAATACTGCCAAGGTGACGGTGGCCGAGCTGGTCCCCAAGATCGTCGACTGGGCGCGCGGGCCAATGGCGGCGCTCACCAATGGATGCCTCGACGATCCGCGCGTGAAGATCGTGTTCGACGATGTCGGCCGCGTGATCGCCGACGGGCAGAATGCCTATGACGCGATCCTGCTCGACGTCGACAACGGCCCCGATGGGCTGACGCGCGTGGGCAACGACAGCCTCTATTCGATGCGCGGCCTCGATTCCGCCCGCCAGGCGCTGCGCCCCGGCGGCATTCTCGCGGTATGGTCGGCGGCGCCCGACCCCGCCTTTGCCCGCCGGATGCGCGACAGCGGCTTCCAGGTCGAGGAAGTGGCGGTCCGCGCACGCCAGAACGGCAAGGGTCCGCGCCACGTGATCTGGTTCGGCAAGCGCCGCTGAACCCTGTGGACAAGGTGCGGCGCTTCTGACCTATTTCGCCCCAAGGCCCACCGCGCTCCGGCGCAATGCGAGGCAGGACCATGGGGATGGATCGGACGTCGGGCGGCCTGGCCGCGATGCTGCTGGCAGGCAGCTTCCTGCTCCTCGCGGCACCCGCCGCCGCACAGACCGAGCCCCAGAAGAAGCAGGACGAGCTGGTCGTCCGCGGCCAGCGCATGCCCGCTGCCGAAGCGCCGCGCTCGGCGACCTGCGAGGCGTTGGCCCGCAATCCCTATTTCGCGGCGCTGAGCGGCTTCGCGGCCGACAAGGACGTCCTCGGCCCTACCGTGTACCTGCCCACCCGGTTGCCGCGAAACCCCGACTATAGCGCCCCGCCGCTGGTGCCGCCGGGCGCCCCGATCCCAAAGGCACCGAAGAGCCGCTTCGGCACGGCCCTGCTCTATTCCGGCGTGATCGACGCCGCAGGCACCACCTCCGATGTCGCGAGCACGGGCGACGACGGCAGCGCCGCAAGCGGATCCCCGGTGGCCGCCAATGCCTCGGCCGACGATGTCGCCGCCGCCTGCCGGGCCAGGTACCAGCCCAATGCCGGCAGCCCGGAAGTGACCAGCCGCCCGGTAAACATCCCGGTCGAGTTCGCCGGCCCGACGTCCAAGACCGATACCCGCGCCTCGCGCATCGCGCATGATGACACGCTGCCGATCGCGCTCCAGCTGTTTGACCAGCGCCGCTTCGCGGAGTCGCTGGTCTGGTTCAAGCGGGCCGCGAGCAAGCTGCCGCTGGGCGCGGGCGGTGACGAGGCCGCGCTCTATATCGGCAAGCTCTACCTCATGGGGCTCGGCGACCGGAGCGATCCGGCCGAGGGCGTGCGCTGGCTGGAAAAGGCCGCGACCGCGCGCTTCAGCCCGATCACCGACACACCGATGTTCAACCCCGACGTGCCCGAGCTCAACACCGCCTCGGGCGAGGCGTCGGTGATCCTCGGCAATGTCTATCGCACCGGCTTCAAGGGCATCGCCAAGGATCCCGAAGCCTCGCGCAAATGGTTCGCGCGGGCCCTCGCGGTAGGGCATGTCCCCGCCGCCAAGATGCTCGGCGACCTCTACCGCGACGGCGTCGACGTGGCCCGCGATCCCGCCAAGGCCGCATCCTATTACCGCCAGGCCGCCAAGCTCGACCTGCCAGCGGCGCAGGTGGCGCTGGCCCAGCTGCTGGAGACCGGCGACACGGGCGTGAAGGCGGCCCCCAAGGAGGCGCTCGCCTGGTACCGCGCCGCGGCCCGGCACGAGAATCCTGACGCGCTCTACGCGCTCGCCCGCGCCTATGATCTCGGCCAAGACGTGCCCGCCAATCTGGACGAGGCGCTCGGCCTCTACAAGCGTGCCGCACTTGCCGGCAGCGCGGGTGCGATGACCGCGCTCGGCACCTATTTCTACGAGGGCAAGCAGGTGGCCAAGGACGCAGCCGCCGCCCGCCGCTGGTTCGAGCAGGGGGCGAAGCGTGGCGATGCGGACGGCATGGTCGATCTGGCGGCAATGCAGATCCAGGGCCAGGGCGGCGACAAGGACGTGGTGCAGGCCTGGGTCTGGCTCAAGCGCGCCGCGACGCTGCGCCATCAGGCCGCCCCCGATGCCGTCGCGGCGCTCGAACGCCGCATGACCCCGGCCGAACGCGCCGCGGCGCTGGGCGCACTCGGCACGCGCTGAGGCTTTCCCCAAGAGTCATCCCGTCTGCGGAACGACATGGCGGGCTCGTGCATTTTTCGCGCTGCAAGCACGTGCCCAGAAGGAATACCGTTGATGTCCGATACGCCCGAAACCACCAGCCTGCTCGTCACCGCCCGGGTCGACGGCCTCAAGGTCCGCAGCCGCGACGGCGATTCGCTGGGCTCGGTCCAGGCGCTGATGGTGGAGAAAGGCAGCGGCCGCACACTCTACGCGGTGCTCAGCCTCGGCGGCTTTCTGGGCATGGGCAAGAGCTACTATCCCCTGCCCTTCGAGCTGATCGCCTATGATGCGGGCGGCGACGATTATGTCGTGACGATAGACCGCCGCGTGCTGGAAGGCGGCCCGAGCTGGGCGAGCAACGCGCCCGAATTCACCCAGGCCTATGCCGATCGCGTCTCGGGCTATTACGGCCTCTCCGCCGCGCGGGTGGACCGGGTGGCGCAGGACTGACCCCAATCCTCCCCTGTAAGCGGAGGTGGCGCGCGCAGCGCGACGGAGGGATGTAGACGCCTAAACTGCGGTCTACCGCAACAGCCGGGACACCCCCCCACCACCGCCTTCGGCGGCGGTCCCCAGCGTCGGGTCGATCATGCCGCCAGCATGATCTTGGATTGCCGGGGGCAATCCAACCCGACGCTCCTCCAGGGGAGGATCAAGTACCTCGTCGCAAGCGCTTCGCCAGGCCTTGGCCGCCGATTCGCTGCATTGCCCGCTTCGCCAGCGAAACCGCAGCGTCGAAGCCCATCAGCGCCGCCAGCAGCATCCGGTTCGCCAAGGTCGGGCGGAGCAGCAGCAGGTCGACACAGGCGACGCCCCCGCTCGCCATCTGGCGCTTGTGCTGGCCTTCCCCTTCCGTGAAGTCGAACCAGGCGAAGCGGTCGCCGAACAGGTCGCGCAGCGCTTCCAGTTGCAGCACCGCGCCCGGGGAGAGCGCCGCGACGTCGGGATCATGGCCGACATGGGTGTAGCGCAACGTGTCCGCGTCCGCCGTGCAGCACAGATAGGCGATCGGCCGATCCTGCAGATAGAGCAGCCACGCCCGCACGCGATCCTCGGCCGCCAGCCGCTGCAGCATCGCGAGATCCTCGGGCAACCCCGCCCCCAGCAACCGCTCCTGATAGGTCCGCGCCGACACCGCGCGGGCGAGCGGATGGAAGATTGCCAGTTCGTCCGCTGTGCGGAAGCGGCGCACGTCGAGCTGCCCGCCCGAGTCCGCTGCCAGCCGCTTCGCCTTGCGCTTGAGGCTCTGCCGGCTGTTGGCCGACAGCGCGGCGAACCAGCGATCGAACCCGATCGACAGGTCGACGAAGCTGCGTGTGTAGCGCTGCCGCACCAGCGCCAGCAGGCCGCCTCGCCGCAGGGTTTCGACCTGCGCTTCCGGCAGCGAGGTACCCAGATAGCCGTCGGCATCGCGCGGCAGGTCAGGGAGGGCAGGCGCATCTCCGGTGCGCGCCTGCCGCAGGTTGCACGGCACCCGTACCAGCCGTCGCCGCACCGTGCACAGCGTCCGCGCGCCGATCATGAAGCGCAGCGGCACCGAGGCGGCGCCACTCACCCCGCCCGCTCCTCGACCAGGTTGGACCAGAGCTGCTCGGCCTGGCGCAGGCCGGTGCGCAGATAGCTGGAGACCAGCGGCGCATCGTCCTGGTCGAGCGGCAGCGGCGGCCGGTCGGCAAAATGGGCGGTCGGCAGTTCGTCCCGCCGTGCCGCAAGCATCCGGCACAGGGCCTCGAACCGGCGGACATGCACCGCATTGGGCCGGGTGCCGGCGCGGTTGGCGAGTTCGAAGCCGTGGCTGACGATCGTCACCGCCGCATGGCGCTCGCGCACCGCATGGTCGAGCGCCGCCTGCATCTCGCCCACCGACAGCGCGCAGATCTGGAAGTGGCGCAGCCGGGCACCGGCGTCGATCAGCGTCACCGGTACTTCGACCAGCCCCTCGTGCAGCACCGGCGCGATCCGGCGCGGGACGAGCGAAATCGCACTCGGCCAGGGATGTTCGGAGCCGTCATGGCTCGAATCATAGACGAAGCCCTGCGCCGCCAGGGCGGCGAGCGTCGCGTCGTTCGCGGCATAGCTGCCGGCGCGGAAGGCGATCGGCGCCGGTGCCCCTGCCTCCATCAGCAGCGCCCGGGCCCGGGCGATCAGGTCGGCCTGCGCCTCCGGGGGATATTCGACCAGCTCGAACCGCCCCGCCCGCCGCTTGCGATCGCGCGCGGTGGCGTCGGACCAGGCGGGATGGAGATGCAGCTGCACTTCCTGCCCCGCCGCACGGATGGCCTCGACCACTGCCGCGATCGGCGCCAGCCCGTGCACCAGCGCCGGCATCGGATCGACGAAGAAGCACGCCTTCAAGCCATGTTCGGCCAGCCGCGCGAGCTGCCAGCCCACACCCACCCCGGCAGGCTCGAACGAGCGCGCCACCATCTCCGCCAGATCGAGACCGGCGACGTGGTGGCGCCACATCAGCTCGGTATCGATCGTCAGGAACACAAACGGCATGCCGGGTCTCGCTAGCGCCCCCGCGCGGGGTCGGTCGGTGTCCGGCGTACCCCCAGCATCATGAAGAATTCACGAAGGCAGCTGCGCCTCTGTGCGGAAATGCGCTGCGGCGACGTTCCAACCTGCCGCTCAGGGCTTGATCCCATAGCGGGCATAGTCCGCATCGACGCGCGGCCAGATCAGCCGGGCCGCCGCGAGATCCTCGGCCGCCGCCTTGTCGCCCGCCTTGCTGCGGATCACCCCGCGCAGGAACAGGCTGGAGCTTTGCAGCGGCGCCACCTCCAGCGCGGCATTCAGATCCGCCAGCGCATCGTCCATCCGCCCCATCCGGAAATAGACCATGGCGCGGCTGTCGAGGATCGAGGCGGGCTGCTCGGCCAGCTCGATCGCCTTGGTGCAGTCCTTCAGCGCCCCCTCCAGGCCGATATTGCCCGTTCCCTTGATCCAGCAGCGGCTGTTGAGCAGCAGCGCGTTCCCCGGCGACTTGGCGATCACCGGATCGAGCACCGCCACGCCTTCCGCCGCACGGCCCGCTTCGCCGAGCAGTTCCGCCTCGAGCGTCACGAAGCCGTTGCGCTCGCTGCCGCCCTTGGCCACCCGCTCCGCCGCCATCGCGACGGCCGCGTCGGTCTGACCGACATGCGCGGTATAGGTCGCCAGCAGGTTGGCGACTTCGGCATTACCCGGATCGAGCGCCTTGGCCGCCTGCGCATCGGCGAGCGCGCCCTTGTCGTCGCCCAGCGCCGCCTTGATCCCCGCCCGCTGCGTATACAGCCCCACGCTCGCCTGCAGCCCGATGGCATGGTCGAGATCGGCGAGCGCGGCCTTCCAGTCCCAGATGCCGGCAAAGAAATTGGCGCGGCTGCTCCACGGCCCGACGTCCTTGGGATTGGCGGCGATCGCGGCGGCATAGGCGTCGAGCAGCGGCTTGAGCCCACCGCTGCGCTTCGCCTCGGCGACCACCTTCCAGCGCGGCGCCACCTGCTCGGGGCCAAGCGCGGTCAGCAGCCGCGTCTTGGCGAGCGCCACCTGCGCGCGCACATCGGCCACCTTGGCCGCCGGCACCTCGGCCGCATCGGGGCTGCTGCGGTCCTCGACACGCAGTTCGCCCGCCTCCAGCGTGACCTTGCGGATCAGCGCGCGGCCGGCCAGCGAGGCGGGCAGCGTCTGGTCGCCGTCGAGCGCAAAGCCCTTGCCGCCATCGGGAAGCCGGATGCGCCAGCGCGCGACACCGCTGGCCAGGTCGTTGACCGCGACCGGGATGTCCGCCCATTCGGCACGGGTGCGATCCGGCTCGAAGCCCAGGCCGCTGATCGTCTTGTCGAGCACGGTCTTGAACCGGCCCTCCTCGCGATACCAGGGCGAGCTGGCGATGCCGCGCACCGTCACCGTCGTCGCCGCGGCATCGCCGTCATAGGCAATGCTGCGCTCGGCGATCAGCCCGTCGCTGACGAAGCCATTGGCAAAGTTGCTCGCCATCTGGTCGAGCTGCTCCTTGGTCGCCTGGCCCGATCCGGCATGGACCATTTCGGCAAGCGGCCCGCGCATCGTCAGCTTGAGGGTGAACGGCGTCGGCAGATCCAGCCCGGCACGCTGATCGAGGTCGACCTCCGCCTCGAAGGTCGGCCGCGCCGATGCCCGCACCGGCAGCGCAAGCAGCGCCGCGCCGTCGGGGCGCACCGGCAGCACGTTGCGGAACGGCGGCACGTCGCCCAGATCGGCGATCCGCGCGCCGCTGCTGGTACCGTCCAGCCACAGGCTCTGGCCGTCGATCATGGCGTGGACCAGCACATGGTTGAAGGCGCCGGGCGCCGGCAGCCTTTTCGGCACCAGATCCCCCGCCTCGGTGTTCGCCAGCACCGGCTCCGCCTCGACGTCGAGCGCGCGGAGCAATGCCAGCAGCAGCAGCGTCTTGGCCTTGCAGTCGCCGTAGCGGCGCGACCAGGTCTCGGCCGGTGCCTGGGGGGTATAGCTGCCGCCGTCCATGCCGACGAACAGGTAGCGGACATCGTCCTGCACCAGCCGCAGCGCCAGCGCCGCGCGGGTGCGCGGATCGCTCGCCTTGGCGCGGATCTTCGCCACCTCGGCGGCAAGCGGGCTGCCCGGCGCGATCAGCCCCTCGGTCCGATAGAGCGGCGCCATCACCTTCGATACGGCGGCCCAGCCGTCATAACTCGACGCCTCGATCAGCGTGATCGGCTTGAACCGGGCGGGCGCATCGTTCGGGATTTCGGGCTGCTTCGCCAGCGGCATCGCGATGTCGATCAGCTGATACTCGCCCTCGGTCACCGGCGCCGGCGCGGTGCCGCCCATGTGCACCTTCCAGGCGAGCTTGTTCGCCTTGGGCCAGGACAGCCGCGCCCGGGCGAATTGCGCGCGCACCGGCTCGGCGAGCAGCGGCAGGAAGGCCTGGGCATTGCCCTGCAGCGCCGCATCCTTATGCGTGGTCGAATAGCTCAGCCGCAGCACGTCGCCGACGCGCAGCCCCTCCACCGCTAGGCTGGCGGTGAGCGTGCCGCTGATCTGCCACTGCTCCAGCTGCTGCTCGCGGCGCAGCACCTGGAAGCGCTGCCCGGCCGCGATCAGGTCGATATGTTCGCTGCCGCGGATGATCTCGGCGCGGTGGATGATCAGGTCGCCGGCATCGGGCTGCCAGGGCAGCGTCACCGTGCCGACATTGCTGAGCATCTGGGCGGAGACGACGCGCTGCGCCTGGTCATAATAGGTCCACACCTGCCCGTCGGCGATCCGCGCCTGCTCGTCGAACAGCACGACCATCGGATCGCTCTCGGCATTGCGCTTGGGATCCGGGGCGGGCGCCGCCTTCACCCAGGCCGGCGCCGGTTGATAGAGCGGCTTGTCACCCGCATGCGCCACTCCGGCCGTGGACAACAGCACGGCCACCAACCCTTTACGCCCCCGCATATTTCCCGGTCCCCAAGACATTCAGGCGACGGAATGTACCGGGTTGCCGCGTGCGCTCAACTGTTTCTTTCCATCGACGGACCGAGCCGGTCAGGGTTTGATCCCCCAGCGGGCATAGTCGGTATCCACTTCCGGGTTGAGCAGCCGCGCATCGGCGAGATCGGCCGCCGCTTCGCTCTTCTTGCCCAGCCGCATCTCGACGACGCCGCGCATGTAGAGGCTGGCGGCGGCACCTTGCCGCTGGTCGAGCGCGGCGTTGAGATCGTTCAGCGACTGGTCCAGACGGTTGAGGCGAAAATACACCATGGCCCGGCTGTCGAGGGCGTTCGCCGTATCCTGCCCACCCAATTCAATCGCGCGATTGCAATGCTTCATCGCGTCCTCGAGTGCGAAGTTCATCGTCCCCGCAATCCAGCAGCGGTCGTTGCGCAATGCGCCATCGTCAGGCTTGTCGGCGATCGCCTTGTCGAGGGCGGCAAGCGCTGCTTCGCCCTCGCCGGCGCGGGCAAGCACCGTAGCCTTTGCCGATAGCAGGGCGGGAAGGTTCTCACCGCCCTCGTCGATGCGCGGATCCAACAGCGCGAGCGCGTCGTCTTTTTGCCCTGCTTCCGCCATCAGCATGGTCAGACGAGCGAGTAGCGGAACATTGCCAGGCTCTTGATCCCTGGCGGCCTCGAGGTCGGCGATGGCGCCCTTCTTGTCGCCCAACGACGCTCGAATTGTGGCCCGGGCAAGCAAGTTCTTGACGCTCGCGTCGATCGCGATCGCCTTGTCGTAGTCCGCTAGCGCCTGCTTGCGTTCAAAGATCAGATCGAGAAAGCTGCCGCGGGTGGCGTAGCGCGCCGCCTCGTCCGGGCGTTCGGCGACAAAATCGGCCAGCCGCTGCAACGTGACATCGTACAGATGTGCCTGCTTCGCCGCGCCCACGGTGCGCCAGCGACCAGGATAGCCGACCGCGGTCCGGACCTTCAGCTTCTGGTTCTGGAGTTCGGCCAGCTTGACGCGCACCGCCGAAAGCTCCGTGGGCGGTATCTCCGCGCCGGTCGCACTCTCCTCGGTGCGAACCGTCAGGGTATCCCCGTCGAGCGACAGCGCTGCCGTCACATGGCCGCCAGGCTTGTCGAGGTCGACTGCAGGCTTGCCGTCGATGGCAAAGTCTTTGCCGCCCTGGGGCAGCATCACCTGGATCGTCGTCGTTCGCCTTCCCGCATCGCCGGTAGCGACCGGAATAGTCTTCCAGATAGCGCGGGACCGATCGGGCAACCGCGTCGCATCAACCACGGCGAAGTCGCCATTGTAGCGCCGGTCGCCATATTGCCACGCAGCCATGGAGATCCCGCTGAAGCGGATCAGGGCAGTTCCGGCCTTGTCGTCGAAAGTGATATTCGCGGATGTCGTCAGCGCCCCACGCTGGAACGGACGGGGAGTGAACTGGCGAACGGCGTTGCGCAGCGCGTCCTTATCGGCATTGGCTGCAAACGCCTTCCACGCGCCCACCGCAGCCCCGTGCAGTTCCACTTGCACATCGAACGGCGCGGGCAGATTGACGCCGCCGCGCGCATCCATCTTCCCCGTCACGACAACCATAGGCCGCGCCGGCGCGCGGTTCGGCGCGGCGAGCAGCGACGCGCCCTCGTTGCGGAGCGGCAGCACCCAGCGATAGGCGGGGACATCGCCAAGGTCCTCGTAATGCGTACCGGTAGCCGTTCCCTCCAGCCACAATTGCTCGCCGCCGACCTTGGCGAGCACGAAAACATGATTGAACGCCCCCGCCGAGGGCAGCCGCGCCGCGACCAGATCGCCCTGCCCCAGATTGGCCAGCGCCGGCTCCGCCTCGATCCCCAGTTCGTGCAGGATGGCGAGCAGCAGCAGCGTCTTGGCCTTGCAGTCGCCATAGCGCAGCGACCAGGTGTCGGCAGGCTTTTGCGGCACGAGATTGCCGTTGTTCATGCCGTTCATCAGATAGCGGACCCGCTCCTGCACCAGCGCCACCGCAGCGGCGACGCGGTGGCGGGGATCCTTCTCCGCCGCGGCGATCCTGGCGACTTCCTGGGCCAGCGGGCTGCCCGGCGCGATCAGCCCCTCGGTCCGATAGAGCGGCGCCATCACCTTCGACACCGCCGCCCAGTCGGCGAAGGTCGACGCGTCCACCACCGGGGGACGGGTGAAGCGGCCGGGCGCGTCGGGCGCCGGATCGGGCTGGCGCGGCAAGGGCTGGGTGAAGACCAGCTCGTGCCAGCCGCCGCTGTCACTCTCGGCGGGCGTTGCACCCTCCGGATAGGCCTTCCAGTGCACCACGGCGCCGGTGGGCCAGAGCAGCCGCGTGCGGGCAAAGCCGATCTTGACCGGCTGCGAGATCAGCGGCCCGCGCGCTTCCGCATTCCCCTGCAGCGTGGCATCCTTCACCGTGCCGGAAATCCGCACGTCGAGCACATCGCCGACGCGCAATCCCTCCACCGCCAGCGTGGCGGTGAGGGTACCGTCGACCGTCATGTTCTCCAGCCCCTGCTCGCGCCGGAGCACCGTGAACTGCTTGCCCTGCAGCGCGTCGATGCGCTGGCCATCGCGCAGGATGTCGACGCCGTGCACGATCAGATCGCCATGCGCCGGGTTCCAGTTGACCGTCACCGTCCCCGCCTTGGACAAGGCCTCTAGCGAGGTCGGGCGGACCGCCTGCTCATAATAGGTCCAGCTGGTCCCGTCGCTGATCCGCGCCTGCACGTCGGTAACCAGCACCGCCGGTGAGGCGCTGGTCAACGTCTTGGTATCGATCGGGGGCGCGGGCTTCACCCAGGAGGGCACCGGCTGGTACAGCGGCTTATCCCCCGCATGGGCCACCCCCGCCGACGAAAGCAACACGCCAACCAACACACCACGCCGTACCATCAATCCGTCCCCACCCAGAAGTGAGGCAATGGTAACGGCCGCGCGGTGCTTCGCAAGTCGAGACGACGAAAAAACAAGAGGATGCCTCCCGTCTTGGAGACATCATCTTGTCTTCATCGGCGGTTATCGTGAATGGTAGAAGTCGTAGACCTGTTGCGCCACCGCCGCCGAGACGCCGGGCGCCTTCTGCAAGTCCTCGAGGCTGGCGTTGCGCACCGCGCGCGCCGTGCCGAAGTGCATCAGCAGCGCCTTCTTCCGCGCCGGGCCGATGCCGGGCACCTCGTCGAGCGGGCTCGCGCCGATCGCCTTGGCACGCTTGTCGCGGTGGGCGCCGATGACGAAGCGGTGGACCTCGTCGCGCAGCCGCTGGAGGTAGAAGAGCAGCGGCGCGTTGACCGGCAGCATCCGCTCGCTGCCGTCCATCAGGTGGAACACCTCACGGCCGTCGCGGCCGTGATGCGGGCCCTTGGCGACGCCGACCATGCACACGTCCTCGATGCCCATTTCCTCGAGCACCGCCTTGGCGGCGTTGAGCTGGCCGCGGCCGCCGTCGAGCAGCACCAGGTCCGGCCAGTCGCCCTGGCTGCGATCGGGGTCCTCGTCCTGCGCGCGGGCGAAGCGGCGGCTGAGCACCTCGCGCATCATCCCGTAATCGTCGCCGGCGATGGTCTCGGGACGCTTGATGTTGAACTTGCGATACTGGCTCTTGCGGAACCCTTCCGGCCCCGCGACGATCATCGCGCCCACCGCGTTGGTGCCCTGGATATGGCTGTTGTCGTAGACCTCGATGCGGTTCGGCGGCTCGGGCAGGTCGAACAGGTCGGCCATCTCGCGCAGCAGCTTGGCCTGGGTCGTGCTCTCGGCGAGGCGGCGGTCGAGCGCTTCCTCGGCATTGCGCTTGGCCTGGTCGAGCAGGCGGCGGCGGGTGCCGCGCTGGGGGACCGACAGCGCCACCTTGTGCCCGGCGCGCTCGCTCATCGCCTCGGCGAGCAATTCGGCCTCGGGCAGATCGCGATCGACGAACACGTTCCGCGCGGGCGGTACTTCCTCGTAGAATTGCATCAGGAAGGCGGCGAGCACCTCGTCCTCGGGCACGTCCTGGGTGTGGCTGGGGAAGAAGCTGCGATGGCCCCAATTCTGCCCGCCGCGGATGAAGAAGGCCTCGATGCCGATCACGCCGGACTTGGCAGCGAGCGCGAAGATGTCGGCATCGCCCACCCCTTCGGCGTTGATCGCCTGGCTGCCCTGGATGAAGGTGAGCGCCTTCAACCGGTCGCGCAGGATCGCGGCCAGCTCGAAATCGAGATTCTCGGCCGCCGCCTGCATCTGCTCGCCCAGCTTGGCCTGGACCTTGGTCGACTTGCCCTGCAGGAAGTCGCGTGCGTCGTTGACCAGCTCGGCATAGCCGTCCTGATCGATCCGCCCGACGCAGGGCGCCGAGCAGCGGCGGATCTGGTAGAGCAGGCACGGCCGGTCGCGATTTGCGAAGAAGCTGTCGGTGCAGCTGCGCAGCAGGAACAGCTTCTGCAGCGCGTTGAGCGTCTTGCGCACCTGCCCCGCCCCCGCGAACGGCCCGAAATAATCGCCCTTTGCCCGCCTTGCGCCCCGATGCAGCTGGACGCGGGCGAAGTCGTGATCGTGGCGCAGCAGGATGAACGGGAACGACTTATCGTCGCGCAGGAGCACATTGTAGGGCGGCCGATAGCGCTTGATCAGCTGCGCCTCGAGCAGCAGCGCCTCGGCCTCGTTGTTGGTGGTGACGATCGTCATCGACCGGGTCTGCGCGACCATGCGCTGGAGCCGCTTCGACAGGCGGTTGACCTGGGTGTAGTTGGTCACCCGGTTCTTCAGCGCGCGCGCCTTGCCGACGTACAGCACGTCCCCGCGGGCATCCTGCATGCGGTACACGCCGGGACGAATCGGCAGCGTCTGCAGCACGTTGCGGATCGCGGCGACGCCGGCCTCCAGGTCCGGCGTCTCGGCACCGCGGACCGCGAAGGTGGCCTTTTCCTCGTTGAATCGCTCGGGGGAATTGGGGTCGTTCATTGCCGCCGATGTAGGGGCGAGGCGCTCACCTTGCCACTAAATCTCCCCTCCCGCTTGCGGGAGGGGGACGGCGGCAGCGAACGCCCCACATATCCTCCCCCGCCAGGGGGAGGTGGCCCGCGGCAGCGGGTCGGAGGGGGAGGAAGCACGACGGCCGAGAGGTTCTGGTATCCTCACCCTCCGTCGCCTCCGGCGCCACCTCCCCCTGGCGGGGGACGATAGCCTTGCTACTGCGCCCCCGCCTCGTTCTCCAGCTGGTCCACCTGCGCCTCGATCCGCCGCATCGCCTGGTCCGCCCGCGCCTTCACGTCGGTCGCGCGCGCATGATCGGTCGCCGCGTGGCGCACTGCCACCACCGCCACAAACGCAGCGAGCGCCAGTGCCACCAGGGCACCGGCGCTCAGCCAGCGATAGGATTTATGTTCCGCCATCACCGCCCCATAGCATGGGCGGCGTGGCGGGCCAGCTCAGTTGAGCCGGCCCAGCCCGGCAATGGCCTTGTCGACCAGCGCCTTGTCAGCCTCGGCGCCGTGCTTCTCCGCGATCACCGCGGCAGCGGCGGTCGTGGCGGCATCGGCAGCCTTGGTGCGGATCGCCTGGATCGCGCTGCGCTCGGCGGCGGCGATCTTGTCCTCGGCCATGCGGGTACGGCGGGCGATCAGCTCGGCCGCATCGGCCTCCGCCTTCGTCTGCATCGCGGCCGCCTCGGCCTGGGCGTTGGCGAGCACGGCCTTGGCATCCGCATCGGCAGACGCGGTGCGGGCCTTCGCCTCGGCCAGCATCGCCTCCGCTTCCGCGCGCAGCTTCGACGCTTCGTCGAGCTGGGTGCGGATCTTGGAAATCTGCTTGTCGAGCATGGCGCCGATCATGCCCGGCACCTTCTTGACCAGGATGATCAGCACGACGACGAGCATCGAGATCGCCACGAAGCCCGGCGCAGTGATCACGCCGAACACAGCCGGCTCGTGATGGAGTTCCACCGTACCGACCTCGGCGTTCAGGGAATGAGCTTGTTCAGCCATGGGCAAGCGCCGCCTTTACCTTCTGTTCGACGCTGGCGCGGTCGACCGCGACGCCCGACAGACGCGCAACGATCGCTTCGACCGCCTCGACGGTCGCCGCCTCGATCTCGCCGATCGCCGCCTGCTCGCGCTCGGCGATGCTGCGGGTCGCGTCGGCCAGCCGTGCTTCATCGGCCGACGTGGCAGCCTTGAGCTTGGCTTCGGCGGCGGTCGCCGCCTGCGCCTTGGCGCCGGCGGTCACCCGCAGCGCCTCGGCACGGGCAGCGTCCAGCCCCGCCTGATAGGCCTCGTCCGCGGCCTTGGCGGCGTCGCGCGCCGCTTCGGCCGCCGCGAGGTCGCCGCTGATGCGGGCGGAGCGATCTTCCATCGTCCGCTCGATCTTCGGCACCATCGCCTTGCCGATCCCGAAGTAGATCAGGGCAAATACGATCGCGAGCCAGAAGACCTGCGAGGCGTAGATCTCCGGGATCTGATCTAACTGCGGCATCGGCCGAGGCCTCCGTTCTGCTTACTTGACGACGAAGAGGATCAGGATCGCGACGACGAACGCGATCAGGCCCAGCAGTTCCGACGCGGCGAAACCGATGAACAGGCGGCCCTGCTGGCCGTCTGCCGCACCCGGGTTGCGCAGCGCGCCCTCGAGGAACGAACCGAACACGTTGCCCACGCCGAGCGCGGCGAGGCCGATACCGATCGCAGCCAGGCCGGCACCGATGTACATTGCACCAAGATCAGTCATGTCTAGCTCCCTAGATAATTCGGTAGAAACGATAAGTCGAAACGGAACGACTTAGTGCAGGTGCACCGCGTCGTGGAGATACAGCGAAGTCAGCAGCGCGAACACATAGGCCTGGATCGCGCAGACCAGCAGCTCGAGCGCGCTGACGCCGACGATCATCGCGAAGCTCAGCACGCCGACCACGCCACCCAGCGGCGTGCCGCTGGTGAAGCCCTGGACGACGAAGCTGCCGAACACTTCGAGCAGGATGTGCCCGGCGGTCATCGCGACGAACAGTCGCAGGCCCAGCGAGAACGGACGCACCAGGAACGAGACGAGCTCGACCGGAATGATCACCGGCATCAGCCAGCCCGGCGCGCCGTGCGGCACGAACAGCGAGAAGAACTTGAAGCCGTGCTTGATCAGGCCGACCGCGAGGACGATGCCGAACGAGAAGAAGGCGAGCACCGCGGTGACGGTGATGTGGCTGGTGACCGCGAAGGTGTGCAGCCCCGGCAGCACCGCCAGCGGCAGCACGCCGACCAGGTTCGCGAACAGGATGAAGAAGAACAGCGAGAAGATGTACGGCGCGAACTTCTTGCCGCCCTTGCCGATGTTCACGTTCACCATCGAGTCGATGAACCCGACCGCGCCTTCCACCATCAGCTGCCACTTGCCCGGGATCAGCTTGCGCTGCATGCCGCCCACCATGAAGAGGAACAGCAGCGCGGCGACCACGAACATGAACAGCGCCGAGTTGGTGAAGGAGATGTCATAGCCGAACAGGTCAATATGGCGGCCCAGAATGGGCTCGACCTTGAACTGCTCCATCGGATCGATTTTGCCGGCGCTCACTCTGCGCGCTCCTTCGAAATCTTGTAGATGTTGCGAAACGCCACGATCACGCTGAGCACCAGCAGGATCAACAGAGCCCAGGGGCTCGTTCCCAGCCAGCGATCGAGCGCGAAACCGATCACCCCGCCGCCCAGCGGTGCGCCGATCAGTTCGGCGAGCACCCGCGAGCCCTGCTTATAGCCCTTTTCGGGCTTGCGCACCGGCGTCTGGCCCTCGCGCACCGCCGCCTTCGCATCGGCGATGCGACGGTCGAGGTCGGAACGGATAGGGTCGTCAGACAAAGCGAGCACGGCGATCCAGATATGAAAAAGCCGCCGCGCATAGGGCGGGCGACAAACAGCATCGCAAGCCGATGGCCGCGATGTACGGGCGCTTTAGGAAGACCAATCGACCGAGTCAACCGTTGCAACATTCGCTGCTTCATCACGAATTCATCGGGGGACAACACCTTCGCACCCGCGGAAATCCGCCGTTCGTGGCTGCTGCGGCGCAACGGTGCGCGAGGGCCGCGCGGTTTCGCGCCCTCGCATTGCGGGCCATCGGCGATCGCTGCATAGTTGCGCGGATGTCCGACGATGCGCCTGACAATAGCGGCCACCGCGCGCGCCTGCGCCAGCGCCTGTTCGAGGGCGGCACGGAGGCGCTGCTCGATCACGAGCTGGTCGAGTATCTGCTGGCGCTGACCATTCCGCGGCGCGACACCAAACCGCTCGCCAAGACGCTGCTCAAGGAATTCGGCGGCCTGCCCGGCCTGCTCGCCGCCGACCCGGAGGCGATGCTGCGGATCGACGGCGTCAAGGACACGCAGATTGCCGCGCTCAAGGCGGTGCATGCCGCCGCGCTCCGCCTGCTCCAGGCCAGGGTTCGCGAACAGCCGGTGCTCGCCAACTGGCAGGCGCTGCTCGACTATCTGCGGGCGGACATGGCCCCGCACGTGATCGAGCGGGTGCGCGTGCTCCACCTCAACAGCCGCAACCTGCTGATCCGCGACGAGCTGATGAACGAAGGCTCGATCGACGAGGCGCCGATCTATGTGCGCCAGGTGATCGCCCGTGCGCTGCATCTGGGCTCGGCGGCGCTGATCCTGGTCCACAACCACCCCTCGGGCGACCCGAGCCCGAGCCGAGCCGACATCGACGTGACGCGCAGAATCATGGAAGCCGGCAAGCCGCTCGGCATCACGGTGCACGACCACCTCATCATCGGCAGCGAGGGCCATGCGAGCTTAAGGGCGAAGGGGCTGATGTAGGAGCCGCAGTAGATAGCGCATCGTCCCCCGCCAGGGCAGGGCGATCGCATGTGGATCGAGATCGCGCTCGCCCGAAAGTACGTCGTCATTCCCGCGAAGGCGGGAATCCATTTGCCAGGACGCCCGCGGAAAGAACCGAAACTTCGGCGTCAATGGGTCCCCGCCTTCGCGGGGATGACGGCGTGGGATTGCCATTTGCGACTGCCCCCCTGGCGGGGGAGGACCGGGGAATCCCCTACTTCTTCCGCTTGAAGTCCACCGAGACGACGTTCGAGCCGTCCTCGACCGGCTTGGCCACGGGGCCGTCGCCGTCATTCTCGGCATCGTCATGCTCGTGCGGCTCGGGGCCTTCGGGGCCCTCGGTCGCCTGGAAGCGCAGCTCGAAATTCACCGCCGGATCGTGGAAGCCGGTGATCGCCGCGAACGGGATCGTCAGGATCGACGGAATCTGGTTGAAGCTGAGCCCCACCGAGAATTTCCGGTCGTCCACCGTCAGGTCCCAGTAGCGGTGCTGGAGGACGATGGTCATCTCGTCCGGGAACCGCTCCATCAGCCGCTGCGGGATGTCGACCCCGGGCGCCTGCGTCTTGAAGGTGATGTAGAAATGATGCGCGCCCGGCAGGCTGCCCGACTGCGCCACCGAGCCGAGCACACGGCCCACCACGGCGCGCAGGGCTTCCTGCACGATCTCGTCATACGGAATCAAACTATCGGGCACGGTGCCGTTCATGCTCCCTTGGGTAGCGGCTGAAATGTTGGGGTCAAGATTGCATGCACGGCCATCGGCGTTATGTGCACCTTCATGCGTATCGCGACCATCAGCCGCAAGACCAGCGAAACCTCGATCGACGTCACCGTCAACCTCGACGGCACCGGCGTCTACACCATCAGCACGGGCATCGGATTCTTCGATCACATGCTCGAGCAGTTGAGCCGCCACTCGCTGATCGACATGGACGTCAGGACCGTGGGCGACCTCCATATCGACCAGCACCACACGGTGGAGGATACCGGGCTCGCGATCGGCGAAGCCATTGCGAAAGCGCTGGGCGACAAGAAGGGCATCCGCCGCTACGCCGACGCGCTGTCGCCGATGGACGAGACGCTGACCCGCGTCGCGGTCGACATTTCCGGCCGCCCCTATCTCGTCTGGAAGACCGAATTCAGCCAGAAGAAGCTCGGCGAGATGGACACCGAGATGTTCGAGCACTGGTTCCACAGCTTTGCCCAGACCGCCGGCGTGACGCTGCATGTCGAGACGCTGTACGGCAGCAACAACCACCATATTGCCGAAGCCGCGTTCAAGGGCCTGGCCCGCGCACTGCGCGAGGCGGTGGAGATCGATCCGCGCAAGGCGGATGCCATCCCGTCGACCAAGGGAGTGCTGTGATGATCCTCGTGCTGCTGACCTACAAGGTGGATATCGCCCAGATCGACGCACTGCGCCCCGCGCATGTCGACTGGCTCAAGCAGGGCGTCGCCGATGGCCGCCTGCTGGTCGCCGGCCGCAAGGTGCCGGTGACCGGCGGCTTCTTCATGGCGCGCGGATCGCTGGACGAGGTGCAGGCCTGGGCCGCCACCGATCCGTTCGCGACCGCGGGTGCGGCCGAATACGCGTTCATCGAAGTCGCCCCGAGCGTCCTCGCGCCGGGGCTGGAGTCGCTCGGCCAGTGACCGTCGCGCTGATCGATTACGGCGCGGGCAACCTCCATTCGGTGCACAATGCGCTGAAGGCGGCGGGTGCTGCCGACATCGCGGTGACGGCGGACCCGGCCGTCGTGCTGGCCGCCGACCGGGTGGTGCTGCCGGGTGTCGGCGCGTTCGGCGCCTGCGCCTCGGGCCTGCGCGGGCTGCCGGGCATGATCGAGGCGCTGGAGACGCGGGTGCTGCGCGACGCGGTGCCGTTCCTCGGCGTGTGCGTCGGCATGCAGTTGCTGGCGACCACCGGCGAGGAACTGGGCAGCCATGCCGGGCTCGGCTGGATCCCCGGCACGGTGCGGCAGCTTCCCGCTAGCGCGAATCTGCGCGTGCCGCACATGGGCTGGAACGACGTGGTCCCCACCGTCGACCACCCGCTGATCGAGCGCGGCGAGGCCTATTTCCTTCACAGCTTCGCCTTTGACGGCGACGCGGTGCTCGCCACCACCGAACATGGCGGCCCGGTGACCGCCGCGATCGGCCGCGACAATATCGTCGGCCTGCAGTTCCACCCCGAGAAGAGCCAGCGCTACGGCATCGCACTGCTGGAGCGGTTCCTCGCGTGGAAGCCTTAGAATGCCTCGGCGCACGCCCCTTTTTTGCGGAGCCGTCGGACGTCCCAAACCAGCCCGTCATCCCCGCGAAGGCGGGGATCCATTGGCGCTGAATTCGAAGTTCCTTCCCCCGGCGGTACGGCAAATGGATTCCCGCCTTCGCGGGAATGACGGGGGTTTCTTGGCGGGAAATTTCCCCTTCAACATCCGTCGCAATACGCCTGCCTCAAACGAGAAGGCAGTTTGGAAGAAATCATGACCCTGCACATCTTCCCCGCCATCGACCTCAAGGCCGGCCAGGTCGTCCGCCTCGCCGAAGGCGACATGGCCCGCGCCACCGTGTACGGCGACGATCCCGCCGCCCAGGCCGAGCTGTTCGCACAGGCAGGCGCCGAATGGCTGCACGTCGTCGACCTCGACGGTGCGTTCGCCGGCGAATCGGTCAACGGCCTCGCCGTCGCCAACATCCTGGCGCGGACGCCGAGCAAAGTGCAGCTCGGCGGCGGAATCCGGAACCGCGAATCGATCGCCCGCTGGCTCGACCTGGGCGTCACCCGCGTCGTGATCGGCACCGCCGCGCTGGAGAATCCGGACCTCGTCCGCGAGGCCGCCCGCGCCCATCCCGGCCAGATCGTCGTCGCGGTGGACGCCCGCGACGGCATGGTCGCGACGCATGGCTGGGCCGATGTGTCGGACGTGAGCGTGGTCGATCTCGCCCGCCGCTTCGAGGATGCGGGCGTCGCGGCGCTGCTCTTCACCGATGTCGGCCGCGACGGGTTGCTCAAGGGCTGCAATGTCGAGGCGACCGTGGCGCTCGCCCGCGCCGTGTCGATCCCGGTGATCGCCAGCGGCGGCGTCACCGACATCCACGACATCCATGCGCTCCGCAAACACGTGGCCGACGGTATCGAAGGGGTGATCTCGGGCCGCGCGCTCTACGACGGCCGGCTGGACCTCGCCGAGGCGATCGAGGCCGGGCGATGACCGTCCGCGCCCGCGTCATCCCCTGCCTCGACGTGGCGAACGGCCGCGTCGTCAAGGGCGTCAACTTCGTCGAGCTGCGCGACGCCGGCGATCCGGTCGAGCAGGCCCGCGCCTATGATGCGGCGGGCGCCGACGAGCTCTGCTTCCTCGACATCACCGCCAGCCACGAGGCGCGCGGTACCATCCTCGACGTGGTGCGCCGCACCGCCGAGGTGTGCTTCATGCCGCTCACCGTCGGCGGCGGGGTGCGCAGCGTCGAGGATGCCCGCGCGCTGCTGCTCGCCGGCGCGGACAAGGTCGCGGTGAACAGCGCGGCGGTGTCGCGGCCGGAAGTGGTCGCCGAGATCGCCGACCGCATGGGCAGCCAGTGCGTCGTCGCCTCGGTCGACGCGCGGCGAACCGGCAACGGGCGCTGGGAGGTGTTCACCCATGGCGGCCGCCGCGAAACCGGCATCGACGCGGTCGAGCACGCGCTGCGCCTCGCCGAACTGGGCGCGGGCGAGCTGCTCGTCACCTCGATGGACCGCGACGGCACCCGCGACGGCTATGACCTCGACCTGATCCGCACCATCGCCGACCAGGTGACGGTACCCGTGGTCGCCTCGGGCGGCGTCGGCGGGCTGGACGATCTGGTCGCGGGCATCCGCGACGGCCATGCCTCGGCGGTGCTGGCAGCGTCGATCTTCCACTTCGGCCAGGCGACGATCGCCGAGGCGCATGCCGCGCTGGCAGCGGCGGGGATACCGGTTCGGGGGTAAAGGGAGCGCCTATGCTCTCTCCGACCCTAGTTGCGGTCGCAGAGCATATCTGTCATTTGGATGCTCCGTACTTTGCCGGAGCGAGTTATGCGCTTGAAAATCCCCGCGCTGGTCCTTTTCATTTGCACGCCGGTCATGGCTTATAGTGGCGGCAACCACCAAGATGTTCAAGTGAGCAAGAAGTTGACGGTGTGGGGTCCCAAAGCGGGGGTTACGCGCTTTCTTGCACTGCAAGGTGCGCTAAAACCTGCATTGGCGGTGTCGGCACCCAAATCTCTTGGAACAGACAAGGCCGAAGCCACCGTCACGCTTCCCGCTGGCTACAAGGGTGAAGACGTCGTTCACACGACGCGCGAGGCCTTGGCTGCTGGACTCTGGTACAAATACGAGGAACGTCGATCCGCTGTGACGACTCGATCCTAGAATCCTAGCGTCTCGAAGACCTTATAGCCTACTCGACAGCAGGCCAGCAGCTGCCCACCAACTCCCGGTGTTTGCGGCAATGACCGACGGCGACGTAAAACGCAGCAGCCGCCGTCTTGCAGCACCAAAACTGTTCCCTATATGTACCAATTGCCGTCTTCTGGCGGCGGCTCTTTGATCCTGTTTGGCACCGCTTTTACTGCTCACGAAGCGATGCGCTTCGCGGCACCTGCCCAATTCCGACGGTCTAACTTCGGCTAGAAAGCCCGGGCAACTCTCCACACGCCTAAACTTCCTGAACTTCGCAGGCCGTTTCGATCCCGTCCCCCCACCAGTCGTCACCCCAGCGAACGCTGGGGTCTCCGGGGGCCTGGGCGAGCCGGCGCCACGCTCCTGCAGGACATGCCGGCGTTCGTTGGCATGATGCTGGGGATGGGTCGCCGTGCATGCAGCCTGGCCTAAACTTCCTAAACTTCGGTCGGTGGCCACCACCCCGGCGCAGCGGTCCTCCGCCAGTTTCTGCTACCTACCCCGACTTCAAACTTCAGCGGCACGCGCTCGCGCCTCAAACCGCGGTCGGCCGGCTCAGCACATACCACGCGCACCCCAGCATCGCCGCCGCCACGCCGACCGCCAGCCACGGCCCCGGCCGCGCACCCCAGGCGAACAGGCCGTAGCCGAGCGCCATGCCCGCACACGCCATCGCCTTGCCCTTACGCGGGATCGCGCCCTGTTCGCGCCAGGCGACCAGCGTCGGGCCGAATCGCGGATGGTCGAGCAGCCACGCCTCCAGCCGCGGCGAGGAGCGGGCGAAGCAGCCGGCGGCGAGGATCAGGAAGATCGTCGTCGGCATCAGCGGCAGCAACGCGCCGACGAAGCCGAGGCCCACGAACACGAACCCCAGCCCCAGCCACAAGGGCCGCGACAGCCGCCCCTGCCCTGCCCCCGATTCGCGTTCCTGCACCATCGTCATCCTGCCCTGCTGCCGCGAATCGCTCGCAGCGACCATAAGGGAAGCCCCGCAATCCCGCGCCCCAGGATTGACAGCGCCGCACGGCTCCCGCAGCCGGAGATCATGGCCGACCTTCTCGACACGCTCGAACAGACCATCCGCGACCGCCGCCTGGGCGACCCTGCGACCAGCTATGTCGCCAAGCTCACCGCCCGCGGCCGCGCCAAGATCGCGCAGAAGCTGGGCGAGGAAGCCACCGAAGCGGTGATCGCCGCGATCCAGGACGATCGCGACGAGCTGGTGAAGGAATCGGCGGACCTCGTCTTCCACCTGCTCGTGCTGCTGGCGGACATGGGGCTGAGCCTCGACGATGTCCGCGTCGAGCTGGCGCGGCGCGAGGGCGTGTCCGGCATCGCCGAAAAGGCGGCGCGGGGGGCGTGACCCCGCCGGCCCTTCGATCCTCCCCGGAACGGGGAGGGGGACCGCCGCCGAAGGCGGTGGTGGAGGGGGACCGCCGCACCGGACTCGCTTGCTGTACGCCCCCTCCACCATTCGCTGCGCGAATGGTCCCCAGCATCGGGTCGATAGTGCCCCCGGCACGATCTTGGATTGCCGGGGGCAATCCAACCCGATGCTCGTTCCGGGGAGGATCTAAGTTACGGAGCTACCAATGCCGATCGATGCCACCAAGCCCTATGACGACCAGAATGTCTTCGCGAAGATCCTGCGCGGCGAGATCCCGGCGAAGAAGGTCTATGCGGACGACTACGCCCTCGCCTTCCACGACATCGCCCCCCAGGCGCCGCACCATATCCTGGTGATCCCCACCGGCGCCTATGTCAGCTGGGACGATTTCTCGGCCAACGCCTCGGACGCCGAGATCGCCGGCTTCGTCCGTGCGGTGGGGGCGGTGGCCCGCGCGGCGGGGCTGGTCGAGCCCGGCTACCGGCTGCTCGCCAACACCGGCCTCGACGCCGGCCAGGAGGTGCCGCACTTGCATGTCCATGTCTTCGCCGGCCAGCCGCTCGGCCCGATGCTGGCGCGCTGAGCTTCGGTTTCGGCGCAATATTGTTTCGCGTTGGTACGCCGTAAGGGATTGCACGCCCCGGATTTGGGGTTAGGCTCCGCGCTTTACCAATTTGGGGGCGGCGCAACGCTCGCCGCATAGGGGACCAGGAAATGATATTCGGGCGCGTAAAGCCTCTCGATGCCATTCTAGCCACAGCCGAAAAGAAATCGCTCCACCGCTCGCTGGGCGCCTTCCAGCTGACCATGCTCGGCATCGGCGCGGTGATCGGCACCGGCATCTTCGTGCTCACCGCCGAAGCCGCGCAGAAGGCCGGGCCGGGCATGATGATCTCGTTCGTCATCGCCGGGTTCGTCTGCGCGGTGGCGGCGCTCTGCTATGCCGAAATGGCGGCGATGGTGCCGGTTTCGGGCTCGGCCTATACCTACAGCTACGCCGTGATGGGCGAGTTGGTCGCCTGGATGGTCGGCTGGGCGCTGATCCTCGAATATGCGATCGCGGCGGGGGCCGTCTCGGTTGGCTGGTCCGGTTACATGATGGGATTCATCCAGCACAATTTCGGGATCGAGGTGCCGCTGCAATTGATCCGGGGGCCGTTCGACGGCGGCCTGATCAACCTGCCCGCGATGGCGGTCGCCGCGATCGTCACGGCGCTGCTGGTCAAGGGCACCAAGGAAAGCGCCACGGTCAACGCGGTGCTGGTCGGCATCAAGATCCTCGCCCTGGCGATGTTCGTGATCGTGACCATTCCGGTGCTCAAGACCGGCCAGTTCACGCCGTTCGCGCCGCTGGGCTTTGCCGGTATCTCGGGCGCGGCAGCCTCGATCTTCTTCGCCTATGTCGGCTTCGACGCGGTCTCGACCGCCGCCGAGGAGACCAAGAATCCGCAGCGCAACATGCCGATCGGCCTGATCGGCAGCCTCGCGATCTGCACCATCTTCTACATGCTGGTGGCCGCCGGCGTGATCGGCACGGTCGGCGCGCAGCCGGTCCACGGCCCCGCGGGCGAAGTGCTGTCGCCGGGTACCCCGGCGCTGTCGCAGGCCTGTGCGGCGATGGCGGAGCAGGTCGTGGTCTGCTCGAAGGAAGCGCTGGCCTGGACGCTGCGCTCGATCGGCCATCCGTTCCTCGGCTGGCTGGTGGGTGCCGCGGCGATCATCGCGCTGCCTTCGGTCATCCTGATGATGATGTTCGGCCAGACCCGCATCTTCTTCGTGATGAGCCGCGACGGCCTGCTGCCCGAGTTCTTCTCGCGCGTGCATCCGAAGTGGCACACACCGCACGTCATCACCATCCTCACCGGCGTGTTCGTGTCGCTGTTCGCGGCGTTCTTCCCGGTGGGCCTGCTGGCGGACGTGTCGAACTCGGGCACGCTGTTCGCCTTCGCCGCCGTGTCGATCGCGGTAATGGTGCTGCGCAAGACCGATCCGAAGCGCCACCGCCCGTTCCGCACGCCGGCGATCATGATCACCGCCCCGGTCGCGATTGCGGGCTGCCTGTATCTGTTCGTCAGCCTGTCGGGCCCGACGATCGCGCTGTTCTTCGGCTGGGCGGCAGTCGGCCTGGTTGTCTATTATGGCTATAGCCGCTCGCGCAGCCATGTCGGCCGCGGGATCGACGACCGGGACGGACCCGACGCCTATGAGGATCTGGAGCCGCCGGTGCCCGGCACCCGCTGATCCTTCCCGTACAGGCAAAAAGAAAGGGCCGGAGGAGCGATCCTCCGGCCCTTCTTCTTTGACTGGCCTGGGCGATCAGCCGATCTTGGCGGCGGCGAGCGCCTTCAGATCCTTCTCGGCGCGGGCGCCATAGTGCTGGATGATCTCCGCCGCGCAGATCGCGCCGAGCTGGAGCGATTCCTTCAGGCCCCTGCCCTGCGCCTGGCCGTGCAGGAAGCCGGCGGCGAACATGTCGCCCGCGCCGGTGGTGTCGACCAGCGCGCCGATCGGCTCGGCGGAGACTTCCACCCGCTCGTCGCCCTGAAGGGCGATCGCCCCCTTCTCGCTGCGGGTGACGACGAGTAGCGGCACCTTGCCATGGATGTGCTGCACCGCCGCTTCGAAATCCTCGTGCCCGCACAGCGCCAGCAGTTCGGCCTCGTTGGCGAACAGGATGTCGATCAGGCCGTCGGCGATCAGCTGGCGGAAATCGTCACCGTGGCGCGAGATGCAGAACACGTCGGACAGGGTGAAGGCCACCTTGCGGCCGGCGGCGCGGGCGATCTCGATCGCCTTGCGCATCGCGGCGCGCGGCTCTTCCGGATCCCACAGATAGCCTTCGAGATAGAGGATCGCACCGTTCCCGATCAGCTGCTCGTCCAGCGCGCTGGCGGGGAGGAACTGCGAGGCGCCGAGGAAGGTGTTCATCGTGCGCTGGCCGTCCGGCGTCACGAAGATCAGGCAGCGCGCGGTGGTCGGCTGGCCGGGGCGGACGGCGGTGTCGAAATGCACGCCGGCGGCGCGGATGTCGTGCGCGAAGACGGTGCCGAGCTGGTCGTCGGCCACCTGGCCGATGAACGCCGCCTTGCCGCCGAGCGCGGCGATGCCCGCGACGGTGTTCGCCGCCGAACCGCCCGAAACCTCACGACCCGGGCCCATCTTGGCATAGAGCGCATCGGCCTCTTCCGGCGAGAACATCAGCTGCATCGAACCCTTGGGCACGCCGATCGATTCGATGAAGGCGTCGTCCGCCTGGGCGAGAATGTCGACGATAGCGTTGCCGATCGCGACCACGTCATAGCTGGGGTTGGTCAAGGTTCAGGGCTCCAATTGCAATGGGCGTCGCCCTAGAGAGAGGCAGATACAAGTGCAACCAAGGGAAACCCGTTTGAACGCCATGCAGATCGTCAAGCCGTCCGCGCCGCTCGCCGCGCTGTTGCTCGCCGCGTGTTCGGGTACGGTGCCGACCGCGCGACCGGCGGCCCCGCTGGCTGTGCCGGGCCGGGTGCCGGTGCCGGAGCAGCCGGCCAATCTCGCGCCGATCCGCGGGCTGAACGCGGCGCAGCTGCTCGCCCGCTTCGGCCAGCCGCGGCTCGACGTTACCGAGGGCAAGGGCCGTAAGCTGCAGTTCGTCGGGCCGATCTGCGTGCTCGACGCCTATCTCTACCCACCCGAGCATGGCAGCGGCGCGGCGACCGTCACCTGGGTCGATGCACGGCAACGCGACGGCAGCCCGCTCGACCAGGCGAGCTGCGTCGCGGCGCTGAGCAGGCGGAAGTAAAGGCGCGGTCCGCTCTCACAAACGATCGTCATTCCCGCGCAGGCGGGAATCCATTCGCCTGTGCGCCGGGGGGAAGACCGCGGCTTCAGCGCCAATGGATCCCCGCCTGCGCGGGGATGACGTGCTCTTACGTCTGCCGCCCCCGCGCCAAACGATCCTACGGCAGCAGGATCGTCGACCCCGTGGTCCGTCCGCCCTCGATCGCGCGGTGGGCTTCCGCCGCATCCTGGATCGCAAACCGCTGGCCGATCTCGGGCTTCACCGCACCTTTCTCCAGCATCGCGAACAGCCGCGCGGCGCCCGCCTCGCGCTCCTCCGGCGTGGCATAATAGTCGAACAGCTTCGGCCGCGTGACGAACAGCGAGCCATGCTGGTTGAGCGTGGCGAGCTTGACGCCCTCCACCGATCCGCTGGCATTGCCATAGCTCACGATCAGCCCGCGCCGCGCCGCCGCGCCCAGCGACGCCTCCCAGGTCGCCTTGCCGATCCCGTCGAACACGACCGGCACGCCCGCACCGCCGGTGATCTCCTTCACCCGCGCCGCGACATCGTCCTCGCGCGAGAGCAGCACATGATCGCAGCCGACCGCACGGGCCTTCTCCACCTTGTCCGCATGGCCGACCGTGCCGATCACCGTCGCGCCGATCGCCTTGAGCCACGCCACCGCGATCTGGCCGACGCCGCCCGCGGCGCTGTGGACCAGCACCGTCATGCCCGGCTGCACCTTGGCCGCGCGCTCGACCATGAATTCGACCGTGCAGCCCTTCAGCAGCACTGCCGCTGCGGTTTCGGCACTAATATCGTCGGGCAGCTTGAACAGGCTGTCCGCCTTCAGGTTGCGTGCAGTGGCATAGGCGCCCAGCGCGGGGCCGAAGGTCGCCACGCGGTCGCCGACCGCAAAGCCCGTCACGCCCGCGCCCACCGCCTCGATCACGCCGGCGCTCTCGCCACCCAGGCCGGAGGGGAGCTGCACGGGATAGACACCGGTGCGGTGGTACACGTCGATGAAGTTCAGTCCCACCGCCTGGGTGCGCAGCCGCACCTCGCCGGGGCCGGGATCGGGCAGGTCGACCTCGACCCATTGCAGCACCTCGGGCCCGCCCGTCGTGTCGAATCGAATTGCATGTTCCATCGCCGATCCCTTCCTTGCCGTCTCCAGCTAGGGATGCGGACCGCGGGCGCAAGGGTGCTTCAGCCCTGGTTCAGCCCGCCCAGCCCATCAGGGCGCGACAATCGGGGGAAGTCCGGCCATGTCTCTTGCGTTGATGCTGCTCGCGCTGGCCGGGATCGGCGATCGCGCAATCCCGTCTCCGCCCTGTACCACAGACGACCCGGCGCGAGCGGGCCAGGTCGCGGCCCTGCCCCGCTGGGCGCGCGCCGCGCTGCCGATGCCGATGGCGGACCGCGACCAACCCTTCAACCCGAGCGATATTCTCCAGGCCGGCGGGCCGCCGCAGCGCCGGCTGATCTGCGCCTATCGCCGCGACGCCGAGTGGGTGGTGGAATATGAGCAGGGCGGGATCGGACATTTCCGGAAGCGGGTCGTCCTGCGCCCGCCCGCAAAGGCGGGCTGAAGCCTCCCGCCTCAGTGCACCGTGCCGAGCGCCTTGGGCACGGAGAGCAGCACCACCAGTCGTTCGATCTGGCGCCAGCGGCAGAAGTGGATGACGTTGCCGCGATCGCGGCTCGCATCGGCGCGGGCCGCGGCTTCGCCGCAGGCCGCCTCGCCGAACCGGCGAATCAGCTCCGCCGCGTCGACCACTTCGTCCCGATCGCTCAGATAGGGATAGACGTCCATTCCAACTCCAACGCAACGGCGAGCCCCCTAGCCCGTGTCGACCTGATACACCGGTTTCCCTTCCCCTCGGGTGGACGAGGCTGGTGAACGAACGGGCAACCATAGGCCGGGCTGGCGTGCGCGGCGATTTCGTGGCAAAGGGCACCATGCAGTCCACCCCTTCGCGCACGCCGATGGCCGGCGGCTTCCTGTTGACGACGAGCATTCTCGTCGGCGCAGTGGCCGGAGCCCTACGCGGTCAAGCGACGGTGGGGCTGCTGGCCGGTCTGGCAGTGGGGTTCGCCCTCACGCTCGCCGTCTGGCTGATCGATCGCGCGCGAGGATAAAAGGGGCGCGCCTGCCACTGTCGTACGGGCTTGCGGTGCGCCGCGCGTAGCCCCAATTTTAGGGTCTCAATGTCTATTTCGAATCTCCCGACGCGCCTCGCCGAGGCGCTGGAACAGCGTGGCTATTCCACGCTGACCCCCGTTCAGTCCGCCGTTCTGGAAGACCAGGCCGCGGGCCGTGACCTCATCGTTTCCGCCCAGACCGGGTCGGGCAAGACGGTCGCCTTCGGCCTCGCCATGGCGCCGGAGCTGCTCGCCGGCGAAGAGATGCTGCCGCCCGCCGGCGCGCCGCTCGCCCTCATCATCGCGCCGACGCGCGAACTCGCGCTGCAGGTCAGCCGCGAGCTGATCTGGCTCTACAGCCCGGCCGGTGCGCGCATCGCCACCTGCGTCGGCGGCATGGACGCCTCGAAGGAGCGCCGCACGCTCAACCACGGCGCGCACATCGTCGTCGGCACGCCGGGCCGTCTGCGCGACCATCTGGAACGCGGCGCGCTCGACCTGTCCAGCCTCCGCGTCGCAGTGCTCGACGAGGCCGACGAGATGCTCGACATGGGCTTCCGCGAAGAGCTCGAAGCGATCCTCGACGCGACGCCCGAAGGCCGCCGCACGCTGCTCTTCTCGGCGACGATGCCGCGCCCGATCGTCGCGCTGGCCAAGCGCTACCAGCGCAACGCCTTCCAGATCACCACCAAGAGCGACGATCGCGGGCATGGCGACATCAGCTACCAGGCGGTGACCGTCGCGCCCGCCGACATCGAGCATGTCGTGATCAACCTGCTGCGCCTGCACGAGGCGGAGACAGCGATCCTGTTCTGCGCGACGCGCGACAATGTCCGCCATCTCCATGCCAGCCTGATGGAGCGCGGCTTCGCGGCCGTGGCGCTGTCCGGCGAGCATTCGCAGTCCGAGCGCAACCACGCGCTGCAGGCGCTGCGCGATCGCCGTGCCCGCGTCTGCGTCGCCACCGACGTCGCCGCGCGCGGCATCGATCTGCCGACGCTGACGCTGGTGGTCCATGTCGAGCTGCCGCGTGATGCCGAGACGCTCCAGCACCGTTCGGGCCGCACCGGCCGTGCGGGCAAGAAGGGCACCGCGGTGCTGATCGTCCCCTATCCGCGCCGTCGCCGCGTCGAGCAGATGCTGCACGGCGCGCGCATCCCGGCCGAGTGGATCGACGCGCCGACCCCCGAGCAGATTCGTGCAGCGGACCGCGAGCGCCTGATCGCCGCCCTGCTCCAGCCGATCGAGACGGACGAGGAAGACGTGGCACTGGCCGAGCGCCTGCTCGCCGAAAAGACCCCGGCCGAGATCGCCGCGGCGCTGGTCCGCGCGCATCGCTCGCAGCTGCCCGAGCCGGAAGAGCTGATCGAGGCGACGCCGGAAGCACGCCGCGCCGCGCAGCAGGAGCGTCACCGCCCCGGCTTCGACGACACGGTGTGGTTCCGCATGGACATCGGCCGTCGCCAGAACGCCGATCCGCGCTGGATCCTGCCGCTGATCTGCCGCCGCGGGCACATCACCCGCAACGAAGTCGGCGCGATTCGCATCGCGGCGAACGAGACGCACTTCCAGATCCCGTCGCAGCTGGCGGCGAAGTTCGCGGCTGCGGTCGACAAGTTCGCGCGCACCGCGGGCGACGATGACGACGGCATCCGCATCGAGCGGTCGACCGAAGCGCCGCAGCCCGGCGCGCGTGCCGATGGCCCCGTGCGTCGCGGCCCGCCGAACCGCAGCAACGCCAACGGCAAGCCCGGCGGCTTCCGCAAGGGCCCGCCGCGCCGCTGAAGGTTGGGATATGCTCCCCTTCCCACGCGGAGGGGGAGCTGGCGTTCTACTTTTAAGCCGCCATCCCGGCGAAAGCCGGGATCCATTCGCCACTACACCGCAGCAAAAGCCACGCCGGCGACCCCAATGGATTCCGGCTTTCGCCGGAATGACGGCGGTGAGATCGCGGGCGAGCTGCTGGCCGCTCGCCCCTACTCCGCCCGGTGGCGTTTCCGGCCATCCAGCGCGGAGAGCACCCCGCGCAGCGTGCGCAGTTCCTGGCTCGACCAGCGCGGCTTGGTCAACAGCGTGCGCAAGGTGCGCTTGGTCGACGGCACCCGGTCGGGCGGAAAATAATAGCCCGAATCGTCGAGCATCGCATCGAGCTGGCCGATCATCCCGTCCAGTTCTTCCTGCGGCGCCGGCGGATCGAGATCGACCGCGGGCGGGCTCTCCAGCCCGACATGCTTCGACCATTCATAGGCGACCAGGATCACCGCTTGGGCAAGGTTCAGCGAACCGAACTCGGGATTGATCGGCACGGTGATGATCGTGCGGGCAAGCGCGACATCGTCGGTCTCCAGCCCCGAGCGCTCCGGCCCGAACAGGATCGCGCTGCGCGTCGGCGCGCCGTGGATCTCGCGCGCGGCGACCTCGGGCGTCACCACCGGCTTGGTCACGCCGCGCTTGCGCACCGTGGTGGCATAGACCTGCGCGCAGTCCGCCACCGCATCCGCGACGCTCTCGAACACCTGCGCCTTTTCCAGCACGATGTCGGCGCCGCTCGCCGCGGGGCCAGCCGAGGGGTTCGGCCAGCCGTCGCGAGGGCTCACCAGCCGCATCTCGGTCAGCCCGAAGTTGAGCATGGCGCGCGCGGCCTTGCCGATATTCTCGCCCAGCTGCGGGCGGACGAGCACGATCACGGGAGACTTCAACTTTTGCCGACCTCGCTGACGTTACCGGCGAATTCCTCGAAATCCTTCGCCTCACGAAAATCCTTATACACGCTGGCGAAGCGGATATAGGCCACCGAATCCAGGCCCTTGAGCGCCTCCATCACCAGCGCGCCGATCCGCTGGGAGGGGATTTCGCTCTCGCCCGTCGTTTCCAATTGTCGCTGAATGCCGGAGACCAGCCGCTCGATCTGGGCGGGCTGGATCGGCCGCTTGCGGCAGGCGGTGGAGACCGAGCGCATCAGCTTCTCGCGCTCGAACGGCTCTCGCCGCCCCTCGACGCCATTGGCCCCGCTCTTCACGACGGTCAGGTCGCGCAGCTGGATGCGCTCGAAGGTGGTGAAGCGCGCCCCGCACGCCTCGCACTGCCGGCGCCTGCGGATCGCCGCCCCGTCGTCGGTGGGGCGGCTATCCTTTACCTGGCTGGCTTCATTCGAACAGAAAGGGCAGCGCACTTAGCCGCCGTAGATCGGGAAGCGTTCGCACAGCGCGCGGACGCGGGCCTTCACATCGGCCTCGACCGCGGCGTCGCCCGCTTCGCCCTTGGTGCGCAGCCCTTCGAGCACGTCGGCAACCATGTTGCCGATCTCGCGGAACTCGGCCGGGCCGAAGCCGCGGGTGGTGCCCGCCGGCGAGCCGACGCGGATGCCGCTGGTCTTCATCGGCGGCAGCGGATCGTTGGGGATGCCGTTCTTGTTGCAGGTGATCGCGGCGCGCTCCAGCGCCTCGTCGGCGTCCTTGCCGGTCACGCCGAGCGGCGTGAGGTCGACCAGCGCGAGATGCGTGTCGGTGCCGCCCGAGACGAGGTTCGCACCGCGCTCCTTCAGCGTCGCCGCCAGCACCTTGGCGTTCTCGACCACCGCCGCGGCATAGCTCTTGAACTCGGGGCGCAACGCCTCGCCGAACGCAACCGCCTTGGCGGCGATCACGTGCATCAGCGGACCGCCCTGCAGGCCGGGGAACACCGCCGAGTTGATCTTCTTGGCGATCGCCTCGTCATTGGTCAGGATCATGCCGCCACGCGGCCCACGCAGCGTCTTGTGCGTGGTGGTGGTGACGACATGGGCATGGCCGAACGGGGTCGGGTGGACGCCGCCGGCGACCAGGCCGGCGAAGTGGGCCATGTCGACCATGAACATCGCGCCGACTTCGTCCGCGATCGCGCGGAAGCGGGCGAAGTCGATGTGGCGCGGATAGGCCGAGCCGCCGGTGATGATCAGCTTCGGCTTGTGCTCGCGGGCGAGCGCGGCGACCTGGTCATAGTCGATCAGGTGATCGTCGGGGCGCACGCCGTACTGGACCGCGTTGAACCACTTGCCGCTCATCGCCGCGCGGGCGCCGTGGGTCAGGTGGCCGCCGGCATCGAGGCTGAGGCCGAGGATGGTGTCGCCCGGCTTGGTCAGCGCGAGCATCACCGCGCCGTTGGCCTGCGCGCCCGAGTGCGGCTGGACGTTGGCGAAGCCGCAGCCGAACAGCTGCTTGGCGCGGTCGATCGCCAGCTGCTCGACCTCGTCCGAGGGGTGGCAGCCTTGGTAATAGCGCTTGCCGGGATAGCCCTCGGCATATTTGTTGGTGAACACCGAGCCCTGCGCCTCGAGCACCGCCTTGGAGACGATGTTCTCGGAAGCGATCAGCTCGATCTGATACTGCTCGCGAGCGAGCTCGTGCTCGACACCGGCGAACACTGCCGGATCGACGTCGGCGAGCGATTTGGTGAAGAAGCCATCCGGCTGAAGGCCTGCCGTAACGGGATTGGTGCTCATGCGGGGCTCCTTTCGGGGTTGCCAAGCTTCTCCACGCGACGCTGGTGGCGGTCGCCGAGGAAAGCCGTTTCGAGGAAACTGGTGATGCAGGCCTTGGCCATCTCGATGCCGACCAGCCGCGCGCCGAGCGCGATGACATTGGCATCGTTGTGCTGGCGCGCAAGGCTGGCGGACAGCGGCTCGGAGACGAGCGCGCAGCGGGCGGCGGGGTTGCGGTTGACCGCGATCGAGATGCCGATCCCCGATCCGCACAGCGCCACGCCGAAGGTCGCGTCGCCGCGCTCGATCGCCTTGCCCAGGCGATAGCCATAGTCCGGATAGTCGACGCTCTCGGGGCCGTTGGTGCCGAGATCGAACACGTCGTGGCCGAGGCCACGCAGCCAGTCGACGAGATCCGCCTTCAATTCGTAGGCGGCGTGATCGGAGGCAAGGGCGATGCGGTGTTGCATGGCGGCCCTCTACGCGCGTGTGCGCCCGCTGGCTAGACACCCCGGGGACCATATGGCGAAGACTCTGTCCGGTCGCAGGACCACCGGGCGCGATCAGCCCGATCGCTGCGCCATCAGCCAGGTGCGGATCGCGCTGGCAAGGTTCGGGGGCGCGTCGGCACCGATCCGGGCATGGTCGATCGCCGCGACCAGCGCGCTGAGCGGGAGCGCGGCGTCCACCGCCGCCGCCTCGAGCGCCGCCCAGAAAATCGGCTCCAGGCTGATCGAGGTGGCATGCCCGGCGATCGTGATCGAGCGCTTTACCGGCCCGTGAAAGCCGCCCGGCGGCGCCACGATCTCCAGCGCCACCGCGTCACTCGGTGTCGAAGAGTGCGGCCAGCTGCTCGACCATCGTGCCCGCGAGCTGCTCGGCATCCATGATCGTCACCGCGCGGCTGTAATAGCGGGTGACGTCATGGCCGATGCCGATCGCCGCCAGCTCGACCGGCGAGCGCGCCTCGATCCAGCCGATCACCTGACGCAGGTGCCGCTCGAGATAGGAGCCGGAGTTCACCGACAGCGTCGAGTCGTCGACCGGCGCACCGTCCGAGATCACCATCAGGATCTTGCGGTCCTCGGGCCGCGCGATCAGCCGGCTGTGCGCCCAGAGCAGCGCCTCGCCGTCGATATTCTCCTTGAGCAGCCCCTCGCGCATCATCAACCCGAGCGACTTCTTGGCACGCCGCCACGGCTCGTCGGCCTGCTTGTAGATGATGTGGCGCAGATCGTTGAGGCGGCCCGGCTGCGCGATGCGCCCCTCGCCCAGCCACTTCTCGCGCGACTGGCCGCCCTTCCAGGCCCGCGTGGTGAAGCCGAGCACTTCGGTCTTCACGCCGACGCGCTCCAGCGTGCGCGCCAGGATGTCCGCGCTGATCGCCGCGATCGAGATCGGGCGGCCGCGCATCGAGCCCGAATTGTCGATCAGCAGCGTCACCACCGTGTCCTTGAACTCGGTATCGCGCTCCACCTTGTAGCTGAGCGACTGCATCGGGTTGACCACCACCCGCGCCAGCCGCGCCGCATCGAGCAGGCCCTCGTCCTGGTCGAAGTCCCAGCTGCGGCTCTGCTGCGCCATCAGGCGGCGCTGCAAGCGGTTGGCGAGCTTGGTCACCGCGCCCTGCAGATGCACCAGCTGCTGGTCGAGGTACGAGCGCAGCCGCTCCAGCTCGTCGGTGTCGCACAGATCGGTGGCGGCGACGACTTCGTCGAACTGGGTGGTGTAGGCGCGATATTCGAAGCTCGGCGGCAGGTCGCTCCACGGGCGATTGGGGCGGACCGGCATCATGCCGTCGTCGCCGTCGTCGCCCGGCTCGCCGTCGCCATCGTCCATGCCTTCGGACTGCTGCTCCTGGTCGCCTTCCTCGCCCTGCTCCGACTCGCGCTGCTCGCCGCGCGCCTCGGTCTGGCCCTCGCCCTGCTGCTGCTGGGACTCGCCTTCCTCTTCGCCCTGCTCCTGCTGCTCCTCCTGGCCCTCGTCCTCGCCGCCGCCTTCATCGGCCTCGTCGGGGACCATCTCGCCCTCGGTCAGCTCGAGATCCTGGAGCAGCTTGGCGGCGAGCGCGGCGAAGGCGTTCTGGTCGTCGATCGCCATCGCCATGGCGTCGAGATCGGCGCCGGCCTTGTCCTCGATCCAGTCGCGGACCAGCGCGAGGCCGAGCGCGGCGCTGGAGGGCGATTCGCGGCCGGTCAGCCGCTCGCGGACCATCAGCCCGAGCGCGGTGGACAGCGGCACTTCGTCGCGGGTGCGGGCGCGGCCGATCGGATCGGAGCGCAGCCGCATCGCCAGCGCCTGCTCCAGATTGTCGGCGATGCCGGCATAGCCGCGCGAGCCCAGCGCCTCGACGCGCGCGGTCTCGATCGCGTCATAGACGGCGCGGGCCACCGGCTCGCGGGGGGCGGTGCGGCCGTGCAGCGTCGCGTCGTGGTGGCGCATGCGCAGCGCGAAGCTGTCGGCAAAGCCGCGCGCCTCGGCGATCTGCTCGGGCGGCAGGGTGCGTGACGGCATCGGCACCTTGATCGTCTTGCCGCTTTGGAACGGCGCATCGGCGGTGAAGCCGAATTCGAGCTCGGTCGCGCCCGACAGCGCGCGCGAAGTTCCCGCGAGCACGTCGCGAAGCCGGTCGAGAGGATTGTCCTGCGCCATCGCTCCCACATGCGCCGCACGGGGCAGATGTCAAGGAACGCGCGGAGGAATGGCCGAGGGGGAAGTTCCGCAGCGCATTCCCACCCGTTCGTCATCCCCGCGAAGGCGGGGATCCATTGGGGTCGCCGCTGCGGCTCCTGCTGCGAACGCACTGGCAAATGGATCCCCGCCTCCGCGGGGATGACGATGGAAGCGTGGAGAAGGTGAAAGACGAAAAGGCGCCGACACATCTGCCGGCGCCCCTTCGGTTACTTCACGCCCAGGAAGGGCACCGGACCCGAACCGCCCATATAGGTGGGCAGCTGCCCGTTCCATTTCTCCACTGCGCGCAGCGTGACGATCTCCGGGTTGGTGCGGATTGCCTCCGCCTCGACCTGGATCGCCTTGGCGTCGCCTGCCGCCTTGGCGATGCGCGCCTCGGCGTCTGCCTTGGCGGTCTCGACATTGGCCTTGGCGGCGAGCGCCTGCTGCTCGTTGGCGATCTTGGCATTGATCTGGTTGAGCACCGCCTCGGGCACCACGACATTGCCCGCCCAATAGACCTGCTCCACCTGCAGCCCCACCGGCGCGAAGAAGGCCTGCACCCGCCGGGTAGCGGTCGCGATCAGCTCGGCCTTGTGGGTGCCGTAGATCTCCTCGACGCCCAGCTGCGCGGCACGCTCGACGATCGCGTTGCGGATCGCGTTGCGCAGCGGCCCGGCGATGATCTCGTCCATGTCCGTGCGGTAGCGCTGGAACAGGATCGAGGCGTGCGCCGGATCGACATGATAGGACACGCCGACGTCCGCCTTCAGCGACAGGCCGTTCTTGTCCTGGAAGGTGAAGGCCTCGTCGATCGGGCTCTGCTCGGTGTGCGACGCGGTCCAGGTATAGGTGCGGGTGAACACCGGATACTGGTAGATATGCGTGCCGGGCAGCGCGATGTACCAGCCGACCGGCAGCGACTCCGGCCGCACGCCCCCGGCGATGTTGTTCACCCGGATACCCACCTGCCCCGGCTCGACCCGCGCGAAGCTGCTCAGGCAGAAGATGCCCGCCGCCACCGCGACGGTGATCCACACCCAGCTGCGCCCCAGCATCCGAAACACGCCGAAGCCACCACCGAAATTCCCCGGTTGATATGCCATGTTCAACGTCCATGAAGATGGAGGAGAAGCGTCCTCCCGCGCCACATTCGCGCGTGGGCGACCCCAATGTCGCCCACGCGTGGACACGCGCGGCCGAACTGATCGGACCGATGGTCGATGGTCAGGTGGAGGTCGGGCGGGATGCGCGGCCGAAAGACTTCGGTGACGCAGGCAGGACGACACAGCAACAGCCAAATCGCGGAACAGATGCCGGGAAGACCGGCGATCCCACAATCCTACAGCTCAAGCCAAAACGTCGTTGATCCCTGCTCCTTGTGCAGCACCGAATGTGGAGACGAATCTACGCCTTTTGTTGCGGTGCGCAAGCGAATCCGGAAGGCCGACTTACGATTTTTGGAGCGCTGCCGATCAGCCCAGCATCGCCTGCAGCGCGGGCGAGATTTGCTCGACGACGCGCTCCCCGTCGCGCGTGACCATGTGCACGGCGAGTCCCTGCCGCTCCGCCAGCGTCATGCCCGCAGGCCCGAGCACGGTGAGCGCCGTCGCCCAGGCATCGGCCCGCATCGCCTCGCGGTGCAGCACGGAAACGGAGACGACCTGGTTGTCGATCGGCCAGCCGGTGCGCGGGTCGATCGTGTGGGCATAGCGGCGCCCGCCACGTTCGAAGAAGCGGCGGTAATCGCCCGAGGTCGCGACCGACAGGCCATGCAGCGCGACCCGCAATGGCGCCAGGGTGATGCCCGGCACCGCCTCCAGCTCGACCCACCAGGGCTGGCCATCGGGCTTGATGCCTTCGCCGCGGAGCTCGCCGCCGATCTCGATCAGGAAATCCTCGATGCCGAGCGAGACCAGCCGCTCGGCCACCGCGTCGACGGCATGGCCCTTGGCGATGCCCGAAAGGTCGATCTGCACGGCCTCGCGCCGGCGGATGCGGCGGGCGTCCGCATCGAATTCGAGATGGCGCACGCCGGACATGTTGCGCGCCTCGCCGATCGCATAGGCGCCCGGCAGATCGTCGCGCGGGCCGGCGGGGCCGAAGCCCCACAGATCGGCGAGCACGCCGGCCGCAGGATCGAACGCGCCGTCGCTCAGGCGGTGCACGTCGAATGCCGCGGCCAGCACCCGCACCGCCTCGGGCGACAGTGGGTGCCAATGGCCGAGCATCCCGCGGTTGAACCGGCCGATCCGCGATCCGCTCTCCCAATGGCTGAACTCGGCGATCATCCGCGCGAGCACAGCCTCGACGGTCTCGCGAATGTCCTCGGGAGGATCAACGACGACCAGGCGCCAAGTGGTGCCCATGGTCGCCCCGCCGAAGGTGGCGACGGGCGCAGCCGAGCGGCGCCGGTGGAATGCCGCCGGCGACAGGCTCTCGGGTACAGCGATACGCGGTTCTACAATCAGGGGGCCAGTACCTCCAGCGTGGTCGTGTAGCTCACACGACGGCCGGAGGAAACGCCTGCCATGCCCTGCGGGCCACCCATAGCGGGACGCGCGGCGGCGCCCTGCGCCTGCGGACGCGGGCCTTCGCCCTCGGGCTGCGGGGCGGTGGGGGTGACGTTGATCCAGTACATGCCGGCTTCCGGCCACTTGATCGTCACCTTGCCCTGGGCATCGGTGCGCAGGTCCAGCTGCTTCTGCGCCGCACGGTAACGGCCGTTGCCGAGAATGGTGGTGACGTAGAGGCCCGCTGCGGGCTTGCCGTCCAGGAGGAACTGGAAGGTCGCCGGCTCATTCGAGACGAGATCGTTCGGATGCGTCACCGGCACCAGTTCGATGCCCTGGCCGGTCGGCTTGAACACGGTGTTGGTCGGCGCACCCTGGGTCACGAAGATCTCGTTGCGGGCCAGCATCTCGCTGGTCTGCACGTCGGTCGCACCGGCGGGGATCACGCTCGCCAGCTGCGCCTTGGTGGTGCCGCGCGGGATCATCTTGGTCTCGCCGTTCAGCGTGTAGCGGCCGAACACGCCCTGGTTCACCACCGCGATGCGATAGGTGCCCTGCTGGGTGAGGTGCACGTCGAAAGTGGCGCGGAACTGGCCGACATTGTGATGCTCGGCCTTGCCCTCGCTGCCGTCGGGCTGGGTAATCACGGGGAGCACGCCGAGCGGGCGGTGGTCGAAATAGAAGAGGTCGTTGGACACCGCAGCGTCGACCGTCACCCAGTTATCGGTGCCCGAGACGACCGTCGAGGACGGCAACAGCCACATGCGATGGGCGATCGCGGCGGGAGCGGCGAGCGCCGCGACGGCGGCAACGGCGAACAGCGGCTTGCGGAACTGCATGACTGGAAATCCCCCGATTAGCGCTTGAGCGTGAACGAAACGGCGCCGAGCTCGCTCGTGCCCTTGGTGGTGGCGGTGGCGCTGCTGCCGTTCCAGCTGAACGGCAGGCGCACCAGATCCCGGCCGCCGACTTCGCGCGCGGCTTCCACCACCAGCGTGTACTGGCCCGGTATCAGCGCGGGCATGCCGCCCTTGCCGGCGACGAGGCGCAGCTTCTGCACGCCCGGCGCGCGGGTGGCGCCGCTGATGCCGTCGGCCGGGAAGCTCATCGTCCGCCCCGAGGCGCGCCACCACTGGCGCACGTCGTGCAGCCACTTGGTGCCTTCTCCGCCGCGCTTGTCGACATCGTACCAGACCGAGAGCGTGCGGGGCGCCTGCCCTTCCTTCTCGAGCCAGACGGCGACATAGGGCTTGTGATATTCGGCCACGCGCATGCGCGGCAGTTCGATCGACAGATCCATGGTCTGGGCCGCCGCCGCGTTCGGCAGCAGCGCGCCGGCGCCGAGCGCGGCGGTGGTCAGTCCGGTCAGGCGAAACTGCATGAAACCCCCTTAATGGATGAGGAACAGCGCGATCAGCGCAGGAATGGCGAGGCCGGCCGCGACGATCGGCCAGGTGCTCTTGCGGTGCTTGGCGTGCATCCACAGCAGCACCAGTCCGGTGAGCGTGAAGACCAGGCAGGCAAAGGCGAACACGTCGATGAAGGTTTTCCACGTCGTGCCGGCGTTGCGGCCCTTGTGGAGATCGTTGAGATAGGCGATCCAGCCGCGCGAGCTGATTTCGCTGGTCACCTTGCCGGTGGCGCGATCGATCGCGATCCAGCCGTCGCCGCCCGGGCGCGGCTGGGCGAGATAGATCTCGTAGGGCGACCATTCGGCGACGCCCTCGGCCGACATCCTCAGGTTGGCGCGCAGCCAGCCCGCGACCGGGGCCGGCAGCGGCTGCTTGGCATCGGGCTTGTCGTCCGGCTTGACCAGCGGCAGCAGCGCCGGCGGCAGCTGGGCGGCGCGGTCGACCGTCTTCGCGCTGCCCTCGATGTCGGCAGCATGGTTGAGCGTGAAGCCGGTGATCGCGAACAGCAGCAGCCCGACCAGGCTGATCGCCGAACTCATCCAGTGCCAGGTATGGAGCTGCTTGAGCCAGAAGCTCTTGCGGCTGCGCTTGCGCGCGGCAGGCGGGGACGGGGCGTGCATCAGGCTGGAACGATCTCGACTGCGGAAACGAAGCGCCGCGATAACGCGAACCATTCGCAATTACAACGGCCGAAAATGTAACAGGATGTCGCCGGTCGCACGGCGCGGCGGAGCCGGCGGAAACGCAGCGTTCGCGATCCTATGCCCTGGTTTGTCTGGGCGGGAGCGGCGCCAGCGGCTATCCCCGTCGCAACAACACGGAGACCGACGATGCGCGACGACCTGGTGACCCAGACGATCGAGCCGACCACGCACGACCTGGGCGGCTTCAAGGTGCATCGCACCCTCCCCTCGCGGCCGCGCACCATGGTGGGGCCGTTCATCTTCTTCGACCAGATGGGCCCGGCGATCCTCGACGTCGGCACCGGCATCGATGTGCGCCCGCACCCGCATATCAACCTCGCCACCGTCACCTATCTGTTCGCCGGCGCGATCGACCACCGCGACTCGCTCGGCACCTTCGCCACGATCGAGCCGGGTGCGGTGAACCTGATGACGGCCGGCCACGGCATCGTCCATTCGGAACGCTCGCCCTCGGCCGAGCGCGAGAAGGGCCCGGAACTCAGCGGCATCCAGACCTGGCTCGCGCTCCCCGAGGCGATGGAGGAAATGGACCCCGCCTTCGAGCATGTCGCCGCCGGCGACCTGCCGATCGTCGAGGCGCACGGCGCCCGCGCCCGCGTGATCATGGGGGAACTCTGGGGTGCGTCCGCCCCCACCACCACCTATGCCCAGACCATCTATGGGGACATCGCGCTCGACGCCGGCGCCAGCATCCCGATTGATCCTGCGGCAGACGAGCGCGCGCTCTATGTCGCGAGCGGCGACGCCAGCCTCGACGGCATGCCACTGGTGCCGATGACGCTCTATATCCTCCGCCCGGGCATTCGCGCGACGCTCCGCTCCGAGCGGGGCGCGCGGGTGATGTTCTGCGGCGGCGAGGCCTTCACCACGCCGCGCCACGTCTGGTGGAACTTCGTCTCCTCCAGCCGCGACCGGATCAACCAGGCCAAGGAAGACTGGAAGGCCGGCGCCTTCCCCAAAGTGCCGAACGACGACAAGGAGTTCATTCCGATCCCGGAAGTGCCCAAGACCGTCAGTTACCCCTAATTTCCCTGTACTTGCAGCCCGGGCGGAACCGTCGCATCCTAGGGGCGGGGCAAATCCCGGGCGCATGGAGAGGATGTTGCCACGGGGCACAGGGAGCAGTGCGTGACCACCATCCGACAGACGATGTTGCCGCTTTCCACCGGCGTGACGCTCGACGTGGCGCTGGCGGGCGATCCCACCCACCCGCCGGTGATCCTGCTGCACGGCTTTCCCGAATCGCACCGGACCTGGCGTCACCAGATCCCCGCCCTGGCGGAGCGTTATTTCGTCATTGCCCCGGACCAGCGGGGCTATGCCGAATCGTCCAAGCCGCAAGGCGTGGAAGCCTATGCCGCCGACCGGATCGCCGCCGACCTGTTCGCGCTAGCCGATGCCCTCCATCTCGATCGCTTCACGCTGGTCGGGCATGACTGGGGCGGCGCGATCGCCTGGATGGCGGCGCTGCGCGAGCCCAAGCGCGTCGCGCGCCTGGTGATCCTCAACGCCCCGCACCCGCAGGTCTTCCAGCGCAAGCTGTTCGACGATCCCGGCCAGCGCCGCGCCAGCCAGTATATCCGCTTTTTCCGCGAGACCGATCTCGACCGCGCGCCGGACAAGACCGCGCTCGAGCAATTCCTCCTCTCGCTGTTCGGCGAGCATCTGCAAGTGACGGTGCCGCCCGAGGAAAAGGCGATCTATCTGTCCCAATGGAGCCAGCCTGGCGCGCTGACCGCGATGCTTAACTGGTACCGCGCGACCCAGATCGTGGTGCCGGCGATGAACGAGGATCCCCCCCGGCCGAGCTGGGTCGACGGCCCCTTCCCGCTCCAGCCGCAGCCGACCCTGGTGCTGTGGGGGATGCGCGATCGCGGGTTGCTCCCCTGCCTGCTCGACGGGCTGGAGACGCTGATCCCCGACTATACGCTGGTGCCGATCCGCAGCGCCGGCCATTTCCTGCCCTGGGAAGCCCCGGAGGAGGTGACGACCGCGATGCTCGAATGGCTTGCGGTGCACCCGCTCTAAAAAAAAGCCCGGCCGAAGCCGGGCGTCAGGTGGGGAAGGAACCGGAAGCCGGTCTTAGAAACGGAATCGCACCCCGGCGCTGAAATACCGGCCCTCGTACCGCGTATCGATCGGGTAATATTGCGACTCGTTGAAGTAGCGATAGTTGCTGAATGGCTGCGCGAGGATGTTGTTCACCTCCACGGTCAGCGTGATGTTCTCGACCGGCGTGTACGATCCCGAGAAATCAAGCCGCGAGATCGGCCGCACCTGCTGGCCGGTATAGGCCGCATCGTTCGAGTTACGGCTGTAGAAGTCGACATAGGAGCTGCGATAATTGTACGATACACGCAGCGAAACCTTATCGCGCTCGTAAAAACCGCCGAGGTTGTACGTCCACTTCGACAGGCCGGTCAGCGGCACCATCGCGCGCGCCTCGCCCAGCGCCTTGGGCAGCTGGTTCTTGGCGTCGACATAGGTCAGGTTGGCCTGCGCGCCGAAGCCGCTCAGCCAGCCGGGCAGGAAGTCGAAGAAGCTCTGGGCCGAAACCTCGAAGCCCTTGATCTTGCCCGTACCTGCATTTTCCGGGCGGCTGACCTGGATCAGGCCGAAGGTGGGGTCGTTGACGTCGCGGGTGTAGCTGCTGATGAAGCCCTTGAGATCCCGGTAGAATAGCGCACCGCTGACCGCGCCGTTCCTGCCGAAATAATATTCGATCGTGGCGTCGTAATTCTTCGAGGTCAGCGGCTTCAGGTCCGGGTTGCCGCCCGAGCCGAACGCGGCGTAGCGCGCATTGCTGCCGGTGCCGGTACCGAAATCGGTGTTGCGGCTGATCGTGAAGGCCGGATTGAGATCGCCGAAGCTCGGCCGCGTGCGCGTCATGGTAAAGCCCAGCCGCGCCTGCAGCCCCTGCATCAGCTTGGCGCGGAGGCCGAAGCTGGGCAGCACGTCGACATAGTTCTGCCGGTTGACGTTCGTGACCGAGGTGACGGTGTCGACCTTGGTCACCGGATCGGTCACCGTCACCTTCGACGTGCCGACATAGCGCCCATCGGTGTTGACGATGCGCACGCCGAACGAGCCGTCGATCGGGATGCCCACGTCGAAGGCATAGCTGCCCTGCGCATAGGCCGCGTAGCTCGATTCCTTCGAGTAGAAGCCGCCATAGGGATCCATCGGGATCGCCTGGGTGGCGAACTTCGCCAGCGCGTCCTTATACCCTTGGTCGTTCGGATTGGCCGCGACGATCTTCTGCAGCGACGCATAGGAGAGCTGGCGCAGCGCCTCGGCATTGCTCTGAATGGCGTCGTAGGAAGGCATCAGCCAGTTGCGGAACGGCGGGCCGTCGCCGCGAAAGCCGTCCTGCACCTGCTCGAGATTGCCGGTCGGCAGGCTGGCGAGCGGGATGCTCAGCGTCGGCGTGTAGGCGTAGCGATTGCCCTGCCGCTTCTTCGCATCGCGATCGGTGGCGCGGAGGCCGAACTTGATCTTCGGCAGCCACTGGACATCGGTTTCCAGCGCGACGTCGCCCCGCCACTGGATGCCCGCGCCGGTGACGTAATATTCCTTCTGGTAGAAGCCGCGCCATACATAGTTGGCGGGGTTGGTCATGTCGTAATTGCCGAGGTCGAACCACGACGACTTGTTCTTCTCGAAGATCACGTTGACCGGCGGCGCCGCGGCGGTCTGGCCGTCGAGGCTCGACTCGTTGTTGCCATATTCCGAGAAGGTATAGGCAAAGTCGCTCGAGATCACCGCGCGCCCGGTCGTCCAGACGAAGCCGCCGGCGGCCTGGTAGGTATTGGTATAATCCCGCGTGGTCGAGCGGAAGGTCTCTGCCGGATAGCCGCCGGTCTTGCTGATGCTCACCAGCTTGTTCGGCTGGCCGTCGACCCGGACGATGTTGAACAGGTTCGGTGGAACCTCCACCCCCGCAGCGTTCTTCGGCGCGGCGCGGAGCAGCGACACGTCGAAGCTCTCGGTCGAACCCTGGTTGCGATAGGCCTGCCACAGCCCGTCGACATAGATTTCGAGATTGTGCGCCGGCTTCCACTGGAACGAGCCGTTGACCGACGGCCGCTCGCGCAGCCCGCGCGGATAGTAGAGGCCGACGCTGTACGGCAGGCGGAAGTCGGCAGCCTGGCCGGCCGGCAGCGTTGCCTTGCTGTTCGCCACCGGATCGACGCCGCCATTGGTGTAGCGGATCGCGTTGTTGAAATAGAAGCGGTTGTAGGCGACGTTGACCAGCGCCCCCATCTCGCCGATCGGCGTGTTCCAGCGATCGCTGATCAGCAGATTGCCGTTCGGGTTCGTCTTCTTCGACTGGTCGTTGTACGAGGCGCGGATCGCGCCGGCGATCTCCAGCCCCTTGAAATCGAACGGGCGGCGCGAGCGCACATTGACCAGCCCGGCCAGGCCGGGCTCGATCAGTTCCGCCGTCGCCGACTTGTATACCTCCAGCGCCGCCAGCGCGCCCGCGGGAAAGTCGTGCACCTGCACGGTGCGGTTCTCGGCAGTGAAGATCTCGCGCCCGTTGAACGAGGTGCCCACGTCCGGAAGGCCGCGGATGAGGATTCCCGAGGCTTCGTCGGCATAGCGATTGACCTGCACGCCCGGCAGCCGTGCGAGGCTCTCCGATGCGTTATTGTCTGGCAACTTTCCAATGTCCTCCGCGACGATCGCGTCGAGGATCGATTCCGAATTGCGCTTGAATTCGCGCGCGGAGGCAAGGCTGGCGCGAATGCCGGTAACCAGGATTTCTTCTTCCGCCGCCGCGCTAGGCGCCGACGCCGAGGTGCTATCCTGGCCAGAATCTCCGGGATTTGCGTTCGATTGTGCCCAAGCCGGCGACACGCTCGCCAGCGTGGCCGCGGCTACGCCCAACAACAGAACCTGCTTGTAAGACACGTCGTCCTCCCCTTTTGCCCTCCGCCGGCTCGGGCTTTCCCGATCGCCACTGCAGAACGAACCGGTCTGGCCCGAGGCCGACCGTGATCGGTTAAGTCTGACAAAAAGAAATGGGTGTCAATGATGCGGTAATGAAAATTTAATGTCGGTAATGAAAGCGTTTTGCCGCAGGCGGTTGGCCGCCGCGCACCGCCGTCGAAGCGCGCGGCCGGTGATTGCACCGGGGCTCAGGCGAATCGGACGCGCGGGTACGCGTCAGCCGTCGGGCGCGCGCATGACATAGGGGTCGGTGGCGAAGGGCGGCGACAGCCCTTCCACCCAGGCGCCGTGCGCGTGGGTCCGGGCCACTATTTCCATCGGCGTGTCGCCGGGCCAGCCGCGGACGCGAACCTCGTGGGCGGCCAAATCGCGATTGGGTTCCATCATGACCCAGCCCAGCGGCCGATCGACCGTGGCAGCGGCGCCGGCAGCCTCCATCGCGGCGGCGATCTGCGCCTGCGCCGCGGGGCGCAGATATTGCCATACCACCGAATGCATCAACACGCGGGCCACCCCCGCCGGCTGCGGTTCCGCGAGGCGTGTGACCAGCCATTCGGCCGCATCGCCTCGCTCCAGCCGCACGGGGTCGGCGCGCAGCATCGCGATCGCGGTTCCCAGCCGGGCCTGCCGCTCCACGGCATCGACCCAGCAATAGGCCTGCAGCCGATCGGCGTCGCGATCGTCGTGCAGGTCGAGCGGCGCGATATCGACACCCCGCGCCGACACGATCTCGACCGGCGCGTCGGGCGGCGCCACGCCGCGCCACGCCGGCCGAAGCATCAGCGCCGACGCGGCAGGACCCGCCGCCACCCCGCCCAGATCGAAGCCATAGCGGCCGATCATCAGGTTCAGCCCCCCGCTTGACCCGATCTCCAGCAGCTCGAACCGCGGCCCGAAGCGCCGGGCGAGATGCAGGATGCCGGTCATCAGGCCCGAGGACCGGGCGGGCTCGTTGGTCTGGGGCGGGCCGTACAGCCACGGCATCAACGGGAGATCATAGGCCGAGAGTACCGCGTCCAGCGCCGCGCCGGTCCGGCCAAGATCGGTCTCCTCGCCGGTGAAGATGCGGCGCAGCTCGGGCACCCCGCGCCGATGGAGCGCGTGCAGCCCGCCGACCAGCCGCAGCACCAGCGCATCCGCCACCGGCTCGCCCGGCCAGTCGAGCACGCGCCGGCCGGTTTCGCTGGCGCGGGTGATCCCCTGCCCCAGCGCGGTACAGATGCGCGCGGTGATCGGCGCGTCCATGGCGGCACAATAGCCGGCCTGGATGGCAAAACTCTTGCGGTTCTCGGCTTCGGACGCCATGCGCTTCCCCTTTGGCGCGTGTTGCGCCCATGGCCGCCCCCAAGTAAAGCCCCCGCACCCATGACCGAGCCGTTGATCCTTGCCGTGCCGAAAGGCCGGATTCTCGAAGAGGCGCTGCCCTTGCTGGCGGCGGTCGGCATCGTGCCCGAAGCGGCCTTTTCCGATAAGAACTCGCGCGCGCTGCGCTTCGCGACCAACAACCCCGCGATCGACCTGATCCGGGTGCGCGCGTTCGACGTGGCGACCTTCGTCGCGCACGGCGCCGCGCATCTGGGCATCGTCGGCTCCGACGTATTGGCCGAGTTCGATTATTCGGAGCTGTACGCGCCCGTAGACCTGGGCATCGGCCACTGCCGCATCTCGGTCGCAGAACCCGTGGCGCTCGCCGAACAGGACGATCCGCGCGGCTGGAGCCATGTCCGCGTCGCGACCAAATATCCGCACATCACCCGCGCCCATTTCGAAGCCCGCGGGGTGCAGGCCGAGTGCGTCAAGCTCAACGGCGCGATGGAGCTGGCCCCGGTGCTGGGCCTTGCGCCGCGCATCGTCGACCTCGTTTCTTCGGGTCGCACGCTCCAGGAGAACGGCCTTGTCGAAGTGGAGGTCATCGCGCAGGTGACCAGCCGCCTGATCGTCAACCGCGCCGCGTTCAAGACGCGCGCCAGCGAAGTCGTGCCGCTGGTAGACGGCTTCCGAAAGGCCGTGGCATGATCCGCCTCAATTCCGCCGACGCCGGCTTCGCCGACTCCTTCACCGCGCTGGTCAATGCCCGCCGCGAGGCGGACGACGATGTCGCGCGCAACGTCACCCACATCATCAAGCGCGTGCGGGACGAAGGCGATGTCGCGCTGCGCGACCTGACGCGACTGTTCGACAAGCATGATCTCGCGTCGTCCGGCTGGACGATCGACCGCGCCGACTGCCTCGCCGCCTATGAGGGGCTGAGCCCCGAACTGCGCGCCGCGCTGGAACTCGCCGCCGAACGGATCGCGGTCTACCATGCCAAGCAGCGCCCCGAAGACCGCGACGAGACCGACGCGCAGGGCATCCGCCTCGGCGCGCGCTGGACGCCGGTCGATGCGGCGGGCGTGTACGTGCCCGGCGGTCGCGCGGCCTATCCCAGCTCGGTGCTGATGAACGCCATTCCCGCCAAGGCGGCGGGCGTGCGGCGCCTCGTGATGGTCACGCCCACGCCGAACGGCGAAGTGAACCCGCTGGTCCTCGCCGCCGCGCATGTCGCCGGCGTCGACGAGCTGTACCGCGTCGGCGGCGCGCAGGCCGTGGCCGCGCTCGCCTATGGCACCGAGACGATCGCCCCGGTCGACGTCGTCACCGGCCCGGGCAATGCCTGGGTGGCGGAGGCCAAGCGCCAGCTGTACGGCGTGGTCGGCATCGACATGGTCGCGGGCCCGTCCGAGATCGTCGTGGTGGCGGACGGCAGGAACGATCCCGACTGGATTGCCGCCGACCTGCTCAGCCAGGCCGAGCACGATCCCACCAGCCAGTCGATCCTGTTCACCGACGACGCGGCCTTCGCCGACAAGGTCGCCGCAGCCGTCGACGCACAGATCGCCACGCTCGCCACCGGCGCCACCGCGCGCACCAGCTGGGACGCCAACGGCGCGATCATCGTCGTGCCCGATCTGCCCAGCGCGATGCCGCTGGTCGATCGCCTCGCGCCCGAGCATCTCGAACTCGCCTGCGACGACGCCGAGGCGCTGTTCGACATGGTCCGCCACGCGGGCTCCGTCTTTCTCGGCCGCTATACGCCGGAAGCCGTCGGCGATTATGTCGCCGGCCCCAACCATGTGCTGCCCACCGGGCGGCGCGCGCGCTTCGCATCGGGCCTTTCCGTGCTCGATTTCATGAAGCGTACCTCGTTCCTGAGCCTGGATCCGTCCGGGCTCGCCGCGATCGGCCCCGCTGCCGTTGCGCTCGCAGAAGCCGAAGGCCTGCCCGCGCACGCAAAGTCGGTCGCGATCCGTTTAAAGTGATAGAAGTAGAACATGGCCAGTCCGCAAGCTAAGTCCCGTTCCAAGGCGCGCGCCGCCGCCCGCCTCGCCGCCGTCCAGGCGCTCTACCAGCGCGAGATGGAGGGCACCTCGATCCCCGCGCTGCTGCACGAGTTCCACCAGCACCGCCTCGGCGCGATCATCGAGGACGTCGAATATGCCGACGCCGACATCGCGTTCTTCGACGATGTCGTCAGCGGCACCGACGCCCGCCGTGAGGAGATCGACGGCATCGTCGCCGCCAAGCTGAGCACCGGCTGGACGCTGGAGCGGCTCGACAAGCCGATGCGCCAGATCCTGCGTGCCGGCACCTACGAGCTGCTCGCCCGCAAGGACGTGCCGACCGCCGCGGTGATCAGCGAATATCTCGACGTGACCGACGCCTTTTACGATCGTCGCGAAAAGGGGTTCGTCAACGGCATCCTCGACGCGATCGCCAAGGAAGCCCGCGCCTGATGCGCGCCCCTGCCCCCGGACGGGCGGGATGAACGAAGCCGCATTCCTCGCCGGCCTGCGCCGCCTGCCGCTCCATCCCGGAGCGCGCGGGCTGCACGACGATGCGGCCATGCTCGGCGATCTCGTCCTCACCCATGACGTGCTGGTGGAGGGTGTCCATTATCTGCCGGACGATCCGGCGGAGGATGTCGCCTGGAAACTACTCGCAGTGAACCTGTCCGATCTCGCCGCCAAGGGCGCGGTGCCGGAAGGGGTGCTGCTCGGCTATCCGCTGGCCGGCGACGACGCCTGGGACGCGGCGTTCCTCGCCGGGCTGGACGCTGCGCTGGCGGCCTTTGCCTGCCCGCTGATCGGCGGGGACACGGTACAGGCGGCGGCAGGTGCCCCGCGCACCCTGTCCCTCACCGCGATTGGGCGCTCCTCTCACGCCCCCGCCCGCAGCGGCGCGCAGGCCGGCGACCTGCTCTACGTGACCGGCACGATCGGCGATGGCGGTGCAGGGCTTGCGGTGGCGCAGTCCGGCGACGGTCCCGCAACGCTGCTCGCCCGCTATCGCCGCCCGACCCCGCGGCTCGCCGAGGGGCAGGCGCTCGCCCCCGGCGTGCATGCGATGATGGACGTATCCGACGGGCTGCTGATCGACGCCGCGCGGATGGCGGCGGCGAGCGGGCTCGCGGTGACGATCGATCTCGCCGCCGTACCGCTTTCGGCCGATTTCCAGGCGGTGCTCGGGCGGGATCGCGCGGCGCGTCTCGCGGCCGCGACCGCCGGCGACGATTACGAACTGCTCTTCGCCGCGCCCCCGGGACTGCTGCTGCCGCTCGATGCGACCTGCATCGGCGGGTTCGGCGAGGGCGAGGGCCTGATGCTCCACGATGCCGGCACGCCGCTCCCGCTGCCGGGCCGACTCGGCTTCGAGCACGGCGCCTAGTCGAACAGCCCGTCCTGCGATCCTGCGGGCGGGTTGAGCCCGAGATGCTTCCACCCCGGCCCGTTCAGGCACCGCCCCCGCGCCGTGCGGGCGATCAGGCCGAGCTGGATCAGATAGGGCTCGATCACTTCCTCCACCGTGTCGCGCGGCTCGCTGAGGCCGGCGGCGAGCGTCTCCACCCCCACCGGGCCGCCACGATAGACGTCGGCGATCATCATCAGATAGCGGCGGTCCATCGCATCGAGCCCGAGCCCGTCCACCTCCAGCCGATTGAGCGCCGCGTCGGCCACCTTGGCGTGCACCACCGCCTCGCCGAACACATTGGCGAAGTCGCGCACCCGACGCAGCAGCCGCCCGGCGATGCGCGGGGTGCCGCGCGACCGCCGCGCGACTTCGCGCGCGCCGTCGGAGGAAATGGCGAGGCCCAGCAGCCCGGCGGCGCGGGTCACCACCCGCTCCAGCTCGTCGACCGTGTAGAATTGCAGCCGCACCGGGATCCCGAACCGATCGCGCAAGGGGGTGGTCAGCAGCCCCTGCCGCGTCGTCGCGCCGACCAGCGTGAAGCGCGGCAGCTCGATCCGCACGCTCCGCGCCGAAGGCCCCTCGCCGATCATCAGGTCGAGCGCGCGGTCCTCCATCGCCGGATAGAGGACCTCTTCCACCGCGGGATTGAGCCGGTGGATCTCGTCGATGAACAGCACGTCGCCGTCCTCGAGATTGGTGAGCAAAGCGGCGAGATCGCCCGACTTGACGATCACCGGGCCCGAGGTGGAGCGGAACCCCACCCCCATCTCGCGCGCGATGATCTGGGCGAGCGTGGTCTTGCCGAGGCCGGGGGGCCCGAAGAACAGCACATGGTCCAGCGCATCGCCGCGCGCCTTGGCGGCATCGATGAACACGCGGAGATTCTCGCGCGCCGCCTGCTGCCCGACGAACTCGTCGAGCGATTTCGGGCGCAACGCGGCATCGACGTCTTCGGCGCGGCGGCCGGCGGTGAGGAGGCGATCGGGTTCGGTCATCAGGCTGGGATCATTCTGTAGCCGCCGGCGGTGCACCGGTCGACGGGAAGGGCTGGCAAAGCTGCGGGCAAGCGCGCATCTGGGCAGGCATGGTCGATCTGTATCTCGCCACCGCCGTTTCCGACGCGCTCCGCGCCGACCTGGCCGCCCGCTTCACGCTGCACGAGGGCGAGCCGCCCGCCACGACTCGCGCCATCGTCGGCGGCGGGCAGATGCGGCTCGACGCGGCGATGCTCGATCGGCTGCCCGCGCTGGAGATCGTGGCAATCAACGGCGTGGGCTATGACGGGCTCGACCTCGACGCGTTGCGCGTGCGCGGCGTGCGGGTGACGACGACGCCGGGCGTGCTGACCGAAGACGTCGCCGATCTCGCCATCGCGCTGCTGCTGGCGGTGTTCCGCCGGATCGCGGCCAATGACGCAGCGGCGCGCGGCGGCGGCTGGAAGGTGCCGCTGGGCAGGCGCGCGAGCGGGCGCCGGATCGGCATTTTCGGGCTGGGCAAGATCGGCACCGCGATCGCCGAACGCGCCGCGCCGTTCGCGGGCGAACTGCTCTACACGGCGCGCGGCGAAAAGCCGGTCGCGTGGCGCTATCTGCCCGACATCGCCGCACTGGCCGAAGCGAGCGACGTGCTGATCCTCGCCGCGCCCGGCGGTGCGGCAACCGACAAGATCGTCGATGCGACGGTGCTTGGGCGGCTCGGGCCGGAGGGGGTGCTGATCAACGTCGCGCGCGGCAGCCTGGTGGACGAAGCCGCGGCGATCGCGGCGCTGCAAAACGGCACGATCGCGGGCGCCGGGCTCGACGTCTTCGCCGAGGAGCCGCATGTGCCCGAGGCGCTGCGCGCGCTGGAGCAGGTGGTGCTCGCGCCCCACCAGGGCAGCGCCACGGTCGAGACGCGCGCCGCGATGGCAGCGCTGGTGCTGGCCAATCTCGACGCGCATTTCGCCGGCCAGCCCCTGCCGACGGCGTTGCGCTTCTAGATCCTCCCCGGAACGGGGAGGGGGACCAAGACGCGTCAGCGGCTTGGTGGAGCGGGGCCTCCCCGCGCGAGCCCCTTGCGGCGGTCCCCCTCCACCACGCGGCTGCGCCGCGCGGTCCCCCTCCCCGTTCCGGGGAGGATCGAAGAAACCCTGCCCCGTCATCCCAGCAAGGTGCTCAGCACCTCGGGATGGAAGCTCCATCCTGCGAACCCGCACAGTCCCAGGAACAGCCCGAAGCCACCGAACACCCAGGCGACGATCAGCAGCCAGCTGCTCTCCGCCAGCGCCGATACCGCGGCGATCGAGATGGCGGTGGCGATCGCCGCGTCGCTGGCGTCGAACTGGTCGTCATGGATGTTGAGCGCGTCATATTGCGCTTCCTGGGCCTTGGCCTGCTCGGCGAGCTTGGGGGCCTCGGCCTTGTACTTGGCGATGTCTGCGTCCAGCCCCTTCAGGATCGGCGCGACCTTGGCCGCATCGGGCGACACCGCCGCGATCTGGGCGCGGCTGGTCTCGGCGAGATGCTGCTTGGTCTTGGTCGCCTGATATTCGTTCCACAGATCGACCGAGCTCGACTGCGCCTGCTCCATCGCCTGGACGATGTTGCCGTCCTTGATGTTGCACAGGCCCGTGGCGACCGAGAGCACCACGACGGTGATCGCGACACGGCGGTTGAGGCGCTTGTCCTTGGCTTCGGCGGAGACTTCGATTTCCATGGCTATTCGACTTCCGATCCAGATCCTCCCCGGAACGGGGAGGGGGACCAAGGCGCGCAAGCGTCTTGGTGGAGGGGGCTATCCACGGGCGAGTCCGGTGAGGCAATCCCCCTCCACCACGCGGCTGCGCCGCGCGGTCCCCCTCCCCGTCCCGGGGAAGATCGAAAGAAGCACCTCACTTCGCCGCCTTGCGCAGCGCGAGGCGGACCAGCGCGTCCAGCGTCGCCGCCGGCCCGAGCTCGTCGCTGGCGGCGTTGACCGCCGCGCTCGCCTCGGCCGGCCGGAAGCCGAGGTTGAGCATCGCCGACACCGCATCCGCCGCCGCCCCGCCGCTCGGCGCGGCGGTTGCGCCGACCCCGCCCAGCACCAGCCCGCCGGCCTTGTCCTTGAGTTCGTTGACGATGCGCTGGGCGAGCTTCGGCCCCACGCCGTTCGCCCGCGCGATCGTCGCCGCATCGGCGCGGGCGACCGCGGTGCGCAGTTCCTCGGGCGCGAGGATCGAGAGGATCGCCAGCGCGACCTTCGCCCCCACGCCCTGCACGCTGGTCAGCAGCTTGAACCAGTCGCGCTCGTCGGCCGAGGCGAAGCCCATCAGCCGGATCGAATCCTCGCTGACCAGCATCTCGGTATGGATGGTGACCTGCTCGCCCACCGCGCCGAGCTTGTCGAGCGTCTTGGCCGAGGCCCCGACGAGGTAGCCGACGCCGTTCACGTCGATCACCGCATGGTCGGCACCGCTGAAGGCCAATGCGCCACGGAGATGCGCGATCATCGGCGGGGCTCCCGAACGACAGGAGCAGGCGACAGCGGAGGAGCAGGCAGCAGCATAGCCGGTACATAAGCGGAACAGCAAAAGGGAGGAAGCGATTTTCGGCGCAGCCGTCTGGCAATCCCGCCATCGCTCCCCAACTCCCCGCAAACGAGGGGGCTTCGCGATGATTCAAGCCACGCTGCTGCTGTTCTGGTTCGCGCTGCTGGTGGCGGAGGGCACGCCGATCGGCCGCGCCCTCCGGCGGTTGCTGGTCGAGGCCCCCGCCCACTGGTGCAACCGATGGTCGCGCGGCGACGTGTTGCTGATCCTCACGCTGCTTGCCGGCGCCGCGCTGATCCTCTGGTTGATGGAGGCCGAGGGACGGCTGTTCCTGGGGATGCTGGGACCGGACATCGTTGCAGGCGCCAGCATGCTCGAACTCGGCACGCTGCTGGATGTGGCGGTAACCGCACTTACCGTGTTCGCCACCCTGCGCGTGAAAGGCCTGCAGCAGTGGGCGACGGCGCGCTTCGCACGGTGCATGCGGCGCGCACGGCGGATCCGGCGGCCCGCGCGTAAGCCCACGAACGACGACGGCGACGGACCGGCCTTTGCCCTCGCCGCGTGAGGCTCAGGACCGCCAGCGCCAGTCGCCGTCGGTCTTGATTCGCGTGATCCAGACAAGCGCGAGCGCGACCGGCGTCAGCAACAGCAGGAAGAGCGGATGGTCCGGTAGCGCGAAGCGGGTGATCCCGCCGACCAGCACGATGAAGCCGGCGACGATCAGCCAGCCCTGCCACGTCACCGGCGTCGCGCCATAGCCGAACGCCTTGGGCTTGAACCAATAGCCCGGCCGTACGCCATCTTCGGTCATTCCGTGTCTCCTTGCGAATCCTTGGGCGGGCGTCCGCGCCTGGGCCGCACTGGATCGGCCAGCTTCACCCCGCGCCGGGCCAGCGCCTCGCGCAGCAGACATTCCACCTGCGCGTTGACGCTGCGCAGATCGGTCGCGGCACTCCGCTCGATCGCGGCATGGAGCGCCGGATCGAGGCGGAGCGGGAAAGCCTTTTTCTGCGGGGGACCGCTCACCACCCTGCCTTACTGATAGAGCGAGCCAGCATTCACCACCGGCTGGGTGTCGCGCTCGCCGCACAGCACCACCATCAGGTTGGACACCATGGCGGCGCGACGCTCGTCGTCGAGCTCGACAACGTTCTTGGCCGATAGCTGATCGAGCGCCAGCTCGACCATCCCCACCGCGCCTTCGACCAGCGTCTTGCGCGCGGCGACCACCGCCTGCGCCTGCTGGCGGCGCAGCATCGCGCCGGCAATTTCCTGTGCGTAGGCGAGATGGGTGAAGCCGCACTCGTCGACGGTGATGCCCGCTACCTGCAGCCGGGCGATCAGCTCGGCGCGAAGCTCGCCGCCCACCTGGTCGTGATTGCCGCGCAGGGTGACCTCCTGATGCTCGAAATCGTCATAGGGATAGCGCGAGCCGATGGTGCGCACCGCCGCCTCGATCTGGACGTTGACGAAGGCCTTGTAGTCGTCGACGTCGAACAGCGCCTGGGCGGTGTCGGTCACCCGCCACACCACCTGCGCCGCCATCTCGATCGGGTTGCCGCGCAGGTCGTTCACCTTGATCTTGTCCGAGATCATGTTGTTGGCGCGCACCGAGACCTTGGTCTTGATCAGCCACGGCCAGGACCAGCGGAGCCCCGTGGTGCGATCGGTGCCGCGATAATCGCCGAACAGCAGGATCGCCGCCGCCTGGTTGGGCTGGAGCAGGTAAAAGCCGGCGACGACGAACAGCAGCACCAGTGCGGCGACGACGATCCAGCTCACCACCACCCAGTCGGGCAACCGGTCGATCTGGGTGAAGGCCAGCCCGCCCGCGACCAGCGCCGCCACCGCGACCAGCAGCATCCCATAGCCGCTGGTGGTGTGCGCCACCGTCTCGCTGCTCTGCCGCAACGCGGGCGCGGCGCTCCGTGTGTCCGTCATCGTTCCCTCCTGAATTATGATATCATATTTATATCGAATCAGGACGGATGCCAAGTGGAATCGGCGGAAAAGAAAACAGCCGCCGGAGCACCTGCCCCGGCGGCCGAAACATCGGCAATGCGTCCGTGCCTCAGTTGAGGACGATGGTCACCGCGCGGCGGTTCTGCGCCCAGCTGGCTTCGTCCGAACCCAGCGCGATCGGGCGCTCCTTGCCGTAGCTGATCGTGGTGATGCGATCGGCCGAGACGCCCTGCGCCGCGAGATAGTTCTTCGCGGCATTGGCGCGGCGGTCGCCCAGCGCGAGATTGTATTCGCGGGTACCGCGCTCGTCGCAATGCCCTTCGAGGGTGATGCGAACGTTCGGGTGCGCGACCAGCCACTTGGCCTGGCTGTTGAGGATCGTGCGCGATTCCGCATCGACGTCGAACTGGTCGAGCGCGAAGTGGATCGTGTCGCTCGTCACCTCACGGCGGAACTGCTCGGAGAGCGGCGTCGCCTGCGTCGTCTCGCCATTGCCATAGGGCTGGCTCGGCGGCGTCGGGGTTTCGGTCGGGGCGGGCGGCAGCACCGCCGGCGGCTTCTTCGAGCAGGCGGCGGTGGCGACGAGCGCTACGCCGAGCATCAGGCTGGGGACGAGCTTGGTCATGTTATCCTCCTTGTCACTGGTGGCTGCGCATGCCGCGCAATCGTTACGCTATAGTTTCTACTCGGTGTCAGGGACGCACGGCACCCCAATTTGGATCCGAGCCATCGAGCGGCGTCGGCACTTTCCGTGTCGCGCGGCCGGTGAGGTCCACCGTCCACAGGTCGGGACGGCCCGAACCCTGGGCCGAGCGGAAGAACACGATCACGCGGCCATTGGGCGCCCAGCTCGGGCCTTCGTCGCCCCAGCTGTTGGTGAGCAGCTGCTCGCCGCCGCCCGAGGGGTTCATCACGCCGATGCGGAACGCGCCGCCGCCCATGCGGGTGAAGGCGATCTGGTCGCCGCGCGGGCTCCAGGCCGGCGCCGCATAGCGCCCGCCGCCGAAGCTGATGCGGTGCTGATTGGAGCCGTCCGCATTCATCACATAGAGCTGCTGGGTGCCGCCGCGATCGCTTTCGAACACGATCTTCGAGCCGTCGGGCGAGTAGCTGCCGCCGGTATCGATGCCCGGCGAGTTGGTCAGCCGCTCCGGCGTGCCGCCGCTGGCGGGCACGCGGTAGATGTCGGTATTGCCGCCCACCGCCATCGAGAACAGCACATAGCGCGCATCCGGCGACCAGTGTGGCGCGAAGTTGAGCGCGAGGTTGGAGACCAGCGTGCGGTCCTGGCGCGTGCTCAGATTGTAGATATGGATCGACGGGCGATCCTTTTCGAAGCTCATGTAGAGGATCGCGTCGAGCTTCGGGCTCAGCCGCGGGGTCAGCACGATCGACTGGCCGTTGGTGAGGAAGCGGTGGTTGGCGCCGTCCTGGTCCATGATCGCCAGCTGCTTGCGGCGGCGGTTCTTGGGGCCGGTCTCGGCGATATAGACGACCTGCGTGTCGAAATAGGGGCCCTCGCCGGTGAGGCGCGAATAGATCGCGTCGGCGCATTTGTGGCCGGCACGGCGCCAGTCGGCGGGCGCGACGACGAAGCCCTGGCGGATCAGCTCCACCTTCGACAGCACGTCGTAGAGATAGCAGCCGACGGTGAGCGAGCCGTCGCCATTGGCGCGGACATAGCCCTGCACCAACGACTGCGCGCCGGTGCCGCCCCAATAATCATAGGCAGGCGCGGTCACTTCCGGGAAGGCGACGGTGCGCAGCTGCGCCGGCGGCACGGGGGTGAACAGGCCCGAGCCGCGCAAATCGTTGGTGATCACGTCGGCCAGCTTCTGGCCGAGCACGTCGGTGGAGCCGGCGGGCGTGTCGACCACGGCGGAGGTCGGCATCGCGGGGATGGCGATCGGCATCGGCGCGGAAATGCCGCCGACGATGTCGATCACCGGCTGGTCCTGGCCCTGCCCCTGGGCCTGCGCAGCCGCCTGCGGGCTGTTCGCGATCGGCGGCGGCGGGGTGGTCTGGGCATGCGCCGCACCTGCCAGGCAGAGCGTCGCGAAGGCTATGGTTTGGAGTTTCATCGCTTCATCCTCATCCAGGCAGCTTGTAGCTGAACGGCAGGCTCTTCCACCCGCCCGGCACAGCGTAGAGATTGGCGGGCAACCCGTGGATTGGGGTGCAGCCCTTGAACGTGGCGATCGCCAGATCCTTCACCCGGTCCACATACCGCCCATTGCTCGCATCGTTCCCCTGCACGCCGGTAATGTCCGGATTACCCGCCAGCGAGCCGTCCGGATTGAAGTTCAGGCGGACCAGGATGCGGATGCGCTCGGCGCCGGGGCCAGGCGTGACCTGTCGGTTCGCGCAGGGTTGAATCTGCCGCGCGATCAGCCCGCGGAAGCTCGCGACCTCCTGTGCCGAGGCCTTGCTGGCCGGATTGTTCAGCGCGGTGCTGTTGGTCTTGTTGTTCGAGCGGCCGAGGTCGAGCCCGGCGAGGTTGCCGGTCGGCTTCACCGGACGGCGCTCGCTGCCCGTCGCCGCGCTCTTCGAGGCGGAATCGCTCGACTTGGCCGGTGCCGCCTTGGACGGCGGGGCCGGCTTGCTCGGCTTTTCGGGCTTGCTCGGCTTTTCCGGCTTGGCCGGCTGCGGCTTTTCGGCGGGTGCGGGCTTCGGCTTGGGCTGCGGCTTCTCCGCCGGCGCGGGCTTGGGCTGCGGCGGCTGGGGCTTTGGCTGCGGCGCGGGCTTGGGCTCCGGCGGCGCCGGCTGCGGCTTGGGCTGGGGCTCCGGCGCGGGCGGGGGCGCGGCCTCCGGCTCCACCGGGGCTTCCACCGGCGACTTCTTTGCCGCCAGTTCCTCGTGGCTCACCACGGGCGCGGTGTTCTCCGGCCCCACCTTGTCGGCCAGCGAGATCTCGATCGGGATCGCCTTGGGCGGCTCCTGCGGTGGCGTCTTCAGCAGGCTGAGCGACAGCGCGGCGATCACCGCGGCATGCGCCGCGATGGAAACGCCGAGCCCGATCCGCTCACTACGGTCCATGGTCTCGCTCACCTCAGCGCTGGTCGCTCGGTTCGGTGAGCAGCGACACCTTGTTGAGCCCGGCCTGGTTGAGCTCGCCCATCACCCGCATCACCTTGCCATAGCCGAGCGCGGTATCGCCGCGCAGATAGATGGCGGCGGGCTTGCCGTCGGGGCCCTTCTTGGCAGCGATCGCTTCCAGCTTGGCGGGCAGCTCGGCATCGCTCACCTTGTCGGTGTCGATGAACACCTGGCCCTTGTCGTCGATCGAGATCTGGACGGGCTTCTGCTCCTGATCGAGCGCCTTGGCGCGGCTCTCGGGCAGGTTCACCTGCACGCCGGCGGTGAGCAAAGGCGCGGTGACCATGAAGATGATCAGCAGCACCAGCATCACGTCGACCAGCGGGGTGACGTTGATCTCGGCCATCGGCGTGCGGCGGCCGCGGCCCTTGCCGGAGGGGAGGTGCATGCCCATCGGCTTAGCCCTCCATCTCCAGGCGGCGGCTGAGCGTCGCGTGGAAGCCGTCGGCGAAGCGGTTCAGCCGCGCCTCGACGCGGTTCACGGCGTGACTGTAGCGGTTGTAGGCGATCACCGCGGGGATGGCGGCGAACAGGCCGATCGCGGTGGCGAACAGCGCCTCGGCGATACCCGGCGCCACGACCGCGAGCGACGAGCTCTGCGCCGCGGCGATGCCGGTGAAGCTGCGCATGATCCCCCAGACGGTGCCGAACAGGCCGACGAACGGCGCGACCGAGCCCACGGTGGCGAGGAAGTTCAGGCGGTCGGACAGGCGGTCGATCTCCATCGCGACCGTGGCCCCCATCGCGGTGGCGAGGCGCTCGCGCGTGCCTTCGCGGTCGATCGTCTTGCCCGCGGTCGAGCGGCGCCATTCGCTGACGCCGGCGGCGAACACGCGCGCGATCGGCTGGTCGCGGCCGGCGGCGCGGCGGTGGAACTCGTCAAAGTCGTCCGCCTCGCGATATTCGGTCTCGAAGCGCTGCATCTCGCGGCGCAGGCTGCCGACCTTCGCGGCGAAGCCGATGATGATCGTCCAGGTCCACAGGCTGGCGAGCAGCAGGCCGATCATGACCAGCTTCACGACGATGTCGGCCTGGAGGAACAGGTGGATCGGCGACAGGACGGCACCAGTTGTGACGGACGGCATGGACGCTTACTTCTCCTTCCACACGAGCGGTTCGAACGCGGCCAGCCACTCGGCCGGCTGACGCCGCGGGCGACCGCCGGGGGCGACGAAGGCCACCTCCACGGTTGCTTCGGCGACTAAAAGATCGTCCCGCATGACTCGTTGCTGAATGATAACGCCGGCGGCGCGCAATTTGGTGAGACGGCTGATCACCACCAGCGTGTCGCCGAGCTTGGCCGGCGCGCGGTAGCGGATGTCGAGCCCGGCGACCGCATAGGCCCCGCCGCCTGCCTCGAACACGGCACGCTGGTCGATGCCCGCGAGCGTGAGCATGTCCGATCGGGCGCGTTCCATGTAGCGCAGATAATTGGCATGGTAGACGACACCGGTGAGATCGGTGTCCTCGAAATAGACCCGCAGCGCAAAGCGGTGCGCGCGGCCGTCGAACCGGCCGGCAGGGGCATGGTCGCTGCTGGTCATGGATTGGCCTCCTAGCGGAGGCGGTGCCCTAGCGGAACCCCAAAGGGACTAAGCTTTGGTGGATGTAGATCCTCCCCGGCACGGGGAGGATCTGGAAGTCCTAGAACAACAGCCGTTGCGTCCCGCTCCCCCGCCCGACCGGCGCCCCGCCACGCCGGCGCGCCAGCTCGGTTTCCGCAGTGAACCGCACATCCTCGTCGCGATCGGTGAGGAAGCCTTCGAGCGAATCCTCGGAAATCTCGTTCCATTCCTTGCCGCGATCGGGGCCGTAGCGGACGCGCGGCAAGAGCCCCGGCTGGCTCGACCATTCGACCAGCTGCGCGACGCTCGCCTCGTTGAGCATGTCGCGGAGGTGGAACGCGGTCACATAGGCGTCGGGAAACGCACGGTGCGCCGGCAGGCCGCGCTCGTGCTCCATGCCCTCGGGACGACGCCAGTAGCGGAGCATCTGGTTGGAGAAGCCCGGGCTGTCCGGCCACAACCGCAGCGCGCATTTCCAGGTGCAGATCCAGTCCGCGCCGCGGGTGAGCGCCGGCGTGCAGAACTGCTCCTCGAAGGTCGCGCGGTGCGCGGCGAGCGCGATGCGGCGCGGCCAGGGATCGAGGATGGGGCGCGCGACGTCGTGCCAATAGGGCGCGTCGGCGACGTCCTCGTCGCGGATATGATGGATCGCCATGGTCAGCGGCGGAATGCCGCGGCCGGGATTGACCAGCCGGTTGCCGCCCTCGCCATAGAGCTCCCAGCGGCCGTCGGCGCCCAGCGCCACGTCCTGCCAGCCGATCTCGCACACGGCATGGGCGGGCGGCTTGTCGCCGGTGGTCTCTAGGTCGATGACACGGATGATCGATTGGGTTGGCGGCGCCATGGCCGCGATGTGGGGGTTTTTCGGGCGAAATGCCAGCCGAAAGCGAGCTACCGCACCTAAGCCCCTCCCCTTCAGGGGAGGGATTGGGGTGGGGCCGTGTCTCACGGAGACCAACCTGCGTTCTGGAATCCCTCCATCCCCAAACCCCTCCTCCAAGGAGGAGGGGCTTAAGTGAGACTACTCCGCCGCCTTCTTCTTCGCCGGCGCCTTCTTGGCCGCCGGCTTCTTCGCCGCGCCGACCTTCTCGCCCGCCGCGGCCTTAGCCGCCGGCTTCTTCGCCGCAGCCTTCTTGGCCGGGGCCTTCTTCTTCGCCTTCCCCTTGGCCGGCCCCTGCGCCGCCTTGGCGTCGATCAGCTGGGCGGCTTCCTCCAGCGTCAGCGCGTCCTTGTCGATCGTCTTGGGCAGCGTCGCATTGGTCTCGCCGTCGGTGAGATAGGCGCCGTAGCGGCCTTCCATCAGCTTGATCTCGGCATCGGTGCGCGGATGCTTGCCGAACACCTTGAGCGGCTCGCGCGCCGCCCCCCGCGCCGGGCGACCGCCGCCCGCCGCCGCTTCGGCCAGCTTGACCACCGCCGCGTTCATGCCGGTCTCGAACACCTCGGCGGTCGACTGGAGCCGCGCGTACTTGCCGTCATGCGCCAGATAGGGCCCATAGCGGCCGATCGAGGCGGTGATCGGGTTGCCCGTCTCCGGATGGTTGCCGATCGTGCGCGGCAGCTTGAGCAGCTTGAGCGCCCAGTCGAGATCGAGGTCGATGTCCTTCGGGATCGACGCGCGCGCCGCATCCTTGCCTTCGCCGAGCTGGATATACGGCCCGAACCGGCCCGACTTGCGCTCGACATTGAGCCCCGTCTCGGGGTCCTGGCCCAACACTTCCGGACCCGTGTCCTCGGACCCTTCGCCGCCCGGCTGGCCGAAGCGGCGGGTGTACTTGCACTCGGGATAGTTGGAGCACGCCACGAACGCGCCGAACCGGCCGCCGCGCAGCGCCAGCTTGCCGACGCCGCAATTCGGGCAGAGCCGCGGATCGCTGCCGTCCGCCTTGGCGGGGAACAGATACGGCTCAAGGAACTGGTCGAGCGCCGCGGTGATGTCGGAGGGCTTCTGCTCCATCACCTCGGTGGTGCGCGGCTTGAAGTCACGCCAGAAGGCTTCCAGCACCGCCTGCCAGGCGGCACGGCCGCCGGACACGTCGTCGAGCTCTTCCTCCAGCTCGGCGGTGAAGTCGAACGAGACATATTTCTCGAAGAAGCGCTCGAGGAACGCGGTCAGCAGGCGGCCGCTTTCCTCGGCGAAGAAGCGGTTCTTCTCCACCCGCACATAGGCGCGGTCCTTGAGCACCTGGATGATCGAGGCATAGGTCGACGGGCGACCGATGCCGAGTTCCTCCAGCCGCTTGACCAGCGAGGCTTCGGAGAAGCGCGGCGGCGGCTGGGTGAAGTGCTGCTCGGCGTTGACCGCCTTCTTGGCCGGCGAAGCGCCTTCGGACATCCGCGGCAGACGGCGGCTGTCCTCGTCGCCCTCGTCGTCCTTGCCCTCTTCGTAGAGCGCGAGATAGCCGGGGAAGAGCACCACCTGGCCGGTGGCGCGCAGCCCGTGCTGGCCGGTGCCGTCCGCCAGATCGACGGTGGTGCGCTCCATCCGCGCCGACGCCATCTGGCTGGCCAGCGCGCGCTTCCAGATCAGGTCGTACAGCTTGGCATGGTCGCCAGATCCGGCGCGGTCCTTGCCGAAATCGGTCGGGCGGATCGCCTCGTGCGCTTCCTGGGCGTTCTTCGCCTTGGTCTGATACTGGCGCGGCTTGTCCGGCACGTAGCTGCCGTCATAGCGATCGGCCACCGCCTTGCGCGCCGCCTGGATCGCCGAGGGGTCCATCTGGACGCCGTCGGTACGCATATAGGTGATCGCGCCGTCCTCGTAGAGCGCCTGCGCGATCCGCATCGTGTGGCTGGCCGAGAAGCCGAGCTTGCGCGCGGCTTCCTGCTGCAGCGTCGAGGTGGTGAAGGGCGGCGGCGGGTTGCGCATCGCCGGCTTGGTCTCCACCGCGACGACGGTGAAGCGGCCTTCCTCGACCGCCTTCTTGGCGGCCTCGGCGCTGCCCTGGTCGCCGATCGAGAGGCGGTCGAGCTTCTCGCCCTTCCACTTGACGAGACGCGCCTGGAACGGCGTGCCGTCCGATTCCATCTCGGCGATGACCGACCAATATTCCTGCGCGACGAAGCTTTCGATCTCGCGCTCGCGCCCGACGATCAGCCGCAGCGCCACCGACTGGACGCGCCCCGCCGACTTGGCGCCGGGCAGCTTGCGCCACAAGACCGGGGAGAGGGTGAAGCCGACGAGATAGTCCAGCGCGCGGCGGGCGCGGTACGCGTCGATCAGGTCGGTATCCAGCTCGCGCGGGTGCTGCATCGCGTGGAGGATCGCCGGCTTGGTGATCGCGTTGAAGGTGACGCGCTCGACCTCCTTGGGCAGCGCCTTCTTCAGTCGCAGCACTTCCTGCACGTGCCAGCTGATCGCCTCGCCTTCGCGATCAGGGTCGGTCGCGAGGATCAGACGGTCGGCCTTCTTGGCCTCGTCGGCGATCGCCTTCAGCTGCTTCGACTTGTCGGCATAGGTCTCCCACTCCATCGCGAACGATTCGTCGGGGTTCACCGACCCGTCGCGCGCCGGCAGGTCGCGGACATGGCCGTAGCTGGCGAGGACCCGATAGTCCTTGCCGAGATACTTCTCGATGGTTTTCGCCTTGGCGGGCGACTCGACGATGACAAGCTGCATGAGGTGTTCGATCGATCCCTACGTGTACGCGTGTAAGGTGGGGGGCGCCGCTGCGCTGCGTCAAGCCGACGATTTGATCGCGGCCGTAGTGCTGATAGAAGCGCCCAACGCTTCGGGGGAATAGAAATGATGTGGCTGACGTTGATCGCGATGACGGCCGTGCAGGCAGAGGATCGGCTCCTATGGCCGATGCCGGAGGGGTTCAAGGTCGGTCACCAGCAGACCTCGGCGAGCGGCTCCGAAATCGAAGAGCGCATCCCCAAGGGCGAGACTGTGGAGGATTGGACCCGGATGGCCACCCGCCTCGTCTTCCCGGGCGCGATGGACGGCACGGCGTTCAACAACGCCATGGCACAGCGCTGGCAAAGCGCCTGCCCCGGCGCAGTCGCGACGCCGCCCGAGAAAAGTCCCCGCGGCGTCGACATTCGCATCGACTGCCCGCGCAATCCCGCGACCGGCAAGCCCGAGACGATGTTCCAGCGAGTCCTTCCGGTGCCTGGAAAGGCCTATATCCTGCAGGTCGCCTTTCGCGCGGTACCGAGCGCAGAGCAGGTGCGGTGGGCGAAGGCCGAGCTTGATCGGGCGACGCTCTGCAGCGCCGCCGCGACCGAATCCCCCTGCCGCTGACCCGCAGGCGGGTGGACCTCAGCCCGCCTGGGCCGCGCGGATGCGCTCCAGCACCACGTCTATGTCCTTGGCGTCGTGCCGCTCGGGGACGCGCTGGTCTTCGGGCCCGACGCCGCGATTGACCAGCCGCCCCCGCCGGACGGGCTCGCGATCGGCGATCTCGGCCGCCCAGCGCAGCACGTTCGGATATTCCTGCGCGTTGAGGAACACGTCCGCGCCCGCATAGGTCTCGCCGCGCACCACCGCGCCGTACCAGGGGAAGATCGCCATGTCGGCGATGGTATAGTCGTCGCCCACCATGTAGCGACTGGTCGCCAGATGGGTCTCCAGCACGTGGAGCTGGCGCTTCGCCTCCATCGCATAGCGATCGATCGCATATTGGATCTTGATCGGCGCATAGGCGAAGAAATGGCCGAAGCCGCCGCCAAGGAACGGCGCCGAACCCATCTGCCACATCAGCCAGCTTAGCGTCTGCGCGCGCTTCGCCGTGTCGGTCGGCAGAAAGGCGGCGAACTTCTCGGCGAGGTGGAGCATCATCGCCCCGCTTTCGAAGATCGGCAGCGCAGGCGCGATCGAATGGTCGACCATTGCGGGGATCTTCGAGTTCGGATTGATCGCGACGAAGCCGCTGCCGAACTGGTCGCCCTGGCCGATATTGATCAGCCAGGCGTCATATTCGGCACCGGCATGGCCGGCGGCGAGCAGCTCCTCGAGCAGGATCGTCACCTTCTGCCCGTTGGGCGTGCCGAGCGAATAGAGCTGGATCGGGTGGCGGCCGACCGGCAGTTCCTTCTCGTGCGTCGCGCCCGAGACCGGCCGGTTGATATTGGCGAACTGGCCGCCATTGCCCGGCGCCCATTCCCAAACCTGGGGCGGCACATAGCCGGCGGGGAGGTTGTTCGCGGGATCGGGTGCGTCGGCCATGCTCGGTGTCTCCTCAGGCGGGTCTTGCGGCCGGGATGTAGGATGCATCCGTCGCCGCGCCAGTCCCTGCCCCAGGCTCCGGCGGCGCAAGCAGCAGATGGGCCGCAACGGCGAGCGCCCAGGCCGATACCATGCAGGCGGGCGCCACCAGATCGGACGCCAGCACCATCCACAGCGGGACCGGGGTGTCGAGCCTGAAGATAGGCAGCATGCTCAGGCAAAGCAGTGCAGCAGGCGCGAAGATTGCCGCTACTGCGACCATTGCCGGGCCGATCCGAGGGCCCATACGGCGCCAGCTGGTCGCGAGCGCCGCGCGCACGCCCAGCCCCTCGCCGACAACGAGCGGCAAGACGATCAGCCAGCGGGCGTAGAGGTAGATTGCCGGCACGATCAGGCAAAACGCGCCGAGCACCACGCACAACGTCGTCACAAGTCCCTGCACGACATAGGTCACCGCCCTGCCGGGTGTGCCCCAGGCGTGGTGCATGCCTTCGCGGCGCAGCAGCGCGCTGGTGAGGAGAAACTGCGCAAAGGTGCCGCCGAGCGAGGCGACGATGTCCAGTCGAGAATCCAGCCTGCCCGCATCGATGATCACCGAGGGAATCACCATCGCCAGCCACGCCGCAAAGCAAGGCCATGGATGCGCACGCATCAGCGCAGCGGTTCGACGCAAGAAATACCCACCGTTCATCACGATCCCCCTTGGACGCGGGGATAGGCATCGCGGCGAATGCTGTCACGGCCGATCCCGGGGAAAGCATGCGGGCACGAAAAAGGGCCGGGCATGGCGCACGCCATGCCCGACCCCCTCGTATCGGCTGCGCTACGCTTACTTGAAACGCAGGCCGACACCGGCCATCACGCGCTGGCGCGCGGTATGGTCGCTATACTGCGAATAGACATACTGGGCATTGACGTAGAGCGGCATGCGGGTCTGCTCGCCGGTCAGCGAATATTCGACGCCGCCGCCGACCTGATAGCCGTCGGTGTTGAAGTGGTTGTAGTAGGACGTCTGGCCGGCCGGCGCGTCGAAGCGCTTGCGCTGCTCGTTGTTCACATAGCCGCCCTTGGCGAAGATCAGCAGCTGCGGGGTGGCGAGCACGCCGGCGCGCACGGCCGCGCCATATTCGTCGAACGACTTGTGGCAGACCGCACCGCCGCCGGTCACGCCCGAGCAATTCTCGTTCCAGTCATTGGCGCGCCAGTAGCTGCCCTCGGCGCCGATCACGATGCGCTGGCCGATCTGGCCGTCGAAACCGACGGTGCCGCCATAGCCGAACTTGTCGTTGTGCACGCCCTGCGACTGGAAGCGGTCGCCGCCGGCATTGGCTTCGATGCGGATGCCGCGGAAGCTGGTGCCATTGCTGCTGGTGGTCGTGGTGTCCTGGGCCTGGGCGGCCGTGGCGGTGAAGCCGATCGCCGCGACGGCGAGGAAAAACGCGTTACGCATACTATACATCCCTTGGATTGTTGGGTCTTTGCCTCCGCCGTAACCCGCCAACGCGCAAAGGTTTCCGCGCCGCGGCATAAACAGGGAGAGCCGTTGCTAATATGCAACACTTCGCAGATACGGCCAGACCCTAGCGTCGCCAGCGATCGCCCCACCCGCTTGCCGATCGATGCCGCTCCGGGCAAGGGCGCGCCATACCCCGGCTTCCCATCCCGTTCCGCCCCGCGCGCCTGTTGATGGCGGTGGGAACGGTGCTGCTCTGCTATGCGATCGCCCGCGTGCCCCGCGAGGTGCATCCGCTCTACCTCACCTTCAATTCGATGCTCGACCATCTGCTGCACGGCCGGTTCGACGTCGATCCGGCGATCGTCGGACGCGAAGGCTTTGCGGTCGGCGGGCGGACCGTCGCCTATTGGGGCATACTGCCGGCGCTGCTGCGGCTGCCCTTCACGCTGTTCCCCGGCTGGCGGACGCTGGATTTCACCACCGGCTCCTGCATGGTCGCGCTCGGCGGCATGCTCGCCACCAAGCTGTGGACGCTGCGGCGGATCCGCCGCGCGCGGCCGGGCCTGCCGGTCTGGCTGGGCAAGGCAATGGCCGTGGTGCTGGTGCTCGCCGGGGCGCAAACCTGCTTCCTGCGCTTCAGCCTGTATCAGGAGGTATGCCTGTGGGCGGCCCTGTGGGCGGCGCTGTTCGTCGCGGCGGCGGTCCATGCCCGCCTGCTGGGGCTTGGTCGCGGCGCGCTGCTCGTGATGGCGCTTGCCGCAGGCCTCGCGATGCTCACGCGGGTGTCGGTGGGGATCGGTCTGGTCGAGACGATCCGGAACCGCCGCGACCTGCGCGGATGGATCGGCACGGCCGCCCTACCGATGCTGCTGATCGCGCTGCTCGGAGCGGTGACGGCGCTGGTGAATTTCGGCCGCTGGGGCAACCCGCTCACCTTCGCCGACTATCACCACTATCTCTACAACGCCTGGTACCCCGATCGACTGGTGCGGATGGCCGAGCAGGGCCTGTTCAACCTGCACCGCGTACCGTTCGGCCTGGTCTATTATTTCGCGCCGGTCTGGGTGCTGCACGGTGCCGACGGGCAGCTGCTGCTGGAGGCGACCCGCCACAAATGGATCGACGCCGCCGAACTGCCGCCGAGCAGCTTCCTGCTCACCGATCCGCTGCTCTTGCTGCTCGGTGCCTGGGCGGTCCGCGCCCTCCAAGCCCGACCCGCCCGCGCAGCGCCGCCATCGCGCTGGGGCTCGCTATCCCGCCGGCGCTGATGCTCTGCGCGGTGAGCATGTGTTTCCGCTATCGGCTCGATTTCTACCCGCTCTTCGAGTTCCTCGCCGTTTCCGGCCTGATCGCGATCGCGGAGGGCGCACGCGCGCCGGGCAAGCGGCTCGTCGCGGCGCTGGCGGTGGTATCGATACTGGGGTCGCTGCTGGTCGGCGCGGCCTATCTGGTCGGACAGCTGGGGCCGGGGCAATTGCTGATCGGGGACGGCGTGGGCGCCTATTATCTCCACGCCTTCGGGCTGCGCTGACCCGTCAGCGCAGCGACACCCGCGCACCGGCATGGCGTTCCAGCCGGCCGGCGAGCTCGCATTCGAGGAGCACGATCTGCACCACCGCCGGGGCACAGCCGCTCTGGCGGATCAGTTCGTCGACACCCACCGCCACCGGCCCCAGCAGGCTCGTGATGCGGCGACGATCGGCCTCGCTGGCATCCTCGGCCGGCGCCGGGTCGAACGGGCCAGGCGCCGGCGCACGCAGCGCCCGCGGGTCGAGCGGCCGCACCGCCTCCCAGATGTCGTCCGCGCTCTGCACCAGGATCGCCCCTTCGCGGATCAGCAGGTTGCAGCCCTGCGCCCGGGGATCGAGCGGCGAGCCCGGCACCGCCATCACGTCGCGCCCGGCCTCGGCGGCCAGCCGCGCGGTGATCAGACTGCCCGAACGCGGCGCCGCCTCCACCACCACGGTGCCGAGCGACAGGCCGGCGATGATGCGATTGCGCGCCGGAAAGAAGCGGGCGAGCGGATCAGTGCCCGGTGGCTGCTCGGTGACGAGCAGCCCCTCGTCGCCGACCCGTGCCTGCAGCGTGGCATTTTCGGGCGGAAAGACGATGTCGATACCACTGGCGATCACCCCGATCGTGCCGCCGGCCAGCGCCCCCTGATGCGCCGCCGTGTCGATACCGCGCGCGAGGCCCGAGACCACGACGGCACCGCGCTCGACCAGCCCGATCGCAAGCTGGCGGGCGAAGCGGCACGCCGCCGCCGAGGCGTTGCGCGCGCCGACCATCGCCACGCACGGCCGTTCCAGCAGCCCCATATTTCCGCGCACGATCAGCGCCGGCGGCGCGTTTTCCAGTTCGGCGAGCAGCGGCGGATAGGCGGGATCGTCGAGAAAGAGGTAGCGGGCGCCGAGCCGCTCGACCGCCGCGATCTCGCGCCGCACCGCGCCGGCATCGGCGATCTGCGGCGTCCGCCCGCCACCGCGCGCCGCGAGCATCGGCAGTGCCGCGAGCGCCGCCCCGGCCGAGCCGAACCGGGCAACGAGCTGGGCATAGGTGACCGGACCGACATTGGCGGACCGCAGCAACCGGAGCCGCGCCTCGCCCGCCTCCGTCATGTCGACCACCGCCCGGCAGCCGCAGCACGCGCCCATTTGCACCATCGTCGCGGACGCGGCGTGTCGCACCGGACAGCCGCCCCGCGGCCCGGCCGCCCGTTGGAATGTTCCAAAAGCCCTATTGAAACGAAGGAATCTTGCGACACGCGAATCCGGCTTCCGGCTGAAATCATGTTGCTCATCCCGCCTGCATCTCTATCTTGGCCGCAAACCCATCGTGGCCCAGGGGATATCACTAATGATTGAGAACGTTATCGACAGATTGTCGGTACGCTTCGCCAAGGACGGCCAATATGAAAGTATTGCCCTGCGTAAGCGCTTTCAGAAGCGTTATGGAATCGACGTCGGCATGTACACGATCGGCGCATTCGATCGTTGGCGCATACCCCCCGGCACCACGATCGGCCGATATTCTTCCATCGCCGGAAGCGCTCGTCTTGTAGAAGCCAATCACGCCGTCGACCGCCTCACGACTCATCCTTTTCTGTACTTACCAGAGTTCGGCATCGTCGACCACGATCTCGAAACGACCCCGCAGATCATCGGCGACGACGTGTGGATCGGCCATAATGCCACGATCCTTCCCGGCTGCCGCCACATCGGCCGCGGCGCCGTGATCGGCGCCGGCAGCATCGTGATGACCGACGTGCCCGCTTATGCCATTTTCAGCGGCGTTCCCGCCAAGCTGGTGCGGTTCCGCTTTCCGGCCGAGGTGCGCGCCGCGATCGAGAAGACGCGCTGGTGGGAGCTCGACAAGGCGGCACTGACGGCCGGGCTCAAGGCCGTGCCCGACTTCGCGACCAACGTGACGGTCGAGACCGCCAAGGCCTTCTACCGCGCGGTGCACGGCACCGACATGCCGTGGGAGGAGCGCAGCGCGGCCGAGCAGCAGGTGCAGCTGCCGCACCTCCCCCGCGCCGAACTGACGCCGCTGGTGCGCCGGGAATGGCCCGAATTCGACGAAGCCGACTACACCAAGCCGCTGACCGCACTGCCGCTCGACAGCTTCGCGCTGATCAACTTGCGGGTCGCGGTGGAAAGCGCGATCGGCGGGCAGATGCACGACGCCGCCTGGGGCTCGCTCACCCGGCTCGAAGATCTGGTGGGGGAGCGCGCGCCGTTCGCGGCATCGGCCGATCCCGCCGCCGCGCCCGCAGCGCTTTCCGCGGCGCCGCCCGCCCAGATGCACGTCGCGCAGCAACAGCGTAGCGCCGGCAGCGGCGGCGAAGTGCGCCACTATGCGCTCAACATGCCGCAAATGGCCCTGAAGGGACTTTCCGAAGCCTGGCTGTTCAAGGAACTCGGCGACATCCACTGGAGCATCCTGCTCCGCTCGCTGGGCACCAGCTCTGCCGCGCTCACCGACGCGGCGGGCGACCGCCTCTATGCGACGTTCACGCGCATCCGCCTGCGCTCCAACGCGCCGCTCACCGCGTTCAAGGAAAATGACGCGCTCACGCTGTCGATGACGGAGCAGCGCTACGGCGCCGCGATGTTCTTCGCCACTGCGGAAATCGACGGGCCCGGCGGGCATGCGACTGCCGAACTGATGACGACCTTCTCCAAATATGGCGAAGCCGGCGTCAACACCTCGCTTCTGAAGGGCACGCCGGTCATCCCGCCGGGCTTCCCGATCCCCGAATGCGCTGCCCTGCCGGAGCTGGGACAGGAATATCGCCAGCGCCGTGCCGAGCCGGTGGGCGAGACGCTGTTTGAGACCGAATATGAGCAATTGCCCCCGCACGACATCAACGGCGTGGGCCTGCTCTACTTCGCCGCCTATCCGTCGATCGCGGAGATCTGCCTCACCCGCTATGCCGGCCGCGGCTTCGCGTTCGACTTCAGCGTCGAGGAACGCGACGTGATGTACTTCGCCAATGCCGAGCCGTCGGAGATCCTCGTCGTCAAGCTCCACGAATGGGAGCAGACGGAGGACCGCATCCGCTATCGCGCCTCGATCAACCGCAAGAGCGACGAGAAGGTCATGGCGCGGATCACCGCGACCAAGGTGCGCATCGGCTGAATGCGACGGCGGGCGATGTCGGCCAGGCCGGCATCGCCCGCGCGCGGGCGCAGATCAGCTCTTGCGCTTGCTGCCGACCCTGGGTTCCGACCCGCTGAGCAGCCGGTCGATATTCTCGCGGTGCTTCCACAGCACGATCAGCGCGAGCGCGAGCAGCATCAGCACCAGGTCGATCCGGCCGAAAAAGGCGGCGCTCACCGGCGCGCTCACCGCCGCCGCCATGCCGGAAACCGACGAGATGCGCACCGTCGCCAGCAGCCCCAGCCACACCGCCGCATAGACGAGGCCCGAGGGCCAGTAGAGCGCAAGCACCACGCCCATCAGCGTCGCCACGCCCTTGCCGCCCCGGAACTTGAGCCAGACCGGGTAGCAATGGCCGATAAACGCCGCCGTTGCCGCGAGCGCCGCGGTACCGGGCAGGAACGCCGCGGCGATCAGCACCGCCACCGCGCCCTTGGCCATGTCGAGCAGCAGCGTCGCCGCCGCCAGCCCCTTGCGGCCGGTGCGCAGCACATTGGTGGCGCCGATATTGCCCGATCCGATCTGGCGCAGGTCCCCCGCCCCGGCGGCGCGCGTCAGCAGCACCCCGAACGGGATCGACCCCAGCAGATATCCGAGCAACAAGGCCCCGGCCGGGGCGATCCATGGAACTTCCGTGGGCAAAGCGGCCCCCTTTCGTTCCCGCGTTTAGCCGCTTCCCTTACCTGAACGCAATGACCTGCATCAGCGTGCAGACGGGCGCCACATTGACGGGGGCGGCGCGCCTCGGCCATGGCAGGACATGGCCGATCGTCGCCCCGTGCTGTTCTTCGATTCCGGCGTGGGCGGGCTGTCCGTGCTCGGTCCCACCACCGCGCTGCTGCCCCAGGCGCCGCTCGTCTATGTCGCGGATTCGGCGGGCTTTCCCTATGGCACCAAGAGCGAGGCGGAGATCGCGGCGCGCGTGCCGGCGCTGCTCGGGCGGCTGGCCGAGCGCTACGATCCGCGGCTGATCGTGATCGCCTGCAACACCGCCTCGACGATCGCGCTCCAGCATGTCCGCGCCGCGCTCGACCTGCCGATCGTCGGCACGGTCCCCGCGATCAAGCCGGCGGCGGAGACGAGCCATAGCCGCACCATCGGCGTGCTCGGCACCGCGGCGACGGTGCGCCAGCCCTATGTCGACGATCTTGCCGCGCGCTTCGCGGGGGATTGCACCGTGCTGCGACACGGCTCCGCGGCGCTGGTCGAACTCGCCGAGGCCAAGCTCGCAGGCGAGCAAATCGCACCGGAGGTCGTGGCGAACGAACTGGACGGGCTGTTCCACCAGCCGGGCGGCGACCGGATCGACGTGATCGTCAATGCCTGCACCCATTTCCCGCTGCTCGAAGCGGAGATGCGGGCGGCGGCGCCTCAAGGGGTGCACTTCGTGGATGGCGGCCCCGGCATTGCGCGGCGCGTCGCCTATCTCACCCAGGGCCAGAACTGGCCCGACGATCTGCCCCCCGGCCGTGCCGTATTCACTGCGCGCGACCACCGCGCCGATGCGCTGGCCCCGGCGCTGGCGCGCTACGGGCTCAGCCGAATCGAAACATTGTAGCGCTCAGGCGACGTCGCCCTGCGCCATCTGCGGGTCGCGCGCGACCAGCTTCGCCGTATAGCGCTCGGCCATTTCCTGATGCACCCGGCGGGCGCTGCTGTCGTCGCAGCATTCGGCGCGCTTGCGCTCCTGCTGCGCACGCCGTGCGAAATACTCCACGTCATTCCTGGCCATGGCGACTCTCCGTTCACAAGCGGAAGCGCGGTCGTTCCTCAGACGCAGACTCGCCTGTGCCCCGAGTCGTCCGCGATACCTTTTCTTTACCACGCTTCGCCGGCGAACGCCCCTAAACCGCATCAATCGATGACGCTGAACGGCTTTTCCGTGGATGACCTCGGGTGAAAAGGTGATGCAGGCATCGTAAATTGCGGTATGACCAGCCTCAAATCCGGCCGCCAAGGCCGGGGGGAGAGGCTGGGGCAATACGGGGGTTCACGTGCTGGAATTGCTCGAAGACAAGGCGTAGAGAACCAATCCATGCAGCGCCAAGACGCATCCGCACCCGCGATCGATTACACGCGGGTCTTCACCCAGGCCATCGACCGCCTCCATGCCGAGGGGCGTTACCGGGTCTTCATCGACATCCTGCGCAACAAGGGCATGTTCCCGAACGCCCGGTGCTTTGCCGGGCATAACGGGCCCAAGCCGATCACCGTCTGGTGCTCCAACGACTATCTGGCGATGGGCCAGCACCCCAAGGTCATCGCCGCGATGGAGGAAGCGCTCCACGACGTCGGCGCAGGCTCGGGCGGTACGCGCAATATCGGCGGCAACACGCATTATCACGTCGATCTGGAGGGCGAGCTCGCCGACCTGCACGGCAAGGAAGCGGCGCTGCTCTTCACCAGCGGCTATGTCTCCAACGAAGCGACTTTGGCGACGCTGGCCAAGATCCTGCCCGGTTGCGTGATCTTCTCCGACGAGCTCAACCACGCCTCGATGATCGCAGGGATTCGCAATTCGGGCTGCGAGAAGCAGGTCTTCCGCCACAACGACCTGGCGCATCTGGAGGAATTGCTGGCCGAGGCCGATCCGGCGGTGCCCAAGCTGATCGCGTTCGAGAGCGTCTATTCGATGGAGGGCGATGTCGCCCCGATCGCGGCGATCTGTGACCTCGCGGATAAGTATAACGCGCTGACCTATCTGGACGAGGTGCACGCGGTCGGCATGTACGGCGCGCGCGGCGGCGGCATTTCGGAGCGCGACGGCGTCGCCCACCGGCTGACCGTGATCGAGGGCACGCTGGGCAAGGCGTTTGGCGTGATGGGCGGCTATATCGCGGCCGACCGGATGATCGTCGACGTGATCCGCTCGTACGCGCCGGGGTTCATCTTCACCACCTCGCTGTCGCCGGTGCTGGTCGCGGGCGTGCTGGCGAGCGTGCGCCACCTGAAGCAGAGCTCGGTCGAGCGCGAGGGACAGCAGGCGGCCGCCGCCAAGCTGAAGGCGATGATGACCGAGGCGAACCTGCCGGTCATGCTGGGCGAGACGCATATCGTGCCGGTGATGGTCGG
>NZ_CAJYTI010000012.1 GCF_913777625.1 uncultured Sphingomonas sp.
AGTCGAGATCTTGGGGGCTGGGCGCGGCGAGGAACCCCGCACGTTCGAGCAGCGCGACCACCGCCGCAGGCGCAGGACCGCCCAGACGAACCTCCCGACCCGCCTCGGCCGCCGCTACCCGCAGGGCACGCCGTCGCCGGGCGAGCCCGAGGACGGCCTGCTCGACCGGCGCGCTGTCAATATCGCGTGAGGTTCCGGCCTCAACTCTCGCCAATAGCCTGGCACGGCGTTCAGAACTATTCCGCGCTGCCAGCGATGCATGCGCCACGTCGACGGCAATCATCTTTAGCCTATATCGCTATTCCACCATAGGTGATTTTACGTAACGTAGTACCGCAGTTAACATACCCACAATTGTAGAACACTCTTGGCGAGACTACGTCAGCACGAAGCAAATTAATATGATTCTATGCTTAAAAACGTTTGCCTTCACCAAGGCATATCCAAGCACCGTTGCATCTTCGACGTACACGTTCGGCCTATTCTATTGCCATCCCGAAACAACTTCCTTGAGACGGCCATCGCCAGTCCCGCCACCGCTTCGGCCGGTCCTTCCCGGCGTACCGCGTCGCGATGGATCCCGCGCGCGGCCCGTCGACGGCGCCGGCCTCGCCACATCTTCGGATCGGGACTTGCCGCAGCGATGCAGCGTTCGAGCTGGCCGGGTGTCGCCCGGCCAGCCGCAATCGCACCGTGGAGCAGCCGCCGGGGCATGGTTGCGCACCCGCAACAGCGATCCCAAGGAAATCTATCTCCCCTCGGCGAAGACGGCCGCTAGCATCGCCGCCAACAGGACCGAACCGCTGCTCGAGAGGAAGAACGACGATGGCCGATCGCCCGCTGCACCCCGAAACCCTCGCCCTGCACGCTGGCTGGCGTGCCGACCCGAGCACCGGCGCGGTGGTGCCGCCGATCTACCAGACGACCTCCTACCAGTTCCGCGATACCGAGCATGCCGCCAACCTGTTCGCGCTGCGCGAGCTGGGCAACATCTATACCCGCCTCGGCAACCCGACGACCGACGTGCTGGAACAGCGCATCGCCGCGCTCGAAGGCGGCGCCGCCGCGCTGGCGGTGGCCTCGGGCCAGGCGGCCTCGGCCTATGCGGTGCAGAACCTCGCCCGCGCCGGCGACAACATCGTCAGCGGCACCGACCTCTATGGCGGCACCTGGAACCTGTTCGCCAACACGCTGAAGGACATGGGGATCGAGGTCCGCTTCGTCGATCCCGCCGATCCCGAGGCGTTCGTGCGTGCCAGCGACGGCCGCACCCGCGCCTGGTATGTCGAGACGCTCCCCAACCCCAAGCTGATCGTCGCACCGATCGGCGAGATCGCCGCGCTCGGTCGGCCGCTCGGCATCCCGCTGATCGTCGACAACACCGCCGCGCCGCTGCTCGCCCGGCCGTTCGATCACGGCGCCGCGATCGTGGTCTATTCGACGACCAAGTATATCGGCGGGCACGGCACCTCGATCGGCGGCATGATCGTCGATGGCGGCAATTTCGACTGGGAAGCCTTTCCCGAGCGCCAGCCGCTGCTCAACACCCCCGATCCCAGCTATCACGGCGCGGTGTGGAGCCAGGCCGCAAAACCGCTGGGACCGATCGCCTACATCCTGCGCGCCCGCACCGTGCTGCTGCGCGACCTGGGGGCGGCATTGTCGCCGGCCAACGCCTTCCAGATCCTCCAGGGGCTGGAAACACTGCCGCTCCGCATGCCGCGCCACTGCGAGAATGCGGCCAAGGTCGTCGCCTTCCTGCAGTCGCGCCGCGAGGTGACGCGCGTGATCCATCCCTCGGTGCAGACCGGCGTACAGGCCGATCGCGCGGCGAAGGTGCTGACCGGCGGCGCGGGCGGGCTGGTCGGCTTCGAGCTGGCGGGCGGCAGCGATGCCGGCCGGGCGTTCATCAATGCGCTCGAGCTTTTCTACCATGTCGCCAATATCGGCGACGCGCGCAGTCTCGCGATCCATCCGGCCTCGACCACGCACTCGCAGCTCTCGGCCGAGGAACAGGCCGTGACCGGCGTGTCCGAGGGCTATGTCCGGCTCTCGATCGGGTTGGAGCATATCGACGACATCCTCGCCGATCTGGCGCAGGCGCTGGATCAGGCCGCCCGGTAACCCGCGTGCCGAGCGCTGCGCGCAACTCGGGAGCATGCTGTCGTCGGCGCGGCCGACGGCGAAAATCCGGGTTGCTGCCGAACGTCCCCCGGACTAACTGTATTACATGAGCATTACACTTGATGACCCGACGAAGCGAATGGCCGCTGGCGCGTTGATGGCGTTGCTGGCGTGCGCATCGCTGGCAGAAGCCAAGCCGCGCGCGGGCCTTCCGGACATGACCGCGCTCCTGCGGGATCAGCATGTGGAGAGTGCATCGGTCGCCCTGATCCGCCGCGGGCGGATCGTCTCGACGGGTGCCTGGGGTATGGCGGGTCCCGGCAGGGCAGCGACGGTCGCCACGCCCTATGCCCTCGCTTCGCTGACGAAGCCGCTGACGGCGGAGGTCCTTCTGCGACTGGTGTCGGCGGGCAAGCTGTCGCTCGACGAGCCGATGGATCGCTACTGGAGCGATCCCGACCTGGCGAACGATCCTCGCCGGATGCGGCTGACGGTCCGCATCGCGCTCAGCCATCGGACCGGATTCCCGAACTGGCGTGACGCGGCGGGGCTGACCTTTGAGCACGATCCCGGCACGACCATCGGCTATTCCGGGGAAGGCTATCAATATGCCGCCCGGTACGCCGAACGTCGCACCGGGCAGCCGTTCGAGGCACTGGCCGCGCGCTGGCTGTTTGCCCCCGCACAGATGCGCGCATCCGGCTACCTGTCCGCGCAAGGCGCCACGATCCCGATCGCCGTTTCGCACGACGCCGCAGGCAAGCCGCTGCCTGCCGAGCCGGTGACGCGCTACAATGCGGCGGATCTGGCCCATGCGACGGCACGCGATTATGCCCGCTTCCTCATCGAGGCCCGGGCGGACAAGGGCCTCACCGCTTCCGTCGCGACGGAGCGCAGCCGGCTGCAGGCGGATCTGACGCCTGCTATCTGCGCGGGCGCGAAAGCCGCCAGCTGCCCGCCTTGGACGGGATTCGGACTGGGCTGGCAGCTGCTGGGCTTTCCTGGCGGGATAACGATGCTCCACACCGGCAAGGATGCCGGCGCCTTCACCTTCGCCGCCATCGATCGCACCACCGGTGACGGGATCGTCATCCTGACCAACAGCGACAATGGATGGCGCGTTGTCCTGCCGATCCTCGAACGCACCGGCAGCGATCCGAAGCTGATCGCCTTCCTGCGCGGGCAGATGGGCTGAGAGGCCGCGCTTCAGGTCCCGCAGCACCCGCAGTACCTCGGCGATGCGACCGTCGCCGATCGCTCCGGGACAGGACAGTTGACCATCCTCCCGATCCCCCTCATCGCGCTGCTGGCAATAACTGCGCGGGTTGCGTATGGCGTCCGCCGTCCATCGAGCGGGCGGCGGCGCCGCCGGCACGCCCTGGAGCTGTACGGTAGCAGGAAGACCCATGAACCAAACGACGCCCAGCAGCCCCTCGCCCAGACGCCCCGCGTCCGATTGAGGACCCAGCCCTCCATGCCCAGCGACGATAGTCGACAGCCCTGGCCGTCGACGGCAGCCGAACGAGACTGATCCGGTCTCCCCTCGGCGCCGGCGGCGGCGTTTGTCGAGGTGGATGATGACCGATCAAATCAAACCCGGGCGCACCGTGCGGCCGTTCTCCAGAATCCTGCGCGCGAGCCCGCCGAACATGGCGGACGCGGTTGCCTTCCTGCTCCTGTTCGGGCTCGTCCTGCTGGTGGCGAAAGGCCTTTCCGGGGTCGCCCAGCCCCTTTCGACCCTGACCGTAACGCCGGTCTCGCTCGATCCTGCCAACCTGCCCGGCTACGCGCTGCGGACGACGCTCCGCATGTTCGCCGCGCTGGGTGCGTCCCTCCTGTTCACCCTAATCGTCGCGACCCTGGCCGCGCGCAGCCGGCGGGCCGAGCAGATCATCGTCCCTGCGCTCGACATTCTGCAGTCGGTGCCGATTCTCGGCTTCCTGACCTTTACCGTCACCTTCTTCCTGCGCCTGTTCCCGGGCCAGCAGCTCGGCGCGGAATGCGCGGCGGTGTTCGCGATCTTCACCAGCCAGGCCTGGAATATGGCGTTCAGCTTCTACCAGTCGCTGCGCTCGGTGCCCACCGATCTGGAGGAAGTGTGCCACAGCTTCCAGCTGTCGCCGATGCGGCGATTCCTGCGGCTCGAACTGCCGTTCGCCATTCCCGGCCTCGTCTGGAACGCGATGATGTCGATGTCGGGCGGGTGGTTCTTCGTCGTGGCGTCGGAGGCGATCACGGTCGGGGACACCACGGTTGCGCTGCCGGGCGTCGGTTCCTGGCTGGCGCTCGCGATCCAGCGGCAGGATTCGCTGGCCGTCGCCTGGGCGGTGGGCGCCATGGCGGTGCTGATCCTGCTCTACGACCAGCTGTTTTTCCGGCCCATCGTCGCCTGGGCCGACCGCTATCGCTTCGAGCAGACCGCGAGCGCCGATGCGCCAAGCGCCTGGGCGTTCGACCTCCTCAAGCGCGCCCGGCTTCTCCCCGTCGTGCTGGGGCCGTTCATGGCGCTCGGTCGCCTGTTGCTGTTGCTCGACACGCTGCCGTCGGTTCGCCGGGCGCGGCGGGAACGGGCGCCGGGCAGGATCGGCGAGATGGTCTGGCGCGCCTTCCTGCTCGCCCTCGTGCTGGGCGCCGGATGGCTGATCCTCGACTATGTCACGCGGGAGCTGACCCTAGCCGATATCGGCGAGGCGGTGCTGCTCGCCGTCTACACGCTCGTCCGGGTCATCCTGCTCATCGCGATCGCGAGCCTGATCTGGGTGCCGATCGGGGTCTGGATCGGCCTGCATCGGCGCTGGGCGGAGCGACTCCAGCCGGTCGCCCAGTTCCTCGCCGCCTTTCCGGCCAATGTGCTGTTCCCCTTCGTGGTGGTGGCGATCGTCCGCTGGCATCTGAGCCCGGACATCTGGCTGTCGCCGCTGATCATCCTGGGCACGCAGTGGTACATCCTGTTCAACGTCATCGCCGGAGCGAGCGTCATCCCGACGGACATGCGCGAGGCGGCGTCGATGTTCGGCGTGCGCGGCGTGCAATGGTGGCGGCGCGTCGTGATCCCGGCGATCTTCCCCTATTACGTGACCGGCGCGCTGACGGCATCGGGCGGTTCCTGGAATGCCAGCATCGTCGCCGAAGCCGTGTCCTGGGGGGATCGCCACCTCGAGGCGGCGGGCCTCGGCGCGTACATCGCGCGTGCAACCGCCGCCGGGGATTACCCCCGCGTCGCGTGCGGCGTCGCCGTGATGTCGATCTTCGTCCTCGTCTTCAACCGGCTGGTCTGGCGTCCGATGTACGCGTTCGCAGACCGCCGTCTCCGTTTCGCCTGAACCCGAAGGGCAGTACGTCATGGCTACCAAAGCATCCACCCTCGCCCGGTCCCTCGTCGAAGTCCGCGGCGTCAGCCATCGATATGGTCGCACCGGTGCGGCCGGGCAGGTGCTCGACAATGTCGACCTGACGCTTCGCGAAAAGGAGGTCGTCGGCCTTCTCGGCCGTTCGGGATCGGGCAAATCGACCCTGCTTCGTTCGATTGCCGGCTTGATCCACCCCAGCGAGGGCGAGGTCCGCCTCGTCCCCGACGAAGCGGGGGAGGCACCCAGCGTCTCGATGGTCTTCCAGACCTTCGCCCTGTTCCCCTGGCTGACCGTCCTGCAGAATGTGGAACTGGGCCTGGAGGCACAGCGCGTGCCCGCGGACGAACGCCGTGCGCGGGCGCTTGCCGCGATCGACCTGATCGGCCTCGACGGCTTCGAGAATGCCTATCCCAAGGAACTGTCGGGCGGCATGCGCCAGCGGGTCGGCCTGGCGCGGGCGATTGTCGTCAATCCGTCGCTGCTGCTCATGGACGAGCCGTTCTCGGCGCTCGACGTCCTGACCGCGGAAACCCTGCGCACCGATCTTCTGGACCTCTGGTCCGAAGGGAAGATGCCGATCCAGTCGATCCTGATCGTCACCCACAATATCGAGGAGGCCGTGCTGATGTGCGATCGCATCCTCGTCTTCTCCTCCAACCCCGGCCGGGTGGCCGCCGAGATCAAGGTCGACCTGCCGCAGCCGCGCGACCGGCTCGATCCGAAATTCCGGCTGCTCGTCGAGCAGATCTACGCCCGGATGACGCAGCGGCCGGTACCCGCCGATGCGAACGCCGAGAAGCAGGCCGAGCAGCCCCTCGACCGCGTGCTGCCGAACGTTCCGGTCAACAGCATCGCGGGTCTGATCGAGGAAGTCGAAGCAGCGCCCTTCGAAGGGCGCGCGCCGCTTTCGACGCTGGCCGATTCGCTTCAGCTCGAGATCGACGAGCTGTTCCCGATGGTCGAGGCGCTGCAGTTGCTCCAGTTCGCGGATGTCGTGGATCGCGAACTCGTCCTGTCGAAGCGCGGGCTCGCCTTCGCGGTCGAGGACGTGGACCAGCGCAAGACCAACTTTCGCGCGACGCTTACCGCACATGTGCGTCTGGCCAAGCATATCCGGCAGGTGCTCGACGAGCGGCCGAGCCACCAGGCACCGGCGCGTCGCTTCCGCGACGAGCTGGAGGATTTCATGTCCGAGGAGTTCGCGGAGGAGACCTTGCGGACCGTCACGGAATGGGGGCGGTATGCGGAGCTCTTCGCCTTCGACGAGGAGAATGATCGCTTCAGCCTCGACGACCCGGAATGAGCGGCCAGGATGCGCGATGACGGGGCCCCCACTCGGGAAGTCGCTGCGTTGATCCCGCTTCCTGCCGCTCAATACGCCCGGTCGAGCAACTCCCGTACCTTCGCGGCCAGCGTGGCATAGGTGAAAGGCTTGGAGAGAAGATCGACATTCGGGTCGAGCCGGTCGTCCCGCATGATGGCGTCGCGCGTATAGCCGGAGGTGAAGAGCACCCGCAGTTCCGGGCGCAATGCCTTGGCGCGCGCGGCGAGTTCGGGACCGGACATGCGCGGCATCACGACGTCGGTCAGCAACATCGTCGCGCCGACACCATGGCCGCCGAGCAGCCGCAATGCACCATCGCCGTCCTCCGCTTCGACCACCTGATACCCAAGCTCGCGCAGGATACCGACCGTGTAGGCACGGACATCGTCGTCGTCCTCGACCACGAGAATGGTTTCACCGGCGTTGCCCATCCGCGCGGACGGCTGCCGATCCTCGACCTCCAGCAAGGTCTCCTGCAGCTTGCGAGCGAGATAGAGGCGCACCGCCGTGCCGCGCCCCTCGGTCGATTCGATCGTGATGTGGCCGCCGGACTGCTTGACGAAGCCATAGACCATGGAAAGCCCCAGCCCGGTGCCCTTGCCGACTTCCTTGGTGGTGAAGAACGGATCGAACACCTTCGCCACCGTCTCCGCCGACATGCCCGTTCCGCTGTCGACCACCGACACGACGACATACGCGCCCGGCAGGCACCCGCCGGGGATGGCATCGCGCACCTCGACGTTGCGGGCCTCGATGGAGAGTGCGCCACCGCTCGGCATGGCGTCGCGCGCGTTCACCGCGAGATTGAGGATCGCGTTCTCCAGCTGATGGGGATCGACTTCGACCTTCCACAGCTCGGCATCGACGGCGATCTGAACGGCGATGGCTTCGGTGATCGAGCGGGTGAGCAGGTCCGACATGCCGGTGAGCACGCGGGCGATGTCGATGGTCTTGGGCTCGAGCGGCTGGCGACGCGAGAAGGCGAGAAGCCGCTGGGTAAGCGAGGCTGCACGCTCCGCGCCCTTCAGCGCATTTTCCAGCGAGCGCAGCATCCGCGGATCCTGGCCCAGGTCCATCCGCCGGATGACGGTATCGATGTTGCCGATAATTACCGTCAGCAGATTATTGAAATCGTGCGCGATTCCTCCGGTAAGCTGGCCCACCGCCTCCATCTTCTGCGCCTGGCGGAGCGCCTCCTCGGCTTCCCGGCGCTCGGCGACTTCCTGCTGGACGCGCATCTCCAACGTATCCGCCAGCTCCCGCAATTTGGCTTCCTGCTCCTTGGCGGCCGTGACGTCGTAGATCACGCCGATCAGGCGGTAGCCGGATCCTTCCCGCAACACCTCGCCGCGGCGCGCGATCCAGCGATGCCTGCCATCGTCATTGCGGACGATCCGGAACACCGCGTCCAGGGTGTCCGCAATCGCGTCGTCGCCCGGCTGCGGGAGCAGCGGCGGCTCGCCCTCGCACAACACGCTGTTGACCGTCCGCACCGGCAATACGGCTGCCGGATGCAGGCCGAGCAGCTGGCAGAACTCGGTGGAGACCGTCGCGGTCGCGAAGCCATCGATATATTCGAACGTGCCGATCCCGCCCGCCGACTGGGCGATGCGCAGCCGTTCCTCGGTCCGCTTGCGTTCGGTGACGTCGATGAGAAGCCCGGTGAAGCGCACCGGTTCGTCGTTCTCGTCGAGATGCGCCTGACCGCGCCCGTGCATCCACAGGGTCGAGCCATCGGGCGCCAGCACCCGGAATTCCTTGGAAAAACGCTCGGCCCCGGACAGCATGCCGGCAACGGCGATGCGAATCCGTGCCCGGTCCGCGGGATGGATCGCGGCGAAAAAGGTCGCCGTGGGCAAGGCATCGGCAGCTGCCTCCGGACCGAGCCCGTACAACTCGGCGAACCGCGTATCGATGCGCAGGCTGTCGGCCGCGACATCCCAGTCCCAGCTGCCGCTCGCCCCGGCGGCGGCGAGGATGGAGCGGACGTGCTCGGCGCCTGCCTCAGACATCGTCCCCCACCACCCGGGCGATGAATTCGTCGAGCAGTTCCTTCAGCTTCTCGAGCGAGGGGATATCCATGATCATCGCGATATAACCGCGGATGTCGCGCTTGCGCACGGCGAAGTCGATGTAGAGGAACAGGACCAGGCCATCCTGGTCCTCGGCCTCGTCCACTTCGAACAGCGTGGCGCTGTTGCCGTGCAGCACCTCGGGAATCGTCATCGCCAGCGAACGCTTGAGCATGTTGGCGATGGTGGCGAGGCAGGAATTCAGGATGACGTTGCCGGTTTCGGTCAGCGCCTCCTGCTCGATCTCGGTCACGTCCTCGGCGGAGAGGCTCTCGCCGGTCACGGCGCGCACCAGCTCCAGGCTATTGCTTTCCGGAAAGATGAGCAGCGCACGTCCGGCAAAGGCGCCGTCGAAATCCTGCCGCACGGCAACCAGGTCGGCCGCTTCTCGCTCGCTGATCAGGCGCGCGGCACGACGCTGGCTGACGATGTCGATCGCCGGGACGGAGAGCGTGACCTGGTCGCCGATCATCTTGCGCAGGCTCGATGCGGCTCGGCCCACGCCGATATTGACGATCTCGGTCAGCGCATCGCGCTCGAGTTCGCCGAGCGTCACGCCGTCTCGGATCATGCCTTGTTCGCACGCAGACGGAGCGCTGCTCCCGATAGGAACGCTTCCAGGCTGTCCGCGCTCACCGGCTTGGGGACGAAGGCGGCACCGATCGCGCGGGCCCGGGCGATGATCTCGTCCTGGATGTTGGCGGTGATGATGGCGATGGGCATGTCCGGACGCATGACGTGCAGCTCGCCGGCGAGTTCCAGCCCGTCCTTGTCGGCCATGTTGAAGTCGATCAGGGCGACGTCCACCGGCTGCGCCGCGATCACGTCGTGCGCCTGCGCCGCGCTGCCCGCCTCGGCCTTCTGCCACTCCGGCTGGAGTTCGGCGAGCGCCTTGCCAGCGACGATGCGCGCAAGCTTGCTGTCATCGACGATGAGGACGGTAACCGGCATTCGAAACTCCAGATCAAGACATGCCGAGCGCGGCGTGGTTCGGGCACGCAACGTTCCTAACGACGAATCGACATCTTGTCATTGCAGCAGATTAAGCAGGTATCGTGCCAGGAAGTCGCTGGCCGGCACGCCGCTGATCTTCGGCCGCGCGGCAAGCAACACCTGCGCCACCGCAAGATGCAGCCGTTGCGCCGCGGCCAGATCTACGGTGCGGCCAGGTTCTTCCTGCAGGGCGACCAGCAGGTCGTCCGCATCTTCGGCGGAACATCGACCGACGAGGTGGACAGCATCGGGTTCGACACGGACGGTCATGGAAGCAGCGCTGCGAGATCAAGGACGAGAAGCACGCCGCCATCGCCGAGAAGCGTCGCGCCGCCGATCCCGGGAACGCCTGCCAGCAGCCCGCTGGGCGGTCGTACCACCGCATCGACGCGATCGGCGAAGTCGTCGACCCGCAGAGCGATCCGCTCGCCCGCGACGCTGGTCACGAGCAGCTTGGCATGGCCGCCGGCCATGTCGGCCCCACCCAGCAGGCGGGCGAGGCTGAGGACCGGAACGGTGCGGCCGCGCAGCACGCAGACGGTACCTTCGCCGACCGGACGCAGCGCCGACTCCTCGACCCGGACCGTTTCCGCCACCTGGTCGAGGGCCACCCCGTAGCGATCGCCGGCCGCCTCGACGACGAGCAGCCGCGTGGTGAGCGCATTGGCGGGAAAGCGCAGTCGGAAGCAGGTGCCGCGGCCGGGCGTGCTGTCGATCGTGATCGTGCCGCGCAGCTTCTCCACTGCCGCCTGCACCGCATCCATCCCGACCCCGCGGCCGGAAACGCCGGTGACCGTCTCCGCCGTCGAAAAGCCGGGCGCGAAGATGAGGCGTAGCGCGGCGGCATCGCTCAGCTGGTCGGCGGCGTCGCGATCCAGCACGCCGCGGGCGACGGCGGTCGCTCGGATCCGCACCGGATCGATCCCGCCGCCGTCATCGGCCAGGGCGACCACCACCGCGTCGCCGTCGCGCGCCGCGGAAAGCAGGACCTTGCCGTCCGCCGGCTTGCCGGCCGCGACGCGCGCGGCCCGATCCTCGATGCCATGGTCGATCGCATTGCGCAGCAGGTGCAGCAGCGGCTCGAACAGTCCTTCGGCGATCTGCTTGTCCACCTCCAGGGCTTCGCCGTCGATCGTGAAGACGATCGGCTTGCCCAGCGTGGCGGCGATTTCGCGGGCGAGGCGTGGCAGGCGGCGAAGCGCCGGCGCGAGCGGCACCCGCCGCACCGCCATCACGCTGCGCTGCAGCTCGGCCGCGCTGCGCTCGATGCCGGCCTGTGCCAGGCGAACGGCGGCGGCCAGCGCGCGATCCTGCGCCTCGACGCGGGCCGCGAGCGGGGCAAGGGCATTCACCGCCACCAGCAGTTCGCCGATGCCGTCGGCCAGCGCATCGATGCGGGCGGCGTCGACGCGGAGCGTCGAAGTCGCGCCGCCATCGGCGGACGCCTGCGGTGCCGCCAGGGGGACGGCGGCCTCAACCCGATGGAGCGCAATCTGGTCCGGCATCATCCGGAACGCAGACCGGACCGCGTCCGGCGACGCCGCGCTGACGCCTTCGAGGACGGCGATGCAGCGGAACGGCTCGATCGCATCGAGTGCCGGCCAGTCTCCCGCGGTAGGGCGGATGTCGAGCCGGAGCAGCTCCGGGACCGCGGCGACGATCGCGAGGGGATCCTCGCCGCGGAAGAAGCAATCCGGATCGGGCGTATAGCGGAACGCGACCACGGGCCCCTCGACCCCCTCGGCCAGCTGCCGGGCCCAGTCCGGCGTGGCGGTCGACGGAGACGCTGCCGGGATGGACGCGTGCCCCGGGAGGCGACCGACCAGCGCCGTTGCGACCTCCTCGGCGTCATCGCGGAGCGCGCCGTTCCGCGCCACCTCGTCGATCCAGCGATCGACGCCGTCCAGGCAGGCGATCAGCGCATCGGTCGTCGCGCCATCGAGCGCGATGCCGCCCTTGCGCGCGCGTTCCAGCACGTCCTCCGCGGCGTGCAGCGTCCGCTCCGCCGCCGCCATCGGGAAGATCGCCACCGAGCCCTTGAGCGTATGCAGGGCGCGGAACGCCTCGTCGATCGCAGCGGCGTTGCCGGGATCCCTTGCCAGCGTATCGAACGCCGCAGCGGCATGCGCGACGAGGTCGCGCCCTTCGATCAGAAATTGCGCCAGCAGCTCGTCCATCACGGCTTACGATAGACGATTGCGTCTTCAAGGCGAGCCATTGTGAACCGGTCGGTGATCCGCGCCATGGATTCGCTATGGCCCAGACAGACGAAGCCGCCGCTGTTGAGGCTCTCGAACAGGTTCGACGCGGCCAGCAGCCGGGAGTCGTCATCAAAGTAGATCAGCAGGTTTCGGCAAAGGACGACATCGAACCGGCCGAGACCGGCGAGCGTCGCGCGGTCCACGATATTGGCGGGGGTGAAGCGTACCGACTCGCGCAGATCGTCGATGATCTTGCGGCGATGGCCGCGTTCCGGCTCGAAATAGCGATCGATCACCGCGTCCGGCAGCCGCGCCAGCGCCCGGGCGGCATAGCGCCCCGCCTGCGCCTGCGCGAGCGCGGCGGTATCGAGGTCCGACCCGACGATCTCGATGTGATAGGCGTCCACCAGCGGCCAGTTCTCGAGCAGCCAGATCGCGATGGAATAGGCTTCCTCGCCGGTCGAGCAGGGCATCGACCAGATGCGGATCAGATCGCCGGGGCGCCGGGTGCGGATCAACTCGGGCAGGATCTCGCGCGCGAGCGCCGCGAACTGATGCTCTTCGCGGTAGAAATAGGTCTCGTTGATCGTGAAGGCGTTGATCAGCGCCTCGCGCTCTGCCGCGTCGCGCGCGGCCCAGTCGATATAGCGCGCCACGTCGGACAGGCCGCTGCGTGCCATACGCGCACCGATCCGCCGCTCGATATAATAGCGCTTGTTGGCGCCGAAGATCATGCCCGTCCAGCGATAGAGCAGCGCCCCCACCCGCATGACCTCGTCGTCGGACAGCAATACCGGCGGCGCGCTGGCGGGGGTGCCGTACCGCGTCACCGTGCGAAGCAGGCGCGCAGCTCGGCCGCGAGCCGGTCGAGCGGCGCGACAACCGTGGCGCCGCCGGCGGCGACCAGCGCCCCCGGCATACCCCAGATCACCGCGCTCTCCGCAGACTCGGCCAGCGTCGTGCCGCCCAGCGCCTTCAATTCCGTCATGGCGCCGGCTCCGTCATTACCCATGCCGGTCATCAACACACCAACCAGCCGCTCGGGTGCGACGCTCTTCATCGCGCTTTCCACGAGGCGATCGACGCTAGGATGCCAGAAATGCTGGGCGCTGCTCGGCGCGGCGGCGGCGGCGAGCGCCCCGGCTCGGCGGGTGACGACGAGATCGGCATCGCCGCGACCGATATAGACGTTGCCCGGCGCGAGCAGCGTCGTGCCCGTCACCTCCTGGACGGTCAGCGCACACAGCTTGTCGAGCCGGCGGGCGAGCGGGCCGGTGAAGCTCGCCGGCATGTGCTGCGCGACCAGGATCGGCCAGGGAAAATCCTCGGGCAGCGGGCCGAGCAGCGCATCGAGCGCGGGGGGGCCGCCGGTCGAGCACCCGACCAGGACCAGCCCGTCGGGCGGCAGCGGCGCCGCGACCGGCGACGCGGGCTGTGGCCTGAAGGGCTTCGGCGTGGCGATGCCGGCGGCCCGCGCCCGGACGCGATCGCGCAACCGCGTCGTCCGCGAGATCCGCGCACCGGCCGCCGCACGGACCTTCTCGACGAGCGCGGGCGCGACGGCGTCGATTTCGAGCGACAATGCACCGCGCGGCTTGGCGATGAAGTCGACCGCGCCCAGCCCGATTGCCTCCAGCGTCTCGTCCGCGCCCTCGGCGGTGAGCGCGGAGACCATCACCACCGGGCACGGCCGCTCGACCATGATGCGGTCGAGACAGGCCAGCCCGTCCATCGCGGGCATGTGGATGTCGAGCGTGATCACGTCCGGCGCGAAATGGGCGAGCAGGTCGAGCGCCTCGGCGCCGCTCCGCGCGACCGTCACGTCGAACCCGCCCGCCTCGGTGAAGATGTCGACCAGCAGGCGCCGCATCAGCGGAGAATCATCGACAATGAGCAGCTTGATCACGATGCGCCGGCCATGCCCCGCAGCAGATCCTGTTCGGCGCGATCGAGCAGTTCGCGCGGCGACACGATCAGCACGATCCGGTCCTGGTCGGGAAGATTGGCGACGCGTTCGAAGACGTGCGTCTCCGCACCGCCCAGATCCGGCGCCGGCCGCACCGCGTCGTTGGCGATGCGCAGGACCTCGGATGCCGCATCGACCACGAAGCCCGCGTGCAGATCGCCGATTCGGACCACCACGACGCGACGCTTGCTGCCCGCCGCGGCGGCCGCGCCGAACCGCTCGGCCTGATCGATCACCGGCACCACCGCGCCGCGCAGGTTCATCACCCCCTGCACGAAGGCAGGCGCCCTCGGCAGGCGCGTGAGCTTGTGCGGCAGCGGCGCAACCTCCTCCACGGCGGCGATCGGCAGTGCGAAGTCGCTTTCCCCGATCCGGAACAGGAGAAACTGCTCGCTCGTGGCGTCCATCGCGGTTTCCTCGGCCTCGGTTTCAGCACTTCCTTGCAGGAGCCGCGCGGTAATGTCCTCGCGCAGCAGATGCTCCGCGGCGAGCAGCGATACCAGCCGCCTGCCCTCGTCCAGCCGGCAGATCGCCTGGATCCGCGCCTCGGCATGCCCGCGGGTGAGGACCTGCGGCACCGCGTCGATCGCCGTCTCCGGCACGCGCTCGACGCCCCGGATCCGGTCGACCACCAGGCCCACCCGATGCGCACCGATCCGTGCGACGACGACACGGGTGCGGTGGGTTGGCGCCGCGGCGGGCATGGCGAGCAGCACGCGAAGCGACAGCAACGGCAGCAGTGCCCCGCGATCGGTGGTGCTGCCGACGACCACCGCGTCGGCGTGCGGCAGCGCCGCGATTCCATCGGGCAGCCGCAGCACGGCCTCGACGGCGGCCAGCGGCAAGGCAAATTCCTGGGAACCCAGGCCGAAGACCACCAGCGGCAACACCGCATCGTCGGTGGCTACGGTCTCCGCTTCCTCGGCGACCGCGCGGCCAACGGCGCGGCGGTTGCCGTCCGGCGAAAGGCTGGCCGCGATCAGCGCCTGCAGGTCGAGGATGCGAGCGCCGCCGTCGCCGCCCTCCGTCAGCCTGTCGATCCCGTCGACCGCCAGCCCGAAGGGCGTACCATCCTCGACGATGACCACCCGCCGCTCGGCACCCCCCGGACGCGCCACGAGATCGGCCAGGGACAGCACCGGCACCACCGCCCCGCGGATATTGGCCAGACCCAGCAGCGCGCGGGGGGCATGCGGCACGCGCGTCAGCCGCGGCATCCGGGTGACCTCGCGGACCAGCGGCGCGGGCACGGCAAGCAGCTCGCCGCCCGCCCGAAGCGTCAGCATCCTGCCTCCCGCCGAGGCCGGCTCGCCCACGGCGCTCAGCCCGCCTGCGCGGCGAGGGCGGTCGCGATCTGGGCGATTTCCTCGATCGCCGCCGCCAGCAGCTCGGCCCCCTGCGCCTGCTGGCGCGCCGCGGCTCCGGCTTCGCGGGCGGCGCCGTTGGCAAGATCGGCCGCGTCGGCGATCTGGTTGGTGCCGCTGCGGATTTCGCGCACCGAGCGAAGGATGTCCTGCGTGCCTGCGAGGATCGCGTCGTTCGCGTTGCGCGCCGCCCGCAGGTCCTCGGTCATCGCCCGGAAGCGCTCGACAAACGCACGGTTGCGGCCGATCTCGACTTCCGCCGCGCCGACCACCTGCTCGAGATCGCGGCGGACCGTCGCAATCTGCTCCTGCATGGTCCGCACGATATCCGCGGCGCGATCGGCGCGCGACGCCGAATCCTGCGCGAGCTTGCGAATGTCGCCCGCCACGATGGTGAAGCCACGCCCGGCCTCCCCCGCGCGCGTCGCCTCCACGGAGCCGCTCACCGCGAGCATGTTGGTCTGCACCGAGATCAACGCCAGCTTGCCGATGATCTTCTCGATGCCGCGCGCGGTATCCGACAGCGTCGACAGCAGAAGGAGGACGCGGCGAATCTCGGCCAGGCCATGCTCGACGCCGCCGGCGACGCTTTCGATCGACGCGCCGCTCGCCACGACGCCTTCCACGATCGCCCCGATCCGTTCGGCAGCCGCCGAGGCACGCCCCTGCAATATCTCGGCCAGCCCCTCGATCTGGCCCATCGCCGCATCGGCCTGCATCGTCGCGCTTGCCTGGATCTGCGTGCCGCGCCCGATCTGCTCGAGCGCGACCAGGATCTCGCCCGATGCACCCGACAGCTCCTGCACCGTGGCCGACAATTGCTCTGCTGCGGCGGCTATCTGCTCGATCGCGGCCCGGTTGGTCGCATCGCCCTGCAGTGCCTGGATCAGGTCGCCCAGCATCTCCGCGGTGCGCTGGCTTTCCTCCAGCGACGCTCCCTGCTGCTCGACCGCCTGCTGCGCCTGCGCACTGGCTGCCGACTGCTCTTCCGCTGCACTCGCGACCTGTTCGGCCCCTTGCTCGGCTTCCCTGGCGGCGGCCTCGGCATCGGCGGCGGCCTGGACGATCGCCTGCGTACCCGCGCCCAGCGCCACCAGTTCCTCGCGGGCCTGCTTGAGCTGCACGACGACGTCGCGGCCCGACTGCGCCTCGCGCGTCGCCAGTTCCGAGGCCGCGCGGATCTGCTGCGCCACGCGGCTCACCTCGCCGACGACATTCGTCGCCAGCTGCTGGATTTCGCCCGCACTGGCTTCGGAGCGTTCGGAAAGTGCGCGCACTTCCTCTGCCACCACCGCGAAGCCGCTCCCCGCATCGCCGGCGCGCGCCGCCTCGATCGTCGCGTTCAGCGCGAGCAAGCTGGTCTGGTCGGAAACATCGGCGACGTTGACGCCCACCTCGCCGATTTCCCCCGCCACCTGCTCAAGCGCGTCGATCACCGCGACGGTGGCGAGCTGGCGCTGGGCGTTGAGCTCGATCGCGACGACCGACACCTCGATCTGCACGCCGACCTCGGCAAAGGCGTTCTGAACGATCTCGATCTGGCGACGCGCACCCTCGGCGCGGGCGCTGGCATCCTGGAAATTGGCGTTCAGCGCGGCGATCAGGCCCTGCGACTCCTGCGCCGCGCCGGCAGCTTCCTCGGCGCCGCTCGCGATCTGGTCCATCGCGCGCTGCAATTGGTTCGCCGCAGCGGAAGCCTCGGCGATCCCGCTGGCAAGTTCCTGGACGGCCTGGTCGATGCCCTCCACGGCGTTGGCGGGGCGTCGCACCGGATGACGGGGCCGCGGCTGGCGCACAGGCGACGACGGCGTCGCGTCTGCCGCCACGGCTTCTTCCCCGGCGCGCTTTTTTGCGCGGGCGCCAAGGGTCGATTTCTTCACCAGCGCCATCAGAACTCCAGGAACATCTGATTTTCAGCCTTGCTTAAAGCACGGCACGCGAAGGCGCCAGCATTCGCGACGGGGTGCGCACCTGACGCATGGCGAAAACGCTGGCATCGGAACGCAGGCATGCTTCTCGACGGGAACAGGCAGGTTTCAGCGATCCGGATCGGCGGTTTGCCACGGCACCGGTCGTTCCTCCGGAAGGCGTGGTGGAGCGACTCCCGTTCGATGCGCCCCAAGGCCGCCGTCGCGCGTTGCACCATGATGGCAGACACGATCGATGACCTGCAGCGCAAGATGGACGCCGCGGCGCGCGCGCTCGATTTCGAGGAGGCGCGGCGTCTTCGGGACCGTATCCATCTGATGCGGGGTGGCGCGAGTGCGGCGGAAGCCGAGCAGGCCGACACGTCGGGCCTGGTACGCCAACAGCCCGGCGCCATGGGGCTCGGCACAAGCCGGCAGCGGCCCGTTCCGCCGCCGGGATGGAAAGCGCCGCCGAAGCCCGATCTCATGACGTCGGGCCGAAAACCGAAATGAACATCGATCGGGCGAGGGCCGCACTACTTGCCCTCCTTGCCGAACGGGCGCCGGGGACGACGATATGCCCCAGCGAGGTCGCACGAACATTGGTGGCGGGGCCCTCCGCTCATGCTGCCGCGGACTGGCGTGTCGCGATGCCGATCGTCCATGCCGGGGTCGACCAGCTGGTCGATCAAGGGAAGATCGGACTCAGCTAGAAAGGCGGGGCACTGCGGAAACGCGCAGGGCCGTATCGCATTGCCGCCGCGATCGGCGACGAAGCCGAGGGGCAATTGTAGCGCAAGCAGGCGGGACGGTTCCATTGGCAAGAGGCGCCAGCGTTCCATCACGCAGGCCCGTCGTGCCCTGCGCCGATGGGCGTGCGGCGCACCCACCAGAGCGCCATCATCGCCATCATGGTCAACAGCCCGCACAGCAACCAGGCCGTGTTGATCGCGGGCACGAGCGCCGCGCGCTCCACCAGGGGCCGGACCATCTCGACCGCGAAATCATCGAGCGGCTGGCCGCGCTGCTCCAGAAAGGCGTCGCGGGGAATGCCGATCCGCACGGCGGTGGCGACGTCCCCGGCGCGCAGCTGCGCCGCGATCTGGTTCCCGGCGGTCTTTGCGCGGCTGAAGATCGTGGTGTCGATCAGCGCCAGCCCCACTGCGCCGCCGAGGTTCCGCATCAGGTTGAACAGCCCGCTGCCATCGGCGACCAGACGATCCGGCAGGCGCCCCAGCGCCATGCGCGTCGGCGGCAACAGGCAGAACATGATCGCCGCCCCGCGCACGATCTGCGGCACGATCATCGCGACGAAGTCGGTCTGTTCGGTCTGCCGGGTGCTGAGCAGCAGCCCGACCGCGAACAGCGCGAAGCCGAAACCGGTGAGCAGGCGGGGGTCCACCCGGCGCTCGGCATAGACGGCGATCGGCGCGGTCAGCAGCTGGGTACAGCCGGTGACCAGCATGATCTCGCCGATGCGCAGCGGCCCGTGCTCGCGGACCAGGCCGAGGAAGAACGGCATCAGATAGGTGGAGCCGAACAGGCCGAAGCCGAGCACGAAGCTGAGCAGGCAGCCGATCGCGAAGTTGCGATCGGCGAAACAGCGCAGCTCGACGATCGGCGCCGGCGAGCGCAGCGTCCGCCAGACGAAGCCCCCCGCCCCGGCCGCTGCCAGGCCAAGCAGCCCCAGCACGCGCGGCGCTGCCCAGCCCTGCGTCGGCGCATCCTTGAGCCCGATCTGCAACGCCACCAGCGCCGTGGCGAGCAGGACGAGCGCCACGAGATCGATCGGCCTTCCCTCCCGGCGCCCGACGGCAGGCCCGCCCAGGAAATAGAGCGCGCCAAGCCCTGCGACGATGCCGGGCAGAATGTTGACCCGGAACAGCCAGTGCCAGGAAAAGGACTGGGTGATCCAGCCGCCTACGATCGGCCCGACGGTGGGCGCCAGCACCGCCGCCACCCCGGCGATCGTGGTCGCCAGGGGCTGGGCGCGCGGCGGAAACAGCAGGAACACCGCGGCGAACACCGCCGGGATCAGCGTCCCCCCGGCAAAGCCCTGGACCACCCGCCACGCCACCAGCTCGGTAAAGCCGCCGCTTGCCGCACAGCCGATCGAGGCGAGCGTGAACAGGCTGATCGCGGCGACGAACAGCCAGCGCATGCCCAGTCGCGCGGTAAGGAACCCGGTCAGCGGGATCGCGACGATCTCCGCGGTGAGATAGGCGGTCTGCACCCACACCATCCGATCGGGGGCGATGCCCAGCGCCGTCTGGATGGCGGGCAGCGACGTCGCGACGATCTGGATGTCGAGGATCGCCATGAACATGCCCAGGCACATCAGGACGAAACCCGCCCATTGGCGATAGCCTGTGCCGCCGCTTTCGCCTAGCAAGGAACTGGTCGTGTCCACCGAGCCTTCCGTCACCGATTCCCCCTGCGAAGCCCCGAAGTCATAGCGCAGGCAAGGAACTCGCTCTCGGCAATTTCGTTGCGCGGCTGAACCTTTTCCACCGGTCCGCCGGTAAGTCAGGCGGTAGCCTTCATGCAGCCGGTATCGATTCTCTCGCTTGCCACCGAAACCCCCGACCATATCCTGACACAGACCGACGCGCTGGCAACCGCCCGCGACCTGATCGGCAACCAGTTCAGCGATTTCGAGCGACTTGCCGCGGTCTATGCCAATGCCGGCATCCAGACGCGCCAGCTGGCCAGGCCGGTCGACTGGTACCGCAGCCCGCGCAGCTTCCTCGAACGCACCGATGCCTATCTGGAGGTCGCGCTCGATCTCTGGGTGGCGGCGGCGGTGCGGGCGCTCGACGAAGCCGGCGTTGCGGCGGCGGAGATCGACACGATCGTCACCATCTCCTCCACAGGCATCGCCACGCCGACGCTGGACGCGCGAGCGATGGCACGGATCGCGTTCCGGAGCGACGTGGCGCGGGTGCCGGTGTTCGGGCTGGGCTGTGCGGGCGGCGCCACCGGCCTCGGCCTCGCCAGCAAGCTGGCGCGCGCCACGCCGGGCGCGACCGTGCTGTTCGTCGCGGTCGAGCTGTGCAGCCTGGCGCTCCGGACCGACCGCGCCGACAAGGCGGACCTCGTCTCCACCGCGCTGTTCGGCGACGGCGCCGCGGCGTGCGTGCTCCGCAGCGGCGAGGACGGCTTTGTCCAGATCAGTGGCAGCGCGGAAAAGACCTGGAGCGACACGCTCGACATCATGGGATGGCAGGCGGAGCCGACCGGCCTGGGCGTCGTGCTCAACCGCGCGATTCCCGTCTTCGCCCGGCGCGAGATGCGCCAGGCCATGGAGGAAATGCTCGCGCCCCAGGGACTGGCGCTGGAAGACGTGGACCAGTTCATCTGCCATCCAGGCGGCGCCAAGGTGGTGGATGCGATCGAAAGCGCGCTGTCGCTCAACCAGGGTGCGCTGGTGGCCGAGCGCGCGGTGCTGCGCGACCATGGCAACATGTCCGCGCCCACCGTGCTGTTCGTGCTCGATCGCTACCGGCGGTCGGGCCTGCCGCCGCTCTCGGTGCTGAGCGCGCTGGGGCCGGGCTTCACCGCCTCCTCGCTGACGCTGCGGTGCGCGGCATGATCGCGGCCTATGCCATCATGGCCTTCGTCACCCTGCAGCGCCTGAGCGAGCTGGTGATCGCGCGGCGCAACACCGCGCGGCTGCTCGCCGCCGGCGCGCGCGAAGTGGGAGGCGAGCATTATCCGGTCATGGTCGCGCTGCACACCGCCTGGCTGGCCGTGCTGTGGTTCACGGTCGGCGGGCGCCCGATCTTCCTGCCGTTGCTCGCCGTCTTCGCGGTGCTGCAGCTGCTGCGGGTCTGGGTGTTGGCGACGCTGGGGCCGCGCTGGACGACGCGCATCATCGTCACCCGCGACGCCCCGCTGGTCCGGCGCGGGCCGTTCCGCTTCGTGCGCCATCCCAATTACATGGTGGTCACCGCGGAGATTGCGGTGTTGCCGCTCACCTTCGGGCTCGTCTGGGCGGCGCTGCTGTTCACCGCGCTGAACGCGGCGATGCTGACCGTGCGGATCCGCGCAGAGAACCGCGCGCTCTACGGCAGCGAGGGCGTCAACGCTTAGCGGATGCCTCGCGCTGTGCCTTGATCCGCAGCATCGCGGCGTGGCAGCCGGGCGAGGTCTGGTCGATCTTGGCGATCATGCAGGCCTCCACCTTCTTGCGGCTCAGCGATTTCATCTCGGCGGGGCACAGCCGGCGCGCTTCCTGCACGCACGCCTTCTTGCCGGGATCCGGCTGCGGCTGCTGCGCGACGGCGTGCCCGGCCCCCCATAGCATGGCGGTTCCACCGAGAAGGATGCGGATGGTACGCAGGATCATGGACGGGCTCTTTCCGATCGGGGCACGCTGCGCGGCCGGGCGGGTGGCGATACGCCGCCCCGCTTGGGGCCCCTGGACGAAGCTTGTCAACGGCTCGATGCCACGGCGCGCGCAGCGCGGAGCGTATCGCGCTGCGGTTCGATTGAGCCTTGCACGGTGTGGCCAAGCCACCGCAGTAGGTACATCGCCATTCCCCTGGAGCACCCGTTGGATACAGTCTCGATCGTCCTGATTTTGCTGGTAGCGGTCGTCGTCAGCAGCGCGATCTCGCGGATGCTGCCCTGGGCCCTGCCCACCCCGGTGGTGCAGATCTCCCTCGGGGCGATCATCGGCTCGATCGCCGACCTTCGCGTGGACCTGGATCCACAACTGTTCCTTCTCCTGTTCCTTCCGCCGCTCCTCTTCCTCGACGGATGGCGCATTCCCAAGGACGAACTGCTCAAAGACGTCCCGACGGTTTTCGAGCTGGCCCTCGGCCTGGTTCTTCTGACGGTGATCGGTGTCGGCTTCTTCATCGACTGGATGATCCCCGCCATGCCGCTCGCCGTGTGCTTCGCCTTGGCCGCGGTCGTTTCGCCGACCGACCCGATCGCCGTGTCCGCCATCGCCACCCGCGTCCCCATTCCGCGCCGCATGATGCATATCCTGGAAGGCGAGTCGTTGCTCAACGACGCGTCCGGTCTCGTATGCCTGCGCTTTGCGGTGGCGGCGGCGCTCACCGGCCGCTTCTCCGCCGGCGAAGCGAGCCTGTCCTTCCTGTGGCTGGCCGGCGGCGGGCTCGCGATCGGCGTAGCGGTGACGCTCGGGGTCACCAGAGCCAAGTCCTGGATATCGCAGCGCGTCGGGGAGGATACCGGCTCCCAGATCCTGATCAGCCTGCTGATCCCGTTCGCCGCCTATATTCTGGCCGAGCATCTCCACTGCTCCGGCATCCTTGCAGCGGTTGCCGCCGGGGTGACGATGACGTTCGCGGAAATCTCCCGCCAGGCGCTGCCGGCAACCCGGATGCGGCGCAATTCGGTGTGGGACACGATCCAGTTCTCGTTGAACGGCATCATCTTCGTGCTGCTCGGCGAGCAACTGCCCGGCATCGTCGCCGCTGCGCCCCAGACCGTGCAGATCACGGGCCATACCAACCCTTGGTGGCTCGGCGCCTATGTCCTGTCGATCATGACGGCGCTGGCGGTTCTTCGCTTCGCCTGGGTCTGGGTCTCGTTCCGGCTGACGCTCCTGCGGGCGCGGGGCGAGGTGGCATATCGGCGGCCCGAATGGCGCCTGATCGCGGCCATGTCCGTTGCCGGCGTTCGCGGCGCGATCACGCTGGCCGGCGTTCTCACCATCCCGCTCACCTTGACCGACGGCACCGCGTTTCCCGCGCGGGACCTGGCGATCTTCCTGGCAGCCGGGGTGATCATCACCTCGCTCGCACTGGCCAGCATCGGTCTTCCGCTGCTGCTCCGCGGCCTCGACATGCCGGCGGAACCGTCGCGCCAGGCCGAAGAGGATCGGGCGCGCGTAGCCGCGGCGCATGCGGCGATCAAGGCCGTCGAAGATACCCAGCATCGCCTCGGCGAGGGGCGCAAGGACGTGGACGTGTACGCCGCCGCCGGCGCGCGGATCATGGATCTCTATCGCGAGCGCATCGACAGCCGGACGCAGGATGGCGGGCTGCAAGGTCAGATGCAGGTATATGCGCGGATCGACCGCGATCTGCGCCTTGCCGGCCTCAAAGCCGAACGCGACACGATTTTCCGCCTTGCCCGGGATCGGGCGATCGGAAGCGCTGTAGCGCAGAAGCTCATCCGCGAGCTGGATCTGCTCGAAATTCGCTACCGCTAGGAAATCCCCCGGTCACGCTAGCGCACGTCATTGGGCGCGCGAGACTGCACGTTCGAAGCTCGCCGCACGGTAGCGAAGGGCGTTCCGCGGCAGGCGCCTCGGGCCGAAACCCGTCGCCGCTGGCCAGCCGGCCCGGTACCGATGGAGATTGGGGGTTTAGGCCCAAGCTCGTGACGAGCGTGATTTGCCATTGTCTTTCAAATGGTTATGACAGAAATCGTCCGCACTGACAGCAGGCTTGCCCCCACCGCAACGCTCCCCATATGGAGCGAGACCGTCGCTTTCCGGTGGCCGCTCTTTGATCCCGTTGGCTGACGCACAGCTGCGCGCGCAAACGCTCCGGCAGCCTGAACTTCCTAAACTTCGCCCGTCCTCCTGCGCCTGTCGCGAAGCTCGACCAGACACGAGCACGCCTAAACTTCCTAAACTTCGGTCCGCGGCCCTCCCCCAAGCCGCCCCTTCCCCACCCGCCCCGATCGGCGCTACGGCCGCGCCACCGGACAAGGAGGAGCCCCGATGATCTTGCGCAGCGACGAAACCACGGATGTCGAGGTCCCCGGCAGCGGCGCGATGCGGATCCACTGGTTCCGACCGGCGGTGGAGGGCCGCTTCCCCGGTCTCGTCCTCTATTCCGAGATCTACCAGGTCACCGCCCCGATCCGCCGGCTGGCGGCGATGCTGGCGGGGAACGGCTTCGTGGTCGCCGTGCCCGAGGTCTATCACGAGTATGAACCCGCCGGCACCGTGCTTGCCTATGATCCCGCCGGCACCGATCGCGGCAACGACCTCAAGTTCACCAAACCCGTCGCCGCCTTCGACGCCGATGCCGCCGCCACCCTCACCGCACTCGCCGCGCATCCGGCGTGCAACGGCCGGCTCGGCAGCTTCGGGGTGTGCCTGGGCGGGCACCTCGCCTATCGCGCCGCGCTCGATCCACGCGTGTCGGCAGCGGCGTGCTTCTACCCGACCGACATTCATTCGGGCACGCTCGGGGCAGGCAAGGCCGATGACAGCCTGGCGCGCATGGCGGACCTCAAGGCGGAGATGCTGTTCGTCTGGGGCCGGCAGGATCCGCACATCCCCTTTGCCGGGCGCGAAGCGATCCGCGCGGGGCTCGAGACGCACGGCATCGCGTATGAATGGCACGAGCTCAACGCCCAGCACGCCTTTCTGCGCGACGAGGGACCGCGCTACGACCCTGCGCTGTTCCTCCAGTCGATGGCGATCACCCTCGCCTTCTACCGCCGCGCCCTAGGCTGAGCGGCTTCGCTCAGGCGGCGACGGCGCTCGAGAAGCTCTCCGCCGCCTGGCGCAATTGGTTCAGCCGGTCGTCGACCTCGGTCACGTCGTGCTGGAGCGTGTCGATCTCGCTGGTCACACTCTTGGTGTCCTCGCGGATCGCGCCGATCGTCGCGGACATCGAGTCGGCGGCCAGCGCGGTCTCGTCCACCGCGGCGGTGATCGCGGTGACGGTCTGCGCCTGCACCTCCATCGCGGTGCGGATGCGGTCGGCGCTTTCCTGCACTTCGGAGACGGTCGCGCGGATCGACGCGTTGGTCTCCACCGTCGAGCGGGTGGCGGACTGGATCGCAGCGATCTTGGCGGCGATGTCGTCGGTGGCCCGCGCCGTCTGGTTGGCGAGGCTCTTCACTTCCTGCGCCACCACCGCGAAGCCCCGCCCCGCATCGCCGGCCCGCGCTGCCTCGATCGTCGCGTTGAGCGCGAGCAGATTCGTCTGCCCGGCGATGTCGCGGATCAGCCCGAGGATCGATTCGATCGACTTGGCGTGTTCGGAGAGCATCTCGCTCATCCCCACGGCATTGCTCGCCTGGCCGCTGGCGCGCGTGGCGATGGCCGCCGCCGCCTCCACTTCGGTGCGGGCATCCT
>NZ_CAJYTI010000013.1 GCF_913777625.1 uncultured Sphingomonas sp.
TGATCAGGAGGCGCTGTGGCTGCACGCCAAGACGCTAGAGCGCGGAGAAACGCCCTAGCTCGCGGTCACTCAGCCGAACTTGCAGGCGAACGATGGGGGTTTGATCGCCCTCGTCTATCGTCTCGGACACCACATGTCCGCGTGCGTGCAGGAAGGCCAGGCGTTCGCCGTCCTCGGCCGGAACGGCGAAACTGTAGAGCTTGGCTCCAGCCATCAGCTTTTCGCCCACTGTCGCCAGCAGCGTTTCGCAGCCTTCACCGGTCAGGGCCGAGATCGGCACGACGTCGCGATCACTCTTGTCAGAGATCAAGCCCGACAGTTCTTCGGCATGATCGGGATCGAGCAGGTCCCACTTATTCCAGATTTCCAAGATCGGGATGCCGCTCTCGCCACCCTTTTCCGGCTCGCCACCGTCCTCGGGAATCACGCCAAGGTCAGTGAGGATTTCCAGCACCTGCCGCTTCTGCGCCTCGGTTTCAGAATTAGCGATATCGCGAACATGCAGGATGATATCGGCGGCAGTCACCTCTTCCAAGGTGGCGCGGAATGCGGCGACCAATTGTGTCGGCAAGTCAGAGATGAAGCCGACCGTGTCGGACAAAATGGCCTTTTCCACGCCCGGCAGCCGGATCGCCCGCATTGTGGGATCGAGCGTGGCGAACAACAGATCCTCGGCCATGACGTGCGCCCCGGTGAGGCGGTTGAACAAGGTCGACTTGCCGGCATTGGTATAGCCGACCAGCGCGACCACCGGCCAGGGCGCACGCTGGCGCCGGTCGCGGTGGAGCGTACGGGTGCGGCTGACCTGCTCGAGCTCGCGCCGCAGCCGGGCCATGCGGTCGCGGATCAGGCGACGGTCGGCCTCGATCTGGGTCTCGCCCGGACCGCCGAGAAAGCCGAAGCCGCCCCGCTGGCGCTCGAGGTGGGTCCAGCTGCGCACCAGCCGGCCCGCCTGGTAATCCAGGTGCGCGAGCTCGACCTGCAACCGGCCTTCGGCGGTGCGTGCGCGTTCGCCGAAGATTTCCAGAATCAGGCCGGTGCGGTCGATCACCTTGCATCCCAGCGCGGTCTCGAGGTTGCGCTGCTGCACAGGCGTCAGCGCCGCGTCGAACACCGCAAGCTGCAATTCGCCGTCGCGCACCGTTTCGGCAAGGGCTTCCACCTGGCCCGAGCCGATCAGCGTACCGGGCTTGGGCTGGCGCAGCCGAACGGCGACCCGCTCGACCACGTCGACGCCGATCGCCGCGGCGAGGCCGGCGGTTTCCTCCAGCCTCGCCTCGGCATCGCGCGAACTGCCGCCCATGTCCGGATAGACGACGAGCGCCTTCGCGCCCCGTGCGAATTCGTCGGGGTCGCGCTCGAAACCAGTGCTCATGCGAAGGTCAATCGTCGTCGCCGCTATTGGTTTCCTCGGCGAGGTTCAGCGGGTGCATCGGCTGGATGGTGGAGACGGCGTGCTTGTAGACCAGCTGGGCCATGCCCTCGCGCTGGAGCAGCATGCAGAACAGGTCGAATGCGGCGATCTGGCCCTGGAGCATCACGCCGTTCACCAGGAACATCGTGACGTTTTCCTGCGCCTTGCGCACGGCGTTGAGGAATATTTCCTGCAGCACCGGGTTCTTGTGCTGATATTCGCCGGCGGCATCGAGCAGCGCGGCAAGGTCCATCGGGCCCGAGGGCATGATGGTGGAAATGGCATGCTTGTAGATCAGCTGCGACTGGCCGTCGCGGCGGAGCAGCACCGAAAAATTATCGAACCAGGTCACGATACCCTGGAGCTTCACGCCCTTCACCAGGAACATCGTCACCGGCGTCTTCGACCGGCGCAGGGAGTTGAGGAACAGGTCCTGAAGCGACGTCTGCTTCTCTGCCATATGGTTGGCTCCGTTTATTCTTGGCGGGATTTGTCCCGCGCTGCGCCGTTCCCGGCGTCAGGGTCGGCGCCACCTCGGCGCCGGGATCCAATCTAGGACGTTCGCCGGTCCGCGTCCATAGGCGCGGTGCGGCCGCCTTGCGACATGCTCGCGTCGCACGTTGGCCAAATGCCGCTGGTGCAACAACGTAGGTTGCGGGGAGGAAATGATGCGCAAGATTGGTGCTTTCGTCCTATCATCATTTCCGTGTATCTCTCCGGCGGGAGCCCAGCACAGCGCCAGTAACGATGACGAGATCATGGTGACCGGCGGTAGCCGGGACTATAGGCTGACCAGCAAAGGATTTGCCGCAGCGCTCAAGGCGTTCCGCAAATACCGGCCTTCATTCGCACCGGCAGGCGCCCTCTGGTTCGAGGTCGCCGCGCGTGGCGGGGATCCCTCGCTTGAAGGCATATAGCTTGCCCTGACTGACGGGCAGACGCGCGTGCCGCTCGCAATGGGCGCCGATCCGCATCCGGCGCTGGGTCGTCTCGCCCGGGACGGGCCCTGCCAGCCTGCGCCTGGGGGACCTGCAGGTACAATGCCGCGTCGGCTGGGCGATCGCCAGCCAATCGGCTTCGTTGGTGACCGCCGGCATGTTCGACATGGTCGGCGGCTGCGCGAGTTCGAAGGTCGCATTGTACCAGCAACTCGCCCGGCCCGTCGCGTCTGCGATCCTGGTCGAAGGCGCCAAGCAGACGCCGGTGCCGACCTATCTCAAGGGCTATACCCCCGAGGCACGGGTCCTCATCACCTATCGCTAGGCTCAGTCGTCCCGCGCGTCGGTGATCCCGAGCAGCTTGAGCTTCCGGTGCAGCGCCGATCGCTCCATCCCGATAAAGCTCGCCGTCCGCGAGATGTTGCCCGAGAAGCGGCGGATCTGCACGCGCAGATATTCCCGCTCGAAGCTTTCGCGCGCTTCCTTGAGCGGCGCGCCCATGATTGCGTTCGAGGCCATGCCGCCGCCGGTGTCACTCGGCCGCCCGAGCACTTCCGGCGGCAGCAGGTCGACGTCAATCCGGCCGATCCGGTCGCCCGGGGCGAGGATCACGGTCCGCTCGACGACGTTGCGCAGCTGGCGGACATTGCCCGGCCAGTCATAGCTCTGCAGCGCCACCATGGCGTCGGCGGCGATTTCCGGCGTCGGCACCCGGCGCTCGGAGGCGTAATGGGCGACATAATGCTCCACCAAGGGCGGGATGTCCTCCCGGCGATCGGTAAGCGACGGGATCGGCACCGGCACCACGTTCAGCCGGTAATAGAGGTCCTCGCGGAAGCGGCCCGCGGCGATCTCCGCCATCAGGTCGCGCGCCGTCGCCGAGACCACGCGGACATCGACCTTGACGATCCGGGTTCCACCGACGCGACTGAAGCTCTGGTCGGTCAGCACGCGCAGGATGCGCGCCTGGGTGGCGACCGGCATGTCGGCGATCTCGTCGAGGAACAAGGTGCCGCCATGCGCCTGTTCGAGCAGTCCCGGCCGGACCAGGTCCCCGCCCTCCTCGACGCCGAACAGTTCCTCGTCGACGCGCTCCGGCGTCATCCGGGCGGCGCTGACGATCACGAAGGGCGCATCGGCACGCTGGCTCCAGCCGTGAAGCAGGCGGGCGGCCACTTCCTTGCCGACGCCCGCGCCGCCGGTGATCAGCACGCGGCTGCCGGTGGAGGCGACCCGCTTGAGCGTCGCACGCACCGTGTTGATCGCGGTCGAGCTGCCATGCAGGTCGGTCCCCCGCCCCGCCACCGCACGCAGCGAGGCGACTTCGCGGCGCAGCCGCTCGGTCTCGGTCGCCCGGGCGACCATCAGCAGCAGCCGCTCGGCTTCGAACGGTTTCTCGATGAAGTCCGACGCGCCGCGGCGGATGGCCGCTACGGCGGTGTCGAGATTGCCATGGCCCGAGATGACCAGCACCGGGATCGAGGGATCGCGCCGCTTGATCTCGTCGAGCAGTTCCAGCCCGTCGAGCCGCGAGCCCTGCAGCCAAACATCGAGCAGCACGAGGCTGGGTCGCCGTTCCGCAATGGCCTCCAGCGCGGAGTCGCTGTCGGCGGCGTTGCGCGTGGCGTAGCCTTCGTCCTCCAGCACACCGGCTACCAGTTCGCGGATGTCGCGTTCGTCGTCGACGACGAGAATGTCCAGGCTCATACTCTGCTTCCGGTTCGGGTGAGCATCGCCGGGCGCGCGTCCGTCGCGTCGTCCGGCGTGTCGGTCAGCGCAACGCCTGCCAGCGCCGCGGTATCAAAGCACAAGGTCACGCAGGTGCCGCCGCCGGGGCGATCGGCAAAGGCGATGGTGCCGCAATGTTCCTCGACGATCTTCTTGACGATCGCGAGGCCCAGGCCGGTGCCGCGGCTGCGGGTGGTCATGTACGGTTCGACGATCCGGTCGCGCTCCACCGGCAGGCCGACCCCATTGTCGGCCAGGGTGAGGATCAGCTTGTCGTCGGCTTCGGACTGGATCGTGAGATGCACTTCGCCCGGCGGCACGTCGGCGCCTTCGCGCGCCTCGATCGCCTCCACCGCGTTCTTGACTATGTTGGTCAGCGCCTGACCGATCTGGCGGCGGTCGCACACCAGCGATGGCGCCGGATCGGGCGCGTCGAGCGTGAAGCGCAGCGCGGGGTGCGCGACTTCGTGCAGGAACATCGACTGGCGCGCGATGTCGAGCAGCGACTCGCGCCGGAACATCGGCTTGGGCATCCGCGCGAAGGAGGAGAATTCGTCGACCATCCGCCGCAGGTCGCCGACCTGGCGGACGATCGTGTCGGTCAGCCGGGCGAAGACGCCGTCGCTCTGGTCGACCTGCTTGCCGTAGCGGCGCTGGAGCCGCTCGGCGGCGAGCTGGATCGGAGTCAGCGGGTTCTTGATCTCGTGCGCGATGCGGCGGGCGACGTCGGCCCAGGCGGCGCGGCGCTGATCGTTGAGCTGCTGGGTGATGTCGTCGAAGGTCAGCACCTGGCCGCCCTCGTCGGACGTGACCTTGACGGCCAAGGTGCGCGCCTCGCCGCCGGTCGCGACCTGCACGATGCCTTCGCGCTCCCCGCTGGCGAGCATCGCCTCCAGTTCGGGCGCGAGCGCTTCCAGCGGCAGCCCGACCGGGTCCTCGGCCTGGTGTCGCAGCAGGGCATTGGCCGAGGCGTTGATCAGCCGCACGCGGTGATCGCCGCCGATCGCCACGACGCCGGCCGACACCCCGGACAGCACCGCCTCGATCAGCGCGCGCCGGCTGTCGAGCTGGGCATTCGCCGTCACCAGCGCGCTGGTCTGGTCCTGCAGCCGTTCGGTCATGCTGTTGAACGCGATGCCGAGGGTGGCGATCTCGTCGATCGTCTCGGGTGTCGGCACGCGTGCACCAAGGTCGCCGTCCGCCACCTGCCGCGCTGCCTGCACCAGCTGGTCGACCGGCCGCACCAGGCGATCGGCAACGGCGAGCGCGATCCAGGTGGCGATGCCCACGATCAGCAGCGCAACGCCGAAGAGGATGGCGTTGAACTGCAGCTGCAGTGCGCGCGACCGTGCGATCAGCGCGTTATATTCGCGCCCGATGCGATCCGCCGCGACGTTCTGGCGATTGAGAAACTCGACGTTGTTCGGCGTCGCGACGTAGAGGAAGAGGTTCCGCGAGCGATCGATCGGCGTGATGACCCAGATCACCTCGGAGTCGAAATTGGTGGCGAACTCGCCGTCCTTCATCACTTTCAGGACATTGCGCGAAACCCGCCGCGCGAACACCGACGCCGAAGGCGCCTCCCACGCATATCGCGCCTCGACGCGGTCATCGTCCAGCACCTTGAAGATCACGCCCTGGTTGAACGTGCGATAATAGAGCTGGTTCAGAAACCATTTCTGGAAGTCCGGCGAGTCCTCGGGCAGCGACGGTGCGACGCTCAGCATGTCTTCGACCATCGTCCGCGCCTCGAGCGTCCAGCGATTGATGACGAGCTTCTTGCCTTCGTTCGAGATCGCCGCCGCGGTATCGATCGCGGCGCGCCCGCGTTCCGATCCCCACAGATTTATGCCCGATTGGAACATGACCGATGCCGCGATCACGGTCAGCACGATCGGTACACTGGCCATCAGCGTGAACACGGCCACCAGCCGCACGTGCAGCCGCCCGCCACCTTCCAGTGCCGACTTCGCCGCTCGGTTGATCGCGATCCGTCTTCCGATCAGCACGATCAGCGCAACATAAGGCAGGAGATTGGCGAGCAGCAGCGTCGCGGCGACGCCGGGACTGAACAGCTGCTGCTTCGCGTTCTGCTGAACGAACCAATAGGTCACGATCGGTGTCGCCAGCGCGATCGCCAGCACCGCGAATTCGACCAGCCGGAACGCCCTGCCGGAGCGCGACCAATCCTGCGGGCTATCGAGACTCGTTGGAGCTACGGCGACCATTGCATCCTTGATACACGCGGATTGTGGCCGAAAGAACACATAATATTGCGCGATTGTCACGCAACCGCGTCACCCTGGTCCAAGGGACATGTCTCAAACGTGCACGCTTCAGCCGCCGCTATCGTCGCTCCGCGATGCAATTCCCAGCGTGTCGAGACGCTTGCGAAGCGTGTTTCGATTGATGCCCAGCGCACGCGCCGCGCGCAGCTGGTTGTTCTGGTGCCGCGCGAGCATCATCTCGATCAGCGGTCGCTCGACCTCGCCGATAATCCGGTCGTAGAGCGTGCCGTCGTCGAGCGCGCGGGGCTCCTCCAGCGCGATCCGTTCGAGCCGCGCGCGGATGGCCGCCTCGATCCCGGCATCCCGCGCGACCGGGGCCGACCCGCCACCATCGCCCAGCGCCCGGCGCAGCGCCGCGGCATCGATCCATTCGTCGCGGGACAGCGCGGCGATGCGGCGCATCAGATTTTCCAGCTCGCGAACATTGCCCGGCCAGTCGAGCGTCTCGAGCAGCGCGACGGCATCCTTGTCGAGCTGCTTGCGTGGCAGGCCGTCGTCGGCGGCGCGATCGAGAAAGTGGCGGGCGAGCAGCGGGATGTCCTGGCGGCGCTCGCGCAGCGCCGGCAGGCTGATCGGCACCACGTTGAGCCGGTAGAACAGGTCCTCGCGGAACTGGCCCGCCTGGACGAGCTGCGACAGATCCTTGTTGGTCGCCGCGACGATGCGGACGTCCGCCCGGATCGTCCGCGCGCCGCCTACGGTGGTGAACTCGCCCGATTGCAGGACGCGGAGCAGCCGGGTCTGCGCGTCCATCGGCATGTCGCCGATCTCGTCGAGGAACAGCGTGCCGCCCGCGGCCTGCTCGAACTTGCCGGCGACGCGCGCCTGGGCGCCGGTGAAGGCGCCGCGTTCATGGCCGAACAGCTCGGCCTCGATCAGCTCGCGCGGGATCGCCGCCATGTTCAGCGCGACGAACGGCGCCCGGCGGCGGGGCCCGAGATCGTGGATCGCCTTGGCGACGAGTTCCTTGCCGGTGCCGGACTCGCCGCTGATCAGCACGGTGAGGTCGTTCGAGACCACCCGGGCGATCACCCGGTACACTTCCTGCATCGCCGGCGAGCGGCCGATCAGCGAGGGGCCGCCGTCCTGATCGGCATCGGGCTGGTCAGCCGGGCGACGGCGCCCGCGCGCCATCGCGCTCCGCACCGCCTGGGTGAGCACGTCCAGATCGAACGGCTTGGGCAGATAGTCGAACGCCCCCACCTCGGTGGCGCGGACGGCGGTCGCCAGCGTGTTCTGCGCCGAGAAGACGATCACCGGTAGCGTCGGATGCTGCGCCATCAGACCGGAGACGACGTCCAGGCCGTTTCCATCCGGCAGCACCACGTCCGTGACGAGAACGTCCGGCACGCCGGTGGTCAGCGCCCGCCGCAGCTCGGCGACGCTGGCGGCGGTCGCCACCCGATGCCCCTCGCGCTTGAGCGCGGCAGCGACCACGGTGCGGATCGCGGAATCGTCGTCGACGACCAGAACCGAGCCCGGCGTCATGCCGTGGCTCGCGGCAACAAAATACGGAACACCGTAACCTCCGGTTCGCGTTCGCGGGCATATTGGACGATCCCGCCCATGTCCCGCACCAGTTTCTCGACAAGCGGCAGCCCCAGCCCCTTGCCCTCCGGCTTGCCCGAGACGAACGGCTCGAACAGATGCTCGGCAATGTCGGCGGGGGCGCCGGGTCCGTTGTCCATCACGCAGATCTCGATCGGCAGCGGCCGGCGCGGCTGGCCGGGACCGGCGCTGACCGACATGCCGTGGCGATAGGCAGTGGACAGGATGATCCGCGGCTGAGCGAGGCCCTTCAGCGCCTCGGCCGCATTCTTGAGCAGGTTGATCAGCACCTGCAGGAACGCGTCGCGGTCGACCAGTACCGGCGGCAGCGACGGATCGAACCATTCCTCGATCACGATCCCGCGCGCGAAGCCCGCCAGCGCCACCCGGCGGCCATGGTCGAGCAGCGGGTAGATGTTGGTCGGCTGGAGATCGAGCGGCCGGGTGTCGGTGAAGTCCTGCATCCGGTCGATCAGCGCGGCGATGCGATCCACCTCGGTGGTGATCAGATGGGTGAGCTCGCGGTTGGTCTCGGGATCGCCACCACTCTGCAGCAGCTGGGCCGCACCCCGGATGCCGGAAAGCGGGTTCTTGATCTCATGGCCCAGCATCGCCGCCGCGCCGATCGCTGCGCGCGCGCCGGCGCTGCGATCGAGCCCCTGCCCCACCTTGCGTGCCTGGGGGGCGTGATGCAGCGTCACGATCCGCCAGCCAGAATGATCGGGCACTTGGCTTTCCAGGAAATCGACCCGCAACCGAGTACCGCGCACCGCCTCGATCTCGGCATCGAACGCCGCGAAGCCGCGCCCGTCGCGCCTGTCGGCATAATCCTCCGGCGGCAGCAGCACCGCGTCATAGGGCTGGCCGACCATGCTGGTCTCGCTGTGGTTGAGCAGCACCTCGCACGCCGGGTTGGCATGGGCGATGCGCCCGTCCGGATCGAGCACGAGCACCGCCACCGGCAGTGCGCCGAACAGCTCGGCGAAGCTCGGTCCCTCGACGGTCTGGGGGCGAAACCGCCTCAGGCCGCCGCGCGGGAAAGCCACGGCTCGTAGAACTCCGCCAGCATATCGAGCACCTTCACCGGGTCGACGACCTGGTTGACCTTGTTGCGGAACTCGGCCGAGCCGTGCAGTCCCTTGGTGTACCAGCCGAGATGCTTGCGCATCATGTTGACGCCCACCTCGTTACCATAATGGGCGAGCGTCTCGATGTAATGCTCGGTAATAACGCGATATTGTTCTTCGATCGACGGTTCGGGCTTGTCGCCCTTGCCGGTCAGCGCGTCCATCACCTGGCGGAGGATCCACGGCTTGCCATAGGCGCCGCGGCCGATCATCACCCCGTCCGCGCCGGACTGCGCGAGGGCCTCGCGGGCATCGGCGACCGAGCAGATGTCGCCGTTGACGATCACCGGGATCGAGACCGCGTCCTTCACCCGGCGCACGAAGCTCCAGTCGGCCGAGCCGCGATACATCTGGTTGCGGGTGCGGCCATGGACGGTCACCAGCTTCGCACCGAGATCCTGCGCAATCTTCGCCAGTTCGGGCGCGTTGAGGCTGTCGAGATCCCAGCCCATCCGCATCTTGACCGTGACCGGCGCCTGCACCGCATCGACACAGGCTCGGATGATCGCACCCGCATGGTCAAGGTCGCGCATCAGCGCCGAGCCGGCGTCGCCATTGGTGACCTTGCGGACCGGACAGCCCATGTTGATATCGATGATCGACGCACCGCGATCCTCGTTGAGCTTGGCCGCCTCGGCCATCTCGTGCGGGGTGCAGCCGACCAACTGCATGGAGACCGGCTCCTCGATCGGGTCCCAGGCCGCCTTCTGCACCGATTGCCGCGTCTCGCGGATCGCGGCGGCGCTGGCGATCATCTCGGTGACGTTGAGGCCCGAGCCGAAGCGCCGCACCGCCCGCCGGAACGGCAGGTCGGTCACGCCGGTCATCGGCGCGAGCAGCACCGGGGCTTCGACCGTCACGGGGCCGATCTGGATGGGGGCGAGTTCGCGCATCAATTCTGCCTGAAAATCAGGCAGCGCATGTAGCGATCCGCGGCCGCAAGGGCAAGGCACCGTGAAACGCCTCCCCATTCCGGGGAGGAATGGAGCGTGCCCTACCCATGCCTTGCAATCTCGGCTAGGCGCACGCCCATGACCGCGACCCGTACCGCCGCCATCCTCGTCGCCGCCGGCAGCGGCACCCGCGCCGGGGGCCAAGTGCCCAAGCAATATGCAACGGTCGGCGGCAAGCCGCTGCTCGACTATGCGCACCAGGCGCTGCGCAGCCACCCGAAGATCGACGCGGTGCTGACCGTGATCGGCGCAGGCCAGGAGGCGATGCTCGAAGCGGCGCTGGGTCCCACGCCTTTTGTCACCGGCGGCGCCACGCGGCGCGAGTCCGTGCGGAACGGGCTGGAGGCGCTGCATGCCGATGGTTTCCGCCATGTGCTGATCCACGACGCCGCCCGCCCGTTCCTCCCTGCGCGGGTGATCGACGATCTGCTCGCCAGCCTGGAGGGTGCATCGGGCGCGATCCCCGCCCTACCAGTCGCCGATACGCTGGTGCGCGGCGAAGGCGCGACAATCGGCGATATCGTTCCGCGGGACGGCCTGTACCGCGTGCAGACCCCGCAGGCCTTCGCCTTCGACGCCATTCTCGATGCCCATCGCCGTTGGCCCGCGGAGCAGGAGGCAACCGACGACGCCCAGATGCTGCGCGCGATCGGCGGCCAGGTCGCGCTCGTCCCCGGAGACCCGATGCTCGAAAAGATCACCCACCCCACCGATTTCGCCGCCGCCGAAGCGCGGCTGGCCTCGGCGATGCGCGTACGCACCGCCACCGGCTATGACGTCCACCGCTTCGCCGAGGGCGAGGAACTCTGGCTTGGCGGCGTGCGCGTGCCCCACAGCAAGGGACTGTCGGGTCACAGCGATGCGGACGTCGCCCTCCATGCGATCACCGATGCGCTGCTCGGCACGATCGGCGCGGGCGATATCGGCATGCACTTCCCGCCGAGCGAGCCGCAGTGGCGGGGTGCTGCCTCGGCGCGCTTCCTCGAACATGCTGCCGCGCTGGTCGCAGCCGAGGGCGGCGTGCTCGACTTCGTCGACCTCACCCTGATCTGCGAGGCGCCCAAGATCGGCCCGCACCGCGAGGCGATCCGCGCCTCGATCGCCGCGATCCTCGGTCTCGATCCGGGACAGGTCAGCGTCAAGGCGACCACGACCGAGCGCCTCGGCTTCACCGGGCGCGGCGAAGGCATGGCGGCGCAGGCTGTCACCACGGTACGCGTGCCTGCAAGGAACTGACTCGTACTGCGGATCAACCGGTGGCAAGGGGGCGCCGCTATGGACACGATTCTTCCAACCGAACTCGTAGAAGCCGCGCGCAAGGTCATTGACGCGAACCGTCTTGCCGGCCGCCGCGTTGCCGTTGCCGAGAGCTGCACCGGCGGCCTGGTCTCCGCTGCGCTCACCGAATTGCCGGGTTCGTCCGACGTCTTCGACGCCGGCTTCGTCACCTATTCCAACGACGCCAAGATGGACGTGCTGAAGGTGAGCCTCGACGTGCTCGAGACCTTCGGCGCGGTCTCGATCGCGGTCGCCTGGAGCATGGCGCAGGGCGTGCTGGAGCGCACCAAGGCCGATGTCGCGGTCGCCATCACCGGCGTTGCCGGCCCGGGCGGCGCCACCGAGAACAAGCCGGTCGGCACCGTCGTCTTCGCGCAGGCGATTCGCGGCGCCGATCCCAAGCACGTCGTCGCCGACGCGCGCCACTTCGAAAACAACGGTCGCGGCGGCATCCGCCTTCAGGCGGCGTTGTGCGCGCTCGACCTGCTGATGCCGGAACCCGAGGCGCCCGTCGAAGAGGCATAAAGCTTCGCCGCGCGCTCCTCGAACGCACCGATCATCTTGCGGAGCGCGCGGTCGAACACCTGGCCGGCCAGCATCTCGAACACTCGGTTCTTGAATGCGAAGTCGACGCAGAAATCGACATAACAGCCGCCCTGCCCGTCCGGGCGGAACTTCCAGTCGTTCGACAGATGCTTGAGCGGCCCATCGACATATTCGACATGGACGCTGTCCGGCCGCGCCTTGGTGACGCGCGAGGTGAAGGTCTCGCGCAGCCCCTTGAAGCCGACGATCATGTCCGCGACGACCTGAGTGTCGCTCGACGAGCGGACGCGCATCGCGCTTACCCAGGGCAGGAACTCGGGGTAGCGCGCGATATCTGCCACCAGATCGAACATCTGTTCCGGCGTGTAGGGAAGCTGCCGGGTTTCGCTGTGCTTGGGCATCAGGCCTTGGCGCTCGCCTTTGCCAGCTTGGCCTCGCGGGCCGCGCGCATTTCGGCGAAATCTTCGCCGGCGTGATAGCTGGAACGCGTCAGCGGCGACGAGGCGACCTGCAGGAAGCCCTTCGCGCGGGCGATCGCGCCGTACGCCTGAAACGCCTGCGGGGTCACGAACTCCTCGACCTTGGCATGCTTCGGCGTCGGCTGGAGATACTGGCCCATGGTCAGGAAATCGATGTCGGCCGAGCGCATGTCGTCCATCACCTGATGAACCTCGAGACGCTGCTCGCCGAGCCCCAGCATGATGCCGGACTTGGTGAAGATCGACGGATCGAGCTTCTTGACCATCTCCAGCAGCCGCAGCGAGGCGTAATAGCGCGCGCCCGGGCGGATCATCGGATAGAGCCTGGGAACGGTCTCGAGATTGTGGTTGTACACGTCCGGCCGCGCCGCGACGATCGCCTCGACGGCGGCCTCGTGCTTGTTGCGGAAATCGGGGGTGAGGATCTCGATCGTGGTGGTCGGGCTCGCCTTGCGGATCGCCTCGATCACCTTGACGAACTGGCTGGAGCCGCCGTCCGGCAGGTCGTCGCGGTCAACCGAGGTGATGACGATGTGCTCGAGGCCCATCTGCACCGCCGCCTCGGCGACGTGCTGCGGCTCCAGCGGATCGACCTTGCGCGGCATGCCGGTCTTGACGTTGCAGAAGCGGCAGGCGCGCGTGCAAACGTCGCCCAGGATCATCACCGTCGCATGTTTCTTGGTCCAGCACTCGCCGATATTCGGACAGGCGGCTTCCTCGCACACGGTGACGAGGTTCTTGGAGCGCATCAGGGCACGGGTCTTGGCGAACCCTTCCGAGGTGGGGGCCTTGACGCGGATCCAGTCGGGCTTGCGGACGCGCTCGGGGCGCGGCAGCGGAGTCTGCTCGTTCATGGGGGGCAGATAGAGCGCCGAGCCGCGTTTCGCCAGCCCCGGAAACGCCGTACCTGCAATATCCGATCGCACGGTCGGCACGAAAAAAGGGGGCGGCGACAGCGCGCACGCCCCCTCCCAACGCTGGACGTCGCTGGTCAGGCAGCCGCGAAGGCTACACGCGTGCGCCGGATGCGCATCGCGCCACCCGCCAAGCCGAAGCCGCCGATCAGCGTCGCCCACGCAGCCGGTTCCGGCACGCCCGGCGGGGTCGACGCATTGATCGTGATGGCAGCGAAGGCCACCTGGTTGGCCGAACCGCCGAAATCGACCGAGTGCGCGATTCCCGAGAAGCTTACGCCAATCGGCACATACGGGCAGAAAGAGGCACCGTAGCAACCAGCGGTACCCGCCCCGTTCGGGGTCGTAGCGAGATCGATCGTGGCCAGCAGAGAACCTTGCCCGTCCAGACCGCTATACACCTTCACGAACGCGGGGTTGTTCACCGCGCTGTAGTAGAACGAAAACCCAGTATCGAACCCGCCAGCCACATTCATCGTGGCAGCGCCGCCGCCGAGGAAGAACAGCAAGTTGCCACCCGTCGGAAGCGCCGCCGAATTGCAGTTACCGGTCGGCTGGACCGAGCAAACGATAGCATTCGGCGAGAAGGTGATGCCGTAGTTGGGGCCGCCGGTCGAACCGAGACCACCCGCACCACCTGCATAATAGGAAAGAACCTGCTCTTCGGCATCCCCGTTCAGACCCGAAAAGTTCAGCGACTGCGCAGAGGCGGCGCCTGAACCGACAACGCCGGCAAACAAGCTAAGTACTGCCACTATCTTGCTCATAAAACCCCCAAAAGTAAGAGTAAGAGCCTCCGTTGCCACCCTTATCTATCCGGACAAGCTCGCCGTAACGTAAACTAATTATTAATGATTCGATACGGATTCTTGGGAGAAACGAATATTTCGGCTTTCGTTTGAGGCTCGAATGCCGAACCCGGGCAGCGCCGCCGAGCGCACGGCGAACTCGTCCTGCCAACGCAGCCGCAGCGCCCCGTCGACAAGCGGCACGCCGGCCGCTACTGCCGGGCAATGGCTGGATTCGAAGAGCTTATCGGTGGCTATCACCGCTTCCGTACCGACGGCTGGAGCAGCCAGCGCGCCCGCTGGGCCGAACTTTCGGAAGGCCAGAGCCCGAAGGTGATGGTGATCGCCTGCTCCGACAGCCGAGTCGATCCCGCGCAGATCTTCGATACCTCGCCCGGCGAGATCTTCGTGGTGCGCAACGTCGCGAACCTCGTACCGCCCTATGAGACCGGCGGCGGCCGCCACGGTGTTTCGGCAGCACTGGAGTTCGCGGTGACGCAGCTCGAAGTGCCCGAGATCGTCGTGATGGGGCACGGCGCCTGCGGCGGCGCGCATGCCGCGCTCACGCAGCGCTTCGCCGATGCCGAAAACGGCGAAGGCGGGTTCATCGCCCACTGGGTCGACATGCTGGACGGCGCCCGGGAAAAGATCATCGCGGAACATGGCGAAGGCCCGGAAGCGGTGCGGGCGATGGAGCAGGAGACGGTCCGCGTCTCGATGCGCAACCTGCGCACCTTCCCGTTCGTCGCCGAGCGCGAGGCGTCGGGCAAGCTGACGATCCACGGCGCGTATTTCGCGATCGCGGACGGCGTGCTGCACGTGATGGACGACAACGGCACCTTTGCGGCGGCGTAAGGCCCAGCCCTAAGTCTGCGCTCCCCTCCCGCAGACGGAAGGGGAATGCAGGGGGAGAAGCCTCAGAACTTCCCCAGTGCCTCGGTCGCGACGTTTGCCACCTCCGGGTCTAGTTCCGGCGGCACCATCGGCACGTGCCTTTCCAGCTGTTCGGCAATCGCGGTCAGCGCCGCGATCCGCGCAGCCTTCTTGTTGTTGCCGTCGATCACCGTCCAGCGCGCGTGCGGCGTATCGGTTTGGTGGAACATCTCGTGCATCGCGTCGAGATAGTCCGCGCGGCGTGCACGATTGCGGAAATCCTCCGGACTGATCTTCCAGCGCTTCCATGGATGGGTCAGCCGGTCGCGCAGCCTCTTGTCCTGGGTCTTCTGCGTCACGTGCAGGAAGATCTTCACCAGCGTCGCGCCGTTGTCGACCTGCTGCGCCTCGAAATCGTTGATCTCGGCATAGCCGCGCCGCCAGTCGCTTTCGCTGGCATAGCCCTCGACGCGCTCGACCAGCACGCGGCCATACCAGGTGCGATCGAACACGCCGATCTGGTGCTGGGCGGGCAGCCGCTGCCAGAAGCGCCAGAGGAAATGATGGGACAGCTCCTCCTGGGTCGGCGCCGAGATCGGCCAGACCTCGTAATAGCGCGGATCCCATTCGGCGGTGAGGCGCTTGATCACCCCGCCCTTCCCCGCCGCGTCCCAGCCCTCGAACGCCACGATCGCGCGGCGTTTGTGGACGATATGCGCCGTCTGGATATGGCTCAGCCGCTTCTGGAGCTTGGTGAGCTCGGCTTCGTAATCGCCGTCGAAATGGTCGCCGGCTTCATAGTCGGAAAGATCGATCGTCATGGGAGCCCCTAACGTGCCGGCGCGATCAAGGCTGCATCGACGCGATTGGCGAGCGGCCGGCCCGCCTCAAAGTCGGCGATGCTGCCCAGCGTCGTGTCGGCGATCGCCGACAGCGCCTCCTCCGTAAGAAACGCCTGGTGGCCGGTGACCAGCACGTTCGGGAAGGTCAGCAGCCGCTGGAACTGATCGTCGGCGATGATCTCGTTCGACAGGTCCTCGAAAAACAGGTCGGCTTCCTGCTCGTACACGTCGAGCGCGACTGCGCGGATCTTGCGGGACTTCAGCCCGTCGATCAGCGCGGCGGTATCGATCAGCGCGCCGCGACTGGTGTTGACGATCACCAGCCCGTCCCGCGCCTCGGCAATCACCCGCGCGTCGATCAGCCGATGCGTGTCCGGCGTGAGCGGACAGTGCAGCGTGACGATTTCGGCGGTGCGCAGCAGCTCCTCACGCGGCACGTAGCGGACGCCGATCGCCTCCAGCGCGGGATCGGCATGGAGGTCGCTTGCCAGCACGGTGCAGCCGAAGCCGGCCCGCAGCACCCGGGCGACCAGCGCGCCGATCTTGCCGGTGCCCACCACGCCGACGGTGCGGCCATGGAGGTTGCGGCCGATCAGCCCGTCGAGCGCGAAGTTGTTCTCCCGCACCCGCGACCAGGCACGCGGGATCTGCCGGTCGACCGCGAGCAGCAGCCCGACGGTGAACTCCGCCACGGCATGCGGGGAATAGGCCGGCACGCGCACCACGGCGATGCCCAGCCGCTCCGCCGCCGCGAGGTCGACATTGTTGAAGCCGGCGCAGCGCAGCGCCACCAGCCGGACGCCCGCCTTGGCCAGCGCCTCAAGCACGGCTGCGCCGACCCCGTCGTTGACGAAGACGCAGACCGCCTCATGCCCCGCCGCCAGCGGGGCGGTCAGCACGTCGAGGCGGGGTTCGAGAAAGGTCAAGTCGTGGCCGAAGCGGGCATTGCCCTCGGCAAGGAAGCGGCGGTCATAGGCCTTGGTGTTGAACACCGCGACGCGCATGACCGCCGATCTCCGCTCAGCCGGCCTTGGGGCCGTCGACGCCCGGCGCCAGGCGGATGTGCAGTTCCTTGAGCTGCTTGTCGCTCACCGCGGATGGCGCGTGCATCATCAGGTCCTCGGCCTTCTGCGTCATCGGGAAGGCGATCACCTCGCGGATGTTCGGCTCGTCGGCGAGCAGCATCACGATGCGGTCGACGCCCGGGGCCGAACCGCCGTGCGGCGGTCGACGCCCGGGGCCGAACCGCCGTGCGGCGGCGCGCCGAACTTGAACGCGTTGATCATGCCCGAGAAATTCGTGTCGACATCCGCCTGCGTATAGCCGGCGATCTCGAACGCCTTGTACATGATCTCCGGCTTGTGGTTCCGGATCGCACCCGAGGACAGCTCAATGCCGTTGCAGACAATGTCGTACTGATAGGCGAGGATGTCGAGCGGGTCCTTGGTCTCCAGCGCCGCCAGCTCGCCCTGCGGCATCGAGAAGGGGTTGTGGCTGAAATCGACCTTCTTCGCGTCCTCGTCATATTCGAACATCGGGAAGTCGACGATCCAGCAGAACTCGAAGCGCTTCTTGTCGATCAGCTCCAGCTGCTCAGCTACACGGGTGCGCGCCAGGCCGGCGAGCTTGGCCGCCTGCGCTTCCTTGCCGGCGGCGAAGAAGATGCCGTCGTTCGGACCCAGGCCCATCGCTTCCGCAATCGCCTTCATGCCGTCCTGGCCATGGTTGTTGGCGATCGGGCCGCCGAACACGCCGTCCTTCTGCGTCGCATAGCCGAGGCCCGGGAAACCTTCGCTCTGCGCCCAGCTGTTCATGTCATCGAAGAACTTGCGGCTCTTCTCATGCGTGCCCGGCGCCGGGATCGCGCGGACGACGTCGCCGCCGTCGACGATCGAGGCGAAGCGGCCGAAGCCCGAGCCCTTGAAGAAGTCCGACACGTCGGTGATGACGAGCGGGTTGCGCAGGTCCGGCTTGTCGTTGCCGTATTTGAGCATCGATTCGCGGTACGGGATGCGCTTGAACGGCAACGCGCTGACGGTGCGGCCCATGCCCTCCCAGTCGGCGAACTCCTCGAACACGCCGTGGAGCACCGGCTCGATCGCGGCGAACACGTCGTCCTGGGTGACGAAGCTCATCTCGAAGTCGAGCTGGTAGAATTCGCCCGGCGAACGATCGGCGCGCGCGTCCTCGTCGCGGAAGCAGGGGGCGATCTGGAAATAGCGGTCGAAGCCGGCGACCATCAGCAGCTGCTTGAACATCTGCGGTGCCTGCGGGAGCGCGTAGAACTTGCCCGGGTGGACGCGGCTGGGGACGAGATAGTCGCGCGCGCCCTCGGGGCTCGACGCGGTGAGGATCGGCGTCTGGAACTCGGTGAAGCCCTGGTCGATCATCCGGCGGCGCAGCGACGCAATCACGTTCGAGCGCAGCAGGATGTTCTTGTGGACCTTCTCGCGGCGGAGATCGAGATAGCGGTTCCGCAGGCGGATCTCTTCCGGATACTCCTGCTCGCCGAACACCGGCATCGGCAGGTCGGCAGCGGCGGACTGGACGGTCACTTCCGCCGCGCGGACCTCGATCTCGCCGGTCGGCAGGTTCGGGTTCACCACGCTGGCGTCGCGGGCGACGACCGTGCCGGTGACGGTGATCACCGATTCGGAGCGCAGCGACTCGATCGCCTCGAACGCCGGGCCGCTCGCGTCGGTGACGATCTGGGTGATGCCGTAATGGTCGCGCAGGTCGACGAACACCAGGTCGCCATGGTCGCGCTTGCGGTGCACCCAGCCCGACAGGCGGACGGTTTGCCCGACGTCCGCGGAGCGGAGCTGGGCGCAGGTGTGCGTGCGATAGGCGTGCATGATGCGGTTCTTCTCACCTTGGCGTCTTCCCGCCACGCGTGGCGGTGCCGGAACGGGCCGGCGCGACGATATTGAAACACTATGACCGCGCGCATTCCGGTCACACCCCACTTTTGTCAACCCGAAGACCGGTATATGGGCATCAGATGCACATTCATGGTCTGATCGAAGACAGCGTCACCCTCGCCGATCTCTGCAAACGCCTCGCGCAGTCCGACTTCATCACGGTCGACACCGAGTTCATGCGCGAAAACAGCTACTGGCCCGAGCTCTGCCTCATCCAGGTGGCCAACGACAAGGAGGCCGCGGCGATCGACCCCAAGGCCCCGGACCTCGACATGGGCCCCCTGCTCGATCTGCTGGTCGACAATGAGGACGTGCTCAAGGTCTTCCACGCCGGCGGCCAGGACATCGAGATCGTCTACAACCTCACGGGCAAGACGCCGCACCCGATGTTCGATACCCAGGTCGCCGCGATGGCGCTCGGCCAGGGCGAGCAGATCGGCTATTCCAACCTCGTCGACACCTATCTCGGCATCGTCGTCGACAAGGGCGCCCGCTTCACCGACTGGGCACGCCGCCCGCTCGACAAGCGCCAGATCGACTATGCCATCGCGGACGTGACCCACCTCTCCAAGATCTTCCCCAAGATGCTGGAAAAGCTGCGCAAGTCCGGCCGCGGCGTGTGGCTCGACCAGGAGATGGAGCGGATCTCGGACCCCGAGAATTATCGCAACGATCCCGACCAGGTGTGGCAGCGCGTCCGCATCAACAGCCGCAAGCCCGAGGTGCTCGGCCGCCTCAAGGCGCTGGCCCGCTGGCGCGAGCTGGAAGCGCAGGGCAAGGATCTGCCGCGCGGCCGTATCGTCAAGGACGAGACGCTGGCCGACATTGCCGCCAACCCACCGCGCAAGCAGGCCGATCTCGCCAAGGTACGCGGGCTCTCCGCCGCCTGGGCGGGCAACGACATCGGCGGGCGGATGATGGCCGCGATCGCCGACTCGAAGCCGATGCCGGCCGACGAGATGCCCGGCCGAGAGGAGCGCAAGCCTTCGCTCGGCAAGGACGGCGCGCTCGTCGCCGACCTGCTCAAGCTGCTGCTCAAGATCCGCGCCAAGGAGGTGAACGTCGCCCCGCGCCTGCTCGCCCGCTCCGAAGATCTCGAGGCGCTCGCCGCCGGGGTCCGCAAGGACCTGCCGATCCTCGAAGGCTGGCGCTACGAACAGTTCGGCCGCGACGCGCTGGCGCTGGTCGAGGGGCAACTCGGCTTTGCGGTACGCAACGGCAAGCTCAAGATGACCCGCACGGAAGAACCCGCATGATCGCCCGCATCGCGCTCTTCGCCCTGGTAGCCGGTACCGCAGGCTGTGCCCCGCAGAAGAAGCCCGCGCCGATCCCGGCGGTGGTGGAGTGCGATGCGACTCGCGTGCTGTACCTCAAGGGCAAGCAGCGCACCGCGGTCGACGAAAGCGAGGCGCTGCGCCATGCCGGCGCCAAGCGCCTGCGCTGGATCGAGCCGGGCTCGGCGGTGACGATGGACTTCCGCGTCGACCGCCTGAACCTGCACGTCGACAAGACCGGCATCATCACCGACGCGCGCTGCGGCTGAACCGTTACTGCGCGGCGGCGTCGATCAGCCGGTCGACGAATATTTCCCGGGCGTGCTGCAACGCCCGGTCGGTCGCCTTGGGCCAGGCGCTCGACATCACCACCACGGTGCGGGTCTTCGGATCGATGCGGATCATCTGGCCGAAAATACCCACCGCGCCGAACCGCCCCTGCGGATAGGTCCACCACTGATAGCCATAGCCGTACCCGGGCTCGCCGATATCGGCATGCGGCCGGGTCGCATCGGCGAACCAGCCCGCCGGCACCACGCCCTTGCCGCCGGACAGCGCGAACATCCCCATCCGCGCATAATCGCGAAGCGAGACGGACAGGCAGCAGCCGCTCACCTCATGGCCGGACGGACCGACCATCCAGAAGGCGTCGCTCTCCATGCCCCAGGGCTTCCAGACCTTGTCGCTGAGATAGGTGGCGAGCGGCTTGCCGGTGGCGCGCTGGACGAGCACGCCGATCAGGTTGGTCTCGCCGGTCTTGTACACCCATTTGCTGCCCGGGGCGGTCTCGCGCGGCAGGTTCTTCATGTAATAGACGGTGGGGTCCTGCCCCGCCGGCACCGCCTCCAGGAACATCCGGGCGACGTCGGACTTCACGTCGGTATAGTCCTCGTTCCAGCGCACGCCCGAGGTCATGGTCAGCAGCTGGGTGATCGTCACCCCGTCATAGCCGCTGCCGGCAAGATCCGGGATATATTGGGTCACCGGCTCGTCGACCGACTGGATATAGCCGTCGCGGATCGCGGCGCCGACCAGCGTCGAGGTGAAGGACTTGGCGACCGAGAAGCTGGTCCAGCGCCCCTCGCGCGAATAGCCGCGCGCATAGCGCTCCAGCCGGATCTTGCCGTCCTGCACGACGAGCAGCCCGGCGACGTTGTTCGCCGCGATATAGGCGTCGATCTCGGCAGCCGGGACCGGCAACGGCTTGCCCTCCGGCAGCGGACGCACCTTCGCGCCGGCCTTGACGATATGGCCGGGGAACAGCTTCTCCATGTGCGGGAAATTGGCGTCGCGCTGGGCCTGGCTCCAGAACAGCACCTGCGCGCCGATCTTGCGCAGCCCGTCGACGCTCTTGGGATCGATCGGCACGTCGGGCGAGACCACCGCCTGCCCGAACGCCGGTGTCGCGGCCAGCAGCGCCAGCGCCGCGAACCATCCCTTGGGCATCCTCATCCCCCCTTCTTGACCAGGCTCACCTGGATCACGTCGATCCCGCCGCCCCGGAAGCCCCCTTCGCAATACATCAGATAATAGCGCCACAGCCGGACGAAGCGATCGTCGAACGACGCCGGAAGCAGGCCGGCCGCGGCCGCCGCATCGAAGCTTTCCCGCCAGAGGCGCAGCGTCTCGGCATAATCGAGGCCGAAGGCATGGCGGTCCCGCCATTCCAGCCCCTCGGCCTCGGCCAGCGCGCGGAACTCGCTCTCCTTGAGAAGCATGCCGCCGGGGAAGACATAGGTCTGGATGAAATCGACGTTGCGGGCATAGCCCTCGAACATCGCGTCGTCGAAGGTGATCACCTGCAGCGCCGCCCGCCCGCCCGGCTTGAGCGCCCGCGCGATCGCCGACACATAGGCCGGCCAATATTCGCGCCCCACCGCCTCGGCCATCTCGATGCTGGCAACCGCGTCATACTGGCCGGTCACATCGCGATAATCGGTGAGGCTGAAGCGCGCGCCCTCCATGCCCCTGGTCCGCGCCTCGGCCCAGGCCTTCTGCTCGGTCGAAAGGGTGATGCCGTGGAGCTTGCGGCCTCCGCGCAGCGCCAGCTCGGCGAACGAGCCCCAGCCGCAGCCGATTTCGAGGATCGTGTCGCCCGGTCGGGTGGCCGTGCGGTCGAGGATGGCCTGCAGCTTCGTGTCCTGCGCCGCTGCGAGCGTCTCGTCCACATCGCGGAAGATCGCGCTGGAATAGCTCATGCCCGGGTCGAGCCAACGCGCGTAGAAGTCGTTGCCTAGGTCATAGTGGAAGGCGATGTTCTTGCGCGATCCACCGCGATGGTTGCGCCGCATCCAGTGCATCAGCCGCCGCGGCAGCAGCGACAGTCCGCGTGAGCGCGCCTGCGCCGCCAGCCCCGCCCGATTGCGGCTGAACAGCGCGAACAGCTGCACCGGATCAGGGCTCGACCATTCGCCCTTCTCCCAGGCCTCGTACCATCCCGTCGAGCCGCCGGTCGCCAGCCGGGCCAGGGCGCGCCAGCTGTGCAGCGTGACGGCAGCGGCCGGCCCTGCCTGGCTACCGCCGAGCAACCGCACCTGCCCGTCCGGCGTGAACACCTCCAGGCTGCCCTCGGTGATCCCGCGGTCGAGCCGATCGAGCTGGCGATGGAAGAAGGGGCCGAAAAGAGCCCATCGCCAAGAGCCGCGCGGAGCGACTCGTGCGGTATCCTTTACCGGCGCATTCATGCCCCGCTTCATGCACGCCTGACCGCGCCGGGCAAGCCCCTCAGCGCACGGCGCGACCCGCGGCAAGCGCGCGTTCGCGTGCATCGCGGTGGTTAATCCGCTTGGCCGGATAGTCGCGCGGGCGGCACCCGGCTTCCTGCGGGTCGTGGATCGCGGCGTCGGGGAGCTTGGCGAGTTCGGGCACCCATTGCCGGATATAGCCGGCCGCATCGAACTTCTCGGACTGGGAGAGCGGCGCCATCACCCGGCTCCACTGGCTGGAGTCGACGCCCGAGCCCGAGACCCATTGCCAGTTCACCGCGTTGTTGCCGTAATCGGCATCGACCAGCGTGTCCCAGAACCAGCGCTCGCCCTCGCGCCAGTCGATCAGCAGATGCTTGATCAGGAAGCTGGCGGCGATCATCCGCACGCGGTTGTGCATCCAGCCGGTCGCCCAGAGCTGGCGCATGCCCGCATCGACGATCGGATAGCCGGTCTGCCCCCGCTGCCAGGCGCGGAGGTCCGCCTTGGCCTCCTTGCCGCTGCGCCACTCCATCGCATCGAAGGCAGGACGGCCGTTCTTCGCGGCATAGTCGGGAAACTGGCAGATCAGGTTCTGCGCAAAGTCGCGCCAGCCGAGTTCGCGGAGACATTCTTCCACCTGGCCGCCCGCATCCTCCAGCGCATGCCAGACCTGCGCGGGCGAGACCTCGCCGAAATGGAGATGGGGCGAGAGGCGCGAACTGCCTTCGATCGAGGGCAGGTTGCGGGTGTCGTCATAGCGCGCGGCATGGTCCCTGAACCGCCGCAGTCGCCGGTGTGCACCCGCCTCGCCCGGCGCCCATTCCTCGCGGAAACCGCCTGCCCAATCGGGCGCGGTGGGCAGCAATGCCCAATCCTCCAGCCGATCGCTCTCGGGCCATTTCGAAGGTCCGGCGATCTTGGCGGGCGCGCGTACCGGCGCCGCCGGTGGGAGACGCTCGCGAAGTGCCCGCCAGAAGGGGGTGAAGATCTTGTAGGGCGTGCCCGCCCCGCTCGTCACCGCGCCGGGCGGCAGCAGATAGTTGCCGTCATGGCAGCAGAGCGTCAGCCGCTTCGCGACCGCCCGCTCCGCGTTGCGCCACCAGGGCTCGTAGTGCCGGATGCAATGAACGGTATCGGCACCCGTCTCCTCGGCCAGCCGCGCGAGTTCCTCGTCGCTTCTGCCCCGGCGCAGGATCAGTCGCGATCCCTTCTCGCGCAGGGCGACGTCGAGCGCCGCGAGGCTGTGGTGCAACCACCAGCGCGACGCGCCGCCCATCGCGCGATGCTTCGCCGTCTCGTCGTCGAGCACATAGACGGGGATCACCGTCCCTGCCTGCACGGCCGCCGCGAGGGCAGGCTGATCGGCAAGGCGGAGATCGCGGCGGAACCAGAGCAGGACGGGAGCGGTCATGGGCGCACCAACGCGCAACCATCCGAGAAGGCGACCTGTCCAGAGGAACAGGGGACCCGATCGGGTGCCCCAGGCGTTACGGACCCGTCATCAATCGAGGATCCTGCATGCATTTCCAATCGGCGGCGATGATCGTCAACACCAAGTCCCGTCATGGCCAGGACTGGTTCGATCGCGCCTGCGCCCGCTTCCACGACCAGGACATGGCCGTGGACGCCCATGCCGTCGAGGATCCAGACCAGCTGGAAGCAACATTGGCCAAGGCGCTGGCGAAAAAGCCGGAACTGGTGATCCTGGGCGGCGGCGACGGCACGATCAGCGGGCTGGTCGACAAGCTGGTCGGCAGGGGCGTGACGCTGGGCGTGCTACCGCTCGGCACCGCCAACAGCTTCGCCCGCTCGCTCGGTATCCCGCTCGACGTCGACGGCGCGGTGGATGCGATCCTGCAAGGCGCGCCGAAGCGGATCGACCTCGGCATGATCGACGACGATTATTATGCCAGCACCGCGGCGATCGGCCTCTCGCCCCAGATCGCCGAGACCGTGCCGCACAACGCCAAGCGCTGGTTCGGACGGATGGGCTATCTCGGCTGGGCGGCGCTGCAGTTCCTGAAGTTCAAGCCGTTCACGGTGATCGTCGGCGAAGGCGCAGATGCCCGGCGTCTGCGCGCGGTGGAGGTGCGGATCTCGAACGGCCCCTTCCATGGCGGAACCGAGCTGGTCGATGAAGCCGGGGTGACCTCGGGCGAGATCATCGTCCAGGTGGTGAAGGGCCATGTGAAGTCGCGGCTGGTGCGCAACTGGGCCGCCTCGGTCCTGCGGCTGGACGCGCGCAAGGAAGACACCGTCGCATTCCGCGGCAAGGCGCTGCGGGTAGCGACCGAGCCCCCGCTGCCGATCTCGATCGACGGCGAGGTGCTGGCAACGACGCCGGTCACGGCGAGGGTGGCACCGGCGGTGATCGACGTCATGGTGCCGCGGGAAACGGTGTAGCTTGGTACAGCCACCCTCACCCTTCCCACCGCCTACGGCGGCGGGCCCCTTCCCTCTCCCTTGGAAGGGAGAGGGCGTAGCGCGGTGATCCCTCTCCCTTCCAAGGGAGAGGGAGGGAGCCGCGAAGCGGCGGAAGGGTGAGGGTGCGTGTCCTCTACCCCAACCGCGCCAGCGCCGCCGACAGCCGCTCAGCTTCGGCCGCCTTCTCGGCATGGTCCGCGCGGGCCTTCTCGACCGCCTCGGGCTTGGCCCGCTCGACGAAGCTCGGATTGCCGAGCCGGCCGGCAAGGCCGTCGCGCTCCTTCTCGGCCGCCGCGATCGCCTTGGTCAGGCGGGCGCGCTCGGCCTCGAGGTCGATGATGCCTTCGAGCGGTACCACGAAGGTCGCTTCATCGACCACGATCTGAATAGCGCCGCCTGCAGGCGGTGTTTGATCAAACACATCTTGCAGGCGAGCCAGCTTACGAAGCGCCGTGTAGAAGCTGTTGATCCGCCGTTGAGTTTCAGCATCACCACCCCGAACATATGCGGTGAGCATTACGCCAGGCCCAATACCCAGCTCGTTCTTAGCGGCACGCACCTTACTCGTGACATCGATCAGCCAATCGATATCCGCAGCTGCTTCTGGATAGATATTTGATGCATCTGTACGCGGCCAATCCGCGACGATCAGATTGCGGCTACGGGGCCCCATCGCACCCCAAAGCTCTTCCGTGATGAAAGGCATGAAGGGATGTAGCATAACGAGGATCTGATCGAGCGCCCATGCTGCAACAGCCCGCGTTTCTTCTCCCATCCACGGGTAAACCTGGGCATCCTCGTTGAGCACCGGCTTGATCAGCTCGAGATACCAGTCGCAGAAGCGGCTCCAGACGAACTGGTAGATCGCGTTCGCCGCCTCGTCGAAGCGCAGGTCGGCCAGCGCCAGGTCCAGCGCCTGCACCGTCGCGATGGTTTCCGCAATGATCCAGCGGTTTACCGCGAGTTCCGCAGTCGGCGCCTCAAGATGCTTGCTGGCGGCAATGCCGTTCGCCTGGCAGAAGCGCGCGGCGTTCCACAGCTTGGTCGCGAAGTTGCGATAGCCCTCGAGCCGCTTCTCATCCATTTTGATGTCGCGGCCCTGGCTCTCCATCGCCGCCATGAAGAAGCGCAGCGCGTCGGCGCCGTACTTGTCGATCATCCCCAGCGGATCGACCGTGTTGCCCTTGGACTTGGACATCTTCTGGCCGTCCGCTGCACGAACGAGACCGTGTAGATACAAGGTCTTAAACGGCACCTCTTTCATGAAGTGCAAGCCCTGCATCATCATCCGCGCATCCCAGAAGAACAGGATGTCGAAGCCGGAAATGAGCACATCGTTCGAATAGCGCCCGCCGAGCGTCGGGTCGCTGTTCTCCGGCCAGCCCAGCGTCGCAAACGGCCACAGTGCCGAGGAGAACCAGGTGTCGAGCACATCAGTTTCCCGCCAATACGGGATCTGGAGATAGCCGTCCTTTTCCAATTTCGCGGCCGCGATCCCGCTGAACGTTGGCTCTACCTCGTATAGATTCGATTGGTCGACGCCGTAATATTCTTCCATCTGAGCAAGCGCTTCTTCACGCGTCTCAGCGACGAAAACCTTGTACTCAGCCTTTTTCCCGAGCTGTAAGCTGATCTCAGTGTCACTCTTAGCGATCGGACCGAACCACGCCGGGATCCGGTGGCCCCACCAGAGCTGGCGGCTGACGCACCAGGGCTGGATGTTCTCCATCCAGTTGAAATAGGTCTTTTCCCAGCTCTTCGGCACGATCCTGGTCGCGCCCGAACGCACCGCCTCGATCGCCGGCTTGGCGAGGGTGGCGGCGTCGACATACCATTGGTCGGTCAGCCAGGGCTCGATCACCTGGCCCGAACGGTCGCCATAGGGCGTCTGGATCGTGCGCGGCTCGGCGTCGTGCTCGGCGCCTTCCTTGTCGACGAACGGCACGAGGAAGCCCTCGTCCTTCAGCCGTGCGACGATCGCCTTGCGCGCCTCGAAGCGGTCGAGCCCGATCAGCTCGGCCGGCACCAGCCCGTCCTGCGTTTGGCAGATCGCCGCCTTGGCATCGAGCATGTTGAGCATCTCGCCGGCCTTGATCCCGGCGCGAACACCCACCTCGAAGTCGTTGAAATCATGCCCCGGCGTGATCTTCACCGCGCCCGAACCGAGTTCCGGATCGGCATGCTCGTCGCCGACGATCGGGATCAGGCGGCCGGTGATGGGCAGGCGCACCTGCTTGCCGATCAGCGCCTTGTAGCGCTCGTCTTCCGGATGCACCGCGACCGCCATGTCGGCCAGCATCGTCTCGGGCCGCGTCGTCGCGACCTGGATGAAGCCCGAGCCGTCCGCCAACGGATAGCGCAGGTGCCAGAAATTGCCGCGGACTTCCTTGGTCTCGACCTCGAGGTCCGAGATCGCGGTGCCGAGGCCCGGATCCCAGTTCACCAGCCTTTTGTCGCGATACAGCAGCCCCTGGCGGTAGAGCTCGACGAACACCTTGAGGACGGCCTTGGAAAAGCCCTCGTCCATGGTGAAGCGCTCATTGGCCCAGTCCATCGAGCAGCCGAGCCGGCGCAACTGGCGGGTGATCTGCCCGCCACTCTCCGCCTTCCATTCCCAGACCTTGTCGACGAACGCCTCGCGGGTGAAGTCGGTGCGCTTCTGCCCGGCGGCGTTGAGCTGGCGCTCGACCACCATCTGCGTCGCGATGCCGGCGTGATCGGTGCCGACCACCCAGCGCGCGTCCTTGCCCTTCAGCCGCGCATGGCGGACGAGGATGTCCTGCAGCGTGTTGTCGAGCGCGTGGCCGATGTGCAGGCTGCCCGTCACGTTGGGCGGCGGGTTGACGATCGTCCAGGGCTCGGCGCCCTGGCGCTCGGGGCGGAACAGGCCTTCGTCTTCCCAATGGGCGTACCAGCGGGATTCGATGTCGGCGGGGTCGAAGGTCTTGGGGAGTTCGGTCATGATGAGAGGGGCTTTAGCGTCGCCCCTGCCCCGCGCACAACCCTTGCCAAAGCCGGCGTAGCGAAGACCCTCAGCTGAGCTCAGCTGAGGGTGCTGAGCACCTTGTCGACACGGTCGAGCGTGAACGGCTTGGAGAGCACCGGACGATCGCGGTGGCTCGGCGCGATGCTGTCGTCCGCGCCGCCGGTCGCGAGCACGAAGGGAATGCCGAGTTCGGCCAGCTTGTCCGCCACCGGCCAGCTCTGCTCGCCGCCGCGCAGGTTCACGTCGAGAATGGCGGCGTCGATCCCGCCCGCGCCGATCCGCTCCAGCGCCTCGGCAACGGTGTCGGCGGTACCGGCTGGCACGCGATCGAGCGCATCCAGAAAATCCTCGAGCATCATGGCGATGAGCGGCTCGTCTTCGACGATCAGAATGTTACGCGGACCCTGCATATTGCCCCCTTTGCAGGAAAAGTACGATTTCCCAAAGCTTTATTTTGCCGCCAAGATTTCCTGAACCGCTTCTGCAAGTTGCTGCACAGAAAAAGGTTTCGGCAAAAAGGCAACATTGTCGAGATCGATCGAACGCCGCAATTGTTCCTCGGCATAGCCGGACATGAACAGGATCGGCAGATCGGGCCAGCGCTCCCGGACCTTGCGTGCCATGCTCGGCCCGTCCATCACGGGCATTACCACGTCTGAGACGAGCAGGTCCGGCTTGTCCATTGTCTCGATCGTTTCAAGCGCGACTTCGCCATTTTCGGCGGTGACCACCGAATAGCCCTGACGGCTGAGCGCGCGCTCGGCGATGGCGCGGACCATGTCCTCGTCCTCCACGACGAGGATCGTGCCGGTGCCCCACAGATCCGCCGGCTTGTCCTTGGTGACCGGCAGCTTGGCGACCGTCGCCTCGGGCGCGGCGTGCACCGGCAGGTAGATGGTGAAGGCAGCGCCGGCGCCCGGCACATTCTCCGCGAAGATATAGCCGCCCGACTGCTTGATGATGCCATAGACGGTCGACAGACCCAGGCCCGTGCCCTTGCCCACTTCCTTGGTGGTGAAGAAGGGTTCCCAGATCTTGGGGAGGATCTCGGGCGGGATGCCGGTGCCCGTGTCGGAGATGCGCAGCGCGGTATAGTCGCCCACCGGCAGCACATCGTCGTCCATCCGCCGGACCTCGGCGGCGGAGACCGCCAACGTCTCGATGGTCAGCGAGCCGCCGCCGCTCGGGTTCTTGCTCAGCATCGCATCGCGCGCGTTGACCGCGAGATTGACGACGACCTGCTCGAGCTGCCCAGGATCGGCGCGCACCGGCCCGAGGTTGCGGCCATGCTTGACGTCGAGCGACACCGTCTCGCCGAGCAGCCGCTTCAGCAGGTTGGAGACTTCCGAGATGATGTCCGGCAGCTGCAGCACCTGCGGACGCAGCGTCTGCTGGCGCGAAAAGGCGAGCAGCTGGCGGGTCAGGCTGGCGGCGCGGTTGGAATTGGCGCGGATCTGCTGGATATCGTCATAGTCGCTGTCGCCGGGCGAATGGCGCATCAGCATCAGGTCGCAATGCCCGATGATCGCGGTGAGGATATTGTTGAAATCGTGCGCGACGCCGCCGGCGAGCTGGCCCACCGCCTGCATCTTGGTCGCCTGCGCGATCTGGCGCTTGAGCTTGCCCTCCTCGCCCGAATCCCGAAGGCTAAGCAGCACCGCCGCATCGCCGAGCCCGCGCGCGCCGGCGATGGTGATCGCCACCGGCTCTTCGGAGACATCCTTCAGGCGGACGGTGATCTCGAGCGACTGCGGCGCACCGCCGGCAAAACGGCGGACCGCGTCTGCCAGCGTGGCCTTGTCCTCGCGCACCACCAGATCGCCCGGATAGAGCGGCGGTGCCGCCGCGTTTACCCGCGCGGTGCGGACGAACGCATCGTTCATCATCAGGAAGCGGCCGTCGCGGTCGATCAGCGCGAGGCCGGTCGGCAGGATCGAGATCAGCGAGCGGACATGGTTGGAGGCGCTGCCGCCCAGCGCCGGGCTGGCGATCACCGCCGGCTCCTCGTCGAGCAGCGCGACCAGCAGCGGCGCCTCGTCGCCTTCGAGGAACGGGATCTGCAGGACGCGCAGCGGCGTGCCCTCGATGCCCTCGCGCTCGAAGCGGACCTGGCCGATCGAATCGGTGATCAGCAGCCGGGCGAAATCGCGCCCATCGGCGATCGCATCGGCATTGCCGAGCGCGCGGTGGCGGAACACGCGATTGGCCGAGCGAATACGGCCGTCCGGGGCAACGAGCACCACCATCACCCCGGCGCCGCCCAGCCGGTCGCCGGTCTGGCCGGCGAGCAGCCCCTGCACCTGCACCGCGAGATCCAGCGCGTGGATGCCGATGAAGCGCCATACCAGCGACTCGTCGCCGACCCGTGCAACCCGCACCGCCACCTGGGCACCGAACACCTGGACGTCGCCGCAGCGGCTTTCGCCATCGCGCCAGGCCGAGCGGGCACAGGCGCCGAGCACCCGCTCCCCCTCTTCGCCGATCGGCAGGTTGGGCGGCGTGGGCCATCCGCCGAACAATGCTTCGTAGCGCGGATTGGCGCAGACCAGCCGGCCACTCCGATCGGTGACCGCCAGCGCATCGTCGCTGGCCGATGCAAGTGCATGGGCGATCGCCCAGTCGGTGTAGCGCTCCACCGTCATCGGCGCGCGGAACAGCCGGGCGCTGGCGAGCATCAGCCCGGCGGCCATCACGGCCGCGCCGAGGAAGCCGGCAGCGACGGTACGGTCGTTGATGCTCAGCAGGATGACGCCGGCGGCGGCAACGCCGGTGACGACCACTGCCGCGAACGGCAATAGCAGCGAAGGCTTTGGCAGTTCGGCATCGGGCAGACTGGCCATGGTTCACCGTTGTTCGGTCACAGCGCCAGCGTCAAGCGGCGATGTCGCCGAAGTTCAGCCCAAACGGGCGCGCAATCGACGCCTGCGTTTCGCCAGAATCCACCAGCGCCACGCAACCGCGCTGCCGAAATAGCCAAGAACTGCCAGCCCCAGTGCAAGGACCAGCAACCCGGTCAGCGTTGCCGGACCTGCCTCGTGGAGCAGCCAGTCGAGCCATCCGGGCGCCTCCCCGGCCAGCACTTCGCTGGCGACGCGCGGCCCGAGGATCCAGCTGCCGACCCAGTAGGCGGCGACCCAGAGCGGCGGCGTCGTGAAGGGATTGGTGAGGAAGGTGGTTGCAGCAGCTGCGGGGATGTTGGCGCGCAGCGGCAGTGCCAGCAACGCCGAGGCGGGGATCTGCCCCATCGGCACCAGGATGCCGGTGAGCATCCCCAAGGCCACGCCGCGCGGCACCGACCGACGGGTGAACCGCCACAAGGACGCGTGCATCACGCGTCCGGCGACCGGCTTCAGCAAGCGATGGGTCTCGATCGATTCACGGCTCGGGATCGCCTTGTCGGCCAGGCGACGCAGGCGACCGGGCCGCGCCATCTCAGCCGCGGTCCCGAAGGATGCGCGACTGTTCGCGCTTCCAGTCGCGTTCCTTGATGGTTTCGCGCTTGTCATGCGTCTTCTTGCCCTTCGCCAGCGCCAGTTCGACCTTCGCCCGCCCCTTGCTGTTAAAATAAACCGACAGCGGGACCAGCGTCATGCCCTCGCGGGCCACGGCGCCGTGAAGCTTGTTTATCTGGCGCTCGTGAAGGAGCAATTTACGCGGTCGCTTGGGCTCGTGGTTGAAGCGGTTGCCGTGGCTGAACTCGGGGATGTTGGCGTTGACCAGCCAGACCGCGTCGTTCTTGATCTCGGCATAGGCCTCGGCGATCGAGCCTTCGCCGAAGCGCAGCGACTTCACCTCGGTACCGCTCAGCACGAGGCCGGCTTCGTAGGTCTGCTCGATGAAATAGTCGAACCGCGCGCGCCGGTTTTCGGCGACGGTCTTTACCTTGTCGAATTCCTGGGGACGTGGACGGGCCATAAGACCGCGCGATGTAGGGATTGTGAGGCCGGAGCGCCAGCCGTTTGTTGGCGCCCCGGTCCGTTCGTCAGCGCAGGCCGGCGAATTCCAGCGCAGCGTCGACCGCCTTGCAGCTCGCCTCGCCCGCTTCCGTCATCGGCAGGCGGAGTGCCTGCGGGAAGCCGGGGCGGACGCGGCCCATCGCATACTTCACCGGTCCCGGCGACGCATCGGTGAACATCGCGATGTGGAGGGGATAGAGCGTGTCGTGCAGTTCCAGCGCCTTGATCGTGTCGCCCGCCGCCCAGGCGGCCTGGAACTCGGCGCAGAGCTTGGGCGCGACGTTCGCCGTCACCGAGACGCAGCCGACGCCGCCCATCGCGTTGAAGGCGAGCGCGGTTTCGTCATTGCCCGAAAGCTGGACGAAGCCGGTGCCGCAGCCCGCCCGCTGCTCGGAGACGCGGCTGAGGCTGCCGGTCGCATCCTTCACCCCGACGAACGTTTCCGGGAACGCCTGGACGATCCGCGCCATGGTTGCGGGCTGGATATCGGTCACGGTACGGCCGGGGACATTGTAGAGCACGATCGGCAGGTCGGTCGCCTCGGCGACGGCGGCGAAGTGGCGGAAAATGCCTTCCTGGCTCGGACGATTGTAATAGGGCGGCACCATCAGCGCGGCATCGGCACCGGCGTCCTTCGCGGCGTGCACATTGTCGATCGCCACCTTGGTGTCGTTCGACCCCGCACCGGCCAGAATCTTCACCCGGCCTTTCGCCTGATCGGCGCACACCCGCACGATGTGGAAATGCTCGTCCTTGGGCATGGTCGCCGCCTCGCCGGTGGTGCCGCAGGGCACCAGCGCCGACGAGCCTTCGCCGATCTGCCATTCGACGAGCGCGCGGAAATCCTCCTCCGCGAACGCGCCGCTGTGGAACGGCGTCACGAGCGCAGGGATCGATCCAGAAAACATCGCGCGGAATCATCCTCTTTTTCGGTAGAAACGGGCTGGCAGATACGGCGCGATCTCCTATCATGTCCAGCATGGTCGGTACGGTACTCAAAGGCGCGTTGTTGTTCGCCAGTGTTTCGGGACTGGCGGCCTCCTCGCAGGTGACCCCTGCGATGCTGGCTGCCCTGGCAAACGGCTTCGTGCCGCAGGCGCAGGCGCAATATGATCCGGTCAGCACCGCGCTGGTCGACTGGAAGCGCCTCCAGCAATCCGACAACTACCCCTTTGCCGACTACGCCAATTTCCTGCTCGCCCATCCCGGCTGGCCCGGGGAAAAGAGTCGACGCGCGGCTGCCGAGACGGTTCTCGACAGTGGCGCGAGCATGCCCGACCTTGCGATCCGCTTCTTCACCCGTTTCCCGCCGATCACCCCGGCCGGACGTCTTCGCTACGCGGAGGCGCTTGCCGCCACGGGACGCCGCGCCGAGGCCGAGGACCAGGCGCGCCGCGCCTGGCGTGCCGGCATGCTCCGCGGCGCCGACGAAAGCCGGCTGCTCGCCAGCTTCGGCAGCGCGCTCCGCCCGATGGATCACGATGCGCGCGAGGACATGCTGCTGTGGCAGGGCGCGACCAGCATCGCGACGCGCCAGCTCGCCTATACCTCGCCCGAGCGCCGCCCGGTGTTCGACGCGCGGATCGCCTATCGGACCAACGCTGTGGATGCCGCGACGCGTGCGAGCTTTGCCGAGCCGCGCGGACAGGCGGACCCGGGCTATATCGCCGATCGCGCGCGCTGGCTGCGCGAGAACGGCCAGACCCCGGCGATGCGCGCCTATCTGGCCCAGCCCCGGCGGCTGACCGGCTATCCCGGCGATCTCGAGAAATGGTATGAAGTGCTGCTCACCGCCGCGCGCGGTGCGGCGGCGGACGGCCAGTACGACCTCGCCTATCGCATCGCCTCGCAGGTGGACGACGGGGTGCCGCCGGGCACCGATCTCAGCGACATGTCGCTCGGCATCCGCGACGACTATACCAGCCTCACCTGGCTGGCAGGGACCGTCGCCCTCAACACGCTCAATCGTCCCGCCGATGCGGTCGGCATGTTCGATCGCTATGGTCGCGGTTCCAAGACGCCGCAGACCCAGTCCAAGGGCCTGTACTGGGCGGGCCGCGCCGCCGAGGCCGCCGGAAATCGCGCCCTGGCGCAAAATTATTATGCCCGGGCCGGCGGCTATCCGGACCTGTTCTACGGCCAGCTCGCGGCCGAGCGGAGCGGTGTGCCGCTCAAGGGTCCGCCCGATCTGAGCGGCAAGACCGCCGCGCCGGCCGTGCGCAGCGCCTTCTACGCCCGCGAGACGGTGCGCGCCGCACAGCTGCTCGGGCAGATGGGCAACCGGCTGGACCAGAGCCAGTTCCTCCGCCAGATCGCCCAGGACGCGACCACCGACGACGACCATCTCCTCGCCGCCGAGCTGAGCCGCACGCTCGGGCGGCCGGACCTGGGGGTGATGGTCGGCCGCAGCGCACTCCAGAACGGCCTCTCCTCCTACACCGCCGCCGGCTATCCATCGGTGAAGATCCCCGAGGGCCAGCGCGATTACTGGACGATCATCCACGCCATTGCGCGGCAGGAAAGCCAGTTCAACCGCGACGCGGTGAGCCATGCCGGCGCGCGCGGGCTGATGCAACTGATGCCGGGCACAGCCCGCGAAATCGCCTCGAAGCTCGGCATGAGCTACGACCCCGGCGCGCTCAACGCCGATACCGACTATAACATCCAGCTCGGCTCCAGCTATTTCCAGAAGCTGCTGGAACGCTATGGCAACAGCTATCCGCTGGCGGTTGCGGCGTACAATGCGGGCCCGGGCAATGTGAACAAGTGGCTCGCGGCCTATGGCGATCCGCGGATGCCGGGCGGCGACATGGTCCGCTGGATCGAGCAGATCCCGATCTTCGAGACCAAGAACTATGTGCAGCGCGTGCTGGAGAATGCGGTGGTCTACGACCTGCTGAACCCCGCCCATGCCCGCAGCGCCGGCCCGGCCAATCTCAGCTGGTATCTGGGCAAGCGCCAGCCGGGCTGATAGCGCGGGCATCCCATGTCCGATCGCCCCAACTACATCACTCCCGCCGGCTATGCCGCGCTCAAGGCCGAATATGACCAGCTGTTCGGCACCGAACGGCCGAAGCTGGTCGACACCATCTCCTGGGCTGCCGGCAATGGCGATCGCTCCGAGAATGGCGACTATATCTATGGCCGCAAGCGGTTGCGCGAGATCGACCGGCGGCTGGGCTTCCTGGCCAAGCGGATGAAGGCGGCCAAGGTCGTCGATCCGACGCGTCAGGAGGATCGCAGCGGCGTGTTCTTCGGCGCGACCGTGACCATCGCCGACGAGGACGACCATCACCGCACGCTCACCCTGGTCGGCGACGACGAGGCGGATGCCGGCAAGGGGCTGGTCGGCTGGAACGCGCCGCTCGCCCGCGCCTTGCGCGGCGCCCGGGTCGGCGACCTGCGCCGGGTGAGCCTGCCCGCCGGCGAGCGCGAATATGAAGTGATGGCCATCACCTACCCCTGACGCGGCGGGGACTGCCCGGGCTGCGGCGAACCGTTCCGCTTCCCCGATGCCGTTCTGTGCCATACTGCTACAGATGCAGGCGGCCCGGCTGATCGGGCGTGTACAAAGGGAGCGTATGGCGCAGCAACGAATCCTGGTTTCGGGACGGGTACAGGGGGTCGGCTATCGCGACTGGGTGGTGCGGACCGCGCAGCGCGGCGGCCTCACCGGCTGGGTGCGCAACCTGCGCGACGGCCGTGTCGAGATCCTCGCAGCGGGCGACGATACGGCGCTGGGCCTCTTCGTGGAGGCGTGCCGCGAAGGCCCGCCGCTCGCCCGGGTCGAGCATGTCGAAAGCCAGGCGGTGCCCGAGGACAAGGCGCACAAGGGCTTCACCAAGCGCTTCACCGCCTGAGCCACGCCTGTCGGTCAGGGCTCCACCAGCGCCGTGCAGTCGCCACCCAGTTGCTGGCCGAACATCGGGCTGACCGTACCCAGTTCGTCGGCAGGCGCCTTGCCGATCTGGTACCGCACGGTGTGGCCGTCGCCGGCGTCCGCCTCGACGATCCAGGCCGCGCGTCCCCCCACCTCGGCGGTCCCCACGACCTTGAGGTGGAAGCGGCCAAGCCCCTTGTCATACTGGTAATAAGGAAGTTCGTAGGCGCCGCCATCGGCAAGTGGCAGCGCAGCGAATGTCAGCCCCCAGAGATTGCCGTCCCACACCGCATCGGGCGCGGGAATGCGCGACGGCACCTGCCCGGCCTTGGTCGTTTCGATGAAGGCGCTGTCGTAGCGGACGCGGACATGCTCCGCGCCGTTGCGGCGACTATCCATCGCGAGCGGGCGCAGGTCGCTCCGGCGCAGCACGAAATGGTCGCGCATGTCGAAGCGACCGTCGCCGACCCGCTGGTGGACGATGACGTCCCACACCGATACGCCGCCCTCGCTGGCGGCGCGCACCCGCTGCCAAGTCTGGCCGATCGGCTTGCCCTCGCGCGTCAGCGTGTAGCAGGCATCGCCCGCCCGCAGCCTCGTGCCATCGGGCATGGCGCGCTCCGGCAAGGCCAGCGCCACCAGCATCAGTTCGAGCATCGCGCCTCTCTCCCTCTTGAAGAAGAGTCCGTATTACATCAACAATACACCTATGACAAACGAAAGGCCGGGGGCGCCTGCGGCGCCACCCGGCCTTCCTCGTTCAGCGCGTCAGCTTCTTGTAGGCCAGCGCGGTAGGACGATCGGCGGCGTCGCCCAGGCGGCGGCGCTTGTCTTCCTCATAGGCTTCGAAGTTGCCTTCGAACCATTCGACATGGCTGTTGCCTTCGAAGGCGAGGATGTGCGTGGCGAGACGATCGAGGAAGAAACGATCGTGGCTGATCACCACGGCGCAGCCCGCGAAATTCTCGATCGCCTCTTCCAGCGCGCCCAGCGTTTCCACGTCGAGATCGTTGGTCGGTTCGTCGAGCAGCAGCACGTTGCCGCCGCGCTTGAGCATCTTGGCGATGTTGACGCGGTTGCGCTCACCGCCCGAGAGCTTGCCGACGATCTTCTGCTGATCCGCGCCCTTGAAGTTGAACGCACCAACATAGGCGCGCGTCGACTGATCGTGGCCGTTGATCTTCATGTAGTCGAGACCGTCGGAGATTTCCTGCCAGACGTTCTTGCTGTCGTCGAGGTGATCGCGGCTCTGGTCGACATAGCCGAGGCGCACGGTCGAGCCGATGTCGATCTCGCCCGAATCCGGGGTTTCCTGGCCGGTGAGCAGCTTGAACAGCGTCGACTTGCCCGCGCCGTTCGGCCCGATGACGCCTACGATGCCGCCCGGCGGCAGCATGAACGAGAGATTCTCGAACAGAAGCTTGTCGCCATAGGCCTTGGAGATGTTCTTGGCCTCGATCACCTTGCCGCCCAGGCGCTCGGGCACCTGGATGACGATCTGGGCCTTGCCCGGCGTGCGGTTTTCCTGGCTGGCGACGAGCTGCTCGAACTTGGCGATACGCGCCTTCGACTTGGTCTGGCGGGCCTTGGCGCCCTGCCGGATCCACTCGAGCTCGTCCTTGATCGCCTTCTGGCGGCCGGTGGCCTCGCGGTCTTCCTGTTCGAGGCGCTTGGCCTTCTTTTCCAGGTAGGTCGAGTAGTTGCCCTCGTACGGGAAGTACTTGCCGCGGTCGATTTCGAGGATCCAGCCCACCACATTGTCGAGGAAGTAGCGGTCGTGGGTGATCATCAGCACCGCGCCGGCATATTCCTTGAGGTGGTTTTCCAGCCAGTTGACGCTTTCGGCGTCGAGATGGTTGGTCGGCTCGTCGAGCAGCAGGATCGACGGCTTCTGGATCAGCAGGCGGGTGAGCGCGATGCGGCGCTTTTCACCGCCCGAGAGGTTCTCGACCGGCCAGTCCGACGGCGGGCAGCGCAGCGCTTCCATCGCGATCTCAAGCTGGTTGTCGAGGCTCCAGCCGTCGACCGCGTCGATCTTGGCCTGGAGATCGCCCATCTCTTCCATCAGCGCGTCGAAATCGGTGTCGTCTTTGGGATCGCCCATCTCGGCCGAAATGGCGTTGAAGCGATCGACCATGTCCGCCACTTCGCGCGCGCCGTCCTTGACGTTTTCGAGCACGGTCTTGGTCGGATCGAGCTGCGGCTCCTGCGGCAGATAGCCGACGGTGATGTTCTCGCCCGGCCAGGCCTCGCCGGCGAAATCCTTGTCGATGCCCGCCATGATCTTCATGAGCGTCGACTTGCCGGCGCCGTTCGGACCGACGATGCCGATCTTGGCGCCCTGGTAGAATTGCAGGTTGATGTTGTTGAGCACCGGCTTGGGGGCGCCGGGGAAGGTCTTGGTCATGTCCTTCATGACGAAGGCGTACTGCGCAGCCACGGTGGCGGATCTCCGTTGCGAAATTCTGGATGCTGGAAAGACGCGTGGCATGTAGCGATGCGGGCCCGGCTTGGCAACGCGGCTATAGCCCCTCCCCTTTAGGGGAGGGGTTGGGGCGGAGCTGTGTCTCACCGAGACCAACTTCCTGTCTGGAATCCCTCCACCCCAACCCCTCCTCCATGGAGGAGGGGCTAAGTAACGGGAACGCCTCTTCCCCATTGCAATCGGTCCGTCCCTGGTTAGCATCCGCAGCATGACCAAGCGCCTCCTGCTCGCGGCTGCTGCCGTGCTCGCCCTGCCCCTCCCCGCCTTCGCCCAGACCGCCGCCCAGGTGGCGAGCGTGCGCGATGCCGCGCTGAAGGACGATGTCGCCTGGGACGTGGTGGAGGGCCTGACGACCGAGGTCGGCCAGCGCCTCGCCGCCACCGAAGCCGAAGCCCGCGCCCGCGCCTGGGGGGTGAAGAAGCTGACTGCGCTGGGCTTCCAGAACGTTCATGTCGAGACCTACCGCATGCCGGTATGGGTCCGTGGTGCAGAAACCGCCGAAGTGCTTGGCGGCGCTGCGCAGAAGCTGACCATCGCCGCGCTCGGCTATTCGGGCTCGACCGGCGCGCAGCCGCTGGAAGCGGAGGTCGTGTACTTCCCTTCGCTCGCCGATCTCCAGGCCGCGCCCGCCGGCAGTCTGAAGGGCAAGATCGCCTTTATCGACCATGCGATGGTGCCGACGCAGGACGGCTCGCAATATGGCTATTACGGCGCCGTCCGCCGCGCGGGGCCGAGCATCGCGGCGACCAAGGGGGCGGCGGCCGTGCTGATCCGCTCGATCGGCACCGACCATCACCGCAATCCGCATACCGGCGTCACCACCTGGGCAAAGGGCGTCTCGCCCATCGCCGCCGCCGCGCTTTCGGTGCCCGATGCCGAGCAGCTAGTGCGGCTCGTCAAGCGCGGCCCGGTGAAGCTGCGCCTGACCGTCACGCCGCAATTCAAGGGGGAGGCGGAGTCCGGCAACGTGATCGCCGATATCCCCGGCAGCGACCCCAAGGCGGGCATCATCGTCGTCGGCGGCCATCTCGACAGCTGGGACCTCGGCACCGGCGCGATCGACGACGGCGCGGGCGTGGCGATCACCACCGCAGCGGCGCTCCAGGCGGCCAAGCTCGGCCAGCCCCGCCGCACCATCCGCGTCGTGTGGTTCGGCGCGGAGGAAGTCGGCGGCTTCGGCGGCGAGGCCTATGCCAAGGCGCACGGCAGTGATCACCATGTGCTGGCGATGGAGTCCGATTTCGGCGCCGACCGCGTCTGGAAGTTCGAGACCAACCTGCCCGAGGGCGCGAAGGCGATCGGCGACCGACTGGAGGCGGCGCTCTACCCGATCGGCATCGAGCGCGGCCGCGGCACCGCGCATGGCGGCACCGATGTCGAGCCGGTTCTGGCGCTCGGCGTCGGCACGATCGGCCTGAACCAGGACGGGCTGCGCTATTTCGACCTGCACCACACGCCCGACGACACGCTCGACAAGATCGACCCCGCGCAGCTTCGCCAGAACGTCGCCGCCTGGGCGGCGATGCTGGCCATTACCGCCAATGCACCCGAGGAGATCGGTCCGGTGACGGCGCCCAAGGGCGAGTGAACTCGCCGTCCCGAATTCGGGCGGAAACGTGGCCAAGTTGCGGCCCAAGCCCGAGTTTGCGACATATTTGCGTTTGACGACACGCCTGTCCTGCCCCATGCAGCGGGCTTGGACAGGCGGATCGCTTCGCCTGCGGAACGAATGTGAATTGGGAGCACCCGGATGACCAAGCTTCGCCTGATCGCGGCCGCGGCCCTGCTGACGCCGCTGGCCGCCTGTGGCGGCGGCGAAGGCAATGTGGCGGACGGATCGAACTATGCGCCGGAAGCCAATGCGATGATCTACCAGAACGATGCCGAGGATCGCGCCAATGCCGAGGCCGACGCCATGATCGGCAACGCCTCGCCGGAAAACGGCACGGACGTTGCGGCCGGCAACGCCAACTGATCACGCCCCTTGTCGCAATTCGAAGGGCGTCTCCGGCTTCGGAGGCGCCCTTTTCCTTGGCCGTTCGCCCGGCTAGGCTCTTCCGCTCGAAACCGATGAAAAAGGACGCTGCTTGACGACTTCCCCCGAAGCCCGCCGCCCCTGGTGGAGCCTGCTCTACACCTGGGTGCTGATCGGCATCGTCGCGGGCGTGACGACCGGCTGGCTGGCACCCGGCTTCGGCGCCGGACTGCAGCCGCTGGGCCAGGCGTTCATCGCGCTGGTCAAGATGATCATCCCGCCGGTGATCTTCCTTACCGTCGTCACCGGCATCGCGGGCTCGCATGGGGTCGGTTCCCTGGGTCGGGTGGCGCTGAAAGCCTTCGCCTATTTCCTGTTCTTCTCGACGCTGGCGCTGGTCGTCGGGCTGATCGTCTCGCACCTCCTCCAGCCCGGCGCGGGGATGCATGTCGATCCCGCGACGCTCGACGCCGCCGCGGTGAAGGGCTATGCCGCCAAGGCGCATGAGAGCACGCTCACCGGCTTCCTGCTCGCGATCATCCCGGAGACGCTGGTCTCGGCCTTTACCAGCGGCTCGATCCTGCAGGTGCTGTTCGTCGCGATCCTGTTCGGCATCGCGCTGTCGCTGGTCGGCGAGACCGCAGCGCCGGTGACCGATCTGCTGGAGCGCCTCGCGACGGTGGTGTTCAAGCTGGTCAGCCTGGTGATGTGGGCAGCCCCCTTCGGCGCATTCGGTGCAATGGCGTTCACCGTCGGCAAATACGGCGTCGGCACGCTGCTCAGTCTCGGCGCGCTGGTCGGCACCTTCTACCTGACCTCCGCGATTTTCGTGCTGGTCGTGCTCGGCACGGTCGCGGCACTCACCGGCTTCTCGATCCTCAAGCTGCTGCGGTATCTGCGCGCCGAACTGCTCCTGGTGCTCGGCACCTCCTCGTCCGAAGCCGCGCTGCCCGCGCTGATCGAGAAGATGCAGGCGGCCGGCGCCGCCCGGGAAGTGGTGGGCGTCGTGGTCCCCGCCGGCTATTCGTTCAACCTCGACGGCACCAATATCTACATGACGCTGGCGGCGCTGTTCATCGCCCAGGCGACCGGCGTGCACCTGTCGCTCGGCGAACAGCTGGCGCTGCTGGGCGTCGCGATGCTGAGCTCGAAGGGCGCGGCCGGCGTGACCGGCGCAGGGTTCATCACCCTCGCCGCCACGCTGGCGATCGTCCCCAAGGTGCCGGTCGCCGGCATGGCGCTGGTACTGGGCGTCGACCGGTTCATGAGCGAGTGCCGCAGCCTCACCAACTTCATCGGCAATGCGGTGGCGACGCTGGTGGTCGCGCGCTGGGAAGGCAAGCTTGACCGCGCGGCGCTGGCCCGGGCGCTCGACGGGACATCGGCCGCCCCGTCGGCGGCCGAAGGCGACCCACGGTTGACTGAGCGGGCTCAATAGCCCGCTTCGATCGCCATCCGCACGGCATCGGCCGCAGTCCGCACGCCCAGCGCGCGAAACATCGCGGCGCGGTGCATCTTGATCGTCCGCTCGGTGAGGCCGAGGTCATAGGCGATCTGTTTGTTGAGCTTGCCCGCCGCCATCGCGATCAGCACCGCGCGCTGGCGCGGCGAGAGCGCGCCGATCTTGTCGCGGGCGATGGTAGCGCGGTGGGTGGTGCCCTCCTTCGGCCCCTCCACTTCCATCTGCGAGCCGAGGAAATATTCCAGCTCGCCATCCTCGCCGAAGATCGGGGCGACCAGCAACGCGTTGCGGAACGGCGTGCCGTCCTTCTTGTAATTGAGGATCTCCACCATGACCGGGCGCTTTTCGCGCACGCCGGCGCTGAGCGCCTCGCTCAGCCAGGGTTCGGTCTTGTCGCCCGCCAGGAATCGGCAGTTTCGGCCGAGGATCTCGTCCCGTTGGTACCCGGTCAGTGCGATGAAGGCGTCGTTGCAGTCGACGATCGGGTTATCCGGAAGTCGGGGGTTACTCAGCACCGCAGCGACGGCACTTCCGGCAATCATGTCGGTCAATGGCATTGGTCGGCTTTCTGCATCCTTATGGGGTCGCGCAAGCGGATACCCTTTTGTCCATGTTCCCGGTTTCGGCCGGGTTCCTCATGTGGAGGACACTCGATGCCGGCGTGCCAAGCAAACGCTGCCGGTGAAACGAAAGGTAGGCCCGATGAACTTCTTCTGCAACGATATAGAGCGGGCCGACAACGAAACCGGGGCGGATTATGTCCCGGACGAGGTTCAGGAAGCGGTCCGTACCCTGCTGCGCTGGGTCGGCGAAGATCCCGAGCGCGAAGGCCTGCGCGATACGCCGATGCGCCATGCCAAGGCCTGGCGTGAATATTGCGCCGGCTATGAGGAAGATCCCGGCATGCACCTAGCGCGCACCTTCGAGGAAGTGGCGGGCTATGACGAGATCGTACTGCTGAAGGACATTCCTTTCCAGTCGCACTGCGAGCATCATCTGGCGCCGATCACCGGCCGGGCCTCGATCGCCTATCTGCCCAAGGACCGGGTGGTCGGCATCTCGAAGCTTGCCCGCGTGCTTCACGGCTATGCCCGCCGCCTGCAGATCCAGGAGCGGCTGACCGCCGAGATCGCCCAGGCGATCTGGACCCATCTGAAGCCGGCCGGCGTCGCCGTCGTCATCGAGGCGCAGCATGGCTGCATGACCGGCCGCGGCGTGAAGACGCACGGCGTGGGCATGGTCACCAGCCGGATGCTCGGCTGCTTCCTCGAGGACCGCAGCAGCCGCGCCGAGCTGATGTCGCTGATGGGCTATTGAGCGGGATCGCTGCGATGGACGTGGTGATCCTCGGCGCCGGAATTGCGGGCCTCGCCTGTGCAGACCAGCTGCACGCCGCCGGCCATCAAGTAACGTTGTTCGACAAAGGGCGTGGTCCGGGCGGCCGCATGTCCACCCGGCGGGTGGACCTCGATGGCGAACAGCTTCAGTTCGATCACGGTGCGCAATACTTCACCGTGCGCGACGATCGGTTCCGTCGGCAGGTCCAGGACTGGCAGGCGCACGGCGTCGCCAGTCCGTGGCAGGAAGCGGGACCCGATGCGTGGGTCGGCACCCCGGCGATGAATGCGCCGGTGCGGCACATGGCGGCGGCGCACCGTGTCCATTTCGGGCACCATGTCGTAGGGCTTACCCGCAATGCGCAGGGCTGGCATGTGCGGCTGCAGGAGCAGCAGCATGGCCCGTTCGATGCGGCGATCATCGCACTGCCCGCCGAACAGGCCGCCGCGATCCTCGGCACGCACGATCTGATGATGGCGGCCGATGCGATGGCGGCGCGCTCGCAGCCCTGCTGGACGGCGATGATCGCGTTCGAGGATCGGCTGCCGATCGCGGCCGACAGCATCCGCCAGCACGGCATCATCGGCTGGGCGGCGCGCGACGGTGCAAAGCCCGGCCGCCATGATGGCGAGACCTGGGTGGTGCAAGGCCATGGGTCCTGGTCGACCGAGCATATCGAGGATCCCGCCGAGAGCGTGGCACAGGCGCTGCTCGACGCGCTGCTGGTGCATGCCGAGGGTGCGGTGCCGCCGCTCCGCTATCTCGCCGCACATCGCTGGCGCTTCGCGATGACGCCGGGGGTCGACAAGGGCGCATTGTGGAACGGCAGCCTGCGCCTCGGTGCCTGCGGAGACTGGTTGCAGGGTCCGCGGGTCGAGCTCGCTTGGCTCTCGGGGCACCGGCTCGGCGCGATGATCGGCAGCGCGGCCGCAGCCGCCTAGAGCAACGCCAAGGCGAGCGTCAGCAGGCCGAGCCCGGTCGAGAGCTGGAAGCGGAGCGGGATCCAGCCACGCGTCGGCGATCCGTTCCGCGCCAGGACAAGATCCACTGCGGGGGAAACGAGAATGGCAATCCCGAGCAGACTCAGCGCCTGCTCGCTGGACCAGCCCGCCCGTTGGAGCAGAATCAGCCCCCAGGCCAGCAGCGACGGCACCACCGCGACACCGAACAGCGCGGCCGGCGCCCGCCCCTGAGCGACCCCCTGCCCCCACCAGAGTCCGCCGAGGAAACTGTAGATCAGTGCGGCATAGCCAAAGCCGGCATCGAGCAGCAGCGCGCGGTGCATCGGCAACAGCACCAGCCCGGCCGCGCAGCCTACCAGCGGCAGCAGTCCGGCATAGCCGAGCAGGCGCGCCGCGGGCGCGATCGTGGCACGATTTTCCATGCTCGATCGATCGCCTGCGCGCCTTCCGCTCTCAACCTGTCCGAAAAGACATCGCGCCCCTGCACGCCCCCTGCCCCACATGGCCCCCATGGCCCGCCTAATCCTCCTTCTCGGCGACCAGCTCAGCGCTGGCATCTCCTCGCTCGAAGAAGCCGATCCGGCCGAAGACGTGGTGCTGATGGCGGAGGTCGCCGAAGAGGCAGGCTATGTCCCGCACCACAAGAAGAAGCTCGCCTTCGTCTTCTCCGCGATGCGCCACTTCGCCGAGGAGTTGCGCGCCGACGGCTGGCAACTCCGCTACACCCGGCTGGACGATCCCGACAATGCCGGCAGCCTGGTCGGCGAGATCGAGCGCGCCCGCGCGGCACTGGACGCGGACCAGATCCTCTGCACGGCACCCGGCGAATGGCGGCTGCGCGAGGCACTGGCGGCGGTTCCCGGCCTGACGTTGCTTCCCGACACCCGCTTCCTGATCGATCCCGCCGGCTTCCGCGCCTGGGCGCAGGGGCGCCGTCAGCTGCGCATGGAGTATTTCTACCGCGACATGCGCCGCCGCATCGGCCTGCTCATGGAGGGGGACGCCCCTGCCGGCGGCGAGTGGAACTATGATCAGGACAATCGCGGCACGCCGCCGCCCGGCACGCACGCGCCGACGCTGCCCGCCTTCGAGGTTGATGCGATCACCCGCGAGGTGCTGGCGCTGGTCGAGGAGCGGTTTCCGGACAATTTCGGCGATCTCCATCCTTTCGCGCTCGCCGTCACCCGCGCCGATGCCGAGAAGGCGCGGGACCATTTCCTCGCCCATGCCCTGCCCCGCTTCGGCGACTACCAGGATGCGATGCGCCGCGGCGAACCGATATTATTCCATGCACATCTCGCACTGTATCTGAACATCGGCCTGCTGGATCCGCTCGACCTGTGCCGGCGCGCCGAGGCTGAGTGGCGCGCGGGCCGGGTGCCGATCAACTCGGCCGAGGGCTTTATCCGCCAGATCCTCGGCTGGCGGGAATATGTCCGCGGCATCTACTGGCTGCACATGCCGCGCTATGCCGAGGCCAACGCGCTGGAAGCCCGGCGCCCGCTCCCCGACTTCTACTGGACGGGCGAAACCGACATGGCCTGCATGCGCGACGCGGTCGAGCAGACCCGCACCCATGCCTATGCGCACCACATACAGCGGCTGATGGTCACCGGCAATTTCGCGCTCCTCGCCGGCATCGACCCCTATCTGGTCCATGTCTGGTACATGGCAGTCTATGCCGATGCCTATGAATGGGTGGAGATGCCCAACACGATCGGCATGGCGCTGTTCGCCGATGGCGGGATCATGGGCTCAAAGCCCTATGCCGCCAGCGGCGCCTATATTGATCGCATGTCCGATTATTGCGCGGGCTGCCGCTACAAGGTGAAGCTGAAGGCCGGGCCGGACGCCTGCCCGTTCAACTATCTCTACTGGGATTTCGTCGCCCGCCACCGCGAGCGCTTCGCCCGCAACCCGCGCATGGGGCCGATCGTCCGCAACCTCGACCGCATGACCGACGCGCGCAAGGCGGAGATCCGCACCGATTCCGCCCGCTTCCTCGACGCGCTGGTCCCGGCCGGGAGCCGCTGGAATGGTTGAGCCGCTCACCGTCTGGTACGATGGCGGCTGCCCGTTATGCACGCGGGAGATCGCGCTGATGCGGCGGCTGGATCGGCGGGGCCGCCTGCGCTTCGTCGATGTCAGCGCCGGTACCACCGCCTGCCCGCTCGACCGAACCGATCTGCTCGCCCGCTTCCATGTCAGCGATGCCCGTGGCCGCTTTTACAGCGGCGCGGCGGCGTTCGCGGCAATGTGGCGGGCGATCCCGCTGTTGCGGCCGTTGGGGCTGCTGGCATTGCTGCCGGGGATGACCTGGGCCCTCGAACGGCTCTATCGCGCGTTCCTGCGCGTTCGGCCCACACTCCAGCGCTGGATGCGCGAAAGGGAACATCATGGCGGATGATCAAGGATATGACGGCCGCTCGCGCGCGGTTCCCAAGGGGCGGCTCGCGCGCTTCGGCGTGATGGGGCGGTTGGCCGGCGGCGTCGCCGGCAACGTGCTGGCGGAGGGTGCCAAGCGGCTCGTCGCCGGCGAGCGGCCGCAGTTGCGTGATCTCGTCCTCACGCCCGGCAACGTCGCCCGCGCCACCGAGCAGCTGGCGCAACTGCGCGGAGCGGCGATGAAGCTCGGCCAGATGATCTCGCTCGACGCCGGCGACGTACTGCCCGACGAGCTGACCCAGATCCTCGCCCGGCTGCGCGACCGCGCCCACCACATGCCCCCCGCCCAGCTTCAGCAGGTGCTGGCGAAGGAATGGGGCCCCGATTGGCGCCGCCGCTTCGCGCTGTTCGAGGCGCACCCCATGGCGGCAGCGTCGATCGGACAGGTCCACCGCGCCAGGATGCCCGACGGGCGGAAGCTCGCGATCAAGGTGCAATATCCCGGCGTCCGCGAAAGCATCGACGCCGATGTCGACAATGTCGCGACGCTGCTCCGCCTCTCCGGCCTGTTGCCCAAGGGCCTCGACATCGCCCCGCTGCTGGGCGAGGCCAAGCGGCAGCTCCACGACGAGGCGGATTATGTCCGCGAAGCCGCGATGATGACGCGCTATGCCGATCACCTCGCCGCCGACGACCGCTATCTGGTGCCGCGCCCGGTGCCCGAGCTGTCGACCGCCAATGTGCTGGCGATGGACTATATCGCCGCCAAGCCGATCGAAACGCTGGAGGCAGCCGGTCAGGACGAGCGCAACCGCGTGACGACGGCGCTGATCGATCTGGTGCTGCGCGAGCTGTTCGACTTCGCCTTCATCCAGACCGATCCCAATTTCGCCAACTACCGCTACCAGCCGGAAAGCGGCCGACTGGTACTCCTCGATTTCGGCGCCGCGATGCCCATTTCCGACGCAATCCGTGATGGATACCGGGACCTGCTGCAAGCAGGCCTGAACAGCGACACCGCCGGCGTTCGCACTGCGGCGCTGGCGCTCGGCTTCTTCAGCCACGCGGCCCTGGAGCGCCATCCCGCCGTGATCGATCGCATGATCGGGCTGATCCTCGAGCAGACCGACCGCGCCGATGATTTCGATTTCGGCGACCGCGGCTTTCTCCAGGCCGTGCGCGGCGAAGGCATGCAGATGGTGGAGGACCGTGCCGTCTGGCACGTGCCGCCCGCCGACACGCTGTTCGTCCAGCGCAAGATCAGTGGCATGGCGCTCCTCGCCGCGCGGCTGAAGGCCCATGTCGGATTGCGCGGCATGGTGGGGACGCGGCTCGCTCAATAGGGGATGCGGGCGCCGTCCCAGGCGAAGATACCGCCCGAATCCTCGGCGCGGAGATTGCTCAAAACGTTCAGCAGATATTCTGCACTTCTATCGGGAGAGAATAGCTTTTCGGGCGCGACACCGCGCTGGAACGGCGCCGACAACGCGCTGTCCACGGTGCCCGGGTGCAGTCCGGCCACGACCGCCAGCGGATGGGTCCGTCGCAGTTCGATCGCGAAATTGGCCAGCAGCATGTTGAGCGCTGCCTTGGAGGCGCGGTAGCTGTGCCACCCGCCGAGCCGATTGTCCGCGATCGAACCCACGCGCGCCGAGAGCGCGGCGAACACCGCCCGGCGATCGCGCGGCAGCAGCGGCAGGAAATGCTTGGCGATCAGCGCCGGCCCAATGGTGTTGACCGCAAACAGCTCCGCCATCGCGCCCGGGTCCAGCGCGCGAAAGGCTTTCTCCGGCGCCGGGCCGCCTGCCCGGTGCAGCATGCCGGTCGCGACGAAGATCAGGTCGATCGGCCCGTCCATCATGCTCGCCGCCGCCGCGATGCTCGCTTCCTCCGTGAGGTCGAAGGCGAAGGGCACCAGCCGCGTATCGGTCTGCGCCGCAGGGGTGCGGCTGCCCAGATAGATCCGCGTCACTGCAGGGTCTTCGGCCAGCCGGGCGGCCACCGCCGCACCGATGCCACCCGACGCCCCGAAGATCACCGCTTGTTCCGCCATCATTCCGTCTCGCTTTCCCGGCGTGCCATCGACGCTGCCACGGGTCGCCGCAAGCTGTCCCCGCGGTCGCCTGCTGCGCCCGTTCGTTGTGCAAGTGCGACACGCTGCCCTTTTTGCGCCCCGAAACTATGGCTAGAGGGAAAACGTCATGCGTATCCTGCTCCTCGCCCTCCCGCTGCTGCTCGCGAACACCGAGGATCCGCCCATTCCGCCGACGATCAAGGCGATGCTCGATGCGGCGATGAGCTCGGGCAACGAGGCCGACGTCTCGGTGATCGTCAAATATGCGAAGACGGCCGACCCGGCGAGCGCACCGCTGGTCGCGAAGATCGCCGGGGACTGGCGCTCGAAGCGCCGCGAGGTCGCCCAGCAGGCCCTGCGCGAAGCCCGGTTCCTGCAACTGGTGAAGGGCCATGTCGAACTGGGCGGCTATGTCACCACCGGCAATTCGGAAAATATCGGCGTTACCGCCGCGGCGGAGGTGAAGCGCGAAGGCATCGAGTGGCGGCACAAGGTGCGGGTGCAGGCGGATTACCAGGAGAGCCTCGGCGTCACCACCCGCGAGCGCTATCTCGCCGCCTATGAACCCAACTGGAAGTTCGACAGCCGCGCCTATATGTACGGTGCTGCGCAATATGAAAGCGACCGCTTCTCGGGCTTCGGCGACCGTATCTCGATTTCCACGGGTGCCGGCTACAGCGCGATCAAGAATTCCGCGGTGAAGCTCGACGTCGAACTCGGCCCGGCCTATCGCTACACGCGGTTCATCGGCGCGCCCGCGGAGAACAACATCGCTGCGCGCGGGTCGCTCGATTTCGCCTGGAAGCTGTCGCGCGGCATGTCGGTCACCCAGACCGCCTCGGCCTATCTCGAAAAGGACAACAGCACCGTCGCGAGCAAGTCGGCGCTGCTCGCCCGGCTGATCGGGCCGCTGTCGGCCCAGCTCAGCTACACGGTGCAATATGAAAGTGCGCCGCCGATCGGCCGCGTGACCACCGACACTACCAGCCGCGCAGCGCTCGTCCTCGATTTCTGATCGCGTTGCCAGGGGTGTTCAACCGCCCCGGTTCCGGTCTACCACGCGGAGCATGGACAAGCTTTCCGCGATCGAACGGACGGCGATCGAGCGTGCCCAGGCCGCGCCGATGCTGGAGAGGACCCTGGACTGGACGGCGATCAACAGCGGCACCCGCAATCTCGCCGGGCTGGCGACGATGGCGGATACGCTGGCGAACGCCTTTTCCATGCTGCCGGGTACATTGGCACTCGTCGCGCCCGAGCCGGTGGAGACGGTCACCGCCGCAGGCATGGTCGAGACCCTGGCCCATGGCCGCCACCTGCTGCTGACCGTGCGCCCCGGCGCGCCGGTGCAACTGCTGTTCACCGGTCACATGGATACGGTGTTCGCCGCCGATCACCCGTTCCAGCGGGCGCGCTGGCTCGATACCGGGCATCTCAACGCGCCCGGCGCGGCGGACATGAAAGGCGGCCTCGCGCTGCTGCTCGCTGCACTGGAAGCGGTCGAAGCGAGCCCATCGGCGGCCCGGCTGGGCTATACCGTATTGATCAATTCAGACGAGGAGACCGGCTCGCTGTCCTCGCGCGCGCTGATCGCGCGGGCCGCGCAGGGCAAGGCGGCGGCGCTTACCTATGAGCCCGCCCTGCCGGATGGCACGCTGGCCGGCGCGCGGGGCGGCACCGGCAATTTCTCGCTGGTCGTCCATGGCCGCAGCGCGCATGCCGGGCGCAACCCGGAAGAGGGCCGCAATGCGCTCGTCGCCGCCGCCGCGCTCGCCGTGCAGCTGGCAGCAGCGAAGGCGCCCGGCCTGTCGGTGAACCCGGCACGGATCGACGGTGGCGGGCCCAACAACGTCGTGCCCGATCTCGCCATCCTGCGCGTCAACTTCCGTCCCGGCGATGCCGCCGCGACGGCGCTGGCCCAGGCCGCGCTGGAGGACGCCATCGCGACCGTCAGCGCCACGCATGCGGTGCAGGTGCACCTCCATGGCAGTTTCAACCGACCACCCAAGCCCATTGATTCGCAAGCCGCCCGTCTGTTCGATCTGGTCCGCGACGCCGGTGCCGATCTCGGCCTGCCGATTGCCTGGAAGGCGACCGGCGGCGTGTGCGACGGCAACAACATCGCCGCCTGCGGCGTGCCCGTGGTCGACACCATGGGTGCCCGCGGCGGCGCCATCCATTCCATGGAGGAATTTCTGATCCCGGAAAGCCTGCCCGAGCGCGCCGCGCTCTCGGTCCTGACCATTCTCCGCCTCGCCGAGCGAGGGCGCCCATGAGCAGCTTCCGCATCCGCGCCGCGCGCGACGAGGATCTTCAGCATCTGTACGAGATGGCAAAGCTGACTGGCGGCGGCTTCACCAATTTGCCGCCGGACAAACCCGCGCTGCGCGCCAAGCTCGATCGCAGCCACGAGGCCTTTGCCCGTACCGACGAGGATGCCGAGGTCGACGACCTGTTCGTCCTGATCCTCGAGAATGTCGAAACCGGCGAGGTGCGCGGCACCTGCCAGATCTTCACGCGCGTCGGCATGAAATGGCCTTTCTACAGCTACCGCATCGGCACGGTGACCAAGCACAGCCAGGAACTGAAGCGCACCTTCCGCGCCGAAATCCTCAGCCTGGTCAACGATCTTGAGGGCTGCAGCGAAGTCGGGGGCCTGTTCCTCCACCCCGGCGAGCGTGCCGGCGGTCTGGGGCTGCTGCTGGCCCGGGCCCGCTATCTGTTCATCGCCCAGCACCGCGCCCGCTTTGCCGATCGCATCCTGGCCGAACTGCGCGGCGTCATCGACGAGGCCGGCGGCTCCCCCTTCTGGGACGGGGTCGCCGGACGCTTCTTCGGCATGAACTTCCAGCAGGCGGACGAGTTCAACGCCACCCATGGCAACCAGTTCATCGCCGATCTGATGCCCAAGCACCCGGTCTACACCGCAATGCTTTCGGAAAACGCCCGCGCGGTGATCGGCCTCCCCCATCCGTCCGGCCGCGCAGCAATGCGAATGCTGGAAAATGAAGGATTTGCGTTCGAGAGTTACATCGATATCTTCGATGGCGGGCCCACCATGACCGCGCGCACCGACCAGGTGAAAACGGTGCGCGAGGCCCAGCATGCGAGCGTCGCGGCGGTCGTCGCAGGCGGTGAGCCGGCGCTGGTCGCAACCGGTCGGCTGGCAGACTTCCAGGCAGCGCTCGCCCAGGTCGCGCCGAGCGAAGGCGGTGTCGCCATCGATCCGGTGTCGGCGGTTGCGCTCGGACTTGAGACCGGCAGTGAAGTCTTGTGGGTAGCACGCTGATGCTGGTGGAGATCAACTTCGACGGTATCGTCGGCCCCAGTCACAATTACGCCGGGCTCAGCCATGGCAACCTCGCTGCGACGCGCAACCGCGGCCAGGTCTCGCATCCGCGTGCGGCCGCACTCCAGGGCATCGCCAAGATGCGCGCCAATCTCGCGCTCGGGCTGCCGCAGGGCATTCTGCTCCCGCATGCCCGGCCCGACCATCGCTGGCTGGACCAGCTCGGCCTGACCTATCCGCACGCTCCGCCGCACAGCCAGGCCCAGGCACTCTCCGCCTCGCCGATGTGGGCTGCCAATGCGGCGACGGTTTCTCCCGCCCCCGACACGGCGGACGCGCGCTGTCACCTGAGCGTCGCCAATCTCGTCACTATGCCGCATCGCAGCCATGAGTGGCCCGAGACGCTGGCGCAGCTGCGCCTCGCCTTCGCCGATCCGGCCTTCGCGGTGCACGGCCCGGTCCCCGCGCCCTTCGGGGACGAGGGGGCCGCCAACCATATGCGGCTGGCGGCGTCGCACGATGCGCCCGGTGTCGAAGTGTTCGTCTATGGCATCGCGGGCGGCCCCTTCCCCGCGCGGCAGCACCCGGACGCCAGCGCGGCCATCGCCCGGCGACACCTGCTCGACCCGGAACGCACGCTGTTCGTCCAGCAATCGGAGGAGGCCATCGCCGCCGGCGCCTTCCACAATGACGTGGTTGCGGTGGCCAATGGCCGCGTGCTGCTCGCCCATGAGCACGCCTTTGCCGACAAGGACCGCTTTTACGATCGCCTGCGCGCCGTGATGCCCGAGGTGGAGATCGTCGAAGTGCCGGCCGCGCAGGTCAGCCTTGCCGACGCGATCACGTCCTATCTGTTCAATGCGCAGCTGGTCACGCTGCCGGGCGGCGAGACCGGGCTCGTCCTCCCCGGCGAAGCGCGCGACACCCCCGCGGTGTGGAACTGGCTGCAGGCGCATGTCGCCGGCAATGGCCCGATCCGCCGGCTGGAGGTGGTCGATGTCCGCGAATCGATGGCCAATGGCGGCGGCCCGGCCTGCCTGCGCTTGCGCGTCGTGGCCGATCCCGGGACGATCGACCCGCGCTTCCTCGCCGATGCGGCCAGGCTCGATCGTATCGCCGCGGTCGTCGAGGCCCACTGGCCCGAGGCGATCGACCCGGCTGCCATTGCCGACCCCGTGCTCGTCGCCCAGATCGAAGCGGCGCGCCACGCGCTGCTGGAGACGCTCGGCATTGTCGAGTTAATTGACAGTTTACCATAAGCGGCGGCGCAAAAACGGCGGGAATCCGGGGCTGGCACGTGACTTGCTACGTGCCGGCCATGCTGCACAGGATCGGCCGCCTCTTCGTGATCAAGTCGAAGTTCGAGGCCTATCTCGTGATCTTCGGCCTTGCCAATGGCGCAGTCGAGCGCGGCTTCCATTATATGAGCCTGTATCCGGGGCTTGGCGGCAAGCTGCTGTTCGCCGTCTGCCCGGTCGCGGTGTTCATGGCGGGGGGCCGCATCCTCGACAGTATCGACGCGGGGATCTGAAGGGGCCCTGAAACACAACCCCCCGCCGAGCTGGGCTCTGGCGGGGGAGTGGCGCGCCCGGAACGATTCGAACGTCCGACCCTCAGATTCGTAGTCTGATGCTCTATCCAGCTGAGCTACGGGCGCCTAGTGGAGGGCAGCCTCTACCGGCGGTTTCGAACGAGCGCAAGCCCGTTGCGCCAAGTTTTCCACACGCATATGGCGGGGCCATGCGATCGCTCCCCCTTCTCGTCGCAGGCGCCGCGCTGCTTGCCGGCTGCGCCCAGACCAGCACGCGCTATCCCTCGCTGCTTCCGCGGGCGAACGAAAGCCTCGACTTCACCGAGCCCGAGCGCCCCGCGGCGCAGGCCACGCCCGATGCGGGGCTCGATGCGCGAATCGCAGCGCTGATGTCGACGATCGAGTCGACCGACATGGAGTTTCAGAAGGCGGCGAGGGACGCTGACGCCAAGGTTGCCCGTGCGCGCGGCCTGGCGGCGGGCAGCAGCCCTTGGCTCGATGCGCAGACCGCACTCAGCGTGCTCGACGGCCTGCGCTCGCGTGCTGCAGTGACGCTCGGCGATCTCGACCAGGTGCGGATCGAGCGCGCCCAGAGCGGCCAGCCCGACTATCCGGCCCTGCAAGCCGCGATGGAGCGCGCCACGGCGATGGTGACGGCGGAGGAGAGCCGGGCACGATCGCTCGAAGCGGCGATCGCCCCGGCCACCTGATCAGGGTTTGGTGGGCGCCGCGGCGGGTGCCGCAACCGGGTTCGGCGTCGGCGGCGGGCCCTTGGCGATGGTCGCGGCAAGCGTCGTCGCGTCCGCACAGGCCGCCTTGCAGATCGTCTTGATCTTGGAGAGATTGTCCTTTGCCCGCGTCACCGCGCCCTTGGCGACCATCGCTTCACCCTGCCCGCGCAGCGCAGCGAGATCGTTGGGATCGAGCTTCAGTGCCTCGCCATAAAAGCGGATCGCCTTGCCCGGCAGGTTCTGCGCGCGGGCGATATCGGCGATCAGCACGAACGCCTCGCGATTGCGCGGATCGACCGCCAGCGCAGTCTCCAGCAGATCGTTCGCGCCGCCGAGATTGCCGGCCGCCTGTACGCTGCGCGCCTGGCGCACCAGTTCCACCGAGCGCGGATCGAGCTGGCTGTCCGGCCGCTGGGCGCTCAGGCTGCTCGAAACCGTCAACACCAGCAGCGCACCCGCTGCCGACAGGGTCGTGAACCGCATCAACATCTCCAGAACTTCATCGCGATGGGCTAGCATTGCCGCACCAGCTTCGCGACAAAAAAGCCGTCGGTTGTATCGTGGCGGGGCGTGAGCCGCAGCCCCTGCCCCTGCGGCCGCCCCGCGGGCGCCGCCAGCGGCTCCGCCGACCAGCCAGGCTGCGCCGCCAGGAACCGCTCCACCTGCCCTGCCCCTTCCGCGTCGAGCAGCGAGCAGACGATATGGATGAGCGTGCCGCCCGGCCGCACCAGCCGCGCCGCCACGTCGAGCAGATGCGCCTGGGTGTCGACATAGCGATCGAGCTGCGCCTGGGTCAGCCGCCACCGCGCCTCGGGGTTGCGGCGCCAGGTGCCGGTGCCCGAACAGGGCGCGTCGACCAGCACCAGATCCGCCCGCTCCCGCCAATCGGCGAGCAGTTCGGCCTCGCGTCCGGGATCGAGCAGCAATGTCTCGGCGATGGTGACTCCGGCCCGCGCGGCGCGCGGCATCAGGCGCGAGAGGCGCGGCCGATCAACGTCGCAGGCGAGAATGGTCCCGCGGTTGTCCATCGCTGCGGCCAGCGCGAGCGTCTTGCCGCCGCCGCCCGCGCAGAGATCGATCACGGTCATGCCGGGCGCGGCCCCGGCGAGGGCGCTCACCAGCTGGCTGCCGCCATCCTGGACCTCGAACAGCCCCGCTGCATAGGCTTCCGTACGGTCGACCGCCGTCTCCTCGGGCAGGCGCAGCGCGTCGGGCGCAAACGGCAGCGCCCTGGCACCGTCGAACAGCGCGGCGATGGCATCGGGCGTCGTCTTGAGCCGGTTCACCCGGAGATCGAGCGGCGCGCGGTCGAGCAGTGCCGCCCGCTCCTCGGCATCGAGGCCGGACGCCCCGAAGGCGGCTTCCAGCCATGCCGGCGCCACGCCGGCCGGGGCCACCGACTCGCCTTCGACAATCGCGGCCGGACCATAATGCGAACCGTCGAACAACGCGGCGAGTGCGGGGTCGCGCATCGCCAGCGCCAGCACCGCCGCGCGGCCAGAGACCGGCACCTCGCCGCAGTGGCGAATGGCGTCATATACCAGCGTCCGTACAGCACGACGATCTTTCGATCCCGCGAAGCGCCGTTCCGCAAACCAGCGAGCAATGACGACGTCCGCCGCAGCACCGCGGTTACGGGCAGCTGCGAGGATCTGGTCGAGCAAATCGATGGCCATTTGAACGCGTGCGGCGGGGGTCATGCCGAAACCGCTAGGCGCAACGGCTGCCGAATGCAAAGCCGGTGCCGACAACGCTTCTAAGTCAGGAAGATAGCATTTTGCGGTAAGAATTCGTAAACCAGTCCCGATGCATTCTGACGAGATGGGGATCGGGAGAGCGGGGGTGGTGCGCAGCGCGGCGATCAAAGCCCTGCGCCGCTGTCTGGCGGTGTGGATCGTGCTGCTGCTCCCGGCAGCGGCCGGCGCCGTGGCGATTACGCGCGACTCGCGGGTCTGCCACGCGGTGACCCCGCTGTCCGCCGCCGACACGATGCTCGGACAGCTCCATTTTACCTGCGGTCCCAACGCCAGCGGCTATAATCGGGGCAGCCTGTGGGTCCGGCTGGATCCGCGCCAGTACCCGCTGGGAACGGACGCGGTGACCCTGCTCGTCCACCACACCCGGTTCGACCGCCTCTCGGTGGCCTTTCGCTACACCAACGGCATCACCGAGTGGCAGCAGGTGCGCAGCGGCGCCTTCGACGATCATTGGCGCCCCGGTGCGCAGATCGCCTTCACCCCGAACGATCGGTCGGTGCTGCTCGAATCGATTACGCTTCGCGTCGATCGACTGACCAGCTACCAGCTCCTCCGCCTGCGGCTGGTCAGCGCGGGCGAGGCCGATATCGAGAACGGCCTGCTGTCGGCCTTGATCGGCGCCGCCCTGACCCTGCTGGTCGCCGGCGCGCTCTACAATTTCTCGCTCGCGCTGGGGATCCGGCGGCAATATCTTGCCTGGCAGGGTGCCTGGGCGGTGGTCGTCTTCCTCTGGGGAGCGATCTGGTCACAATTCGGATTGCTGGTCGCACCGGCCATGGCCGGCACGATCGCGGCCCAGACCTGCACCGCGCTATCGGTGCTGTCGATCCTGCTCGCGACCTTGAGCACGACCACCGCGCTCGACCACCGCGCCGTGCCGCGTGTGGCACGCCTGCTGGCGCAGCTGTCCGGCCTCGCGGTCGCCTTGATCGGCATACCGGCCACCCTCGCCCGAAGCACGATGCTGGAGGCAATCGCGCCGGTGCTGGCCGGAGTGGTTCTTTTCAACCTGCTGATGGTGGTGCTCTGCCTCGCCTGGGGTGCGCGGCGCGGCAGCGTCGAGGCCCGCGATCTGCTCGCCGCCTGGTCGGTGCCGATCGCGGCGCTGGCCTTCACCCAGCTCGTCGACATGGGCAGCCGGCTCTGGGGCGGCGGGTCGCAGATCCTCGTGCTGTTCGCCTCGGCATGGCAGACGATCTGGCTGTCGATCGCCGCGAGCCGCCGGCTCTCGCGCCTGCGCGCGGAGCGCGACCTGGCGCGCGCGGCGGAGGCGCGTGCCAGCGAACTCGCCGAACGCGATCCGCTCACCGGGATCCGCAATCGGCGCGGCTTGATCGACGCGGCACAGTCGTTGATCACCGCCGCCGGCGAAGACCGCGCAGTGATCGGCCTGCTGCTGATCGACATCGATCGGTTCAAGGCAATCAACGACGAACATGGCCATGATGCCGGCGACGTGGTGCTCTGCGCGATCGCGACGCGGCTGGCGCGCTGGGAAGGACCGCGCTGTGCGGTCGCCCGGCTGGGCGGCGAGGAGTTCGCGATGGTGCTCACCCATCGCTGCGGCCCTGCCCTAACCGCCTTTGCCGAGCATGTCCGGCAGGAAATCGCCGCCTGCGACCACAGCGCCGCAATCGGAGCACAGCGCGTAACGGTGAGCATCGGCATCGCCGAGGCGAGCGAGACGTGCGACTTTGCGCCGCTGTATCGCGACGCCGACCGCGCGCTCTATACCGCCAAGCGCAGTGGGCGCGATCGCGTGTGCCGGGTCGATCCGGCCACGGACGTCGTCCCGCCGTCGCGTGCGATGCTGCAGGCGACGGCGGAGACGCTGGCTCAGCGGGTCGGGTAGTTCGGCGCCTCGCGGGTGATCGTCACGTCGTGGACGTGGCTTTCCTTGAGCCCTGCATTGGTGATCCGCACGAACCGCGCCTTCCGCTGGAACTCGGGCAGCGTCGCCGCGCCGACATAGCCCATCGACGCCTTCACGCCGCCGACCAGCTGGTGGATCACGTCGCGCGCGGGGCCCTTGTACGGCACCTGGCCCTCGATACCTTCCGGCACCAGCTTGAGCTGGTCCTTGATGTCCTGCTGGAAATAGCGGTCGGCAGAGCCCTTGGCCATCGCACCGACCGAGCCCATGCCGCGATACGACTTGTAGGCGCGGCCCTGGTACAGGAAGGTCTCGCCCGGGGCTTCCTCGGTCCCGGCCAGCAGCGAACCGATCATCGCGGCGCCGGCCCCGGCCGCCAGCGCCTTGGCGATGTCGCCCGAGGTGCGGATGCCGCCATCGGCGATCACCGGAATGCCGGACTTGGCGGCTTCGTTGGCCGCGTCCATCACCGCGGTGAGCTGCGGCACGCCGACGCCGGCGACGACGCGGGTGGTGCAGATCGAACCCGGCCCGATGCCGACCTTCAGCCCGTCCGCGCCCGCGTCGATCAGCGCACGCGCCGCCTCGGCGGTAGCGATGTTGCCGGCGATCACCTGGACGCGGTTGGACAGCTTCTTGACCCGCTCGACCGCGCGGCTGACGTCCTTGTTATGGCCGTGCGCGGTATCGATCACGATCAGGTCGACTTCGGCATCGACCAGCGCCTCGGTGCGGGCAAAGCCCTTGTCGCCCACCGTCGTCGCCGCCGCGACGCACAGGCGGCCGCCGGCGTCCTTGGTAGCGTGCGGATAGGTGACGGCCTTCTCGATGTCCTTCACCGTGATCAGGCCGACGCAGCGATAGGCATCGTCCACCACCAGCAGCTTCTCGATCCGGCGCTGGTGGAGCAGCCGGCGCGCCTCCTCCTGCGCGACACCGACCTTCACCGTGGCGAGGTTCTGGTGGGTCATCAGCTCGGAGACGAGCTGGTTGGGGTTCTCGGCGAAGCGGACGTCACGGTTGGTGAGGATGCCGACCAGCTTGCCGCCTGCCTCGACGATCGGAATACCGCTGATCCGGTGGCGCGCCATCAGCGCCTGCGCCTCGGCCAGCGTGCCGGTGGGCGCCATGGTGATCGGGTTGACGACCATGCCGCTCTCGAACCGCTTCACCGCGCGGACCGCCTCGCACTGCTCGTCCACTTCCATGTTGCGGTGGAGCACGCCGATGCCGCCGAGCTGCGCCATCACGATCGCCATGTCGGCTTCGGTGACGGTATCCATCGCCGAGGAAAGGATCGGGATGTTGAGCGCCAGGTTCTTCGTCACGAAGGTCCGCGTATCCGCCATGCTCGGCACGATTTCGGATTCGCCCGGATAGAGGAGGACGTCGTCGAACGTGAGGCCGAGAGGGATTTCCATGGGGGTGCGCCAAATCCTTGAGTCGAATGTTGGCGGCCCATGTAACCGCAAGGGTGCAGATGCGCTAGGGGGCAGCTTCAGGCGTGGACCGGCGGCATCCCGGGATAGAGCAGTTCGCGCTCGGCCTGGACCTGCGCGCGAATGACGCTGGCGAGCGTGCGCGAGGCGAGTACATAGGCCGGCCAGTTCTGGAGCGCCTTGGCCGTGGGCCATGCACTGACATGATCGGTGTAGAGCATGCGCATCTCGAAGCTTCCGCTGCGCAGCGACTGGGCGACGTCCGCGCGGGCGCCGCCGTCGAGCATCGCCGCGTTGACCAACCGGTCCACCGCCTGGCGACGCGCAGCCACTGCGCGCGCGGTCTGGTATCGAACCCGAGAGAGGTCGGCGAGGTTGCAGGAAGGCAACGCCAGCAGGTTTTCGATCGCCCCGATCGCCTGGAGCAGCGTCATATCGAGTTCGTGCATATTCTCCATGTAAGAATACTTAGGAGAGCATCGCGCCGGCGGCCATCGACCCGCCAGATTTATTCCGGCACCGCTCCACGTTGCAGGACGGCACGGGCCTGCGCGACGTGCATCGCCTCGATCATGCGGTCGCGGAAACGCTCGGCGCCGCCGCTTGCGGCCGCGAGCAGCGCCTGCGCGTCGGCGATCTCGTCCGCAGTGGGCGCGAAGGCCTGGGTGGCGACGGGGATCTGGCCGGGATGAATCAGCGTCTTGCCGTCGAAGCCGAGCGCCCGCCCCTCGGCACATTCAGCCGCCAGCCCCTCGGCATCGGACAGTGCGTTGAACACGCCGTCGAGTGCCCAGGCCCGGCCCGCGCGTGCCGCCAGCACCACCGTCTGCAAGGCCAGCGAGAGCCCGCCCCGCCCGGCCGCCGCGGGAATGCCGAGCGACGCCTTCAGATCATTGGTACCCGCGATCAGTCCCGCGACGCCGGGCACGGCCGCGATGGCAGCAGCGGCGAGGACGCCGGCCGGCGTTTCGATCATGGCCAGGATCGGCTTCCCCGCCGCCGCGGCGATGCGCTCGGCCGTGCCGGTATCCTCCACCTTGGGTACGACGACGATCGCTGCGGCGGAGCGGGCGACTGCCGCCAGATCGGCGGCATGCTCGGCCGTCTCCGCGCCGTTGATCCGGATCGCCGCGACACGCTCCCCGAACCCTTCCGCCACGGCAGCCACGGCGGCGTCGCGTGCCGCGTCCTTGTCCTCGGGCTTCACCGCGTCCTCGAGGTCGAGGATCACCAGGTCGCAATCGAGCGTGCGGGCCTTGGCGATCGCGCGTGGATTCGAGGCGGGGAGGAACAGGGCGGTGCGGGGTGCGAGAGCCATGCTGGTCATGGCCGCTCTCTATGCTAGCAATGGCACCCATTGCGAGGGGAGTCGGGGCGTATGGACGTGCTTTTCGTGTTTCTGGCCGGGCTGGTGGTGCTGGTGCTGTTCTACCTGCTGGCCAGCGTGAAGATCGTGACCCAGGGCTATCAGTACACGATCGAGCATTTCGGCCGCTTCACCACGGTCGCCGCGCCGGGCTTCAACTTCTACCCCGCCTTTTTCTACCGTGTCGGCCGCAAGGTGAACATGATGGAGCAGGTGATCGACATTCCGGGCCAGGAAATCATCACCAAGGACAATGCGATGATCTCCACCGACGGGGTGGTGTTCTTCCAGGTGCTCGATGCCGCCAAGGCCGCCTATGAGGTGTCGGACCTGTATGTCGCGCTGCTCCAGCTGACCACGACCAACCTGCGCACGGTGATGGGCTCGATGGATCTCGACGAGACGCTGTCCAAGCGCGATGAGATCAACGCGCGGCTGCTCTCGGTGGTCGACCATGCGACGACGCCGTGGGGCGTCAAAATCACGCGCGTCGAGATCAAGGACATCCGTCCGCCGGCCGACATCGTCAACGCGATGGGCCGCCAGATGAAGGCCGAGCGCGAAAAGCGCGCCAACATCCTCGAGGCCGAGGGGAGCCGCCAGTCGGAGATCCTGCGCGCCGAAGGGCAGAAGCAGGCGCGCATCCTGGAGGCCGAGGGCCGCCGCGAATCCGCCTTCCGCGACGCCGAGGCGCGCGAGCGTGCCGCCCAGGCCGAGGCGGAGGCGACCCGACTCGTGTCCGACGCCATCGAATCCGGCAGCGCGGCTTCGCTCAACTATTTCATCGCGCAAAAGTACGTGGAAGCCGTGGGCAAGTTCGCGACCTCGCCCAACGCCAAGACCATCCTGTTCCCGGTCGAGGCGACCCAGCTGATCGGCACGCTGGGCGGCATCGGCGAGCTCGCCAAGGAGGCCCTCTCCGGCGCCGCGCCCAAGCCCCCCGCACCGCCGGCCCGCCGCCCGGGTCCGTTCGACCAGCAGGATTGATCGCCTCGGTGGACTGGTTGCAGCACCCGCCCCTGCTCTGGCTGATCGCCGCGGTTGCGCTGGGGATCGCCGAGCTGGTGGTGCCCGGCGTGTTCCTGGTGTTCCTCGCGGTGGCGGCCGCGATCATGGGCGGCTTGGCGCTGTTGTTCCCGGGCCTGCCACTCGCAGGGCAATTGCTGGGCTTTGCCGGCTGGTCGGCGGTTGCGGTGCTGATAGGCCGGCGCTGGTATCATGACTTCCCCGTCGAGAGCGCCGATCCGCTGCTCAACGATCGCATCGCGCGACTGGTCGGCGAAGTCGTCACCGTCGTCGAACCGGTAAGCGATCATGGCGGCCGCGTGCGGGTTGGCGACGGCGAGTGGCCGGCACGCGGGCCCGATGCCCCCGCCGGCGCCCGCGTGCGGATCACCGGCGCCAACGGCGCGACGCTCCGAGTCGAGCCGCTCCCCTCCCTTTCCCAAGACTGAAAAACAATCGAGGTCGAATAGATGCGTACCACCCGTCGCGACGTGCTGCTCGGATCGAGCGCCCTGTTGGCCACCGGTGCGGCGGCGCGCCCAGCGCTTGCCGCCGTGCCCGCCGCCGAAGCCCAGGCGCAAGCACTGATCGATCGCACGGCCGAGGCGCTGCTCGTCCTCAACCCCGAAGGCGCAACCGGCCTCGGCATCGACAAGGGGGCGCGTGCCGGCCTCAAGCACCGGCTGGGCGACCGCACGCCTGCGGGTGTCGCCAAGATGGCGGCGCATCTGAAGGCCACGCTCGCCGAGATCGACCAGATCGACGTCCATGCCGTCAGCCCCGAGATGCGCGTCCATCTCGACGTAATCCAGACCGCCTATGCCAACGGGCTGAAGGGCATATCCTTCCCCTATGGCGACGTCGCGGTCGGCAGCTGGCGCAACACGCCGTACGTCGTGATCCAGAATGTCGGCGCCTATATCGACGTGCCCAAGATGCTCGACAGCGATCACCAGATCGAGACGCGCGACGATGCCGATGCCTATCTCGATCGGCTCCAGGCCTATGCCGGCGCACTCGACGGCGAGACCGTGCGGCTGCAGCAGGCAGCGAGCGTCGGCGTGATCGCGCCGGACTTCCTGCTCGACAAGTGCCTGAAGCAGATCCACCTCGCCCGCAGCGGCGATCCGGCGACCTGGGACGTCGTGACCTCGCTCGCCAAGCGGACCACCAGCATGCCGGGCGGATACGAGGCGCGCGCGGCCAAGATCGCCGCCGAGCAGATCGCCCCGGCGCTCGATCGCCAGATCGCCGAGCTCGAAAAGCAACGCACCCGCGCCACCTCCGACGCCGGCGTGTGGAAGTTCAAGGACGGCGACGCCTATTATGCCTGGGCGCTGAGCGCCGGCACCACCACGACCATGTCGCCCGATGAAGTCCATGCGATGGGCAAGGCGCAGCTCGCCGAACTGCAGGCCGAGATGGACACGATCCTCAAGACGCTCGGCTATACGCAGGGCTCGGTCGGCGCACGCATGCGCGGACTCGCCACCGACAAGCGCTTCGCCTTTCCGGACAACGATGCCGGCCGCGCCGAGATCATCCAGATCCTCCAGCATAGCATCGACGACATGCGCGGCCGGATGCCGCAGGCGTTCCACACGCTCGTCCCCGGCAATGTCGAGGTGAAGCGCATCCCGATCGTCGAGGAAGCCGGTGCTGCCGGCGCCTATGGCGGCCCCGGCACGATCGACGGCAAGGTGCCCGGGCGCCTCTGGGTCAATCTGCGCTCGACGGGCATCTGGACGCGGTTCAGCCTGCCCGACCTCGCCTATCACGAGGCAATCCCCGGCCATGCCTGGCAGGGCGAATATACCTTCAAGATGCCGCTGATCCGTTCGCTCCTCCAGTTCAACGCCTATTCGGAAGGCTGGGCGCTCTATGCCGAGCAGCTGGGCGACGAGCTGGGCGTCTATGCCGAGAACCCGGCGGCGAAGCTGGGCTATCTCCAGTCGCTGGGCTTCCGCGCCTGCCGGCTAGTGGTCGACAGCGGGCTGCATGCCAAGCGCTGGACGCGCGAGCAGGCGATCCGCTGGTTCGTCGAAGCCAACGGCTCGTCGGAGGACGAGGTGCAGGGCGAGGTCGACCGCTATTGCTCGTGGCCGGGCCAGGCCTGCGGCTACAAGGTGGGCCACACCGCGATCAACCGGCTGCGGACCAAGGCGAAGGGCGAACTCGGCGCCAAGTTCGACTTCCGCGCCTTCAACGATGCGGTGCTGCTCGGCGGCAATGTGCCGATGACCGTGCTCGGCCATGTGATCGACCGCCACATCGCGCAGCGGAAGGGGTAAAACGCTCCCCTACAACGGTCATCCCGGCGAAAGCCGGGATCCATTGGGGTCGCCGTCGCGGCGTTTGCTGATAGGGAGAGGCGAATGGATCCCGGCTTTCGCCGGGATGACGGCAGAAGAAGCGCTTATGCGTGACGCCAGCGCCAGAGCAGCATCGGGCGGGCGAGCGCCAGGCCGAGCAGGAAGCCGCCGATATGCGCCCAGATCGCCACCGTGATGCCGCCCTGGAAAAAGGCGAACCCCATCAGCAGGTTCACGCCCACCCAGGCCGCCGCCAGCCAGGCGATATGCACCAGCTGTGCCGGGATCGGCCCGATCGCCTTGGCGCGCTGGCGGCCGTAGAGCAGCGAATAGGCACCGACCACTGCCGAGCTCGCCCCGCTCGCCCCGATCATCGGCGCGGTCGACATCGGCCCTGCGAGCCACTGCGCGGCGCAGGCGGCATAGGCGCCGATCAGGTAGAGCGTCACCAAGCCCTTGGCGCCGACCGCGCGCTCGGTCTCGTTGCCGGTGAACACCAGCATCAGCATGTTCATGCCGAGATGGGCGAGCCCGCCATGGATCAGCGCCGAGCTGAGCGGCGTCGCCCATACCGGCACCAGCGGCCCCGACAGGAGCAGCCCACCCGAGACGCGTGCGGGGATGAACCCCGCCGCATACTGAATCTGCGCGGCGTTGGGCGCGAAATTGGCAATGAGGCTCACCACCACCGTGACGGCGACGATCACCGTCGTGGCGCTGACCTTCGGCATGGCCTGCCTCAGATGAATTCGACCTTGGAGACGAGATAATAGCGGTCGCCCGCCGGCACCGACACCTCGACCTCTTCGTCGACCTTGCGACCGATCAGCGCGCGGCCGATCGGCGAATTGTACGAGATGCGGCCCTTGCTGGCATCCGCCTCGGTCTGGCCGACGATCTGGTAGGTCACCGGCTTGTCGTCCTCGTCGAGCAGCGTCACGGTCGCGCCGAACACGACCTTGTCGCCCGAAAGCTCCTTGGGATCGATGATCTGGGCGCGGCTCAGCTTGTCCTCGATGTCGGCGATGGTCGCCTCGACCTGGCCCTGGCGCTCCTTGGCGGCATGATATTCGGCGTTTTCGGAAAGGTCGCCATGCGCGCGCGCTTCCTCGATCGCGTCCACGATCAGCGGCCGCTCGGCCTTCAGCCGCTTCAGCTCCTCGCTGAGCTTCTGATAGCCTTCCGCCAGCATCGGCATCTTCTCGACGGTCGCCATAACGCCCTAGTCCTTCACTACGCCCCCGGTACCGACCGTCGCCCGAAAACGACGTCCGCACACTTCCATCGGTTGGGGAAATCCATTGTGCGAACGCGAATAGTAAGATGTGGGGCGAAAAACATCAAGTCGGGGGGTGGAAAACGCAAGATTTAGCCAACTAAGCCCCTCCCTTCAGGGGAGGGGTTGAGGTGGGGCCGTGTCTCACAGAGACCGACCAACGTTCTGGAATCCCTCCACCCCAACCCCTCCTCCGAGGAGGAGGGGCTTAAGGGAGGGTGCTCACCCCCGCGAGGCGAAATACGCCTGGATCGGCTGCACCTCGATGGGATTGCTCCGCATCGCCGCGATCGCCCGCGCCGCCGCCACGCTGCCCGGGGCCGTGGTGAAATAGGGGACCTTCTGCGCCAGCGCCGAGGCACGGATGCTCATCGAGTCCTTGAGCGACTGCCAGCCTTCGGTGGTGTTGAAGATCAGCGCGACATCGCCGTCCTGAATGCGGTCGACGATGTGCGGGCGGCCCTGCGCCACCTTGTTCACCGTCTCCACCGCGATCCCCTCGGCGGCAAGGAAGTCCGCCGTGCCGCTGGTCGCGATGATCTTGAAGCCGAGATCGGCGAGGATCTTCACGCCCGGCAGCACCACCGCCTTGTCGCCCTGCTTGACGCTGACGAACACCGTGCCGCCCTGCGGCAGCACCGTGCCCGCGCCGAGCTGCGATTTCGCGAAGGCGGTGGCGAAGTCCTTGTCGATGCCCATCACCTCGCCGGTCGACTTCATCTCAGGCGAGAGCACCGGATCGACGCCGGGGAAGCGCGCCCAGGGGAACACCGCTTCCTTCACCGCGATATAATCGATGTCGCGGTCGATCTTGGGCAGGGTCGCCAGCTTCTCGCCCGCCATCACGCGGCTGGCGATCTTGGCGATCGGCGCCCCGATCGCCTTGGCGACGAACGGCACGGTGCGGCTGGCGCGCGGGTTGACCTCGATCAGATAGACCTCGCCGTCCTTGACCGCGAACTGGATGTTCATCAGCCCCTTCACCTTGAGCGCACGCGCCAGCGCCACGGTCTGGCGCTCGATCTCGGCGATGATGTCAGCGGGCAGGCTGTAGGGCGGGATCGAGCAGGCGCTGTCGCCCGAATGGACGCCGGCTTCCTCGATATGCTGGAGCACGCCCGCGACCACCACATCGGTGCCGTCGGCGATCGCGTCCACGTCCACCTCGATCGCGTCGCGCAGATACTGGTCGATCAGCACCGGCGAGTCGCCCGAGACCTGCACCGCGGTCTGGATATAGTCGTCGAGCTGCTGGAGGCTGTCGACGATCTCCATCGCCCGGCCGCCCAGCACATAGCTCGGCCGCATCAGCACCGGATAGCCGATCCGCTCGGCCACCCGCACCGCCTCGTCGCGGCTGCGGGCGATGCCGTTGGCGGGCTGCTTGAGGCCCAGCTTGGCGACGAGATCGGCGAAGCGCTCGCGGTCCTCGGCCAGGTCGATCGCGTCGGGGCTGGTGCCGAGGATCGGGATGCCCGCATCCTCCAGCGCCTTGGCGAGGTTGAGCGGGGTCTGGCCGCCGAACTGGACGATCACGCCGACCAGCTCGCCCTTCGACTTCTCGACTTCGAGGATCTCGAGCACGTCCTCGGCGGTCAGCGGCTCGAAATAGAGCCGGTCCGAGGTGTCATAGTCGGTGCTCACCGTTTCCGGATTGCAGTTGACCATGATCGTCTCGTACCCCGCGTCGGCCAGCGCGAAGCAGGCGTGGCAGCAGCAATAGTCGAACTCGATGCCCTGCCCGATCCGGTTCGGACCACCGCCGAGGATCACCACCTTGCGGCGGTCGCTCGGCTCGGCCTCGTTCTCGGGCTCGCCGAAGCTAGGCGCCTCATAGGTCGAGTACATATAGGGCGTCTTCGCCTCGAACTCGGCCGCGCAGGTGTCGATCCGCTTGAACACCGGGCGCACGCCCAGCCGGTGGCGCAGCTTGCGCACCTCGGCCTCGGTCACCCCGCCGGAGATGGCGTTGGCCACCTCGCCGATCAGCCCCGAGCTGCGCGCCATAACTTCGCTGCCCGCGCGGAGATTGACCGACTTGAGCGCGAGATAGGCCAGCCGCTTGTCGCTGAAGCCCATCGCCTTCAGGCGGCGCATGCCGGCCGCGTCCTGCGGCAGGCCGTTGGTCGCGACATCCTTCTCGGCGTCGAGGATCTCGGCGATCCGCTCGAGGAACCAGGGGTCGTAGCTGGTGAAGCGCTGGACGTCCTTGACGCTGAAGCCCTCGCGCATCGCCTGCGCGGCGATCAGCAGCCGGTCGGGCGAGCGAACGGTCAGCGCCGCCTCGATCACGTCGCGCGGCGCGCCGACCAGCCGGTCGACATCGTTGAAGCCGCTGAGGCCGGTCTCGAGACCGCGCAGCGCCTTCTGGATCGATTCGTGGATCGAGCGGCCGATCGCCATCACTTCGCCGACCGACTTCATCGCCGTGCCCAGCACCGCCTCGGCACCCTTGAACTTCTCGAAGGCGAAGCGCGGGATCTTGGTGACGACATAGTCGATCGTCGGCTCGAAGCTCGCCGGGGTGGCACCCGTGATGTCATTGTCGATCTCGTCGAGCGTGTAGCCCACCGCCAGCTTGGCCGCGACCTTGGCGATCGGGAAGCCGGTCGCCTTAGACGCCAGCGCCGAGGAACGGCTGACGCGCGGGTTCATCTCGATCACGATCAGGCGGCCGTCCTTCGGATTCACCGCGAACTGCACGTTCGAGCCGCCGGTCTCGACACCGATTTCCCGGAGACACGCGATCGATGCGTTGCGCATGATCTGGTATTCCTTGTCGGTCAGCGTCAGTGCCGGCGCGACGGTGATCGAATCGCCGGTGTGCGTGCCCATCGGATCGATATTCTCGATCGAGCAGACGATGATGGCATTGTCGTTCCGATCCCGGACGACCTCCATCTCATATTCCTTCCAGCCGAGCAGCGATTCCTCGATCAGCACCTCGGTGGTCGGCGACAGGTCGAGGCCCGAGCGCACGATCGCGATGAATTCCTCGCGATTATAGGCGATGCCGCCGCCCGAGCCGCCCATGGTGAAGCTGGGGCGGATGATCGCCGGCAGCCCGACATAGTCGAGCGCGGTCAGCGCCTCGGCCTCGGTATGCGCGATCGCCGAGCGGGCGCTTTCGAGCCCGATCTTGGTCATCGCGTCCTTGAACTTCAGCCGGTCCTCGGCCTTGTCGATCGCATCGGCATCGGCGCCGATCATCGTCACGCCGAACTTCTCCAGCGTGCCGTCGCGGAACAGCGCCAGCGCGGTGTTGAGCGCGGTCTGGCCGCCCATCGTCGGCAGGACGGCGTCGGGCCGCTCCTTCTCGATGATCTTGGCGACGACCGCGGGCGTGATCGGCTCGATATAGGTCGCGTCGGCCAGCTCGGGATCGGTCATGATCGTCGCCGGGTTCGAATTGACCAGGACGATGCGATAGCCCTCTTCCTTCAGGGCCTTGATCGCCTGCGTGCCCGAATAGTCGAACTCGCATGCCTGACCGATGACGATCGGGCCAGCGCCGATGACGAGAATGGAGGAGATGTCGGTGCGTTTTGGCATTACTTTTCTTCCGAAGCTTGTGCGTTGCCGATGAAGCCGATCTTGTTCATCGGCACGACTGCGCTGACTTTTTTGAGCACGCACTCAATCTTGGTGAAATCGGCATTCGGGCTTCCCCGAAACACGACTTCGCGGCCCCTGAGCACCAGCCAGCTGCGCGGCGCGCGGCACGCGTCAGCCATGGCGTTCAGGTCAGCCTGACTCACCTGACGCTGGGGCCGGGTCGGTTGCGCCGCGACCTGCAAGGCAAGTGCGAGCAACAGGCTCATTTCCGAAGCGACCCCACGAACCGCTCGAACAGATAGAAGCTGTCCTGCGGCCCCGGCGAGGCTTCGGGGTGGTACTGGACCGAGAAGGCCGGGCGGTCGGTCAGCTCGAGACCCGCATTCGACCCGTCGAACAGCGACACATGCGTCTCACGCGCGTTCGCGGGCAGCGTCTCGCGCTCGACCGCGAAGCCGTGGTTCATGCTGGTGATCTCGACCAGACCGTCGGACAGGCGCTTGACCGGGTGGTTCGCGCCGCGGTGCCCCTGGTGCATCTTGGTGGTCTTCGCACCGACCGCCAGACCCAGAAGCTGGTGGCCGAGGCAGATGCCGAACAGAGGCTTGCCCGTGTCGAGCAGTTGGCGGATCACCGGCACCGCATATTCGCCCGTCGCCGCCGGATCGCCGGGGCCGTTGGACAGGAAGATGCCGTCCGGGTTCAGCGCCATCACATCCTCATAGGACGCGGTGGCGGGGACCACCGACACCTTCGCACCG
>NZ_CAJYTI010000014.1 GCF_913777625.1 uncultured Sphingomonas sp.
TGCCCGAGCCTGAGGAATTTTCTATCGCAAAGTCCTCCCCCGCCAGGCGGGGGAACCGTTCGGCATCATCCGGATGGTCGAAGGGGAGGTCAGGAACGGCCTTCATGAACGGCACCCTATCCTCCCCCTCCGTCACCGCTGCGCGGCGCCACCTCCCCCTTGCGGGGGAGGACTAAGGGATCACGCGGCCTTCTGGACCTCTGCGACGATCTTCTTGGCGGCATCGCCCAGGTCGTTCGCGGGAACGATCGCGAGGCCCGAGTTCGCCAGAATGTCCTTGCCGGCCTGCACGTTCGTGCCTTCCAGGCGGACGACCAGCGGCACCGACAGGTTCACTTCCTTGGCGGCAGCAACGATTCCCTCGGCGATGATGTCGCACTTCATGATCCCGCCAAAGATGTTGACGAGGATGCCCTTCACCGCCGGATCGGCGAGGATGATCTTGAACGCCGCGGTCACCTTTTCCTTGTTCGCGCCGCCGCCGACGTCGAGGAAGTTGGCCGGGAACATGCCGTTCAGCTTGATGATGTCCATCGTCGCCATCGCCAGGCCGGCGCCGTTGACCATGCAGCCGATGTCGCCGTCGAGCTTGATGTAGGCGAGGTCGTACTTCGACGCCTCGAGCTCCATCGGATCCTCTTCGGTCTCGTCGCGCAGTTCCATCAGGTCCTTGTGACGGTACATCGCATTCGAATCGAAGCCGACCTTGGCATCGAGCACCATCAGCTTGCCATCGTCGGTGACGGCGAGCGGGTTGATCTCGATCTGCGAGGCGTCGGTGCCGAGGAAGGTGTCGTACACCTTGCCGGCGAGGCTCTGCGCCTGCTTGGCGAGATCGCCCTCGAGGCCGAGCGCATTGGCGACGGCGCGGCCGTGGTGGGGCATGAAGCCGGTTGCGGGATCGACGTCGAAGGTGTGGATCTTTTCCGGCGTGTCATGCGCGACGGTTTCGATGTCCATGCCGCCTTCGGTCGAGACGACGAAGGCGACTCGGCCGGTGGCGCGATCGACCAGCAGCGCGAGGTAGAATTCCTTGGCGATGTCGACGCCGTCGGTCACGTACAGGCGGTTGACCTGCTTGCCGGCGGCGCCGGTCTGGATCGTCACCAGCGTGTTGCCGAGCATCTCGGTCGCGGCGTGACGAACCTCGTCCTCGGTCTTGGCGAGGCGGACGCCGCCCTTGGCTTCGGCCGGCAGTTCCTTGAACTTGCCCTTGCCGCGGCCGCCGGCATGGATCTGCGCCTTCACGACATAAAGCGGCCCAGGCAGCTTCTTCGAGGCTTCAACGGCCTCTTCGACGCTCAATGCGGCAAAGCCGGCCGGCACGGGCACGCCGAACTTCGCGAGCAGTTCCTTGGCCTGATATTCGTGGATGTTCATGGGAGCAGTCCGCCTTTTCAAGGGAACGGGGAGTTGGATCGCGCCCGCCTAAGCACAGCGCGCGCGTGAAATCCACCCTTTTAGGGATTAATGCGATTGCGAATGGTTTGCAACATGGCGCGTCAATCCGGATGGAGCGCGAAGCCATAGGCCCGGCGGGCTTACCATCTCGTGAAGCGCCAGGGTTGCCGCGCCCTCCCCAAACCCAACGGTCATTCCCGCGAAGGCGGAAATCCATCTGCCGGGACGCTGGGGGCAGGCACCGAAAGACTCAGCGCTATTGGATCCCCGCCTTCGCGGGATGAGGGTGGATAGCGAGGGTTGCGGTGCAATCCTGCCGCAGGCCTCGTCGTCCGACCGCCAAAACAGCCCCTCCCGCCTCGGCGGCGCGGGAGGGGGAACACGCATCAAGCCTCGGTGCGGGCCTTGACGATCTTGCCCGGGTTCGCGGGCGGCTCGCCCTTCGGCAGCGCGTCGACATGGTCCATGCCTTCGATCACTTCGCCCCAGACCGTGTACTGGCCGTCGAGGAAGGTCGCGTCGTCGAGACAGATGAAGAACTGCGAGTTGGCGCTGTTCGGGTTCATCGTGCGCGCCATCGAGCAGACGCCGCGGACGTGACGCTCCTTCGAGAATTCCTGCGCGAGGTCGGGCTTGTCCGAACCGCCCATGCCGGTGCCCGAGGGATCGCCGCCCTGCGCCATGAAGCCGTCGATCACGCGGTGGAACACCACGCCGTCATAGAAACCTTCGTCGGCAAGGCCGGCGATGCGCGCGACATGGTTCGGCGCGAGATCGGGGCGGAGGCGGATGCGGACGTCGCCGGTATCGAGCGTGAGAATGAGCGTGGTGGGTTCGGCCATGGGGCACCTCTTCTATAAAACTGGAACGAAGCCCTAGGCGGAGCGCTGTCGACTTGCAAATGCCCGCTGGGGATGGCAGCGCGCCCGGCAAGGGGCCGCGGCACGGGAGGTCGGACGGTGAGCGAGACCGAACTGCACGAAGAGGCCATCGCGCCCGAAAGCCAGCTCGACGAGGACGATCGGCTCAAGCCCGAATTCGTCAGCGCGGTGCTCGAGGCGGTCGACCAGGGCGACGACGAAGCCGCGCATGCGCTGGTCGCGCCGCTCCACCCTGCCGACATCGCCGATCTGATCGAACTGGTCCCCTCGGAACAGCGCGCCGACGTCGTCACCGCGATTTCCGACCTGATCGACGGCGACGTGCTCGCCGAGATGAACGACTGGGTGCGCGAGGCACTGGTCGACGCGCTCGAGCCGCACCAGGTGGCGGACATCGCGGCCGAGCTCGATACCGACGACGCCGTCGCAATCATCGAGGACATGGACGTCGAGGACCAGCGCGAGGTGCTGCGCGCGCTCGACCCCGACGACCGCGCCGCGATCGAGGAAGCGCTGTCCTACCCCGAGGAATCCGCCGGCCGCCTGATGCAGCGCGAGCTGATCGCGGTGCCCGAGCATTGGACCGTCGGCCATGTACTCGACTATCTGCGCGGCAATGACGCGCTGACCACCGATTTCTGGGAAATCTTCGTCGTCGACCCCTCGCACAAGCCGATCGGCACCTGCGAGCTCAGCTGGATCCTGCGCACTCCGCGCGGGATCACGATGAGCGACGTGATGAAGCGCGAGCAGACGCTGATCCCGGTCGACATGGACCAGGAGGAAGTGGCGCTGCGCTTCCAGAAATACGCGCTGATCTCGGCCGCGGTGGTGGACCTGAGCGGCCGGCTGGTCGGCATGATCACGGTGGACGACATCGTCCATATCATCTCGCAGGAAGCCGGCGAGGACATTCTCCGCCTGTCCGGCGCCGGCGAGGGCGACATCAACGAGCCGGTGCTGCTGACGGTCAAAACGCGGCTGACCTGGCTGTTCGTCAATCTCGGCACCGCGATCCTCGCGGCTTCGGTTGTCGGGCTGTTCCAGGGCGAGATCGCCAAGTTCGCGCTGCTTGCGGTGCTGATGCCGATCGTATCGGGGATGGGCGGCAATGCCGGCACGCAGACGCTGGCGGTGGTGGTCCGGGCGATCGCGACCAACCAGCTGACCGAATCGAACACCATCCGCATGATCCTGCGCGAACTGCGGATCGCCGCCGCCAACGGCGCGTCGCTGGGGCTGGCGATCGGGGCAGGGACGATGCTGATCTACGGCATTCCCTGGTTGGCGCTCGTGATCGGCATGGCGATGGTGATCAACAACCTGATCGCCGGGCTGTCCGGCGTGCTGATCCCGGTGACGCTCGATCGGTTGCGCGTCGATCCCGCCGTTTCCTCGGCGGTGTTCGTCACGATGATGACCGACGTGATGGGCTTCTTCTCGTTCCTGGGGCTCGCGACGCTGGTGGGGCTCGGCAGCTGACTTGATCGCGGGCAGCGGATTGCCCAAATCAGCGCCTGTGCCACTCCATCTCACCAAGGTCGCCTTTGCCTGCGACAGCGTCGATTTCCTGCGATCCCGCCTCGAAGCGCGTGCTGCGCTCGGTGGCGTGGCGTTGACCACGCGCTATCTGCCCAAGCGGCACGAAGAGATCGACGGGGGCTCCCTGTTCTGGATTCTCAAGCACCAGCTGGTCGGTCGTTCGCCGATCCTCGGCTTCGGCGAGGCCGAGGGCGGGCGAACGGCGATCCTGCTCGAGCCGAAGCTGGTCCTCGTCCAGGCCCGACCCAAGCGCGCCCACCAGGGCTGGCGCTATCTAGAAGCCACCGACGCGCCGCCGGATCTGGGCGATCTGGACAGCGGCGCGGAGGAACTGCCGCCATCGCTAATGGGTGAACTGGCAGGGCTGGGGTTGCTCTGACCCAACCAAGCCCCTCCTCCTCGGAGGAGGGGTCGGGGTGGAGGGATTCCAGAACGCGCGGGGAGTGCACCATGCCACCACGCGGGGCACGTTTGCTTCCACATCAGCCCCCACCCCAACCTCTCCCTGAAGGGGAGGGGCTAGAGGCGCTTGGCTCGGTTACTCCGCGTCCGCGGGCGCCGCAGCGCTGCGCCCTTTGAAGCCCTGCGCCACGACATACCACTCGACCGAGCCCTTGCGGCTGGCCGGCGGCTTGGCGTGCTTCACCGTCGTGAAGTTGCGCTTCATCTCGGCGACCAGCGTCGAATCGGCACCGCCGGCGAACACCTTGGCGACGAAATCGCCGCCCGGCTCGAGCGTCTTGATGGCGAAGTCGAGCGCGGTCTCGACCAGCGCCATGGTGCGCAGCGCGTCGGTCTGCGGATGGCCGACGGTGTTCGCCGCCATGTCGGACAGGATCAGGTCCGGCGCGCCGCCCAGTTCCTCGATCAGCCGATCGGGCGCGGCATCGTCCATGAAGTCCATCTGGAGCAGCGTCGCGCCCTCGATCGGGTCGACCGGCAGCAGGTCGATGCCGACCACCGCCGCCCTGGGCAGCACGCGGCGCACCACCTGCGTCCAGCCGCCGGGTGCGACGCCGAGGTCGACCACGCGCTTGGCGCCCTTGAGGAAGCCGAACTTCTCGTCGAGCTCGGTCAGCTTGTACGCCGCGCGGCTGCGATAGCCCTCGGCCTTTGCCCGGCGGACATAGGGGTCGTTCAGCTGGCGCTCCAGCCAGCGCGTCGATTGCGCCGTACGGCCGCGCGCCGTGCGCACGCGGACATGGCCGCGGCCACCGCCCCTGCTCATCGAATGTTCCTCACAACCTTATAAGGGCGCGCCACCGATCAGCCGCCGCAATATACCTTCGCGAATGCCGCGATCGGCGATGCCTAGCCGCTCGGCGGGCCAGATGTCGAGGATCGTCTCCAGAATCGCGCAGCCGGCGACCACCAGATCGGCGCGTTCGTTGCCGATGCAGGGCACCTGGGCGCGTTCCTTGATGCTCATCGCGGCGATGTTCCGGCTGACCTCGCGCATCGCCGCACTCGGCACGATCAGCCCGTCGACCGCCGAGCGATCATAGGAGGTGAGGCCCAGATGCACGCTGGCGAGCGTCGTCACCGTGCCGCTGGTACCGAGCAGCCGCCGCGTGCCTTTGGGTGCCCGCAGCCGCTCGACGAACGGCGCGAAGCTCTCCCGTACCCTGGCGCGCATGTCGGCATAGGCGGCGGCCCGGGCGTCGACGGTCACCGCCTTGCTCTGCCCGGTCGCCTCGCTGAGCGACACCACGCCCCAGGGCGCGCTGTGCCAGTCGAGAATGTGGGGGACGGGCGCGTGCGAATCGACGAGCACCAGCTCGGTCGAGCCGCCGCCGATGTCGAACACCAAAGCCGGGCCGTCGCCGGGCTCGAGCAGCGCATGGCAGCCGAGCACGGCAAGGCGCGCCTCTTCCTCGGCGGTGATGATATCCAGCGCAATGCCGGTCTCGCGATAGGCGCGCTCGATGAACTCGGCGCCGTTCACCGCCTGGCGGCAGGCCTGCGTCGCGACCGAGCGGGCAAGCGCCACATTGCGGCGCTTGAGCTTGTCGGCGCAGATTCGCAGCGCCGCCAGCGTGCGTTCGATCGCGGCGTCCGACAGGCGACCGGTCGTCGCCAACCCCTCGCCGAGGCGGACGATTCGCGAGAACGCGTCGATCACCGCGAAGCCCGCGCCTTGCGGGCGGGCGATCAGCAGCCGGCAATTATTGGTACCCAGGTCCAGCGCCGCATAATGCCGCGATTCGGACCAGCGCGGCGGTCCCTTCGCGGCAGGCGCTTTCGCGGCCGGCGGCGCCACAGGGCGCGCAGCGGCAGCGCGCCTTCCGCGGGGCATTCTGGCGGAGCCATCCCCCATGTCATCAACTCACTTATCTTCTTCCGTCACCGAACCAAAACGGCTCGGCCGGTGCTTGGATGCAAGGCTAGACGAGGTCTGTGACAAGAGCAAGGTGAGCGCGCATTTGCAGCGTTGACACGGCCGCTGCATCCCCCTATCTGGCGCGACCTGTCCGGTGCCCCGTCGTCTAAAGGTAAGACTACGGACTCTGACTCCGTCAATTGAGGTTCGAATCCTCACGGGGCATCCAACAGCGTTTCCGATTCCCTGAAATGCCCATTCGATCGTCGGCCGTCGTGCGGACGGTACGCGGATGGCTGCCGTCACCAGCGGGGATGCCATGGCCAAGCGCAAGCGATACCTGACGGCGACACTGCCCGATGGCTATGTGAAGACGATCGGGCCGACCGCCGCGCCCTTCACCCATTACTGGCGGATCGTCGCGGAGCTGCAGGGCGGCCGCACCGAGGTCTTCTGGGGACACACCAAGTCGCTGAAGGACGCGATCGGCAAGCGTGCCGCCACCGAGGAGGCGGCACGGCAGCGCGGGTGGACGTCCTATGCCTTCGAGGTCGTCGAGCTGACAGAGGGCCGCGAGCCCCCCGATTCGGCCTGATCCGCGTGCCTATGCGGCGCGAGCGGTCGTGCGCCGGCGCGTCGCGAACCAGCCATAGGCGAACAGGGATGCCAGTGCGGTGGCTGCCACCAGATAGGGCAGCGCGCCCCAGCGCTCGTACATCGCCACCCCGATCGAAGGACCCAGCACGAACGCCGCCCCGTTGATCGAGGTCACCCGCCCCGCCACCGAGCCCTGCGCATGGGGCCCAACCGCCAGTGACGCGCCTGCCGTGAAGCCTGGCCTGGCAAAGCCCATGCCGAGCGCGATCATCGCATAGCCGAGCGCGATGCCGTACAGGCTCGTGGCGTTCGCGGTGGCGAGGCAGCCCAACGTGCCGAGCGCCGCCCCGGCGAGGATCAGCGCGCGCGGCTTGAGGTCGAGCAGCGGAATCAGGCCCCATTGCACGAGCAGCGAGGCGCCGGCGCCGATCATCAATACCAGGCCGGTCGGTTCCAGCGCGGCGGCGGGCGCGAGCGCGAGGCGATCGATGATCAGGAAGCCGATCGCCTGCCCGGTCATCGCCTGGGCATGGCCGGTGATCAGCCCCGCGATCATCCAGGGCCGTACGCGCGGATCGAAGGTGCGGACATGCTCGGCATGCTCGCCGGTCGCCGCCGCGACGCTGGCGCCGGTGCCTTGTCCGCCGATCGAGGGGTAGCTGGTGGCGGCGCCATGCTCCACCGCGCCGGACTCGGCCGGCAGCAACCGCAGTACCGCGACGAACAGCACCATGCCGACGGCGCTCGCCGCAAAGGCAGGGCCGGACAGCCCGATCAGCGGGCCGCCCGGCCAGAGATGCCCCATCACCAGATAGGGCGCCACCGCCGGCCCCAGGATCGTCCCCAGCCCGAAGGCCGAGGCGAGCAGGGTCAGCGCCTTGGTGCGGTCGCCTCGGCTGGTGCGGGCCGCGACGATCGCCTGTACCGCCGGCGGCGCGGCCGACCCGAACGCGCCGTAGAGCATGCGACCGACCACGAAGGCGGCAAAGGTGGCGAACGGACTCAGCACCCCGTTGATGCCGAGCGCCAGGCAGAGGCCGCACAGCCCCAGCGAGGCGGTGAAGCCAACGATGCCGAGCAGCACCATCTTCCGCCGTCCGGCGCGCTCCGAGCGATTTGCCCAGAACGGTGCGGTCAGCATCCATAACAGCGCCGAAACCGAAAAGACCGCCGCCACCGCGCTGTCGGCGGCGTGCAGTTCGCGGCCGAGCGCGGGCAGAATCGACTGCAGTGCCGTGTTGCCGGCGGCGATCAGCAGCATCACGCCGAACAACAAGGCGAAATCGCGGTCGATCGCGCGGCTCATGCCCGGCGCCACTGGTAGCTGCGCTCGACGCGGGTGACGATCACCTCATACCAGTCGTACCAGCGCGCACGGCCCTGGCTGCGGATGGCCGCATGGTCGCGATGGTCGCGCCAGGCGGCGGCACTGGCTTCGTCCGCCCAATAGCTGATCGTGATGCCGACGCCCCCGGGCCCGCGCTGCGATTCCACCCCGCGATAGCCGGGCTGTGTCGCGGCAAGCGCGTCCATCGCCTCGGCGGCGGCGGCATAGCCGGCATCGTCCTCCTGCGTGCGCTTCGATACGAACAGCACCGCGATCTGGCCCGTACGGTCCTCTCCCATATCGGAATCGTAGACTGCGCGCGGCGCTTTGCAATCCGGACAACCCCTGCGAAAGCTGGCCGCCATGATCACCGACTGGCATTTCTATACGCTCGCTGTGCCCGCCGTGCTGCTGCTCGGCCTGTCCAAGGGCGGGTTTGCCGGCATGGGCGCGCTGTCGCTGCCGCTGCTCGCGCTCGCCATCGATCCGGTGCGCGCCGCGGCGATCACGCTGCCGATCCTGATCCTGCAGGACGTGGTGAGCGTCTGGGCCTTCCGCCGCACGGTCGACTGGCGGCTGCTGGCGTGGATGCTGCCGGGATCGATGGCCGGGATCGCGCTGGGCTATGGCTTTGCCGCGAGCGTGTCGCCGGTCCTGGTGCTGGCGGCGGTGGGCGCGATCTCGATCCTGTTCGGGCTCTACCGGCTCTGGGCGAGCGGCCGGGCGACGCCTTCGGTGGCGGCGCGCTGGCCGGAATGGGTGGGCAGCCTGTTCGGCGTCGCTTCGGGCTTCACCAGCCAGATCGCCCATGCCGGGCAGCCGCCCTTCCAGCTGTGGGTGCTGCCGCGCAACCTGCCGCGCGACCGGCTGGTGGGGACGACGGCGATCTTCTTCGCCGCGACCAACTGGATCAAGGTGCCCGCCTATTGGGCGCTCGGCCAGTTCACGCCCGCGAACCTGCTGACCTCGGCGGCGCTGTTCCCGCTGGCGCTTGCGTCGACGCTGGCGGGGGTGTGGCTGGTACGGCGGGTGTCGCCCGAGCGGTTCTATACCGCGATCTATCTGCTGATGATCGCGGTGGGCGGTGCGCTGATCTGGGAGGCGGTGGCGAAGAGCTGATTTTTCTTAAGCCCCTCCTCCTGGGAGGAGGGGTTGGGGGTGGAGGGATTCCGGAACGTCGGTTGGTCTCGGTGAGACACGACCCCACCCCAATCCCTCCCCTGAAGGGGAGGGGCTAAGAAGGGTTCAATCGAACAGGCTCGACACCGAGCTTTCGTCGGCGATGCGGCGGATCGCCTCGGCGATCAGCGGGGCAATGGTCAGGTGGCGGACCTTCTCGCCGGCCGCGACCACCTCGTGATTGCCGATCGAATCGGTGATCACCAGCTCGCGCAGCTCGGACTTGGCGACACGCGACATTGCAGCACCCGAAAGCACGCCGTGGGTGCAATAGGCGACCACGTCCTCCGCGCCTGCCGCCTTCAGCGCGGCGGCGGCGTTGCACAGCGTGCCGGCCGAATCGACGATGTCGTCGATCAGGATGCAGAAGCGGCCCTTCACCTCGCCGATGATGTTCATCACTTCCGATTCGCCCGGACGCTCGCGGCGCTTGTCGACGATCGCGAGGGGGGCGTTGTCCAGCCGCTTGGCGAGCTGGCGCGCACGCACCACGCCGCCGACGTCGGGCGAGACGACCATCCACTGCTTGTCGATGAAGCGCGTCTGGATATCGGCCGACATCACCGGCGCCGCGAACAGATTGTCCGTCGGAATGTCGAAGAAACCCTGGATCTGACCGGCGTGGAGGTCGACGGAGAGGACGCGGTTGGCGCCTGCGGTGGTGATCAGGTTGGCGACCAGCTTGGCCGAGATCGGCGTGCGCGGACCCGGCTTCCGGTCCTGGCGGGCATAGCCGAAATAGGGGAGCACCGCGGTGATCCGCTTGGCCGACGCGCGGCGCAGCGCGTCGATCATGATCAGCAGCTCCATCAGGTTGTCGTTCGCCGGGTAGCTGGTCGACTGGAGCACGAACACGTCCTCGCCGCGGACGTTCTCGAGGATCTCGACGAAGATCTCCTCGTCGGCGAAGCGGCGGACGTTCGCCTGGGTGAGGGGGATTTCCAGATAGTCGGCGATGGCGCTCGCCAGCGGCAGGTTCGAATTGCCGGCCATGAGTTTCATAAAATGCTGGCCTCCTGAGCCGCTCACGATGTCCCGATGCCCGCGCCCTTTAGTGCGACGTTTCCGTGACGCAAAGAGGCATTGCCGCTTTGCCTGTGCCAGCCTAGGCCGCAGGCATGACCGTCGTCACCCGTTTCGCCCCGAGCCCCACCGGTACGCTGCATGTCGGCAACCTGCGGACCGCATTGCATAACTGGCTGTTCGCGCGCCGCCATGGCGGGACCTTCCTGCTGCGGATCGACGATACCGATCAGGCCCGGTCGGAAGAACGATTCGTCGAAAGCATCCGCGCCGATCTCGCCTGGATGGGGCTGACGCCGGATCGCGAGGAGCGCCAGTCGGCCCGATTCGACCGCTACGAAGCGCGATTCGCCGAGCTGGTCGCCGATGGCCGGGTCTATCCCGCCTATGAGACCGCGCAGGAACTCGAGCTCAAGCGCAAGGTGCTGCTCGGCCGCGGCCTGCCGCCGGTCTATGACCGTGCCGCACTGGCGCTCACCGATGCCGATCGTGCCACGCTGGAGGCCGAGGGCGTGCGCCCCCATTGGCGCTTCAAGCTCGATCACGACGAGGCGATCGGCTGGGACGATCTGGTGCGCGGGCCCCAGCACTTCGAGGCGAAGCTGCTCAGCGATCCCGTCGTGCGCCGCGCCGACGGCTCCTGGCTCTATCTGCTGCCAAGCGTGATCGACGATATCGACATGGGCGTCACCCATGTCGTGCGCGGCGAGGACCATGTCTCGAACACGGCGTCGCAGATCCAGATGTTCACCGCACTCGGCGGCGCGGTGCCGGGCTTCGCGCACGAGGCGCTGCTCACCGGGGCGGAAGGCAAGCTGTCCAAGCGACTCGGCTCGCTCGGCATCGACCATTTTCGCGAGATGGGCATCGAGCCGCAGGCGCTGATCGCGCTGCTCGCCCGGCTCGGCACCAGCGATCCCGTCGAGCCCTTTGCCGATCCCGCGCCGCTGGTCGCCGGCTTCGACTTCGGCCGCTTCGGGCGTGCCCCCGCGCGGTTCGATGAAACGGAGCTCGCCCAGCTCAATGCCCGCATCGTCCATCAACTGCCCTATGCGGCCGTTTCCAACCGCCTGCCCATGGGAATCGACGCGGCCGGCTGGGACGCCATTCGCCCCAACCTCAACACGGTCGCCGAGGCGGCGGACTGGTGGGCGGTCGTCGAAGGCCCGATCGCCGCGCCGCCGGTGGAGACGGACGACCGCGACTTCCTCGCCCAGGCCCGCGCGGTGGCGGAAGGGCTCGACTGGTCTGCCGATCCGTGGCGCGCGCTCACTGATGCGCTGAAGGCCGCCACGGGCCGCAAGGGCAAGGCGCTGTTCCTGCCGCTCCGCCGTGCACTGACGGGGCGCGACCATGGCCCGGACATGGCCGCGCTGCTGCCGCTGATCGGCAAGGATCGTGCGCTGGAACGGCTCGCCACGGGATGAGCCGCTCCATCTTTACGCCTGAAATGTAACGTTGTACCATAACCTTCATCCGGCGTTCATAGACCGGTGTTGGAGAAGGAGTGCAACGTCATGCATGCCGATACCCGTTATCATGCCAGCGCCCCGCGATCGGTCAGCTTCGGTGCCGCACTGGCGATCAACGGCGCGATCATCGCCGGGCTGATCTTCTCGGCGCCCCAGTTCCTGCCCAAGCCGCAGGTCAAGCCGTTCGAAGGCACGAACATCCCGCTGCCGCCCCCGCCGATCGACGAGCCGAAGCCGCAGCCCAAACCCGTAAAGGCGGTGACGCCGACCCAGCCGCTGCCGACGATTCCAGATCCCATCGTGTCACATCCGTCGGAGGTCCGGATCGACGCGACCAATGTGGTCGCGGATCCGCAGCCGCCGTTCGTAAAGCCGGCCGAGGCCGGGCCGCCGGTGGTCGCGGATCCGCCCAAGGCCGTGCCGGTCCTGATCGGCGCCACCACCGATCCCCGCTATGCGCAGGACTTCCAGCCCGAATATCCCTCCCAGGAGATCCGCGCCCAGCGCGACGGGCTCGTCACCCTGCGCGTGCTGATCGGCACCGACGGGCGGGTCAAGGCAGTGGAGCCGGTGAGCGCCACCAGCGACGCCTTCTTCGCCGTCACCAAGCGCCAGGCGCTCGGCAAGTGGCGCTTCCGTGCCGCCATGCGCGGTGGGGTGCCCGAGGAAAGCTGGAAGACGATGACCGTCCGCTTCCGGATCGAAGACGCCCGCTGATCGCCCTCCGATCGCAGCGGCGTGGACGCGGGGGCTGGCCCTGGAGCCCCCGCGTCCCTATCTTCGGCCCCCGATGACCTTCCTCAAGTACATCTCGCCGCTGAAGGCGCTACGCGACCTTCGCGGCTATCTGGCGACGCGCAAGCAGCACGAGCTCTGGTTCATGATCCTCGCGCTGGCGATCACCTTCGGCATCATCGTGATGTTCGTGAAGGATTCGCACGTGCCGATGCCGTACAAGAAGAACATCATCTACGTGGACAGCTGGCCGATCACCCGCACCGAGGCGGAGATCCGCGCCAAGCAGAAGGTCGACGAGGCGAAGCGGCAGGAAGAGGAAGCAGCCTTCCAGGAGCGCCAGAAAAAGCGCCAGGCCGAATTCAAGAAGTACGACGACTGGTTGAAGAAGCACGGCATTTGACCGACGCACGCTGGATGGCGGTGGCGCTCGGGCTCGCCGAGCGCGGCAAGGGGCGGACGGCGCCCAATCCCAATGTCGGCTGCGTTCTGGTGCGGGGCGGTCGGGTGGTGGGTGGCGGCTGGACCCAGCCCGGTGGCCGCCCGCATGCCGAGGCGATGGCGCTGGCCGAAGCGGGCGAGGCGGCGCGCGGCGCCACCGCTTATGTCACGCTCGAGCCCTGCGCCCATGTCTCGGCGCGGGGCCCCGCCTGTTCCGATCTGCTGATCGCCTCCGGCGTCGCCCGCGTGGTTGCGGCGCTGCGGGATCCCGATCCCCGCACCGATGGCACCGGCCTTGCGCGCTTGCACGACGCGGGGATTGCCGTCGAGTCCGGGTTGATGGCGGCAGAGGCGCGGCGCAGCATGGCCGGCTTCCTCACCCGCCTCGCCAAGGGCCGCCCGCACGTCACCCTCAAGCTGGCGACCTCGCTGGACGGCCGCATTGCGCTGTCGACGGGCGAGAGCAAATGGATCACCGGCCCGCAGGCCCGTGCCCATGCCCATCTCGAACGCGCCCGGCACGACGGGATTCTCGTCGGCCGCGGCACCTTCCTCGCCGATGTCCCGAAGCTGGACGTGCGCCTTCCCGGCCTTGCCGATCGCTCGCCGCGCCGGATCCTGCTCTCGTCCACCGGCCCCACGCCGCCGGGATGGGAGCGGATCGCCGACATTGCCGACATTCGCCACCTCGCCGGCCTCGACACGCTGATGGTGGAAGGCGGCGCCAAGGCAGCGACCGCGTTTCTCCGCGCCGATCTGGTCGACCGGCTCCTCCTCTACCGTGCGCCGATCCTGCTCGGCGGCGGTAAACCCGCGGTCGAGGCGTTCGGCCTCGCCGCCTTGTCCGAGGCGCATGATCGCTGGCGCCTGCTGGACTCGCGTACGCTTGGCAGCGATCGGTTCGAGGTCTACGAGCGCAACTGATGTTCACCGGAATCGTAAGCGATGTCGGCACGATCGACGCGGTAGAGCGCCAGGGTGACCTGCGCGTGCGCGTGGCGACGGCCTATCCCACCCATGAGATCGACCTGGGCGCCTCGGTCGCCTGTTCGGGCGTGTGCCTGACGGTGGTCGACAAGGGGCCCGGCTGGCTCGACTTCGACGTGTCGGGCGAAACCGTGTCGCGCACCGCCGACGACCAGTGGACCGCCGGCCGCAAGCTCAACCTCGAGCGCGCGCTGCGCCTGGGCGACGAGCTGGGCGGGCACATCGTCACCGGCCATGTCGACGGTATCGGCCGGGTAAAGCTGGTCGAGGCGATCGACGGTTCGCACCATGTCGTGATCGCGGCGGGGCCGGAGATCGCGCCGTACGTGGCGCCCAAGGGATCGATCACCGTCGACGGCGTATCACTGACGGTCAACGCGGTGGACGACACCCCCGAGGGCGTCGAATTCCACCTCAACATCATTCCGCACACCGCCGCGGTCACCACCTTCGCCACGCTGGCGGAAGGCCAGGCGGTCAATCTGGAGATCGACGTGCTGGCGCGCTATCTTCAGCGCATGGAGGCATTGCGTGCCAAAGGCTGAACTCGCCGCGCTCAAGCACGGCTTCCTCTCCTCGCCCGAGGAACTGATCGACGAGGCCCGCAACGGCCGGATGTTCATCCTGGTCGATGATGAGGATCGCGAGAACGAGGGCGATCTGGTCATTCCTGCGCAGATGGCGACCCCGGACGCGATCAACTTCATGGCCAAGTACGGCCGCGGCCTGATCTGCCTGGCGATGACCAAGGCGCGCGTCGACCAGCTCGGGCTCGAGCTGATGAGCCGTGCCAACGGCACCCGGCACGAAACCGCCTTCACCGTCTCGATCGAGGCCAGGGAAGGCGTGACCACCGGCATCTCCGCCGCCGACCGCGCCCGCACCATCTCGGTCGCGATCGACGGTACCAAGGGGCGGCCCGACATCGTAACGCCGGGCCATGTCTTCCCGCTGGTCGCGCGCGACGGCGGCGTGCTCGTCCGCGCCGGCCATACCGAAGCGGCGGTCGACGTCGCTCGTCTGGCGGGCCTGAACCCCGCCGGCGTGATCTGCGAGATCATGAAGGACGACGGGACGATGGCGCGGCTCGACGATCTCGTCGGCTTCGCCCAGCTCCACAACCTCAAGATAGGCACGATCCGCGACCTGATCGCCTATCGCCGTCGCCACGACCATCTCGTCGAGCAGCGCGCCGAGGCGAGCTTCACCAGCCCCTGGGGCGGCGACTGGCGGGCGCTCACCTTCTGGAACAAGGCGAGCGGCAGCGAACAGATCGCACTGGTCAAGGGCCGCATCGATCCCGCCAAGCCCACGCTGGTCCGCATGCACGCGCTTTCGCCGTTCAGCGACCTGTTCGGCGAGGACGGCCCGCGCGGCGGCCTCTTGCGCAAGTCGATGGAGATCATCGGCAAGGAAGGCGCCGGCGTGATCGTGGTGATCAACAAGCCCCGCCCCGACCAGTTCACCCTGGCGCTGCAGGCGCGCGCGGGCGAGATCGAACCCAAGGACATGGATGAGCTGCGCGATTATGGCGTCGGCGCGACCATCCTCACTGAACTCGGCGTGCAGGACATGATTCTGCTCACCAACACCCATCACACGCTGATCGGGCTCGACGGCTATGGCCTGTCGATCGTCGGCGAACGCCCCCTGGATCCGGAGCAATAATGGCCAACATCCTCATCGTCGAAGCACGCTTCTACGAGCATCTCAACGACATGCTGATCGCCGGCGCCAAGGCCGCGATCGAAGCGGCCGGGCACAAGGCCGAGGTGATCACCGTGCCGGGCGCGCTGGAAATCCCGGGCGCCGTCGCGCTGGCGGCGGACAGCGGCCGTTACGACGCGTTCGTGGCGATCGGCGTGGTGATCCGCGGCGAAACCTATCATTTCGAGATCGTCGCAGGCGAGAGCGCGCGCGGGCTGATGGCGCTGTCGATGGACGGCGTCGCGATCGGCAACGGCATCCTGACGGTGGAGAACGAGGCGCAGGCGCTGGTCCGCGCGGACCCTGCGCAGAAGGACAAGGGCGGCGAAGCGGCCAAGGCGGCGCTGGCGATGCTCGCGCTCAAGGGCAAGTTCGGCTGATCCGATGGACATGCCGCCCTCCCGCTATCGCGTCGAAGAGCGGGGGCGGCGGCTGGTCGTGATCGATCGCGCCAGCGGGCGCGAAGTGTCTCCCACCAAATCTCCCTTTCCGCTTGCGGAAGGGAATGGCCGCCCCGGGCGAAGTCGCTTGGGGACGGTCCCTCCCCCATCCGCACCGCCGAGCGGGAGGGGGGCGCCGGCTTGGCGGTTCGGAATACAACGTCCGAAGGCCACCCCGGACAGCTTCGTCACCCGCAGCTGGTTCGACGCGAAGGCACCCCGCACGATCAAGCTAAATTATGCTGCCCACTCGCGATTGGCCGCGTTGCGATTTGGTGGCGCCATCGTGATCGCGCTGCTGGTCGTCGGCTTCTTCCTGTTCTGGCCGTGGTTTCCGTTTACCCTGGCCATGGTGGCGGCCCCGCAAAGGTCGCGTGCGCTCCTTCGCGAGGCCAGCACCCGCTGGCTGGACGGTTTCGATCAGGCCGGCTGAAGCGCCAGTTCGTCGGCGGTCGGATAGTCGGTATAGCCCTCGGCCCCACCGATGTAGAACAATTCCTCGCGCTGCGGATTGAGCGGCAGCCCCTCGCGCAGGCGGCGCGGCAGGTCGGGATTGGCGAGGAAGGTCCGGCCGAAGGCGATCGCATCGGCCTCGCCCGCATCGAGCGCCGCCTGGGCGCTCGCGGCATCATAGTCCGAATTGAGCGCCAGGACGCCGCGATACACCTTGCGCATCACCGGATGGATCGGCGGATGGTCGGGCTCGCCCCGGCTGCCGCCCGGACGTGGCTCGCGCATCTCGAGGAAGGCGACGCCGATCTCGTCCAGCGCGGCGGCGGCGGCCTCGAACAGCGGCACCGGATTGCTGTCGTTGACGCCCTGCACCTCGCCATTGGGCGAGAGGCGTACGCCGGTGCGATCGGCACCGATCGTGTCGACCACGCGCCGGCTCACCTCGCGGAGCAGGCGGATGCGGTTCTCGATCGAGCCGCCATAGTCGTCGTCGCGGAAGTTCGAGTTTTCGCGGAGGAACTGGTCGATCAGATAGCCATTGGCGGCGTGGATCTGCACGCCGTCGAAGCCGGCGCGCATCGCGTTCTCGGCGGCGCGGGCATAGTCCTCGAGGATTCCCGGGATCTCGTCGGTGCGGAGCGGGCGGGCCTGGGTATAGGGGCGCTTGATCTCGCCAGCGTCCTCCGCCGGGTACGTGCGGACCTCGCCGGGCGCAGTCGTGGCCGACGCCGAGACCGGCGGCTCGCCGCCGAGAAAGTCCGAATGGACCAGACGACCCATGTGCCAGAGCTGGGAGACGATCTTGCCGCCGGCTTTGTGGACGGCGGCGGTGATCGGCTTCCACGCCTCGACCTGTTCGTCGCTCCAGATGCCGGGGGCATAGGCCCAGCCGAGCCCCTGCTGGCTGATGCCGGTCGCTTCGGTGATGATCAGGCCGGCGCTGGCGCGCTGGCGGTAATAGTCGGCCATGACGGGCGTGGGCACATGGCCGCGGGTCGAGCGCCCGCGGGTAAGCGGCGACATCCATACGCGGTTCGCGGCGTGGATCGCGCCGAGCTGAATCGGATCGAACAGGCTGGGCATTGAAATTCCCTCATGCTGTTTGTGACTTGGCGGAGATAGGGCGCTACAGGGCGCCATGCACCGCAACGCACCGACAACAAAAACTACCCCGGCACGAAGCCATGTTGCGACCGCGCTGATCGCCGCGCTGGTCGCAAACACGGCGCTGGCCACGGGTCCCCTGTTCGTCCGGATGGCCGATGTCGGGCCGGTATCGGCTGCGTTCTGGCGGCTGATCATCGCCACGCCGATCCTCTTTGCCGCAGCGACGGCAATGGGCGAGCGGCCGATCGCGGCAGGCCGGGGGCGCTGGTGGATCCTGGCCATCGCCGGCGTGGTGTTCGCGCTCGATCTCGCCAGCTGGCATATCGGCATCGTCCGCACCACGCTCGCCAACTCCACCCTGTTCGGCAATTCGGCGTCGCTGATCTTCCCGATCTACGGCTTCGTCGTGGCGCGGGCCTGGCCGAGCAAGAGCCAGGGTGCGGCGTTGCTGCTGGCCGCCATCGGGGGCGCGCTGCTGCTCGGGCGCTCCGCCGAGCTTTCCTCGCGACACCTTGCGGGCGACCTGTTCTGCCTGGCAGCCGGCGTGTTCTACGCGGTCTATTTCGCGCTGATGGCGCGGGTGCGGGCGAGCCTTGCCCCCGTGCCGGCGCTGGCGCTCTCCTCGCTTGCCACCATCCCGCCACTCTTGGTGATCGCGCTGGCGATGGGCGAGCAGATCGTGCCCCACCTGTGGTGGCCGCTGCTCGCGCTCGCCATCGTCAGCCAGCTGATCGGCCAGGGGTGCATGATCTATGCGCTCGGCCACCTTTCGCCACTGGTCATCGGTATCGCGCTGCTGGTGCAGCCGGCGGTCGGGGCGGCGCTGGGCTGGGTGATCTTCGACGAGAAGCTCGCCGCCGCCGATCTGTTCGGCGCGGGCCTGGTCGCGGTGGCGCTGGTGCTGGTGCGGCAGGGGGCGGTACGGCCCAAGGGGTAGGCGGTTGCCGGGCGCCTGCTTCGGGCCTAGATCATCACCCATGGATCTCGCCGACGCCACCCTCGACGAACTGCGCGCGGCGCTTGCGCCGTCGCTTGCCGCCAACGCCGCCTTTGACGGCTGGAACCAGCGTGCGCTCGATGCCACTGCCGACGGCATGGGCGTCGACCGCGACGTGGCGCGACTCGCCTTTTCGGATGGCCCGCTGGCGATGATCGACGCCTGGTTCGCGCATATCGACCGCGCGATGCTGGACGAACTTTCGCCCGAGACGCTGGCGGCCATGAAGATCCGCGCGCGCATCACCGCGCTGGTCGAGGCGCGGCTGGCGCTGCTCGCCCCCTATCGCGATGCGCTGCGCCGGGCGCTGGCGATCCTCGCCATGCCGCAGAACCTCGCCAAGGCGAGCAAGCTCGGCTGGCGCGCCGCGGATGCGATGTGGCGCGCGGCGGGCGACACCGCGACCGACTATAACCATTACACCAAGCGGATGACGCTCGGCAGCGTCTATGCCGCGACGATCGCCGTGTTCGTGCAGGACGAAAGCGAGGAGTGGGAAGATACCCGCGCCTTCCTCGCCCGCCGCATCGAGGGCATCATGCGCTTCGAAAAGGCCAAGGCCGGTTTCGTCCAGCGCACGGCCAATCGCCCGAGCCTGTCCCGCTTCATCGGCCGGTTGCGCTACCCGGCAATTTGAGGACCTCGTCGCAGCTCCAGCCGCAGCGGCGAGACATGGGGGTACGGACAGCAAGGTGCACGTTTCATCGCTCCGCCGACTCGCTTCGTCGCATTGCGGCAATCCCGTGCTTTGCCGCCTCTAGGGGCAGTCGCATGAAGGATTCGGGCAAGAGGTTGGTGGCGGTGCGTAAAATCCGGTTTTCCAAGGTCGAGCGTGCGCTGACGGTCGCAGGGCTTGGTCCCGCGGTGCTGCTGGGCTGCGCCGTCCACGAACATCCCGAACTCGCCGCCTATCTGCCCGCCCCCAATTACGGCGTGCTGATGCCGATCCCGCGCGCCCAGGCAGCCCCGCGTGCCGAAGTGCCGCCGCCCGCCGGGCTGGTGAACCGCCTCTCCGAGATCGCGCACAATTTCGACGGCGTCGTCGGCATTGCGGTGACCAGCGTCGACCGCAACTGGACCGCCTCGCAGGGCGGCGCGCGCAAGCTGCCGCAGCAGAGCGTCTCCAAGCTGTGGGTGGCGATGACCGTGCTCGACCAGGTCGACCAGGGCCGCATCCGGCTCAGCGACCCGCTGGTCATCACCCGCGCCGACTTCACCCTGTTCCACCAGCCGGTCGCGTCGTTGGTGAAGGGCGATCAGGGCTATCACAGCACCGTCGGCGAGATCCTGCGCCGGGCGCTGACGATGAGCGACAATACCTGCAACGACAAGCTGCTCCGCCTCGTCGGCGGGCCGCCGGCGGTGCGCTCGTTCATCGCGCGCAATGCCCTTGGCTCGATCCGCTTCGGGCCGGGCGAAAAGCTGCTCCAGCTCGGCACCTCGGGGCTGACCGCGTGGAAGCCGGAATATTCGATGGGCAATACCTTCGCCGTCGCCCGTGCGCAGCTGCCCCGCGAGACCCGCGTGGCCGCCTATCAGCGTTATGTCGCCGATCCGCCCGATGGTGCGGCACCGCTCGCCATTGCCGGTGCACTCGCCCGGCTGAAGCGCGGCGAGCTGCTCTCGCCCGTATCGACCCAGTGGCTGATCGCGACGATGCAGGCTTCGCACACCGGCAAGTTCCGGCTGCGCGGCGCGCTGCCGCCCGGCTGGCAACTCGCGCACAAGACCGGTACCGGCCAGGACCTGTTCGGCCGCACCGCCGGCTATAACGACGTGGCGCTGCTCACCGCGCCCGATGGCCGGTCCTATGCGCTGGCGGTGATGATCGGCGACACGCCGCGCCCGATCAACGAGCGTCAGTTGCTGATGCACGCGGTGGTGCGCGCGGTCGTCGACGAGCATCAGGCAGGCGCCTGAAGATCACGGGCTGAAAACAGAGGCCCCGGCGGGATGACGGCGGCGCACCGCGCTGCTATCTCCCGCCCCATGCCCCATCTCTATCTTGTCGACGGCTCCAGCTACATCTTCCGCGCCTATCACCGGCTGCCGCCGCTGACCAACAAGCATGGCGAGCCGGTGGGGGCGGTGTACGGCTACACCAGCATGTTGTGGAAGCTCGCCGACGAGCTCCACAAGGCCGATGGGCCGACCCACATGGCGGTGATTCTCGACAAGTCCGAGCACACCTTCCGCAACGATCTCTACGACCAGTACAAGGCGCACCGCCCGCCCGCGCCCGAGGACCTGGTCCCCCAGTTCCCGATGATCCGCGACGCCACCCGCGCCTTCAGCCTGCCCTGCATCGAGGAGCTGGGCTGGGAAGCCGACGACCTGATCGCCAGCTATACCAAGGCGGCGCTCGCGCAGGGCTGGCAGGTGACGATCGTCAGCTCCGACAAGGACCTGATGCAGCTGATGACCGATCCGTCGGTCGACATGCTCGACACGATGAACAACCGGCGCATGGGGCCCGACGATACCCGCGAGAAGTTCGGCGTCGGCCCGGAAAAGCTGGGCGAAGTGCTCGCGCTGATGGGCGACAGCGTCGACAACGTCCCCGGCGTGCCCGGCGTCGGCCCCAAGACCGCGGCCAAGCTGATCCTCGAACATGGCGATCTCGAATCGGTGCTCGCCGCCGCGCCGACGATGAAGAAGGGCAAACTGCGCGACAATCTGATCGAGCATGCCGAACTCGCGCGACTGAGCCACAAGCTCGTCACGCTCGCCTGCGACGTGCCGCTGCCCGAGCCGCTCGACGCGCTGGAGCTGCAGGGCATCCCCGATGCGCCGCTCCGCGCCTTCCTCGAGCATCACGGCTTCAAGACGCTGCTGTCGCGCCTCGGAACGGTGGCCGATGCGCCGGTGGAAACGCACGAAGCACCCGGCGTCGAGGAAGACCCGCCCTGCAACCATGACGGCTACGAGACCGTCACCGATCTCGATGCGCTCGACCGCTGGATCACCGTCTCGCGCCACCAGGGCTGGGTGGCGATCGACACCGAGACGACCGGGCTCGACGCGACCCAGGCCGATCTGGTCGGGGTCAGCATGGCGCTGGCGCCCAACCTCGCCTGCTACATCCCGCTCGGCCATGGCGGCACCGACATGTTCGCCGAGAAGCCCGAGCAGATCGACCGCGCCGAGGCGCTCGCCCGGTTGAAGCCGCTGCTGGAGGACCCGGCGGTGCTCAAGATCGGGCACAATCTGAAGTACGACATGATCGTGCTCGGCCGCGCCGGTATCCGCGTCGCGCCCTATGACGACACGATCGTGATGAGCTTCGATCTCGATGCCGGGCTCCACGGCCACGGCATGGACGAGCTCGCCGCTACCCATCTCGCCCACAGCTGCATCGCCTACAAGGACGTGGTCGGCACGGGGAAAAGCCAGCTGAATTTCGGCCAGGTCGATCTCAAGGCCGCGACCCGCTACGCCGCCGAGGATGCCGACGTCACGCTGCGGCTGTGGCGCCGCCTCAAGCCGCGGCTCGCCTATGAGAGCGTCACCCGCGTCTACGAGAGCGTCGATCGCCCGCTCGTCGCCGTGCTGGCGGAGATGGAGAGCACCGGCATCAAGGTCGATGCAGGGGTGCTGTCGAAGCTCTCGTCCGACTTCGCGCAGCAGATCGCGGCGCTGGAGGAAGAGATCCACGCCATCGCAGGCTTCAAGTTCACCATCGGCAGCCCCAAGCAGCTGGGTGACGTGCTGTTCGACAAGATGGGGATCAAGGGCGGCCGCAGGGGCAAGTCCGGCGTCTATTCCACCGACGTCAACGAGCTGGAGCGCATCGCCGCCGACAAGGATTCGCCCGGCCGCGAGATGGTGCTCAAGGTGCTCGACTGGCGCCAGCTGTCGAAGCTCAAATCCACCTATACCGATGCCCTCCAGGCGCAGATCAACCCCGAAACGGGCCGCGTCCACACCAGCTACAGCCTCACCGGCGCGCAGACCGGGCGGCTCTCCTCGACCGATCCGAACCTCCAGAACATCCCGATCCGCACCGAAGTGGGCCGCCAGATCCGCGACGCGTTTGTGGCGGAGCCGGGCAACGTCATCCTCTCGGCCGACTATTCGCAGATCGAGCTGCGGCTGGCCGCGCACATCGCCGACGTGCCGGCGCTGCGCACCGCGTTCGAGAAGGGCGACGACATCCACAGCATGACCGCGATGGAGCTGTTCGGCGAAGTCAACCGCGACACCCGCGGCCGCGCCAAGACGATCAACTTCGCGATCCTCTACGGCATCTCGCGCTGGGGCCTAGCCGGCCGGCTCGACGTGACGCCCGACGAGGCGCAGGCGATGATCAGCCGATATTTCGAGCGCTTCCCCGGCATCAACCGCTACATCGCCGATACGCTGCGCGAGGCGAAGGAGCGCGGCTATACGACGACGCTGTTCGGCCGGAAGACGCATTTCCCGCGGCTCAAGGCGTCGAACCCCAACGAGCGCGCGGGCAGCGAGCGCGCCGCGATCAACGCGCCGATCCAGGGCACCAGCGCCGACATCATCAAGCGCGCCATGGCGCGGATGGTCCCGGCGCTGCGCGAGGCGGGGCTGGATAAGGTCCGCATGCTCCTCCAGGTGCACGACGAACTGGTGTTCGAACTGCCCGAGGGGGATGTCGCGGCCGCGCGGCCGATCATCGAGCGGGTGATGGCCACCGCCGCCGAACCCGCGATCCAGCTCACCGTGCCGCTGGGCGTGGAGATCGGCGTCGGCCCCAGCTGGGGCGCCGCGCATTGAGCGAGGGGGAAGCGTCCAAGGATATCAACGCGCTCGCCAAGGGCGGGCGCACCAACATGCTGGGCTTCATCATCCGGCTGGTCGCCCGGCTGCCGTTCCTGTTCATCGCCGGGCGCTCCTATGGCCCGGAGATCGTCGGGCGCTATGCGATCGCGGTGCTGGTCATCGAGTTCGTGGCCCTCGTCGCAACGCTCGGCCTCAAGCGCGGGCTGGCGCAGGCGCTGTCGAGTACCGAGCGGCCGCACACCCATGTGGTGTGGGACGCGATGGTGGTGGCCTTTGTCGCGGCGCTGATCGCCAGCGGCATCATGATGGTCTTCCCGCAGGCGATGTTCCCCAACAGCCCGGTGATGGGGCTGGAACGGTTCCTCTCCGTCGCGGTGATCGCCATCGCGCTGTCCGACGTGTCGCTGTCGGCGCTCGCCTATCGCCACAATATCGGCGCCTCGGTGACCGCGCGGGCGATCATCGAGCCCTGGACGATCAGCATCGCGGCGTACGTCTTCTCCTTTGTCTCGTCGCGCGACGGGCTGCTGATGGCCTATGTGCTGTCGATGAGCGCCGCTTTGGTCGCCTCGATCGTGCCGTTCGTGCGCGAATATGGCCTGCCGGTGGGCTGGCGGCCGCAGCCGGCGGTGATCTGGGGGCTTGCCCGGCTCAATGCGCCGCTGGCGGGGGCGGATGCGATCGAGTGGGCGACGCGCAACGTCGACCGCTTCATCCTCGGCCTGCTGTTCGCACCGTCGGTGGTCGGCATCTATTACATGGCGCAGCAGGTCGCCTCGGTGCCACAGCGGCTGAAATCGAGCTTCGACCCGATCCTGGGGCCGGTGATCACCCAGAGCCTTGCCGCGGGCGACCGCCCGGCGGTGGCGAATCAGGTGCGGCAGGTCGGCTTCTGGATCCTCTGTGCGCAGGCGGGGCTGGCGGTGATGTTCTCGATCCCCGCCGAGGGGGTGATGGGGCTGCTTGGCCGCGAGTTCGTGATCGGCTCGGCGGTGCTGTGCATCCTGCTGTTCTCGGAGGTGCTCGCCTCGCCCGGCGCGGTCTGCGAGACCGCGCTGATCTACATCGCCCGGCACACCAATCTGGCGATTTCGATCTGCGTGCTGATGCTGCAGATCGGCTTGAGCTTCGTGCTGATCTTCATCGCGCGGGGGCAGGGCTGGTCGGTGCCGGTGCAGTCGGCGGCGCCCGCGGTGGCGCTGGCGCTCTCGCTGACGATCGGCTCGATCGCCAAGGGACTGTTGCTCCAGGCCAAGCTCGGCGCGCCGGTGGTGAGCATCCGCCCCAGCTTCTTCGCGGCGATGGCGATCGCGGGACTGGTCGGCGCCGCCTTTACTTCGCTGCCGCATCGCTTCGAATGGGCCGAGATGAGCCTGGGCATGCCGGCGATCCTGATCACCTTCCTCTTCGTGATCATCCGCTTCGGCTTCGGCCCGGAAGACCGCGCGCTTTTCCGCAAGGTGCCGCGGGCAGAGGGGGCGGCGGAAGCGGCTTGAGTATTTCCTCCCTCGGCAAAGCCGGGGGAGGGGGACCGCCGCCGCAGGCGGTGGTGGAGGGGGCGGTGCAGCGCGAACCGTCGCTGGAAAAACGAGTGAGGCAGAGTCCCCTGCAAACCTTGCCCGGGCCACTTTGATCCCTATATGTTCTACGCTGCTCTTTGAATTCGCGAGCCACTCCATGCCGCGCGTATCTATGGATGCGCGCGTACTCGAACGTACCCTAGGCGCGGCCGCGCACGGGCGTAAACTTCCTAAACTTCAGCCGAGCTGAAACCGCGCGAGCGCCTAAACTTCGTAAACTTAGGCAATGCGCCGCGCCCTCCGCAGGAGGCGCGGCGCATTGCCTCAATGCCGGAAGTGGCGCATGCCCGTGAACACCATCGCCAGCCCGGCCTCGTCGGCCGCTGCGATGACTTCGTCGTCACGGATCGAGCCGCCCGGCTGGATCACTGCGGTCGCACCCGCTTCCACTGCCGCGAGCAGGCCGTCGGCGAAGGGGAAGAAGGCGTCCGACGCCACGGCAGAGCCGATCGTGCGCGGCGTGCCCCAGCCGGCCTTGTCCGCCGCGTCCTTGGCCTTCCAGGCGGCGATGCGGGCGCTTTCCAGCCGGTTCATCTGGCCGGCGCCGACACCCGCCGTGCTGCCGTCCTTGGCATAGACGATCGCGTTCGACTTGACGTGCTTGGCCACCGTCCAGGCGAACAGGCAGTCGGCCAGTTCCTGCTCGGTCGGCTGGCGCTTGGTGACGACCTTGAGCTGGTCGCGGGTGACGATGCCGTTGTCGCGGCCCTGGACCAGCCAGCCGCCGGCGATCGACTTGGCGAACAGGCCGCGGCGCGCCGGATCGGGCAGCTCGCCGGTGAGCAGCAGGCGGAGATTCTTCTTCGCCGCGAACAGCGCCAGCGCTTCCTCGTCGGCGTCGGGCGCCACCACCACTTCGGTGAAGATGCCGGTGATCTGCTCGGCGGTCGCGCGGTCGAGCGGGCGGTTCACCGCGATGATCCCGCCGAACGCCGAAACGGTGTCGCAGGCGAACGCCGCCGCATAGGCTTCGGCGAGGGTCGCGCCGCTCGCCACGCCGCAGGGATTGGCGTGCTTGACGATCACCGCGGTCGGCGGGCCGTCGCGGAATTCGCTGACCAGCTCAAGCGCCGCATCGGCGTCGTTGTAATTGTTGTAGCTCAGCTCCTTGCCCTGCACCTGCCGGGCCTGGCCGATGCCGCGCGCGGCGGGGCCGGTCGCGGCATAGAAAGCCGCCTGCTGGTGCGGGTTCTCGCCATAGCGCAGCGCCTGGCCACGGCTGAGGGAGATGTTGAGCGTCTCCGGGAAAGCCTCGCCCTGGTCGGCGAAGGCGAACCAGCTGGAGATCATCGCGTCGTACGCTGCGGTGGCGGCATAGGCCTTGGCGGCGAACTTGCGGCGCTGCTCGAGCGTGGTCGTGCCACCCATCACCAGCGCATAGTCGGCTGGATCGGTGACGATCGCCACCGACTCGTGGTTCTTCGCGGCCGAACGGACCATGGACGGGCCGCCGATATCGATATTCTCGATGATTTCGTCGCGGTCCGCGCCCTTGGCGACGGTCTGGGCGAAGGGATAGAGGTTGACCACGACGAGGTCGATCGGGGCGATCGCGTGCTCGGCCATCGAGGCCTGGTGCTCGGGATTGTCGCGGACCGAGAGCAAACCGCCATGCACCTTGGGGTGCAGCGTCTTCACCCGGCCGTCCATCATCTCCGGGAAGCCGGTGAGGTCCGAGATGTCGCGGACCTCCAGGCCTGCGTTGCGGAGCGCCGTGGCGGTGCCGCCGGTCGAGACGAGCTCGACGCCCTGGGCGGCCAGGGCCTGGCCGAGTTCGACGATCCCGGTCTTGTCGGAGACCGAGAGGAGCGCGCGGGTGATCTTGATGTCCATGGCCCGCCCCTCTCCCCAATCGGGCGCGCCGGGGCAAGCCCTATTTGGAGCGCCTATTTAGAACGGTGGAACACCCAGTTCACGCTGGCGCCGCCCGCCGGCGTCTCGCCCTGGATCACCAGCTGCTGCGTGGCGTGCGGACGGCCGCGCGCGTCGATCCACAGGCTCTCCTCGATCGCCAGCGTGCCGCCCTTGGCGCGGAACTGCCACAGCATGCCCGAGGCGGTGCGCAGGATCGCGCCGTGGCCGTCGGCGGTGGGCGACACCTCCACCTGCGGGGCAAGGTGGAAGCGCACCGCGAACGGTGCCGAATCGATCCGCCGCTTGCCGGAGGGCAGCAGCAGGTCCTCGCCGCGCAGATCGCGCCCGTCGTGCGAAAGCGTGAGTTCGCGGCGATGGAGCAGGCCGAAGCGGCGGACATAGCCGTCCTGCGCCGCCTCGATCCGGCTGGCGTTTTCGGTCTCGTGGCGGACCAGCTCGACTTCGCTGACCCCGCGCCCGAGCGTGCCATCGGCATGGATCGCGGTGGAGTTGCTGTCGCCCAGCACCAGCGTCGAATGCGCGGCGGTGGTGCGCAGGCCCTGGACCAGCTCGGCGGGGAGCCGCGCATCGGCGGCACGGCTGCCGCCGCAATTGACGACGATCCGGTCGGTGCCGTCCGAAAGCTCGAAGGCGAGGGTGGAGGCGCAGCCGGTCTGCGCTACCCGCGCGTCCGGCGGGGGGGCGGCGTCGAGGATCAGCACGGTGCCGGCGCAGGACAGGCGCTGATAGCCCCATTCGCGCGCCTGCTTGAGCGGGCGGGTGCGCACGCCGGTCGCCTCGATCGCCTGCTCGATCCACTCGCCGCCGATCGGCGCGCAGCCCTGCCAGCTGGAGAGCCCGCCATCGCCGTGGCAGACGCCGAGCAGCGCCGCGACCATGCGGTTGAGCGCGCCCAGCACGAAAGCGGGCGGCTCGATGCGGCGGCCGGCATAGGTCTCGCAGAGCAGGGTGATCAGCTGGATCGCGTCGAGCTGGCCATCGGGCGAGCGGCCGACGGTGCCGCCATCCTCATAGACCGAGGCGGTGATAGCCCGGTTGAGCCCGGCCTCGGCGAAGGCGCGGCGCGGGTCCCCGCCGGGCAGCACGAGGCCCGCGACAGTGAGGCCCGCCCAGGCGGCGAGGCGCGGCACGCCCGCTGGCACCTTGTCGGCGCTGCGGTCGAGGTGGCGGGCACCTCTGGCCAGGGCATGCATCACGCCCGAGCGATAGACCTGGTCCGTCGACGACAGGATCAACGGGGCATGCGCCACCCAGGCCAGGATGCGCCGGCCGACCAGATCGGGGCGCCAGGCGGGGTCCGCGACCTGCTCGCCGTGCACCTTGAGCCAGCGGCGCATGAGGTCTTCGGCGATCGGCGCGCCCTGCTGCCGGGTGGCGACGCTGGACAGGTCGCGCAGCCAGCCAAAGCCCTGGAGATGCTGGGTGAAGGCGGGCGACCAGTCGGGCTTGGCGAAATCGAGGCTCTCGATTGTGCGGACCTCGCCGCATAGCCGCAGCTCGCCGTCGAGCAGGGCGTTGCCGCGCTGCGGATCGCCGAAGAACGGATCGTCGGCGGCGGTGAGCAGCTTGAGCGGGTGCCGGCCCTTCAGCCGCATCGCATAGAAGGGCGAGCGCCAGGCGAGGCGCTGGAAGCGATCGGCGATCCGGTCGGCCAGCGACAGGCCGCGGTCGCCGCCTACCCGGATCAGCCGCTTGCCTTCCTCGACTCCGTCGGCGGCGGAGTCCGGCGTTTGATCGGTCAAGCCCCGCGCAGTGCCGCAATGTTGGCGGCGTACTGGCTCGGACCGCCGGTGAAGGTCGCGGTGCCGGCGACCAGCGCATTGGCGCCGGCGGCGATCGCCTTGGGCGCGGTCTCGCGGTCGATGCCGCCGTCCACTTCCAGGTCGATGGCGCGGCCGCTCGCCTCGATGCGCCGGCGCAATTCGGTGATCTTGGGCAGCTGGCTCTCGAGGAACTTCTGTCCGCCGAAGCCCGGGTTGACGCTCATCACCAGGATCAGGTCGACCAGATCCATGACGTAATCCACCGCATCGACCGGCGTGGACGGGTTGAGCACCACGCCGGCGCGCTTGCCCAGCGCCTTGATCGTCTGGAGCGTGCGGTGGAGGTGCGGGCCTGCCTCGGGGTGCACCGAGATCGTGTCCGCGCCGGCCTCTGCAAAGGCAGCCAGCATCGGGTCGACCGGCGTGATCATCAGGTGCACGTCGAAATTCTTGGCCGAGTGCGGGCGCAGCGCCTTCACCACCGCGGGGCCGATGGTGATGTTGGGCACGAAATGCCCGTCCATCACGTCGACATGGATCCAGTCGGCGCCGGCGGCGTCGATGGCGCGGACTTCCTCGCCGAGCCGTGCGAAATCGGCCGAGAGGATCGAAGGGGCGATGCGAACGGACATGGTCGTCTCCTAGGGAAGGGGCGAGTCGGGCGCAACCGGAGGGGCGAGCGCCCACCGGTTGCGCACTGCTTCTCCACAGACTTATCCACAGCTTGCTGTGGGGCCGGGACGAAGGGCCCCGGGCGTGCGATCAGCGGCGGCGGAAGCGGGCGATGAAGAAACCGTCGAGGCCGCCCTGATCCGCCAGCATGCCCGGCAGGACGCGGACCGAACCGTCCTCGCGCGGCGCAATGCCGGCGGGAAGCTCGTCTGCGGTCGCCGCTACCAGCGCGAACTCGGGATGCGCCGCGAGGAAGGGGGCGAGATGGGCCTCGCCTTCCTTGGGTTCCAGCGAACAGGTGGCGAAGACGAGCGTGCCGCCGGGCTTTACCCAGGCGGCGGCGCGGTCGAGCAGCTTGGCCTGCAGCTCGGCCATCTCGGCGATCAGCGAGGGGCGGACACGGTGGAGCACGTCGGGATGACGGCGGAAGATGCCGGTGGCGCTGCACGGCGCGTCGAGCAGCACGGCGTCGGCGGGGGCGGCGGGGCTCCACGTCAGCAGGTCGGCGGTGACGATCTGCGCCGAGAGGCCGGTGCGCTCCAGATTCTCGCGGAGGCGGGCGAGGCGGTTCTCGGCGACGTCGACCGCGGTCACCTGCCAGCCGGCAGCGGCCAGCTGGAGCGTCTTGCCGCCGGGCGCTGCGCAGAGGTCGAGCACGGTGCCGGTGCCTGCACCGATCAGCCGGGCAGGGATCGAAGCGGCGAGGTCCTGCACCCACCACTCGCCCTCGGCGAAACCGGGCAGCTCGGGCACGCTGGTGCCGGGCTCCAGCCGGGCATGGCGCGGGGCGAGGCTGGTTGCGCCGGGGACGGACCCCTCCGTCTTGAAGCTGAGGTCGAGCGGCGGCGGGGAGGCGATGGCCTCGCAGGCGGCCTGGACCACGGCGTCGCCCCACTGCGCCTGCCAGCGCAGCGCCACCGGATCGGGGAGCATCGGCAGGTCGGGCAGCGTGGCGTTGCCGCGCATCAGCGTGCCGAACACGCCGTGGACGAGCTTGCGCGGACCGCCGTCGACCAGCGGCAGCACGGTCGAAATGGCTGCATGGCCGGGCGTGCCGAGCGCGATCGCCTGGACCAGCGCGATGCGCAGCGCAAAGCGGGCCTTGGCGTCGTCCGGCAGGCGCTGGCGGGTGGCGGAATCGATCAGCGCGTCGAGGTCGGGCAGGCGGCGCAGCGCCTCGGCGGCGATGGCATGGGCCAGACCGCGGTCGTTGGGCGCCAGCCCCTGGGCGGCGGAATCGAGCGCCTGTTCGAGGGCAAGGCCGCGGCGGAGCACCGCATCGAGCAGCTTGAGCGCGGCGCGGCGGGCGGGGACGCCGGGGGCGTCGGGCTCGCGCTCGGCGGGGCGGCGGGTGGTCGGGCGGGCCATGGTCAGCGCACTCCCTTGCGATGTTCTGCTCGTGCGTGCGCTACCCAACCGTTCACTTGACCATGCTCCTTTGCGGGCCGACATGGGCCGGGCAACCAAGGAAGGCAATCCCGATGGGCAAGCGACCCGACCATGTGCAGCCCCCGGCCTATCTCTCGAAGAGCCCGCCGGTGCCCAAGCCCGAACCGATGCAGCGGCCGGACAAGGACCCGCTGGCAAAGGATCCCGTCCGCTATGGCGACTGGGAGCTGAAGGGCATCGCGATCGATTTCTGATCGGGGACCCGGCCGGCGAAGTTTAGGAAGTTTAGGCGTCCGCGGGTTTTTCGCGGCGCCGAAGTTCAGGAAGTTTAGGCGCGCGCCGCCAATCCGTCCGCTTGGTGCCAGGCCCATCGCCGATCCATGGATAGCGGCCATCCATAGCCCGTCGCCCCAGCGACGCTGGGAAATCCGCGAGCAGGCGCTGAAAGGGGCCGGCAGGCTGTAGGCGATGCCAGCGTGCGCTGGCATGACGACACTTGGAGATGCCGCCGAAATTTCCACGCGCGGGAAACCGGTCCAAGCGCCGCGACGGCAGTCATTCGACGGTTCAAAGAACCTGCAGAGGCTAGCAGGAACCCCGCCTGTAGGACAGCGGCGGCTCAGTTCGCCAGCTGCGGGAAGGCGGCGCGGAAGGCGGCGACCTTCGGCTTGTCCCAGCGCATGATATAGGGGTGGGTGGGATGCCGCCAGAAGAAGTCCTGGTGGTAGTCCTCCGCCGGATAGAAGCTGCCGGTTTCCAGCTTGGTCGTGATCGGCTTGGGGAAGGCCTTTGCCCGGCCCAGCTGCGCGATATAGGCCTCGGCGACGCGGCGCTGATCGGCATTTTGCGGGAAGATCGCGCTGCGATAGCTGGGGCCGCGATCCGGGCCCTGGCCACCCTTTTGCGTCGGGTCGTGCGCCACCGAGAAATAGACGCGCAGCAGCGTGCCGTAGCTCACCCGGGTGGGATCATAGACGATCTTCACCGCCTCGGCATGGCCGGTCGTCTCGGTCGAGACCTGCGCGTAGGTGGCGGTGCCCTGGGTGCCGCCGGCATAGCCGTTGGTCACCGACTGGACGCCCTTCACCGACTGGAACACCGCCTCCATCCCCCAGAAACAGCCGCCGGCGAACACCGCCGTCTGCGGCTTCTTCGCCTTGGAGACGTCGACCGCCGGCAACGGCAGCGGCACCGCCGTCGCCTTCTCGATGCGCAGGCCGCCGGCCGCGATCAGCAGGAAGGCGCCGCCGGCGAGCGCGGCGAGGGAGAGCGGGAGCTTCAACGGGCTACGGGTCATGATACCCCCATATAGGGATGAAGAGGCCCCCGCGTTACAGGTCCCTCAGCGCAGGTCGGCGCAGGCCGTCTGGATGCGGGTGCAGGCTTCGCGGAGCAGCGCCTCGGAGGTCGCATAGCTGATCCGCATCGCCGGCGACAGGCCGAACGCCGCGCCGTGCACCGCCGCGACGCGGGCATCGTCGAGGAAATAGCCGATCATGTCCTCGTCGGTCTGGATCACCTTGCCCTTGGGGGTGGTCTTGCCGATCAGCGCGCTGAATTCCGGATAGACATAGAAGGCGCCTTCCGGGGTCGGGCAGTGCATGCCGTCGATTGCGTTGAGCATCGAGACGACGAGGTCGCGGCGGGTCTGGAAGGCGGCGGCGCGGTCCTTGAGGAAGTCCTGGTCGCCGGTCAGCGCCGCGACGGCCGCCGCCTGGGCGATCGAGCACGGGTTCGAGGTCGACTGCGACTGGAGCTTGGCGATCGCCTTGATCAGCGGCGCCGGGCCGCCCGCGAAGCCGATGCGCCAGCCGGTCATCGCATAGGCCTTGGAGCAGCCATTCACCGTCAGCGTGCGCTCGTAGAGCGACGGGCAGACCTGCGCGATCGTGGCGAATTCGAAGCCGTCGTACAGGATGTGCTCGTACATGTCGTCGGCGAACACCCAGACATGCGGGTGGCGCTCGATCACCTCGCCCAGCGCCTTGAGCTCGGCGGCCGAATAGGCGGCGCCGGTGGGGTTGGACGGCGAGTTGAGGATCACCCACTTGGTCTTCGGCGTGATCGCCGCCTCGAGCTGGGCGGGGGTGATCTTGTAGGCCTGGTCCGCACCGGCGGCGATAAAGACGGGCGTACCGCCGGCGAACTGAACTACGTCAGGATAGCTGACCCAATAGGGCGCGGGGATGATCACCTCGTCGCCGGCTTCCACCGTGGCGACGATCGCGTTGAACAGCGTGTGCTTGCCGCCGACGTTGATGGTGATTTGCTGCGCAGTGTAGTCCAGGCCGTTGTCGCGCTTGAACTTGGCGATCACCGCCTCCTTCAGCTCGGGCGTGCCGTCGACATTGGTATACTTGGTCTTGCCGCTGCGGATCGCCTCGATCGCGGCTTCCTTGACGAAGTCCGGCGTGTCGAAATCGGGCTCGCCGGCGCCCAGGCCGATCACGTCGACCCCTGCACGCTTCAGCTCGAACACGCGGCTGGTCATGGCGAGCGTGGCGGAGGGCTGGATGCGCTGGAGCGCGGCGGAGGTCTGCATGAGTCTGGACGCCTTTTCCGGGGAAAGATGCGCGCCTATAGGTCCGCTTCGGCGCCTTCCGCAACTGTAACGGCTGCAACCAGTCCGCGAACCGCATTGCCGAGCAGGAAACCGTGGACGAGATCCTCCGGGCGGAGGTTGCCTTCCACCGCGTGGCCGGTGGCGAGCAGCTCGGCGCGGAGCACCCCCGGGAGCAGCCCGCGCGACAGCGGCGGGGTCACCAGCACGCCGTCGCGCTCGACGAAGAGCGAGGTGAAGCTGCCTTCGGTCAGGAACCCGTCCGCATCGGTGAACACCACTTCCCAGGTCCCGGCAGCGCGGCGCGGGGCGTCGTAGATCGCCCGGCGGGTGGTCTTGTGGGCGAGGCGGAAGTCCTCGCGCGGCACGGAATGGGGTACGATCCGGACCTTTATCGGCGCCGGCGGCGTGATCGGCAACGGCGCGATGCCGATCGCGACCGCGCCCGACGGGCCGAGCAGCAGGCGCACCTTGGCCGGGTGGCGCAGGCGGAAGGTGGCCGCCTGCAGCTCGTTGCGGACGACATGGCGGTCGAAGGGAAAGCCGAAGGCGGCGGCGCTGGCGCGGATCCGTTCGAGATGGCGCTCAAGCAGCAGGATGCCGTCCTCGGGATCGAAGCGCATCGTCTCGATCAGGTCGAAGTCGGGCTCGCCCGCGGTCACGAACGCGCCCTTGGCGAGGCATTCGTGCCATTCGCTGTCCGCCTGCGAATCGGCGACCACGCCGGAGCCGAGGCCGAGCGTTGCGGGACCGGTCTCGGGAAGTGAAAGCGTGCGGATCGCGACGTTGAACTCGGTGCTGCCATCCGCGTCGATCCTCCCTATCGAACCGGTATAGACGCTGCGGGCGTCGGGTTCGACTTCGGCGATTACCTGCATTGCGCGGATCTTCGGCGCGCCGGTCACCGATCCGCAGGGAAACAACGCGGCCAGCGCGTCGACGGGCCCGAGTCCCTCGGCCAGCCGCGCGGTGATCGTCGACGTCATCTGGTGGACGGTCGGGTAGGTCTCGACGTGGAAGAGTTGCGGCACCGCGACGCTGCCGGGGCGGGCGACGCGGCCGAGATCGTTGCGCATCAGGTCGACGATCATCAGGTTTTCGGCGCGCTGCTTGGGGTCCGCGGCGAGGGCCCGGGCGAGGCCGGCGTCGATCGCGGGATCGGGATCGCGGGTCGTCGTGCCCTTCATTGGCCGGGCGGTGAGCATGCCGTCCTCCAGCGTGAAGAACAGCTCGGGCGACAGGCTGAGCAGCCAGTGTCCGCCGGTCGCGACCAGCGCGCCATGTCCGGCGGCGGCGCGGGCGCGGAGCAGGGCGTACAGCGCGGCCGGATGCCCGGCGACCGGCACCTCGGCGCGGAAGGTGAGGTTGGCCTGATAGATGTCGCCGGCTTCTATATAGCTGCGCGCGCGTGCGAAGGCGGTGTCGTAGGCGGCGCGGTCGAGCAGGGGGTGGGGACGACCCGCCCAGGCGCCGGCGGGATCGGGCAGCAGTGCCGGCACGGTCTCGGCCTCCAGCTGCCGGTGGCCCCGGAACAGGCCGAACCAGAGCAGCGGGGCACCGCCCTCGCGGGCGGGCACGCAGGATTCGAAGGCGGCACCCGCTTCGTAGGCGAGCCAGCCGGCCGCATCGAGGCCCTCCGCCGCCGCAGCGCGCAGCCGGTCGAGCGCGGGGGCAACGTCCTCCAGCCGATGCGCGACGACGATCTCGACCGGATCGGCGTACAGCCGCGCGCCGCGTCCGCCGGCGCGGGCATCGTCGAGCAGCACGAAGGGCGGACGCAATTCCATCAGCCGACTCGAATGCAGGCGCCAGCCGGATTGGGCAAGCCTTGGTTGCCGCGCGCCCGCGCGCGGGGTAGCGAGGGGCATGGCGCCCCCCGATCCCAACGCTGCCCCGCCGCCGCTCCGCGCGGCGATCGTTCCCGTCACGCCGCTCCAGCAGAATTGCACGCTGCTGTGGTGCACGAAGACGATGCGCGGGGCGTTCGTCGATCCCGGCGGCGATCTCGATCGGCTGCGCGCGGCGGCAACCCAGCACGGCGTCACGATCGAGAAGCTGCTGATCACCCACGGCCATATCGACCATTGCGGCTCGGCCGGCATCTTCGCCGAGGAACTGGGCGTGCCGATCGAAGGCCCGCACGAGGCCGATCGCTACTGGATCGCCCGGCTGGAGGATGACGGCCGCGCCTATCGCGTGCCCGGCAAGCCGTTCGAGCCGGATCGCTGGCTGGAGCAGGGCGACCAGGTGACGGTGGGCGAACTGGTGCTCGACGTCTATCACTGCCCCGGCCACACGCCGGGCCATGTCGTGTTCCACCATCCCGAGTCGAAGCTCGCGATCGTCGGCGACGTGCTGTTCCAGGGATCGATCGGGCGAACCGACTTTCCGCTGGGCAACCACCAGGACCTGATCGACGCGATCACCACCCGGCTGTGGCCGCTGGGGGACGACACCGTGTTCGTCCCCGGCCATGGCCAGCCGAGCAATTTCGGCCAAGAGCGGCGCACCAACCCGTTCGTCGCCGATTCGGTGCTGGCCCGCGCCTGAGGCGCTACGAACCCCTGTTTCTTCGTCATCCCGGCTTTCGCCGGGATGACTACAAGGGAGCGGGACTCAATGCAGCGGGTTCGATCCCGTATAGCCGAGCCACGCGGCATAGAGGCCGAGGCCCGCGACGATCAGGAAGGTGGTGAGCGCGCCGATCTTGCGGCCGAGCAGCCAGCCGTCCATTCCGAAGGCGTGCACCACGCGGCCGAGCAGATAGACCGCGGCGACCACCCACAGATAGAATCGCGTGCCCTGGGCCAGCTCGATCAGGCCGATCAGGATCAGCACGAAGGGCGTATATTCGACGAAGTTCATCTGCGCGCGCATGCGCGCGAGGAGGCGGGGGCTGCCGCCGTCGCCGGTGAGTACCTTGTCGGCCGTGCGAATCTGGATGACGCGAATCGCCAGCCACAGGTTGAGCAGCGCCGCCGCGCCTGCGCTGGTGAGTGTGACCGGCAGAAAAAACATCGCGTCCCCCATGTGAAACAGGCCAAAACCCCTGCCACGCGCGGCTTCTGCTTGCAACGCGGACGAGAATCGCTATACGCGCGGGCTCGCTTCGTGACCTGTCCGCTGGTCCGGCGAGCGGCCGGCCTAGCCGTCGCTTGCCCGAACTACCCTGTGGGCGTATCGCGACTTATTGATTCATTTAGCTTGTTGAAGGTGCCGAAATGGCCGTTCCTAAGAGAAAGACCTCGCCGTCGAAGCGTGGCATGCGTCGTTCGCACGATGCGCTGACTGTCGAATCGTTCCAGGAGTGCCCGAACTGCGGCGAACTCAAGCGTCCGCACAACCTGTGCAACGCGTGCGGCCACTATAACGGCCGCGAAATCGTTTCGGTCGAGGGCTGAACGACGTTCCGCAACGGGGGGTTGCCGGTATGACTGTTCCCTCGCGGATCGCCGTCGATGCAATGGGCGGCGACGAGGGGGTCGCCGTCATGCTCGCCGGCGCTGCACGTGCACGTCGCCGCTTCGAGGGGATGGAGTTCCTTCTCGTCGGCGACGAGTCGCGCATTCGTGACGGCCTGAAGGCGCATCCGAATCTGGCAGCCGCGTGCGAGATCGTCCACGCGGCCGAAGTCGTTGGGTCCGATGCCAAGCCGAGCCAGGCGATTCGCCGCGCCAAGACCACCTCGATGGGGATCGCCATCGACCTGGTGAAGCAGGGGCGTGCCGGCGCGGCCGTATCCTCGGGCAATACCGGCGCCTTGATGGCGATGGCCAAGCTGTCGCTCCGCACCATGGCGGGGATCGACCGGCCGGCGCTCGCCGCGCTGATGCCGTCGCTTGGCGCCAATGATACGGTGATGCTCGACCTCGGCGCCAATACCGAGGTGGACGAGCGCAACCTGGTGCAGTTCGCGGTGATGGGCGCGGCCTATGCGCGCACCGCGCTCGATCTCGCGCGCCCGCGCGTGGCGTTGCTCAACATCGGCACCGAAGAGATGAAGGGCACCGACAGCATCCGCGATGCTGCCGCCCAGCTGCGTGCGGCCAAGCACCTGCCGCTCGAATTCACCGGCTTCATCGAAGGCAACCGGCTGTCGCGCGGCGACGTCGACGTGATCGTCTGTGACGGTTTCTCTGGCAACATCGCGCTCAAGACGGCGGAAGGCACCGCGCGCTTCGTCGCCGATCTGCTGCGCCGTGCGTTCAGTTCCTCGCTGCGCTCCAAGGTCGGGTTCCTGATCTCGAAGCCGGCGACCGAGCTGCTGCGCCACCATCTCGATCCAAACAACCATAATGGTGCCGTTTTCCTCGGGCTGAACGGCATCGTCGTGAAGAGCCATGGCGGCGCGAACGAGGTCGGGGTGGATACCGCGATCGGCTTCGCCGCCAAGATGGTGCGCGACGAACTGACCCGGCGCATTGCCGAGGATCTGGGGAACTTCGAGGCCAAGGCCGCGTAAGTACGAGGTAGAAGGGGTCGCATGACCGTACGTTCGGTGATTCTCGGCACGGGTTCCGCCCTGCCGGCGCAGCGTGTTTCCAACGCGGAGCTGGCGGAGCGCGTCGATACCAGCGACGAATGGATCGTCGAGCGGACGGGGATCCGCTTCCGCCATCTCGCAGGTCCGGACGAGACCACCGGCACGCTGGCGGCCGATGCCGCCCGTGCGGCGCTGGAATCGGCCGGCATCGAGGCGGCGTCGATCGACCTGATCGTGCTGGCCACCGCCACCCCGGACCAGACCTTCCCCGCCACCGCCACCCGCGTGCAGAATGCGCTCGGCATCCTCGATTGCGTCGCGTTCGACGTGGCGGCGGTGTGTTCGGGCTTCCTCTATGCGGTGCAGGTCGCCGATTCGATGCTGCGCGCGGGCGTGCATCGCCGCGCGCTGGTGATCGGCGCCGAGACCTTCAGCCGCATCCTCGACTGGGAAGACCGCACCACCTGCGTGCTGTTCGGCGACGGCGCCGGCGCGATCGTGCTCGAGGCGCAGGACACGGCGGGCGAGGCGCCGCAGGGCATCCTCTCCACCAAGCTCCACGCCGATGGCCGCTATAACGACCTGCTCTATGTCGATGGCGGTCCGTCGACCACCGGGACGGTCGGCAAGCTGCGGATGAAGGGCCGTGAGGTGTTCCGCCACGCGGTGGTGAATCTAGCCGCGGTGATGAACGAGTCGCTGGCGCTGGCCGGCCTCCAGCCGAGCGACGTCGACTGGGTGGTGCCGCACCAGGCCAACGCCCGGATCCTCGACGCCACGGCGCGCAAGCTGGATCTGCCGCCGGAAAAGGTGATCGTCACCGTCGACCGCCATGCCAACACTTCCGCCGCGTCGGTGCCGCTTGCGCTCGATGCTGCGGTGCGGGATGGACGGATCCAGCGCGGCGATCTGCTGGTGCTGGAAGCGATGGGCGGCGGTTTCACCTGGGGCGCCGCAGTCGTTCGGTTCTGACCAGCGCAATAGGTAACCCATTTTGGATCAAATACGTGTTTTTCCAGTATATGTCTGAGGCGTTACTAGGGCTTCAACATCAAACTTGATAGCGCGTAACAATCTGATACGGGTACAGAGGTTTATGAAAGGAAGTGCCGGATGAGTGCTGCGGGAACGCTGACCAGGGCAGACTTGGCTGAATCGCTGCATCGCGAAGTGGGGCTTTCGCGCGCGGACGCCTCACGTATCGTCGAGCAGATTCTCGGACACATGTGCAACGCGCTGGCGAAGGGAGAGAACGTCAAGATCTCGGGCTTCGGCAGCTTCGTGCTGCGCGACAAGGGCGAGCGGGTCGGCCGCAACCCCAAGACCGGGGTGGAGGTGCCGATCGCACCCCGCCGCGTGCTCACCTTCCGGGCCAGTCAGATGATGCGCGACCGCATCGTCTCGGCCCGCTGAGAACCGGCATGCCGGCGACCGAGAAGGCCGCCGGCGCGTTGCGGACCATTGGTGAGCTCGCCGCTGAAATCGGCAGGCCACAGCATATTTTGCGCTATTGGGAAACGCGTTTTCCCCAGCTGAAGCCGCTCACCCGTGCGGGCAACCGCCGGTATTATCGACCCGACGACGTGGCGCTGGTGCGCCGCATCCATCAGCTCCTCAGCGAAGAGGGCTATACCATCCGCGGCGTCCAGCGACTGCTGGCAGAAGAAAAGGCGGCGCGCGGCAAGAACCGCACCGCAGAACTTCAGGCGATCCGCAATTCCCTCGCGGAGGCGCTGGAAGAGGATTGCTGACCCTCAGGCATCCGGGCCCAGGTTCGGATCCAGATCGCGCGGGCGCACGAACCGAATCAGGTCGGCGCTCGCGCGGGGTACGTCCCGCCAAGTCGCCACATCGAAGCGCAGCTCGGCGAGAGTCGCGGTGGGGAATTTCTGTTCCGCCGCGTCGCGCAGCGGCCCGTCCTCGGTCACCCGATCGAGCACCAGCTCTTCCAGACCCGGATTGTGCCCGGAAAGCAGCACCACTTCGGCGGTATCGGGGAGTTCCTCGACGGCATCGAGCAAGGTCGCCAGCGAGGCCAGGTACAGCTTCTGGTCCCACACCGGCGCGATCGCCGCGCCATAGCCGTGGGAGACTTGCGCCAGCGTTTCCTGCACCCGCACCGCCGGCGAGGCGATGGCATGGTCGAAGCGAAGGCCCTGGTCGCGCAGATAGCGGCCCATCGCCACGGCGGCGCGCTGCCCCTTGGGGTTGAGCGGCCGATCGAAATCGCGCGCGACCGGATCGTCCCAACCGGACTTGGCGTGGCGGAGGACGAGAAGGGTCTTCATGCTTCCCCGAGATGAGCGCTGGCGGTTTCGCCCGCCTCATGCCGCAAGCCGGGCCCCAAGGAAAGCCGAACCCGCTCGACCGCCTGATCCAGCGTCGTGCGGGTGATCCGCGTCCCCGCCGGAAAGGCATCGAGCAGCCGCGACGGGGTGGCCGAGGAGAGCAGCACGAAGGCGCCGCGATCGTCGGCGCGGCGAATCAGCCGACCGAACGCCTGGGCGAGCCGGGCGCGGACGATGCGATCGTCATAGGCCGAGCCGCCGCCGGCCAGTCGCCGCGCGGCATGGAGCACGCTCGGCTTGGGCCAGGGGACGCCCTCCATCACCACCAGCCGCAGCGACTCGCCGGGCACGTCGACCCCGTCGCGCAGTGCATCGGTGCCGATCAGCGAGGCGCGCGGGTCGTCGCGGAAGATGTCGACCAGCGTGCCGGTGTCGATCGGGTCGACATGCTGGGCGAGCAAAGGCAGCCCGTCGCGCGCCAGCCGGTCGGCGATGCGGGCATGGACCGCGCGCAGCCGGCGGATTGCGGTGAACAGCCCCAGCGTGCCGCCGCCGGCCGCCGCGATCAGCCGGGCATAGGCATTGGCGAGCTGGGGAATATCGCCGCGCTTCACATCGGTGACGATCAGCACTTCGGCGCGGTTGGGATAATCGAACGGGCTGGCCGCGATGAAATGGGCG
>NZ_CAJYTI010000015.1 GCF_913777625.1 uncultured Sphingomonas sp.
AGCACGGAGAGCAGCAGGTGCGCACCCTGCACCACCGCCTGTTCGCGCGTATCGGGCAGCTGGTCGGCGGGCGGCGGGGTGCGCCCGATCTTCGTCGCGGCGGCGCGTTCCAGCGTGGCGAGTTCGGACGGCTGGCCGCTCTTGCGTTCGCCCGCGATCAGCAGCGCGGTGATGCCCAGCCCCGCGACCAGCCCGCCCGCGATCGCCCCTGCCCAGCGCTTGCCATCCATCACCGTCTCCTGCCCGTTATCTCAGGGCTCAGCGGTTCGGGGCGGGCGCGGTTCCGTCGGTGGCTCCGTCGGTGGCGGGGGTCAGTTCGATTTCCACCCGGCGGTTGCGGGCGCGCCCCGCCTTGTCGTCGCTGCCGTCGGGCTTGGCATTGGGGGCGATGGGGCGCGTCTCGCCCAGTGCGATCACCCGCATCCGGTCGCGGTCGAGCCCCTTGCGCGCCAGATAGTCGCGCGCCGCTTCGGCCCGCTTGCGCGACATGATGCGGTTGGCTTCGTCATCCCCTTCGCTGTCCGAATGGCCGCTCAGCGTCAGCCGCCCCTTTTTGACCGCCGCATCCGCCGCCAGCCGATTGAGCGCCGCCTTCGCCGCGTCGTTCAGCCCCGATCCGCCCTCGGGAAAGCCGATCGTTGCCAGCACGGCGCCAGACGCCGCCGCGATCGCGCCCGGCAGGGTTTCGGATCGCGGCGAACGGGGCGAGGCACCGGCGGCCGGAGGAGAGGCTTCGGGGACCGCCATCTCGATGGCCGCGCCGCTGGTGCCTGCCGCACGCGCGACCGGGGTGGTGCCGCCGTCGCAACCGGCCAGGCCGATCGCCAATATCGGTGCGAGCGCGGTCATCACCGTCCCGGCCCTCGCGTGCATTCGCATTCCCTCGCCCCCCTGGTCGCCGCTGATGTCAGGCCACCCCGCCCGGCGGCGGGACCATAGGGAGCGATTGTTGCGGTGCAAACCGGCTTTGCGTGCTTTCCCGACCGAAAACAGGCCCGTTTCCCGCGCGCGGCCGCTCCGCCCTTATTCCGCGTCGCCCGAGGGCAGGAACACGCCGCGCTGCTCGCTCAAGATACGCCAGCCTGCCAGGAACAGCGCGGCGACCACCGGGCCGACCACGATCCCGCTCAGGCCCAGCAGCTCGATCCCGCCAAGCGTCGTCAGCAGCACGATCCAGTCGGGCAGGCCGGTGTCGCGGCCGACCAGGATCGGGCGCAGGATATTGTCGGCCAGGCCGATGACCAGCACGCCCGAGGCGATCACCACCGCCCCCTGCCAGATCGCGCCGGTCGCGAGCAGATAGAGGGCGACCGGCCCCCAGATGATCGCCGGACCGATCGCGGGCAGCAGCGCGGCGATCGCCATCAGCACGCCCCAGAGCAGCGCGGCGGGCACGCCCACGATCCAGAAGGTGATCGCGCCCAGCGCCCCCTGCACCAGCCCGACGATCACCGACCCCTTGATGGTCGCGCGCACCACCGCGACGAAGGTGTCGACCAGCCGCGTCGCGACACCCCGGTCGAGCGGCAAGGCGCGCACGAAGCTCGGCCCCAGCCGGTCGCCGTCGCGGATCAGGAAGAAGGCGACATAGAGCCCGACGCCGAAGGCCAGCGCGAAGGCAAAGGCGTTGCGGCCGATCGACAGCGCCTGGGTCGCGATCTGGCTGACGCTGCTGCTCAGCGTGCGCGAGACGCGCTGTTGCAGCCCCTCGAAACTGCCGATGCCCGAATTGTCCATCGCCTGGCGCAGCCGCTGGGGCAGCGCGTCGCGGATCTGCTGGAAATATTGCGCGAAGTCGATCTGGCCGCTGCGCACCTTCAGATAGACGCCCGATGCCTGGTCGACGACCATGCTGCCGATCACCAGCGTCGGCACGACCACGGCAAAGGTGATGATGAGCATGGTCAGCCCGGCGGCCAAGCTGCGCCGCCCGCCGGTCTTGACCAGCAGCCACTGGAACAGCGACCGGAACAGGATCGCCGCCAGCGCCGCCCAGAGCAAGGCGGCCAGGAAGCTGGACACCACGGCGAGCAGCCCGATGGTGATGACGGCGAGGAAGAGGAGAAATCCTCCCCGCTCGATCTTCTGGCGGTCGATGGTCATCTGGCCCTCCCCATTCTGCATCGCGGCGTAACCGTCACGGCGACGCAACGGTTCCGTGATGGGGGTTAACCGGATGACGGGGATGTCATCAATGGGCGGGCGTCTCGGTTCAGGCGAAACGACCAGCCTATTCCTCCCCTGCAAGGGGCGGGGGCCCATGCGAAGCATGGTGGAGGGGTGTTCCGGCCAGCGGGGACACCCCTCCGTCAGCCCTTCGGGCTGCCACCTCCCCTTAAAGGGGAGGATTTTGGTCTTACTCCGCCGCGACCGCTTCGACGCTGTCGTCGAGCGGATGGGCCAGGCGGGTCAGCATTTCCTTCGGACAGACCTGCCAGAAATGCCCGGCGACGCGGTCCCAGTCCTCCAGCAAGCCCTTCGACCATTTGCTGTCGGTCCGGTCGGCATGTTCGGCGACCAAATCGCGCAACACCCCTTCCCAATGCGCCGAGGCGAGGCGCTGCCACACGATATTCTCGGGATTGGCCCGCCGCGCGAAACGCTCTTCGGGGTCGTAGATGAAGGCCATGCCGCCGGTCATGCCTGCGCCGAAGTTCGCGCCGACCTCGCCCAGCACAACGGCGGTGCCGCCGGTCATATATTCGCAGCCATTGGCGCCGCAGCCCTCGACGACCACGGTCGCGCCCGAATTGCGCACCGCGAAGCGCTCGCCCGCCTGGCCCGCCGCGAACAACCGGCCCGAGGTCGCGCCGTAGAGCACGGTGTTGCCGATGATCGTATTCTTCTGACTGGCCAGCGGCGAGCTGACCGCCGGACGCACGATGATCGTGCCGCCCGACAGGCCCTTGCCGACATAGTCGTTGGCGTCGCCAAAGACCTCCAGCGTCACGCCCTTGCACAGGAACGCGCCCAGCGACTGGCCCGCGCTCCCGCGCAGACGGACGGTGACATGCCCGTCGGCCAGCTTGCTCATCCCGAAGGTGCGGGTGATCTCCGACGACAGGCGGGTGCCGACCGCGCGGTGGGTGTTCCGCACCGAATAGGTCAGCTGCATCTTCTCGCCGCGCGAGAAGACGGCGCTCGCGTCCTTGATGATCTGCGCATCCAGGCTGTCGGGCACTTCGTTGCGGAAGGTCGACAGGCTGAACCGCCGCTCGGCATCACTCGCATCGACCTTGGCCAGGACGGGATTGAGGTCGAGATCGTCGAGATGCTCGGCACCCCGGCTGACCTGACGCAGCAGCTCGGTCCGCCCGATCACCTCGTCCAGCGACCGCACGCCCAGGCGCGCCAGGATGTCGCGGACTTCCTCGGCGATGAAGGTCATCAGGTTGATGACCTTTTCCGGCGTGCCGGTGAACTTGGCACGAAGCCGCTCGTCCTGCACACAGACGCCGACCGGGCAGGTGTTGCTATGGCACTGGCGCACCATGATGCAGCCCATCGCCACGAGGCTGAGTGTGCCGATGCCGAACTCTTCCGCGCCCAGGATCGCCGCGATCACGATGTCGCGCCCGGTCTTCAGGCCACCATCCGCGCGCAGCCGGATACGCCCGCGCAGACCGTTGAGGGTCAGCGTCTGGTTCACCTCCGACAGGCCCATTTCCCAGGGCGTGCCAGCATATTTGATCGAGGTCTGGGGCGAGGCGCCCGTGCCGCCGACATGGCCCGACACCAGGATGACGTCGGCATGCGCCTTCGCCACGCCCGCCGCGACCGTGCCGATGCCCGCCGAGGAGACGAGCTTCACGCAGACGCGCGCACGCGGGTTGATCTGCTTGCAGTCATAGATGAGCTGCGCGAGATCCTCGATCGAGTAGATGTCGTGGTGCGGCGGCGGCGAGATGAGGGTCACACCCGGCGTCGCATGGCGAAGCTTGGCGATGAACTCGGTCACCTTGAAGCCGGGCAGCTGCCCGCCCTCGCCGGGCTTGGCGCCCTGCGCGACCTTGATCTCGATCTCGTCGCAGGCGTTCAGATATTCCGCCGTGACGCCGAAGCGGCCGGACGCGATCTGCTTGATCGTCGAGTTGGCGTTGTCGCCATTGTCATAGGGCTGATAGCGCAGCTTGTCCTCGCCGCCCTCGCCCGACACGGCCTTCGCACCGATCCGGTTCATCGCGATCGCCAGCGTCTCATGCGCTTCGGGCGAGAGGGCGCCCAGCGACATGCCCGGCGTCACGAAGCGCTTGCGGATTTCGGTGATCGCCTCGACCTGATCGACCGGCACACCTTCCGAGGGGAAGTTGAACTGGAGCAGGTCGCGCAAATAGACCGGCGGCAGATCGCCGACACCGCGCGCGAATTGCAGGTAGGTCGAATAGCTGTCGGTCGCCACCGCCGTCTGGAGCAGGTGCATCAGCTGCGCCGAATAGGCATGGGTCTCGCCGCCATTGCGCTGGCGATAGAAGCCGCCGATCGGCAGTGTCGCGACATGCTGGTCCCAACCCGCTTCGTGACGGACCATCGCCGAATAATGCAGCGAGTTGTACCCCTCGCCCGAAATCTTGGCGGGCATGCCGGGGAACAGGTCGTTGACCAGCGCACGGCTGAGGCCGACGGCCTCGAAATTATAGCCGCCGCGATAGCTGGAGATCACCGCGATCCCCATCTTCGCCATGATCTTGAGCAGGCCGTCCTCGATCGCGGTGCGATGATTGGCGAGGCACTGGTCGATGGTCAGATCACCGAACAGGCCGCGCTCATGCCGGTCGACGATCGCGGCTTCGGCCAGATAGGCGTTCACCGTGGTCGCGCCGACGCCGATCAGCACCGCATAATAATGGGTGTCGAGGCACTCGGCCGAGCGCACGTTGATCGAGGCATAGCTGCGCAGGCCCCGGCGAACGAGATGCGTGTGCACCGCCGCCGCCGCCAGCACGCCCGCAATGGCGACGCGGTCCTCGGAGACATGCTCGTCGGTCAGGAACAGCTCGGAGCGCCCTTCGCGCACCGCCTGTTCGGCCTGGTTGCGGATACGCTGAATCGCGGCGCGCAGGCGATCGGGACCGCCATCGGCCTCGAAGGTGCAGTCGATTTCGGCCGCCGAACGCCCGAAATGCGCCTTCAGCCGGTGCCAGTCCGCGCCGGTCAGGACCGGGGACGGCAGGACCAGCACGCGCTCGCGCCGATCCTCGGTGTCGAGGATGTTGGCGAGATTGCCGAACCGCGTCTTGAGCGACATCACATAACGCTCGCGAAGCGAGTCGATCGGCGGATTCGTCACCTGGCTGAAGTTCTGGCGGAAGAACTGGCTGATGAGGCGCGGCTTGTCGGAGATGACCGCCAGCGGCGTGTCGTCACCCATCGAGCCGATGGCTTCCTTGCCGCCCTCGGCCATGGGCGACAGGATCAGCTCCATATCCTCCATGGTCTGGCCCGCCGCGACCTGACGACGCAGCATTTCGGGCCGCGGCATCCGCACCAGCGCCTCGTCCTCCGACGGCTGGGGCAGCTGGTCCATGGTCAGGAACTCGCCGATCATCGCGGCATAGTCCTGCTCGCCCGAAATCTGGTCCTTGATCGCGCGGTCGTCGTACAGCTTGCCCTCGGCCAGATCGACCGCGATCATCTGCCCCGGCCCCAGGCGACCCTTGGCGGTGATGGTCGATTCCGGCACCACGACCATGCCGCTTTCCGACCCGACGATCAGCAGGCCATCGGCGGTCAGCGTGTAGCGCAGCGGGCGCAGCGCGTTGCGGTCCATGCCCGCCACCGCCCAGCGGCCATCGGTCATGGCAAGGGCGGCCGGACCATCCCACGGCTCCATGACGGAGGCGAGATACTGGTACATGTCGGCATGCGCCTTGGGCGTATCGAGGTCCTTCTGCCACGCCTCGGGCACCAGCATCAGCTTGGCGGTCGGCGCGTCGCGGCCCGAGCGGCAGATCGCCTCGAACACGGCGTCGAGCGCGGCGGTGTCCGACGCGCCGGCAGGGATCACCGGCTTGATGTCCTCGCTCTGCTCGCCGAACGCGATGCTCGCCATCTTGATCTCGTGGCTGCGCATCCAGTTCTGGTTGCCGCGGATCGTGTTGATCTCGCCGTTATGCGCCAGGCAGCGGAACGGTTGCGCCAGCCACCATTGCGGGAAGGTGTTGGTGGAATAGCGCTGGTGGAAGATCGCAACGCGGCTCTCGAAGCGCGAATCGGTGAGGTCCGGATAAAAGTCGGACAGCGATTCGGCGAGGAACAGCCCCTTGTAGATGATCGAGCGGCACGACAGCGAGCAGATGTAGAAGCCGCCGACCTGGGCTGCGATCACCCGCTTCTCGATGCGGCGGCGGATCAGGTACAGCTGGCGCTCGAACTCGGCGGCGTCCATCGCCTCGGGCATCGGCCCGGCGATCATGATCTGCTCGATCTCGGGGCGCGTGGCCTGCGCCTTCATGCCGATCACTGACACGTCGACCGGCACCTGGCGCCAACCATAGATGGTGTAGCCGGCCTCGATGATCTCGCTCTCGACGATGGTGCGGCAGGTCTCCTGCGCCCCCAGATCGGTACGCGGCAGGAAGATCATGCCCACGGCGAGGCGGTTCGGCAGCACGCGGTGGCCGCTGGCGACGATCTTCTCGTCGAAGAAGCGCAGCGGCAGGTCGACGTGCAGGCCGGCGCCGTCGCCGGTCTTGCCGTCGGCATCGACTGCGCCGCGGTGCCACACCGCCTTCAGCGCATCGATCGCCGACTGGACGACGCGGCGCGACGACTGACCGTCGGTCGCCGCGACCATGCCCACGCCGCAGGCATCGCCTTCATATTCGGGGCGGTACATGCCCTCACGGGCGAGGCGCTCGCGCTCGGTTGCCAGCGTCTTGGTCATCACTTCTTGTCCTGTTCTGCAGCGATATCCTGCGCGATCTTCTGCGCCATTACCTGGGCCCGCTGTTGCAGGCCCTCCATCGCCTTCGTCATCATCGTCCGCTGGGCGGCGAGCATGTCGGGATCGGCCATGATCGTGCTGGCCTGCGCCGCATAGACCTTGCCGGTGGGGGTATCGAAGAATGCGCCGATCTCGGCCATCTGCGCCGTGGTGAAGCGGCGCGCATAGGCACGCGCCATGGCCTCGAGCATGGTCGGCATCCATTGCTTGGTGAGGGCGATCGACCGGGCGAACTCGTCGTCGAGGAACGTATCGAACGTCGCCTTCGCCTTCGGCATCTTTTCCAGCGCCTGCTGCATCTCCGGGTTCGACAGCATCGCGTTGCGCAGGTTCGCCATCATCGGCCGCATCATCTGATCGACCGTCTCGTTGATGCGCGCCGGCGGCATGATCCTGGCGATCAGCGCCTGGGCAGCGGCGATGCGCGCGGGGTCGGGCGCCGGTGCCGGTGCGGTCTGCGCGGTCTGGGCAAGCGCCGGTAGCGGCGCGGCGGCGGCCAGCACCAGCGCGAAGAGGCCCCGCCTCACTTGGCCTTGCCCTTGGCCAGGAACTCGGCCTCGGCCGCTTCGCGCGTCGCCTTGAGCTTCGCCGCGTTGGCGCTGCCGACCTGCAGACCCCATGCCTGGCTGGCCGCCATGATCTTCGGGTTGACCAGCTGCATCTTCTTCGCCGCAGAGCTGCTGGCGAAGGCAGTCAGCGCCGGATAGTCCTCGGGCGTGAGGTCGCCGATCGCGGCTTCGGCGGCAGCCTTCTGCCCTTCCTCCGCCGAAGCCGGTGCCTGCTTCTGCATCGCCGCAACGACGCGGGCGCGGATCTTGGTGCCGGTAGGACTTTCGAAGAACGCCAGCGTGTCGACGATCTCTTCGGGCTCCATTTCGTCGTGGACAATGCCCGCCAGTTGCTCGCGCAGCGCCGGCAGATCGGCCGCGGCAAGCCTGCCCAGCGTGTCGGACACGCGCTGGACGACGAAGTCTTCCATGCCGGGATTGGCGTCGTACAGCGCCTTCGCCGTCGCATTGGCGGCGATGCTGGTCGCAAATCCGCGGCGGAATCCCGCTGCGATCAGGCTGGGCATCTGCGTGTCCGGCACGATCAACCCGGCCAGCTTGGCGGCATCGCCCGCCTGGGGCGCGCGGGTGGTCGGCTCGGCCTGAGCCAGCGCGAGCGCAGGCGTGGCGCCCGCGATCAGCAGCGCGGCGAACAGCGTCTTCATGCCAGGGTCTCCTCGCGCGCCGGGGCCTTCGCGGCGGGCGTATTCGCATGGGCCTTCATCCAGGCGTGCATGTGTTCCGCCACGTCGCGGCCGTCGCGGATCGCCCAGACGACCAGGCTCGCACCCCGGACGATGTCGCCGGCAGCGAACACGCCGTCCAGGCTGGTCATCATCGTCTTGCCGTCGGTCCGCAGCGTGCCCCAGCGGGTGACGCCCAGTTCCTCGGCGCCGAACAGCTTGGGCAGGTCCTCGGGCTCGAAGCCGAGCGCCTTGATGACGAGGTCGGCCGGCATCTGCAGCGCCCCGCCCGGATCGACTTCCGGCGCACGGCGGCCGGACGCATCGGGCGCACCCAGCCGCATCTTGGAGGCGCGCACGCCGGTCACCTGCTCGGTGCCCTCGAACGCCTCCGGTGCGGAAAGCCAGACGAACTCGACGCCTTCCTCCTCGGCATTGGCGACTTCGCGCTGCGAGCCCGGCATGTTCGCCCGGTCGCGGCGGTAGAGGCACTTCACCGACGCCGCGCCCTGGCGGATCGCGGTGCGGACGCAGTCCATCGCGGTATCGCCGCCGCCGACGACCACGACATGCTTGCCGAGCGCGTTGAGGCTGCCGTCCTCGAACGCCGGCACGCTGTCGCCGAAGCTCTTGCGGTTGGAGGCCGTCAGGTAATCGAGCGCATCGACCACGCCCTTGGCGCCGACGCCCGGTGCCTTGATGCCGCGCGGCTTGTAGACGCCGGTGGCGACCAGGATCGAATCGTGGCGCTGGCGGAGTTCGCCCAGCGTCGCGTCGCGGCCGACCTCGAAATTGCGGTGGAAGACGATGCCCGCCTGTTCGAGCCGGTCGACGCGGCGCATCACCACGTCCTTCTCCAGCTTGAAGCCGGGGATGCCATAGGTGAGCAGCCCGCCCGACCGGTCGTAGCGGTCGTAGACATGGACTGCATAGCCATAGCCGCGCAGATATTCGGCAGCGGCGAGCCCCGCGGGCCCCGCACCGATGATGCCGACCGACTGCCCGCGATCGCGCCCGACCTGCACCGGCTCCACCCAGCCTTCGGCCCAGGCGGTATCGGTGATGAACTTCTCGACCGAGCCGATCGTCACCGCGCCGTGGCCGGAGAATTCGATCACGCAATTGCCTTCGCACAGCCGATCCTGCGGGCAGATGCGGCCGCAGATCTCGGGCATGGTCGAGGTGCTGTTGGAGAGCTGATAGGCCTCCTTGAGCCGCCCCTCGGCGGTCAGGCGCAGCCAGTCCGGGATATGGTTGTGCAGCGGGCAGTGCACCGAACAATAGGGCACACCGCACTGGCTGCAGCGCCCGGCCTGCGATTCGGCATCGGGTACCGCATAGCGCTCCGCGATCTCGCGAAAGTCTTCCGCGCGCAGCTGGGCGGGGCGCTTGGCCGGATACGCCTGCGCGCGTCCGACGAATTTGAGCATAGGATCGTCAGCCATGTCGCACCCCGTACAGGAGAGCGACGGAGCGATAAAGACAGCACTGCTTACCTATCTGCGTTCAGGCAGGCAAAATATCCTAATTCACACCGATTTTGTTGCCCGCATAGGGCCGATCCGGACTTAACGAATGGAAAGCCAAATCAGCGCCGCAACTCCCGCAACAATACGATAATAGGCGAAGGGCGTGAAGCCGTGCTTGCTCACGATCCCGACGAACCACTTGATTACTGCGAGCGCGACGACGAAGGCGACGACGAAGCCGACACCAATCTCGCCCCATCCGACGCCGCTGGTGGTCAGCATGGCGCGGTTCTTCACCAGCTCCAGCACCGTGGCGCCGAGCATGGTGGGAATGGCGAGGAAGAAGCTGAACTCTGCGGCCGTGCGCCGCTCGACGCCCAGCGACAGCGCGCCCATGATCGTCGCGCCCGAGCGGCTGACGCCCGGCACCATCGCGAGGCACTGGACGAAGCCGATGCCGATCACGCGGACCACGGGGATCTCGGCAATGCCGTGGATCGTCGCGGACTTTACCGCCCGCTCGATCAGCAGGATCGCGACACCGCCGACGATCAGCGCCCAGGCCACCACCTTGGGGGCGCCGAGCAGTGCCTCGATATGCTTGTGGAGCGCCAGGCCGATCACGGCGGCGGGGATAAAGGCGAGCAGCAGGTTGCGCACGAACCGGATCGACACCGGGTTCAGCTTGAGCAGCCCGTCGAGCACCGCCCAGAAGGTGCGCCAGTAGAGCACCACGACCGCCAGGATCGCGCCCAGCTGGATGACGACGTTGAACATCGCCCAGCGCGCCGAATCATAGCCCATCAGCTCGCTGGCGAGAATCAGGTGCCCGGTCGAGGAGACCGGCAGGAACTCGGTAACGCCTTCGACGATGCCGAGCAGGATCGCCACCAGCAACGTGGTCATGAGGAGGTTCCTTGCAGGGGTACGCCATGCGGCCCCTGCGAGGAACCGCCTGGCCGGACGATCGCGATCAGGCGGGGGTGCGGAAGCGGCTGAACCGGCCCGCCTGGCGGAAACGAACCAGCCAGCTCGGCGCCACCGTTGCCATGGGCGTCGGCGTCACGCCCAGCGCGGCCAGCCCCTCGGCACCGGCGGGCACGACGTTGTCGACCTGGAGCATCGCGAGCTGGTCGCGGGTGATCGGCGTGCCGGGCAGTGCCGCGATCAGGCCGCTCAGCGAGTCGGGCAATTCGATCAGGCACGGCTTGCGGCCGATCGCGCCGGCAATCCAGCGCAGCAGCGCGGTCATGCGCAGCACATCGGGCCCGCCGAGGGTGTAGGTCTTGCCGCCATGCGCCGCCGGGTCGGCAAGCGCCGCCGTGATGGCCTGCGCCACGTCGACGACGAACACCGGCTGGAACTTGGCCTCGCCGCGCACCACCGGCACGATGCCGCGCGGCGCGCTGGCGATCATTCCGGCGAACAGGTTCACGAACCCGTCCTCGCGCCCGAACACGATTGACGGACGCAGGATCGTCGCGCCCGGGAAGGCAGCGAGCACGGCCTGCTCGCCCGCCGCTTTGCTGCGGCCATAAGCGGACGGCGAATTCGCATCGGCGCCGAGTGCCGAGATGTGCACGAGTGCCGAAGCGCCGGCCGCGCGGGCCGCTTCGGCGACGTTGCGGGCGCCCTGCACGTGCACCTTCTCGAAATCGCCCGAGAGGATGCCGACGAAGTTCACCACCGCGTCGCTGCCCTGCAATGCGCGGGCGAGCGTTTCCGGCTTGGTGATATCGCCGACGACGAGCTGGGTCTGGCCGAGATTGCCCTGGGTCTTGAGGAACCAGGCATCGCGCGGCTTGCGCTCGACGACGCGGACGCGCGCGCCGGCGGCGAGCAGCTCCTGCGCCACGTAGCGGCCCAGAAAGCCACCACCGCCGATCAGGGTTACCAGCCGATCCTTCATCTTGCGCCTCATTGCCTCGCGTAGCTCGCGGCCCCAATGCCGCCTGGACGGCTAAACGGCAAGCGGGACGCGAAGTCCAATATTTTTCGCAAAAAGTGTTTGACACCTCCTGCAAACCTCCACTAGAGGCGCCGGCCTACCCCGTGCCCAGATGGCGGAATTGGTAGACGCACCAGCTTCAGGTGCTGGCGATCGCAAGGTCGTGGAGGTTCGAGTCCTCTTCTGGGCACCACTTCCCCTTAGGGGGTTGAAAACACGTATTTTCAATGTCTTCCAGGCGGCCAGTGCTACACAATAGTGCTACGCAAAGGCTTGAGAAGATGTTCCGATTGAGTCGTCGTAAGGGCTCCAGCTTGTGGCAGGTCCGCAAGCGTTGGCCCAGCGATGTGGCTGCGATCCTGCCAGGCGAATTCACGAAATCGACGGGTGAAGCGGACCGGAAGAAGGCGCAGGCGATGCTTGTGCTGATCGCTTCCGAATACGAAGCGCGCGTGCAGCAGGCGCGGGACCGTTTGGCGGACAGCCAATTCCGCGACTTGGCCGAACCAGAGATCGCGCGCCTTACCGCCCTCTTCTATCGCACAGCGCTGCCGGCCTACCGGATCAACCGCGCGCTATCCCCGGCGGAAGCGAAGGCAACGCTGACGGAGGTGCAGGGCCGCGTGGCGTCGCTTGAGGCGGCGCAGGCCCGGCAGGACTATTGGGCAGTCGAAAGCGCTGCGAACACCCTCATCGCGCAACAGGGCCTCCCGATACCCGAGGATAGCCCCAGCCGAGATGCGTTGAAGTCGATGCTGCACCTCGCGTTCACCGAACTGCATCGGAGCATCGCACAGCAGTTGCAGGGCCAGGAGCAAGCCGCTCCGTCTGATCCCCGACTGGCCCGCGCTCTGGAGGTCAAGGCCGATGCGCCGGACCACACCGTCAATGCGCTGATCAAAGCGTATAAAGAGGCCAAGTGGGAGGACTGGAGTGCATCGAGCCGTGAGGCCGTCGAGGCGCCCTTCCGAGCCCTGAAGGACATCCTCGGGGAGCGAGACGCCTCCTCGGTCACCCGCGAGGATGCGCGCGGGGTGGTCGCCATGCTGCGCGACTTGCCGGCTGGGATGGGCCGCCATGCCGCCCTGAAGGGATTGTCGGTGCCGCAGGCTATCGAGGCAGGCAAGCGCCTGAAGATCGAGCCGATCAAGCCGGCAACGATCAACCGCGCCTACCTCGCGCACATCGCGGCGCTCTTCAAATGGGCGATGAAGGAAGGCTGGATCACCAGCACGCCCTTCACTGGCCTAGCCGTCAAGGATAGCGTGGCGGAGATCGACAAGCGCGATCCGTTCACCGCACCCCAGCTCCAGACTCTGTTCACCTCTGATCCCTGGGTTGCCCCCGTGAAGCCCGACACGGCCCGGCCGGGGCGCTTCTGGATTCCGCTGGTCGCGCTATTCACCGGCGCGCGGCTGGGTGAAATCGCCGGGCTGCGCATCGCGGACGTCGAGGAAGTGGATGGCCTGACCGCGCTCCGTATTCGGGCACATGCCGGCCGCTCCTTGAAGACCAGCTACAGCCGCCGCGACTTGCCGCTGCACCCCGAGTTGGTGCGCCTGGGCTTTGCCGCCTTCCTCAAACATCGCTGCAAGGTCGCCAAACCGGAGGAACTACTGTTCCCCGACGCGAAGGCGAATGTGCGGGGCCAAGCCGGCGCGAAGCTGGGCGAATGGTTCGTGAAGACCGTGAAGGACCTCGGCCTCACCGGCACGAAGCTGGGGATGCACAGCTTCCGGCACGGCGTGGAGGATCGCCTGATCGCTGCCGACCTCTATGGCACCGCGCTGGGCCGGGCGCTGCTCGGCCGTGAATCCGGCGGCTCGGAAAAGAGCTACGGCAAGGGCTTCACGGTGAAGGATTTCGCCAAGGCGCTGGAGCGGATTACCTACCCGGACCTGGATCTGTCGCACCTCTATGCGGCCAAGGACTAATCTCGACTTTACTCGCGTCACAGAAACTCGCCATGGTGGGCGAGGTTCGAAGGGGGAAACATGAACCACCAGGCACTGTCGGCTTTTATCTGGTCGGTCGCGGACTTGCTGCGCGGCGACTACAGGCCGGCTGACTACGGCTCCGTTATCCTGCCCTTCACGGTCCTACGGCGCCTCGACTGCGTCCTGGAGCCAACGAAGGCGGATGTTCTGGCGGAGTTGGAATTGCGCACGAAGGCAGGTCTCAACGCCGAACCTTTCCTGCGTCGCAAGGCCCAGACCTACTTCTTCAACACCTCCCCGATGGACCTCCAGAAGCTGCTGGGGGACTCGGACAACATCGCCGCGAACCTCACCGCCTACGTGCAGGGCTTCTCGGAAGAGGTGCGGGACATCTTCGAGAAGTTCGAGTTCCACAACCAGATCGACAAGCTCGCCCGCGCCAAGCTGCTGTTCCTGGTCACCGAGAAGTTCGCCGGGGTCGACCTGCACCCGGACAAGGTGCCGAACAGCCAGATGGGCCTGGTGTTCGAGGAGCTGATCCGCAAATTCGCCGAGGCCTCGAACGAAACCGCAGGCGACCACTTCACGCCGCGTGAGGTGATCAACCTGATGGTCAACCTGATCTTCGTCGAGGACGACGCGGCGCTCTCCAAGCCCGGCGTGGTGCGGACGATCTACGATCCCACCGCAGGCACCGGCGGCATGCTGTCGGTCGCCGAAGAGCGTCTGGCGGAGCTGAACCCCGGTGCGCGCCTGACCATCTCGGGCCAGGAGCTCAACCCGGAGTCCTACGCAATCTGCAAGGCGGACATGCTCATCAAGGGGCAGAGCGTCTCCAACATCGCCTTCGGGAACACGCTGTCCGAGGATGGGCACCCCGGCAAGACCTTCGACTATATGCTGGCCAACCCGCCATTCGGCGTCGAGTGGAAGAAGGTCGAGAAGGAAGTCCGCCGCGAGCATGAGCAGCAGGGCTTCAACGGGCGCTTCGGCCCCGGCCTGCCCCGCGTCTCGGACGGCTCGATGCTGTTCCTGCTCCACATGCTGGCGAAGATGCGGCCGGCGACGGAGGGCGGCTGCCGTTTCGGCATCGTACTCAACGGCTCCCCGCTGTTCACCGGCGGCGCCGGCAGCGGCGAGAGCGAGATCCGGCGCTACCTGCTGGAGAACGACCTGGTCGAAGCCATTATCGCGCTACCGACCGACATGTTCTTCAACACCGGCATCGCGACCTATATCTGGATCGTCTCGAACCGGAAGCCGGCCGGCCGCAAGGGGCTGGTCCAGCTGATCGATGGCTCAAGCTTCTGGGGCAAGATGCGCAAGTCGCTCGGCTCCAAGCGCAAGGAACTGGGCGAGGAGCATATCCGACAGATCACCGAGCTGTTCGGCCGTGCGGAAGCGGCGGAGATTGCCACCGTGCTCGATGCAGAGGGCAAGGAAGTGGCGCGCGAGATCGTGTGGGCCGGTGACAAGGCCCCGGAGGCACCGCAGGGCGGCAAGGTGAAGCTTGCGCCGCTCTCCCGCATCTTCGCCAACAGCACTTTCGGCTACCGCACGATCACCGTGGAGCGTCCGCTGCGCGACGCGGCGGGCAAGATCGTCCTGGGCGAACGCGGCAAGAACAAGGGCAAGCCGCAGGCGGACAGCGCTCTGCGCGATACCGAGAATGTGCCGCTGGCCGAGGACGTCGACGCCTATTTCAAGCGCGAGGTGCTGCCGCACGCGCCGGATGCGTGGATCGACGAGAGCAAGACCAAGGTCGGCTATGAGATACCTTTCAATCGCCAGTTCTACGTGTTTGAGGCGCCCCGGCCGCTGGAGGCCATCGACGCAGACCTCAAGGAGGTTACCGACCGCATCAAGGCGATGATCGAGGGACTGGCTGCGTGAGCTTCCAAACATACAGCTCGTATGTCGACAGCGGCGCTTCGTGGCTCGGCCACATACCGTCGCATTGGCGACCCGCCCGCCTTAGGACGGTCTTCGATATCAGGAAGCGCATCGCGGGAGTCGAGGGCTATGAGGTGCTCTCCATCACCCAGCGAGGCATTAAGGTTCGCGATACAGAAAGCAATGACGGTCAGTTGGCCGCTAGCTACGCGAATTACCAGATTGTTGAACCTGGCGATTTCGCTATGAATCACATGGACTTGTTGACTGGTTGGGTGGATCGCTCTCGCCAGCTTGGAGTAACGAGCCCGGACTATCGCGTATTCGCTATTCGATCTGACGCAGAGGTCTCACCTGCTTTCGCACTGTATCTCCTTCAGAACGGCTATACGCAGAAGGTCTTCTTTGCTTTCGGTCAGGGATCATCGCACCTCGGACGGTGGCGTCTACCGACAGACGGATTCCTTAACTTCATCGCGCCGCTCCCGCCATTGGCTGAACAAGCCACCATCGCCACCTTCCTCGACCGCGAGACGGCCAAGATCGATGCGCTGGTGGAGCAGCAGCGGCGGCTCATCGAGCTGCTCAAGGAGAAGCGCCAGGCCGTCATCTCCCACGCGGTGACCAAGGGGCTCGACCCGACGGTGCCCATGAAGGACTCCGGCGTTGAGTGGCTGGGCAACGTTCCGAAGTATTGGAAGGTTGCCCGTCTCAAATGGGCTGTCCAGTCGATCGAGCAAGGCTGGAGCCCGCAATGCGAGGCCTCTCGGGCGGAAGGGCCCGAAGAATGGGGCGTCCTAAAGGTAGGCTGCGTCAATGGCGGGATATTCCGCCCCGAGGAGAACAAGGCGCTCCCGCGTGAACTTAATCCAATGCCGGAACTCGCCTTACAACGGGGCGACATTCTCGTGTCGCGAGCGAACACTCGCGAGCTCGTCGGTAGCGCCGCCCTTGTCCCGCAAGATTATTCGCACCTAATGTTGTGCGACAAACTGTACCGCCTGCGCGCCAACGAAGCCATTGCCCTCCCGGATTTCTTAGCTCTTTACTTGCAATCAAACATTGCCCGGGAAGCATTTGAACTCGCTGCCACAGGAGCGAGCGCGTCGATGGTAAACATTGGCCAAGGAACCGTAATGAACCTTGTCATCACGCTCCCCAGTCTATCCGAACAGCAGGCCATTATCGACTTCATCCATAGCATGCAGCAGCGCGCAGATGCTCTGGTCCGGGCAAGCGAAACCGCCATACACTTCCTCGGAGAGCGCCGCGCTGCTCTCATATCCGCAGCAGTGACCGGCCGGATTGACGTGCGGAGCCCCTTCGGCCGACAGGCGGAAGCAGCATGACCCGCCTTTGGATTGTCCGCGCCGGGCGCAATGGCGAACGCGAGCTGGATGCTATCCAGCAGGGCAAATTGATGCTCGGCTTCAACGAAGTCGACGACCTAAGCCGATATCAGGACCGCGCTGCCATCCTCGCGCATCTCGAAGAGGCCATGCCAGATGCCAGCGCCAACCGACGGAAGAACTTCGCGGCCCAGCTGAATCAGTTCGCCCATGTGATCCAGATCGGGGACCTCGTGGTGCTGCCCCGCAAGCTCACCAGCGGCGTAGCCATCGGCGAAGTTACCGGCCCCTATAAGTTCGAGCCGGACGGGATCAGCAAACAGACGCGTGCTGTGAGGTGGCTCAACGAGGCCGTGCCCCGCGACGCTTTCAAGCAGGACCTACGACACTCCTTCGGCGCGTTCATGACCGTATGCGAGATCAAGCGGAACCAGGCGCTGGAACGGGTCAAGGCGGTGCTGGCAACGGGACAGGACCCCGGCGCACTGCTCGGCAAACAAGGTACGGCGACGGTCGCCGCGTCCGACGAGGTCGTGGACGCGGACGATATCGCAACGGACATCGAGGATATCGCGAACCAGCAGATCATCTCGCTGATCAAATCCGAGTTTGCCGGGCACGCGCTTGCGAACCTCGTCGCGGAGATACTGGAGGTCGAGGGCTACACGACCAAGGTGTCTCCTCCGGGTGCAGACGGTGGCGTCGACATCCTGGCGGCAGGGGGAACGTTGGGGCTTGGAGAAGACCGCATCTGCGTACAGGTTAAGTCCGGGGATGGCGCTGCAAACCATGACGTGGTTCTGCGCCTGATCGGATCGGTGTCGAACAGCCAGGCGCGCACGGGCCTGCTGGTGAGCATCGGCGGCGTGAACGCCGTCGCCCAGAAGGAACTCGACAACAACTTCTTCAAGCTGCGCCTGTGGCAGATGCCAGACCTGTTGAAGGCGCTGTTCCGCACCTACGCGCAACTCCCCGTCGAAACGCGAGCAAAGTTGCCGCTGAAGCAAATCTGGGCGCCTCTCGCTGGACCCGAAGCGTGAACCGCCTCCACGAGGAGATCAGCTTCGAGAGCGAGGTCTGCACCATCCTCGCATCCAAGGGCTGGCTGTACGAGGCGGGTGATGCGCAGGCCTATGACCGCAAGCGCGCGCTATTCCCGGCTGATTTGCTAGCCTGGATACAGGAGACCCAGCCAAAGGCTTGGGAGAGCCTAACCAAGTTGCACGGCGCCTCGGTGGAGGCGCTGCTGCTCGACCGCGTGCGCAAGTCGCTGGACGACCGGGGAACGCTCGACGTGCTGCGCAACGGCGTCGACACCATCGGTGTGCGTGGCACGATCCAGCTTGCCCAGTTCAAGCCCGCGATGGGCATGAATCCGGATATCGTGACGCGCTACAGCGCCAATCGGCTGCGGGTGGTGCGGCAGGTCCGCTACAGCCTGGCCAACGAGAACTGCATCGATCTGGTGCTGTTCCTCAACGGCCTCCCCGTCGCCACCGTCGAGCTGAAGACCGACTTCACCCAGTCGGTGCAGGATGCCGTCGACCAGTACAAGCACGACCGGCTGCCGCAGCAGAAGGGGCACGAACGCGAGCCGCTGCTGAGCTTCCCATCGGGTGCACTGGTGCACTTCGCCGTCTCGAACCGCGAAGTGATGATGACGACCAAACTCGCGGGGCCGGCCACGCACTTCCTGCCGTTCAACCAGGGCGATCATGGCGGCAAGGGCAACCCCACGCTGCCCTTCGGCCACGCCACGTCGTACCTGTGGGAACAGGTGTGGCAGCGCGACAGCTGGCTGGAGCTGCTGGGCCGTTACCTAGTCACCCAGCGCGACGACAAGAAGGCCATCCGCGCGTTCATCTTCCCGCGCTATCACCAGCTCGACGTTACGCGGAAGCTCCAGGCCGCGATCCTCCAGGAGGGCGTGGGTGCGAAGTACCTCGTCCAGCACTCGGCGGGATCGGGCAAGACCAACTCCATTGCCTGGACCGCGCACTTCCTCTCCGAGCTCCACGACGCGAACGACGAGAAGCTGTTCTCGACGGTGATCGTCGTGTCCGACCGGCGGGTGATCGACGGACAGTTGCAGGACGCGCTGTTCGATTTCCAACGCACCACCGGTGTCGTCGAGACGATCAAGAGCGAGAGCGGCAGCAAGAGCGCGCAGCTGGCCGACGCGCTGAAGGCCGGCAAGAAGATCATCGTCTGCACCATCCAGACCTTCCCCTATGCGCTCCAGGCGGTGCGGGAGCTGGCTGCAACCGACGGCAAGCGCTTCGCCGTGATTGCGGACGAGGCGCACAGCTCGCAAACGGGCGAGGCAGCAGCGAAGCTCAAGGAAGTGCTCTCGCCCGAGGAGATTGCAGAGCTCCAGGACGGCGGCGAGATCGACACCGAAGACCTGCTGGCGGCCCAGATGGCGGCGCGGGCTAGCGACACCGGCGTGACCTACGTCGCCTTCACGGCAACCCCGAAGGCGAAGACGCTCCAGCTCTTCGGGCGCGTGAAGCAGCCGGGCGGCCTCCCGGAGCCCTTCCACGTCTATTCGATGCGGCAGGCCATCGAGGAGGGCTTCATTCTCGACGTGTTGAAGAACTACACGCCTTACAAGCTGGCGTTCCGCCTGGCGCACGACGGCAAGGAGCTGGAGGACACCGAGGTCGAGCGTTCGGCAGCGACGAAGGGGATCATGCAGTGGGTAAGCCTGCACCCCTATAACATCGCGCAGAAGGTCCAGATCGTCGTCGAGCACTTCCGCGAGAACGTGCAGCCCCTGCTCGACGGCAAGGCCAAGGCCATGGTGGTGCTGGCGAGCCGCAAGGAAGCCGTTCGGTGGAAGCTGGCCATCGACCGCTACATCAAAGGCAAGCGCTACCCGCTGGGTACGCTCGTTGCTTTCTCGGGCGAGGTGAACGATCCGGATTCGTCGCTCGAGCCGCTGAGCGAGGCGAGCAAGGAGCTCAACCCGAACCTGAAGGGCCGCGACATCCGCGACGCTTTCAAGGCGACCGACTATCACCTGCTGCTCGTGGCGAACAAGTTCCAGACCGGATTCGACCAGCCGCTGCTGTGCGGCATGTATGTCGACCGGCGCCTTGCCGGCGTCCAGGCAGTGCAGACGCTTTCGCGCCTCAATCGCGCCCATCCGGGCAAGGACACGACCTACATCCTCGATTTCGTGAACAGCTCCCAGGAGGTGCTAGCTGCGTTCCGGACCTACTATGAGACGGCAGAGCTGGAAGGCGTCACTGATCCGAACCTCGTCTACGACATGCGCGCGAAGCTCGATGCTGGCGGCTGGTACGACAGCTTCGAGGTGGATCGTGTGGCGGCCGTCGCGATGGACCCGAAGTCCACCCAGGGGGACCTTGCCGGAGCGCTTGGGCCAGTCGCGGATCGCCTGCTGAAGCGCTTCGCCGCAGCCAAGGCCGCCAAAGAGGCCGCCGACGCGCTTGGGGACGAGAAGGCTGGGCAGACGGCAAGCGACGAGATGGGCACGCTCACGCTCTTCAAGACGGACGCGCAGACCTTCATCCGCATCTACACCTTCCTCAGCCAGATGTTCGACTACGGCAACACGGACATTGAGAAGCGCTTCCTGTTCTTCAAATACCTCGTGCGGCTGCTCGATTTCGGGCGGGAGCGCGTGGCGGTGGATGTGTCGCAGCTGCAGCTCACGCACCACGCGCTGAAGAAGATGGACAAGCAGCCGATGCTGATGGGCGGCGAGGCCCCGAAGATTCCGCCGGTGGGCGAGGCCGGCTCCGGTTCGATCCAGGAGAGGCAGAAGGCGCTCCTCCGCGAGATCATCCAGCGCGTGAACGACCTGTTCGAGGGCGACCTGACCGACGGCGATCAGCTCGTCTTCGTCAATGAGGTGATCAAGGGTAAGCTGCTGGAGTCCGACGAGCTCACCATGCAGGCGATGAACAACAGCAAGGCGCAGTTTGCTGCCTCGCCGACGCTAGACAATGAGCTGCTGAACGCGATCATCGACGCGCTCGACGCGCACCAGAAGATGAGCCAGCAGGCGCTCGGCTCGGACAAGGTGCGCGCGGGGCTGAAGGACATCCTGCTCGGCCCTGGGCAGCTCTACGAAGCACTGCGGAAGGGCGAAGGCGTCGTCGAAGAGGAGGCCGCCGCCGGTTGATCGACCCAACGGACGGCCAAAGTATCAGGACCATCACCATTACCGACGTTGATCTCATTGAGGTCCAGCAGGACCTTGAAGCCGAATCCCGTGCGCTCGGGAAGGCGCGCTATCGGAACAAGCGCAATGCGCCCTGGATCGACGCCATCGGCCCCGGTAGCGACGAGGCATCGCTACCACCGGGGCGGGCGATGCTGCGGCGGACGCTCAAGCCAACAGCGGACGCAATTCGCGCCTTCCTGGCGGATGCGAAGTCAGGGCGAGCAGGGCGGCGCCACGCAGCCTTTGATCTCCTCGACTGCGCGCAAGCGGAGCCGGAGCCTCTCGCCTATCTCACCCTACGCTGCGCTATCCAGGCAGGCGCCCGCGAAGTTCGCGCTCAGGGTGTGGCGAAGACCATCGGAAATGCGGTGCTCGACCACCTGCGAGCCGAGGAGTTCACCCGCCTCAACCCAGAGGGCGCCGAGGGACTCCAGCGGAGCCTCGCGGGGCGCGTAATGGTTAGCCAGAAGCGTCAGCGCGCCATCGAAGCGATCCAGGACGCCGAGGGCGTCGCGCTCAACTGGTCCCAGCACGAATTGGTGACGGTCGGGCTCAAGCTGATCGAACTCGCCATAGAGGCCACCGGCCTGTTCGAGCTGAAGCTGATCCAGACCAACGTCGGCAAGCAGATCCGCCGCGAACGTAGGCTGTGCCTCACGGAGGCGATGCACGACTGGCTCGAAAGGCAGCACGAGCGTTGCGAGCTGTTGGACCCGATCCCTCTACCCATGGTGGTTCCGCCTTGTCCGTGGACGACCCCGACAGACGGCGGATACCTCACGCCGCCCGTCGGGACGCGGCTAGTAGGCTCGCACAGCCGTGCCTACGCCGACGAACTCAGCAGCGTCGATATGCCTATCGTCTATCGGGCGGTGAACGCAGTCCAGGCGACTGGCTGGCGCGTGAACCGGCCGCTGCTGGAGGTCCTGGAACGCCTCACGACCGAAGGTGGCGCCCTGGCCGGCGTTCCGCCGCGCGAGCCCGAGCCGATCCCGGCCCGCCCACTGGAGGAGGACGATCCGGAGGCAGTCGAGCGCTGGAAGCGGGATGCCGCCAAGGTTCATGCACGCAACGCTGCCGGACGTGGCAAACGTCTGGCCTTGGCGCAACAGCTCTGGGTCGCACGGAAGCTGGCCGACTTCCCTGCCATCTACTTCCCGCACGATCTCGACTTCCGGGGGCGCGTTTATCCGATCCCGCAGGGTGGGCCCCACCCGCAAGCAGGCGACATCGGCCGCTCCCTGATCGAGTTCGCTCGTGGGAAGCCGCTGGGCCCCTCGGGTGCGCGCTGGCTTGCGATCCACGTCGCCAATGTCTTCGGGATCGACAAGCTCCGCTTCGAGGAGCGTATCGCCTGGGTCGAGCAGCACCGGGCTCAAATCCTCGATAGCGCCAGCGATCCGTTGGACGGCGCTCGCTTCTGGACGACCGCGGACAAGCCGTGGGCGGCGCTCGCCGCATGCTTTGAATGGGCGGGCTATCTCCGGCACGGCGAAGCATTCGTCTCGCACCTGCCAATCGCCATCGATGGGTCGAACTCCGGTCTCCAGCATCTCACGGCGCTGCTTCGCGACGCCCAGGCGGCTCCGCATGTAAACCTTACGCCCAGCGACAACCCAGGCGACATCTACGCACTCGTCGCGGCAAAAGCGCAGGCGATGATCGATGCCTCGCGGGACCCCGGCGCGGCTCCTTGGAAAGACGGCAAGATTACGCGCGGGATCGTGAAGCGGCCCTGCATGACCTACGTCTATTCCGCGACGGCGCGCGGCATGGGCGACCAGATCAGAGCCGAGCTGGGCCGCCTCGACGAAGCCGCAGCCAGCAACGGCCAGCCGCCCCATCTCGGGGGCGAGGACAACTTCGCATCGGCGACGTGGCTCGCGACGCGGCTCTATCGCCTGATCGGTGATACGGTGCCCGCAGCTCGCGCCGCGATGGAGTGGCTCAAAGCGGCAGCCAAGGCGATCAGCGCGCTCGACCTGCCGCTGTGGTGGACGACGCCGGCTGGCCTGCCTGTCCTGCAGCGATATCCGAACACGAAGGCAGGGCGCATCGAGACGACGTTTCGCGGCAAGCGGCTGCAGCTCCAGATCGCGGAGGAAGCGGGAGCCCGAACACTCGCCGAATGGATCGATGAGAAGCGCGCGCCGATAACGGACAGCCGGCAGGCGCAGGCGGGGATCGCTCCCAACTTCGTTCATTCGCTCGACGCCGCACACCTCATGCTAACCGTCGTGGCAGCCCAGGACGCAGGAATCTGCGACCTCGCAGTGATACACGACAGCTTCGGCACGCACGCTGCCGACACGGATCGCCTCGCGGCAATCCTGCGCGAGACGTTCGTCGCAATGTACGAGGCCGATCCGCTGGCGCGTTTCAGGACCGAGTTGGTGGAGCAGTTGGAGCCGCACACCAAGCTGGTTGCCGCTCTGCCGCCGCTGCCCGCTGTCGGGGAACTCGACCTCCAGACCGTTCGAGGGGCGACGTACATGTTCGCGTGATCACCCGCCGACCCATTTCCCCTTTTTAGTAGTGTGAGCGCTCAGGAGACCTAGGCACGTGGCTCGGGGGTCGTGGTCGAATGGTTCTGGCTCAAAAATCCGAAGCGCCATAGCGAGGATGGACCGTCGCCACCGCCCCCCCTTACCCCCTCCTCCACGATTGCCTGCCTCCGCAATCGCCAGCCATTGCTGGGTTCTGGAACCAGGGACGGTGGGGCGTGAGGGACCAGCGCTCAGCTTGCCTAGGAGCGTCGAAGGACAGGCGAACCCGCCACCACCCAAAATCCACAATCTCGGTCGCCCCTTCGGATGGTGGTGTCCCAGTCGGGTATACTCTGGACGACAAGCGTGATGAGACGCTCACAGCGTCCCAATAGGGTTGAATTTCGATTTTCGAACATATACCCATAGAAGGTCTAGAACCAATTGGGACAGTTCATGACCACAAAGACCTATGGCTACGCCCGCGTCAGTACGGACGATCAAGATTGCTCGGTCCAGGAATCGGCGCTCTCGGCAGCTGGCTGCGACCTCGTCCGGTGCGAAAAGAAGAGTGGTGCGACGACGGAGGGGCGTCGGGAGCTGGAAATCCTGCTCGACTTCCTTCGCCCTGGCGATACTCTCATGGTCACTCGCGTCGACCGCCTTGCCCGTTCCGTTGCGGACCTCGAGAAGATCGTCAGCATCCTGAACGAGCGCGGCGCATTCCTGCGGGCCACTGAACAACCCATCGACACTTCCACGCCAGCCGGTGTCGCCTTCCTCCAGATGCTCGGGGTTTTCGCTCAGTTCGAAACGGCCATTCGTCGGGAGCGGCAGTTGGAGGGAATCGCGAAGGCCAAGGAGGCCGGCGTCTACAAGGGCCGCCAGCCGTCTGTTCCTGTCGATGAGGTCCGGCGTCTCAAGGCGGAAGGTGTCCGGCCTGCCGACATCGCTCGCCGGCTCCAGATTGGCAGAGGAAGCGTGTACCGAGCCTTAGCGGGCGCCGCGTAGGCCTTGGCGCGCTTCCGCTTGGGCCTGCTTTTTTCCTGCCTATGCCCCGTGCCCATTTAACCGCCTCTCCTCGGACGAGGCGGCCGGGGTGGAACGGCCTGCTGGAGAGTTGCGATCCTGCCGGGCATGATCGTCACGCGGTTTAAGAAGTCTTCGGCTGCAATCAGAGCTGTCTCAAGTTGCTCTAGCTCGGGCCTCCAACCTCTGTGGACTGCGGCGCTGCCCGCATCTGTCAGAACGACAAATGTCGCATGCTCGTCGTCACCGATGATCCCCCTGTCACGAAGTGAACTAAGCTTCTGGTCGAACCGCCCCCCCGCATCCGCGCCAGCCAATTCGAATGCTCGGTCGAGCACTGCGCGCACGCCCATACCGGCTAGCGTCAACAATCCGGCATTGATTGCCCCATAGGTTTCATCGAGAAGCTGCCGAGAGATTTCGTCAGTCAATGCGGCAAACCATTCGGGCCGAGACCTACGCGCATATTCCGGCCAGTAGCTGACCGTAGGGCGTAGAGTCGTCTCCCACTCCCCACTAATGGGATTCTGTTCGTGCTCTTCATCCTCGGAAAAAACGGCCTCACGCTGCACGTACAACGTGCCGCATCCCCCGCATTTGAGTACATTGAACTGGATAATCTCGAAGACAAGCCCGTCAGGCGGGTTGCGCTCAGTGTAGCTCGCAACCACCTCCGCACGTCTATTTGGACCACAGACCGGGCATTGCGCTACGATCACCTTCGGTCGCGTACTCAGCTGCGTTTCAGTCTCTACGGGTTCATCAGGGCGAGGTTCCAGCTTTTCAAATTCTGCCCAGCCTTTAGCGGTGATTCCCCAGCCTCCGTCGTCAGTCATTTTGATATGTCCGTCGCTGAGCGTCTGATCTAACAGTTCTGACACTCGCTGGCCGTCCCGAGCACCGACTACGGCCGCAAGAGTATTGTATGCCGGCGCGCGCACCGAGCCCAGACGATCATCGTCTAAGATTTCGGCCATCCATCGCAGCAGATTGTGCCGCTGCATTGCCAGCGTCGGCAACCGCGTGGCGATCAATTCGTCCAAGTTACCGCTGCTGATGTTCAGCCAATGAGCTTCCGAGGTCCGGTGACGAACAGCGTAGCTCAGTCGAGAAGCCGAGATGGGATTCTCCCCGACCCTAGAGCTAAGCATGGCGCGTGCAGTGCGGGTTATCTCGTATGGTCCACATCGAGGGCATCGTACTTGGCGATAGTCACCGCTCCCGCCCTGTTCGGAAGGCTCGCGGCAGATAGGACATGGCTGTGACATAGCGATTAACTACGAGAAGAATGTGGGCAGCGAAAGGAGGCGGAACGACCGAGATCGACTCAACAGAACTCGGCCTTGCTCCGGCACCCCACCGCTGCTACACAACTGCCCGCACGGAAAGCCTTAAGTCATTGAATTTGGTTACCTTAATGGCAGGTTTTGCCTGTCCTCTTCTGGGCACCACTTCCCTCCGTTGACGGAGGAAAGCAAAAATCCACATCTACCAACGCTTTGGCGCTCCGGTCTCAGGACTAGCGGCGTCGCGTTGCGTTGGGCGCGCGCGACTGCTTGGGCATCGCGGCGACAGAAGATATCGCCGGTGAAAACCGGTAATCACTTGCGAAATCGATCTACTGATCTAGCCTCGACCGAGGGCCGACGAGAACGGCCATGAGGAGGAGGATTCCATGCGCCTGGACCGTCGATCACTGTTGTCCGCCACCGGCCTCGGCGCCGTATCGCTTGCCGGCAGCGTCCGCGCCGCGGCGGGGGAAGGTCCGTTCAGGGGCGACTGGCAGTCGCTGGTGCGGGGCTATCGCGCGCCGGACTGGTTCCGCGACGCCAAGTTCGGCATCTGGGCGCATTGGTCGGCGCAGTGCGTGCCAGAGGCGGGCGACTGGTATGCGCGCGAAATGTATCTGCAAGGCTCGCGCGCCTACAAGCACCACCTTGCCACCTACGGCCATCCTTCGCAGACCGGCTTCATGGAGATGTACCCGCGCTGGACCGCGGCGCACTGGGATCCCGAACGGCTGATCGATCTCTATCACCGCGCAGGCGCCAGATATTTCATGGCGCTGGCCAACCATCACGACAATTTCGACTGCTACGCCTCGCGCCATCACGCATGGAATGCCACCCGGATCGGCCCGCGGCAGGACATTGTCGGCCGCTGGGCGAAGCTGGTGCGGGCGAAAGGCATGCGCTTCGGCGTATCGAACCACTCCGCGCATAGCTGGCACTGGTACCAGCCCGCGTACGGCTATGATCCCGAGGGTCCGATGGCCGGCAAGCGCTACGACGCGGCATGGCTGCGCAAGGAAGGCGGCCGCGGCAAATGGTGGGACGGGCTCGATCCGCAGCAACTCTACACCGGCGCGACGATGCCGATGCCGGACGGCTTCACCACCATCAAGGACGCCAACGCCTGGCACGAGAAGCACGACCGGGTGTGGGACGAGGCGGCCCCCGCGGCCAATCCCTGGTTCACCAAGAACTGGTATGCGCGCTGCCAGGATCTTATCGACCAGTACCGGCCGGACATGGTGTATTTCGACAATTTCACCCTTCCGCTGGGGCAGGCCGGGCTCGACATCACCGCGCATTTCTACAACCAGTCGATGCGCTGGCATGGCGGGCGCAACGAAGCGGTGGTGACTGCCAAGGGCACGCCCGTGGAGCGGCGCGCGGGCATCGTCGACGATGTCGAGCGCGGCGTCCATGACGACATCCAGCCCTATCCCTTCCAGACCGATACCTGCATCGGCAACTGGCACTATGACCGCGAGCTCTACGAGCGCGACGGCTACAAGACGCCGGCCAAGGTGCTCCACACGCTGTGCGACGTGGTATCGAAGAACGGCAACCTGATGCTGTCGGTGCCGGTCCGCGGCGACGGTACGATCGACGAGAAGGAAGAGGCGATCGTCGAGGGCATCGCCGCCTGGATGGGGCAATATGGCGCGGCGATCTACGGCACGCGCCCGTGGCGGCTGTTCGGCGAAGGGCCCACGCGGCCGAAGAGCGGCGATTTCAACGAGGGCTCGAAGGAGTCGCCCTACACCGCGCAGGACATTCGCTATGTTCGCAAGGGCGCGGCGGTGCATGCGCTGGTGCTCGGCTGGCCCGAAGGAGGCGTGGCGACGCTCCCGGCGCTCGCCAAAAGCGGCACGGTGCGGCGCGTCACCCTGCCGGGCAGCAGCGCACCGCTGGCGTTCCGGACGGGGCCCGAGGGGCTTAAGGTGACGCTGCCCGAGGCGCGACGCAACGCGATCGGCGTCGCGCTGATCGTCGAGGGCGACCAGCTGGTGTAACGGCCCCCGCACCGAACGGGTGCGAGGGCCATACGCGGCTCAGCGGCGCGGCGTGGCGCTGGGTGTCGGCACCGGAACCGTGCCGCCAACCGGGGGCGGTGTCACGCCTGCCTCGGGCGGGGGCGGAGGCACCGCGCCTGCTGCGGGCGGCACCGCGCCGGGCGCGGGCGGAACAGCGCCCGGCGGCGGGGGCGGCGGTGCCCCGGCACCCGGAGGCGGCGGCGGCGCGCCCGGGCCACCGGGCGGGGGCGGCGGAGGACCGCGACGATCGCGCGGCGGATGCGGCGGCGCACCGACGGCCTGCACATTGCCCTGGCCGTCGACCAGGAACGAGGCGTGCAGCTGCCCCTCGACATAACGGCCCTGCACGGTCACCGTGCTGCCGCTGGCGACCCCGTTCCCCGCCGGACCGACATCGATCAGCGCGCGGCCCGATCCGTCCTGCAACACAAAGCGATCGCCATAGGTCTCGGCGACCCGGCCCTTCACCGTCACGATACCATTGGTCTGCGCGAGCTTCGCGGTCGCGGTCGGCACGGTGGGGGCCATTTCCACCGACGGGCGGGTAAGCTGGACCGCACCGGCGCCGCCCGCGGCGCCCACTGCAAACAATGCGGCCGCAGCGAGCGTCAGCCGGGTACGCGGCGAGACTCTGTTCTTCCAATCGGTCATTCCATCAACTCCTCTTGGGTGTTCGATGGCATCGTTCTACCGAGTCGCACCCGACCCGCGCTGAACCCCGCGGTTCAGATTGGGTTTAGGCCGGGGAGCTAGGCGAAACGCATGCGGATCCTCTTGGTAGAAGACGACCCCGATCTCGGCCCCGCCATCGCGCGGGCGCTGCGCGCGGAGCATTGCGCGGTCGATCTGGCGGCGGACGGCGTGGATGCGCAGCATCTCGGCGAGACCGAAGCCTATGACGCGGCGGTGCTCGACCTGGGCCTGCCCGGTCGAACGGGTGCGGAGATCCTTGCTGCCTGGCGCGCGGGCGGCCGTACCCTGCCGGTGCTCGTCCTCACCGCCCGCGAGGCCTGGGCCGACAAGGTCACCGCGTTCAAGGCCGGTGCCGACGATTATCTGACCAAGCCGTTCCGCGTCGAGGAACTGATGATGCGCCTGCGCGCGCTGGTCCGCCGGGCCGCCGGCCATGCCCAGACGCGGATCGCGTGCGGCCCGCTCGCCTTCGAGAGCCAGACCGGCCAGTTCGAGCTGGACGGCCTGCCCTTGAAGCTCACCGCCTTCGAATGGCGTGTGCTTTCCCAGCTGATTCTGCGGCGCGACGTGGTGATCGAGCGGCTGGAATTGCTCGAGCGCGTCTACGAGGGCGACGCCGATGTCGATTCGAACAGCCTGGAAGTCATCATCGGCCGCCTGCGGCGCAAGATCGGCGCAGAGCGGATCGAGACGGTGCGCGGCCGCGGCTACCGCCTGACCTGCCCGGCATGAGCCGCCGCTCGCTCCGCACCCGGATGATCCTGCTGTCGGCGCTGGCGACGCTGGCCGCGCTGGCACTGGCCGGCTGGACGATGGCCGGCGTACTCGGGCGGGTCGTCGTCGGTGGGATCGACCAGCGGCTCGATGCGCAGCTGGCGGTGCTGGCGAGCGCCGTGCGCGACGACGGCAGCGTCGATCGGGCGCGGCTTGCAGCGCGACAGGGCAGCCTCGCCGCCGGGCCGGGATGGCGCTGGCGGATCGAGACCCCTGACGGCACGATCGGTTCGGGCGACGTTCCCGTGCTGCACACGCCGCTGCCGGGCGTGGCCGATCCACGCCTGCCCCCGCTGCCGCCGACGCCGCTCGACGGCGAGGACGATCACGGCCGCGTCCATGCCCGCCGGCTGGTGCTGACCAGCGACCGCGGGGCGGTGACGCTGACTGCCGCTGCCCCCGGCCGCGTGATCGGACGCCCGATCCGCGACGCGTTGCTGCCGCTCGCCACGGTGATCGTCGCGCTCGCGGTGATCTTCGCGCTTGCCGCCTGGCTGCAACTGCGCTTCGCGCTGCGGCCGCTGGCGACGCTGGTCGGGCAGATCGCTGCCATCCGGCGCGGCGAGCGCGACGCTGTCGACGAGGCGCAGCCGCAGGAACTCCAGCCGCTGGCGACCGAGCTCAACGCGCTCGCCGCCGCCAACGCCGCGACGCTGGCGGCAGCGCGGCAATCGTCGGCCAACCTGGCCCATGCGCTGAAGACGCCGGTCGCAACGCTTGCCCTGACCCTGGAGCCGGACAGTGCCGAGGCCGCGCAGGTCCGGCGGATAGAAGGGGTGATCCGACATGCGTTGGCGCGTGCGCGCGCCGTCGCCATCAACCAGCGCGCCCGCACCAAGATTGCCCCCGTTGCGGCCGACGTGGCGGGAGTGATCACCACGCTGCGTCCCGCGATCGCCACCCGTCTGGAGGTTCCGGAAGGCCTGCAGGTGGCGATCGATGCCCATGACCTGGCGGACATCCTGGGCAATCTGCTCGACAACGCCGCCCGCCATGCCCGCAGCATCGTCACCGTCACGGCGGCGCCGTCTCCGCCCGGGGCCGTGCGGGTGACGATCGAGGACGACGGCCCCGGCGTCCCGGCGGACCGCCGCGACCAGGTGCTGCAGCCGGGGGTGCGGCTCGACGAAGGGCCGGCAGGCGACGGATTCGGGCTCGCCATCGTACGGGATCTGCTGGCGCTGTATGGCGGCAGTCTGGCGCTGGAAGACAGCAGCTTGGGCGGCCTGCGCGTCGTGCTGCACTGCCCGGACGGGCGGGGCTAGGCCGGCGGGGCCGCCGTCGAGCTGCGCGCGACCATCGCATGATCGAGCACGCGGTCGCGCCGCACGCGATGGCCGGGTACGTTGCTGCGCGCCGCATCCGCCACCAGCGCCAGCGCCTCTGCGGCAAGGCGGCGGACCGGCTGGTGGACGGTGGTTAGCGGCGGCCACAGCGTCACCGCTGCCGTCGTGTCGTCGAAGCCGACGACGGTGAGCTGGCGCGGCACGTCGAGCTGGCGGCGATGCGCGACCGAGACGATGGCGGCGGCCATATCGTCGTTGCTGGCGAAGATCGCGGTCGGCGGCGCGGGACCGTCGAGCAGTGCCTCGCCGGCGGCCAGGCCCGAGGCATAGCTGAAATCGCCTTGTGCCACCTGCACGCTGGCATCGGGCTGCTCGCGCAGGGCATCCTCCAGCCCTGCCCGCCGCTCGGCGCTGGCCGCCTGGTTGGGATTGCCGGCAACGAAGCCGAGCCGGCGATGGCCCTGGTCGAGCAGATGCCGCGTCATCTCATAGGCGGCACGGCGATCGTCGATCCGCACGCAGGTGGCACCGGGTGTGTGATAGGCGCCGATCGCCGCGATCGGCACCTCCAGCCCGCGCAGCGCTTTCAGTACCGCCGGTGCCTCGCCGAGCGGCGGTGCCAGCAGCACGCCGGAAAGGCCGGAAGCGGCGAACCGGGCCAGGGCTTCCTCCGACGGCGCCCGCGCCCCCTCGCCCTTCAGCAGGATCAACCGGGCGCCGCGCGTGGAGGCTTCCTCGAACACGCCGGTCAGCAATTCGCTCATGAAGGCGGCGCTGGGGTTCGAATAGACGACGCCGATCCGCAACTCGGCCGAGGTAACCAGGCTGCGCGCAGCCACATTGGGGACGTAGCTCAGCTCGGCGATGGCGCGCTCGACGATTTCGCGGGTCGCGGCGCTCACCCCGCTGCGGCCATTGATCACGCGCGACACGGTCATGGCAGAGACGCCGGCCTTGGCCGCCACGTCGATCACCGTCGCTCCTTGCACCGGCCTTCCCGCCTTCGCCACGCCGCACTCCCTATGCCCCTGTCCCCCCGGGGTACGCGATGGAAACCGATCGGAAAAGCGGCGATGCGCGGCTTGCCCCTGGGGCGGCACCCGGTATGCAGGCGCTCCCCACGCCGGAGCCTTTGCCATGCGCCATGTCCTGCTGCTCGACCTGAACGACGATCCGGCGGCCATCGCCGCCTATCGCCACTGGCACCGCCCCGGCGGCCCGCCCGCTGCCGTCACGCAGTCGATCCGCGCGGCCGGCATCGATTCGATGGAGATCTGGCACGCCGGCGACCGGCTGGTGATGGTGATGGAAACCGGCCCCGGCTTCGATCCCGACGCCAAGCGCGCCCGCGACGCCGCCGATCCCGACGTACAGGCATGGGAAACGCTGATGGACGGCTTTCAGCGCCGGCTGGCCTTTGCCGAGCCGGGCGTGAAATGGGTGCCGACCGAACAGATCTTCGCGCTCGCCGACCAACCCTGACCAGCCCCGTCCCTTTGTTCTGAACGACTTGGTGCCGGTCGAAGCGCACGCGCAGGTGCTGCACACCAACCTGATTGGCCATCTCCACGAGGCGCGTGCCGCTGGAACACTGGCGATCGTCGGCGGCGCGGCACTGCTGCACGTTCGGGACGTGGCGAGCGCCAAACGGGCATGATAGGCGTTGCAGCGAGGCTAGACCGAAAGGAACGCCGATGACGACCAATCCCCCGCGCGACCGCTCCGAGACCGAACGCCATGCCCATGCGGTCGACGCCCAGCACCGACTGCCCCGCGAGGGACGCGTCGATGCGCTTGCCGGCACCGATGCAGAGGGCATTCCGTTGACCGGGGAAGAGGACCCGTTCGTGGAAGTCGAAGGCTTTCGCGACGCCTGCCCCGTGCCGGACCCGGAGGGGGACGCCGAGGCGCATCCGTCGTAACGAGACCATCGAGTCCTTCCCCTCCTCCAAGGAGGAGGGCAAGCAGCGTCAGAGCAGCACATCCACCGCGTGGATCGCGACACCGACCAGGCCACCGACCACCGTGCCGTTGATCCGGATATATTGCAGGTCGCGTCCCACGGCATTCTCCAGCCGCGAGGTGACCGTCTGCGCATCCCAGCCGCGGATCGTGTCGGAGACCAGCCGGACGATGCCGTCGCCATAATCCGACGCCGCCCCCACCGCCGAGCGGCGCACGAAGCGGTTGATCGTCCGCGAGAGCCTTGCGTCCGTCTGCAGCGTCCCGCCGAACTGGCGCAGCGCCTCGCCCATCCGGCCGCCCAGCGCCCGCTCGGGATCGCGCGCCAGCCGCAGCATCGCGGCGCGGCTCTGCTCCCATAGCCCGTCGATCCAGCGCTGGAAGCCCTGGTTCTCCAGCATCTCCAGCTTGAAGCTCTCGACCCGCGCCTGGAGTTCGGGATCGTGCTGCAGGCGATCGGCGAGGCTCTCCAGCCCTTCCTCGATCTTGGCGCGGACGGCATGGTCGGGATTTTCCGCCATCTCGTCGATCAGCTTCTTCAGCCCCTCGATGATCTTGGTCGCCAGCGTCTCGTCCAGCCCGGTCCAGCGCATGACCGACCCTGCGCGGGCATGGACCATCTCGCGGATCAGATGCTCGTTCGCCTCCAGGATCCGCGCCGCACCCCGGATCATCGAATCGAGCAATGGCAAGTGCCGGCCATTGGCGATCGCCGCTGCCAGCGCCTGGCCGAACAGCGGCGCGACTTCGATCGCGCGCAACCGGCTCGCGATCGCGCCCTTGGCCATACCGCCCAGCCGCTCCTGATCGAGCGATTCGAGGATGTTCGCCGCCAGCCGCGAGGCGCCCGCGCCGATCCGCCCGGTGCCGTGCGAGGGGGCCGCCAGCCAGCGCCCCGCCGCGCCTGCCACGTCGAGCCGCTGCATCCGCCGCGCCACCACGCGCGGGATCAGGAAGTTGGCGCGAAGGAACTGGCCGAGCGTCTCGGCGATGCGATCCTTGTTGCGCGGGATGATCGCGGTGTGGGGGATCGGCAGGTGGAGCGGGTGGCGGAACAAGGCCGTCACCGCGAACCAGTCGGCGAGACCGCCGACCATCGCCGCCTCGGCAAAGGCGCGGACGAAGGGCAGCGCCGGGTGCAGGCCCTGGAAATGACGGGCGACGAGGAACAGCGCCGCCATCGCCAGCAACAGGCCGGTCGCGACCATCCGCATCCGGCGCAAACCGGCGGGCGGAGGGTCTTGGCGAAGGCGAGGGGTAAGGCTCATGACCGATGCAACGCCGGGAAGGCCGCGCGCGCTCCGCTCAGCCTTCGCGCTGGACCGCGAACGGGCCGTTGGCCTGGTTCACCGGCATCAGCTCCAGCGTGTTGACCGCGAAGTGCGGCGGCAGCGTCGCCACCCACAGCATCGTCTCGGCGATGTCCTCGGCCGTCATCGGGTTCACGCCTGCATAGACCTTGTCCGACGCCTCCTGGCTGCCGGTGCGGACCAGGGTGAACTCGGTCTCGACCATGCCCGGCTCGATCGAGGTGACGCGCACCCCGGTGCCGATCAGATCGGCACGCAGGTTGAGCGTGAACTGGCGGACGAACGCCTTGGTTGCGCCGTACACATTGCCGCCCGGATAGGGATAGGTGGCGGCGACCGACGACAGGTTGATGATCCCGCCCTTGCGCCCAACGAGCCCCGGCAGCAGCTTGTGGGTGATCGAAACCAGCGCGGTGACGTTGGTGTCGATCATCGTCCGCCAATTGTCGAGCGACGCCTTCTGCGCGGGCTCCAGGCCGAGGGCGAGACCGGCATTGTTGATCAGCAGGTCGATCTCCGAAAAGGGCGCCGGCAGGCCGTCCAGCGCGGCGTCGCGGGCGGCTTCGTCGCGGATGTCGAAGGCGAGGGTGTGGACGCGCTCGCCGGCGAGCGTCGCAAGCCGATCGGCGCGGCGGCCGGTCGCCACGACATGCCAGCCGGCGTCCGCGAAGGCGCGGACCGAAGCTTCGCCGATCCCGGCGGTGGCGCCGGTGATGAGTACGGTAGGCATGGCAACTCCTGAATGACGTTTCGTCCGTCTATACGCGCACGCAGGCGGTTTGGATCAGCTTTTTGCGAGGGGCACCGCAAGCACGCCGTAGCCGACGGGGAACGGTCCGCCGCTCGGAACTCCGCCCAAGCTCGTGCGGTTTCGATCCCCTAGCGATGGAGTATTGGGAATGGCCGCACAGCAGCTGGAGATCGACGACACCACCCCGTTCGACAATCTCGACGATCGTCAGGTCGAGTTCGGCGGCCATGTCGACGGCGAGGCGTATCAGTTCGCCGTGCAGTACAGCGTCCTCGAGGCGCTGAGCGGCAGCCAGCCCGACGGCGATGCCGAGGACCGCTTCCGCCGCTATCGCGCTGCGATCGAGTACGCCGCCCTCGCCGCGCTTGCCAAGGGCCCGGACCGGCCGATCATCGTGATCAGCGAGAACGACCTCGACCGCGAGGACCAGGCATGACCGAGGCACGCTGGGGCGAGGACGCCAAGAACCCGCCGATCGACTGGACGATGAGCGCGGCGCTGGAGAATGTCGTGCGCGGCGGCAGCGACATTGCCGAGGTCACCAATCTGGGCGAAGCAGTGCGCGCATGGCGCGACCTGGATCCCGAGCATCGTGCGGATGCCGTCCTGCTCCTCGACCACCCGGTGCACATCGACGGCGCAGCGGCCAATCGCTTCGAAGGCGAAGGGATCGCGGCGCTCGCGGAGCGCCTCGCCGACTAGATAGCGCGACGCTTCGCGTTCGTTTTGCTGCAGGCCTGCTTAGGAACCGGAAGCGGTGGCGAACGGTCGCGCCGGGGGTGCGTCCACCTGTCAAAGTTTAGGAAGTTTAGGCGTGGCCGCGTTTGCGCCGGTATCGCAACCGGCCGGCAGCGGAGGCGAAGTTTAGGAAGTTTAGGCGCGCGTCGACTGCGGGGGCAAAGCACGACGCCGCGATCCGCGCCGCTTCCCGCGCGGGAGCAACAGTGTCGAACGGATCAAAGAGCGGCGGCCTGTAGACCGGACATCGGAACATATGGAGGCCGAAAAGGGGCGCGCAAGAGGGCGGCTACTGCGCTCAAAGCCGGGCGGCGATGGATGTCCAAATTCGGTGGGAAGCCGCCATTCCTCAGGGACCCCACCGTTCCCACTCTTTGGCTTCGATGTCGCGGTCGAAGGCGAGCATAACTCGACCGTGCGGCAGTGATTTGAACGACCGTTGATATGCTTCGAAAAATGCTCGATATAACGTCGCATAGCTTTCGACGCCGATGACGACTTCCGCAGTTTTGGCTGAAACACCAAGTGTCCAGATATATACCGGCCCATGTTCATCAGAGTGCTTAGAACTTGAAGCGTAAAAGGACGCTTCTCGTCTCCCGCTAACGAAAAGGGCGAAGCGCTGACCAACTCGCTGACCTTCATGGCGCATCTGATACTTGCCGCCTTCGGCGACCCAGCCCCCTTGCGACTCGTGAAATTCGACCGCCATGAGCGCAGATTAGTGCCTCCAACTATCGTCCGCTATTGGGTCGTCAGCAGCTATCCCGCTTTGCGATTCTAAGGCCAGGTCGCAACAACGGACGGGTTCAAGGTGCCTCCGTGAATACTGCGAGGGGACGCGTAAAAGCCGAAACCGACTTCACTTGCCCCCTCGCCCGTAAAAACCTCGTGTCAGCGGCCAGCCGCAGGAATCAAACGTCGAGATTCGCCACGCTGAGCGCATTCTCCTGGATGAAGTCGCGGCGCGGTTCGACCACGTCGCCCATCAGCTGGGTGAAGATCGCGTCGGCCACGTCGGCCTGGTCGATCGCCACCTGCAGCATCGAGCGGTTCTGCGGATCGAGCGTGGTCTCCCACAGCTGCTCCGCGTTCATCTCGCCCAGACCCTTGTAGCGCTGGATCGCCAGCCCCTTGCGCCCGAAGGCGAGGATCGCGTCGAGCAGCTGCGACGGGCGCGACACCAGGCTCTCGCCCTTGCCCACCGCGACGGGCGCCTCGTCCTCGGGCACCGGCGCATCCACCTCGGTCGCAAGGCCCTTGTTCGAGACGAGCTTCGACGGCGTGAGATAGGCCGCCGCCTGCTCGCTCGCCAGCGTGTGCAGCTTGCGTGCCTCGGCCGAGACGAGGAAGTTCGCCTCGACGATGTGGTGATCGGTCACCCCGCGCCACAGCCGCTCGAAATGATAGCCGCCGTCCTCGGTGATGCGCGCGCTCCACCGTGCTTCGGTGTCGGCGGCGTCGAGGCGGTGGACGACCGTCTTCAGCTCCTCGGCGTGGCGCTCGCGGCTCACCGACGGATCGAGCGCGCCGCCGAGCGCGAGCGATTCGATGATCATCGGATCGTAGCGGCGCGGCACGTAGCGCATCAGCGTGCGCATGCGGCGGGCATGCTCGACCAGCGTGCGCAGGTCCTCGCCGGAGCGCTGGCTGCCATTGGTGTCGAGCACGGTGCCGCCGACGCCGGCATCGACCAGATACTGGTCGAGCGCGGCATCGTCCTTCAGATACACCTCGGACCGGCCCTTGGTCGCCTTATAGAGCGGCGGCTGGGCGATATAGAGGTGCCCGTTGGTGATGATCTCGGGCATCTGCCGGTAGAAGAAGGTCAGCAGCAGCGTGCGGATGTGCGCGCCGTCGACGTCGGCGTCGGTCATGATGACGATCTTGTGGTAGCGCAGCTTCTCGATGTTGAAATCGTCGCGGATGCCGGTGCCGAGCGCGGTGATGATCGTGCCGATTTCGCGGCTGGCGAGCATCCGGTCGAAGCGCGCGCGCTCGACGTTGAGGATCTTGCCGCGCAGCGGCAGGATCGCCTGGAAGTGGCGATCGCGGCCCTGCTTGGCCGAGCCGCCGGCCGAGTCACCCTCGACGAAGAAGAGTTCGGACTTGGCGGGATCGCGTTCCTGGCAGTCGGCGAGCTTGCCGGGCAGGCTGGCGATGTCCATCACGCCCTTGCGGCGGGTGAGCTCGCGGGCGCGCTTGGCGGCCTCGCGCGCGGCGGCGGCGTCGATCACCTTCTGGATGATCTGCTTGGCGACGGCGGGGTTCTCTTCCAGCCACTCGGCCAGCTTGTCGGCCATCAGGCTTTCGAGCGGCTGGCGGACTTCGGAGGAGACCAGCTTGTCCTTGGTCTGGCTGCTGAACTTGGGATCCGGCAGCTTGACCGAGACGATCGCGGTCAACCCCTCGCGCATGTCGTCGCCGGTGAGGGAGACCTTCTCCTTCTTCAGCATGCCTGACTTGTCGGCATAGTTGTTGAGCGTGCGGGTCAGCGCCGCGCGGAACGCCGCGAGGTGGGTGCCGCCGTCGCGCTGCGGGATGTTGTTGGTGAAGCAGAGGACGTTTTCGTAATAGCTGTCGTTCCACTCCAGCGCGACGTCGATCGTCACGTCGTCGCGGGTGCCGCTGATCGCCACCGGATCGGGCATCAGCGCGACCTTGTTGCGATCGAGATACTTCACGAACGCGGCGATGCCGCCCTCGTAGAACAGCTCGATTTCCTTCACTTCCTCGTGCCGCGCGTCGCGGAGGATCAGGCGCACGCCCGAATTGAGGAAGGCGAGCTCGCGGTAGCGGTGCTCGAGCTTCTCGAAGTCGTATTCGGTGATCTTGAACGTGTCGGGGCTGGCGAGGAAGGTCACGCGCGTGCCCTTCTTGCCGTTCGCCGGGCCGATCACCTTGAGCGGCGCCTCGGCGTCGCCGTGGCGGAAGCGCATGTAATGCTCCTCGCCGTCGCGCCAGATGTTGAGGTCCAGCCACTCGCTGAGCGCGTTGACCACCGACACGCCTACGCCGTGCAGACCGCCCGAAACCTTGTAGGCGTTGCTGTCCGAGGTGTTCTCGAACTTGCCGCCCGCATGGAGCTGGGTCATGATCACTTCGGCAGCGGACACGCCCTCTTCGGAGTGGATGCCGGTCGGGATGCCGCGGCCGTTATCCTCGACCGAAACCGATCCGTCCGGATTGAGCGTGATCAGGATCAGGTCGCAATGCCCGGCCAGCGCCTCGTCGATCGCGTTGTCGGAAACCTCGAACACCATGTGGTGGAGGCCCGAGCCGTCGTCGGTGTCGCCGATATACATGCCGGGGCGCTTGCGGACCGCGTCGAGGCCCTTGAGAACCTTGATGGAATCTGCGCCGTACTCGTTCGCGTTGGGATCGTTCGTCTTCGGAGTGTCTGCCATGCCGAGGATATAGGGATTCAGACGCCGGAACGAAAGCAAAATGGGCAGTTGCACGCCTCGCAATCGGGGGCAGCGCTCCCATATCGGCGGGCATGGCGCTCGGCAGCTGGCTCACCCCCGATCCTTGCGGGATCTACCTTCCGGAAGCGGATGCGTGGATCGACCCGTCCAGGCCGGTCGCCCGCGCGATCGTCACCCATGGCCATGCCGATCACGCGCGCGGCGGGCACGGCGAGGTGTGGGCGACGCCGGGCACGCTGGCGATCATGGCGGCGCGCTACGGGCCGCAAAACGGGCGGCCGGTCGACTATGGCGAAAGCGTCACGCTCGGCCCGATCGAAGTCGGCTTCGTCCCCGCCGGGCATGTGCTGGGCTCGGCGCAGGTGGTGCTGGATCATGCCGGCGAGCGGATCGTCGTCTCGGGCGACTACAAGCGCCGCCCGGACCCGACCTGCACGCCGTTCCAGCCGGTGAAGTGCGACGTGTTCATCACCGAGGCGACCTTCGGCCTGCCGGTGTTCCGCCACCCCGAGACCACCGACGAGATCGACAAGCTGCTGTCCGCGCTGCGCACCGAGCCCGAGCGCTGCGTGCTGGTCGGCGCCTATGCGCTGGGCAAGGCGCAGCGGGTGATCGCCGAGCTGCGCGGCATGGGCTTCGACGATCCGATCTATATTCACGGCGCCTTGCAGGCGCTGTGCGACCTCTATGTCGAGCACGGCGTGGCGCTGGGCGAGCTGCGCCCGGCCACCGGCGTCGCGAAGAAGGAACTGGAGGGGCGGATCATCCTCTGCCCGCCCGGCGCGCTCAACGATCGCTGGTCGCGGCGGCTGCCCGATCCGATCACCGCAATGGCGAGCGGCTGGATGCGGGTCCGCCAGCGCGCCCGCCAGCGCAATGTCGAGCTGCCGCTGATCCTGTCCGACCATGCCGATTGGGACGAACTGACCCGCACCATCGAGGAACTGGCCCCCCGCGAAGTGTGGGTGACACATGGCCGTGAGGATGCGCTGGTACATTGGTGCCGGCTCCGGCAGATACGCGCCCGTGCGCTCGATCTCGCCGGGTTCGAGGACGAAGACGATTGAGGGAGACATGGTGATGGCAAAGGGCAAGACCTGGGCCTGGGTAGGCGGCCTGCTGGGCGGTGCGGTCGTGGCAGGCGCCGCGGCCTATTACGCCTTCGAGAAAGCGAGCGAGCAGCCGCCCTTCACGCTGGTGGAAAAGGACGGCAAGTTCGAGATCCGCGACTATCCCGAGCTGGTGGTGGCGGAAACCCGCGCGATCGGCGCGCGTGACGCGGCCCTCAACGCCGGCTTCTCGCGCCTCGCCGACTATATCTTCGCCAAGCGGCGCGGCGATAATGGCGGTAGCGGCGGCGAGAAGATCGCGATGACTGCCCCGGTGCTCAGCGCCAGGCAGGATGCCAGCTGGCGGACGCAGTTCGTCATGCCGTCCAAGTTCACCCTGGCGACGCTGCCCAAGCCGTCGGACAATGTCGACCTCGCGACCCGCCCGGCCCGCCGCGTGGCGGTGCTGCGCTTCGCGGGCACACCCGACGACGCGGCGCTCGCCGAGCGCGAGGCCGAGCTGCGCAGCTGGCTGGCGGCGAAGGGGTTGAGCAGCGGCGCGGTGGAATATGCCTTTTACAACTCGCCGTTCATCCCCGGCCCGCTCCGCCGGAACGAAGTGCTGATCACGCTCTGACTTTGAAAGTTTGCGCTCCCCTCCCGCTTGCGGGAGGGGTCGGGGGAGGGGATGTTCGCTTGCCGAGCCGCCGCAGCAAGAGCCACCACATCAGCCCCTCCCCTAGCCCCTCCCGCAAGCGGGAGGGGAACGCCCGGGCTTGGCGGCGGCACCCGAATCTCGTCTAAGAAGTGCCGCGATCCGCGCCTAGACAGGCCCCATGACGATTCGCCCGCTCCTCGCCGCCGCGGCGGCCTTTGCTTCGTTCCTCGCCATCCCCGCCGCCCAGGCCCAGGTGCGCGACCCGTTCGGCGAGTGCCTGCGCGCGCACAGCAGCCGGGCCGATCGCGACGTGCTGATCCGCTGGGTCTATGCCGCGGTCTCGCAGAGCGCGGCGGTGCGCGACATGGTGCGGCTGGACGAAGGCCGCCGGGTGCAGGCCAGCCAGCAGGCCGGCCAGCTGATCACCCGCCTCGTCACCCGCGACTGCCGCGTCGAGGCGATGGACCGCATCAAGCGCGATCCCGGCGCGATCCAGAACAGCTTCACCGCGCTCGGTCGTGCGGCGCTGATGGACCTGGCGCAGGATCCCGCCGTCGTCGGCACGCTCGCCGGCGTGCTGCAATATACCGACATGGGCAGCATCACGATGATGCTGATGGAAGGCGGCCTGCGCCCGGGCGGCTGAGGCCACGCTTGCTCAGTAGATTGGCTGCACCTTCCAGCCGGTGAGTTTCAGCATGGCGAGCCCGACCGAACGCACCCCACCGCGCTCCGGGCTCCAGCGCTTCGTGAAGTGATAGCCGCTGCTATCCGCAACCTCGATCAACCATTCGGCCCCGTCCATGCCGAAGGGCGCACATTCGGGCAGCGGCGCTCCCGGTTTTCTGGGCGGGAACAGAGCCGCTTCCGCCAAGGCGGCCTGCAGCGTTGCGGCCTCGTCCGCGCTGAGCGGGCGATCGATATGCTGCTCAATGTCGCCCGGGCCATAGCCGCCCTGCCCCGACAGGCGGCTTGCGACAAGCTTCGGCGCTGCAGAGCCGAGCCCCTCCGCCCGCACGAGGATCGGCGCATGGAAGCTGCGCAGCCACGTGAACCGAACAACGGTCTTGGACCGCACGTCCGCCGCAGACAGGGACGGCTCCTTCGCCGCGCGCAACATGCTGCCATACCAGCGGCGCTCGATGTCGCTCAGCGTCGGTGCGCTATCTACCTTGCCGTTCCATCGGCATCTCGGAACGGGCACGGAGAAAGAGGCGGGAAAATAGCCTGCGGGGTCCGCCGGCACGGTCTGCGTTAGCAGAAGCAACCATCCCAAGAGCATCGACATCTCCCGCATGCCGAGCGACACGGCGTGACGTTGCAGAGGCTAGCGGTCGAATCGCAGCCGCGCCACCACGGGATAGTGATCGCTGGGATACACCGCGCCCTGGTGGCTATCCACCGTCGCGATCCGCTCGACGGTGAAACCGCGCGTCAGGATCCAGTCGATGCGGCTGTCGCCCTTGCCGGTGAAGCCGTGAAAGGTGAAGGCCGGACCCTGATGGTCCGGGCGCGCTAGCCAGGCGTCCGCCAGCGTAGCGGTCAGCACCCGGTGCGCGCCCGAGCTGTCGACCGTGTTGAAGTCGCCGGTCAGGATCACCGGCAGGTCCTTCGGCCCCGCGGCAATGCGCGCAGCCAGCATCGTCGCCGCCTGCTCTCGGGCGCCTTCATCCTGGTCACGGTGCGGGAAATGCGTGTCATAGAGGCGGAACTTGCGGCCGTCCCTGGTCTGGAAGGTTGCCCAATTGACCATCCGCGGCAGGTCGATCCCCCAGCTCATGCTGCCGGGCACCTCTGGGGTCTCGGACAGCCAGAACTGGCCGTGCTCGACGATCTTCAGCCGATCCCGCCGGTAGAAGATGCCCATATGCTCGTTGGCATGGCCGCCATAGCGGTCGGTGCCGAACCAGCTGTACTGCGGCAGCGCCTTGACGACATCGTCGCCCTGGCGCTGGAACAGCTCCTGCGTGCCGATCAGGTCGGGGTCCGCCGCACGGATCGTAGCGACGGTAAGGTCACGGCGCTTTTCCCACAAATTCACGCCGTCATCGGCACTCGGCATGCGGATGTTGAGGCTCATCACCGTCAGCGCTTCCTGCGCGCAGGCCGGCGCGCACGCCAGCATCGCAGCCAGCGCCGCCACAAAACCCCAGAACCGCCGCATCAACCCGCTCCTTCGAGTGCCTTTTGCCGTCGGCGTTGCACCGAGCTGCCGATCCCCATCGCCTCGCGGTATTTGGCCACCGTCCGGCGCGCGATGTCGAAGCCCTTGGCGTTGAGCAGCTCGACCAGCGTGTCGTCGGACAGGATCTTCTTGGGATCCTCCGCCGCGATCAGTGCCTTGATCGCGCTCTTCACCGCCTCGGCCGAAACCGCCTCGCCGCCATCGGCCGACTGGATCGCGCTAGTGAAGAAATATTTCAGTTCGAAGAGGCCGCGCGCGCAGCTGAGATATTTGTTGCTGGTGACGCGGCTGACGGTCGATTCGTGCATCTCGATCGCGTCAGCCACCTGGCGCAGCGTCAGCGGGCGGAGATGCGCCACGCCCTTCAGGAAGAAGCCTTCCTGCTGCTTCACGATCTCGCTCGCCACCTTGATGATCGTGCGCTGGCGCTGGTCGAGCGCCTTGACCAGCCAGTTGGCGCTGGCGAGCATGTCGGTAAGCCAGGCCTTGCTCGCCTTGTCCTGCTTGCCCCCCGAAACCTCGGCATAATAAGCGCGGTTGACCAGCAGGCGGGGCAAGGTCGCTGCGTTGATCTCCACCGCCCAGCCCTGCCCGCGCCGCGCGACGAACAGGTCGGGCGTCACCGCCGGCACCGGATCGCCGCCATAGCGGCAGCCGGGCTTGGGATCATAGCTGCGCAGCTCGCGGATCATGTCGGCGAGGTCCTCGTCGTCGACATTGCAGATCCGCCGCAGCCGGCCGAGATCGCCCCGCGCCACCAGCTCGAGATTGTCGATCAGCCGCGCCATGCAGGGATCGTAGCGATCCGCCTCCTTGGCCTGGAGCGCCAGGCATTCGGCCAGATCCCGCGCGCCGACGCCGGTCGGATCGAAGGTCTGGATGATGGCGAGCACCGACTCGACGCGGGCGAGCGGCACGCCCAGCCGATCGGCGATCTCGCGCAAGGCAACGGTGAGGTAGCCGCACTCGTCGATCTGGTCGATCAGATGCTGGGCGATGAACAGGTCCGGCCCGGCGACGGTCGATCCCGCCTGGGCGAGCAGGTGATCGGCAAGGCTCAGCTCGCCGCTACCCAGGCTGTCGAGGTCGGGCCCGTCCTCCGACGCACCGCCGCTCGCGCCGTTCAGCCCCAGGCTGCCATCCAAGCCACCGATCATGTCGCTGGCCGAATCATGGTGGAAGGCCTCGGTCGCGAGATCGACATCGAGCGCCGCCTCGCCGCTCGCCTCGCCGCCGCCGAGAATCAGTTCGCTGGCATCGGCTGGGCCGTCACGCGGCTCGAAGTCCTCGGCATCACCGATCGGCTCGGACGGCCCATCGTCCCCACCCCCGGCGTCGAGCAACGGGTTGCGCTCAACCTCCTCGGCGATGAAGGTCTCGATCTCGAGGTTGGACAGCGCCAGCAGCTTGATCGCCTGCTGGAGCTGCGGCGTCATCACCAGCGATTGCGATTGCCGCAGATCGAGGCGTGGCGCGAGACTCATGGCGCTTAGAGCGAGAAGCTTTCGCCGAGATAGAGCCGGCGGACATTCTCGTCGCGCACCAGATCGTCCGGCGAGCCGGCGAACAGCACGCGGCCGTCATAGATGATGTAGCCGCGGTCGACGATTTCCAGCGTCTCGCGCACATTATGGTCGGTGATCAGCACGCCGATGCCGCGCTGCTTGAGCTGCTTCACCAGATCGCGAATGTCGCTGATCGAAATCGGATCGATGCCGGCGAACGGCTCGTCGAGCAGGATGATCGTCGGGTTCGCGGCCAGCGCACGCGCGATTTCGGCGCGCCGACGTTCGCCGCCCGACAATGCCATCGCCGGCGAGGTACGCAGCCGGGTAAGGCCGAACTCGTCGAGCAGTTCCTCCAGCCGCGCCTCGCGCGCATCGCGATCCGGCTCGGCGAGTTCGAGCACGGCGGAGATGTTCTTCTCGACGCTGAGGCCGCGGAAGATCGAGGTTTCCTGCGGCAGATAGCCAAGCCCCAGGATCGCGCGGCGATACATCGGCAGGCGGGTGATGTCCTCGCCATCGAGCATGATGCGGCCGCTGTCCGGCTTCACCAGGCCCATCACCGAATAGAAGCAGGTCGTCTTGCCGGCGCCGTTCGGCCCGAGCAGGCCGATCACCTCGCCACGCCCGACCGACACCGAGACGTCGGTCAGCACCGTGCGCTTGTCGTAGGACTTGGCGATCGAGACCACCGCCAGCCCGCGATCGGGCAGCGGCATGGGATCCGGGACGGACTGTTCGGGGGCGGCGATGGCGACGTCGGTCATGACGGCTCCTGCTAGGTAAACGCTGGTCTGGTCCCCACCCTCGGCGTGGCCGCTTGGGCAGGGTTCCTGCATGATAACGCGCGCAAAGAAAAGACTTTGCGCGGCGCGCCGTGGCAACGCCCCGGCTTACTGCTTCGGCGCGTCGCTCGAATCGCGCTTCGGCACGGTGAAGCGGCCGGTGACACGGCCGCCGCTGTTCTGCGTGTTCGGGCCCGAGGGCGCGCCGCCGAAGGTCGCGCGGCTGGTGTCGAGATTGATCGTCAGGCGCGGGCCCGCGGCATTGGCGGTATTCGAGCCCGCCTGCTGCAGCGTCACGTTGCCGATCATCGTGATGATGCGGCGGTCGACATCATAGACGGCATAGCTGGAGCGCGCGGTCTGGTTCGGGCGGGTGACGGTGACGCCGCCGCTGGCATCGACGCGTGTCGCGGCGGGCGTGCCGCTCACCGCGCTACCGGTATAGGCGATGGTCACGCGCGCGGCGCGCAGCGTCATCTCCGCCTGCTTGATCACCACGTCGCCGCTCAGCAGCGCACGGCTCGCCTTGTCGTCGAGCTGGATGCTGCGCGCGTCGAAATCGAGCGGGGCATCCGAATTGTGCTTCGATTGCACCGCTGCGGGAGCGGCAGCGAGCAGCAGCGGCAGCGCGAGGGCGAGCGGGGCGAGAGCGCGGGTCATCAGGGCCTCCTTGCCGGCTTCGGCATCATCCGCAAGTGCGCATGGCCGTCGAGCGAGATGACGCGCTTGTCGAGATCGGCGCGCAGGCGGTCGGCGCGGAAGGTGCCGGTGGGGGTGTTGCCCGTCACCGCCCCGCCGCTCTCCAGCTGCCGCGTCTTGAGGTCGATCGTCGCGTCATTGGTGTTGAGCGTGTAGCCGTCGCTGGTCTGGAAGCGGATCGGCCCGTCGACCATCATCTGGTCGGTATTGAGATTGTAGCGCCCCTGATTCGCGACGATCGTTGCCGGACCGTCGGTGAGGCTGAGGCGCGCATTGAGCTCGTGGATCTGCACGATCGGCTCGGCCGAGCTCTTCTGCACGGCGGAGCCCGCATGCAGTTCGAACTGCCGCCCCTTCGAATCCTCGCCACGATAGTCCGCCGCGACGATCTTCAGACGCTCGGGCGACATCGCCACCTTGTTCTTGTCGAGCACGAAGCTGACATCGCCGCCCATGAACAGCGGCGCGCTGATCAGGAACGCCGCCAGCGCGCCGATCAGGACCGGCAACAGCACCAGCGCCACGCGCACCGCACGATCATGCGTGCTGCCGGGATGGGCCCAGGCGCGGCGCTGCGTGCGCAATCGAGCGGCGATCTCAGACATGGGCTTCCTTGTGGGGAGCCGTAACGGTCAAGACAACCACTCGATCCGCAACACGATCAGGCATGCGCAAAGATATCCACTTCCGGCCAGCCGGCGATGTCCAGCTCGGCGCGCCAGGGGAGGAAGTCGAAACAGGCCTGCGCCATCTCCATGCGGCCCTCGCGCTCGAGTCGCTTGTCGAGCTCGACCTTCATCGCGTGGAGGAAGCGCACGTCGGAGGCAGCATAGTCGCGCTGGGCATCGCTGAGATCCGGGCCGCCCCAGTCGGACGATTGCTGCTGCTTCGAAATGTCGGCCCCGACCAGCTCGCGCGCCAGATCCTTGAGGCCATGGCGATCGGTATAGGTGCGCACCAGCCGCGAGGCGATCTTCGTGCAATAGACCGGCCCGGCGGTGACGCCGAGATAGAAGCGAATCGCCGCCAGATCGAATCGGGCGAAATGATAGAGCTTCAGCCGCTCGGGATCGGCCAGCACCGCGCGCAGGTTCGGCGCGGCATAGTTGGACTGCGGGCCGAAGCGCACGAGATGCTCGTCGCCCGAACCATCGGAGAGCTGGACCAGGCACAGCCGGTCGCGCGGCGTGATCAGGCCCATCGTCTCGGTGTCGACGGCGATGGCGGCGCCGGGCGCGAACACGCCCTCCGGCAGATCTTCTTCGTGAAAATGGACGGTCATCGCGTCCGCGTAGCGGGGTTGGCGCCGCACCTCAATGCTTTGCGTTGCCTGCACGGCCTTGCAAATCCTGATTCGCCGGATACAGCGTAGACAGCGGTGACATCCTCCCGGTTGGATCCAACCCGATCCTTTCGGCAACGCCTTCGCCATGACAAACGGCCAGGATCGTTGCCCGGCGGACACTTTCCTGCCGCAAACCGCCCGATCGCGCGATTTTCGTTCGCGCACCCTGTTTTTTTGGGGTATGACTCGGAATGTGGCGCTACGTTAGCGCCGTAAGACCTGCGTTTTTCGTCCGGCGCTCGGGTTTTGATTGGTAGTTTGAGGGCGAACCGGGAAGACGAACAGGGCATGAGTTTCGATAGAGGACGTCGCGGCGAGCGCGGTGGGCGCGGCAGGGACAAGCGCGATGGTTTCGGCGACGATAACTTCGGCGGCGGCGGCTTCGGCGGCGGCTTCGAAGATCGCGGCGGCTTTGGTGGCGGCAATCGTGGCGGCTTCGGCGGCGGCGGTGGCGGTGGCTTCCGTAGCGGCGGCGGCTTCGGCGGCGGCGGTGGTGGCGGCTTCGGCGGCGGCGGTGGCGGTGGCTTCCGCGGCGGCGGCGGCGGCGGCATGCCCCCCCAGGTCATCGGCGAAGGCACCGGCGTCGTTAAGTTCTTCAACGCGCAAAAGGGCTTCGGCTTCATCGTTCGCGATGACGGCGGCGAGGATGTGTTCGTGCACATCTCAGCCGTCGAGCAGGCCGGCCTGACGGCACTGGCCGAAGGCCAGCCGCTCGGCTTCACGCTCGTCGATCGCGGCGGTCGCATCTCGGCGACCACGCTGAAGATCGACGGCGAGCCGATGGAAGTCGTCGAGCGCGCCCCGCGCGAGCAGGGCGCTGGCGGCTTCGGCGGCGACCGCGGTGCACCGCGTGGCGGCCCGCAGCGCCAGCTGACCGGCGAGAAGGCGACCGGCACGGTCAAGTTCTTCAACGCGATGAAGGGCTTCGGCTTCATTCAGCGCGATGACGGCCAGCCCGACGCGTTCGTGCACATTTCTGCGGTTGAGCGCGCCGGCATGCCGACGCTCAACGAAGGCGACCGGCTCGAGTTCGAGCTGGAGGTCGATCGTCGCGGCAAGTACGCGGCAGTGAACCTCTCGCCGCAGCAGTAACCCGCACGGGTGACGCAATAGAAAGGGGCCGGGCGGCAACGCCCGGCCCCTTTTCTGTTGGAGCGACATCGCGAGCGGATCGGCGCGGTCCAGGCGCTCCAGGGCCCGGCAGCCCCGTTCGCGGCCGGCCCGCCACGGTGCGGACCGGCTGCGATCCCGCCGGATCAGCGAATGAAATACCCCGCCACGCGCCAACCGTCGCTTTCGCGCACGAGGATGACGGTTTCCGTCGAATCGCTGCGCTCGGCGAAGCGCGTCCGGAACTTCAGAACCTCATACTCCGCGTCCGGTGCGCCCGGCAGCGTCCTGGTCCGCACGACCGACTCGAAGGTGCGACTGACGACCGCGCCCAGGGGCTGCCGGACCGGAGTGACCATCTCCGCCCAGCGCGCATCCCCAATCTGGCTTCGGAACATTGCCGCAGCGGTCTGCCAGCTCTCGTGCCACTTGCCCTGGTCGACCAGCGCGACCCAGGCCTTGGCAGCATCGAGGCTGGCGGGGGCCGCTTCGGCAACAGAAACGGCAGCGGGTGCCTGCGCGACGGGGCCGGACGGTGCGTGCAGCACGGTGGCGGCAACGGCGGCGATGAGCAGCGACATGATCAGCATTCCTCCACTGAGCCAGGCCAGCCGGAACGTCCGGCGCTCTGGTCGGTCGGAAAAGACCATGGGTGCACCCGCCGCCGACACCCCGAACGCCTGGTCCCCGAGATTTTGGGGGGCCGCGCCCTCGCTCTCGGCGAGCCGTCGGGCCGCCTCGCGACTGCTGGCCGCCCCCAGCTTGCGCCGCGCTTCGCGCAGACGTTCGTTGACGGTATGCACCGACAGGCCGAGCTCGCGCGCGATCGACTTGGCGTCGTGCCCGGCCAGCAGAAGGCGCAGCGTCGCCTTCTCGCGATCGGTGAGTGCGGCACGATCGCGCCGCTGCAACGCTGGTTCCCCCTCGGCCATGCCCGCCTTGTATCCAGTGGCGGGCGGCACAGCCACTCTCCGCGATTACTATACAAGAAATTTGTACTTCAGGTGACCAGCCGCCGCAGCCCGGCGATGGTGTCCGCTTCCGCTACGGGCTTGTCGGTGCGGATTCGCGCGATCCGGGGAAAGCGCATCGCCAGGCCGGACTTGTGCCGCTTCGATTCGTGGAGCGAATCGAACGCGACTTCCAGCACCAGCGACTTGTCGGTCTCGCGCACCGGGCCGAAACGGTTGACGGTGTGGGTGCGCACGTGCCGGTCGAGCCATTTCAGTTCTTCGTCGGTGAAGCCGAAATAGGCCTTGCCGACGGGCAGCAACTCGCCTTCTTCGGTCCAGGCGCCGAAGGTGAAGTCCGAATAGAAGCTGCTGCGCTTGCCCGAGCCGCGCTGGGCATACATCAGCACGCAGTCGGCGGTGAGCGGATCGCGCTTCCATTTGTACCACAGCCCCACCCGGCGCCCGGCGACATAGGGGGAATCGCGGCGCTTGAGCATCACGCCCTCGATCGCGGCGTCGCGGGCGCCGGCGCGAATCTCCTCCAGCGCGGCGAAATCCGGGGCGTCGATCACGGCGGAAAGGTCGAAGCGCGCAGGGTCCAGGCGGGGAAAGAACGCCTCCAGCCGCGCGCGGCGCGCCTGCCACGGCAAGGCGCGCAGATCCCCCGCGCCGTCGAACATTATGTCGTAGAGCCGCACAAAGGCCGGGAATTCGGCGAGCGTCCTGGCCGACACCACCTTCCGCCCCAGCCGCTGCTGCAGTGCGTTGAAGCTGCCCGCCTCGCCGCCCTGCACCTCGCCCCGCACCAGCAGCTCGCCATCGAGCACGCCGGGGGTCGTGAAGCTGGCGGCAACTTCGGGAAAGCTGCGAGTGATGTCGTCGCCTGCCCGGCTATACAGCCGCGTCTCGCCGCCGGCATGGACGAGCTGGACGCGGATCCCGTCCCACTTCCACTCCGCGGCATAGTCGGCGAGGTCGACCTGCGTTTCCTCCAGCGGGTGGGCGAGCATGAAGGGGCGGAATACCGGCACGTCCTCGGCGCGCGGCTGGGCGGCGCGGCCCTCGGCCCAGTCGAACAGCAGCGCGTAGGGCGGCTGCAGCCCGTGCCAAACCTCCTCCACTGCGTCGACGTCGAGCGCGAAGGCCTGCGCCAGCGCGGTCTTGGCGAGCCGCGCCGAGATGCCGACACGCAGCGCGCCGGTTGCCAGCTTGAGCAGGGCATAGCGCTCGTCGGCCTCCAGCCGGTCGAGCATCGCCGCGAGCACCGCCGGCGCATCGGCGCGGGACAGCGCGGCCAGCGTATCGACCGCCTGCGACAGCGTGAGCGGGCCCGCATCCGGCGGGGGCACTGCCGATTCGGGCCAGAGCAACGCGATCGTCTCGGCCGAATCGCCGACGAAGTCGCGGCTCATGCCGTAGAGTACCGGATCCACTCGCGCCTCGATCATCGCCCGCAGCAGCGCCGGCTTGACCGCGGGCAGATCGAGCGTGCCGGTCAGCGCCGCCATCGCCCAGCCGCGATCGGGATCGGGTGTCGCGCGCAGATAGGCGCCGATCAGGCGGAGCTTGGCATTGCGCGAGCGGGTGTAGATCAGCCGGTCGAGCAGGTCGGCAAAGGCGCGCATGGAAACTAGATGGTCGTGCAGGGGCACCCGCGCTAGGGGCGAAGCGATGAAGCGCCTGTTCCTTCTGCTCGCAGTCCTGGCGATCGGTATTGTTGCCCTCGGCTATGCCACCGCCACGCGCGATCCGGTGGTCCGGCGGCTGACCCTGCATCTGCGCGACTGGCCCGCGGGCGCCGCGCCGATGCGCGTTGCGCTGATCAGCGACCTGCACGTGGCTGGCCCCGACATGCCGCCGGCGCGGCTCGCGCGGGTGGTGGCGCAGGTGAACGCGCTGCACCCCGATCTGATCCTGATCGCGGGGGACATCGAGCAGGATCGGTTCGTCTCGACGCGGATCTATGGTGCCGCGGAGGCAAGCGCGCCGCTCGCCGCGCTGCGCGCGCGCTACGGGACCGTCGCGGTGCTCGGCAACCATGATTATGTCTATGGCGTCGGATCGGACCTGCCGCCCTATCTGGCGGCGAACGGCATCACCGTGCTGCGCAACCAGGCGGTCCGGCGCGGCGCGCTGACCATCGCCGGCGCGGACGACCTCTATCACGGCAAATTCTGGCCCGACCGGCTGACCCGTGCGGCGGCCCGCCTCCCCAAGCCGGTCGTGGTGCTCAGCCATACCCCCGACGTGGCGCCGATGCTGCCCGACTGGTTTCCCCTCGTGCTGGCCGGCCACACCCATTGCGGCCAGATCGTGCTGCCGTTCTTCGGACCGCCGAAGACCGCGTCTCGCTATGGCCGCCGCTATCTGTGCGGGCTGATTCGGGAGCCGGGCCGGGACGTGCTGGTCACGGCGGGCATCGGCACCAGCGGGGTGCCGCTGCGCATCGGCGCGGTGCCCGATCTGTGGCTGCTCACCTTCGACGGCGCCCCCCGCTGACCGATTCGCAAAGCTGCCTCATTTCGCAGCTAGCCTCCCCCTCCGGGCGCGGTCGTGCGCTCGCTCAGGGAGAGCCTTTCCAATGAAGCTTCTTGTCGCATGCGCGCTCGCCGCGGCCTTGATCAGCCCCGCCGCGATGGCGCAGCAGACCCCGGCGCCTGCCGTGGCCCCGGCTGCCGTCGCGCCGGCCAGCAAGTTCAATCTCGACACCCCGATCGAGGCGCTGATCGCCGACGCCAAGGCCAAGGCCGTGCTCGATGCCGATCTGCCGGGCATCACCACCCATCCCGCGCTGGATCAGTTCAAGGCGATGAGCCTGCACGCGGTACAGCCCTTCTCGAACGGTGCGCTGACCGACGAGGCCCTGGCGAAGGTCGAAAAGGATCTCGCCGCGATCAAATGATGCGGCCATCGGCCGGCGCTGCCCCGCGGGCGCGCCGGCCGAATGTCGGCTCAGCCCTTGCGGCTGGCCTCGAACAGGAACCAGGCGCGCTCTTCGGCCTGGTCGGTCCATTCGTCGACGATACCGCTGGTGGCATTGTCCTTGGCCGCTTCCGCCGCATCCTTGACCGCGCGGAAGCTCTCGACGAGCTTGAGATTGTCGTCGCGCAGTTCGGCGAGCATGTCGCCGGGCGCCACGAACTCCGCATCATTGTCCGAAATCGTCTGGCGGCGCGCGACGTCGCCGATCGAGCGCAGCGTGGTGTTGCCAGTCTTGCGCACGCGCTCGGCGATCGCGTCGGTCACGCCCAGGATCTGCGCCGCCTGATCGTCGAGCAGCAGGTGATAGTCGCGGAAGTGCGGGCCCGAGACGTGCCAGTGGAAGTTCTTGGTCTTCAGGTACAGCGTGAAGCAGTCGGCCAGCGCGCTGTTCAGGGCGTCGGCGACGCTCTTGGTGTCGTTCCGGTTGAGGTCGGTCGGCGTAGCAAGGGCGGGATTTTCAGCCATGGGGTTCCTCCGAGATATTCGATTCGTGCTGATAACGATCGGCATATAGGATTGGGTTCCCGGGTGGAGCCAGCCATACGCTCGCATTATCTCGATCAGCCTCATCGACGCAGCGCATCGCAGGATGCTTGACTTTTCCACACGATTCGCGCATCCGCCTCCGCCTGTCAGCGGTGTGCTCACAAGCGCGCCGCTCTTTTCTTTTCGCACGAATCAAGGGTTCCGGGTCATGGCAAAGCCGACCACCGTAAAGATCAAGCTCGTCAGCACGGCGGATACGGGCTTCTTCTATGTCACCAAGAAGAATCCGCGCACCCAGACCGAGAAGCTGAGCTTCCGCAAGTACGATCCGGTCGTGCGCAAGCATGTCGACTTCAAGGAAGCGAAGATCAAGTAATCCTGCCGGGCGCGCTGGCCGCGCCCGCACGGTTCGATCTTATCGCGCCGGATCCTCGCGGGGGTCCGGCGTTTTCGCTGCATCGACGTCCCCCGCCGAGGCCAGGAGCTTCTCGACCTGGTCGACGAAGCGCGCGAGCGAGATCGGCTTGGCGACATAGGAGCGCGCGCCGGCGGCGCGAATCCGCTCCTCGTCTTCATGGCTCGAATAGGCCGTCACCGCCATGATCGGGATGCGGCCCAGCGCCGAATCCATCTGCATCTGGCGGATCAGCTCGAAGCCGGTGACGTGCGGCAGCTGCACGTCCATGATCACCAGATCGGGCTGGAAGCGCCGCGCCGCGGGCACGGCTTCGCGCCCGTCGCGGACCGGCTCGGCCTCATAGCCGTGCGCCCGCAGCAGGTCACAGAACAGCTTCAGGTTCAATTCGTTGTCCTCGACAACGAGTACTCTTTTTGGCACGCGCTACCCTCAACTCTCCGGGGGGTGTTAGGCGATGGCGGACGCAGTGACAAATCCGGAAATGCTAGCGCTGCAGGCGCTTGTTTGGGTGCTCGGCGAATCGGGCCGGGCGAATCGCCTGCTCGACCTGACCGGCCTCGATCCCGCCACGCTGCGCGCCCGCGCCGGGGAACCCGCATTGCTCGCCGCGACGCTCGGTTTTCTCGAATCCTACGAACCCGACCTGATCGCCTGCGCCGAGGCGCTCGATCTTTCTCCGGCAGCGCTGGTCGCAGCGCGCCGGCAGCTGGAACAGGCATGAAACCGCTTCTGATCACCGATTGCGACGAGGTGCTGCTGCACATGGTGCGCCACTTCGGCGAATGGCTGGGCGAGACCCACGACATCGATTTCGCGCTGAACGGCAGCGACTTCGCCGAGTCGATGCGCCGCCGCAGCGACGGCAGCACGGTGGCGACGCCGGAAATGTGGGCGCTGCTCGACGGCTTCTTCCCCGCCGAGATGGAACGCCAGACGCTGGTGCCGCACGCCCGCGAGGCGCTGGGCCGGATCGCCGAGGTGGCGGACATCGTCGTCCTCACCAACCTGCAGGACCATTGCCGCGACCACCGCATCACCCAGCTGGCGACTCACGGCATCGTCCACCGGGTGGAGTGCAACCAGGGCGGCAAGGGCGTGCCGGTGGCGAAGCTGGTGGAAGAGCATGGCGCCCCGGTCGCAGTGTTCGTCGACGACCTCCCCGTGCACCACGAATCGGTCGCCCAGCATGCGCCCGACGTGTTCCGCCTGCACATGGTGGCCGAGCCCGGCCTCGCCCCCAAGGTGCCCCCCGCCCCCCACGCCCATGCCCGGATCGACGACTGGCGCGCGGCGGAGACGTGGATCCTGGAGCGCTTCGCCCAGGCCTGAGCGCGCCCCTTGACCCTGCTCCCGGCCGGTGGTTGGGTCGCGCCATGACCACTGCCATCGATCGCAAGCTCGCCGAGCTTGGCCTCGCCCTTCCCGAGGCCGCCGCTCCCGTCGCCGCCTATGTTCCGGTCGTCGAGGCCGGCGGGCTGCTCCACGTCTCCGGGCAGCTGCCGTTCAAGGACGGCGCGCTGATGACCGGCCGCCTGGGGGACGACCGCGACATCGCTTTCGGCACCGAGGCGGCGCAGCGTTGCGGGCTGATGCTCGTCGCGCAGATCAAGAAGGCGCTCGACGGCGACCTCAGCCGGGTGAAGCGCGTGGTGAAGCTGGGCGTGTTCGTGAACTCGACGGCCGAGTTCACCGATCAGCCCAAGGTCGCCAACGGCGCGTCCGAGCTGATGCAGGCGCTGTTCGGCGAAGCCGGCCGCCACGCCCGCAGCGCCGTCGGTGTCGCCACGCTGCCGCTGGGCGCCGCCGTGGAAGTCGACGCGATCTTCCAGCTTGCCTGATCCCGATGCCCTGCCCGGTATGTCCGGGCAGGGCTGTGTCTTCCCGGCAACAGTTTATAACAAACCATTGCTCGGTTCCGCGAATATTGTTGTGCGGCGCGGCATATATCGGGCAATCTTTGTTTGCCGGTCGGAAGTCGCCGGGCCGCAGAGCCCTTTCATATGCGATGCCGACGGCAGCAGGCGGAAAACCTTTAGTTGCAAATGAAAGGGATTCCATGCGCTTCACCTCGATCAGCCTCGGCGCACTCCTGCTCGCCACGACCGCACCGGCGATGGCCCAAGAGGCAGCTCCCGCCGCCGCCCCGGCGATCACGCTGAACGGCACTGCCACGGTGATCAGCGACTACAAGTTCCGCGGCATCTCGCAGACCGATGGCAATTTCGCCGTGCAGGGCGGCCTGACGATCAGCCACGCCTCGGGCTTCTACGTCTCCGCCTGGGGTTCGTCGATCGACGATTACGTCACGACGCATGGCACCGCCCATCAGGAACTCGATCTGATCGCGGGCTACAAGCACGCCTTCAAGGGCGGCGTGACGCTCGACGTCGGCGCGCTCTACTATGTCTATCCGGGCACCCGCCCGGGCTTCACCGGCGACAAGAGCTCGTCGGACTTCATCGAGCCCTATGCCTCGGTCACCTATGCGATCGGCCCGGTATCGGCGAAGGCGACGGTCAACTATGCGCCGAAGCAGAAGGCGCTGTCGCTCGACCAGGGCCAGAGCGGCACGCTCAAGAGCAACGACAATGTCTATCTGGCGGGCGACGTCTCGGCCGCCATCCCGCATTCGCCGATCAGCCTCACCGGGCATCTGGGCCACACCTTCGGGCCGAGCTGGCTCGTCCCCATCCAGCGCAAGGAATATACCGACTGGTCGGTCGGCGCGGCCTATACCTGGAAGAACCTGTCGCTCGGCGTTTCCTATGTCGGCACCGACGTGAAGTACATCACGCCGACCGGGCACGATGCGGCCAAGGGCAGCATCCTGGGGTCGATCGGCGTCAGCTTCTAACGCAGCGTGCCGGGGGGGCGCGGGAGCGGCATGGGGGCCGCTCCCGTTTGCCCCTGGCAGCCAGGACACAAAAAAGCGCCGGCCCGCACTCCTGCGGACCGGCGCTTTTTCATGCCCGAAGGCGAAGGCTTATTGCGGCGTCTTGACGCTGGCGTCCTTGTTGTCGCCCTGGGGCGACTTCAGGATGTCCTGGGTGGTCTTGCCCTTGTCGACAACGGTGGTCGTCGGGCTGCCGGCATTGCTGCGGACGCCGGCATCGGCGCTCGCGGCGCCGGCCTGGTCGAGCGTCGCGGTCTCCGCCGGGCTGCGCGCCGCGGTGCCGCCGAACAGCGCTTCCAGCGCTTGGTCGGACGGGTTGGTATCCTGCGGGCGCGCCGCACCCGGCTGGGGCGGACGCAGCGAGAAATCGGGCGGGATCACCAGCGGCGCCTGGCGGGCCACCGCGAACTCGTCCGGACGTGCCCGGTCATACCCCTTCTTGCCGCACGCCGACAGCGAGGCCACCAGGGCGACGCCGGTCGCGACGAGGATCAACTTACGCATTGAATTTCTTCTCCACAGGGGCAGGCGACTTGGGGTTCTTGTCGCGGACGAGCAGGGCACGAAGCAGCAGGATCACCACGCCGATGGTAATCGCGGCATCGGCCACGTTGAAGACCAAAAAGGGGCGCCACTCGCCGAAATGCAGGTCGGCGAAATCGACGACATAGCCGAGGCGGCTGCGATCGAGGATGTTGCCGCACGCGCCCCCCAGCACCAGGCCGAGCGCGGCGACGTCGCCGGCCTTCTTCTCGCGCAGCATCCACACCAGCACGCCGATCGCGATGCACGCGGTCATCAGCACCAGCAGCCAGCGCATCGTCGGGCTGTTCGCCGAGAGCAGGCCCAGCGACACGCCGATATTCTTGACGAAGCGCAGGTCGAAGATCGGCGCGATCGTCATCGAATCATTCTGCACCACCAGCCCGAGCGGGCCGGTGACGATGTACTTGGTCAGCTGGTCGAGCAGGAACACGCCGAGCGCGGCCGCAAAACCGAAAATCCGCACCGACTTCATTCCGACACCACCTTCTCGCAGCGGTCGCACAGCGCCCCGTCCTGCGTCACTTCGGGAAGATGCCGCCAGCACCGGCCACATTTGTGGCGATCGGTGGGCGTGACCGTGACATCGGCACCGGATTCAACCTTCGCGACGATGAACAGCTCGGTGAGCTCCTCGGCCGGCATCGGCAGCGTCGGCACCGTCACCTCGGCCTCGAGGCTGGAGCGGACCTGCTTCTCGCGGCGATAGGGCTCGATCGCTTCGGTGACGGTCTGGCGCAGCGCGCGGATCGCGGTCCAGTCATGCTCGACCGTGGCGCCTTCCGGCAGCACCGGCCATTCGAGCTCATGGACCGATCCGTCCTCGCTGGGGAAGCGGGCCTGCCACACTTCCTCGGCGGTGAAGGCGAGGATCGGCGCGGCATAGCGGACGAGGGCGTGGAACAGGACGTCCAGCACGGTGCGATAGGCGCGGCGCTTGGGATCGTGCTCCGCGTCGCAGTAGAGGCAGTCCTTGCGGATATCGAAGAAGAAGGCCGAGAGGTCCTCGTTCATGAAGTCGCCGAGCGCGCGCGCGTAGCGATTGAACTCGAACGCTTCCGCCGCCGATCGCAGCTCGGCATCGAGCGCCGCCAGCTTGTGGAGCACATAGCGCTCCAGCTCGGGCATGTCGGCCACCGCGACCTTCTCGGCCTCGCCGAACCCGTCGAGCGCGCCGAGCAGATAGCGGAAGGTGTTGCGGATCTTGCGATACGCGTCGCCGGTGCCGGCGAGCACTTCCTTGCCGATGCGGACGTCGTCGAAATAGTCGGTCTGCGCGACCCAGAGACGCAGGATGTCCGCGCCGCTCTCGCCGATGATCTTCAAGGGATCGACGACGTTGCCGAGCGACTTGGACATCTTCTTGCCCTGGCCGTCGAGCGCGAAGCCATGGGTGAGCACCGCGTCATAGGGTGCCCGGCCGCGGGTGCCGGCCGATTCGAGCAGCGACGACTGGAACCAGCCGCGATGCTGGTCCGACCCTTCGAGATAGAGGTTGGCGCGCACGCCCTCACCGTAACGCGCCTCGATCACGAAGCTGTGGGTCGAGCCGCTGTCGAACCACACGTCGAGAATGTCGGTGACGACCTCATAGTCCTCGGCCGCATAGTCGGGGCCGAGCAGCGCCTGATGATCGGCCTGGAACCAGGCATCGGCCCCGCCGGCGCGGAAGGCGTCGAGAATGCGGGCGTTGACCGCCGGATCGCGCACATAGTCGCCGGTCGCGCGGTTGACGTAGAGCGCGATCGGCACGCCCCAGGCGCGCTGGCGGCTGATCACCCAGTCCGGGCGGCCCTCGACCATCGCGCGGATGCGGTTGATCGAGCGCTCCGGCACCCAGCGGGTGCGTTCGATCGAGTCGAGCGCGACTTCGCGGAGGGTTGGGGCGTTGCCACCACTCTTAAGCCCCTCCCCTTCAGGGGAGGGGTTGGGGTGGGGGATGCCAGAACGTTCGTCGGTCTCGGTGAGACTCTGCCCCACCCCAAACCCCTCCCCTGAAGGGGAGGGGCTTAGTGCAGGCTTATCCATCGGGATGAACCACTGCGGCGTGGCGCGGAAGATGATCTTCGCCTTGCTTCGCCAGCTGTGCGGATAGCTGTGCTGGAAGTCGTCCGAGGCGGCGAGCAGCGCGCCCGCGGCGCGCAGGTCCGAACAGATCGGGCCTTCGGCGCTGACGAACTTCTTGTTGATCACCGATCCCTGGCCGCCGAGCCACAGCCAGTCCGCGCGGTACATGCCGGCGCCGTCGACCGCGAATACCGGATCTATGCCGTGCGCCTTGCAAAGCAGGAAGTCGTCCTCGCCATGGTCTGGCGCCATATGGACGAGGCCGGTACCCGCATCGGTGGTGACGAAGTCGCCGGGCAGGAACGGCCGCGGCTTGGCGAAGAACCCGCCGAGCGCGTGCATCGGGTGACGCGCGACGGCGCCGGCGAGCTTTGAACCTTGGATAATCTCACGGCTGCCGGGCGCGTCCGGAAAGCTGACAAACGAAATGCCGGGCACACCCATGTCCACAGTCTCAGGTGGGCGCTGCTTGCCGATACGAGCTTCAACCCAGTTCGCAAGCTTAGCAGCTACGAGAAGGCGTCGCCCTTCGTGCTCGATCAGCGTATAGTCGACCCCCTCCCCATACGCCAACGCCTGGTTCACCGGAATCGTCCACGGCGTGGTCGTCCAGATCACCGCATGCGCGCCGACCAACTCGGGCGCATTGGGCGCCTCGGCGATCTCGAACGCCACGTCGATCTGCGTCGAGGTGATGTCCTCATATTCGACCTCGGCCTCGGCCAGCGCGGTCTTCTCCACCGGGGACCACATCACCGGCTTGGCGCCGCGATAGAGCTGGCCGCTCTCGGCGAACTTCAGGAGCTCGCCCGCGATCCGCGCCTCGGCGTCGAACTTCATGGTGAGATAGGGATCGTCCCAGTCGCCCAGGATGCCGAGCCGCTCGAATTGTCCGCGCTGCACCGCCACCCACTTCTCGGCATAGGCGCGGCATTCGGCGCGGAAGGCGACGGGGTCGACTTCGTCCTTGTTGAGCTTCTTGGCGCGGTACGCTTCCTCGACCTTCCACTCGATCGGCAGGCCGTGGCAGTCCCAGCCGGGAACGTAGTCGACGTCGTAACCCAGGAGGAACCGGCTGCGGACCACAAAGTCCTTCAGCGTCTTGTTCAGGGCGTGGCCGATGTGGATGTCGCCGTTGGCGTAGGGCGGGCCATCATGCAGGACGTAGAGCGGGGCGTTCTGCTTCTGCCGCTCGGCGCGCAGGGTCCCGTAGAGGTCGCCCCACTGTTCCAGGATGACCGGCTCCTTCTGGGGCAGGCCGCCGCGCATGGGGAAGGGGGTCTCGGGCAGGAAGACGGTGTCGCGATAGTCGCGGGCAGTGGATTCGGAGGTGTTTTCGGGGGCGTCGGCCATGGGTCGTCTCGGCGTCTTGAAAATTAGGTCGCTGTTCTCTTCGCCCTATCGCGCTTCGCGCTGCTTGAGGGCTTTCAATCCCGGCGTGCACGGGGCCATCAGGCCCAGGAGCGCTACGCCGGGCGGCTAATCGAAATCAGGCGAAT
>NZ_CAJYTI010000016.1 GCF_913777625.1 uncultured Sphingomonas sp.
CCGCCGCTGCCTCAGTGAAGAGCACCGCGTCGGTGGAGTGGCTTCTATGCCCGACACCCCCACCCGTCAACGAGAAAATGAAACTTTCTGTCGTTTTCGTGACAGACACCCCTGAAACCCCCGGAAATCCGAGAGTTTTGAGCAGTACAGGCGCCGGCAGGAATGACCGTTTGATGACCATTCCCGCCGAATCAGCGGCGAATCGCGCCAGAATCAGCCTTGCATCCCCTGAATCGCAGCGAAGGCACGCACCGCTTCGGCTTCGTCCCCGCCCCATACGGCGTGGCTGACCGCGAGGAAGTCCGCGCCGGCCTGCACCAGCGGGCTCGCATTGGCCGGGGTGATGCCCCCGATCGCCACGCAGGGAATCTCGAACAGCGCCGACCACCAGGACAGGATCACCGGCTCGGGGCGATGCTCGGTCGTCTTGGTGGGCGTCGGATAGAAGGCGCCGAACGCGACATAGTCGGCCCCCGCCTCCCCTGCTTCCATCGCCAGGTGGCGGCTGTCGTGGCAGGTCACGCCGATCTGGACATTGGGCCCGAGGATCACCCGCGCCTCGCGGGCGTCGCCATCCCCCTGCCCCAGATGCACGCCGTCGGCACCCAGCCGCTTGGCGAGGCTGACGCTGTCGTTGACGATAAAGGCGACCTCGGCATCGGCGCAGATGCGCTGGAGCGGCTCGGCGAGCTTGGCGGCCTGGTGCTGGTCGACATCCTTCACGCGGAACTGGAAGGCTGCGACAGGGCCGGCATCGAGCGCGCGGCGCAGGCGGTCGGCAAAGCCGCCGGTGACGTCGAGCGGCGAAATCAGATAGAGCTGGCAGGGCGGGCGACGATCGTCGCGGACGAATTTCTCGGCAAAGCCTTCGAGGTTCGCTTCGTCTTCGAGATCGTCGAAGGGATCGGACATTGTGTACTCCGCTGCTGAATATCGGCGGAACTCTACCGCCTTTGTCGGCGGGCCTTCCACCCCCTGTCCTTCGGGGTCAAGCAGCGGGAGTTATGCGGCGGCGCCGTCCGGGCGAACCCGTCGGCGCCGCCGGGGCAGGTTTCAGGCCTCCTCGCCCTTGTAGATCGCGACCAGCTTGTCGAGCATCGCCAGCGCTTCGGCGCGCGGGCGCTGGAAGGTGTTGCGGCCGATGATCGAGCCGTTGCCGCCGCCGGCGAGAATGTCGCGGGCGTCCTGGTAGACGGCATCGGCCCCCTTTGCAGCACCGCCCGAGAAGACGACGATGCGGCGGCCGGCGAAGCAGCTCTGCACGACATGGCGCACGCGGTCGCCCTGATTGGACCAGTCGGTGCCTTCATAGAGCTTCTTGGCCTCGGCCTGCTCGATGTTCGCCGAGGGCAGCTTGACCTTGATGATGTGCGCGCCGAGCAGCGCCGCCATGTGCGCGGCATAGGCGCCGACGTCGAGCGCCAGTTCGCCGTCCTTGGTGAGCTTGCCGCCGCGCGGATAGGACCAGATCACCGTCGCGATGCCGACCGAGGCGGCCTGGGCGCGCATTTCCTTGATCTCTTCCATCATCTCGAACACGCCGTCGGCGCCCGGATAGATGGTGAAGCCGATCGCCGAGCAGCCGAGCCGCAGCGCGTCGTCGACGCCGCCGGTCACCGCCTGGTCGATGCCGGTCGCCCAGCTGTTCGAGCTGTTGACCTTGAGGATCGTCGGGATCTGGCCGGCAAAGGCGTCGGCGCCCGCCTCGATCATGCCGAGCGGCGCGGCATAGGCCGAGAGGCCCGCGTCGATCGCGAGTTGGAAGTGATAATGGGGATCATAGGCATCCGGGTTCACCGCGAAGCTGCGCGCCGGGCCGTGCTCGAAGCCCTGGTCGACCGGCAGGATGATCAGCTTGCCGGTACCGCCCAGCTTCCCCTGCATCAGGATGCGCGCGAGGTTCGCCTTCACGCCCGGATTGTCGGAGCCGTAGTTGTCGAGGATCGCTTTGACGGCCGGCGTGATGCCCATGATCTTCTCCGCATTGGTAATCGATGCGGGGTCCCTATCGCGGCAAATTGGTAACGAAAAGGCTGACAACGTTGGTCAGGTGCTGCGGAGCAGAACTTATTTCGCAACTGCGGAACAGCTCCGATACCTGCCGGGAAATTGGTAACTTTTTGGTAGGACCAATGCCCGCGATTGACGATGTACCGCTGCACGTTAGCCTGCCTTGCTGAAAACAGGGGGGACGAATCATGTGGAATCGACGGCGCGTGCTGCAGGGTAGCGCGGCGATGCTGGTGCCGGCGGTGCCGGCGATGGCGGCACCCGTGCCGAGAGTGGGGAACCCGGCACCCGATGCCACGCTGGTGCTGCTCGACGGCAGCAAGCTCAAGCTGTCGGAAATGCGCGGCGATGTGGTGGTGCTCAACATCTGGGCGACCTGGTGTGTGCCCTGCCGGCGCGAATTGCCGCTGCTCGACCAATATTATGCGCTGATGAAGAAGCACGGGCTGCGCGTCTATGCGCTGAGCACCGAGGATTCGGTGCCGCTCTACAAGCTCAAGCCGCTGTTCGAAAAACTGACCATCCAGCCGACGCGGCGGATCCGCGGCCCCTATGAGGCGATCGATGGCGCGGTGCCGTCCAACTATGTGATCGATCGGGCGGGCATGCTGCGCTACGCCAAGGCGGCAGCGTTCGATCTGGACGATCTGAACCGGGAGCTGGTGCCGCTGCTCAACGAACCGCGGCCGGTCTGAACCTCTACCGATCCTCCCCCGCCAGGGGGAGGTGTCAGGCGCCAGCCTGACGGAGGGGGAGGTCAGCGACCAACTGGCCGGCGTGCTTCCGCCCCCTCCGTCGCGCGTTGCGCGCCACCTCCCCTGGCGGGGGAGGATATGACAAAGTTCAGCGCGTCAGCGCCGCGACGCCGGGGAGTTCCTTGCCTTCCATCCATTCGAGGAAGGCGCCGCCCGCAGTCGAGACGAAGCTGAACTCGCTGCCGACGCCGGCCTGGTTGAGCGCCGCCACCGTGTCGCCGCCACCGGCGACCGAGACGAGCTGGCCTTCCTTGGTCAGCGCCGCGGCGGTGCGGGCGAGCGACACCGTCGCCGCGTCGAACGGCGGGATCTCGAATGCGCCCATCGGGCCGTTCCACACCAAGGTCTTGCAGGTCTTGAGCACGTCGGCGAGCGCCTCGGTGGCCGCCGGGCCGACATCGAGGATCATCTCGTCGGCGGCGACTTCGTGGACGTTGACGGTGCGGACCGGCGGGTTGGCGCGGAATTCCGTCGCCACAACCACGTCGTACGGCAGGTGGACGGTGCAGCCGGCCGCGTCGGCCGCGTCGAGAATCTCCTCCGCGGTGCCGGTCAGGTCGTGCTCGCACAGGCTCTTGCCGACATCGACGCCGCGCGCGGCGAGGAAGGTGTTGGCCATGCCGCCACCGATGATCAGGTGATCGACCTTGGCGACCAAGTGCTTGAGCACGTCGAGCTTGGTCGAAACCTTGGCGCCGCCGACCACCGCCGCGACGGGATGCTCGGGATTCCCCAGCGCCTTGTCGAGCGCGTCGAGTTCGGCTTCCATCTGGCGGCCGGCGAAGGCGGGCAGCTTGTGGGCGAGCCCCTCGGTCGAGGCGTGGGCGCGGTGCGCGGCCGAGAAGGCGTCGTTGACATAGAGGTCGCCGAGCGATGCGAAGCGATCGACCACGGCCGGGTCGTTCTTTTCCTCGCCACCGAAGAATCGGGTGTTCTCGAGCAGCGCGATGTCGCCGTCATTGAGAGTCGCGACCGAGGCGGCGTCGCCTTCCCAGTCGATATAGCGCACCGGACGGCCGAGCACCTGCTCAAGCGGCTTCACCACCTGCGAGAGCGAGAACTCCGGGTTCGGATTACCCTTGGGGCGGCCGAAATGCGCAAGGATCAGCACTTTGGCGCCACGATCGGCCAGTTCGGCGACCGTCTGGATCGCGGCGCGCAGCCGCGTGTCGTCGGTCACCTTGCCATCGGCCATCGGCACGTTGAGGTCCTCGCGGACCAGCACCCGCTTGCCGGTGATATCGCCCATGTCGTCGAGCGTCTTGAAAGTGCGCGCCATGCTGAATCCCTCGCGTAATGAATTGCCTCGCGAGCAGCATCCTGTCGGCGGAGCGCTCGCAACCTGCGCTTGTGCCGTTGGCCGCCGTGCCGCCCCCGCCCCGCCAGCGTCATCCCGGCGAAAGCCGGGATCCATTGGCCTGGACGTCCTGGCTCCTGCCTCGCCCGAGTGGCGAATGGATCCCAGCGTTCGCCGGGATGACAGAAGAAGAGCTGCCCAGCGACACTAAGGCCGCCTTGAGGATGGGAGGGGCTGATCCTCGGGCCGATCGCCCGTGCCGCCGTCCTCCCCTCCCCTAGCCCCTCCCGCATGCGGGAGGGGGATTTGGAAGCGTCCCCCGCCGAAGCGGAGGACTTCCGTCTTAGAGCCCCGCCATCACCGTCGCGGTGTCGACCATGCGGTTCGAGAAGCCCCACTCGTTGTCGTACCAGCTGACCACGCGGACCAGCTTGCCGTCGATCACCGCGGTTTCCAGGCTGTCGACGGTCGACGATGCGGGCGTGTGGACGATGTCGGCCGAGACGATCGGATCGGCGGTGTAGACCAGCACGCCCTTGAGCGGGCCGCTCTCCGAGGCTGCCTTGAGCACGGCGTTCACTTCCTCGACCGAGGTATCGCGGCCCGGCATGAAGGTCAGGTCGACGAGGCTGCCGTCCGGCACCGGTACGCGGACGGCCGAACCGTCGAGCTTGCCCTTGAGCTCCGGCAGCACCTCGCCCACCGCGCGGGCGGCGCCCGTCGTGGTCGGGATGATCGACATCGCGGCGGCGCGCGCGCGACGCAGGTCCGGGTGGATCTGGTCGAGGATCTTCTGATCGTTGGTATAGGCGTGGACCGTGGTCATCAGGCCGCGCTCGATGCCGATCGCGTCGTTGAGGACCTTGGCGACCGGCGCCAGGCAGTTGGTGGTGCACGACGCGTTCGAGACGATGGTGTGCTCGGCGGTCAGCTTGTCGTGGTTCACGCCGTAGACGACGGTGAGGTCGACATTCTTGCCCGGCGCCGAGATCAGCACCTTCTTGGCGCCGGCATCGATGTGCTTCTGGGCGTCTTCGCGCTTGGTGAAGAAGCCGGTGCACTCGAGCACGATGTCGACGCCGTTCTCGGCGTGCGGCAGGTTGGCGGGATCACGCTCGGCGGTCACCTTGATACGCTTGCCGTCGACGACGATGTCGTTGCCGTCGGCTTCGACCGTCCCCGGATACTTGCCGTGGATGCTGTCGCGCGAGAACAGCCAGGCGTTCGACTTCGCGTCCGACAGATCGTTGATCGTGACCAGCTCGAGGCCGCTTTCCGGGCGCTCGAGGATCGCGCGTGCCACCAGACGGCCGATACGTCCGAAACCGTTGATCGCAACCTTCGTCATGCCTGTTCTCCGTTCAGCTTAGCGAGGATCTGGGGCACGATCGCGCCCGCAGTGAGTCCGAAATGTTCGTAGAGCGCTAGATAGGGGCCCGAGGCACCAAAGCTATCCACGCCGAAGCGCAGGCCATCCATGCCCGTGTAGCGCTCCCACCCGAAGGTGGTGCCGGCCTCGATCGAGACCTTGAGTGCGTCCGCCGGCAGGAGGTCGCGCTTGTAGGCGGCGTCCTGCGCGTCGAAGCGCTCGAAGCAGGGGACCGAGACGACATCGGCACCGATGCCCTGGGCTTCCAGCGCCTCGCGCACGGCGACGGCGATCTCCACTTCCGAACCGGTGGCGAGCAGCACCACCTTGCGCGGTGCTTCCGCCTCCCGCAGCGCATAGGCGCCACGGGCCGAACGGTTCTCGGCGGCTTCGGTGCGCAGCTGCGGGAGGTTCTGGCGGCTGAGCGCGATCAGCGCGGGGCCGTCGGTCTTGGCGAGCGCGGCTTCCCAGGCCTCGGCCGTCTCGACCACGTCGCACGGGCGCCACACGTCGAGATTGGGGATGACGCGCAGGCTCATCAGATGCTCGATCGGCTGGTGGGTCGGACCATCCTCGCCGAGGCCGATCGAATCGTGCGTCATCACATAGACGACGCGGGCATGCTGGAGCGCCGAGAGGCGGATCGCCGCGCGGGCATAGTCGGCGAAGACGAGGAAGGTGCCGCCATAGGGGATCACGCCCCCGTGCAGCGCCATGCCGTTCATCGCCGCGGCCATGCCGAATTCGCGGATGCCGTAGTTGAGGTAGCGGCCGCCATAATTGTCGGCGTCGAGCCGCTGCAGCCCCTTGGTCAGCGTGTTGTTCGAGCCGGTGAGATCGGCCGAGCCGCCGATCGTCGCGTCGAGGAGGGCGTTGACCGCCTCCAGCGCCAGCTCGGACGCCTTGCGGGTCGCGACCTTCTGCGGGCTGGCGATCAGCTGCTCGACGTGCGAGCGGAGCAGGTCCGGCTGCACGGTGCCGCGGCGTTCCCAGCCGAGGCGATCCGGATGCGCGGCGAGGCGCTCCTTCCAGGCGGCGTGCGGGGCGGCACCGCGCGCACCGGCGGCGAGCCAGGCGTCACGGATGTCCTGCGGGATTTCGAACGCCGGGTGGTTCCAGCCGAGCGCGGCGCGGGCGGCGGCGACCTCGTCCTTGCCCAGCGGCGAGCCATGGACCTTGGACGTGCCTTGCTTGTTCGGCGCGCCCTTGCCGATCACGGTGCGGCACTTGACCAGCACCGGCTTGTCGCTGGCGATCGCCTCGTCGAGCGCGCGGGTGATGTCGGCCTGGTCATGGCCGTCGCATTCGAGGACGTTCCAGCCGGTCGCACGATAGCGCGCGGGGATGTCCTCGACCGAGGACAGCGAAACCGGGCCGTCGATGGTGATGTTGTTGTCGTCCCACAGCACGATCAGGCGGTTGAGCTTCAGATGGCCCGCAATGCCGATCGCTTCGTGGTTGATGCCTTCCATCAGGCAGCCGTCGCCGGCGATCACCCAGGTGCGGTGGTCGACCAGATCGTCGCCGAAGGTCGCGTTGAGGTGGCGCTCGGCGATCGCCATGCCCACCGCCATCGCCAGGCCCTGGCCGAGCGGACCGGTGGTGCACTCGACGCCCGGCAGCTCGAAATTCTCGGGGTGACCCGCGCAGGGGCTGCCGATCTGGCGGAAGTTCCGGATGTCCTCCAGCGTCGGGCGGGCATAGCCGGTCAGGTGCAAGAGCGAATAGAGCAGCATCGAGCCATGGCCGGCCGAGAGCACGAACCGGTCGCGATCGGGCCAGGCCGGATCGGCCGGATCGAACTTGAGATAGTTCTGGAAGAGGACGGTCGCGACGTCGGCCATGCCCATCGGCATGCCGGGGTGACCCGAATTGGCGGCTTCCACCGCGTCCATGGAAAGCGCGCGGATGGCGTTGGCGCAATCGGCGAAGGATGCTGTCACGTGTTATTCCCCGTCTGGTCGCGCACGCCTTTGGAAGCGAGCGCGCGCCACGTCAACCGTTGGGCGGCCGCGTTCCCGCGATGCATTATGACGGGCCGGGCTTGTCGCACCCGCCAACCATGCTATCCGGCTTCCTAATGTCCGACCAAGTAGTAGATCGTATCGCGCGGGCTCTGGAGCGTATCGAACGCGCCGCGACGGCTGGCGCCGAGGCCCGTGTTCGGCTCGAGCGCCGCAACCACATGTTGCGGACCCGAATCGAGTCGGCGATCGCCGATCTCGACGCGATGATCGCAGACGAGGCCGTAACGGCGGCGCCGGACGGCGACGATACCGAACTCGACGAGGAGGCCCAGGGCTGATGGCGGACATCACGCTGCAGGTTGCCGGGCGCAGCTACACCGTCTCGGCACGCGAGGAGGACACGCCGCATCTCCGCGCGCTGGAAGCCCGGATCGCCGAGCATGCCGATGCCGCACTGCGCGCCGCCGGTGGCCAGGCGGGCGAGCGGACCCTGCTCTATCTCGCGCTGATCCTCGCCGATGCGCTGGACGAGGCGGAAAAGGCCCCCGCTCCCGCGCCCCCCCCCGCGCCGGCGCCGGCGATTTCCGACGAGCTGCTCGCCCGGATCGCCGATCGGCTGGAAGCGGTCGCCTCGGCCCTTGAGGAAAGCGCCGCGACGTCCTAAATAGAGCCGTGGCGGGAACTGCCCGGTGCGAGCCTTAGCAATTATCCCTGAGGCTATAATCTTCATCCATGGGAGCTGTCCCTGTGCAGATCCTGGTCTGCAACATATGGTTCCCACCTGACGTTCTGTGCGTCGGTGGATATTCAGGCCAACGGCCCATGGTGGTTCCCGTCACACCCATGTCCGATACGCGATGCTGAGCGACAAACCCGCCCTCCGGGCGCGCCTGCGCGCCGAACGCGACCTGTTCGCGTCGCAATCGAGCACCGCGATCCGCGCGCCCGAGGCCTTTGTCGAGCGGCTCACGCCCGGCATGATCGTCGCGACCTATTGCCCGGTGGGCAGCGAGGCCGATCCGACCCAGCTCGCCGCGGCCGCCGCCGAACGCGGCTGTGCGCTCGCCCTGCCCCATGTAATCGACCGGGCGGCGCCGATCCGCTTCCTCGCCTGGGACATGGGCGCGCCGCTCGTCGGCGGCCCCTTCGGCCTGCGCCAGCCGGACGAATCGAGCCCCGAGGTCGCACCCGACGTGATCCTGACGCCGCTGATCGGCTTCGATCCCCGCCTCAACCGCCTCGGCCAGGGCGCGGGGCATTATGACCGTGCCTTCGCCCGCTTCGAAAACGCGTGGCGAGTGGGCGTCGCCTGGTCCGCGCAGGAGGTCCCTGCGTTGCCCGCCGATATCTGGGATGTCCCCCTGCACGCGGTGGTGACCGAGCAGGGCATGCGCCGGCATTCCGAGCCATGAACCCCAGCTGGCGCAAACCCGCCGGCGCGCTGGCGATCGTGGGGCTCATCCTGGTGTGGGTGGTGCTGGTGGCGAGCTTCTCGGGACAGATCGGGCGCCTGCCGATCCTGGTGCAGACGCTGATCTACCTCGCCCTCGGGATCGTCTGGATCCTGCCGCTCAAGCCGCTCCTCCGCTGGATGGAAACAGGACGGTGGCGATAGCGAATGGTGCAGGTGGCTGGACACGGTCCGCCTCGCACTGGCTGACGGGTATCGCGGTCGCCATGGCATTGACGGTTCCCTTCTACGCCATGGCGTCGGAACGTAGCTGGCTGGCGCCCCTGCTGTGGCCGCTCTCCCCGATCTATTGGCTTGCCGTCTCGGGCTGGGCCGTCTGCATCGGGTGCGTGCTTCGCTGGCAGCGGCAATGGTGGCTGCTGCTTACCGCACTTCCCGTCTTGTATCCCGTGGGCCTGCTTGGCTGCATGTGGGTCCTTCTCGCGGGCGTCAAAGACATCTGACCCGCCTAGCGGTCGCGCCGCCGCCTCTCCCCGCGACGCGAACGACTCACCTCCGCTCCCGCACCGCCTTGAACTCCGACCCCGCCTTCCATGTCGGCCAGGCGGATCCGTTCGCCAGTTCCGCGCCGATCGTGCCGAGCAGGTTGATGTCCTGCACCGCGCCCGCGAGGTTCCAGTCCGGACCCCAGGCGTCGCAGGCCTGGTGGTAGCATTGGCCGGTATAGGCATCGATCCACGCCTGCCCGGCCGCGACGCCGCCCTGCTTCAGGTCCGAAGCCCCGGCGATGCCCATCAGCAGCAGCGTCGGCACGCCCTGCTTGGCGAAGGAGAAATGGTCCGCGCGGTAGAACAGCCCGCGCTCGGGCAGCCCTTCGGGCGTCACCCGGCGGCCTTGCGTCGCGGCGACGCGGGCCATGTCGTCCTCCAGCGTGTTCTGGCCCTTGCCGACCAGCACCACGTCGTTGGCGAGGCCGGCGGTCTGGAGAATGTCGAGCGTCAGGTTGGCAACGGTCTTGGCCATCGGCACCACCGGGTGCTGGGTGTAGTAGAGCGAGCCCAGCAGCCCCCGCTCCTCCGCCGTCCAGGCCGCGAAGACGACGCTGCGCTTCGGCGCCGGCCCCGCCTGCATCGCGCGCGCGATCTCGAGCAGCCCGGCGATACCCAGCGCGTCGTCATTGGCGCCCGCGCGGTAGATGCGGCCCTTGGCGTCGGGCTTGCCGGCGCCGTACGCATCCCAGTGTGCGCCGAACATCACCGCCTCGTCGGGGCGCTCGCTGCCGGGGATCTTGGCGAGGACATTGTAGCTGTCGACCTGCTCGGCGGTGACCGGCACGTCGGCGGTGAAGCGCACGCCCGCCAGCGGCACCGGGCGGAAGCTTGCCTTGCGCGCCTCGACCCGCAGCTTGGCGAGGTCCAGCCCCGCGGCGGCGAACAGCCGGGTCGCCGCCCCGCCCTCCAGCCAGCCCTGGAGTGCCACGCTGGTAAGCTCCTCGGGCTTGCGGACGATGTCGTAATTCTCGCCGCCGCTGCTGATCACCACGTTCCAGCCATAGCCCGCGCCGGGCGTGTCATGGACGATCAGTGCGCCGACCGCGCCGCGCCGGGCGGCTTCCTCGAACTTGTAGGTCCAGCGGCCATAATAGGTCATCGTCCGCCCGCCGAACGTGCCGGCGACCGCCTCGCCCTTCTCGGCGGCGAAATCGGGATCGTTGACCAGGAATATCGCGACCTTGCCCTTCAGGTCGACGCCCTTGAAGTCGTCCCACTGCCGCTCGGGCGCGGTCACGCCATAGCCAACGAACACCACCGGCGCACCGGCGATTCGCGCGGTGGCATCGGGGCGAATCGTCGAGGCATAGAGATCCTTCGCCTGCTCGACGGGTATCGCCCCCTTGGGGCCGTCGAATCGCAGCGTGGCGGGCGTGCCGAGCCGCGTGTGGAGCAGCGGCACCTTCTGCAGCCACTGCCCGTCCGGTCCCGCCGGCTGGAGCCCCAGCGCCTCGAATCGGGCGACGAGATAGCCGAGCGTGCGATCCTCGCCGCGGGTGCCGGGTGCGCGCCCCTCGAACGAATCGGAGGCGAGCGTGCGGACGGTCTGTTCGATTCGCGCAGGATCGGCGGCGATCTGGGCCGAGGCGGGGATGGCGGTGGTGGCGAGGAGCAGCGCGAGCGCGCGGGCAGAGGTGCGGATCATCGCGGCGGCTTAGCGCAGAAACGGGAGGGCCTGCAAAGGGCCCGGCCAGCGCGCATGTCCTTCGTATCCGAGGAGATGCGCCGCATGGCGCGAGTGACGGGGCTCGAACCCGCGACCTCCGGCGTGACAGGCCGGCGCTCTAACCAACTGAGCTACACCCGCTTGAAACCAAGCGAGGAAATCTTGGACGGCCAGTCGCCGCCGGATTCCATCTGGAGTCCCGCAAGGCGAGTGGCGCGAGTGACGGGGCTCGAACCCGCGACCTCCGGCGTGACAGGCCGGCGCTCTAACCAACTGAGCTACACCCGCTTGAGCCAAGCGAGGAGGCGGCACCTAGCCGCGTGTTTTGGGGCTGTCAACCGGATTGATCGAGGTTCGCGCGACGACGTACACGATTGTCCGCCGGATCGCGGACCAGCGTGCCCTGCTCGAACAGGAAACCCGCGATGTCGGGCTTGCCTGCCGCGTTGAGCACGGTCTGGATGATGATCAGCAGCGGCACCGCCAGCAGCGCGCCGGTGGTGCCCCACACCCAGCCCCAGAAGCTCAGCGAAATGAGGATCATGATCGGGTTGATCGTGAGACGATGCCCGACGATCAGCGGCGTCACCACGTTCGCCTCGACCAGATGCGCCGCGATCATGATCGCCGGCGGCACCATCGCCGTGCCGATATCGGCATAGGACATGAGGCCGCCCACCGCGAGCAGCAGCGCCGCGATCACCGGGCCGATATAGGGGATGTAGTTCAGCAACGCGACGAGGCCGCCCCACATCAGCGGCGTCGGCATCCCCATCAGCCACAGCGCGCCCGCGACGATCAGACCGAGCGTGAAGTTGATGAGGGTGATGGTGCCGAGATAGGCCGAGGTGTCGTCCACCACGTCCTGGATCACCCGTGCGGTCGCCATCGCGCCGCCGAAGCTCGCCCGGCTGGTGATCGCGCGGCGGCGCAGCCGGGTCCAGCCGGCGAGGAAGAAGTAGATCACCAGGATCGCGAAGAACATCTCGATCAGCGCCGACGGCGCCGAGGTGGTGAACAGGTCGAGCAGCGACGTCGGCGGCTGGGCGGCCTGCACCACCGGCTGGCGCACGGGTGCCGAGGCGAAGTTGTTCAGCGTCTTGTTCACGAACCGCTCGAGGTTCGAATAGAAGCGGATCAGCGGCTCCAGATTATGCTGGATCTTGGGAATGCTCTCGGGCAGCCGGCGGATCCACTGCCACGCCGGCACCACGATCGAGGCGAGCGCGATGTTGGCGGCGCTGAGGAACAGGAGCACGCAGAGGAAGGCGGCGATCGGCGCGGGTATCCGGTGCCGCTCCAGCCATTCGAGCATCGGCACCAGCGCGATCGCGATCACCAGCGAGGCGGTGAGCGGCAGGAAGAAGCGTGCGCCGGCCTGCAGCGCGAAGGGCAGCGCCAGCACCAGCCCCATGCCCGCGATCAGCACCAGCGCGGCCACCAGGCGGTCCCGACGGAACGGAACGACCGCTTCGTCTTCCATGTCCTCCGGCAAACCGGCCGTGGCGATCTGCTCGGGAATCGCCCCTGCTCCGCCCTCGTCGCCGCCGAAACTCCCTGTACGCTGGTCCACGCGAAATTCCCTTTCTGGTACAGTGTAGAGACACGGGCGTGTCGCGGCAATGCAGGGCCCTAACACGGCGCAATTGCGGCGCCATCTGTTGCCAGCTAGCCTCATTTTCATGGCGGAATTGCTTCTGGTGATCGACGAGGGCACCACCTCGACCCGGGCGATGCTCTTTGCGCCATCCGGACAATGTGTTGCCAGCAAATCTGCACAACTAACGCAGCATTATCCCGGACCGGGCCTCGTCGAGCATGATGCCGACGAGATCTGGCGGCATAGCCATGCCTGCGCCGCGGCGATGGTCACGTTCGCCGGCGGCCCGCAGCGGATCGCCGCGATCGGCATCAGCAACCAGCGCGAGACGGTGGTGTTCTGGGACAAGGCGACGGGGGCGCCGCTCGCCCCCGCGATCAGCTGGCAGGATCGCCGCACCGCGCCCCTCTGCCAGGCGCTGCGCGAGGCGGGCGAAGAACCCGGCATCCAGGCGCGCACCGGGCTGCTGCTCGATCCCTATTTCTCCGGCACCAAGATCGCCTGGGCGATGGAGCACTGGCCCCAGCTCAAGGCCGCGGGCGACCGGCTGGCGATCGGCACGATCGAGAGCTGGCTGGTGTGGAAGCTCACCGGCGGGCTGCACATCACCGATGCCACCAACGCCTCGCGCACGCTGCTGATGGGCCTTAGCAGCGGCGGCTGGAGCGACGGGCTGGTCGATCAATTCGGCGCCCCCCGCGCTGCGCTACCGGAAATCGTCGATTGCGCCGGCCGCTTCGGCACCACCCGCCTGTTCGGCGGCGCCATCCCGATCTGCGGCCTTGCCGGCGACCAGCAGGCGGCGACGATCGGCCAGGCCTGCCTCACCCCCGGCGACACCAAGGCGACCTATGGGACCGGCGCCTTCGTGCTGACCAATGCCGGCACGCTCCAGCCCCGCTCGCGCCACCGGCTGCTGTCGACGGTGCTGTGGCAGCTCGGCGGGCGGCGGACCTATGCGCTGGAGGGGTCGGTGTTCGTCGCCGGCAGCCTGGTGCAGTGGCTGCGCGATTCGCTCGGCCTGATCGCCACCGCGCCCGAGACCGAGGCGCTGGCGCGATCGGTGCCCGACAATGGCGGCGTCTATTGCGTGCCGGCGCTGACCGGGCTCGGCGCGCCCTGGTGGCAGCCGGAGGCGCGGGCGACGATCTCCGGCCTCAGCTTCGCCGCCGGCCGCGCGCATATCGTCCGCGCCGCGCTGGAGGCGATGGCGCACCAGAGCCACGATCTGGAGACCGCCTTTGCGGCAGACGGCGCGCAATGGGGACGGCTGCGCGTCGACGGCGGCATGGTGACCAACGACTGGATCGCGCAGGACCTCGCCGACATGCTCGCCCTGCCCGTCGACCGGCCCGATTTCCCCGAGACGACGGCGCTGGGCGCGGCGATGCTGGCAGGGCTCGGCTGCGACATGTTCGGCAGCCTCGACGATGCGGTGATGATGCGCGGCACGATCCGCACCTTCGAGCCGCAGATCGAGCCCGGCGCGCGGGCCGCCCGGCTGGCCGGCTGGCACGACGCGATCGGGCGCGTGCTGGCCCCAGGTCTTCAGCTGAACAGCCAGGTGCCGAGCAACCTGCCCGGCAGCAGCGTGAACAGCCCGGCGACAGCAAGACCGAGATAGGTGAGCGACATCACCCGCCGGTGCGCCTCGATCCGATGCGCGCGGGCCAGCATCACGCCGCGCGGGATCATCACCAGCACCAGGATCGACAGCAGGTGAATCGGGCTCAGGCTCCCCGTCAGGCCGCGCAGCCCGAAGCTGGAAAGGGCCGCGACCAGCATCAGCACGGCCCAGAGCTTGCCCAGCGCGCGGTGCAGCGCATCCCCCTTGCGACGCACCAGCACATAGGCGCCGAGCGGCAGCGTGGGCAGGACCGCGATCAGGTGCAGGCCGAGCCACAGGTTGCGGATGCTTGACCGCGCGACGGCTCCGCTTGCAAGGCCGTGCACCAGTGCCAGCAGGATGGCGCCGCCGGCGATCACGCCCAGCGTGACGATCAGCCGGTCGCGTGCGGGGATCACCAAGCCGGAATGTCCAAGGTCGTTCATCAGTTGCTCCTTCCCCGCCATCATGGCCTGCCGCCGGCGGCACGCGAGCGGCATTGCGGGAGCGGGGATCGCCGGTTCGCGAACGACGTCTCGGCGGCCCCGCTGTACCGTTCGCGACGCGTGAACGGAGCGCACGCCTGATGGCCCCGCATCGGCTGGCGGCGGAGCTTGCGATCCTCTGCGCGCTGACCTTGCTGTTGGCGCTGCTCGGGCCGTTCGGCTCCTATGCCACGCCGCTGGCGGCGCGGCTGCCGCACTGGGCGCTGTACCTCGCCACGGGCTATGTCTTCTTCCGTCCGGTGATCGCCGCCGGGGGCGCCCTCGCCCGCCAGACCGGGCTGCCGCGGCCCGTAGCGATCGCAGCCGCCTGCGCCCTAGGGGCGTTTCCGACCAGCATGGTCCTCCTGTTCGGCTCGGCCGGGACGGCGTGGCGCTCCGTCAGCGGCGCGGCGATGGCCAGCGCCTATCTGCAGACGCTGATCGTCGGTGCGACGGTTACGATCGTGCAGCTGCTGGCCGGTCGCGGAACGGCACAAGCGGCGCCGCTTGCCGTCCCGCCGATCGCACCGCCGCCGCCCCTCCAGCCCGTGGCAGCGCCTGCCCGGACCGCGCCCTCCGCCCTCCTGGAGCTGCTCCCTCCCCATCTCCGCGGCTCCATTCTCTGCCTCGAGAATGAGGATCACTATGTCCGCGTCCATACCGATCGCGGCAGCGCGCTGGTCCTGATGCGCATGCGCGATGCGGTCGCGCAGCTCGAGGGGCTGGGAGCGCGCGTGCATCGCAGCTGGTGGGTCGCACGCAGCGCCGTGGTCACGGCCGCCCGGCAGGATCGCAACTGGAGGCTGCGGCTCGTCGACGGCCGGGAGGTGCCGGTGGCGCGCACCAGTGTCGCCGAGCTGCGGGCGCGGGGCTGGCTGGACGCGGCCCCCTCTGCCGACGCATGAAAAAGGCCGGCCCGGGACGATGCCCGGGCCGGCCAGTGGGTCCTCGGGGGAGGAACCTCAGAACTTCACGCCGATGCCTGCGAACACGGTGGTGCCGCTGCGCGTCTCGTTGTGGAGGCGGTGGTAGATGCTGTTGAACTGGACTTCGGTCGCGTTCGTCAGGTTGATCGCATCGAGCGTCAGCCGAACGCGCTCGGTGACGTTGAAAAACGCCGCCGCGTCGACATAGACGGTGCCGTCGAACCCGTCCTTGCTCGTCGGATCCGTGCCGTCATAGGCGGTGCGCAGGTAGGACGACCGATAGTTCAGCGATCCGCGGATGCCCCAGCGCCCGGTCTCGTAATAGAGCGTGGCGTTGGCGTTGGTGTTCGACAGGCCCGGGATCGGGTTGTCGGTACCCTTGTACGGCGCGTTGGAGTCGAGCAGCGTCAGGTTCGCCGCCATGCCCAGCTTGTCGAACGGCGCGGGCAGGAAGGTGAAGTTGCTCTGCGCGGCCAGCTCGACGCCGGTCACATAGGCCTTGGCCTGGTTGATCGGCTGGGTGAACTCGTCGACATTGGTGGCGGCGGTCACCCCCGGCAGGGTCGAAAGCGGCAGCCCGGTGCTGCCGAACGGCACGTTCTTCAGCGTCTGCGAGACCACCAGGTTCCGGATGTCCTTGTGGAAGACGCCCACCGAAATCAGGCCGACCTTGCCGAAATACCATTCGACCGAGGCTTCCACCGAATTGTCCTTGTAGGGCTTGAGGTTGGGGTTGCCGACGCTCGCGGTGATCTTGCCGCTGTCCGCATTGGCGCTGCCCGCCGCCGCGACCGAGCTGAGCCCCGGACGGTTGATGTTCTTGGCGGCGGCCACGCGGATCAGGAAGCTCGGCGTCACCTCCAGCACGGCGTTGAGCGTCGGCAGCACGCCCGAATAATGCGAGTGGGTGGTGTTGCTGCCGATCGGCGTGTCGTTGCTGTTGGTCAGCAGGCCGGTGCTGTCCAGATCGGTGAAATAGGCGCGCAGGCCGATATTGCCGCGCAGGCGCATACCGCCGAGCGGGGCGTTCCATTCGAGCTGGCCATAGCCCGCCCCCGTCGACTCGGTCACCTTGTAGGTATTCTCGATGTCGGTCGCGCCGGCCACGGTGTGCGAGGCATTATACTGGGCGAAGGCCTTGGCATAATCGCCCGCGATCCAACTCGCCGCCTTGTTCTGGCGGAACACGGTTGCATAGGCCGTCACCGGGGTGCCGGTGAACTGGCGGAACTGGCCGTCATTGTAGATCTCGGAACCCGAGGTCTCGTAGCGGCGATAGCTGCCGCCGGCGCGCAGAGTGAAGACCTCGTTCAGCTTGAGCGCGGCATTGCCCACCGCTTCCTTCAGGCTGGTCTTGTTCCAGAATTCGCGGAAGTAGAATTCCTTGAACTCGTACTTGGACGGATCGGTGGTGTTCCAGCGATAGACGTTGGTCGCATCGGTGCCGTCGGCCGCATAGGTCGTCGTCATCCCGCCATAGGCGCGCAGATACAGCTTGTCGTCGTAGGGCGTGGTGTACTTCGAATCCTCATAGCCGACATGGCCGTCGAAGCTCAGGCTGTCGCTCGCGTCCCATTTGCCGGTCAGCGCGATCTGGTTGAACTTGTTCTTGTTGAGCGAGCGGCGATGCTCGCTGGCATAGGTGACGTTGTCGACGCTGATCGCATCGACGAAGTTCGTGCTGTCCCAGTGGATCGAATTGATCTTCGAGGTCGTGTCGAAGATCACCGAGCCCGAGGTGTTGTTCGGCCGGGTCGCGAGGTGATATTCGTCGCGGTGGGTGGTGAACTCGCCGTGCAGCCCGTCGAGGGTGAACAGCAGATTGTCCGCCGGGCGCCACTGGGTGGCGAGGGTCAGACCCAGGCGCTCCTGCCGCGCATCCCACACCGACAGGCGGTTGCCCGAGGCGAACACCAGGTCGCCGGACTTGAACTTGGCCTGCTGGTCCGCCGAAAGCGCCGAGATGTCGAGGCCCTTGCCCAGATAGCCGGCGATCTTGCTCGCGCTCAGCTGGGTCGGCGAATAGGTGTTGTAGCCCTGTTCCTCGGTCTTGCGCTTCGAATAGGCGACCGAGAGCAGGATGCCGAAGCGATCGCCCCAATTCTGACTGAGCATCGCAGCAACGCGCGGCTGGGCATCCTTGGTGAAGCTGTTGGTGCCGAGCTTGGCCGAGATCGCGCCGGTCAGCCCCTGCTTCTGCTCGAGCGGCTTGGCGGTGAACAGGCCGACGGTGCCGGCCATGCCGCCTTCGGCCTGCGAGGCCTGGTAGCTCTTCTCCACCTCGACGCGCGAGAACAGCTCGGAGGCGAAGATGTTGAAATCGAAGGCGCGGTCACGCGAGCGCTGGCCGCGGCTGTCCATCGCCGAGTCGACATTGCCCAGCACTTCCATGCCGTTCAGCTGGACGCGGGTGAAATCGGGACCGAGACCGCGCAGCGTGATGCGGCGGCCCTCGCCGGCCTCACGGTTGATCGCCACGCCCGGCAGACGCTGGATCGATTCGGCGAGGTTGAGTTCGGGGAACTTCGCCATGTCCTCGGCGACGATCACGTCCTTGGTGATGTTGGACGCGCGCTTCAGCTCGCGAGCCTTGGCCAGCGAGGCGATATAGCCGTTGACGACGATCTCGCCCTGCTCCTGCCCCGGCGCGGCAGCGTCCTGCGCGGCCGCTGCCATCGACATGCAGCTCGCGCCGACGGCCAGCGCGGCAAGCGCCGCACGGTACGTGGTTCCCATTGTGCCCTCCCATTGATGCTCGGGGCGCCAGCCCCGGCTGCCCCGCCGCGACGCCTAGGAAGGGTTGATGACTCGAATGTGACATCTTGTGTTGTTTTGTGTGGCTTTGAACGTTCTCATGTGGGTTTACCCCGGCGCGCCTGCTGATACACTCGGGGCATGGACCGCATCGAGATCCCCACCGGCACTGCCGCCAGCCGCGCCCACCAGAGCGCCCGCCTCGCGACGCTGATCGACCTGCTCGGGCAGCGCGACCGATGGTCGATCGCCGAGCTGGCGGAGCGGTTCGACGTGTCCGAGGAAACGGTGCGCCGCGACGTGCGCCAGCTCGAACAGGCCGGGCGGGTGCAGAAGGTCCATGGCGGCGTCTGCCTGCCCGGCGGGGTGCTGGAGCCGCCCTATCGCCAGCGGCTGCGCGACCAGGCGGAGGCGAAGCGCCGCATCGCCGAGCGGGCGCTGACGCTGGTGCAGCCGGGCATGACGGTGATGCTCGATTCGGGCACGACCACGCTGTGCCTGGCGCGCGCGCTGCGCGGGGTGCGCGACCTGACGGTGATCACCAACAGCATGGAAATCGCCGCCGAGATACTCGGCCATCCCGGCCAGCGGCTGTTCGTCGCCGGCGGGACGGTCGATCCGGACTATCATGCCGCCTTCGGCAGCGAGCCGATCGACTATTGCCGCCAGTTCGCGCCGGACCTGACCGTGCTCTCGATGGGCGCGGTGGATGCCGCGCGCGGCTTTCTCGATTTTCACGCCGGGGAAGCCGCGTTCAAGCGCAGCCTGCTCCAGCGCGCGCGACGCGTCGCGATACTGTGCGATGCGACCAAGTTCGACAAGCCCGGCTTCCTGCACGTGGCGGACTTCGCCGACGTGCAGGAACTGGTGACCGATCAGGCTCCGCCCGACGACATCGCGACCGCCGCGACGGCCGCGGGCACGACGATCCACCTCGCCTGAGGCGGCACGCCGCAATCTGACCAGCGCGCAGGAAATCAAAGGCCAGCGGCATCCAAAAACCATCGGCATTCCCGCGAAGGCGGGAATCCATTGCCCTCGGCGCTGGAAGAAAGAACCTCGGCATCAGCGCGAATGGATCCCCCCTTCGCGGGGATGACGACGCATTTGCGCCTTCTGCGAAGCCCTCTCCCTCCGGCACCACCTTCCCCTGGCGGGGGAAGTGGCGGTTCGCCTCAGGCTGCCTTGTCGGTGACGAACAGGGCCTTCAGGTCCTTCTTCAGGATCTTGCCATTGGCGTTGCGCGGCAGGGTCGATTCGGAAAAGCGGATCGCCACCGGTACCTTGAACGCCGCGATTCGCTCACGGACGAACGCCTGCAGTTCCGCCTCGGTGGCCGAGGTGCCGGGGGCGAGATGCACCACCGCCACCGGCTCCTCGCCCAGCGTGCGGTGCGGCACACCGATCAGCGCGGCATCGGTCACTGCCGGATGCGCGTAGAGCACGTCCTCGACCTCGGACGAGTAGATATTCTCGCCGCCGCGGATGATGATGTCCTTGGCCCGGTCGACGATGTAGAGGAACCCTTCCTCGTCCAGCCGCGCCAGGTCGCCGGTGCGCACCCAGCCGTCCTGGAAGGTCGCGGCCGTCGCCTCGGGCTTGTTCCAATAGCCTTTCACGATCATCGGCCCCTTGGCCCAGAGCTCGCCCACTTCGCCGACCGGCAGTTCGCGGGTGCCGTCGACGTCCATGATCTTGAGCTCGGCGACCGGCACGGCCGGCCCGGCGCTGGTCGGGCGGGCGAGATAGTCCTCGCCGGTATGGTGGGTCACCGTCGCCATCGTCTCGGTCATGCCCCAGCCATTGCCGGGCAGCGCGCCGAATTCCTCGTAGATGCGCTTGACCAGCTCGGGCGCCGAGGGCGCACCGCCATAGGAGATGGTCTCCAGGCTGGAGAGGTCGTACCGGTGCCGCTCGGGATGTTCGAGCAGCTGCCAGGCGATGGTCGGCACGCCGCCGGTCTGGTTGACCTTCTCGCGCTGGATGATCTCCATCGCCTCGGTCGCCTCCCAGCGGCGCATGAACACCACCGTGCCGCCTGCTGCGATCAGCGCCATCAGCCCGGCGCTGCACGCGGTGACGTGGAACAGCGGGATCACCAGCAGCCCTACCTTGTAGGGCGGCGCGGGCGGCGGCATCTCGCCCCGCCGCAGCATCGCGCGCGCGACCGAATAGCCCGAGGTGAGGATGTTGGTCATCAGGTTGCGATGGGTGCCCACCGCGCCCTTGGGATTGCCCGTGGTACCGCTGGTGTAGAACAGCGTCACATCGTCGTCCGGCGCGATCGCCACCTCGGGGAAGGCGATGTCGGCCAGTTCCGCCCAGCTGTTGCAGGGGCCGAGGATCGATTCGAGCGCGACCGCCTCACCCTCCAGCGGCGCGCAGGCGCGGCTGACCACCATCCGCTCCAGATCGGGCAGCGCAGCATAGCATCCCTTCAGCCGCTCGTGCCGCTCGCCATCGACGAAGAGCAGCTTGGCGCCCGAATCCTTCATGCCGTATTCGAGCTCGGCACCGGTCCACCAGGCGTTGAGCGGCACCAGGATCGCGCCGATGCTCACCGCCGCGAAGAAGATCGTCGGCCATTCGGGCAGGTTGCGCATCGCCAGCGCGACGCGGTCGCCCTTGGCGACGCCCTGCCCCTGCATCCAGGAAGCGAGATGGCAGGTCGCGCGATAGTTCGCCTCGTAGCTGACCCGCTCGTCCTGGTAGATGGTGAAGGGCCGATCGCCATAGCCGCGCGCCAGCCGGGCGAGGATGGCGGCGTTGGGCGGCGAGTTCTTCCACACCCGGGTGGGGATCCCGCGGATCTCCACCGTCTCCATTTCGAACTTGGCGCCGGGTGCGGTGAGCAGTGCATCGACGGCGGCCAGCGGGGCCTTGGGCCAATCCGCGGGCAAGGGCACGATCGGTTCGAGGGTCAAGGCAGCTCTCTCCATCGAATTCTGAACTTTGGGTTTGGCGCAAGCACCAACCTGTCCGCACGTTAGTGTTGATTTGTCGCCCGCTCAAGGCAATAGAAAGCAGGCACCCGCCAGAAGGTGCATTGCACGCGTTTCGAACGAGAGGTATGCCGCCAGCGATGCACGTCGACGACCCGATCGCCCATGGATTCGATGCCGGCCGGCTGGCGCGGATCGATGCCTTTGTGAAGGCGCGCTATCTCGATTCCGGCAAGTTGCCGCACGCCCAGCTGCTGATCGCGCGCGACGGGCAGATCGTGCACTTCTCGCACCAGGGCGCCGCGCGCGACGGCGGCGCCCTGGTGGACGAGTCGACGCTGTTCCGCATCGCCTCGATGACCAAGCCGATCACCAGCCTCGCCTTCATGATGCTGGTGGAGGAAGGGTTGGTCGCGCTCGACACGCCGGTCCATCACGTGCTGCCCGAGCTGAAGGGCGTCGGCGTCTATGCCGGCGGTGGCGGCGGGGTGCCGTTCCTGACCAAGCCGACCGCCCAGCCGATGCGGATGGTCGACCTGCTGCGCCATACCTCCGGTCTCACCTACAGCTTCCAGAACCGCACCAATGTCGACGCCGCCTATCGCGAAGGCCGGATCGAAAGCTGGCACGGCAACCTGACGCTGGACGACTTCGTCGCGGCGCTCGGCAAGCTCCCGCTGGAATTCTCGCCGGGGGACGAATGGAATTACTCGGTCTCCACCGACGTGCTGGGCGCGGTGGTGACGCGGGTCTCCGGCCTGTCGCTCGACCGCTTCTTCGCCGAGCGCATCTTTGCCCCGTTGGGCATGCACGACACCTTCTTCCAGGTTCCGCAAGACAAGATCCACCGCCTGTCCGACTGCTGGACGATGCAGGAGGGCACGGGGCCCGTGCTGTACGATCGCGGCGAGGCCTCGGCCTGGGCGCGCTTCCCGAAGCTGGTGTCCGGCGGCGGCGGGCTGGTCTCGACCGCGCTCGACTATCACCGCTTCAACACCCTGCTGCTGAACCGCGGCGAACTGGATGGCGTGCGGATCGTCTCCCCCAAGACGATCGACCTGATGACCACCAACCACCTGCCCGGCGGCAGCGACCTCGCCGCCATGTCGCGCGCGCTGTTCAGCGAGGCGACCAATGCCGGCACCGGCTTCGGGCTGGGCTTCGCGATCAACCTGGATGTGGCCAAGACGCTGATCCCGGGCTCGGTCGGCGAATTCTACTGGGGCGGCATGTTCTCGACCGCCTTCTTCGTCGACCCCGTCGAGCGGATCTCGATGGTGTTCATGACCCAGCTTTCCCCGTCGATGCTCTACCCGATCCGGCGCGAGCTGAAGACGCTGATCTATTCGGCGCTGACCCGGTGAGGTCGACGCATCCTGGGCCTTTCACCGTCACCCCAGCGAAAGCTGGGGTCTCCATCCACGTGCCGTTCGCGCTCCTCGACGAGACCCCAGCTTTCGCTGGGGTGACGAAAGCGAAAGGGCGGCGACCGATTTCACACCCCCTCCCGGCCCCGGCCGGAACTGCGAACTAGGAGTTCGATTGCATGTCCGTGATTACCACCAGCCGTCAGGGCCCTGTCCTGATCCTCACCTCCGACAATCCGCCGGTGAACGCGCTCGGCGCGGCGGTGCGGCAGGGGCTGCAGGCCGGCATCGAGGAAGCCAGGGGCGACGACAGCATCCAGGCGGTCGTCATACTCTGCGCCGGCAAGACCTTCTTCGCAGGCGCCGACATCACCGAGTTCGGCAAGGCGATGGCCGAGCCGTCGCTGCCGGTGCTGGTCGACCAGATCGAGGCGCTCGACAAGCCGGTGATCGCCGCCGTCCACGGCACCGCGCTCGGCGGCGGATGCGAGGTGGCGCTGGCGTCGCACTATCGCATCGCGGTGCCCTCGGCGAAGTTCGGCCTGCCCGAAGTGAAGCTCGGCATCCTCCCCGGTGCCGGCGGCACCCAGCGCATGCCGCGCGTCGCGGGCGTCGAGGTGGCGCTGGAGATGGCGACCAAGGGCGATCCGATCTCGGCCAGCCAGGCCAAGGACGCAGGCCTCGTCGACCGCCTTGCCGGCGAGGACAGCCTGCTCGCCGATGCGGTCGCTTTCGCGAACGAGGTGATCGGCAAGCCGGTCTCGCGCTCCAGCGAGCGTCCGGTTACCGTCGATGCGGAGACTTTTGCCAAGTTCCGCGCCGCCAACGCCAAGCGCTTCCGCGGGCTCGACGCGCTGAACACCATCATCGACATCATCGAGCAGACCGCCGGCAAGCCCTATGCCGAAGGCGTCCAGGCCGAGCGGATGGGCTTCATGAAGCTGATCATGGGCCAGCAGTCGGCGGCACTTCGCCACATCTTCTTCGCCGAGCGCAAGGCTGCCAAGATCGATGGCATCGCCGACGACATCCAGCTGCGCGACATTCGCCGCGTGGGCGTGATCGGTGCCGGCACGATGGGCGGCGGGATCAGCATGAACTTCCTGTCGGCAGGCGTGCCGGTGACCATCGTCGAGATGGCGCAGGACGCGCTCGACCGCGGCACCGGGGTGATGCGCAAGAATTACGAGGCGACCGCCGCCAAGGGCCGGATGACCGCCGAGCAGGTCGAGAAGGCGATGGGGCTCCTCAAGCCCACGCTGAACTTTGACGATCTCGCCGAGTGCGATCTGATCATCGAGGCCGTCTATGAGAGCATGGACGTGAAGAAGGACGTGTTCGGCCGGCTGGACAAGATCGCCAAGCCGGGCGCGATCCTCGCCTCGAACACCAGCTATCTCAACATCGACGAGATCGCCGCCGCCACCAGCCGCCCGCAGGACGTGGTGGGGCTGCACTTCTTCTCGCCGGCCAACGTCATGAAGCTGCTCGAGATCGTCCGCGGCGCCAAGACCGCCGACGATGTGCTGGCGACCGCGATGGCGCTGTCGAAGAAGATCAAGAAGGTCGCCGTCATCGCGGGCGTCTGCTACGGCTTCATCGGCAACCGCATGCTGATGCCGCGCCAGGTGGAAGCCACCAAGATGCTGCTCGAAGGCGCCACGCCCGAGCAGATCGACAAGGTGCATGTCGCCTTCGGCATGCCGATGGGGCCGTTCCAGATGGCCGACCTCGCCGGTGTCGACATCGGCTGGCACCGCGATCCGACCCGCATCGAGAATATCCGCGACGCGCTCGCCGCAGAGGGTCGCTGGGGCCAGAAGAAGGGCGCCGGCTTCTACGACTATGACGAGAAGCGCCAGCCCTCGAACAGCCCGCGCGTCGCCGAGCTGATCGAGGAATGGCGCGGCAAGCTGAACGTGCCGAGCCACGAGATCACCGAGGAGGAGATCGTCGTCCGCACGCTATACACCATGGTCAACGAAGGCGCGCTGATCCTCGCCGAGGGCATGGCGCAGCGGGCGAGCGACATCGATGTGGTGTGGGTCTATGGCTATGGCTGGCCCCCGTACCGGGGCGGGCCGATGTTCTGGGCCGATACCGAGGGGCTCAAGAAGATCGTCGAGGGCCTGGAGAAGTACGGCTTCGAGGTCGCCCCGCTGCTCCGCGAGAAGGCGGAGAAGGGCGAGAAGTTCAACCGGTAATGCACGCTTTCCCTATCCTGCCTGCGGGATAGGGAGGGAGCGGCCGACAGGCCGCGGAAGGATGAGGGTGAGTGAGGTAAGGCGCAGAGTCCCCCTCACCCTCCCACTCCCGCAGGCGGGAGTGGGGTTCGGTAGGAGAGGATGATGACCGAGCAGCTTGGGCAGTTCCGTACGGACACCCGCGCCTGGCTGGAGGCGAACTGCCCAGCTTCGATGCGCGAACCGATCCGGTCCGATAAGGACATCGTCTGGGGCGGGCGCAATCCCGATTGGGCGCATCCCGACCAGAAGCTCTGGATGGACCGCATGGCCGAACGCGGCTGGACCGTGCCCGACTGGCCGACGGCATATGGCGGCGGCGGCCTCTCCCCGGCCGAGACCAAGATACTGCGCGAAGAGATGAAGCGGATGGGCGCACGCACGCCGCTCAACAGCTTCGGCATCTCGATGCTCGGGCCGGCGCTGCTCAAATACGGCACCGAGGAACAGAAGCTCGAACATCTCCCCAAGATCGCGCGCGGCGAGATCCGCTGGTGCCAGGGCTATTCCGAACCCAATGCCGGGTCGGACCTCGCAGGCCTCCAGACCTGGGCCGAGGATGCCGGCGATCATTATGTCGTCAACGGCCAGAAGGTATGGACCAGCTATGCCGACAAGGCCGACTGGATCTTCTGCCTGGTCCGCACCTCGAAGGAGGCCAAGCAGGGCGGGATCAGCTTCCTGCTGTTCGACATGGCCTCGCCGGGCGTCTCGACCAAGCCGATCCTGCTGATTTCCGGCTACTCGCCGTTCTGCGAGACCTTCTTCGACAATGTGAAGGTACCCAAGTCCCAGCGCGTCCACGACGAGAACAAGGGCTGGGACGTCGCCAAGTACCTGCTCGGCCATGAGCGCGAGATGATCTCGGGCATGGGGCTGGACCGCGCCGGCGGCAATCCGCTGATCGAGGGCGCGATCGCGACGATCGGGCTCGATGACCAGGGCCGGCTCGCCGATCCGATCCTGCGTGCCCAGATCGCGCTGTTCGAGGTGCGGATGCGTGCCTTCTCGGCGATGTCCGAACGCTTTCTCGACAAGCTCAAGGCCGGCCGCGCCCACCCTGCCCAGCCGAGCATGATGAAATATGTCGGCACCGAGCTGAACAAGCAGCGTCACGAGCTGATCATGGCTGCGGGCGGATCGGACGCACTGGAATGGGAAAGCGAGGCCTCCGCCAAGGGCGCCAAGCCCCGCGCCTGGCTGCGCACCAAGGCCAATTCGATCGAGGGCGGGACGAGCGAGATCCAGCTCAACATCGTCGCCAAGCGCATCCTCGAGCTGCCGGGCTGAGGCAGATCCGTCGCCCCAGCGAAAGCTGGGGCCTCCCGCCGCGGGCGGAACGCCCGTGACACCAGATGCCAGCGTTCGCTGGCATGACGAACGGAAGAGCAGCTGATGCCCCTGTATCTCAACGACGAACAGACGATGCTCCGCGATACCGCCCGCGAGTTCGTCGCCGAACATGCCCCCGTCCGCCACCTCCGGTCCTTGCGCGACGCCAAGGACCCCACCGGCTTCAGCCGCGACCTGTGGAAGCAGTTCGCCGAAATGGGTCTCACCGGCATCCTGATCCCCGAAGCCTCGGGCGGCCTGGGCCTCGGCCATGTCGAGGCGGGCGTGGTGCTGGAAGAGATCGGGCGCAACCTCACCCCCTCCCCCTTCCTGTCCACCGCCGTCGCCGCGGTCGAGGCGCTGAAGGGCACCGCCCATGCCGATCGCTGGTTCCCCGGCATCGCAGCGGGCGATGCGGTGATCGCCATCGCCCATGACGAAAAGCCGAAGTTCGGCCGCACGATCGCGCTCAAGGCCGAGCGGGCGGGCAACGGCTTCCGCCTGAGCGGCACCAAGCGCTTCGCCCAGCACGCCCATGCCGCCGACCTGATCCTCGTCACCGCGCGCACCGCCGGCAGCGACACCGATCCGGCCGGCATCACCCTGTTCGCGATCGACCCCAAGGCGGCGGGCCTCGACCTCCGCCCCGAGCGCCTCGCCGACTCCAGCCTTGCCGCGCACGCAACCTTCGACGGCGTCGAAGTCACCGCCGATGCGGTGGTCGGCGAGATCGACGGGGGTGCCGATCCGCTCGGCCGGCTGCTCCGCGCCGCCGGGGCCGGCGCCTCGGCCGAACTGCTCGGCGTCGGCGCGGGGGCGAGCGACATGACGCTCGGCTATCTCAAGGAGCGCAAGCAGTTCGGGACGCTGATCGGCAGCTTCCAGGCGCTCCAGCACCGCGCCGCGCATCTCTATAGCGAGATGGAAGTCGCCCGCGCCGCCACGCTCAAGGCCCAGCAGTTGCTCGATGCCGGCGAGCCTGCCGACGAGGCCGTCGCCATCGCCAAGGCGATGACCGGGCTTGCCACCACGCTCGCCGTGCAGGAGGGTATCCAGATGCACGGCGGGATCGGCATGACCGACGAATATGACATCGGCTTCTACATGAAGCGCGCCCGCGTGCTGTCCGAGATGTTCGGCGACTCCAATTATCACGCGAACGCGCTTGCGGAGGCCGCCGGCTACTGATGACCGATTCCAAATCTCCCGAAGACCTGGTCGCCGGCCTCACTGCGCTGCTCGATGTCGAGACGCTCGACACCGATCTCTATCGCGGCGCCCGCCAGCCGGGCGGCGTCGGCCGGGTGTTCGGCGGTCAGGTGATCGCCCAGGCGCTGCAGGCGGCGCAGCGCTCGGTCGAGGACGGCAAGGTGGCGCATTCGCTCCACGCCTATTTCATGCGCGCCGGGGACGAGGATTACCCGATCCTCTACCGCGTGGTGCGCGATTTCGAGGGGCGCAGCTTCGCCAATCGCCGGGTGATCGCGATGCAGAAGGGCAAGCCGATCCTCAACATGGCGGCCTCCTTCCATCTCCCCGAGGACGGGCTGCACCATCAGGACGCGATGCCCGACGTGCCGCCGCCGGAAGACCTTCGCTCCGAGGCCGAACTGCGCGAGCAGATCCGCGACCAGATCCCGGAAAAGTTCAAGCGCTTCTTCCTGCGCGCCCGGCCGATCGAGATCCGCCCGGTCAACCCGCGCAACTGGTTCCGGCCCGAACCCCGCGAGCCTCGCCAATATAGCTGGTTCCGCGTCGTCGCCCCCCTGCCCGACGATCCCGCGCTTCACCGCGCGATGCTCGCTTATGCCAGCGACATGACCTTGCTCGGCACCTGCATGCTGCCGCACGGCGTCAGCTGGATGAGCGGCCAGGTGCAGACCGCCAGCCTCGATCATGCGCTGTGGCTGCACGAGCCGTTCCGCTTCGACGACTGGCTGCTCTACGCGACGGACAGCCCTTGGGCCGGCCACAGCCGCGGCTTCAACCGGGGCGGCATCTACGCGCGCGACGGCCGGCTGGTCGCCAGCGTGACGCAGGAAGGGCTCATTCGATCCGCCCGCCGCGCAGAGTAGCCCGGCCTGCCGATTCCTTCCGGATCCGGAATTATTACGCTTGATATTCCACAAGGCATGCAGTTATCTCTGAACCGGGAGGTTCGGAGGAGAGTCCGATGCGATTTCGCGTATTCGCGATTTGCGCCTCCCCTTTCGTATGGCTGCTGGCCGCGAGCGGGCTTCACGCGCAGACACTTGAGGATGCCGTTCTCGAGCGCATCAATGCCTTGCGTGCAAATCCAAGGGCCTATGCGGAACAGCTGCGCGTCTATCGCAGCTATTTCGACGGCGAGATCGTCTACATGCCTGGCGACTATAACGGCATCCTGACCAAGGAAGGCGTTGCCGTGGTCGACGAGACGATCGCGTTCCTGGAAGCCCAGCCGCCGCTGCCGCCGCTGGCGTCGGCGCAGATCCTCGCCAGCACCGCGGCCGATTTCTCGCACGAACAGGGTGCTCTCGGCGCACGCGGGCATCTCGGCGCCGATGGCAGCGCCCCCGGCGATCGGGTCAAGCGGCACGGCGGCGGCATCTATGTCGGCGAAGCGATCGCCTATGGCTTCGACGATGCCGACGAGATCGTGCGCCAGATGGTGGTCGATGACGGCGTGCGCGATCGCGGCCACCGCAAGCTGCTGTTCGACAAGAACTTCCGTTTTGCCGGGATCGGCTGCGCGACGCATGCGCGGATGGACTATATCTGCGTCGTCAATCTCAGCGCCACGCCGGACGGCCGGCCGATGCGCGTTCGCTACGCGCAGCAGCGCTGACCGGCCGGGCAGTTACTTCCGGCCGAACAGCTTCTCGATGTCGCCATGTGCCAGTTTCACCCAGGTGGGGCGGCCATGGTTGCACTGGCCCGAATGCGGGGTGACCTCCATCTCGCGGAGCAGTGCGTTCATCTCGGCCACCGAAAGGATGCGCCCGGCACGGACCGAGCCATGGCAGGCCATGGTCGCGGCGACATGGTCGAGCTTCTCCTTCAGGCTCAGCGCCTCGTCGAAGCTGGCGAGTTCGTCGGCGAGATCGGTGACGAGGCCGTGAATGTCGCCGGTGCCGAGCGCGGCGGGCACCGCGCGGACCAGCATCGCGCGCGGGCCGAAGCGCTCGAGCTCGAGCCCGAAGGCGCGGAGCTCCTCGATGCGGGCTTCGAGCCGGTCGCAGCCGGGTTCGTCGAGTTCGACCACTTCCGCGAGGAGGAGCGCCTGGCTGGGCACGGTGCCGCCGGCCATGGCGCGGCGCATCCGTTCCAACACCAGCCGTTCGTGCGCGGCATGCTGGTCGACCAGGACGAGACCGTCCTCGGCCTCCGCGACGATATAGGTCTTGGCGACCTGGCCGCGGGCAACACCCAGGGGGAAGTCGGTGGCAAGCGGCGCCTCGTGGCGGGCGGGCTCGGCACGGGCGAGCGGTGCGGCGGCGAAGAAGGAGCCGGAATCGCGTACGGCGCCGGAATAGCGCCTTAGCCCCTCCCCCTCATGGGAGGGGTTGGGGTGGGGCTGTGTCTCACCAAGACCAACAAATGGTCTGGAATCCCTCCACCCCACCCCCTCCTCCGAGGAGGAGGGGCTTAGATTTGTCCCCCCACCCCCCTGCTGCCACAAGCCCAGCGCCGCGTCGCTCGGCCGCTGGACGCTGCGGTGCCCGGCCGCATCGAGCGCCCGCCGCAAGCCGCTGACGATCAGCCCGCGTGCCAATGCCGGATCGCGGAAGCGCACTTCCGTCTTGGCCGGATGGACGTTCACATCGACCACCTCGGGCGGCACGTCGAGGAACAGCGCCACCACCGGATGCCGGTCGCGCGCCAGCATTTCGGCATAGGCACCGCGCACCGCGCCCACCAGCAGCCGGTCCTTCACCGGCCGGCCGTTGACGAACAGATACTGATGATCCGCCACGCCGCGGTTGAAGGTCGGAATGCTCGCCACCCCGCCCAGCACCAGCCCCTCGCGCTCGAAGTCGATCGCGACGCTGTTCTCCTGCAGCGCCCGGTCGGTGAGCGCCGCCACCCGCGCCGGCCGGCTCTCGCCGCCCTGGACGCTCAGCACCCGGCGGCCGTCATGCTCGACCGAGAAGGCGATGTCGGGCCGCGCCATGGCGAGGCGCTTCATCCCGTCGAGGCAGGCGGCATATTCGGCGCGGGTCGAGCGCAGGAACTTGCGCCGCGCCGGCACCCGGCCGAACAGCGCCTCCACCCGCACCCGCGTCCCCGGCGGCAGCGCGGCGGGCCCCTCGGCGATCCGCGCGCCGTTATCCACCGTTAGCGACCAGCCCTCGGCGCCGCGCACCCGGCTTTCCAGCGTCAGTTGCGCGACGCTGGCGATCGAAGGCAGCGCCTCGCCGCGAAAACCGAGCGTTGCGACGTGCTCGATATCGTCGGTCGGCAGCTTGGAAGTGGCATGGCGCTCCAGCGCCAGCGCCATTTCGGCGGGCGCCATGCCGCAGCCATCGTCGATCACCTCGATCAATTCGATGCCGCCGCCGGCCAGCTTCACGGTGATCCGTGTCGCGCCTGCGTCGATTGCGTTTTCGACCAGTTCCTTCAGCGCGCTGGCGGGGCGTTCGACCACCTCGCCGGCTGCAATACGATTGACAAGATGTTCGGGCAGGCGGCGTATTGACATGGCATTCGCTGTAGCCCAAGCGACGGCCTCCCGCGACCCGCATCCGCATGGCACCAGGCCGGATTTTCTTCCGTCCCGGCAAGGGTTCGGGCCAAACATTTTGTGCGAGCAGCCGGACGGGGGGCGCCCAACCGGCAGGACGGATCAATCAATGGCTTTCTCCCGCATTTTCAAATTCATGTCCCACGACATGGCGATCGATCTGGGTACCGCGAATACCGTGGTGTACCTGCGCGGACGCGGCGTCGTGCTCAACGAGCCGTCGGTCGTGGCGGTCGAGACGCTGAACGGGGTGAAGCGGGTGAAGGCGGTCGGTGATGACGCCAAGCTGATGATGGGCAAGACGCCGGGCTCGATCGAGGCGATTCGCCCCTTACGCGACGGCGTGATCGCCGACATCGACGTGGCGGAAGAGATGATCAAGCACTTCATCCGCAAGGTGCACGGGCAGCGCCGCTTCATGCGCTGGCCGGAGATCGTGATCTGCGTACCGTCGGGCTCGACCTCGGTCGAGCGCCGCGCGATCCGCGATGCCGCGTCGAACGCCGGCGCCAGCCAGGTGTGGCTGATCGAGGAGCCGATGGCCGCCGCGATCGGTGCCGACATGCCGGTGACCGAGCCGATCGGCTCGATGGTCGTCGACATCGGCGGCGGCACCACCGAAGTCGCGGTGCTCAGCCTGCGCGGCCTCGCCTATTCCACCAGCGTACGCGTCGGCGGCGACAAGATGGACGAGGCGATCGTCTCCTACGTCCGTCGCAACCATAATCTGCTGATCGGCGAAGCCACCGCCGAGCGGATCAAGCAGGAAGTCGGCGTCGCCAAGCCGCCGGTCGACGGCATCGGCAAGACGATCCACATCAAGGGTCGCGATCTCGTCAACGGCGTGCCCAAGGAAATCCAGATCAACCAGGGCCAGATTGCGGAAGCGCTGTCCGAGCCGGTCAACACCATCGTCGAGGGCGTCCGCATCGCGCTGGAAAACACCGCGCCGGAACTCGCCGCCGACATCGTCGACCAGGGCATCGTCCTCACCGGCGGCGGCGCGCTGCTGCAGGGGCTGGACGAAGTGCTGCGCGACGAGACCGGCCTGCCGGTCACCGTCGCCGACGATCCGCTGACCTGCGTGGCGCTCGGCACCGGCCGCGCGCTCGAGGATCCGATGTTCCGCGGCGTTCTCCTCCAGGTCTGACGAAAGGCCAACGGCGATGGCGCCGCCACGGAATCGGCGCCCGGGGTTCTCGCGACGGGCGCAATATGGGCTGTTCTTCAGCTATGTGGCGGCGATCAGCCTGTTGCTGGTCGGCGGCGGGCTCGTGCTGGTCTCGCGGTACAACCCGCATCTGTTCGCCGGACTGCGCAGCACCCTCGCTGAGGTGACCACGCCGGTATCCTCCGGCCTCGATACGGTGCGGCGCGGGATCGGCAGCGTGCCGGACGCGATCGGCAGCTATTTCGGTGTTCGCGGCGAGAATGCCCGCCTCAAGCGTCAGATCGAGGGCGAGCGCGCCGCGCTCCAGCGCGCGCTGGGGCTGGAACGCGAGAACCAGCGCCTCCGCCTGCTGCTGAAGGCCCGCGACGCGACGCCGGAGACGATCGTCGTCGCCCGGCTGGTCAATTCCTCCGCCGCCAGCACCCGCCGCTATGCAACCCTCAACGCGGGCAGCTGGCAGCGCGTCGGCCAGGGCCAGCCGGTGCGCGACGGCGCGGGGCTGATCGGCCAGGTGGTCGAGGCCGGCCCCAATGCCTCGCGCGTGCTGCTGATCACCGATCCGGACAGCACGATCCCGGTGCGCCGGGCAAGCGACGGCCTGCCGGCGATCGTCACCGGCAAGGGCGACGGCACGCTCGACGTGCGCGCCGCCAATGCCGCCGCCAACCCGTTCCGCACCGGCGACCTGCTCGTCACCTCGGGCACCGGCGGCGTGTTTCCGCCCAATATTCCGCTCGGCCGGATCAGCACGGTCGGCCGCGACAGCGCCACCGTGGTGCCGGCGAGCAATCCGGACATGGCCGATTTCGTGATGGTGCTGCGCGTGTTCCTGCCCGAGCCGGCGCCGCCGCCCCAGCCCTTCCCCACCGCCACGCCCAAGCCCAAGGGCAAGTGATGGCACTGGACCTGCAGCCGCTGGGTGTGCCGCCGCCGCGCCCCCGGGCGCGCTGGCTGGCGCCGCTGTCGATCGCGCTCGCCTCGCTGGTCACGCTCGTGCCGGTGGTGGCGACGGTACCCTTCCTGCCGCCGTTCGGGCTGCTGATGCTGCTCGGCTGGCGACTGCTGCGGCCAGATGCGCTGCGCATCTGGGTCGCCGCTCCGCTCGGGCTGTTCGACGACCTGCTGAGCGGCCAGCCCTTCGGCTCGGCGATGTTTCTGTGGATGGCATGCATGTTGATCATCGACGTGCTAGAGACCCGCATCGTGTGGCGTAACTTCTGGCAGGACTGGCTGATTGCCGCGGGCGCGACCGCCTTCGTGCTGATCGCGGGGCGGTTCTTCGCGTCGCCCATCTCGGCCAAGGTCGATGCGGCGCTGCTGCTGCAGGCGGCGGCCTCGGCGATGCTGTTCCCGCTCGCCTCGCGGCTGTGCGCCTGGCTCGATCGCGACGTGGTGAAAGCCTGAGCCATGGTGCGCGTGACCGAAGCCACCCAGACCTACAGCTTCTCCCGCCGCGCCGTGGTGCTCGGCGCCGCCCAGGGTGCCGTCGGCATGGTGCTCGCTGGCCGGATGGCGTGGCTGTCGGTGGTGGAGAACGAGCAGTACAAGCTCAAGGCCGAGAGCAATCGCGTCAACAACACGCTGATCCCGCCGCGGCGCGGCTGGCTGCTCGATCGCAGCGGCAAGCCGCTGGCCAGCAACCGCACCGATTTCCGCGTCGACCTGATCCCCGATCGCATCGTCGACAAGGACAAGCTGCTCGCCGAGCTGACCCGGCTGCTCAATCTCGCGCCGGAAGACCTCGCCCGCATCGAGACCGACCTCAAGCGCGCCGGCGGCTTCCGCCCGGTCCAGGTGGCGGAGAATCTCGACTGGGATCGCTTCGCCGCAGTGCTGGTCCGCCAGCCCGAACTGCCGGGCGTCGCCCCCACCCGCGGCTATGCCCGCCACTATCCGCTGGGCGCCGGCGTCGGCCATCTGATCGGCTATGTCGGCACCGCCTCGGCCGAGCAGTTCAAGGCCGACAAGGATCCGCTGCTCGTCACCCCCGGCTTCAAGCTGGGCAAGGACGGGCTGGAAAAGACGCTCGATCACCGCCTGCGCGGCAAGCCCGGCGCCAAGCGCGTCGAGGTGACCGCGCATGGCCGCCCGGTCCGCGAGCTGGAGACGCGCGCCGACACGCCCGGCGAGAGCATCAAGCTGACCATCGACGCCGGCCTGCAGGAATATGTCGCGCGGCGGCTGGGCACCAACTCCGGCTCCGCGATCGTCATCGACGTGGCCTCGGGCGACATCCTCGCGATGGCGTCGATGCCCGCCTATGATCCCAACAGCTTCTCCGACGGCATCAGCCAGACCGAATGGAAGATGCTGTCCGAGGACGATCACGTTCCGCTCATGAACAAGGTGCTGCAGGGCCTCTACCCGCCCGGCTCCACCGTGAAGCCGATGAACGGCCTGGCGTTGATGGCGGCGGGGGTGAGCCCGCACGACCGCGTCGTCTGCTCGGGCGCGCTGCGCGTGGGCAACGGCGTGTTCCACTGCCACAAGAAGGGCGGGCATGGGCCGCTCGACCTCAAGAACGCAATCATGCAGAGCTGCGACATCTATTTCTACGAGATGGTTCGCCGCGTCGGCTATGATGCGATCGCGCCGATGGCGAAGATGCTCGGGCTCGGCCAGAAGTTCGACATGCCCTTCACCACCCAGCGCTTCGGCACCGTGCCGGACAGCGCCTGGAAGCTGAAGAAATACCACCATCCCTGGACGGTGGCGGATTCGCTCAACGCCTCGATCGGCCAAGGCTATGTGCTGGCCAACCCGCTCCAACTGGCGGTGATGGCCAGCCGGCTGGGCTCGGGCAAGATCCTGGTGCCACGCCTGCTTTCCAACGGCCCGTCCGGCGCGCAGCCGCTGCCGGTGAGCCAGGAGGATCTCGCGATCGTCCGCGACGCGATGTACGGCGTGGTCAATGGCGGCGGTACCGGCGGCGCGGCGCGGATGTACGTGCCCGGCGTCGCGCTCGCGGCGAAGACCGGTACCGCGCAGGTGCGCCGCATCACCATGGCCGAGCGCCGCACCGGCGTGCTCAAGAACGGCTCGCTGCCGTTCAAGATGCGCGACCACGCGCTGCTGGTGTGCTTCGCGCCGCACGACAACCCGAAATATGCCGCGGCGATCGTGCTCGAGCATAACGGCCACACCGTCCGCAACCTCGACGCGCCGCTGGTCGGCCGGGACATCATGACCTATCTGTTCGATCGCGACCTCGCGATGAAGACGCTGGCCGAGGTCGAGCCGACCTGGGGCGGCGACTATACGACGCGCATGGCAGCCCAGTCGGCCGCCTTCCGCGCCGCGCAGAACATCCCCGCTCCGCCTACTCCCGAGGATACCGAGGAAGCCGCAAGCAGCCTGGCCGATGCGGCGGCGAACAGCACCGCCGATTCGACCAAGCGCGACGTCGCCCCCACCGGCAGCGTGGAGGGCGAGTGATGGCACGCCCCGGCAACGGCATCGTCCCCATCCAGGTCGCCCAGCTCCCGTGGAAGATCCTCTTCCTCGTCATGGCGATCGGCGCGTTCGGGCTGGTCGTGCTCTATTCGGCCGCGGGCGGCAGCATCCGCCCCTGGGCGATCAACCAGGGCACCCGTTTCCTGCTGTTCCTGGCGGTCGCGATCGGCATGTCGCGGGTGCCGGTGCGGATCTGGTCGCAATGGTCGCTGCCGGTCTATGCCGGGCTGGTCGTCGCCCTGCTCGGCGTCGAGGCGCTGGGCAAGGTCGCCGGCGGCAGCCAGCGCTGGATCAGCCTGGGCGGCTTCCAGTTCCAGCCCTCCGAGCTGATGAAGCCGATGATCGTGCTCGCGCTCGCCCGCTTCTACGAGATGCTGCCGGCCAGCGAGACGCGCAAGTTCGTGGCGATCTGGCCGGCCTGCCTGCTGATCGGCGTGCCGGCGCTGCTGGTGATCGCCCAGCCCGATCTCGGCACCGGGCTGATGATCACCGGCTGCGGCATCATGGTGGTGTTCCTTGCGGGCGTGCCGCTGCGGCTGTTTATCGCCGGCGCGCTGGCGGTGGCGGTGGCCGCCCCCCTCGCCTTCAACTTCGTGCTGCACGACTATCAGCGCAACCGCGTGCTGATCTTCCTCGATCCCGAGCGCGATCCGCTGGGCACCGGTTATCACATCACCCAGTCGAAGATCGCGATCGGATCGGGCGGCATCTTCGGCAAGGGCTTCCTGCAGGGCACGCAGAGCCATCTCGACTATCTCCCCGAAGGCCAGACCGACTTCGCGCTGGCGACGATGATGGAGGAATGGGGCCTGGCCGGCGGGGTGTTCCTGATCCTCGCTTTCGGCACACTGATCGCCTGGGGGATCGGCGTCGGCATGCGCGCCAAGACCCGATTCGGCCGGCTGACCGCGGCGGGGCTCTCGGGCACGATGTTCCTCTATTGCTCGATCAACATGGCGATGGTGATCGGCCTGGCCCCCGTGGTGGGCGTGCCGCTGCCGCTGATCAGCTTCGGCGGCACCGCGGTGATGACCTTCATGCTGTGCCTGGGCATCCTGCTTTCGATCGACCGCGACGGCCGCACCAAGACCCGCTGGTGATTTTTTCACTTTTGGGCTTTACAAGCCGCAAGGGGCGACGCTAAAGGCGCGCCTCCGAAGCGGCGGCGCCCCACCAAAGGGTGCCTTTGCAGAAGCCGGAATGGACACATAGCTCAGTTGGTAGAGCAGCTGACTCTTAATCAGCGGGTCCTTGGTTCGAGCCCAAGTGTGTCCACCACCGCCTCTGCCCCATACGCCTTCCGGTATGGACACATAGCTCAGTTGGTAGAGCAGCTGACTCTTAATCAGCGGGTCCTTGGTTCGAGCCCAAGTGTGTCCACCACCCTCCCCCAGGTCTCTGCCGCTGACGGCGCACGCTAAGGCAGCTCCCCAGACAAGCGAACGGTATCGCGACGCACGATAGGCTCACAAGGCCGCTCGCACGCCGCTAGAGCATCGAGCCACCTCTTGCGGCCCATATACCACGTCCAACATGAACCGCTGCGCTTGTGATGCCATATGGTCGCATCTTCGCGATGACGGCGCGCGGTTGTGCCAGGGAACGGCTCCGCGTCGGCCAGGCCTCGGGACCGGGTCCGGTCAGGACCAGGCGGCGGCGACGATGCCGCCGGGCACGCCGGGCGCGGGGATGCTTTCCACCAGCCCCTGCAGGCCGAAATGCTCGATGCCGACGGTCATCAGCGAAAGCGTGCCGCGCAGCTGCTCGGCGGTGATGTCCCGGGTGATGAACACCAGCCGCGTCCGCCGGTCCGACGAAGGCCAGTCGCTCAGCTCGACGGGGGGATGGAACAGGTGCTGCACGCCATGCACCACGATCGGTTTGGGATGATCGCGCAGATGGACGATACCCTTCACGCGAAGAATATCCGCCCCCTTCAGACTCGTGAGAATGTCGATCCACCGCTCGAACGCCTCGGCGCGCAAGGGGTCTTCGAAGGTGAGGCAGGTGGCGCGGATGCGGTCGTCGTGGCGATTGACGTCGTGGTGATGGTCGTGGTGCCCGTCGTGGCGATGCCCATGACCGCCCGCATAAGCCTCGGCGTTCAGCCATTTGCGGACATCGAGGCTCTTCGTCTCAGGATCGTACAGGCCGGCATCGAATATCTGGTGCGGTTCGACCACGCCCTGCACGACCGGCACGATCGGCGCCGCAGGGTTGATCGATCGCAGGCGGGTCTCCAGCGTCCGGCGTCCGTCGATCGAGAGGAGATCGGTCTTGGTCAGCACCAGGCGATCGGCCACCGCTGCCTGGCGCACCGCTTCGTCCTGCCGATCCAGCGTCGCCATGCCGTTGACCGCGTCGACCGTCGTGATCACGCCGTCCAGGCGGTACAGCGTACGAAGCTCGGGATCGGTCATCAGCGTGTGCAGGATCGGCGCTGGATCCGCGAGCCCGGTCGTTTCGATGACGACGCGGTCGAACCAGCATTGCCCCTCGCGCGCGAAACGCCAGGGCGCATCCCGCAGTGTAGCCCGCAAATCGCCGCGAATGGTGCAGCACAGGCAGCCGCCCATCATCTCCACCACCATGTCCTCGTTCGATCGGGCGATCAGATCATGGTCCAGGCTGACAGCGCCAAATTCGTTGATGATCACCAGCGCGCGGCGCATCTCCGGCATTCGCACCAGATGGTTGAGCAGCGTCGTCTTGCCGCTGCCGAGGAAGCCGGTGAGCACGCTCACCGGGATCCGCGCCTCATCGCCGGAAAACAGCGTGCTCATGCATGAGGCTCCGGCGCTGGATTGATGGCCAGCAGCAGCCTGGTTTCGCCAGAGCGCTCGATCGGCGGCGATCGGTGCAGGATCACCGGCTGTTCGACGGCCAGCCGCCCCTTGAAGATGCCGACATCCCCCGTCCGCAGGCAGCGTATCGGCGTATCGGGGGCCTCGACGCCATGGATCCACTGCGTACCCGATCCCACCAGCGTGGTAAGCAGGCGCGCGGCGACATAATCCGCGTGGAATTTGCGGCACGCATCGGTCTCGATCACTTCGAGCCGGAGGCTGACCGCAGCGAGACCCTGGAGCGCGGCAAAGCGCCGGGCATGGCCGACGATTTCATCCGTCAGCGCCTCGCCCTGCAGGCCGGCCGGATAGCCGGCCTCGGCAAGCCCCTCGGCCACCGCGACATCCACCGCGTCGATCGGCGTGACGAGATCGAGGTCGTCGATCGCCTCCCAGTCCAGCGCGGCAAGCCAGCCGAGCGCTGCAGGCAGGCTGCGGCGCCACACCGCCAAATGCACTTCCGGCCGGGCAACGGATTCGAGCACCGCGGGATCGCAGCGCTCCACGGCCATGCCGACGACCGACCCCTCCGCGCGCGGCCAGGCGATCATGCTGCCGCCTCCGGCACCGGTTCGCCCCATGCCGGGAAGGGATCGCGCAAGCCCATCCACAAGGCCGGCGTGAACGCCTTCACCGGCAGCAGGCACGCATCCAGTTCGCGACGGAGTCGATCCTCGTTCATGTCGATGCCGATGAACACCAACTCCTGCCGACGATCGCCCCAGACGGGATCCCAATGCGCGGCGACGAAGCGTTCGAAGCGATCGTCGTCCGGCCAATCCTGCTTCGGCACGCCCGCCCACCAGCGCCCCATCCGTGCGGTCATGGTCTGCGCACCGGCTACCGCCAGTTCGCCCACCCATTCGGTCCGGGTGGCAAGCCAGAAATGGCCCTTGGCGCGCACCACGCCTTCCAGTCCGCCTTCGGTGAGGAAGGCATAGAATTTCACCGGATCGAACGGCGCCCGCGCGCGATAGACGAAGCTCTCGATGCCATATTGCTCGGTCTCGGGCGTATGGCTGGCATAGCCGTACAGCTCCTTGGCCCAGAGCGGGTGCTGCGCCGCCTTGTCCGCATCGAACAGCCCGGTGTCGAGGATCGTGTAGAGCGGCACGTGGCCATGATCGCAGGTGACGATCCTGGCATCGGCGTTGAGACTGGCGACCAGCTTCTTGACCAGGGCGAGCTGCTGGCGCGCCACCGCGCTCGCCTTGTTGATCACCACCACGTCGGCGAACTCGATCTGCTCGACCAGCAGGCCCACCAGGCTGCGCCTATCGTCCTCACCGAGGGATTCCCCGCGATCGGCGAGGAAATCCTGGCTGGAATAATCCTTTAGCAGGTTGAGCGCGTCGACCACGGTAACCATGGTGTCCAGCCGCGCCACATCGCCCAGGCACCGGTCCGCCTCGTCGCGGAACGAGAAGGTGCTGGCCACCGGCAGCGGCTCAGAAATGCCGGTGCTCTCGATTACCAGATAATCGAATCTGCCCGCCTCGGCGAGCGCCCGCACCTCCTGCAGCAGATCGTCGCGCAGCGTGCAGCAGATGCAGCCATTCGTCATCTCCACCAAGGCTTCCTCGCTGCGCGACAGCGCCGCTTCGCCGCCGCGCACCAGATCTGCATCGATGTTCACTTCGGACATGTCATTGACGATCACCGCCACCCGCCGCCCCTCGCGATTGGCGAGGATGTGGTTGAGCAAGGTGGTCTTGCCGGCACCCAGGAAGCCCGAAAGCACCGTTACCGGAAGTTTGTTCGTAGCCACGGAAGCTTCGTAACCTGAGGAAATCACACAGCACGCCCTGAAATTATGATATGTTGTATCATCTCTATTCCCGTTTGGTTCAAAGCTCAAGCCGCGATGCGGCAGGAAAGGCATGCCGGGCAGGACAAGCGAGCAATGGCGGCGGCGTGCGAACAACGATTGGCCGGGTTCGACATCCGCGCCTCGGCCCCGTGCATGCTGCACCGCCTTGCGCTCCCGCGGCGCCTCGCGGCGCCATCGAGGCTGGTGACCCGCTGGCTGGGACGCATACGCCTCGCTGCCACCGTCATGCGGTGTTTGTCAGTCCCAGCCCTATACCGCCTTCGGTACCGGCTTCGGCATCCTTTCGTGTTCAACGAGAGAGCATTGCCATCCAAACGTGTCTGTCGGGTCGACGCCCAGTGTGCGCTTGCCGAGGCTAACCACCTTCGTTGAAGTGCCGGATCGGCCGCGCGCTGCGGTCTTCGCCTGCCCGCAAGGACATCAGCAACAGTTCGTTACGTTTGCCGATTTCGTGCGTTGAGGCGCGATGCCCAAGAAATCCGCACCCGACCTTCCCACCCCTGCCGAACGCAACCAGCTCCTCGACGCCAACCGCACCCTGAAGATGGCGCGCTCCGCCCATGCCTATGTGCGCGGGAATACCGCCAAATTCTATGACTGGCTGGCGGGTTCGCCGGCCGCCGCGCGGGTCCCGACGGGCCCGTCGATCTGGATCTGCGGCGACTGCCATGTCGGCAATCTCGGCCCGCTCTCCAACGGCGACGGCCGGGTCGAGGTGCAGATCCGCGACATGGACCAGGCGGTAATCGGCAATCCCGCGCACGATATCATCCGCCTCGGCCTTTCCCTCGCCACCGCGGCGCGCGGCGCCGACCTCCCCGGCGTGGTGACTGCCCGGATGCTGGAGGAGATGATGGAAGGCTATGTCGCGGCCATCCACGATCCGACCAGCGGTGATCCCGGCGTGGAGCCCGAGGTCGTGCAGAGCGTCAAGCGCCGCGCGCTCGGCCGCCGCTGGCGCCACCTCGCCAAGGAACGACTGGACGACGTGGAGCCGCGAATCCCGCTCGGCAAGCGCTTCTGGCCGATCGCGGGGAAGGAACGCGCGGCGCTGGAAGCCGCGCTCGCCAAGCCCGCCGTCCTCGCCACCGTGCTGGGCCGCGACGAAGCGGATGGCGCCCAGGACGTCCGCCTGGTCGACGCAGCCTATTGGATGAAGGGGTGCAGTTCGCTCGGCCTGCTGCGCTACGCCGCGATCGTCGCGGTGGCGGGCGAAAAGGGCGAGGAAGACTATGCCCTGATCGACCTCAAGGAAGCGGTCGCCTCGATCGCCCCTGCCGCCAGCAACGCGCGGATGCCCAAGGTCCATGCCGAGCGCGTCGTGGAGGCCGCACGCGCGCTTTCGCCGCATCTCGGGCGGCGGATGGCCTCCGTCCACATGCTCGGCCATGCGCTGTTCGTCCGCGAGCTGGCACCACAGGATCTGAAGCTCGAGCTGGACCAGTTCAGCCGATCCGAGGCCGTGAAGTCCGCCCGCTACCTCGCCTTCGTCGTCGGCAAGGCGCACGCCCGCCAGCTGCACAGCGAAGCGCGCGATGCATGGCTGGAGACGATCGCAGCCGACCGGCGCAGCAACCTCGACGCCCCCTCCTGGCTATGGGAGAGCGTCGTCTCGCTCGCCGGGCGGCACGAGATTGGCTATCTGGAACATTGCCGCCAATATGCGATCGCGGCCTGAGCGGCGCGCATGCGGGCGAGTGGATTTCAGGAGATCGGCACAGCATCCGCAGGGCGCTGCAAGGCCCCAATGGCGGAGAGGGAGGGATTCGAACCCTCGGTACGGTTACCCGCACAACGGTTTTCGAGACCGCCCCGATCGACCACTCCGGCACCTCTCCGCATGGGAGGATACGCACTCGGGGATGGCCCCGACCTGCGTACCGGTCGCTGTGAGGCGCGGCCACTAGCGCAAAGTTTTGGGGGCCGCAAGCGGGCAGTTTCAGGTTTTTCGCTGCGTCGGAAAATTTCCCGGGCCCCGCCCTTTCCCGGATCGGGAACCTACGCCGTCTCGGCCGTTGCCGTTGCGGCACTGCAACCCTAGATTGGTGACCATGTCAGAAACCAATGGTTCGCTTACCCTCCGCGCCTCTGGCACCCCGATGCCGCCGATCGCCAGCGCGCGCTTCGCGATCGGCGATATCGTGCGCCACCGCCTGCTCGATTTCCGCGGCGTGATCTTCGACGTCGATCCCGTCTTCGCCAACAGCGACGAGTGGTACGACTCGATCCCCGTCGACATGCAGCCGGCGAAGGACCAGCCCTTCTACCACCTGCTCGCCGAGAACGACGACTCGACCTATATCGCCTATGTCAGCCAGCAGAACCTGGTGGCCGATGAAAGCGACGAGCCGGTCGATCACCCGGGAATCAGCGGACTGTTCGAGCGTTTCGACGCCGGACGCTACCTGCTGAAACGCACCCACCGCCACTAGGGGCGCCGGGTGGCGGAAATGTGCCGGAAAATCGCAGGCACGCCTTGCGAAACGGTTGACAATACCCCCCCCATCGCATAGCAGCGCCCTTCCTCCTGCCGAGGTGCAACCTTGGCGGGCACATGCATTTGAACCAGAGAAGAGACCGATGTTCGCTATCGTGCGCACGGGCGGCAAGCAGTATCGCGTTGCCGCAGGAGACAAGATCGTCGTCGAGAAGCTCGACGGCGAAGCCGGTTCGACGGTGACGCTGGGCGACGTCCTGCTTGCCGGCGAAGGCGGCGAGCTGAAGCCGACCGACGGCCTGACCGTTTCTGCCGAGATCCTCGCGCAGGCGAAGGGCGAGAAGGTCATCGTTTTCAAGAAGCGCCGCCGGCACAACTATCGCCGCAAGAACGGCCATCGCCAGCAGCACACGATCCTCAAGATCACCGCCATCGGCGCGGCGAACTGAGCTTCGGACGAGACACGAGGAGTATAGACAATGGCACATAAGAAGGCAGGCGGCTCGTCCCGCAACGGTCGCGACTCTGCTGGCCGTCGTCTTGGCGTGAAGAAGTTCGGCGGCGAGACGGTTCTCGCCGGCAACATTCTGGTGCGCCAGCGTGGCACCAAATTCTACCCGGGCGTGAACGTGGGCATGGGCAAGGACCATACCCTTTTCGCGCTCGTCGAAGGCCGCGTGTCGTTCAAGGAAGGCAAGCTTGGTCGCAAGTTCTGCTCCGTAGACATGATTGCCGAGGCAGCCGAATAACATCGGGTGACCGCACGGGTTGCCCACCAGGGCGACCCGGGTTCGGACGAACCAACCGAAAAAGGGAGACGGGTCGCCCCGGTCTCCCTTTTTTCATGCTCCCTGCAATCGCAGCGCAACACCCGCACGCCAATGGAAACGGCGTGGGGAGCTGCAGGACCGAGGAGTATTGGTCATGTTCGTGCGGACCCAGAGATTGACGTTACGTCCCGGCTGGCCCGAGGACGCCCCCGCCCTTGCCCGGGCGATCGACCATGAGGCGGTCGTGCGCAACCTCTCGCGCGCGCCCTGGCCCTATTCGATCGAAGCGGCGGAGACCTTCCTCCAGCATTGGACCGACACGCGCTTCCTGGTGTTCGAGCATCAGGGGGGCACGGTGGCGCTGATCGGCTGCATCGGCATCGATTCGGTGCGCGGGGAGGCGCACGAGCTCGGCTATTGGTTCACGCCGTCGGCCTGGGGCAAGGGCTATGCCACCGAAGCGGGGCGGGGCGCGTTGGGTGCGGCGCAGGCCGCTGGCATCCGCCGGGTCACCGCCGGGCATTATGTCGACAACCCCGCCTCGGGCCGGGTGCTGCGCAAGCTGGGCTTCCGTCCCACCGGGGCGGTCGAGCCGATCTGGTCGAAGGGTCGCGGCTGCGAGGTGCCCTGCGTGCGGCTCGAGCTGGAGATGCATGCCGAAGGGGTGCAACCGATCCCGCGGCTGGCCGCCGCTGCCTGACCGGCAGCGCCCCCCCCCCACTACGCCGCCTTGCGGACGATCATCCCGAACGACGTGCTGACAAATCCGTCGATCGACAGCTTGAGGTGGAGCGGCTCGCCCAACCAGCTGCGCTCGCTGGGTGCCAAGGCGTGATCCCAGGGCGGCAGGTCTATGAAGTTGTCCATCACATCGGCGCCCATATCAAAGTCGAACGGGAGGACGGTGTGACCGGCGCTGCGGAGGCGCTCGGCCAACGCTTCGAGATGCTTGGGCTGGAACAGCACGGTTAGCCAATTGTCCACCGTGGGGCCGTTCGGCTCGACGTTGAACTCCATCGTATGCACGGCGGTGCCACCGGGACGAAGCGTATCGAGCGAGCGCTCGATGAACCGCAACCCGTGCTCGATGCTGCCGAGATGCTCCAACGCGCAGATCGACCAGCAGAAGTCATAGCCCTGCAGCCGGTCGGGGATGGCGTTCATGTCGACGGTGTCGATCGTTACGAATTGCTCGAACACATCGCGACTTACCAGATGGGGCATGAAGGGCTTCGCAGCGGAACCGAGATGCTGATTGGTCTCGATCCAGCCGCTTTCCGCGGCCTGCTCCTCGGAAAAATCAGTGGCGGTAACGAACACTCCCTGTGACGCAAGATAACTGGGAATCGGCTCCGCCCCGCAGCCGAACCCCAGGCCCCGCTGGCCGGGCGCCAGATGCCGGGCTTCGAAAAGCGCCTGCAGCACATAGGCGAGTTCCCATATCTTCCGGTGATAGACAACCGGCACCTCAAGCGCGCGCATCCAGTGCGCCAGCCATCCGCTCTCGATGTCCCGCTGGGTGCATCCCTTGGATGCCAGGCCCACCACTTCTGCTGCCGTGTCACTCGGCGGCGGCAATGCAGCCGTCATTTTCCGCGCGAGATCGTAGCCGAACGCCTTCATGTTCAGCTGGAGAATACGCACCTCTTTGGCAACGTCGTTCAACGCATTCAGATTAGGCTGCGATCGATCGTTGACGAGCGCCAGCAGGCGCTTGAGAATGCGGGCTTCCACCTTTTTACGTATCGACACTTTCCCCCCACACGGTAAGCGGCTGTCGTAATGCAGAACCTCCCCGCCGCTCGCGTCCGGTCGACGTACCGACTTCCTTCGACCTTGCAAACTATTCTCGCATTGCCGCAATGTTGACGAGCAAGCCGGTGCGCAAGCGCCTCTCCCCCGAAGAATCCCGCGACGCCGCCCTGGAGGCCGCCCGCACCCTGCTGATCGAGGACGGCCCGCAGGCGGTGACGCTGAAGGCTGTCGCCGCGCGGATCGGGCGGACGCATGCCAATCTGCTCCACCATTTCGGCTCCGCCGCCGGGCTGCAAAAGGCGCTGGCGGCGAGCATCGCCGAGGCGGTGACCGCCAAGATCGGCGAGGCGGTGCTCCGCGCCCGCTCCACCAATCACGACCTGCGCGAAGTGGTGGACCTGACCTTCGATGCGTTCGACCGCGAAGGCGCTGGCGCGCTGGCCAGCTGGATGATCCTGACCGGCAACCAGGACGCGCTGGACCCGATCCTGGAGGCGATCCACCGGCTGGTCGACCGGATCAGCGAGGGCCAGGACGCCCGTGTGCCGCTGCGCGAGGAAACGCTGCAACTGACCCTGATGGCGCTGGGCGACGCGCTGCTCGGCGCCCCCATGGCCCGCGCGCTGGGCCTGCCGCGCGACAAGGCGCGCGAACTGGGGGCGGCGATGCTGCGGGACCGGATTGAAGCGGGGGTCTAAATCAGCTCCCGGCGATCCGCTCGGCGGCGGCGATGCGCTTCGACAACGTCGAAAGCCTCTCGTTCATATCCAACGCCGTCATGCCTCGGGTCGGCACGAACGAGCAGTTTGAAACTATCACGAGATCCAGGATAGCCACGTCTGCCCGGGCGACCTCGAACTGCGCGGCGAATTTTGTTCGCCGCATATTGTGGGTGAATCGGTCCACCATCGGCCTGGCGGCTGCGAGGAACGGCCGCCTGTCGATTTCCGTGCATTCCCAGCGGAGGGACTTCAAGACCTCTCGAACGAGCCAGCGGAACTCAGGACCTTTCGGCATGCTGTGCCGATCCAGGCCTTTAAGGGCTTGCGATCGAAAATTGGGGCGACGCAATTCTTCGCGGAACGTCTCCACATGGCTAAAGAACCACTCCTGATCCCGGCGGTCCAGGTACTGGTCCATTTCGTCACCCCAGCAAAACCGATCGCTCGATTCGCCCTCAAATGCGACATCCTCCTTCGCGAGCGCGACATTGTCGGCAACGGGACCCACAAGGGTGCTTTCCAATGCAGCGACAAATGCTGCCTCCTCCCGCTTGACCGCTCGCAGCTGGGCCGAAGGGCTCGCGCGGCAAGGGTGTGCGGCGAGACTTTCATAGACCCCGCGCCCGAGATACCGAACCAACGCGCCCGAGGTGGCAACGCCGGCGAGGTCCATATTGCGGCTGTCCGGCGGCGCGAACGCCGCTACCAGCAGCGCCAACCATAGTGCCGACCATCTCCGCATTCCGCCCCCTCCCCACTTGAGCAGATGCATAGCCCCGTCTGCCACCGGCGCCACCGTTTGCCTCCCACGGCATCACAGCGCTTGCCCCGCCCCCGCCTCACTTCACCGGCGGCTGCCACAGTTCGATCTTGGTGCCGTCCGGATCGAGGATCCAGGCGAACTTGCCCGTGGCATCGCTGGTCCGCTTGAGGATCTTCACGCCCTTCGCCTCCAGCCGGGTGAGCATCGCGTCGAGATCGTCGACGGCGAAGTTGAGCATGAACGCGCGCGGCGACGGCGCGATCTGGTCGCTGCCCGGGCGCATTGCGGTCCACACCAGCACGGGCGGATGCCCCGGCGCATCGTAGCGGAGCATCGCGCCGCCCCAGGGCTCGACCGCGATGCCCAGCACGTCGCGATACCAGGCCACCAGCGCCTTGGGATCCTTGCTGGTGACGAACACCCCGCCGACGCCGCTGACATGCCCCGCAGCCTTCGCCTGCGCGGCGAGCGGCGCGAACAGCCCCGCCAACAGGCCCGGCAGCATCCAGAATCCGGCAGATCGCATGTCCCATCTCCCCCAAATGGCTGACCCGAACCTCGCCGAATTCGGCGGGCAATGCCAAGGCAAATGGGTAGCGCCGCCTATTCCGCGGCCTGGGCCACCCGTCGCGCTTCGGCCTCGACCGCCTCGCGCACCGCGCGGGACAGCGCCGCCACGGTGAACGGCTTGCGCAGCACCGGGCGGTCGCGGAGCTGCTCCGCGCTCGCCTCGCCGGTAAAGCCGGTGACGAACAGCACCGCGGCCCCGCGCAGCTGGCCCTCGACACAGGCGATCATCTCCGGACCGGTCTGGCCCGGCATCAGCACGTCGGTCATCACCAGGTCGAGCATGGGCATCGATTCGATCGCCGCCGGCGCCTTGAGCGGATCGGCGCAGCCGACCGCACGGTGGCCAAGCTCGTGCAGCGCCGCGAGCGTCGCCGCGAGCACCCGCGGATCGTCCTCGACGACGAGAATGTCGTAGCTGCCGCCAGCCTTCTCCTCGGTCACCTCGGGCTGTGCCACCGCGGGCGCCACCACCGCACCCTTGTAGCGCGGCAGGTACAGCGTGACCGTGGTGCCCGCGTCCGGCGCCGTCTCGATGGCGATGCCGCCGCCGGACTGGCGGACAAAGCCGAAGATCTGGCTGAGGCCCAGGCCCGTGCCCTTGCCCACCGGCTTGGTGGTGAAGAAGGGTTCGAACACCCGCTCCAGCACCTCGGGCGTCATCCCGCAGCCGGTGTCGCGCACCGCAACCGAAACATAGTCGCCCGCCGCGCAGTGCCCCACCTCGTTGGCCGCCAGCCGCGATTCGCCGGTGAGGATCGTCAGCGTGCCGCGCCCGTTCATCGCGTCGCGGGCGTTGACCGCCAGGTTGAGCACGGCGTTTTCGAGCTGGTGCCGGTCCACCCAGATCCGCCAGCCGAGCCCGTGGTCCTGCGCCTCGACGCGGATCGCGTCGCCCAGCGTGCGATCGAGCAGGTCGCGCATCCCGCGGATCAGCGTGCCGGCATCCACGGCCTCGGGCGCGAGCGATTCGGAACGCGAGAAAGCGAGCAGCTGCCGGGTAAGCGCCGCGGCGCGATGGGCGCCTTCCATGGCATTGTCGAGATGGCGAGCGGCTTCCCGCGGATCGCCCTCGATCTGGCGGCGCGCGAGTTCGACACCCCCCAGAACAACCGCCAGCATATTATTGAAATCATGGGCGATACCGCCGGTGAGCTGGCCCACCGCGTCCATCTTCTGCGCCTGACGGAGCTTGGCTTCGGCGTCTTCGCGTTCGCGCGCTTCCTGGCGCAGCTGGGCGGTGGCCGCGGCGACCGCCTCGCGCAACTGGCCGGCGCGTTCGCGCTCCCAGGCGGCGTCGGCGTCGGCCAGCGCGCGGTCGCCCTGCGCCTCGATCGCGAGCCAGCCGAAGATCACCGCCCCCAGCGCGATGACCAGGCCGAAGCCGCTGAGCACGCGCGAGGCATAGCTGCTATTGTCGATCAGCTGCGCGGCGGCGCGGGTGCGGTTGCGCAGCACGCCGCGCTCCTCCTCGACAATGGTGTCGAGCGTCTTCTCCACCTGCTTGCGCGCCGCGCTTTCGCGCACCTGATAATAGGCACCCCAGGCATCCCGGTCGCGCTTGTAGGTGGTGTAGAGGGCGGTGTCGTCGAGTTCCTTGCCGCGCTGCAGGAATGCCCGTTGCAGCGCCTGCACCTGCACCCGCTGGCTATCGCTGTCGGCGGTCAGCTGCCGCAGCCGCTGCAGCTGTTCCTCGGCCCGATCCCATTGATCGGCATATTGCTGGCCAAGATTGCGATCGGCGCTGACCACATAGCGCCCCAGCGCCGCCTCCGCCGCGGCAATGCCGCCGGAGAGCTGGCTGGCACGCAGCATCACCTCGAAGCTGTGCTGCTGGAGGGCGATGGCCCGATCGCGCTCGATATCGGTGCGCTGCTGGATCAGGATGAGCGCGCCGAGCACGACGACGCCCGCCACGGCCAGTGCGCCGAGCAGCAACAGGCGCCAGTTCTTCGCGTGAACCGAACGCTCCAGAGACGGGATCGCTTCGCTCATCCGATCCCGACTCTAGGCGTTTGGAACCACGCTGAAAAGCCGCGTTTAGGCGATCACCCCAACCGCCTGGCCGGCGGCACGGAACATGCCGAGCACCCGCTCGATCTGCTCGGGGCGATGCTCGGCGCAAAGCGAGCAGCGCAGCAGGAAGGTGCCGGCCGGGGTCGCCGGTGGACGCGCCATGTTGACGTACAGGCCGTTCTCCAGCAGCGCCTGCCACATCACCACCGCCTGCTCCTGATCCTCCAGGATCACTGCGACGATCGCGCTTTCGGGCGTCGACGTGCCGAGCTTGAAGCCCATTGCCGTCAGGCCGCCATGCAGCGCGCGGGCATTCTCCCACAGCCGGGCGCGCTTCTCGTGCGCGGTCATCAGCTTGCGGATCGAGGTCGCCGCCGTGGCGACCACGCTGGGCGGCAGCGAGGCAGTGAAGATATACGGCCGGCAGGCCAGCCGGATCGCCTCGAACTTCGGGTGGTTCGAGATGCAGAAGCCGCCGACGGTGCCGACCGACTTGGAGAAGGTGCCGACGACGAAATCGACGTCCGCTTCGAGCCCCTGGTCCTCGTATACACCGCGGCCATTGGGGCCGAAAAAGCCCATCGAGTGCGCTTCGTCGACCAGCACCATCGCGCCGTGCTTCTTGGCGACGGCGACCATTTCCTTCAGCGGCGCGATGTCGCCGAGCATCGAATAGACGCCCTCCAGCACCACCAGCTTGCCGGCTTCGGCGGGCAGGCGGCCGAGGCGCTTGTCGAGGTCCGCCACGTCGTTGTGGCGGAAACGGACGATCTCGGCATTGCCCTGCTTGCAGCCGTCATAGATCGAGGCGTGGCTGTCGGCGTCGAGGATGATGTACTCGCCCTTGCCGGCGAGCGTCGAGATCATGCCCAGATTGGCCATGTAGCCGGTGGAGAACACGATCGCGCCCGACACGCCGTAGAAGTCGCGCAGCGCCTGCTCGACTTCCATATGGTCGCGGAAGGTGCCGTTGAGCATGCGGCTGCCGTTGGTGCCCGAACCGAACTGGTCGAGCGCGTCCTTGCCGGCCTGGATGACGTCCGGATCGAAGGTCATGCCCATGTAATTGTAGGTGCCGAGCAGGATCGTGTCCTTGCCCTTGATCACCGCCTCGGTGGGCGACTTGACCTGCTCCATCACGATCGCGAACGGATCGATCACGCCGCTGTCGAGCAGCGCCTGGCGCTCGGCGATCAGGCCGTCGAACTTGCTCATCAGGTCGGTCATCGGGTTCAGCCCTTGAGCTTCTGCACGGCGTCGACCAGCTGGCCGACATTCTCGATCTCGGCCTGCATGTTCATGGTGATGACGATGTCGAATTCGTCCTCGATCGCGGCGACGAAATCCATCACCGTCAGGCTGTCCCATTCGAGATCGCCCGCGAAGGTGGTGGTTTCGGTGAGCGCGACGCCCTTCTTGTTGAAGGGTTCGATCTGCGCGGCGACGATGTCGAAGATTTCTGCACGGTCAGTCATGCGGCCGGTCCTTAGATTGATCGGTCGCAGGTGCCAAGCGAATGCGGCGAAAGCGGGCCCATGGCAGGGCAGTGCCCCAAAGGTCAGGCGGCGGCGGCCTGGTCCTGGGCGGCACCGCTGAGCAGATGGTTCACCCACAGATCGGTCTGCTCGGCGATCTTGCGGAGCAGGCCGGGGTGGAAGTGGGTCACGTCCGCCATCTCGTCATCACCGTCGAGCAGGTCCGCGATTTCGAGGACGAAGATGCGGCCCGGATTCTCGCGCGCCATCTGCCGCCACACGGCGTTGAAGATCCGCGCGCGCTCGGGCGAGTGGTTGAGGCCCAGCCGGTATTTCTCGATCGGGGCATCCTCGGGCGGCAGGACGACGAGCATCCGATGGTCGTTCTCCAGCACATGGATGACCAGCCGCAGCGCGCATTTCTGGTAGAGACCGATTTCGAGCAGATGCCACTGGTTCGGCCAGCGATTGTCGAGATAGTCGATCGTCGCGCCATAGACGAGGAACGGCGGGAAGCGCTGTTCCTTGTAGCTGCCGTCGTCCATCATGCGGAGCGCGAACAGGCGCGGATTATTGTCGAAGTCGATCGCGGGGCGGAAGCGGCTATAATGCGCGATGCCGCCGGACTGGCAATCGAACATGATGCGGATCGCCGGCTCCATCACCGGGTCGGCGCGCAGCTCCGCCCGGATCGCGGCGCGGACCTCGGGCTCGTCGAAGCCGTGATCCTCGATCCAGTCGGGCGGAACCCGGCTGAACCGGCCGGCGAACGCGCTGAAATCGGCCTCGCCCCAGATCGCGCGGATCTTGCCCAGCGCATATTCCTCCAGCCCCATGTGCATCGCGCGGCACGAGAAGGTGAAATGCACCATGCGCTGCTCAATCCGGTGCCACATCACGAAACCGACCAGACCGTAGCGGCCATATTTGTCCCAGGCGAAGATCGACCAGCTATCATGGTTGGTGACGTCGATGATGTCGCGTTCCAGCTGGGCGGGATCGACACGCGACTGGGTATAGTTGAGCTGGTTGGCGCGGTTGATCAGCTCGGCGATGCGAGGGACGAACTCCAGATTGTCCATGATGAACGGCGCGCAGGCGCACAGGCCGGAGGCGCGGAGGAAGTCCTCGTTCGACTGGCCAGCAACGGCCGTACGGTCGCGCTTCTTGGCCTCCAGGATGCGGTATTCGGCGACGCGGCTGCGCGTGCCGGTCTGGAGCGCGAGCAGCCCGGCGAGCTGCTCGTCGGCGTCCGGCGCGGTGGCGTCCAGCGTCTGGATCTCGGGGAGCAGGTGGCGGACTTCGGCGAGATTGTGGGGATTGTCGTCGATGAACAGCACGTTGGGCGCGCGCAGCTGCATGTCGGCGATGATGCCCCGGATCGCCTCGGCCTTGGGGGTGAAGGCGATGTGCGGGAAGACGAATTCGTCCCACAGCCCGAACGCATCCAGCTTGGCGCGGGCGGCATCGAAATCATTCTTCGAGCAGATCGACGAAACCACCCCGCGCGCGTTGAACGCTCGGATCAACTCGGCGCGACGCTCGAACAGCGCCACCGCATCGCCATCGGCGAGGGTACCCCGCCACAGCGTATCGTCGAGATCCCAGAGGATGAGCTTGATCGGGGCGGTCCACATGCCCCCATTATAGAATGGTTAAGCCGGTGCCGGACTCAGAGCAGCCCCTTGGCGCGGTACCAGCGCGCGGTCTCGACCAGCCCTGCCTCGGTCTCCACCTGCGGCGTCCACAGGTTGCTGGGCGCGCGGTTGGCGGGGTCGGCCACCCAGTCGGGATGGCAGAAATAGGATACGCGGTCCGCGGTGAGCTTGGCGCGCTTGCCGCGCAGCAGCCGATCGACGCGCGCACCCAGCATCAGCACCAGCTTGGGCAGCGACAGCGCGAGCACGCGGCGCCCCACGGCGCGGCCGATGGCATGGGCGAATTCGGGATGGGTCCAGCCCCCTGCCCGGCCGTCATCCGGATCGATCTCGCCGGAGAAGGTGTCGGTGGCGGCGAGCGCCAGCAGCAGGCGGCCGAGGTCGCTCACCTCGATCACCGAGATGCGACCGCCCGGCGGCAGCAACGCCAACCCGAACCGCGCGACGCGGAACAGCTCGAGCATCTCGAGGTCGCCGGGGCCGTAGATCGCGGGCGGGCGGACGATGGTCCAGTCGAGCCCCGAGGCCTTGACCAGCGCATCGGCCTCGCGCTTGGACCAGCCATAGGCCGAAAGCTGCGGCTCGCGCCCGGCGAGCGACGAGACATGCACGAAGCGGCGCACCCCCGCCCCCGTGGCGGCGGCGAGCATGTTGGCGGTGCCGGTGATGTTGCCGTGCGCGAAGCCTTCGCGATCCGGTGCGTTCACGACCCCGGCGACATGGATCACCGCATCGGCCCCTGTGCAGAGATCGGCCAGCGCGTCCGTCGCGTCGAGGTCGCCGCGTATCCAGGTCACGCCGTCGCGCGCCGGCTGATCGCGACGGGTAAGTGCACGGACCTTGTGCCCTGCCGCCAGCGCCAGGTCGATCAGCCGCGAACCGACAAAGCCGGTGCCGCCGGTGACGGCGAACACGCTCACAGCAGCGCCATGTGGCTGCGGTGGACCAGTGCGGCGCGGGGCGCATAGCCGAGGATCTCGATCAGATCCTCGCTCCTGCGCCCGACGATGCGCGAGGCATCGACATGGCCATATTCGGCGAGGCCCCGGGCAAGATGCTTGCCGTCGGGTCCTACTACGACCACCAGATCGCCGCGCGCGAACCGCCCCTCCACCCGGGTCGCCCCGGCCGAGAGCAGGCTGCGGCCTTCCTTGAGCGCCTGCGCGGCACCTTCGTCGATATGGATCGCGCCCTTGGCGGTAAGCCCGCCGCGCAGCCACGCCTTGCGCGCCGCCGCGCCCTTCTGGCCGAGGAACAGCGTGCCGCGCTTGGTCGCAGCCAGCCGCGCCAGCGGATGCTGGACCCGCCCATCGGCGATGGCGAGATGCGCGCCGGCGCTGGTCGCGATCCGCGCCGCCTCGATCTTCGAGACCATGCCGCCCGATCCCATGCCCGAGGCCGAGCCGCGATCGGCCATCGCCTCGATCCGCTCGTCGATGATGTCGACGGTCTCGATCAACTGCGCATCGGGGTTGGTGTTCGGGTTGGCGGTGTAGAGCCCGTCGACGTCCGAGAGCAGCACGACGCCGTCCGCACTGGCGGCGCTCGCCACCCGCGCGGCGAGCCGGTCATTGTCGCCGAAGCGGATTTCCTCGGTCGCGACCGAATCATTCTCGTTGATCACCGGCACCACGCCCAGCCGCAGCAGCCGGTCGAGCGTCGCCGAGACGTTGAGATAGCGGCGGCGATCCTCGAGATCGTCGAGCGTCACCAGAATCTGCGCAGCGGTCATGCCCTGGTCGTGGAGCAGCTCCGCCCAGATGCTGGACAGCGCGATCTGGCCGGTCGCGGCGGCCGCCTGCGCATCTTCCAGGCTGGCCCGGCCGCCCTTGGGCAGCTTCAGCCGCCGTGCGCCGAGGGCAATCGCGCCCGAGGAAACGATGACGAGCTGCTGCCCTTCCCGGGCGCGCGTGCCGAGATCGCTGGCGAGCGCCGCCAGCCAGTCGCGGCGGATCTGCCCCTCGGGGTCGACGAGCAGCGACGAGCCGACCTTTACGACCAGCCGGCTGCAGGTCGAGGGTGCGAAGCGAATGGCGTCGGCGGGGCGTGCGGGCACGGACATGGCGGCGCTCTTAGCGATGCTGTTCCCCATCTGCCAAGCCGATCAGACGATCGACTCGCGCTGCAGGTCGCTGCAATGGCCCACGCCCATGGCCTGGAGCCGTGCCAACACGCCGTCGCGCGTATCGCTGTCGCCGGCGCGAATCTCGCCCAGTTCGGCAGCGGTCAACAACACCACCGGCACGACGCGCACGGGCGAGAGCGGCATATCCTCGATCCGGGTACCGAAATCGGGATCGGGGCCACCGATCATCACCCCCAGCACGTCGTCCGAGGTAAGGAAATGCGCCGGCAACCGCGCGGCGATGGCGGCAGAGGTGGAGACGTTGGTCAGTTCCAGCGGGATCGGCCCATGGCGCTCGAGCGGGCGAAGGATGCCCCGCTCCTCCGCGACGATCGCGGCCACCCGCCGCAGTACCTCCAGCATCCAGCCGTCGCCGGCCACCTGCGTCGGCGCGCCTTCGCCGGGGCCCTCCACGAAGAGTTCGATCTCGAAGCCGTTGGTGCTGGCGCCCTCGTCGAACGGATCGGAGAGGCCGTCGGTCGCCAGCAGGATCGCGTTGCCGCGGTGGATCAGCCGGTATGCCTCGTGCCCGCCCGGCCAGAGCGAGCCGGCCGGCGCGGAGGAAAGGATCCGGTCGCTGGCCGGGCCCAGCGCCGCCCAGAAGCGGCCGCGGGCTTCGGCCGAGCGTTCGGCGATGGTCGCGATTCGGTACGGCTCGGGCGCGCCAACTGCCTGCGCCTTCGTACCAAAAAGCCCACGCAACCAGCCGAACGCACCCATCCGCGCCTCTCCCAATAAGGATCAAGGCGCGCAGCGATGCCCTAGAAATGCGTCAGACCGGCGACCATTCGACAGGATCTTCGCTTTCGCCGAAATCTTCGTCGGATGCGCGGTTCTCGTTGGGGCCGATCACTTCGAGCAACTGATCGAGCACCCAGTCGACTCCGGTCCCGGCGGCGCCGGACAGCGGAATGACTTGCGCGCCGCTGGCCTCTTCCAGCTCCGCCGACAGTGCTGCGATCAGTTCGTCGTCGAGCGTGTCGATCTTGTTGAGCGCGATGACCACCGGCTTCTCGGCGAGACCGGCGCCGTACGCTTCCAGCTCGTCGCGCACGATGCGGTAGCTGGTCGCGACGTCCTCGTCGTTCGCGTCGATCAGGTGGAGCAGCACCCGGCAGCGCTCGATATGGCCGAGGAAGCGATCGCCGATTCCCGCGCCGTCCGCCGCGCCTTCGATCAGGCCGGGAATGTCGGCAACGACGAATTCGCGCTGCTTGTGCCGCACCACGCCCAGTTGCGGGCGCGTCGTGGTGAAGGCATAGGCGCCGACCTTGGCCTGGGCGTTGGTCACCGCATTGATGAAGGTCGACTTGCCCGCGTTCGGCAGGCCTACCAGCCCGGCATCGGCGAGCAGCTTGAGGCGCAGCCAGACCCAGGCCTCTTCGCTCGGCCAGCCGGTGCCGTGCTGGCGCGGGGCGCGATTGGTCGAGGTCTTGTAGGTCGCGTTACCACGGCCGCCGTCGCCGCCACGCAGGAAGACGATGCGCTGGCCTTCCTTGGTGAGGTCGGCCAGCAGCGTGCGCTCGTCGTCGTCGGCGAGGATCTGGGTGCCGATCGGCACCTTGATCACCAGATCGTCGCCGCCCGGACCGGTACGGTTCGAACCCGATCCGCCGCCGCCGCGGGGCGCCCGGAAATGCTGGGTATAGCGGAAGTCGATCAGCGTATTGAGGCCGGCGACGGCTTCGAAGATGATGTCGCCGCCCTTGCCGCCATTGCCGCCGTCGGGCCCGCCATATTCGATGAACTTTTCACGCCGGAAGCTCACGGCGCCGGGTCCGCCCGCGCCGGAGCGCACGAAAATCTTGGCTTGATCGAGGAAATGCATCGCGGGCCCATATACGTTCGGCGCGATTCCGTCACCCCCGGCGGTGTGTTTGGCCGAAAAGCCGTTGCGCGCATGCCACTTTCCGGGTGGCATCGGCGTTCAGCACCGCTATACGCGACCGGATCGTTTCGGTTCGTTTTCCGTTCCATGAGCGGAAGGATCACTCTCGAAGGACGTTCAGCGGACAGCATGAATTCGATCGATCGCTACATGGCGCGGCTGATCGCGGTGCCGCTGATCTCCACCCTGATCATCTCCGCGATGCTGCTCGTGCTCGATCGCATGCTGCGATTGTTCGAGTTCGTCGCGACCGAGGGCGGTCCGGTGAGCGTGGTGTGGCGCATGCTCGCCAACCTGCTGCCCGAATATCTCGGCCTCGGCATCCCGATCGGCCTGATGCTGGGCGTGCTGCTCGCCTTCCGCCGACTCGCCACGACGTCCGAGCTGGACGTGCTGCGCGCCGTCGGTATCAGCTACACGCGGCTGCTGCGCGTGCCCTATATGTACGCGATCGTGCTGGCCGCTGCGAACTTCGCGATCGTCGGCTTCATCCAGCCGACCTCGCGCTACAATTACGAGCAGCTCCGCTTCGAGCTGCGCTCGGGTGCGCTGGGCGCCTCGATCAAGGTGGGCGAGTTCACCAACTTCGGCTCGAAGATGACGCTCCGGATCGAATCGAGCCAGGACGAGGGCCGCGACCTGCGCGGCATCTTCGTCGAGATGACCAACAAGGACGGCACGCCGCTGGCAGTGACCGCGCAGAAGGGCCAGTTCCTTCGCGCCGACGATCCCGACACGATCATCTTCCGACTGACCAACGGCACGCTCGTCCATTACGACAAGAACTCGCCGGTGCCGCGGGTGCTGACCTTCACGAGCCACAACCTGCCGATCCCGCTCCCCAAGTACGAGCAGTTCCGCAAGCGCGGCGACAGCAATATCGAGCGCACCCTGCCCGAACTGGCGGTGATCGGCCGCAACCGCTCGGCGAACGAGATCGATCGCGAGACCAGCCGCTCGGCCTTCCACTACCGGATGGCGGAAGTGACGACGATGTTCCTGCTGCCGATGCTGGCGGTGGCGCTGGCGATCCCGCCCAAGCGCTCCACCTCAATGCTCGGCGTGTTCCTGTCGATCTTCATGATCGTCACCTATCACAAGGTGAACGAATATGCGCAGGGCGTGGGCAGCCTGGGGCTGATCGATCCGATCCTCGCGCTGTGGATACCTTTCTCGATCTTCGCGGGGCTGACGATCTGGATGTACTATACGGTTGCCTATGTGCCCGGCGGCCAGCCGATCGGCGCGCTGGAACGCGTCTTCGCCAAGACCGGCAAGCTGATCGGGCGGCTGCTGCCCGGCGCCAAGCGACGGCGCCGCAAGGCGGAGGCGGCGCGATGAACCTCACCGCGCTGTTCCCCTCGCCCACCATGTCGCTCTACATGGCGCGGCTGTTCGTGTTCCGCACCTTCGCGCTGCTCGGCGCACTGGTGCTGGTGCTGACCTCGCTCGACCTGCTGACGGAAAGCGCGGCGATCCTCGCCCATCCCGGCAATGGCGATGCCGAGATCCTGCGCTACGTGACGCTGCGGGTGCCGCAGATCATCTCCACCTTCCTGCCCTATTCGGTGCTCGGCGGGGCGATCTTCACGCTCGCCCAGCTCAACCAGAACAGCGAGATCATCGCGCTCAAGTCCGGCGGGCTTTCGGCCCACCAGGTGCTCGCGCCGCTGATGCTTTCCGGTCTGGTCGTCGCCGGCCTGTCCTTCGTGTTCAACGATCGCATCGTCACGCGCGCCACCTCGACGCTGGAGCAATGGAAGAAGGTGGAGTTCGCCCCCCTGCCGATCGACCATGGCGACCGCGCCAATGTGTGGGTGCAGGCGAGCGGCAACCTGATCAACGTCCAGCAGATCAAGGGCAAGGGCGAGGCAGCGCAGCTCTACAACATCACCGTCTACGAGCGGAACAAGGGTTCGCTCACCTCGATCCTCACCGCCAAGCACGGCGCCCGGGCGGGCAATGCCTGGAAGGTCGACGGCGCCAAGCGCTTCGATGTCGCCAGCGCGACGCTCGCGCCGGTGGGCGACACGCTGATCGGCCAGGGCGTGCGGCCGGACCAGTTCACGCTGGCCCATGTCGATCCGGATTCGAGCTCCTTCTCGGAGCTTCGCATGGCGATCGGCGAGCTCAAGGCCGCCGGCCGCCCGACCAAGGCGCTGGAAGGCTCGCTGTGGCACAAGCTTTCGGGGCCGCTGTCCGCGTTCCTGATGCCGCTGCTCGGCGGCGTCTCCGCCTTCGGCCTCGCGCGGTCGGGCAAGCTGTTCGTCCGCGTGGTGATCGGCATGGCGCTCGGCTTCCTCTATTTCGTCGCCGACAATTTCGCGCTCGCGATGGGCAATCTGGGTGCCTACCCGCCCTTCCTCGCCGCCTGGGCGCCGATTTTGCTGTTCCTGCTGATCGGTGAAGCGGTGCTGTTCCGGACGGAGGAGTGAGGGGGTAAGCCCCGCTCGCGTTCAGCCTGAGCGTCGTCGAAGGCCGGCCTAGCCGCTGGGTTCGCCCGTGCACTTCGACTTCGCTCAGTGTGAACGGGGCTTTGGGTGCTTGGCCGGGCTTGGGGTGCTTGGCCGACGCCTCGAGCCCTGCCTCGCCTTCACATTCTTAGACGACTGGCTTCGGCGACCTGGTCAGACAGAACGGGCATGGAAGGTATGGGATATGGGCTGGCGCTTTGACGCCCGCCCCGAACACCACCCTCCGTTCGCACTGAGCGAAGTCGAAGTGCACGCCCCGGACATCGCCTCTTGGCGGACCGAGACCCGTGGCCTTCGACTGCGCTCAGGCTGAACGAAGGTGGCTCACTTCCCCCGACGGATCGTGCTCAGACCGATCTTGGCGACCAGCCCCGGCAGGCCCTTGTAGCTCGCCTTGTGATAGGGCGATTCCGGCGTCACCGCCGCGCTGATCCGGCGGTGCGCCTCGCCGAGCGCATGATAGGGCAGCGACGGCAGCAGATGGTGGAGCGCATGATAGCGCAGGCCCACCGGCGCCCACAGGCCCGGTAGCAGTGAGGGCGGCGGGACGTTGACCG
>NZ_CAJYTI010000017.1 GCF_913777625.1 uncultured Sphingomonas sp.
GATCGCCTCCAGCGCCACCTTCGCCTTAAAATCCGCGCTGTAGCGCTTCCTCGTCGTCTTCATTCCCGTTCGTTCCTCACGTCGAGATTAGCTTAGCAACCTGTTCAGTTTTCCGGGACCACCTCAAAGATCGGCCAACGAACCTGTGACCGTGCCCGCGGCGTGCGCAGCGGGTGCAAGCTCAGGCGCCGATCACTCGGGACGACAGCGGGGCAGCGCTGCGCTGGTGCACGCACGCCGAGGGGATCGCTCCCGTCCATAAAGGGCGGGAGCGGACAGGCAGCTTTTTCCTGTCAGGGATTCCCGTTTGCGGGCCCCAGCCCCGACACCGGAAGGTCGAACGGGACCGCCGGCAGATCGTCGCTGCTGTAGAGATTGACATAGGGCGCGTCGGACCAGGCGTAGCGGACATGCGTCACGTCGGGCGTGCCGGCACCACGCAGCACGACACGACCGCCGTCGACGCTGCCCGGCACGAAGCGGCATTGCGCAGCGCTGCAGGCTTCGAAGCCGATGGCGCTGTCGGCGCTATAGGTCCGCAGCCGTGCATCGGGGTGTCGGAACTGGACGACCAGATCGTTTCCCTGGCGGGTGACGCCGACGGCTTGCGGCCCGCCGGGCGCGATCGCCTCGCCATAGACGACGGCGCGCGCGGCGCGCGCGAGGCGCTCGCCGACCAGCAGCTTCTGGGTCGGATGGATGTCGAACCGATCGCCCAGGTCGAGCGTCACCGCGAGGCCGGCATGGCCATCCTGCGCTACCGCGACCGACTGCGCCTGCCGCAGCAACGCCCAGTCCGACTCCCCCGGCATGGACGCCGGCGTGCCATAGGAGGCGAGTTGCGCGACCAGCATCGGCAGCTGCGGCTGGCCCATATGGCCCCGCCAATCCTTGAAGAGCAGCGCCAGCAGTGCGCGATACTCGCTCGCCTCCGCCACGTTCGATTCCCCCTGATACCAGGCCGCGGCCTTGAAGCCGTAGCGGGCAATCGGCGCGATCATCGCATTGTACAGCGTCGAGAGGCTGGTGGGCACTTCCCAGGGCGGGATCGGCGGCTTCTTGTCCTTGAGCGGCGCGGCGAGCTGGTAGGACCAGAGGCCGTCAAGCGGGACCGCGGATCCGTCGTGCAGCTTCAGCAGATGGTTGGCTTCGGCACCGGTCGGTCCCTTGCCCCCGAGGATGCGGATCGCGATCACGTTGCGCCCGGCGTGAAGCGCGCCGGCCGGCACCGCATAGTCGCGCCAGAACCAGTCGATGTTGTTCGCGCCCGTCCAGCGCCCGTTGATCCACACCGTGTCGCTGCTGTCGATCGGCCCGAGCTGCAGCCGGTCCGCCGCCGCGGCCTGTGCCTCGGTAAGCGTCACCACCTTGCGCAGCCACACCACGCCATCGAACGATTCGAGGGCGGGGATGCCGGCGTCGCGCCAGCTGCCGCCCAGCTTCAGGCTCGGCCAGCCGCTATCGTCGAACGCAGCCGTCGACCACGCCTTGGTCGTCGCCCAGCGCGGGTCGTTGGCGCTCCACCAGCGTTCGGTGCGTGCCGCCTCCAGCGTGCGCGCGGCAGCTGCGTCGGTGGCGAGCGCCGCGAGCGAGCGAAGGCTCTCGGCATAATTGGGCAGCGTGCCCAGACTTTCGGGGCTGATCCAGCTCTGGATGGTGGTGCCGCCCCAGTCGGAATCGATGAAGCCCACCGGAATCTTCAGCCGCTGCTGCAGCGCCCGCGCCATGTAGAAGCACACCGCCGATGCTTCGCCCGCGCTGTCACCGTCGATCACCCGCCAGCGTAGCGGCTGACCGAGCTCCTCGAGCGGGGCAGGGGCACTCGCCTTTTCGACATGGGCGAAGCGGAGCATCGGCTGGGGTGCATGGGCAAGCCCGCCCCAGGCGCCGGTCGACAGGCGCGCGGGGAACTCCATGTTCGACTGGCCGCCGCAAAGATACACGTCCCCCAGCATCAGGTCGGAAAGCTGCTGCGTCTTCGCACCGGCCCGCACCGTGAGCGCGTAGGGGCCGCCGGCACCGCGCGCGGGCAGCCGCAGCTCCCAGCGGCCCTTGGCATCGGCCTTGGCGGTCGCGCTGTCGCTGCCGAAGCTGGCGGCGACCGTCTCGCCCGGCGGGGCATGCCCCCAGAGCAGGATCGGGCGATCGCGCTGGAGCACCGCATGATCGGTGAACACATTGGCGAGCAGCGGCGCTTCCTGCGCGGCGGCAGGGATCGGCGCGGCGGCCAGGCAGAGTCCGAAGAGCCAGGGTCGTTTCATGCGGTCCTCGCGAACGGGGTTCGAGCCCATGCTATTTGAAGCCGGGCAGTTCGTCTTTGGTCAGGTAGCGGGTCGAGGCGTAATAGGCCTTGAGCTGCTCGGGCGTGTTCTGCGACGGATCGGTCAGCCAGCGGGTGTGCCAGGTCATGAAATAGAGCCAGTCGGCGCCGGGACCCAGCGTCGCGGGGTCGGGAATCGGGCCGTTTTCGTGCAGGCAGATCGGCACGCTGTCGCCGACGATCGCCTTCACCGCCGCGAACATCGGCGCGAGATTGCCGTGATCCTCGACGTACAGGTCGGCGCCGGCGATATCGACCATGTCGCGCCCCGGCCAATAGGCAGGATCGACCTTCTGGCCGGCCCAGCCCAGCACCCAGATCAGATTGTCGAGCCGGTAGCGATCGACATAGTCGCGGTACATCAGCCGCCACAGCGCCTTGAACGCCTCCGGCCCATGCTTGCCCCACCAGAACCAGTCGCCGCTGAACTCGTGGAAGGGGCGCCACAGCACCGGCACGTCGGCGTCGCGCAGCACGGTGAGCAATTCCGCCGTATGCGCCATCTGCGCCATCATCGCGCGGTTCTGCCGCGTGCCGGGCGTCAGCGCCTTGGCAACGTCGAAATCCTTCTTGGAATTCTCGTAGCCGGTGCCGATGTCCGGCGCGCCCCAATGCCAGCAGATCGTGACCACGCCGCCCGAGCGGTGCCAGGCGGTGGCCCGGGCATTCACCCCCGCTTCGTCATGCGGCTCGATATAGTCGAAGCCGACCAGCGCGGGCTGCTTGCCGGTGACGCGCTGGATATAGTCGAGCTCGGTGCGCGGGCCGGCGGGGGAGAAATTCTGCTCCTGCTGACCCGTGAGCGTGCGGCGCCCATAGATCGACCAGAGATAGCGATACAGCGCCCGCGCCTTCGCGGAGGCGCGCGGATTGCTGAGCATGCCCTGTGCCGGCAGGGGGGCTGCACGCGCGGCAGCGGGGAGAAGCGCGGCGGCGGTGCCGGCGGCGAGCGCGGCGCGGCGGGTGAGGCCGGTCACGGCTTCAGCGTCAGCATCACGACGCCGTGCGGCGCCACCGTCGCGGCGATGCTGCCGCGGTGCTTGCCGAGATCGCGATGGGCCCACAGATCGCGCGCGGCGAGGTTGAGGCTCGAGGGATAGTCGAGCATCGCCCAATCGGCCCGGATCTCGGCGGGCGCTTCACCGCGGTTGAACAGCACCAGCGCGCGGCCGCCGCCTGCCAGCGGCTTCGACCAGACCTCATGGTCGCCCTCCTTCCACACCCGTCGGCCCTGGACGCCCAGTGCGTCCTGATCGATCGCGATCACCTCGCGGTTGGTGAGGATCTCGTGGGTGGCAGGCGTCATGTTCGCCACGTCGTTGCCGGCGATCAGCGGCGCGGCCATGATCGCCCAGAGCGCGAAGTGGCTGCGATATTCCACATCGGTCATGCCGCCATTGCCGACCTCGAGCATGTCGGGATCGTTCCAGTGGCCGGGCCCGGCATGGGGCCAGAGCGGCGCGTTCATGTCGACAATGTTGGTCAGGCCCCAGCTATAGCCGTGCTTGCCGGACCATTTGTCGGTGATGTCGCCGGTGGTGCGCCAGCTGTTGCCGATCTTCCGTGCCCACAGCCAGGGCTGGTTGCTGCCCCATTCGCACATCGAGAACAGGATCGCCCGGCCCGATGCCTTCAGCGCATCGGCCATGGTGGCATAGGCCTCCTCGGCATTGCGGGTGCCGGTCGAGCACCAGTCATATTTCAGATAGTCGACGCCCCAGCGCGCATATTGCAGCGCGTCCTGATACTCATGGCCCTGGCTGCCGGGGCGGCCGCCGCAGGTCTTGGTGCCGGCATCCGAATAGATGCCGAACTTGAGGCCCTTGGCGTGGACATAGTCGGCGAGCGCCTTGATGCCCGAGGGGAAGCGCGTGGCGTCGGCCTGGATGAAGCCGTCGGCGTCACGCGCGCCCTGCCAGCAATCGTCGATCACGACATAGGTGTAGCCGGCATCCCGCATCCCGCTGGCGACCAGCGCATCGGCGGTATCGTGGATCAGCGTCTCGCTGACGTCGCAGGCAAAGCGGTTCCAGCTGTTCCAGCCCATCTGCGGGGTGCGGGCGAGGCCGTTCGGCGTGCGCGCGGGATCCTGAGAAGCCGGCATATGGTTGGGATCGGGGGCGTCCTGCGCCGCGGCGGGCAGGGACGAGGCGAGCAGCGCGGCGGCAGCGAGGCCGGCCAGCAGCGGGGATCGGCGCATGGGCGGCACCTCCGAGAGAGCTGGTACGAGAGGAAGGCGTACGGCGCATCGGTCACGCCGACAAGAAAAAGGGCCCGGTGGCAGTGCTGCCCCCGGGCCCTTCCGGATCACATCGTCAGGCGAACGCTGATCGTGTACTGGCGATCGCTCTTGAAGTAGTTGCGCGGCGCTTCGAGGCCGTTCTTGTTGAGCAGATAGGTCGTCTTCGTCGTCGTATCGAGGAGGTTGGCCGCCTCGATGCCGATCTTGAAGGTCTTGGTGACCGTGTAGAACAGCGATGCGTCGAGCTGGCCCGCTGCCTGCGCATAGACCGGCAGGAACGGGAAGCAGCAGTCGCGATTGCTCAACAGATACTTGGACCGCCAGCTATAGGCCGCGCGGGCATAGAAGCCCTTGAGGTCGTAGAAGGCGGCGACGTTGACGTTGTGCTTCGACAGGCCGGCGAGCGGCAGATTGTCGTACAGGCCGGTCACGTCCATCACCGGCCGGTTGCCGTCGGCAGGCGTGTTCGCCGGCGGCGTGTTCGGCAGGCTGTTGGTCTCGACATAGGTATAGCTCGCCTGGAGCCCGAGGCCGCGCAGCGGACCCGGCAGGAAGTCATAGGTCTGCTGGTACGAAACCTCTGCGCCCTTCACCCGGCCGGTACCCGCTGCGTTGACCGGGCCGTTGCCGGTCACCGTGTAGGTCTGGCCGTTGTTGGTGAAGGTGCGGGTGAACGGCGAATTGTCGAGGATGATGTTGTCGAGCGTCTTGTAGAACAGCGTGCCGGTGAGCTGGCCGACGCGGGCGAAATACCACTCCGCCGTGAGGTCGAACTGGTTCGACTTGATCGGGCGCAGATACGGGTTCCGGCCGGTCATCGAGAAGCCGTAGAGGCCGGCGCGATTGCCGCCCGCCGGGGCGATGCCGACATAGTTGCGCAGATCGGCGAAGTTCGGCCGCGAGATCGCCTTGGAGGCGGCGAAGCGCATCAGGAACTTCGGCGTCAGGTCCAGCCGCACGTTGAGCGTGGGCAGCCAGTCGTCGAACTTCTGCTTGGCGACGTCCGCGATCGAGGAGCCGTTCGCAAACGCATAGGCATTGAGCGCATCCTGCAGCGGAATGGTGCAGAGCGCGGGCGTCGGATTGAACTGGCCGGGATTGGCCGCGACATAGGCGCAATATTGCGGGATCGTGCTCCAGCGCGGGGCGCGCGGCGTGCCGTCGGCGTTCACGCCGGCGCTGTCCGGCTGGAACACGGTGCTGGCGTTCGGGAAGGTCACGCCGCCATAGGCCTTGTCCTCGGTGTGCACCCAGCGCACGCCGATATTGCCGGTCAGCTTGGTCGCGCCGCCGAAGGGGGCGTCGACGCCGAAGTCGGAGCGGACATAGGCGGCATAGGTCCGCTCGCTGTTCCGGTAGATCTCGTTGTTGAGGAAATAGCCGTCCACCAGCGGGCTGCCGTCCGCGTTCTTGCGATCCTGCAGCGGCGTGTAGCTGCCGACATTGCCGCCCAGCTTCACCGCGTTGCGGACATAGGCCATCAGCTTGGTGTCGTCGGTGAGGATGTCGTTCGGGATATAGGCGGCGCTGGGCGGCTGGGTGACGGTGCCGCGCAGGAAGTTGTCGAAGGTCAGCACCGAGGTGGGGCCGGCCTGGTTCATCGACACCGCGCCCGAGGGATATGCCCAGTTGGCCGAGATCGAGCCCCAGTTGTTGTAGTCGTCCGTCCGCACGGTCTGCGAGCGATCCGAATAGCGCGCCCCCACGCGCAGCTTGCGCAGGAACGAGGTGTCGCTCACGTCATATTCGGCATCGCCCTGGAAGGCCCATTCATGGCCGTCGTTCTTCGCGCGATTGACCATCGCGTCGTTGAGGAAGATCGCGTTGCCGCTGCTGAAATAGGTCGCGGTGTTGAAGCCCGGCGTCACGAACTTGATGTCGGGGATGTCCTTGGTGCGATCGATCGAGATCTGCGCGAAGGAATTGCCGTCGACGGTGGCGTCGTAATTGTTGGTCGACGACGCGACATACTGGCCGTCGAAGTTGAAGCGCAGCCGGTCGGTCGGGCGCCACTTGACGTTGAACGAGGCGTCCTGCGTGATCGAGCGGGTAACGAAGTTCCGGTTGGTCAGGTTCAGCGTGTAGCTGTTGTCGACGAACTGCGGCAGCGCATTGGCATAAGCCGGCGTACCCGATGCGTTGACGTACCAGCCGCCCGGCGAGACCGCGCGACCGAAGGTGCCGGTCTGGGCGAGGCCGTTGCTGTCATAGGTGGGCGCGGTGGTGCCGTACGGCATCACGGTGGTGATGTCGCCGTACCAGTTGGCCGCCTCCAGCGTGTGGTCGATCCACGCTTCGCGGCTGTCGGCACGCAGATATTGCGCGGTCACCAGCAGCGAGCGATCGGCATTCTCGAACTGCGTCGCGGCGGAGATGCCGATGCGCTCGCGGTTGAAATGCTGGTCGCGGAAGCCCGGCCCGAGCGGGGTGTAGACGCTGCTCTTGCCTGCCGGCACCGGATAGGTGTCGAACAGCGTGGTTTCATAGGCGGTACCGGCGTTGATCGTATGGCCCTCGCCCGGATCCTGCTTGCCGTTGCCGTTCTTGTCGTCGTTCTGGCGCGGCAGCCAGCCCGAAAAGTAGATCGACTGGCTTTCTGAGCGGATCTGCGAATAGGTGCCGCCCAGCAGCACGCCGATGCGGCTGCCGCCCGGGGTGGTGAACTGCTTCGAGACGAGGCCGACCACGGCCGGGGCGCCGCGCTTTTCCCGGTCGCCGATGTTCATCGACGCGGAGAAATAGGCGAGGTCCTTGGTGCTGTCGAACGGCTTGCGGGCATTGATGCTCACCGTGCCGGCGATGCCGCCCTCGATCATGTCGGCAGTGAGGTTCTTGTACACCTCGATCGAGCCGACCAGTTCGGACGGCACGTCGCTGAAGCCGATCTCGCGGCCACCGCCCACGGCGAAGGTGTCGCGGCCGTTGAACTCGCTCTTCACATAGTTGAGGCCGCGGACGACCACGCCCGAGCCCTGCACCGAGAAGTGCTGCGAATCGGTGGGCGAGGCGAAGCGGCTGATCGCGACGCCGGGCACGCGCTGCAGCGCTTCGTTCACCGAGCGATCGGGCAGCGCGCCGATATCCTCGGCGGTGATCGCATCGACAACGGTGTCGGAATTGCGCTTGATGCTCTGGGCGCTTTGCAGGCTGGCGCGGATGCCGGTGACAACGATGTCGTCGCCGGTCGTCTGCGCGGGCGTGTCGGACTGTGCGGGTGCGCCGGCCGTGTCCTGCGCGACGGCCTGCATGGGCGCGAGCGCCAGCACGATCAGCGAGGCGGTGCCGGCGAGCGAAAGGATAGTGGTGCGCGAAAGGCGCGCGCGTGCGTCGATCATGGGTCCCCTCCAAATCGTCCGCTCTGGTTCGATGGCAGCGGTGTTGGCACCGGCGCTTCCAAGGCGGGTGCCCATGTTGTTGCAAAGCGTTGCCCCGGTACGCAATACAAAAACGTATTTGATTGATTTAATTAATGCCCGCAAAAGCGGCAAAATTGCGCAATTCGCGCGCAGTGTTGCGGAAATGTCATAGGGGAGGACGGCGTTGGGCGAGCCGGACAAGCGACAAGTCGTGATTGTCGGGGGCGGTACGGCGGGGTGGATGACCGCGGCGGCGCTGGTCCATCAGCTCGGCCCGCTGGTTTCGGTGCAGCTGATCGAGTCGCCGGAGATCGGCATCGTCGGCGTGGGCGAGGCGACCTTCCCGCATCTGCGCCTGTTCCTGCGCCGGCTGGGCATTGACGAGGCGGCGTTCATGGCGGCCACCAGCGCCACCTACAAGCTCGGTATCGTGTTCAACGATTTCGGCGCGTTGGGCGAAGAGTATATGCATGGTTTCGCCGGCCTGGGGGAGCCGCTCGCGGGCATACCGTTTCACCATTACTGGCTGCGGATGCACGGGAACGCGCCCGGCGCTGCGATCGGCGACTATTCCATTGCCGTGGCGGCAGCGCGTGCGCGGCGCTTTCATCCGCCCTGTGCCGAGCTGGGGGGCGATGGCGCGTTCAGCTATGCCTATCAGTTCGACGCCACCCGCTTCGCGCCCTTCCTGCGCGACTTTGCCTGCGCGCTTGGCGCCAGGCGTATCGAAGCGAAGGTGTGCCAGGTGGAGCGCGACGGCGGCAGCGGCGACGTGGTCGCGCTGCACCTCGCCGACGGATCGCGCATCCAAGGCGACCTCTTCATCGACTGTTCGGGCTTTCGCAGCCTGCTGCTCGGGCAGACGCTAGAGGAGGATTGGGAGAGCTGGAGCGACTGGTTGCCCTGCGACCGCGCGGTGGCCATGCCCTGTACCCCGCCTGCGGGCGAGATCGAGCCGTTCACGCGGGCGATTGGCATGTCGGCGGGCTGGCGCTGGCGGATCCCGCTCCAGCACCGCCTCGGCAATGGCTATGTGTTCAGCAGCACCTATCTCAGCGAGGACGCGGCCACCGCCGAGCTTGCGGCCGTGCTGGAAGGCGAGCCCTTGGCCGAGCCGCGGATCCTGAAGTTCAGCCCAGGCCGGCGGCGGCGAGCTTGGTCGCATAACGTGATCGGCATCGGGCTGGCTTCGGGCTTTCTCGAGCCGATGGAGTCGACCAGCATCTATCTGGTGCAGGTGGCGATTGACTGGCTGCTCGAGCTGTTCCCGCTGGATGGTGTCGACGCGCGGGACCAGCAGATGTTCAACGGCTTGATCGACTTCGAATATGCGCGGATCCGCGACTTCCTCATCCTCCATTACCATGCCACGCGCCGCGACGATTCGCCCTTCTGGAACCGCATGCGGACGATGGCGGTGCCGGATAGCCTGGCCGAGCGGCTGGCGTTGTGGCGTCAATCGGCCCGCGTCGCGCATTATGGCCGAGGGCCGTTCCTGGAGCCGAGCTGGGTTTCGGTGCTGCTCGGGCAGGGGGTTCGACCGCAGGGCTGGGATGCACGTGCGCAGCTGCCGGACGCGACGCGGCTGGGCAGTGCGATGGCACACCTGAAAGAGAACATCGACTGGCGCGTGGCGTCGATGCCGGGGCACGCCAGCTATTTGCAGGCAGTGACGGGAGCGGCAGCGTCCCATGGTTGAGATCAGGCCTCTTTCCCATGTCGCCGTCGTCGGGGGCGGGACGGTCGCGTCGCTCGCAGCGATCGCGCTGGCGCGATCGCTGCCGGTGAGCAGAATATCGCTCGTTCCCTGCGCGATCCCCGGCGAAGCTTTGGCCGATCATGCGGTATCGGGCGGCGCCGCCCTGCAGCGTCTGCATGCGCGCATCGGCATCGGCGATCCCTTGCTGTTTGCCCGCGCGGGCGCGACGCCCTGGCTGGCGACGCGCTATCGGGGCTTCGGCCATGTCGGCGACTTCTTCGTAGGCCACGGCGTTGCCGCGCGGGATCCGGCGGGTGGCTTCGCCGCGGAGCCCTCCCTGGCATCGCTTCTCGCAGCGCAGGAGCGTTGGCTGCTGCCGGAACAAGAGGGGAGCGGCGCGCTGGACCTATTGCTTCGGTTCGATTTGGACGCGTATCGCGCAGGCCTGCATGCCCTGGCAGAGCAAGCGGGCGTGCATGTCACCCTGCCGGCCGTGGCATCGGGTGTACCCGGCCTGCGGCTTGAGAACGGAAAGACGCTCGAGGCGGATCTTGTCGTCGACGCAACGGGCAGCGGGTGGGTTCGAGCCGGGCAGCCGCACGCGACGTGGCGGGACTGGGGGCAGGATGCGCAGCTGCAGCGGCTATGCCGCTCCTCCGCGTCGGTGGCGATGCGCGCGAGCCTGAGCGACACGGTGACGAAGGTGGGAGCAGGCTATTGGATGGAGCAACCGGGCCGCCACCAAACATCGTGGATGGCCTGTTGGGCGGATGCCCAGGACGACGCGCGCATGCAGCGTGCCCTGGAATCGGCGAGCGGCACGCGCGTCTCGGAGCCGATCGCCTTTCGGCCCGGGCGCCTGGACATGCCGTGGCAGGGGAACGTCGTGGCGATCGGGGATGCGGCGGTGCGCCTCGCCCCATTGGGCAACCTGAACCTGCACTTGGCAGCGGCACAGATCCTGCTGTTGCTGGATCTACTGCCCAGAGAGGCATCGCCCTTCGCGGAATGTGCCGAGTTCAACCGGCGGGCGGGCCTGCTTGCCGATGACGCGCAGGATTTCGTGCGCTGCCAGCAGCGGAAAGAGGGCTCGGCGTTGCTGGCGCAGCGGGTGGACCAGTTTAGCCGGCGCGGCTGGATACCCGAACTGGCGGAAGGGTGCATACCAGCCGACAATTGGGCACAGCTGCTGATCGGCTTGGGCGTCAAGCCGGGAACATTGCCCCGTCTGCAAGCACTGCCCGAGGAGGAGGTGCAGCGTGCCGCACGCGCGCGAGAAGCTACGCGAGCGAGGCTCCTATCAACGGCGCACTTATTCGGATCTGACCAATCGAATTCATGACATAGGTGCGGGGGCCGTCCACGCCATCACGTCAGTGGCGGCCTGCCGACACCCGCGGCAGCGCCGCGGGGGACCGGAAATCCGGCGCCTAGAACTTCGCCTCGCCATAGACGCGGGTGATGTCGCCCTGCCAGTCGCCATGGTAGCGATCGAGCAGGATCTGCGCCGGCACCTTGCCGGTCCGCACGATCTCGCGCAGCGGATCGAGGAAGCCGGATTCATTGTCGCCCGAGCCGTTGAGACGGCCGCGTGCCTGGAGCCCCGCGCCCGCGATGTCGAGCACCTCCCCGGCGATGTCCGCCAGCTTGCCGCCACCCGGCAGCGGCGCGTCGAGCGCCAGCTTCGGCACCGCGCTGCGCAGCGCCTCGCGGCCTTCCATCGACCAGCCCTTCACCAGATCCCAGGCGGCATCGAGCGCGCCCGAGTCGTAGAGCAGGCCCACCCACAAGGCCGGCAGCGCGCAGATGCGCCCCCAGCGGCCGCCATCGGCGCCGCGCATCTCGAGGAACTGCTTCATCCGCACTTCGGGGAAGGCGGTGGAGAGATGGTCGGCCCAGTCGTCCATCGTCGGCAACTCGCCCGGCAGCACCGACAGCTCGCCCTTGAGGAAGTCGCGGAAGCTGAGGCCCGCCGCGTCGATATATTTGCCGTCGCGGTAGACGAAGTACATCGGCACATCGAGCGCATAGTCGGCATAGCGCTCGTATCCGAAGCCGTCCTCGAACACGAAGGGCAGCATGCCGGTGCGCGCCGGATCGGTGTCCGACCAGATATGGCTGCGATAGGAGAGATAGCCGTTGGGCTTGCCCTCGGTGAAGGGCGAGTTGGCGAACAAGGCGGTCGCCAGCGGCTGCAGCGCCAGCCCGACGCGGAACTTCTTCGCCATGTCGGCTTCGCTGGCATAGTCCAGGTTGACCTGGATCGTGCAGGTCCGCAGCATCATGTCGAGGCCCATGCTGCCCACGCGCGGCATGTGGCGCAGCATGATCTCGTAGCGGCCCTTGGGCATGATCGGCAGCTCGGCGCGGGTCTTGTCCGGCCACATGCCCATGCCGAGGAAACCGATGCCCAGGCGATCGCCGACGGCCTTCACCTGCTTCAGGTGGCGGCCGGTTTCGGCGCAGGTGTCGTGAAGATTTTCCAGCGGCGCGCCGGAGAGCTCGAACTGGCCGGCCGGCTCGAGGCTGATCGCGCCGTCGGGGCCGGAGAGCGCAATGATGTGCTCGCCCTCGTAGATCGGCTTCCAGCCGAATTCGGTGAGACCGATCAGCAGCGCATGGATGCCGCCGCGCTCCTCATAGCTGGGCGCGCGGTGGCTGCCGTCCATCCAGTAGACGAACTTCTCGTGCTCGGTGCCGATGCGCCAGCGCTCCGCCGGCTTTTCGCCCTTGGCGAAATATTCCACCAGCTGGGCGCGATCCTCGATGACCGCCGCGGTCTTGGTCGAAACGGTCTTGGTGCTCATTTTCGCGCCCTTAGCGATGCCGGCGAAACGACGCCAGCGGATTTTTGTACCGGTCGGTTTACCAGTCGCCCGCGGCTCCCATCCACAGGCTCACCGCCGCCGCCGCCGCGGTCTCGGCGCGCAGGATGCGGGGGCCGAGCGCGATGCCGATGGCTTGCGGAACGGCGCGGATCGATTCGCGTTCCTCGGCGTCGAATCCGCCCTCGGGGCCGACCAGGATCGCAGCTGGGCCGGGGTGGGCGCGCATCGCTTCTAGCGCGGGCACGCCGCCGGTTTCATCCGCGAAGAACAGCGCGCGGTCCGCCGGCCAGTCGCGGAGCAGGGCGGGAAGCTTCACCGGCTCGACCAGCTCGGGCAGGGCGGTGCGGCCGCATTGCTCGGCAGCCTCGATCATGTGGCTGCGCAGCCGATCGAGGTTGAGCCGGTCGATCACGGTGCGGCGGGTGAGCACCGGCACGAGGCGGGCGACGCCCAGCTCGCACGCCTTTTCCGCCACCCAGTCGATGCGGCCCTTCTTGATCGGCGCGGCGCAGAGCCAAAGGTCCGGCACGTTCTCGTGCGGCCGGAGCTGCTCGGTGATCTCCAGCGTCAGGTCGCGCTTGCCGATATCGCGGGCGATGCCGAGCCATTCGCCGCTGCTCCCGTCGAACAGCTTCACCGCCTCGCCGGGCTTCAGCCGCATGACCGAGCCGAGATAATGCGCCTGCGGGCCGTCGATCCGGCGCAGGCCGGGCTCGAGCGGGCCCTCGACGAACAGGCGGGGGGCGGATTGCGGCGGCCAGGCGGGGGTTGCGGGCATGAAAGCGCTGTAGCCGGGGGCGGGCGGTTTCGTCCATGCACCTCGATCCGCCCCTGGAAGGCAGGGCTCTCGCTTAGGAGGGCACGGGCCAGCAGCCTCTCAAAAACCATCGTCATTCCCGCGAAGGCGGGAATCCATTGCCCTGTGCGCTGGGGAAAAGAATCTCGCCGCCAGTGCCAATGGATTCCCGCCTTCGCGGGAATGACGGCGTATTTTGCGATGTGCGATAGCCCTCCCCTTCCCGGGGGAGGATCCCTTGCCCCATCCTCGCGTACGATGGCGCGGAGCCTATCGGCTGTTGTAGCATTTGTGCAGCGCGGCACGACCGCCGCGTCCAGCCGAGGATTGCACCTTATGCGCCTGCCGCTCCTGCACCCCGATCAGCTCAGCGACACCCAGAAGCCGCTCTACGACGACATGAAGCGCGGAATCTCGTCCAACTTCAACGCCTTCGTCGCAGTGGGCGAGGACGGCAGCCTGATGGGCCCGTGGAATCCCTGGCTGCACGAGCCGCGGATCGGCGGCGCGATCTGGGAGCTGACCAAGGCGATGTCGATGGAGGCGACGCTGCCCGATCCGGCGCGGCAGATCGCGATCCTCGTCACCGGCGCGCATTTCGATGCCGCGTACGAAATCTACGCGCATGTCGCCGTGGCCGAGGAAGAGAAGATGTCGCCGGCGCGGATCTCCGCCATCTGCGCCGGGCTCAAGCCGACCGATCTGAACGAGCAGGAAAACGTCGCGTTCGACGTCGCCTATGCGCTGGTGAAGGGGGGCGTGCTGCCCGAGCCGTGCTACCGGCTTGCGGTCGATACCTTCGGGCAGCACGGCGCGAACGAGCTGATCTATCTGGTCGGCCTCTACAGCCTCGTCTCCGTGACGCTGAACGGGTTCAACGTGCCGGTGCCCGAGCGCGAGTGACGGCCGGGGGCGTCAGCCCCCGTAGCCGCCGCCCATCTGGCCACCCATGCCGCCGCCCATGCCGCCCCCGCCGCGATGGCCCCCGCCACCGCCGCGGCGGCCGCCACCTTCGCCCGGGCCGCCACCGCGCCCGCCGCGACGCTTCATCGCGCCGGGGTGGAGGTCGGGCAGCTCGGCCTTGGTGATCTTGCCGTCATGGTTGGTGTCGAGCAGGTCGAAGCGGCGCTTGGCGGCGCTCATGAACTCGATCGGCGTCACGCCGCCGTTGAGGCTCGAATCCGCTGCCGTCACCGGCTCGGGGCTGCCGAGATAGTTGAAGCGGGCCAGGCCGCTGAGCACGCGGGTGGAGCCGATCTCGGCGGCCTTCACCTGGCCGTCGTCGCCCATGGTCGGGCCGCCCATCTCGAATCCGCCGCCGCGCGCTTCCGGCGCCAGCACGGTCTCGTAATATTCGATGTCGGCGGGGTCGATCTCGCCATCGCCCTTGCGGTCGAGCACCTTGAACCAGCGCATCGCGTCGTCGCGGAACTCGTCGAGGGTCAGCGCGCCGTCATGGTTGGCGTCGGCGCCGTCGAACCAGGCATCGGCGGGAGACTTGCCATCGGGCTGCCCGCGGAACGGTTCGCCCATCGGGCTGACGAACAGGCCGCGCGGACGCGGGCCGCCGGGACCACCGGGGCCCCCCGGTCCGCCCGGCGGCGGCGGGCCGTCCTGCGCCTGCGCGCCGCTTGCCAGTACCAGCAACAATCCGGCCAACCCCAGCATCCGCATCTTCCAAACCCTCCGCCCGAAACTCGATTCGTCTCGCTAGCTAGCGATTGTCGCAGGATTGTGCCCGAAAATTTCGGCTTGGGCACGGGTGGGCGCTTGTGGCAGCAGGCGGGCATGACCGGCGCCACCCCCATCGTACCCGATACCGAACATCGCGGCCTCCTCGGCCTGCTGCCCCGCGGCTGGCGGCCCTATGCGCTGCTCGCGCGGTTCGACCGGCCGATCGGCTGGTGGCTGCTGTTTCTCCCCTGCGCCTGGGGGGCGCTGCTTTCCGGCCTGCCCGAGGGGGGCTGGTGGCGGATCGGCGCGATGCTGCTCGGCGCGATCGCGATGCGCGGCGCGGGCTGCGTCTATAATGACATCGTCGATCGCGACCTCGACGCGCAGGTGGAGCGCACCCGCAGCCGGCCGCTCCCCAGCGGCGCGGTCTCGGTGCGCGCGGCCTGGACCTGGCTCGCCGTGCTGCTGGCGATCGGCCTCGGCGTGTGGCTGGCGATGCCGCTGCCCGCCAAGCTCTGGTCGCTGGCGACGCTGCCGGTGGTCGCCGCCTATCCGTTCATGAAGCGCATCACCTGGTGGCCGCAGGCGTTCCTGGGCATCGTGTTCGGATCGGGCGCCGTCGTGGGCTTCGTCGCCGGCGATCCGCAATCCGCCTTTGCGAGCCGGATCGGCGCGCAGTGGTGGCTCTATGCCGGCACGATCCTGTGGGTGATCGGCTACGACACCATCTACGCGCTGCAGGACGTGGAGGACGATGCGATCGTCGGCGTGCGGTCTTCGGCGCGGCGGATGGGCGGGCAGGTCCGGGCCGGGGTGGGGCTGCTGTACTTCGTAGCGCTGTTCCTTTGGGGCGAGGCGCTGTGGACGGTGCGGCCCGATCCGCTGGCGCTGCTCGCGCTGCTGCCGGTGGCGGTGCATTTCATCTGGCAACTGGCCACGCTCAAGCCTGCCGACGGCGCCAATGCGTTGCGCCGCTTCCGGGCCAATCGCGACGCGGGCTTGCTGATGCTCGCCGCCTGCGCCGTGGTGGGGCTTTCCGGACTTTGATTTTGCGCCCCCGCACCCCTAGATCGCGGGGATGCTGAACAACGAACAGGCCCTGGAGCGCGCCGCCGACGCCGTGGCGCGTGCCCGCCGTGCCGGGGCCGATGCCGCCGACGCCGTCTTCTCCGCCGATCGCTCGCTTTCCGTCTCCGTCCGGATGGGCGCGCTGGAGGATGTCGAGCGCTCCGAAGCCGAGGAGCTGGACCTGCGGGTCTTCGTCGGCAAGCGCTCGGCCAGCGTCTCGACCAGCGACCTGAGCAGCGACGCGATCGCCACCCTGGTCGAGCGCGTGGTCGCGATGGCGCGCGAGGCACCCGAGGACCAATGGGCCGGGCTCGCGCCCGAGGACCGGCTGATTCACGGCACGCCCCCGCATCTCGACCTGGACGACGGCGCCGAAGTGGAGCCCGCCGCATTGAAGGCGCGCGCACTCGCCGCCGAGGAGGCCGCGCGCGCCGTGCCCGGCGTCACCAATAGCGAAGGCGCGGGGGCAGGCGCCAGCCGGGTGCAGCTCGCGCTCGCCACCAGCCATGGCTTTGCCGGCGCCTATGCCCAGTCGAGCCACGGCATCTCGGCCAGCGTGCTCGCCGGCAGCGACGGCGCGATGGAGCGCGACTATGCCCACCATTCCGCCCGCCACGCCGCAATGCTCGACTCGCCCGAGGCGATCGGGCGGCTGGCCGGCGAGCGGGCGGTGGCGCGGCTGAACCCGCGCAAGATCCCCAGCGGCGCGATGCCGGTGGTGTTCGATCGCCGGGTTTCCTCAGGGCTGCTCGGCCATCTGATCGGCGCGATTTCGGGGGCGGCGATCACCCGCAAGACCAGCTTCTTGCTCGATGCGCTGGGCACCCAGGTGTTCGCGCCGGGCGTGACGATCTGGGACGATCCCCATCGCCCGCGCGGCATCCGCTCGCGTGCCTTCGACGGCGAGGGGCTGCCGGTCAGCCGCATGCAGATCGTGCGCGAGGGGATGCTGGAGACCTGGCTGCTGGAGAGCGCCGCCGCCCGCCAGCTCGGGCTGGAGCCGACCGGCCATGCGACGCGCGGCGGCGGCGGGGCGCCCGGGGTCTCGCCGAGCAATCTCTATATGGAAGCCGGCCATGTTCCGCCCGAGACGCTGATCGGCGAGATCGACCATGGCCTGTATGTGTTCGAGCTGATCGGCCACGGCGTCAACGGCGTGACCGGCGACTATAGTCGCGGCGCGGCGGGCTTCCTGATCGAGAAGGGCGAGATCACCGTTCCCGTTTCCGAAATCACGATCGCGAGCAACCTCAAGGACATGTTCCGGGCGCTCACCCCGGCGAACGACCTCGAGTTCCGCTATGGCATCAACGCGCCGACGCTCCGTATCGACGGGATGACGATCGCCGGTGCCTGAGCTCGCCGCCGAGATCGCGGCCATCGCCGCCGAGGCGGGGCGCCATGCGATGGCGCGCTGGCAGAGCGATTTCGCGCGCTGGGAGAAGGCGCCCGGCAACCCGGTCTGCGCGGTCGACCTCGAGGTGGACGCGCTGCTCCGCGACCGGCTGGGGGCGCTGCTGCCCGATGCCGGCTGGCTTTCCGAAGAGACGGTGGACAATGCCGACCGGCTGGCGCTGTCCCGGCTCTGGGTGGTCGACCCGATCGACGGCACCCGCGATTACTTACGCGGGCGGCCGGGCTGGGCAGTCTCGATCGCGCTGGTGGAGGATGGCCAGCCGGTGATCGGCGTGCTCGACGCACCGGCACGCGGCGAGGTGTGGACGGCGCGGGCCGGGGCGGGCGCGTGGCGAAACGGCGTGGCACTGCGTGCGGCCGAACGGGCCGAGCTACCCGGCGCGCGCGTGCCGGCGGACCAGCTGCCCAAGGTCGACCGCGATCTGGTGATGGTCCCGAAGCCCAATTCGATCGCGCTGCGCATTGCGATGATCGCGGCGGGCGACGCCGACCTCGTCGCGACGCTGCGCTGGGGGCATGAATGGGACATCGCCGCCGCAGTGCTGCTCGCCCGCGAGGCGGGGGCGGCGGTGACCGATGCGCTGGGGCAGGCGCTCGGCTTCAACACGCCCGCGGGTGAGGCATACGGGGTGCTGGCGACGACGCAAGGCATCCACGCCGCAGCGGTGGCGCGGCTGGCGGATCGGGTGGAGCCGGGGAAGCGGTAGGTATCGCTATCCATTGCTACATTGCGTCGTTGCGATCGACTTCCGTCCGCTTCATAGTTGTTGAGTGCCGGAATTTAGCGACTACATTGTCTTTGCGGATGAGAGTGGAGACCACGGCCTTCAGTCGATTGATCCGCAGTTTCCCGTTTTTGCCTTGGTCTTCTGTATATTCGATAAGGGCATGTATGCTGAAAAGGTTGAGCCAGCCTTTCGCAGATTGAAGTTCAAATATTTTGGCCATGACGCTGCCATTCTGCACGAGCGTGAGATACGCAAGCAGGAGCCGCCATTCGCTTTCTTAAGACAGGATGCTGCTCTCCGGGCGGGATTCATGGCGGATGTCAGTGCGGTCATGGCCGACGCTCCGTTTCGCGCATTTTGTGCGGTGATCGACAAAATGCGCCACAAGGCGCGGTATGTGAATCCTTGGAATCCCTACGAAATTGCAATGCAATTTTGTATGGAGAGGCTCAGCGACACGCTGATGCGCGAAGGTCAGGAAGGGCGCTTGACCCATGTCCTGTTCGAAGGAAGAGGACGGGAAGAGGATCGTCAGCTGGAATTGGAATTCCGGCGGATCGCTCAAAATGGCAAGCAGTGGGGACGGCGTTCCATTGACTTCATACGAACGCCGCTCGAACCTCTTTTCGTACCCAAATCGGCCAATCTCGCAGGGCATCAGCTCAGCGATCTTATCGCAAGACCGATTGCGCTTCGTGCCCTGCGGCCAGACCAAGCGAACCGGGCTTTCGATACCATCAAGGATCGCGTGTCCGCCCTGACGATCTTTCCTTGATCAAAAAACAAAAGGGCCCCGGAAACCCGAAGCCCTTTTGTCGACCGGGAAAGCCCAATCCTTGCTCGATATGTAGGCTAAGAGCCTTGTGGATACAAGCAGCAGCCCTGCTGCCGCTTCACCTGATCGCCATGCCCCACCGGCGGACGGCCAATCCCGCCCTCTGTGCCTTCGCGGCGTAGCGTGCTAGCGACGCCCCATGTCGAAATCCCTGAGCACCAGCGGTGCCATCGATCTGGATGGCGTGACCTATGATTGGCGTCTGCAGCGCGAGCCCCATCTGTCGGACGACGAGGGCTGGAAGGGTATGACCATCGCGGTTGCCCAGCAGGGTGCCAAGCGCGAGGCCTGGCTGGAATTCCCGGCGCCGAAGCGGCTGCTCAAGGGGCTGCCGCGCGGCCGTCTCCAGCTCGACGACGCGACGATCACGCGCTGCGTCCGCTCCGCGCTGTCGGCCGGTTGGGATCCGCTGTCGCGGGGCAAGCCCGAGGTGTTCGTCGTCGATTCGGAAGGCAATTGAGCGGTTCCCGGCGCGGCGGGGCGGCTATGACCGGCGCTTGCACTTCGGCCTTTGTTCCCTACATGTTCCAAGGCCTTTTGGCTGCCGCTCTTTGACCCTGTCGGTGCATCGTCTGGCGCGCGCGTGTATGCGCGTGTGCCTAAACTTCCTAAACTTCGGGCCGGGTGCGTCGGGCACAAGAACCATCCGCCCCGTGCCGAAACCCGCGCACAGGCCTAAACTTCCTAAACTTCCAAACGTCACGCCGGGTGCGGCATCAGCCCCGCTTCACCCGCGTGACATGCCCCATCTTCCGTCCCGGCCTCGCCTGGCCCTTGCCGTAGAGGTGGAGATGGGTGCCCGGTTCCGCGAGCAGTTCGGGCCAGCGGTCCGCCTCGTCGCCGATCAGGTTTTCCATCTCGACATGGCTGCCGGTCAGCGCGGTCGAGCCCAAGGGCAGGCCGCAGATCGCGCGGACATGGTTTTCGAACTGCGAGGTCTCGGCGCCCTCGATCGTCCAGTGGCCGCTATTGTGGACGCGCGGCGCCATTTCGTTGAACACCGGGCCGTCCGGGGTCGCGAAGAACTCGCAGGTCAGCACGCCGATATGGCCGAGCGCCTCGGCGACGCGGCCGGAGAGCGCCGCGGCCTCGGTCCAGTGGCGGGCGATCTCGGCCGGGGCGGGCAAAGTGGAGCGGGCGAGAATGCCGTCCTTGTGCTCGTTCCAGGGCGGCGGATAGCTGGCCAGCGTCCCGTCCAGCCCGCGCACGGTGATGATCGAGAATTCGTGGCTGAAGGTGACGAAGCCTTCGAGGATCGCCGGGCGCTCCCCGATGGCTGCCCAGGCCGCCTCTGCCTCGGACGCGTCGTGCAGGCGCACCTGGCCCTTGCCGTCATAGCCGAGCCGCAGCGTCTTCAGGATCGACGGCGCGCCGATCCGGGCGATCGCTTCGTGCAGTTCGTCGCGGGTGGTGACCAGCGCCCAGGGCGCGGTGCGGCCGCCGAGTTCCGCCACGAACGACTTCTCGTTGGCGCGGTCCTGCGCGATCTCCAGGCTCTTGGCGCCGGGGCGGACCGGCACCTTGGCGGCGAGATGCGCGACGGGGGCGAGCGCCACATTCTCGAACTCGTAGGTGATCACGTCGGCATGGGACGCGAGCTCGTCGAGCACGATATGGCTGTGATAGTCGGCGCGGGTGAAGCTGGAGGCGGTCTGCGCCGCGATGCTCTCCTCGTCGGGGGCGAGGACATGGGTGCGATAGCCGAGATTGGCGGCCGCGATCGCGATCATCCGGCCGAGCTGGCCGCCGCCGAGGATGCCGATGGTGGAGCCCGGGGGGAGCACGTCGCTCATGCCGGTTCCTCCGCGACGCTGTCGGTCTGGGCGGTGCGCCAGGCGATCAGCTTTTCGGTCAGCGCCGTGTCCGATGTGGCCAGGATCGCGGCGCCGAGCAGCGCGGCGTTCTTGGCGCCGGCCTTGCCGATCGCCAGCGTGCCGACCGGAATGCCGCCGGGCATCTGGACGATCGAATAGAGGCTGTCGAGCCCCTTCATCGTCTTGGATTCGACCGGCACGCCCAGCACCGGCAGGTGGGTCATCGCGGCCGCCATGCCAGGGAGGTGCGCCGCGCCGCCGGCGCCGGCGATGATCACCTTCAGCCCGCGGTCCGCCGCGCCGGTGGCATAGTCATAGAGCCGCTGCGGGGTGCGGTGGGCGGAGACGACCTTGGTCTCGTGAGGGACGCCCAGCTCCTCCAGGATCGACGCGGCGTGGCGCATCGTCTCCCAATCGGAGGTGCTGCCCATGATGATGCCGATAAGAGGTGCTTGCGCCATTGCCTGCCCGACCGTGGAATGGAAGCGGGGTGTTAGTCAGGCAGGGCGCTCAGGGCAATGGGTCACGAATCGAGTTCGAGCAGTTCCTCGCGGACGTGAATCGCCTTCAGCGACATCCGCACCTCGACCAGGAAGTAGAGCAGCCCCGCGATCAGCAGCAGCATCGACAGGATGAAGGCCAGCGCCACCCAGATGCCGACGTGGAGATTGGCGAGCCGGGAGACGAACATCAGCGCCACGACCATGCAGATGGCGAGCGCGCTGGCGGTGCACAGGAAGATGGCGTTGTTGATCACCGAGATGCGGCGATCGATGATCCGCAACTCCCAGACATGCCGGTCATGCTCGGGGCCGCTGGAGCGGGGATGGAGTTCCTCGATCACCCGCGCACGGTCGACGATGCGGGCGAGGCGGCCGACCATCGTGTTGAGGAAGGCGCCGATGCCGGCGAGCAGGAACACCGGTGTGATCGCTGCCTGGATCGTTTCCGAGACGGTGGAGAGATAGGGGCCTTCCATGCGACGCTGTATGCAAGCGGGCGTGCACTGCTTGCAAGTGTGCGCTGCACCGGATGGTAAGGGGTGCGGGTGTAGCAATGCGCCGATGCGCCTGTCTGCCCGCCCCCGTCCCCGTCGATCCGCCCTTGGCGAGGAGGTCGAGCCGGGTGGGAAGACGGTCCAGCTGTCCTGCGTGCCGGACCTTGCGCCCGCGCTCGACACTGTCGCCGAACGGTCGGCCGAGACCCACCGCTTCCTGCGGTACGGCTGGTATGCCGCAGCCCTGGCGGCGTATGGCGGCACCGCAAGGACGCTGGTGGTGGGAGAGGCAGGCCTGTCCGTGGCGGCGCTGCCCCTCGTGGACAAGGGCCCCCGCTGGCTCGGCCTGGCGGAGATCCCCGGCTGCTATTGGCCGTTTCGCAGCTTTCCTGTGGCGGAAGGCGCTAGTCCGGCCGCCGCGGAGGCGTTGCTTGCGGCGCTGGCGCGCCAGGTGCGGGCGCTACGGATCGGTCCGATTTCGGACGACGATCCGGCACTGGCCTGGCTGAAGGTGCAGGCGCTGGCGCAGGGATGGACGGTCCTCGATCGCTTCGTCGCGCACTGCTACCTGCTCGATATCGGCGTGCCGGCGGCCGAGGGCGGCTGGCCACGCGGATCGACGCTGCGCAAAAATCGCTATTTCGAAAAGCATCTGGCGCGCGAAGGCAAGTTGGACTGGACCTGGGGAAGCCTTCGCTTCGACGACCTGGCGGATATCGAACGCCGTAGCTGGATCGCCAGTCGCACCGACGGCCGCGACGCCAAGTTCACTGTGGACGGTCACGGCGCCTTCTTCGGCGCGGCGGCACGCGACCCGGTAGTGGCCGGGATGATGTCCGCGGCGGTGCTGCGGATCGACGGACGGCCGATGGCCTTCTCGTTCGATCTCGTCACTGGCGCGCGCAGCTATGCGATCGCGAACAGCTATGATCCGGAACTTGCGCGGCATTCGCCGGGCAGGGTGCTCCAGTACCGCAATCTTGCCCGCGCCAGGGAGCAGGGCGTGCGACTGGTCGATTGGGGCGCGGGCGACAGCGGCTACAAGCGAACCATGGGCGCGGTGCAGGGGCCGGCGCTGCGCGACTGGATTTTCGTGCGCCCCGGTCTGGCCGGGCTGGCCGCGCGATGGCTGCGGGGCGCATGGCGCCGCTCCGGTCAGGACGAGGGCGTGTCGGCCTGAGCGGCTCGGCGCCCCCGCCGTCGACCCTCTGGTAAGGTCTCGGTTCGCTAGCTCCGCTGACCGGGTTCAGACCCGGACATAGCGAAAATACCAGACTTCATGCCCCTGGCGCCGGGCCTTGCGTTCGTAACGCGTTTCCGGCCAGTCGGCAGGGCGGGTGAGAAAGTCCTGCGCGGTCTGTGCCTGCCAGACGAAATCCTTGCGCTGGCCCATCACCATCATCGCCCAGCGGCAATAAGTGGGGTCGTCGGTGCCGAGGCGGAACTCGCTGCCGGGCTTGAGCTTGGCGGCGATCAGGTCGAGCGGGCCGTGATTGACCATGCGCCGCTTGGCGTGGCGTGCCTTGGGCCAGGGGTCGGGGTGGAGCAGATAGGCGCGGCTGAGGCTCGCATCGGGCAGCCGCTCGATCACCTCGAGCGCATCGCCCATGTGCAGGCGGACGTTCGAAAGCGCACCGTCGCGGATGTGGTTGAGCGCGCCGACCACGCCGTTGAGGAAGGGCTCGCAGCCGATAAACCCGTGGGTTGGCCGCATCGCCGCCTGACCCGCGAGATGCTCGCCGCCGCCGAAGCCGATCTCGACCTCCAGCGGGCGATCGTCGCCGAACAGTGTCTGCGCATCGAGCGGGCCGGTTTCGGGCACGCTCACCTGCGGCAGCAGCTCCTCGACAAGCGCGGACTGGCCCTGGCGGAGCTTGTGGCCCTGGCGGCGGCCATAGAGACGACGGATGGTGGTAGGATCAGCCATGGGGCGCAGCGCATAGTCGCCCGCCTGCGTGCTGGCAAATCGGGGCTTATCAGGCGGCGAGGCGGGCCGGGGCCACGGGCGCGCCCCAGCGACGTACCGGGCGGGTATAGCGGCGGACGCGCGGCTCGGTACGCAGTGCGCCCTGAAAGTGGCGAAGCCCGACGGCGATCGCGGCGGACTGCTCGGCTTCTTCGGTAGGCGCGGGTGCCGTGACAGTGACGCCCATGCCTTGCGCGAGGCGCATCACGCCTTCGACGAGGCGGGCGCGGGCGGGCGCGGTGTCGAGCCGGTGGGCGAGCGCCGGGGCCAGACGGATCAGCCGCGGCGAGCAATGCGCCAGCAGGCCGAGCGCCAGCGGACCGGCGGCGAAGTCGCCGAGGCCGACCATCATGCCGCGATCGGTGCAGGCGGCGATCATCGCGGCGGCGGCATCGCGGTCGGCGGATTCGTCGGCGCTCACTTCGACGACGACGCGGTCGAGCGGCAAACGGTGGCGCAGGGCGGCGCGGAACAGGTGGGTGAGCAGGCGCTCGGGGGCACCGGCATGGACCTGAACGGGCACGATCAGCAGCGTACCGGTATCGGCAAGCCCGGCATTCGCGGCAGCGGCGAAGGCATGCTCAAGCCGGATCGCCTCCAGTTCGGCGCGAACCGGTCGCGGCAGGATGGCGTTGACGACATGGAATGCCTGTGCGGGGGCGTGAATGGCGGCGTGCCAGGCGAACGGTTCCGCGCTTCCCTGTGCCGTCAGCGGCTGCAGATCGATGCGAAGGTTCATCGTGTTGGCCATGTTCTTTGCTCCGATACCCGATTCTTCCGAACCTGAAGAATAGGTAACCAAAGCCGTCGCTCCGGCCCATTCCGTGCATCGCCCCAGCGGATTCGCCCCGATCGGGATTCTACGAAGTTTGCCTTCGCGATTCGCCCGATTCGGAGCGATTCCCGCCTCAGGCGGCGGCGTTGAGGCGAAGTGCCGGCGCCGGCAGGGCACCGACCTGGGGCAGTGCGATCAGATCGCCCTGCATCAGCACCACCTCCAGCATGCGCAGCCGATCATGTTCTGCGCGAGTCGAGACGCCTTCGGCAATCAGCCGGATCCGACCTTTCTTGGCGACCTCCACCACCCGTTCGACCACGATTCGCTTGGCCCAGCTGCTGCACAGGCTGTGTACCAGCTCGGGGGCCAGCTTCAGCGTGTCGGGGGTGAACGCCGAGACGAGATCCAGCCCCATGTCGCCGGCGCCGAAATCATCGAAGGCGATCAGAAAGCCCAGCTTGCGATAGGCCTTCATCAGCCCCAGCATCTTGTCGCTTTCCAGATGGTCGCGGTCGCTGAACTCGAAAACGAGCTCCCGGGCGGGAAACCCCAGGCGGCGGACGATGCGCAGCATCCGATCGGCATCGGCGTCCGGGTCGGCGATGTAGCGCGGCATCACCTTGATCGCGAGGCGCGTGTGACGTTCGGTGATACCGAGTGCCATTGCCTGTTCGATCGCCGCGACGCGGCAACGCAGATCGAAGGTGGCGCGCTTGTCCTCGGGCAGCGTCTCGACGAAGGCGGCCGGGCCTTCCCCCTCCGGACCGCGGAACGTCGCCTCATAGGCGGTAACGATCAGGGTGGAGGTGTTGACGACCGGTTGGAACGCCATCGCGAACCAGTCCCGGGGTATGGGTTCCTGGCGGGGAACGGGGACGATTGGGTCGAGCACGGGGGATCTCCACGCTGGATCCCCTTGCCAGAACGCTAGTCCAGAAACCTTACCCGAGCGTTGACGCTGCTGCCGGGGCAACCCCCGATCCGGTTACGCCGCAGCGGCCGGGCGGACGATGCGCGTGGCCGGCAGTGCGCCCGGCAGGGGCGATCCAACCAGTTCCCCTTGCACGTGAAAAATACCCAGGCTGCGCAGGCGCTGGAGCACGTTTTCCTGCTCCACGCCGTCGGCGATCACCCGCATGCCGCGGTCGCGCAGCCGGGGTACCAGCTCTTCCAGCATCAGTCGGCGGGACCAGCTGGAGTCGATTCCGTTCACCAGTTCCGGATCGAGTCGCACCATCGCTGGGCGATACCGCACGCACGCGGTATAGCCGACCGGATCATGGCTGAGCCCGACAAAGGCGGTGAGGCTGCCGGCGCGGCGATGCCCTTCGACCAGATCGGCGAGATGCTGCCCGGCCAGATCGGCAAAGCCGTGAACGCCGAAGATCATCCGTTCGGGTACCAGTCCGGTGCGCCGCCCCGCCTCGGTCGCAGCGGCGAGCGACGCCAGGGCGGGCGCGGCGCCGGGCGAATAGATCGGGATCAGCAGGCGGGCGACCATCGTGCCCAGCCCCGCGGTCATCGCGCGGTACACGGCGCCCGCGGCAACCCGGCGATCGAGCTCGGCATGGCGTTCAGGGGGGATCTGGGCGAGGATCTCGTCGCCCTCTTCGCCGTCGGGGCCGCGCAGCAGCGCCTCATAGGCGAACACGCGCCCGCTGACGACGTCGTGAACCGGTCGAAACGCCAGGTGCAGACCCGGGCTCGCCGCGGGTTGCCAGTCCTCTTCGTCGAGAACCATCCGTCACTCCTCCACTGCCCCGCATTAACCATGGCGGGATCCGACTCGTCTTATAGGTCGGCGACGAAACGAGCGGACGGCGCGTGCATGAAAAAGCCCCGCGCGGCAGGTGCCGGCGGGACCTTTTCATCTTCGGATCAGGAAGACCGATCAGGCGGCGAGCGCGGCCTTCAGGTCCTCGACCAGGTCGGTGCGCTCCCACGGGAAGAAATCGCCCTCGGGCTTGCGGCCGAAATGGCCGTAGGCCGCGGTCGGCTGGTAGATCGGCTTGTTGAGGCCCAGGTGCGTGCGGATGCCGCGCGGGGTGAGGCCGCCCAGCTTCTCGATGCCCTGGATCGCCTGCTCGATCTTGTCGTCGCCGACGGTGCCGGTGCCGTGGGTGTCGACATAGAGCGACAGCGGCTTCGACACGCCGATGGCGTAGGCGAGCTGGATCGTGCAGCGCTTAGCGAGGCCGGCCGCGACGATGTTCTTGGCGAGATAGCGGGTGATGTACGCCGCCGAACGGTCGACCTTGGTCGGGTCCTTGCCGCTGAACGCGCCGCCGCCATGCGGGCTGGCGCCACCGTAGGTGTCGACGATGATCTTGCGGCCGGTCAGGCCCGCATCACCGTCCGGGCCGCCGATTTCGAACGAGCCGGTCGGGTTGATGTGGTACTCGGTCGCATCCGAGAGCAGCTCCGCGGGGAGTATCTCGGCGATCACCTTCTTGACATAGGCGTGGAGCTCGGCTTCCTTGTCGCCGGTGTCGTAGCCCGGCGCGTGCTGGGTCGAGACGACGATCGCGGTGGCGGCCACCGGCTTGCCGTTGTCGAAGCGCAGGGTGACCTGGCTCTTGGCGTCCGGCTCGAGGAACGGCGCCGCGCCCGAGTGGCGGTCGGCGGCCATGCGCTCGAGGATCTTGTGGCTGTAGTCGAGCGTCGCCGGCATCAGGTCCGGGGTCTCGTCGCAGGCGAAGCCGAACATGATGCCCTGGTCGCCGGCGCCTTCGTCCTTGTTGCCCGAAGCGTCCACGCCCTGCGCGATGTGCGCGGACTGGCCGTGCAGGTTGTTCTCGAAGCGGAAGGTCTGCCAGTGGAAGCCCGACTGCTCATAGCCGATGCGCTTCACCGTCTCGCGGACGGTCTTTTCGATCTCTTCCTGGGCGCCTGGGGCCCATTCGCCTTTCTCGTAGACGCCCTTGCAACGGATCTCGCCCGCTAGGACGACCAGCTGGGTGGTGGTCAGCGTCTCGCAGGCGATGCGGGCTTCGGGATCCTTCGACAGGAACAGGTCGACGATCGAGTCGGAAATCTGGTCGGCGACCTTGTCGGGATGGCCTTCGGAAACGGACTCGGACGTGAAGAGATAGTTGGAACGCATGTAAATTCCTCAGGTTGGGAAGGATCGCCGGGCCGTTGCCATGCCCATATAAAGCTTTCCTTATATGTGCTCCCTAGCGGGCCCACCGCCGATTGGCAATCGCGAACAATCCGCAGAGCGCCGCGACGAGCAGCACCATTCCGTTGCCGAACTTGGAGAACAGCGTGGGTGCCAGCGCGTGCGGCATCGGCAGGCGGATGGCGCCGGCCTGCCCTGCCGGCACGGTGCCGAGCAGGCGGCCATGCCCGTCGATCAGCGCCGAGATGCCGGTGGGGGTGGCGCGCAGGATCGGCAGGCCTTCCTCGATCGCACGGAGGCGTGCCTGGGCGAGATGCTGCGGCGGCCCCCAGCGGCCGAACCAGGCGTCGTTCGACGGGTTGAACAGGAAGTCCGGCCGGTGTGCCTCATCGACGATCTGGCCGGAGAAGATGATCTCGTAGCAGATCTGGATCCCGGCATTGCCGAAGCCGGCGACCGGCAGGGCGCGGGGTCCGGGGCCGGAGAGATAGTCGACATCGCCCATCACCAGCCGGGCAAGGCCCAGCGGCGCGAGCAGCGTGCGCATCGGCAGATATTCGCCGTACGGCACCAGATGCGCCTTGTCGTAGCGGCCGCCGAGCATGCCGTCGGGGTCCAGCGCCCAGACCGAGTTGCCGGCGCCCCGCAGCCGGTCGTTGCGATCGAACTCGAGCGCGTTGCCGCCGATCAGGGCGCGGTCCCATGGGCCCAGAACGGCTGCGATGCGCGCGCGGACCAGGCGTGGATCCTGCCGGTACCACGGCGCGGGATAGCCATCCTCCACGAAGTAGTCGACCATACCCTCGGGCCACACGACCAGGCGCGGCAGCATGCCGGGCTTGCCGCTCAGGTCGAGCATGCGGGTGAGGAGGAACTCCGCATAGTCGGGGCGGCTCACGGCGTCCTGGCCGATATTGGGTTGGACGATCACCACCTCGGTGCCGCTTGCGGTGCTGAGACAGCGGATCCGGTCGCAGCGGTCCGACCAGCCGAGGTTGAGCGCGAGCAGCGCCAGCGCCGCGACGAGCAGCGGCCGGTATTGACGCTGTGCGGCCAGATAGAGGGTGCCAGCGATAGCGATCGTCACGCCGGAGAGCGCGTAGGTGCCGATCAGCGTCGCGAGGTTCCGGACGCCCGGCACCGGCACCCACAGTACTGCGAGCGGGTTCCATGGATAGCCGGTGAACACCCAGCCGCGCAGCCACTCGGTGACGATCCAGGCGGCGCCGGCGGCGAAGACATAGCCGAGGTCCGGCTCGATCCAGCCGGACCTGGCCTTCACCTTGCGCGCGAACAGCCAGGCCGCGCCCATCGCCACTGCCGGATAGAGGGCGAGGTACAGCGCGAGCAGCACGACGGCGAGATAGCCGAGCGCGGGGGGCATCTTGTCCTGAAAGTCGAAGGCGTGCTGTATCCAGTTGTCGCCAACCGTGAAATGGCCGAGCCCGAACAGCCAGCCGCGCAGCAGCGCGCGCGGCAGTGTTGGCGCCGCATAGACGAGCGCGAACAGGCCGGCGAAGCAGAGCAGGGCGAGCGGCCACCATTCGAGCGGCGCGAACCCGGTGGCGGAGACGAGGCCGAGGACCAGCGAAGCGAGCAACGGACGGCTAAACATCGCCGGCGGCCTACACGATGCACGCGGCAAGGGGGAGGGGCTTGAGAAGTGCCGTCTCTCCGCAGCAACGCAGCGTTTCCCTTGCGCCCGCTTGATCCCGCGCAAGGACGCGCCCATGTGAGCGCCATGCTGATCGAGACCGAAGCCACGCCCAACCCCGCAACGCTCAAGTTCCTGCCCGGCAGGATCGTGATGGAAGCGGGTACCCGCGACTTCGCCAGCCCCGAAGAGGCCGAGGCGTCGCCGCTCGCCACCGCGCTGTTCGCGCTGGGCGACGTGACCGGCGTGTTCTTCGGCCGCGACTTCATCTCGGTTACCGTGGCACCCGGCGTCGAATGGTCGGTGCTCAAGCCCGACGTGCTCGGCATCCTGCTCGATCATTTCTCGGCCAACATGCCGCTGTTCATGGCGGGGTCGGCCGCCGGCTTCAGCGTGCCGCCGGAAAGCGCCGATTTCGGCGACAATCCCGAGGATGCCGATATCGTCGCGCAGATCCGCGAGCTGATCGACACCCGTATCCGCCCGGCGGTCGCCAATGACGGCGGCGACATCGTCTACCGCGGCTTCAACGAGGGCAAGGTCTATCTGCAGATGCAGGGCGCCTGCTCGGGCTGCCCGTCCTCGACTGCGACGCTGAAGGGCGGCATCGAGCAGTTGCTCAAATATTACGTTCCCGAAGTGACCGAAGTGCGCGCGATCTAACGCGCACGTCGTCCAACCCTTCCCAGCACGAAAGGACTGCAGCCCATGGGCCAGCCGCTCAACGACGTCGCCCTCGACACGATCTTCCGCACCGCGCGCAGCTATAACGGCTACACCGATCAGGCGGTGACGCAGGCCGATATCGAGGCGATCTACGATCTGCTGAAGATGGGCCCGACCTCGGTCAACCAGCAGTCGGCGCGGTTCGTCTGGGTGCTGAGCCAGGACGGCAAGGACAAGCTTGCCAGCTTCGCCAGCGGCAGCAATGCCGAGAAGATCCGCATGGCGCCGGCCAGCGTGATCATCGGCTACGACATCAATTTCCACGAGCATCTGCCCGAGCTGTTCCCGCACGCGCCCGAAGCCAAGAACTGGTTCCCGACCGAAGAAGGGCGCCGCGAGCAGGCATTCCGAAACTCCTCGCTGCAGGGCGCCTATTTCATCATCGCGGCGCGCGCACTGGGCTTCGATACCGGCCCGATGTCGGGCTTCGACAACGGCAAGGTCGACGAGGCGTTCTTCGGCGACCAGCCAAACGTGAAGTCGAACTTCATCTCGACGCTGGGGGTCGGCGATCCCTCGACGATCTTCGCGCGGTCGCCGCGTCCGGCGTTCGATCAGTTCAACACGGTGATTTGACCTGTCCCCGATTCTTTGGCTAGCGCGGGGCGATGGCTGACGCCCCGCGACTTCTTGTGATCGAAACCGCCACCGCCGCCTGCTCGGTGGCGTTGCTGGCGGGCGGCTCCGTGCTGGCAGAGCGGCACGAAATCGTCGGCCGCGGCCATGCCGAGCGGCTGGTGCCGATGATCGGCGAACTGCCGGGCGGAGGGCGTGCCGATGCGATCCTGGTCGATGTCGGCCCGGGCAGCTTCACCGGCGTGCGCGTGGGACTCGCCGCCGCGCGCGGCCTGGCGATCGGCTGGGGCGTACCGGTGCACGGTTATTCTTCGCTCGCGCTGATCGCTGCGGCTGGTTTCGCCTCCGATCCGGACCTGGATCGGCTTTCCGTCGTGCTCGAAGGCGGCCACGGCGAAGTATTCGTCCAGCATTTTGCTGCCCCGCTGCTCGATACCGGACCGCTTGCCTCCTTGCGTCCCGAGGCGGCGCTTGCCGGCCTCGATGGGCGGACGGCGACCGGCAGCGGGGTGCGGCACCTGGCCGCGCTTTGCGAGGGGCTGGACCTGCGCGAGGCGCTGCCGCGCGCCGCCGATGCGGTGCTGCTGCCACCGGATTTCACCAAGCTGCCGCCGCGCCCGCTCTATGGCCGCGGCCCGGACGCCAAGACGCTCGCGGAGCGCGGGCTCGCATGAACGCTGCCGCACCCCAGCCGATCGAACTGCGCGAAGGTGGGGTGCAGGATCTTCCGTCGGTCTGCCGCATCATGCAGGCAGCCTTCGATCCCGCCTTCGGGGAGGCCTGGACCCAGCCGCAATGTATGGGGATGATGGCGCTTACCGGCGTATGGCTGCTGGTCGCCAGCATCGACGGGCGTGACTGCGGCTTTGCCATGGCGCGCGCGATGCTCGACGAGGCGGAGCTGCTGTTGCTGGCAACCGACCCCGGCGCACAGGGGCGCGGCGTCGGCGGTGCCTTGTTGCGAGCGGTCATTGCGGAATCGCGCAATCGTCGCGCTACCAAGCTGCATCTCGAAGTCCGCCAAGGCAATGCTGCCATTCGACTCTACCACCGTGTCGGCTTTGAAAAGGCAGGGGAACGGCGTGGCTATTATCGCGGTACTAACGGTCAGACGTTCAATGCTCTCACTTTGGCACGCGCACTGGGATAAAATTTGATCGACTTGCGACTTGATCTCTTGCCAACCGTTGTGCTTCGGACGATAGAGCGAGTCAGGTGACAGCAAACAATAGTCACCGTTAATGGGTCGAAAGGAATATCATGGAAGCTTCATCTGAAATTCAGGAAACGTTGATCGCGCTGACCGCTGATATTGTCGCTGCGCACGTCAGCAACAACAGCGTCGCGGTTTCGGACCTTCCGCAGCTGATTTCGAACGTCCACGGCGCGCTCAGCGGTCTCGGCACCGTGCAGCCGGAGCCGGAAGTGAAGCAGGAGCCCGCCGTTTCGGTGCGCGCTTCGGTGAAGCCGGACTATATCGTCTGCCTCGAAGACGGTAAGAAGCTCAAGATGCTGAAGCGCCACCTGATGACGCACTATCAGATGACTCCGGAACAGTATCGCGCCAAGTGGAACCTGCCGGCCGACTATCCGATGGTCGCCCCGAACTATGCCGAGCAGCGCCGCAGCCTGGCGAAGAAGATCGGTCTCGGCACGAAGCGCCGCAAGACCCGCTGATCCGTCCACCCCAGGACAGCAAATCGAACGCCGGCCCGGACCCCGTCCGCGGCCGGCGTTTTCGTGTTGCGGGATCCGGAGGCTTGCTCTTTTCCGCTGACGCTTATGGCGCTACAGCGGTGTCATGGCTCGCAAGATCGATCTCGAAGCGCTCTGTCACGAAAAGGGGCTGCGCATCACCGAACAGCGCAAGGTGATCGCGCGCGTATTGTCCGACGCGGACGATCATCCCGACGTGGAAAAGGTGTATGAGCGCGCCGCCGCGATCGATCCAGGCATCTCGATCGCCACCGTCTATCGCACCGTCCGCCTGTTCGAGGAGGCCGGCATCCTCGATCGCCACGATTTCGGCGACGGTCGGGCCCGCTACGAGCCGGCGCCCGAGGCGCATCACGATCACCTGATCGATGTCGAGAGCGGCAAGGTCATCGAGTTCGTCGATCCCGAGCTGGAACTGCTGCAGAAGCAGATCGCCGAGCGGCTGGGCTTCCGCCTCGTCGACCACCGCATGGAACTGTATGGGGTTGCGCTCGACCGCAAGAACTGAGCGCGCCCGGCGGCGCCGCGAGGAGGCGACCCAGGGGCTGCCCACGCGGCTGACCGGCACCGAGCTGGTCCGCCTGTGGTTTCGCGTCGCGCGGCTGGCGCTGGCGCTGCTGGTGCACGTGCCGCTCCATTATCTGTTCCGCCTGGTGCGGCTGCCCTCGCCCTGGCCGCGGCTGTTCCTGGCCAGCGCGGCGCGGATTGCCGGCGCGAAGGTCAAGCGTGTCGGCACACCGCTGAAGCGGGACGTGTTCTACGTCTCCAATCACATCAGCTGGATCGATATCCTCGCCCTCGGGGGCGCAAGCGGCACCGCGTTCGTGGCCAAGGCCGAGATCGCCGCGTCGCCGCTGGTCGGCTGGCTCGCGGGGCTCAATCGCACCGTCTATGTGAAGCGCGAGAACCGCATGGGCGTCGCCGAGCAGATCAACCAGCTGCGCGATGCACTGGCCGAGACCTGGGCGGTCACCATTTTCCCGGAGGGCACGACGACCGACGGCAAGTCGCTGCTGCCGTTCAAGACGCCGATGCTGCGTGTGCTGGAGCCGCCGCCGCCGGGCGTGATGGTGCAGCCGGTGATGCTCGATTACGGCGCAGCGGGCGAGGACATTGGCTGGATCGGGCAGGAGCGGGGGCTCAACAATGCCAAGCGGGTGCTGGCGCGCAGGGAGCGCTTCCGGCTGCGCGTCCATTTCCTCGAGCCGTTCGACCCCCGCGATTTCCCCGGCCGCAAGGCGATCGCGGCGGAAAGCCGGCGGCGGATCGAGGAAGCGCTGGTCCGCACGCTCGGCCAGCCGCTGCGGCCGTTCCGGTTTGCCGATGAGCCGATCGGGTACAGGACGCCGGCGCCCTGATACCGGTCATCCCAGCGAACGCTGGGATCTCCCACAGCCGCGCTGTACCGGCGTCGCCTGGCCTCGAAGAGACCTCAGCTTTCGCTGGGGTCACGGCAATGGGCTAGGCAGAAGCCAAGGCCTGTTTCTCGCCACCATTTCCGCGTATAGGCGCGCCGATCATGACCACCCCCAAGACCTATCACGTCAAGTCGTACGGCTGCCAGATGAACGTCTATGACGGCGAGCGCATGGGCGAGCTGATGGCCGCCCAGGGACTCGTCGCCGCCGAGGCGGACCAGGCCGATCTCGTCGTTCTCAACACCTGCCACATCCGCGAAAAGGCGACCGAGAAGGTCTATTCCGAGATCGGCCGCCTCAAGCTGCGCGAGGCCGGTAAGCCGATGATCGCGGTTGCGGGCTGTGTCGCCCAGGCCGAGGGCGAGGAAATCGCCCGCCGCGCCAAGGTGGACGTGGTGGTCGGCCCGCAGGCCTATCACAACCTTCCCGATCTGGTCGCCAAGGCCGCGCAGGGCCAGCTCGGGCTCGACACCGACATGCCGATCGCCAGCAAGTTCGGCAAGCTGCCCATGCGCCGCAAGGTGGGCGCGAGCGCGTTCCTCACCGTGCAGGAAGGCTGCGACAAGTTCTGCACCTATTGCGTCGTGCCCTATACCCGCGGCGCCGAAGTGAGCCGCCCCTATGCGGCGATCGTCGACGAGGCGAAGGCGCTGGTCGATGCCGGTGCGCGGGAGATCACGCTGCTCGGCCAGAACGTCAATGCCTGGGGCGATGACGACGGTCGCGGCCTGCACGACCTGATCATCGCGCTCGATCGTATCGAGGGGCTGGCCCGCATCCGCTACACCACCAGCCACCCCAACGACATGGCCGAGGGGCTGATCGAGGCGCATGCCTCGGTGCCCAAGCTGATGCCGTTCCTCCACCTGCCGGTGCAGGCGGGCAGCGACCGCATCCTCAAGGCGATGAACCGCAGCCACACCCGCGATTCCTATCTGCGCATCCTCGAGCGCGTTCGTGCCGCGCGGCCGGACATCGCGCTGTCGGGCGACTTCATCGTCGCTTTCCCCGGCGAGACCGAGGCCGAGTTCGAGGAGACGCTGCAGCTGGTCGAGGCGGTCGGCTATGCCCAGTGCTTCAGCTTCAAATATTCGCCGCGCCCCGGCACGCCGGCGGCCGAGCTGGTCGACCAGTATCTGCCGGCCGAGGTTGCCGACGAGCGGCTGCAGCGGCTGCAGGCGGCCCTTGCCCGCGATTCGCAGGCGTTCAATGCGGCCAGCGTCGGCCGCCGTTGTTCGGTGTTGATCGAGCGCGTCGGCCGCCGTCCCGGCCAGATGATCGGCAAGTCGCCCTGGTTGCAGTCGGTCCATCTGGAGACGAGTGCGAAGATCGGCGACCTGATCGAGGTGGAGCTGATCAGCGCCGGGCCGAACTCGCTGGCCGGTCGCGAACTTGTATCGGTTTCCGCGTGACCGGCCGCCTGCCCCTCGCCTAGAAGCGTATCGCCGCCCAAGCGGCTGAAAATGGGGGGCGAAAATGAAGGAGCGGGCATGCGGCCTGATCGTGGTGCTGGCGGCTGGAACGGCGGAGCTGGCCCATGCCCAGGGCGTGCTGCCGCCGCCGGCCGAAGGCCTGACCTTCGCGGCCAGCGAGCGCGTGCGGTACGAAGCCATCGACGGACAGGCCCGGGCCGGATTCAACCGCAGCGACGACCTCGTCGATTTCCGTACGACGCTGCTCGCCCGCTATCAGCACGGGCCCGTGAGCGTGGTGGGCGAACTGTGGGATAGCCGCGTCTATGGCGGCAACCGCCGCTCGCCGGTGACGACGGGCGAGGTCAACACGCTGGAGCCCGTCCAGGCCTATGTGCAACTCGACCTTGGCGATATGCTGGGGCGCGGATCGAAGCTGAAAGTGCAGGCGGGGCGCTTCCTGCTCAACCTGGGCGCGCGGCGACTGGTCGCGGCGGATGACTATCGCAACACCACCAACGGCTATACCGGCCTGCGCGCCGACTGGAGCAAGGGGGGCTGGGCGGCGACCGCGATCTACACCATGCCGCAGCGCCGCCGGCCCGACGATATCGATGCACTCCTTTCCAACCAGCCCGCGATCGACCGCGAAGGCTCCGCATTGGTGCTGTGGGGCGGGCTGCTCAACCGGGCGAGGGCGATCGGTCCGGCGCTGGTCGAGACCAGCTATTTCCACCTCGGCGAACACGATACGCCCGGCCGACCGACTCGCGACCGCTCGCTCGACACGGCCAGTATCCGCATCGCCCGCGATCCCGCGACCGCCATGGTCGATTACGAGGTGGAGGTGATCGGCCAGACCGGGTCGCTGTCGACCAGCCTTGCGGCGGGCGCACCCCGCCAGCAGGTGCGGGCATGGTTCGTCCATGGCCGTATCGGCTATAGCTGGGCGGGGGCGTGGAAGCCGCGGCTGCTCGCCGAATTCGACTATGCGAGCGGAGACGCGCCCGGCGGCAGCTATGGCCGCTTCGACACGCTGTTCGGCATGCGTCGCGCCGATCTCGCACCGGCCGGGCTCTACAATGCGATCGCGCGCAGCAACGTCGTCGCGCCCGCGCTGCAGGCCGAGGCGGCGCGAGGCCGCACCGATGTGACGCTCAGCTATCGCCCGATGTGGCTGGCGGCGCAGACCGATGCCTTTTCCAGCACCGGCGTGCGCGATGCGCGCGGCCGTGCCGGCGATTTCGCCGGGCACCAGCTCGATGGGCGGATACGCTATCGCCTCAGCAAGGCGGTGCGGCTGGAGGGCGACGTGGTGCTGCTCGCCAAGGGCCGCTTCCTGCGCGATGCGCCCAACGCCCCGCCGGGGCGCTGGACGAAATATGTCGCGTTCAACCTGTTGGCGGCGCTGTGACACAGGTCCCGGGCGGCCTGGCCGCCCGGGACCTGACGCGCCTTCAGGCCAGCGCTGCGGGGCGCTTGCGGCGGGTGCGGATCGCGCCGCCGGCGAGGCCGAAGCCGCCGATCATCATGGCCCAGCTGGCCGGCTCCGGCACCGCGCCGCCGGTGACACCGGTCAGGCGCACGCCGAGGGCATCCGTGTCACTAAGGCGGAGCCAGCCATTGTCGCTGTTGCCGCGCAGATAGGCGACCAGCGGATCGGCCGCGCCGTTCGGCATGAAGCTCTTGTTTTCATCTGCTGCCGAGAAGACGACCCAATAGGTGCCGGGGTCGAGCTTCCAGTTCAGCGAGTCGCTGCCCTGCCAGCCGATCGTGCCGGTGTTCACGAAGCTGGTGGAGTGGAGCAGCGTCGCGGGCACGAAATCGATCTCGCTGTAGATATTGGCCGTGAGGCGTGCACCTTCGTTGCCGCCGATCCAGCCGAAGACGCCGTTCACCGTCGTCGCATTGTTCAGCTCGAAGAAGCCGGCGATCGCGCGGGTCGAGGTGATCGACCTGGCATCGAAGATCGTGGTAGAGCCGGGCCCGGTGTCGATGATCGTGTCGGCCTGGGCAGTGCCCGTCCAGGCGAGCGTGGCGGCGGCAACAGCCGCGAGAGCGATCTTCATTCTTCTATCCCTCGAAACAAACTACTGGGGTCCTTCTACAGGGAGAGCGTTCGGCGCTCGATCACGGCATTGCGGCGATCCGTCTCATGCTCATGGAAACGCGTCTCACACCTGTCCCGAATTGACCGGATCGGCGCTGCGCGCCCGTCTTTCCCCGCCGGTACGCCTGTGCCGCGCGAGTGTCGCAACCGCGTCACACCCGTGCGGCATTGTGCGAACCTGCGATCACCCCCTGTGCATCGCCGTTTCCGTCTGTCATCTTGTCTGTCGACATGCGCCAAGGAACCTCTGCACCATGCCAAGGTTTGCCCCTCCGGGGCCGCATGATCCCCGCGCCCGCCGCCAACCTCGAAAGGACCGCATGAGCCGCAAGCCTGTCCCCGCCCAATCCGGCGAACGTTCCCGGGTAGAGGTTACCTTCGACAAGCCCCAGCTCCTGCCGCAGCTCTTCGGTGAGTTCGATTCCAACCTGCTGATGCTCGAGGAGCGGCTGGGCGTGTACATCCACGCGCGTGGCCAGCGGGTGGTGATCGAAGGCGGCACCGAGGCGGTGGCCCATGCCCGCGAGGTGCTCCAGGAACTGCACAGCCGGGTGATCCGCGGCGAGGACGTCGATGGCGGGCTGATCGACGCGGTGATCGCGATGTCGAGCGAACCGATGTTCACCGGCATCGTCCGTGCCGAGCCGGTGAACGGGGGCCCCAAGCCCTCGATCATGATCCGCACGCGCAAGAAGACGATCGTGCCGCGCTCGGTGACGCAGACGCATTACATGCGCGAGCTCGCCTCGAACGACCTGATCTTCGCGCTCGGGCCGGCGGGCACCGGCAAGACCTATCTCGCCGTCGCGCAGGCGGTGGCGCAGCTGATCACCGGCAGCGTCCAGCGGCTGATCCTGTCGCGCCCGGCGGTGGAAGCGGGCGAGCGGCTGGGCTTCCTGCCCGGCGACATGAAGGAGAAGGTCGACCCCTATCTCCGCCCGATCTACGACGCGCTCTATGACTGCCTGCCCGCCGAGCAGGTCGAGCGGCGGATCGCCTCGGGCGAGATCGAGATCGCGCCGATCGCCTTCATGCGCGGGCGTACGCTGGCCGATGCCTTCGTCATTCTCGACGAGGCGCAGAACACCACGCCGATGCAGATGAAGATGTTCCTCACCCGATTCGGCCAGAACAGCCGGATGGTCATCTGCGGCGACCCCAACCAGACCGACTTGCCCGGCGGGCCGAGTGCCTCGGGGCTGAACGACGCCGTCCACCGTCTCGAGGGCGTGGAAGGCATCTCGATGGTGCGCTTCGGGGTGGGCGACGTGGTGCGCCACCCGATCGTCGGCCGCATCGTCGCAGCCTATGAGGGCGAAGGTTGAAGGCCGGGATATCCCGGCCTACATTTGGGATATCCCTTTCGGAGGCGCGGCGTGGCATCGCTCTACATCAAGGATCCGGACACCGCGGCGCTTGCCGCCGAGGTCGCGGCTGCGCTCGGCACCACCAAGACCGAGGCGGTGCGCGACAGCCTGTTGCGGCGCAAGGCTGAGCTTGAGGCCAAGGGCCGGGCGCAGGACGTGCTCCGCAAGCTCGCCGCGCATCGCCGTGCCCATCCGTTGCCGCCGCCGACTGGACTGCTTGCCGACAAGGCCTTTTTCGACGAGCTGTGGGGCGAGTCTTGACGCTGTTCGTCGACGCATCGGCGATGGTCGCGATCATTGCCGAGGAACCCGAGCGTGATCGGCTGGTGGTCGAAGCGGTCGAGGGCGCGCCGGCGCTCTGGTCGGCGATGGCGGCCTGGGAAACCGTCGCGGCGCTGTCGCGTTCGCGCGAAATGGATATTACCGCGGCACGCCAGGAAGCCGCGCTCTACGCCGATCAGCTCGGGATGACGCTGGTGCCGATCGGCGCGCGCGAACTGGAGCTGGCGCTCGATGCCTATCAGCAGTTTGGCAAGGGCCGCCACCCCGCCGGACTCAACATGGGCGATTGCTTCGCCTATGCCTGCGCCAAATCCCATGATGCGCGTCTGCTCTACAAGGGCGACGATTTCTCCGAGACGGACCTCGCCTGATGCTTGACGTTGCCGCCCTCCCCGAAGCGCCCTGGCCGGACGGCGACTGGGAAGCGCTTGCGCTCCGCGCAGCCGAAGCCGCGATCGCGCAGACGCCCTATGCCGACTGGACGGGATCGCCGAGCACGATCGAAGTCGCGGTGCGCTTCACCAGCGACGACGAAGTCCACACGCTCAACCGCCAGTATCGCGACAAGGACAAGCCGACCAACGTGCTGTCCTTCCCGATGATCCAGCCCGATCTGCTCGATACCGTCACCCAGAACAGCGATGATGGCGAAGTATTGCTGGGCGACATCGTGCTTGCGCACGGCGTCTGTTCGGCCGAAGCGGGCGAGCGCGGCATTTCCGTGGACGATCATGCCACGCATCTGATTGTCCATGGCATGCTGCATCTGCTAGGCTATGACCATATCGAGGATGGCGAGGCGGAAGCCATGGAGGCGATGGAACAGGCGGCCATGGCGGCGCTGAACCTGCACGATCCCTATCCCGTACGCGAGGATTGAACACCAACATGAACGAGGGCCCCAGTACCGGCTCGCCCGAACACCGACACGAAAACGGCGGCATCTGGCGCAGTTTGCGCGCCCTCCTGTTCGGCGAGGAACAGGAAGAGACGCTGCGCGAGCGGCTGGAAGAAGCCATTGACGAGCATGAGAGCGACGGCGGTACCCCGCCGGCCGGCGATCTCGCCCCGATCGAGCGACAGATGCTCAAGAACCTGCTGCATTTCGGCGAGCGGGATGCCGGTGACGTGGGCGTGCCACGGGCCGACATCATTGCCGTCGAGGAGCAGACCAGCTTCGCCGATCTCGTCCAGCTCTTCGCCGAGGCGGGGCACAGCCGCCTGCCGGTCTATCGCGAGGAGCTCGATACGATCATCGGCATGGTCCATATCAAGGACGTGTTCGAGATCCTCGCCAAGGGCGAGGCGCACCCGCCGAGCATCGCCGGGCTGATCCGCCAGCCGCTGTACGTGCCGCAATCGATGGGCGCGCTCGATCTGCTCGCCCAGATGCGGGTGAAGCGCACCCACCTCGCCATCGTGCTCGACGAATATTCGGGCACCGAGGGGCTGATCACGATCGAGGACCTGATCGAGGAGATCGTCGGCGAGATCGAGGACGAACATGACGAGGCGCCGGCCGCGCTGATCGTGCCGATCGACGGCGGCGGCTGGGAAGCCGATGCCCGGGCCGAGCTGGAGGACGTCGCCGAGACGGTCGACCCGCGCCTGGCCGAGGTGGAGGAGGATGTCGACACGATCGGCGGCCTCGCCTTCGTGCTTGCCGGCCATGTGCCCGCGGTGGGCGAATGCCTCGAGCACGACAGCGGCTGGAAGCTCGAGGTGATCGACGCAGACGAGCGCAAGGTGAACCGGCTCCGGCTGCATCCGCCCGAGGTGCGGGTGGAGGACGCGGCGTAAGGCCAAGCCGGATGGACGGCGACTCATGCGCCACCGTCATGCCAGCGCACGCTGGCATCTCCCGCAGGAGCGCGGTTGCGTTGTCGCCCAGCCCCGGGGAGACCCCAGCGTTCGCTGGGGTGACGGCAAGGGGATTACCCGGGAATCCCGATCAGGCTGATCTGCCGGCCATAGTCCGGCTCCAGCCGATGCGTCGCGCGGCGGAAGCTGAAGAAGCGGTCCTCATTGGTATAGGTATCCAGCCCCAGCGCCTCGATCGTGCGCAGCCCGGCCAGCGCCAGCCGGTGGACGACATAGGCCTCCAGGTCGAACTGGAAATGCTCGGGCCGGCCATCGGCGAAGAAGCGTTCATTGGCCGGGTCCTGCGCGCAGAAGTGCTGGAAGAAGCTGGCATCCACTTCGTAACTGGCGCGCGCGATGCAGGGGCCGACCGCCGCCGCGATGGCCTCGCGGCGCGCGCCCAGCGCCTCCATTGCAACGATCGTCGAATCGGTGACACCGCCAATCGCACCCTTCCACCCGGCGTGGGCGGCGGCGACGACGCCCGCCTCGCGGTCGGCGAACAGCACCGGCGCGCAGTCGGCGGTAAGGATTCCGAGTAGCAGGCCCGGGCGGTCGGTCACCAGCGCGTCGGCGCGGGGGCGCAGATCCTCGTCGAACGGCGCGATCACCGTCACCGCGTCCGCCGAATGCACCTGGTAGACGGTGACCAGCCGCGCGCCCGGCAGCACCGCCTGCACCGCCAGACGGCGGTTCTGGGCGATGGCGGCAGGATCGTCGTTCGACCCGGTGCCGACATTGAGCCCGGCGACCATGCCGGTCGAGACGCCGCCGGCGCGACCCAGAAAGCCGTGCGGCAGGCCCGCCAGCGCGCGGGCGCGGATGGGGCTGATCTCGCTCACAGCGCCCGCCGCATCAGTCGATCCTCATCGGCATGGTTGCCCACCATGAAGGCATAGGGTCCGTGATCCTCAAAGCCGTAGCGCGCGTAGAAGCGCTTGGCGCGGTGGTTGTCGGTATAGACGGAAAGCCAGATCTCGCCGGCACCGCGCGCGCGGGCGGTAGCGAGCGCCCAGTCCATCAGCGCCTGCGCCGCACCGCTGCCCTTGGCGCGGTCGAGCAGATAGAGCTGGCGCAGTTCGATGGCCGGGCCCTCGGGCGCGGCCGGCAGGCTGATCGGGCCGAGCTTGCAATAGCCGGCGATGCCCTCGGCATCCTCGATCACGCGAAACGCGAAGGCAGGATCGGCAATCTCGGCGGCCCAGCCTTCCACGGTGAACCTGGCGAGGAAGGTGGCGAGGTCTTCGGCCGAATAGAGATGTGCGAAGGTCGCCTGGAAGCTTGCCCGGAACACCGCGTCGATCGCGCCAGCGTCCGCAGGGGTGGCGTCGCGGAAGGTCATGCGAATCCCGCCGGCACCGGCCAGCCGGGCGCGGTGATCGCCAGCACCTTGAACAGCGATCCCATCTGGTCGTCCCCCACCAGCCGATTGCGATCGGCGGCGATGGCGTCGCCGCGCTCAGGCGCAACCCGGGCCAGCGCGCGGGCGCGCTCGTCGATGCCGAGCGCCTTGAGGAAATCCCCCTGCGTCACCGGGCCGTGGACCGCCAGCCCCTCGGCGTCGGCTGCTTCCTTGAGCGTGCCGAAATCGACATGGGCGGTGAGGTCCGCCTCGCCCGGCGCGTCGAACGGATTGGCGAAGGCATGGCCGCGCACCGCCTGCAGCGTGTCGCCGATCGCCGGGCCTTTATAGCCATAGTCGATGATCAGCGCCGCGCCCCCTTGCGCCAGCAGCCGCTGGGCGAGCGCGCGGAGCAGCGCGACGCTGGCCGGCGACGTTTCGAGAATCGACCCGGGGGCGGCGTCGCGCAGTGCGGGCGGAATCACGGGATCGAATCCGCGATCCCCGGTGACCGGCAGGAACAGTGTGTCCTGGCAGGCGACCAGCCGCTCGCGCCAGCCTTGCGCGGTATGCACCAGCTGGCGGATCGGCAGTGCGTCGAAGAATTCGTTCGCGATCACGAGCAGCGGCGCGTCCTCGGGCAGACCGACCAGATCGAGATGCCATTCGGCGTGCGGAACGCGTTCCTTCTGCGCTGCGCGCAGCACCGGGCTGGTCTCTAGAAAGTCGACCGGAGGCGTGAACCCTGCCTTGCCCGCCGCGCGCAGCGCGTCCGACGCCAGCGTGCCGCGGCCGGGGCCGAACTCGACATAGCGGGCGGTCTCCGGACGGCCGGCGCGGTCCCACAGGTCGGCCAGCCACAGGCCGATCAGCTCGCCGAACATCTGGCTGATCTCGGGCGCCGTGGTGAAGTCGCCGCGCGCGCCCAGCGGATCGCGGGTGCCGTAATAATGCGCGTTGGCTGCCCCCATGAACTGCGAAAGCGGGATCGGGCCGGCCAGCGTGATCGCCCGCGCCAGCCGCTCGGGCAGCGCGGGCTCGGCGGCGTTGTCGCGGCGTTCGTCGGGCTTGGCGTCGAGAGGGTTGGTCATCGCAGGTCCGTCAGGCGACGCTGGGCCCGGTGATCGCCTCGATCCGCTTGCGGCGGCCGGGGGCGGTCGCGATCAGGAACAGGCCGCCGGCGATCATCGGCAGGCACAGCCACTGGCCCATGTGCAGGCCGGTCAGGTCGACCAGCCAGACGAGCTGGCGATCGGGTTCGCGGAAGAACTCCACGAAGAATCGGCACATGCCATAGCCGAGCAGGAAGATGCCGGTGAGCTTGCCGGGCTGGTAGCGCGAATCGGTGCGCCAGAAGAAGAACCACAGCACCACGAACAGCAGCAGGCCTTCCAGCCCCGCCTCGTAGAGCTGGCTCGGGTGGCGCGCCGGCTCGGGCAGGCCGGCGGCGACGGTGCCGCGGAACACGATCGCCCAGGGCACGTCGCCGGGCTTGCCCCACAGCTCGCCGTTCACGAAATTGGCGAGGCGGCCGAAGAACAGCCCGAACGGCGCGCAGCAGGCGACATAATCGTGGATGCGCAGCCAGTTGAGCTTGTGCTGGCGGGCCAGCCAGATGATCGCCAGCGAGGTGCCAAGCACGCCGCCATGGAAGCTCATGCCGCCTTCCCACAGCATCAGGATCTGCAGCGGGTTGGAGAACATCTCCGGCGCGTAGAAGATCACATAGCCGAGGCGGCCGCCCAGGATGATGCCGAGCGTCGCGTAGAAGACGAGATCGTCGGCGTGGCGCCGTGCCATTGGCGCGCCGGGGGCGGCGAGCAGCTTCATCAGGTACAGCCAGCCAAGCAGGATGCCGCTGATATAGGCCAGCGAATACCATTTGATCTGAAAGAAGCCGAGATTGATCGCCACCGGGTTGAGGTGGAGATCGGCGTAGTGAAGATGTCCGCCGGCAGCGGCAAGCAGGGTGGGCAGCACGGTAATCCCCGGCGTGAGAAACAATCGGCCCCGCGATAGAGCCAAAATGCCGCAAACCCAAGGGGGCGATGACGGTGATCGAAAGCCCATGCTGGCGTGGCGCTGCGGGGCACGATAGAGCGGGGCGATGGCTGGCCCTTCCGCACCCCGTATCCGGATCGACCGACGCAGGCTGTTGATCGGTGGCGGCGCCGGGCTGGGGCTGGTGGTCGCCTGGGGACTGTGGCCGCGCAGCTATGCGCCGAACCTGACCGCCGGCCCCGGCGAGAGCCTGTTCGGCGCGTGGGTGAAGATCGGCAAGGACGGGCAGGTCCGCGTCGCGGTGCCGCAGGCGGAAATGGGGCAGGGCGTCTACACTGCGCTTCCCCAGATCCTCGCCGACGAACTGGGGGCGGACTGGGCGCTGGTCGGCGTCGAGCCCGCGCCGCTCAACCCGCTCTATGCCAATCCGCTCGCGGCGCAGACCTTGTTCGCGCCGGCCCTGGCGCGCCTCCCCGAAAAGGTGCAGCGCAGCCATGCCGCGCGTGCCGACCTGATGCTGACGGCCTGTTCCACCTCGATCCGTACCTTCGAGGACGATCTTCGCCAGGCGGGTGCGGCGGCACGGGTGCTGCTGTGCAAGGCGGCCGCGCGGCGCTGGGGCGTCGATTGGCAGGCCTGCGGCACGGCCGGTGGTGCGGTGATCCATGGCAGTCAGCGCCTCGGCTTCGGCGAACTGGCGGCCGAGGCGGTGCGCGAGAAGGCGCCGGCACAGCTGCCCTTGCGCGGGGGCGAGGGCGGACGGCTCTATGGGCAGCCGCTGCCCCGGCTCGATGCCCCCGCCAAGCTGGACGGCAGCGCCAACTTCGCTGCGGACGTGCGGCTGCCGCACCTGGTGTTCGCCGCGATCCGCCAGGGGCCGATCGGCGAGACTGAGCTGGTCCATGTCGACCGCGCGGCGGCCAATCGCGTGCGGGGCATGCTTTCGATCGTCACCACCAAGCAATGGGTGGCGGCCGTGGCGACCAACGGATGGGCAGCGGAACGTGCGCTCCAGGCGATGCGGCCGCGCTTTCGCAATCCTGCGACGGTGATCAACGACGACAGCATCGACGCCGCGCTCGACGCCGCACTCGCCGGGGACGGCACCCGCATCGAGGCCAAGGGGGATCTTTCCGCGGAGTTTCGCGGCGCGCGGGTGATCACGGCGGACTATCGCGTCGGCCTCGCCCCGCACGCGCCGCTGGAGCCGATGACCTGCACGGCGGACTATGCCCATGGCCGGCTGGCGCTGTGGCTGCCCACCCAGGCGCCGGGCCTTGCCCGTGCGGCGGCGGCCAAGGCGCTGGGGATCGATCCGGCGCGGGTGACGGTGCATGCGATGCTGGGTGGCGGCTCGTTCGGCGAGAAGCTGGAGGTCGATGCCGCAGTACAGGCGGCGCTGATCTCGCAGGCGGTGCAGCGCCCGGTGCAACTCACCTGGTCGCGCGACGAGGATCTGCGGCGCGATCGTTTCCGCCCGGCGGCGGCGGCCCGTCTCACCGCGAAGCTGGGGCAGGGCGGGACGGTCAGCGCCTGGCTCGCCAAGATCGCGGCACCGTCGACGGGGCGCGAGCTGGCGTCCCGGCTGCTGGCCGGCGACGCGATTGCGGCAGCGGCGCTGGCGATGCCGGGCAAGGGCGACGCATCCGCCGTGGAGGGCGCGTCGCCGGCCTATGCGATCCCCAATCTCGCGGTCGATCATCACCCGGCAGACATCGGCGTGCCGACCGGTTATTGGCGCTCGGGCGCACACAGCTATACCTGCTTCTTCGCCGAGAGCTTCGTCGATGAGCTCGCGCATGTGGCCAACCGCGACCCGCTGTCGTTCCGGATGGCGATGCTCGGCAATCAGCCGCGCCTCGCACGCTGCCTGCAGACCGCGGCCCAGCTTGGCGGCTGGCAGGGCGGTGAGCCGGGAAGCGGGCAGGGACTCGCCGCCCATGCCTTTCGCGGATCGTACATCGCCGTGATGGCCGAGGCGCACCTGACCCCGCAGCGCGAAATCGTCGTCGAGCGCCTCGTCGCGGCAGTCGATTGCGGGCGGGCAGTGAATCCCGATCTCGTCCGCCAGCAGATCGAAGGCGGGCTGCTCTTCGGCCTCGCTGCCGCGTTGGGGGCGGCGACCACCTTCAGCGAGAACATCGCCGATGTGCAGACGCTCGCCGAACTCAACCTGCCGACGCTGGCGAGCACCCCCGACATCACGGTCGAGATCCTGCCCAGCGGGTCGGACCCCGGCGGGGTGAGCGAGCTGGCCGTGCCGCCGACTGCGCCCGCCATCGCCAACGCGCTGCAAACCGCCACCGGCACGCGCTTCCGGCGCCTGCCCTTGCTATCGGACGCCGAATGACCCTGCCTGCCGACCACCCCAAGATCCCGCCGGCCCGCGTGGGCGTGCTGCTGGTCAATCTCGGTACCCCCGACGCGCCCGATGCCGGCGCGGTGAAGCGCTATCTGGGCGAGTTCCTGTCCGACCGCCGCGTGGTCGAAATCCCGCCGCTGCTGTGGCAGCCGATCCTGCGCGGCATCATCCTGCGCACCCGGCCGAAGAAATCGGCGCATGCCTACGCCCAGGTGTGGCGCGAGGACGGCTCGCCGCTCGCCGCGATCACCAAGGCGCAGGCGCGCGGGCTGGAGGGCGCGTTCGGGCCGGGCGTCACCGTCCTCCACGCCATGCGCTACGGCAAGCCCTCGGTCGGCGAGCAGGTCGCGGCGCTGAAGGCGCAAGGGTGCGAGCGGATCCTGGTGGCGCCGCTGTACCCGCAATATTGCGCGGCGACGACGGCGACCGCCAACGACGTCGCCTTCGCTGCGCTGATGGCGATGCGCTGGCAGCCTGCGCTGCGCACCCTGCCGCCTTATTATGACGACCCCGCCTATATCGACGCGCTGAAGACGAGCGTCGAGGAAGGGCTCGCAGGCCTCGACTTCACCCCCGATGCGGTGATCGCCAGCTTCCACGGCATGCCGCAGCGGACATTGGCGCTGGGCGATCCCTATCACTGCCATTGCCGCAAGACCGGCCGGCTGCTCGGCGAAGCATTGGGCCGCGAGCTGATCGTTACCTTCCAGTCGCGGTTCGGCCGCGCCAAGTGGCTGGAACCGGCAACCGACACCATGCTCGAAGCGCTTCCCGCCAGGGGCATCCGGCGCGTGGCGATCGTCTCCCCCGGTTTTTCCGCCGACTGCCTGGAAACGCTCGAAGAACTGGCAATTCGAGGGCGCGAAAGCTTTCTGGAGGCGGGCGGCACGAATTTCGCATATTTGCCTTGTCTCAATGATAGCGCGACGGGCATGGGGTTGCTCCGACAACTAATCGGGCGCGAACTTGCCGGCTGGGTGGACCCCGCCTAGCCATTTCTTGGGTTTGATTTGGAGAGGAAGGCACATGGCACGTGTAGCGATCGTCACCGGCGGCACTCGCGGGATCGGTGAAGCGATCAGTCTGGCGCTCAAGGACGCCGGCATCACCGTCGCGGCCAATTATGCCGGCAATGACGAGAAGGCGGCGGCCTTCAGCGAGCGCACCGGCATCAAGGCGTACAAGTGGGACGTGGGCGATTTCGACGCCTGTGCTGCCGGCGTGCAGCAGGTGGAAGCCGAACTCGGCCCGGTCGACATCGTCGTCAACAATGCCGGTATCACGCGCGACGGCACCATCCTGAAGATGAGCCGCGAGATGTGGGAAGACGTGATCCGCATCAACCTGGGCGGCTGCTTCAACATGGCGCATGCCGTGTTCCCGGGCATGCGGACGCGCAAATGGGGGCGCATCGTCAACATCGGCTCGATCAACGGCCAGGCCGGCCAGTACGGCCAGGTGAACTACGCCGCCGCCAAGTCGGGCATCCACGGCTTCACCAAGGCGCTGGCGCAGGAAGGCGCGCGCTTCGGCGTGACGGTGAACGCGATCGCCCCGGGCTATATCGATACCGACATGGTCGCGGCGGTGCCGGCGGACGTGCTGGAGAAGATCGTGGCGAAGATCCCGGTCGGCCGGCTTGGCCAGGCGCACGAGATCGCCCGCGCAGTGGCCTTCCTCTGCGCCGAGGAGGGCGGCTTCGTCACCGGGTCGACGCTGTCGGTCAATGGCGGCCAGCACATGTACTGAACGAACAAGGGGGCCGGATCCTTGCGGTTCCGGCCCCCAACGGCTCTCGATACGCTACGCGAGAGCAAGTGTACGCGTACAACACAATCGGGATAGGCGGGTTCCCTTGACCGAACCCTGAACGGCTTGGTTATTTGTCGTTCATCTTCGCGGGTGCAGCACTGGCGGTCGGCGCGAGAGACGCTAAGAAACGGGACATGCGCTTTCGGCTTCGCCTGTTCGCCCTTCCGCCGCTGGCGCTCGCCATTTCTTTTCTCACCGCTTCGGGGAAGGACCTGCGCACCCCGCTGGACAACCGTCCGGTGATGGATGCGGTGCAGGTGCCGCTGGCGCCCGGCGATCCTGCCCGGCACACGGTGGGGCGCCTGCGCTATCTGGGGGGTGTTCGCCTCACCAGTCCCGATCTCGGCTTTTCCGGCTTCTCGGCGTTGAGCGTGGTGGGCGATCGCTTCACCATGCTCAGCGATCGCGGGAACCTGGTGCGGTTCCGGATGGGCAGCGACTGGCGCCCGTTCGACATCCGCTTCGCGGATCTGCCGGACGGACCCGGTCTGGGATCGGTGAAGGGCGATCGCGACTCGGAATCGCTCGCCCGCGATCCGGCCACGGGGCAGTTCTGGATCGGCTTCGAATCGCACAACGCGATCTACCGCTACGATCCTGGGTTCACGCGGGGGCTGGGGGATGCCGCGCCCAAGTCGATGGCGCGCTGGCCGCAGAATGGCGGACCGGAATCGATGGTGCGGCTGTCGGACGGGCGCTTTCTCGTCATCGGCGAAACTGCGCGTCCGATTGGCGGCCAGCGGGACCAGCGCGAAGTGCTGCTGTTTCCGCACGATCCCACCCTCGGCAATCCGCAGCCGATGCGATTCGCCTATGTGCCGCCGGCCCACTATGATCCCAGCGATGCCGTGCAGCTGCCCGATGGGCGCCTGCTGGTGCTGGTGCGGCGATTCGCCGTCCCCTCGCTGTTCACGGTCAAGATCGAACTGGTCGATATCCGCGGCGTACAGCCGGGGCAGGTGCTGCGCGGCACCGAGATCGCCGATCTCTCGCCGCCGCTCCAGCACGACAATTTCGAGGGTCTGGCGGTGCAGCGCGAGGGCGATTCGCTCGTGCTGTGGATGGTCTCGGACGATAACGAGCAATGGTGGCAGCAGACGCTGCTGCTCAAGTTCCGCCTGGATCTTTAGCCCCGCACAAACGGAAAAACCCGCCACTGCGGGTGCAGTAGCGGGCCAAACCGTTGACCTGAAGAAGGATCAGGCCGCTTCGGCGGTGCCGGCGGTCGCCTTGCGCACTTCGCGCTTCAGGCGACGGGCGCGCAGCGAGAGATCCTCGTCACGCGACTTCAGCAGCCAGTTGTCCAGGCCGCCGACATGCTCGACCGAACGCAGGCCGTGCGTCGAGACGCGCAGGCGGATGCTCTTGCCGAGCGAATCGGAGATCAGCGTGACGTTCTGCAGGTTCGGCAGGAACGTACGCTTGGTCTTGTTGTTGGCGTGGGAAACATTGTGTCCCACCTGCCGGCCCTTGCCGGTCAGCTCGCAAATGCGCGACATCGCTTCAAATCCTGAGTTGGGCAGAAAGCCGGAAAGGCCGCGCTGTTAGCGTCGATACGCGTTGCAGTCAACCGATTCACTTGGAAAGGCCGCGCAACCCGCACGCCGCCGGGGCGTTGGGCAGGTGAAACGAATAGGAGGAGATTGGGATGCGCGCAATCCTTGGGTTGCTGGGCGTGCTCGTTTTGGTCGCGGTCGTGCTGATCGCGCTGGGCTTGCTGAATGTCGATGTGCGGGGCGGCAAGCTGCCCACGGTGTCGGCCGAAACGGGCAAGGTGGCCGTCGGCGAATCGAACAGCACGGTACGGGTGCCGACCGTCGAGATGAAGGACAAGCAGGTGAAGCTGCCGACCATCGACGTCCAGAAGGCGCCGGAAGCGACGGCGACGCCGGCGAAGTGACTCCGCGTCCGGCCCGAATCGCGGCGGCGGCGCTGCTGCCGCCGCTGGGCGTGTATCTGGAGGAAGGGGCGGTCCGCCCCTTCCAGCTTGCCTGTGGGCTGACGCTGCTCGGGTTTCTGCCAGGCGCAGGCTATGCGCTGTGGCGCCTCTTCCAGCGCCGGAAGCTCATGTCGGCCTGAGCACAGGTGACCGGGGCCGGCGCTGCGGCTAAAGCCCGGGGCGATGTTTCCGCTCCCTCCTCCCATGCGCGCTGCGCTCGCAGCCGCGGAAGCTGCCGCAGCCGCTGGCGAGGTCCCGGTGGGCGCCGTGGTGATGCTCGGGGGCGAGGTAATCGCTACCGGCGCCAACGCTCCCCGTCGCCTGCACGACCCGAGCGCCCATGCCGAGATGCTGGCGATTCGCGCCGCGGCACAGCTGCTGGGCCGCGATCGGCTGGAGGATTGCGATCTGTGGGTCACGCTGGAGCCCTGCGCGATGTGCGCCGGCGCCATCGCCCATGCCCGCATCGCCCGGCTCTATTACGGCGCGAGCGATCCCAAGGGCGGCGCGGTGGAGCATGGCCCCCGCCTGTTCGGCCAGCCGACCTGCCATCACCGCCCCGAAGTCTATGCCGGGATCGGCGAGGCCGAGGCGGGGGCGTTGCTGCGCGCCTTCTTCCGCAGCCGGCGGTAAGCTGTGGCGCACTGGCCGCCATGGCGAAGTTGCGCTAGCGTCGGCAAAACAGGAGAGGGCCGATGCTGCGCTGTCTTACCGCGATCCTGCTATTGTTGCCGGTTGCCGCCGGCGCCGCCGAGAAACCGGTCCTCAGCTGGGGCAAGCCCGGCGTGACGCTGGAGGCCTATCGCGCGGATGCCGTCGCCTGCGGCCGGCAGGGCTATTATCTCGACGTCTCGAGCACCGAAGCGGCCAAGGTGTTCAAGGACGCCTCCCGGCAACTCGAAAACAACGAAGCACGCCTCAGCATGGTCGGAGGCGATGTCGATCGCGCAATGCAGGTCGCCAATGATTCGGGCCGCATCGTCGAGCGCACCCGTCCGGCCGAGCGGATGAAGCAGGTGCGCACGCTGCTGCAGGACACGGTGGCAGATTGCCTGCGTGCGCGAGGCTATACCCAGTTCGCGCTGACGCACGACCAGCAGCACTATCTGCGCACCCTCCGGTTGGGCTCGCCGGAGCGGCACGCCTATCTCCACAGCCTGGCGAGCAACCCTACGGTTCTGGCGGCGCAGCACCTGTAAAATCGGATCGCACTGCAAAAGGTTGTGAACCGGGGCCCGCTCCGGATATGAGGGCGGTGCACCATGAGCGCACCTTTTCCCTGGATCGACGTAGCGATCATCTTCGTGCTGATCGCGATCAACGGCATTTTCTCGATGTCGGAGCTGGCAATCGTCTCCGCCCGCCCGGCGCGGCTGGAGGCGCTGGCCCGGCTCGGCAATCGCGGCGCCAAGACCGCGATCGAGCTGGCCGAGGACCCCGGCAAGTTCCTCTCCACCGTCCAGATCGGCATCACGCTGATCGGCATCGTCGCGGGTGCCTATTCGGGCGCGAGCCTGGGCGAGCCGGTCGCCAAGCGACTGGAAGCATTCGGCCTTTCCGTCGAGTTCGCGCATACGCTGGGGATCACGCTGGTGATCGGCCTCACCACCTTCTTCTCGTTGGTGGTGGGCGAACTGGTCCCCAAGCAGTTCGCGCTGCGCTCGCCCGAGCCGATCGCCGCGGCGATGGCGCTGCCAATGCGCTGGCTCTCCTGGGGCACCGCACCGGTTGTCTGGCTGCTCGATTCGTCGAGCGCGCTGGTGTTCCGCCTGCTGCGGTTGAAGCGCGAATCGGAAAACCGAGTCACGGCCGAGGAGCTGCACCTGATCGTGGCCGAGGCGAGCAAGTCCGGCGTGATCGAAGAGCATGAGCGCTCGATCATTTCCGGTGTCGTGCGCCTGGCCGATCGGCCGGTGCGCGAAGTGATGACGCCGCGCACCCAGGTCGACTGGCTCGATGTCGATCTCGATGGCGCCGGCATCCGCGAGGAGCTGCTCGCCACCCCGCACACCCGCCTGCCGGTGGCGGAAGGGTCGATCGACGCGGTGATCGGCGTGGTCCAGGCGCGCGACATCGCCGCCGCGCTGTTCCGCGGCGAGCCGCTCGATCTGCGCAAGCTGATGCGCAAGGCCCCCGTGCTGCCCGACCAGGTCGACGCGATGGACGCGCTCACCGCGCTCCGCCAGGCCGAGGTGCCGATGGGGCTTGTCCATGACGAATATGGCCATTTCGAAGGTATCGTGACGCCGGCCAATTTGCTGGCGGCGATCGCGGGCGAATTCGCCTCCGATTCGGAGCCCGGCGACAATCCCAACATCGTCCAGCGCGAGGACGGCTCGCTGCTCGTCGCCGGCGCGACCCCGGCCGACCAGCTCGCCGAGCGGCTCGGCATCGATCTGCCCGAGGACCGGGACTATGCCACCGTGGCGGGTCTGGCGCTGGCGGTCCTCAAGCATCTGCCGGCCGAGGGCGAGGTCTTCGCCGAACAGGGCTGGCGCTTCGAGATCGTCGACCTCGATGGCCGCAAGATCGACAAGCTGCTGGTCAGCCGCGGCGCCGGCTGAGGCGTCGCCGCCAGGGCGATGGCCTCACTTGCTGTCGTAGCGGATCTTCCACAGCTTGTACGGCGACCCGTCCGCGAGCGGCACCGGCTCGAGCCAATCGGGCACCTGCCCCTTGGCCAGCTGCGCGTAGAAGCCCACGGGATTGCGTGCGCGGTAGACGGTCGTCTCTGCCATGTTGGGGCAGAGCAGCAGATAGGCGGCCTTGTGCCGCGCGGCGATCGGGCGGAAGCCCTCCGCCGTGCCGGTGAAGGCGTGGTGGACGTCGAGGATCGCCTGGCCGTTGCGGTGATAGGGGCCGGCCACCGCATTGTGGTGGGTCACCACAATCAGCCGGGGCCCGAGATCGACCTGGGTGAACATCGTCGTTGCCGGAATCGCATCGAGCGTGCGGAGCTGTGAGGTGCGGGTGCAGGCGATGTTTGCCTGACGCACCTTGTCGCTACCCGCCTTGGCGCCGTTCTTCGCCGCCCACGGCATCTTCACCCCGCTCGCGGCGATGCCCACGCCGACAAAGGCGAGCAGCGCCACGCCGATCCGCGCCCAGAGCGGGCCGCGCTGGAGCAGCAGCGGCACGAGAATCCAGATCAGGGCGGTGATCCCCGGCACGGCGAGCAGCTGCGCTCCCGGCGCCGCGCGCATCTGCCAGAGCAGCATGGCGCCGGCGAAGGCCGTGAACAACGCGATCGCGACCCAGCCGACCAGCATCGGCGTGCGCCGTGCGTTCCACACGGCGAGCAGCGCGCCGATCAGCCCCAGCACGGCGACGATCGCCACCGGTACGGCGGTGTCCGCCGGGTGCCGGTAGATCGGCCGCGCCTCGCGCACATTCGACAGCCAGACGCGGTAGAGCTCGTCCGAGACCTGCTCGGGACGCCCCAGGCATTGCGGGAAGAAATGGACGAAGCCGGCGACGATCACGCCGCCCGCCACCGCCGCCAGCGCCAGCCGCACCAGCCGCGAGGTGGGGTTGGCGAGCGTCAGCGCCACCAGCAGCGCACCGGCGGCGACCAGCACGCTGAGCCAGACCGGGGTCAGCGCGTCGCAGCGCATCGCCTGGTTGGCGTAAGACGCGAAGGCCGCGAAGCCGATCGCCGAGCCGCCGCCGAGCGTCAGGCCATAGACCATCAGCCTGGGCCGCTCGCCCGCGTCCCAGACCCAGCGCAGGGCCAGGATCGCCCCTGCCATCGCGCAGAAGGGGAGAAGCTCGAGCCCGATCGACAGCGAGAAGGCGCTCGCCAGCCCGACGACCGCACCACCGCGGGCGCCCTTTGGATCGGCGATGCCGGCGACGGTGATCGCCAGCGCGGCGAGCTGCCAGCCATGATGGTCGATCCGCAGCGGCGCATACATCGGCAGCGTCGTCGTGCAGGCGGTGACCAGCAGCACCAGGGCGATCGGCCAGGCGAAGGGCGAGACGAGGCGGCGGACGGTGAGCGACAGGCCGGTCATCGTGATCGAAAGCGGCAGCAGCGGCGCGATGCCGCACGCCCATTTCTCGGCGGTCGCGGTGCCGAGGAAGGGCTTGAGCAGCAGGATCAGTCCGGCGATCGGCAGGTCGACGATGCGCGACCAATGGATGTCGAATCCGCCCAGCGCCGGGTCCATCCGGTACTGGCGCAGATCGTACCAGCCCTGTCCGGCGAGCAAGGCACGCACCTGCATCAGCCGCATATTGTCGTCGGTATCGCCCAGCGTCAGCCAGTAGATGTTCCCCTGGCGCTGCTGGAGGAACCACACGACCACACAGGCCCAGGCGACCAGCGTCCAGCCCAGCCAGTGGCGGTCGAATTCGTCTCGAAGGCGGAAAAGCCGGGTAGGGATGGGCGTCAAAATCGCTTTCCTCGGATGCTGGCGCGCATTAGGGCGGGGCAGGGTCCAAGGGCAAGCGAGAGTGACGGCGGTACTGCATAGGATTGAAACACTGCTGGAAAAGCAGGTGGTGCAGCAGCTGATCCGCTTCGTGATCGTGGGCGGCCTGTCGACGGTGGTGTACGCGGGCGTCTATTGGCCGCTTGCCACCTATGTGATCCCACCGGTGCTGGCCTCGGTGGCGGGGTTTCTCGTCGCGGTGGTGTTCGGCTATGTCTTTCACAGCCGCTGGAGCTTCCAGGGGCACGGCGCCGAGCAGAATGCGGCGCTCAAAGTCAAGTTCTTCGTCGTGCAATCGGCGGGCATGCTGATGAACGCCGGCTTCACCTGGGTGCTCACCGGCCCCTGGGTCCATGGCCCCACCTGGTGGCCGCTGGTGCCGGCGGTGTTCGTCACGCCCTTCGCCACCTTTGCACTCAACCGTTTGTGGGTTTTCGGCTGAAATGGATCGCATCGTTTACGACCGCATGGCGGCGCATGACTCCACCCATTGGTGGTATCGCGCCCGCCGCGACATCCTGGCCGACTATCTCGCCCGCTACGGCGCGGTGCCGAAGAACGCCAGGATTCTGGAGATCGGCTGCGGCACCGGGCACAATCTGCCGATGCTGGGCGCGTTCGGCGAGGTCGACGCGATCGAGATCGATCCCGCGGCGCGCGAAATCGCGAGTGCCCGGCTGGGCAAGCCGGTGGGTTCGTCGCCGCTACCGGACCTGACCGGAGTCGAACCGGGCAGCTATGATCTGGTCGCGGTACTCGACGTGGTCGAGCATATCGACGACGATGTGGCCGCGCTGAAGGCGATGGCACGGGTGCTCAAGCCCGGCGGCAAGATCCTGATCACCGTGCCTGCGCACCAATGGATGTGGAGCGCGCACGACGTGGTGAACCATCACAAGCGCCGCTATTCCAAGGCGACGCTGCTCGCCGCGCTGGAAAAGGCGGGGCTCAAGTGGCGCAAGCTCCGCTGGTTCAACTCGCTGCTGTTCCCGGTGGCGGTGGCCGCGCGCTTCGCCGGCAAGCTGATGGGCAAGGACGACAGCGACGATTCGCCGCCGCCGGCCGCGCTCAACAAGGCATTCGAGACGATCTTCGGGCTCGAGCGCCACCTGCTCGGCCGCCTGCCGATGCCGCCGGGCCTCTCGATCATCGTCCTGGCCGAGCCGAAGCGCTGATTCGAACCGGCCCTCCCCCAGAGGCCGAGGGCAGTCGGTTATAGCCAAACACGCCGTCGTCTCCGCGAAGGCGGGGATTCATTGGCGCTGATGTGGGGCTCTTTCCCCAGCGCTCAGGGCAATGGATTCCTGCCTTCGCGGGAATGACGATGGTTTTTCCAAATCCGCTGGCCCCTGGCTTCCTAGGCAATTGCCCCGGCAGGCAGGAGAGGGCCGCAGAAGGTCGATTTCGCGCGCGGGCCGGTGGCCTTCGAACTCCCCGGCCCGCGCGCAGGATCAGGCGGCCCTGGTCGCCTGATCCATGAGCTTCTTCGCCAGCGCGATCGCATCGGCCTCGCTGGTCTTGCCGGCCTGGAGGTCGTCGGCGATTTCGAGCAGCCGGCTGGCGATCACAGTGCCGGTCTGCGCCGCCTCGGTGATGCGGATGCCGCCCTTGGCGTTGGCGATGCGGTCCCATTCCGCGCGGATCGCCGCCCAATAGCCCTTGGTCGCCGCCCAATAGGCGTCCGCCGCCTTCACGTCATTGCCGTCGAAGCGGGTGTAGCTGTTGAGCACATATTCCTGGACGACCGGCTGCAACTTGCCGTCGATCACGCCCATCTTGGTATTGTCCTGCCAGTGGATCCAGCCGGTCGGGGTCGGCTGGTGGCGGTTGATGCCGAGATAGCGGTCATAGATCGGCCCGCGCACCGCATCGCGCCGGGCGAGCGGGCGCCAGGTCCAGCCGGACCGCCAGCGCCGCACGCCGCCCTCGCTGGTCCACCGGCCCCAGCTGCCATAGCGCGGGCTGTCGTCGACCTGGTACACGGTCTGCGACCAGCGGCCCCGGCGCATCGCCTCGGGCACCGCTTCCCATTTCCATTCGTTGGGACCGGCATAGACGAGCACGCGGGCCGGCTCATAGTCCCAGTCCTGGCGCCAGTGCTTGATCACCATGGTCTTGCCGCCCTGCTCGACCACCAGCAGATGCTGGAGCACGATATGGCGGCCGCTGTCCTCGATCACCCGCACCACTTCGTTGCCGCCAGAGATCGACCGGTCGATCGGGGTATAGTCGGCGCGCCAGGCGGTCGATTCCTGCATGTCGAAGCGGACCTTGAAGGTGCCCGCCATGGCGAGGATGTCGCGCCGGTCGGCCGCGAACGCGGCCTGTTCCTCGGCGGCGGTGCGTGGTTTGACCGGGCCGTCCGCCGCCGCGGGCAGCGCTGGCACCATGGCGGCAAGGCTCAGGGCCAGCAGGCCAATATGTCGAAACTTCATGATGTGCCCTCCGATGGTCAGAAGCGGTAGCTGATCGAGACGCTGCCGTTGCGCCCCGGCTGGGTATAGGCGTCGGTGATCGCCGAGCTGGCGGCGAGGCCGCGCACGTCGTTCCACCAGGCGTATTTCGTGTCGAACAGGTTGAAGATGCCCGCGCGCAGCGTGAGCCCCTGGGTCAGCCGGACAAAGGCGGTGGCGTCGACGATGGTGAAGGCGTCGGGCCGGTAGCAGGCGGCGGTGCACACGGCCGTCGTGGCGCTCAGCTCCTTGCGGGTGCTGTGGGTCACGCTCAGCTGGCCCCCGAATGCCCCGTCGGGCGCGCGGTAGCCGAACCCGCCGACGATCTTCGCGGGATCGACCGTCGAGAGCGACGCCCGCGCGCCGTTGCGGATCACGTCACCATCGGCATAGGCGAAGGCGAGGTTCGCGGTGAACCCGCGACCGAGCTGGGCATCCACCCGCCCTTCGATGCCGTTCACCCGCGCCTCGTCGAGGTTGATGAACTGGTACACCGCCGGGTTGGCGGGGGTGAACGCGCCGCCCACCACTTCCTGCGAGATGAAGTTGTCGTAATCCGCATGGAAGCCGGTCAGCTGCACGCGCACGCCGCCGCCGCCGAAGCGGATGCCCCCTTCCACGCTGCGGCTGGTCTCGGGCTTCAGATTGGGGTTGGGCTCGGAGCGATAGCCGAAGGCGAGGTTCTGGAAGAACTGGTTGACCTGGCTCGGCTCGGGCGCCTTGAAGCCCTGCGCATAGTTGGCGAACAGGCTCACGTCCGGGCTCAACGCCAGCGTCGCGCCGATCTTGGGCGAGACGCGCGAGCCGCTCTGGCGCGCCGAGTTGAACGCCGGCAGCGCCGCATCCTTCTTGGGATCGAGCGCATAATGGTCGAAGCGCAGCGCCGGGAACAAGGTCACCGGGCCGAGGCTGATCTCGTCCGAGACGAACAGGCCGGCCAGCGTGAAATCGGTGATCGGGAAGGCGCGGGTGGGATAGGTCTCGCCCGCCGGCGGCACGGTACCGTCGCGGATGCCCTCCTGGCGGGTACGGCTGGCGTCGGCGCCGACGATCAGCCGGTGGCGCAGCGCCCCCGTCTCATAGCCGAACACGATCTCGCCAGACCCGCCGAACACGCGATTGTCGAAGGTGTTCAGCCGGGTGCGGTCGGCGAGCACGGTGCGGTCCTCGGCGGAGAACTGGCGGTCCTCGGCCTGCTGCCAGTAGAGGCTCAGCCGGGTGCGCTGGATCGCGCCCTGCCCCGTCCAGGTCCAGTCGAACGCCGCGCGCTTGCGCTTCGTGCTGTCGTTGGCGGTGGTCCCGGCGACGCTGGCGCTGACGCTGGTCAGCACGTTGCTGTCGAGATGGTTGTCCAGATACTCCCCGGTCAGCCGCAGCTTGTGGCCGTTGCCGGGCGCGTAGACGATCCGGCCGAGCACCGCGTTCGAATCGCCGTCCTGCGGATTGGCCTTGGTGCGTGCCGCCCCGCTGCCGCCGACGCTGCCCTTGTTCTCCAGCTCGGCAAAGTCGCGGCGGGTATAGGCGACCATCGCCGACCAGTCGCCGCTGCGCCCGGCAAGGATGCCGGTCTCGCTCCATTCCTGATCGGACGACTGGTAGCCCGCCCGCACCAGCCCGCCCACCGACTTGCCGCCGGTCAGGAAATCGCCCGGATCGGCGGTGGTGAAGCTGATCGCGCCCGCCAGCCCGTCGCTGCCATAGAGCGCCGACGCCGGACCGCGCAGGATCTCGACCGACTTGACCAGGCCGAGATCGACATAGTCGCCGCGCCCCACGCTCTGCGCGCCGAAGGTGAAGCCGTCGGGCACGCGCACGCCGTCGACCTGGATCAGCACGCGGTTGCCGCCGATGCCGCGGACGACGAAGCCTTCATTCCCTGCGCGCCCCGTGGTGCCTGAGGCCGCGCCGAAGCGGGCCGGCTGGCGCGGCACGCTCACGCCGGGTTCGAACCGCACCAGATCCTTGACGTCGTTCACCAGCTGGTCGGCCATCTTCTCGTCGGTGACGACGGTGACCGTGGCCGGCACCTTGCGGGTATCGGTGGCGAGCCGCGTCGCGGTGACGGTGATCGTGGCGGGATCGGGCTTGCCGTCCTCGGCGGCGCCGCGGTCCTGCTGCACCTGGGCGCCTGCCGGCACCGCAGACAGGTAGGCGAACAGGCTCGCCGCCCCGGCCAGACGAGCGATGGAATGGATCACAAAAGCTTCCCCTGTTTTGATAATGCAACTGAGTCGCAGTTGCTATATCGTTTATTGCGGTCCCGTCAAACCCCGCCCGTAACGATCTGCTCGCGTGGCAAGGTTGCCGCGGCAGGAACAGGCCGCCACAAGGACGGTTGCCTTTCCCGTGTCCGCGAGCCCGCCATGTTCCGCCTGCCCCGCACTGCCACCGCGCCCTTTTGCCCTTCCGAGGTGCGCGGCACCGTGACGGTGCCGGCCGGCCTGCCGCCGCTCGCCAAGCTGCTGCGCTACATGGGGCCGGGACTGCTGGTGTCGGTGGGCTATATCGATCCCGGCAATTGGGCGACCGACATCGAGGCGGGCTCGCGCTATGGCTATGGCCTGCTGTTCGTGATCCTCGCGTCGAGCGCGGCGGCGATGCTGCTCCAGTCGCTCTGCGCCCGGCTCGGCATCGCCACGGGGCGCGACCTCGCTCGACTGGTGCGCGATCGCTACTCGCCCGCCGTTGCCAGGACGCTGTGGGTGTTCGCCGAACTCGCGATCATCGCCACCGACGTGGCCGAAGTGCTGGGCAGCGCACTCGCCTTCCAGCTGCTGCTCGGCATTCCGCTATGGATCGGCGTGCTGATCACCGCGCTCGACGTGGTGATCGTGCTGAGCCTCAAGGGGCAGGGGTTCCGGCAGATGGAAGCGATCATGCTGGGGCTCGTCGGCACGGTTGCGGCCTGCTTCGTCGTCCAGCTCTTCCTGTCGCAGCCCGAGGGGGCGGCGGTGCTGGCTGGGATGGTACCGGATCCGGCCCGGCTGGCGGATCCCCACGCGCTCTATCTTGCGATCGGCATCCTCGGCGCGACGGTGATGCCGCACAATCTCTACCTGCACAGCTCGGTGGTGCAGACGCGCGTCTCCGGGACGGACGACGCCGCCAAGCGCGAGGCGGTGCGCTATGCCCAGATCGACATCATCGCGGCGTTGCTGGCCGCCACCTTCGTCAACGCCGCGATCCTGATCGTCGCGGCCTCGGCCTTCCACGCCAATGGCAATACCGGTGTGCACGAGATCGAGGATGCCTATCGCCTGCTCGTGCCCGCAACCGGCGCCGCGATTGCCGCGCCGTTGTTCGGCATTGCGCTACTGGCGTCGGGCCAGAGTGCGACCTTCACCGGCACGATCGCCGGCCAGGTGATCCTGGAGGGGTTCCTCGACCTCAAGATCCCCTGCTGGGTGCGCCGGCTGATCACGCGTGGTCTCGCGCTGGTGCCGGCGCTGGTGGGGGTGGTGGTGCTCGGCGATCACGCGGTGGGCAGGCTGCTGGTGCTGACCCAGGTGGTGCTGTCCGCAGGGCTGCCGTTCGCAATGGCGCCGCTGCTGCTGCTTACCGCCGACCGCCGCCTGATGGGTCGCTATGCCAGCCCGGGATGGCTGCAGGCGCTTGGCTGGCTGCTGTTCGCGGCGATCACCGCGGCGAACCTGTGGTTGGTCGCCGCGCTGTTCGCCTGAGCGTTGCGATCAGACCCCGGCCGCCGGGCGGCGTGCCGCGACGGCAGTGGTGACGGTGTCGTCGAGCTTACGGCCAAGGCGAACCATCGGCCGCTCGACCAGCTCGAACATCAGCGTCGCCGCGCCGAGAACGCCGAGGAAATAGAGCGGGGTGAGGACGGCATAGGCCGCTTCCCAGCCCGAGAACCAGTCCCAGGTCGACATCAGCAGCACCACCGCGACCGGGTGCAGCAGATATACGGAATAGCTGATCCGCCCGAGGAACACCGTCACCCGCCCGGTAAACAGCTGCAAGTGGATGCACAGCAGGAAGATCGCGATCCCGGCGAAATAGCCGGTATTCGATGCCCAATAGCCGAGCTGCTCGTTCTCCGCCTTCCAATAGGCCAGGAAATAGGCGAGCAGCACGCCGCCCACCAGGCAGCCGATCGCGGCCAGATACTGGTTGCGCGACACCACCGTGCGATCCAGCAGGTGCATGCGCGCCAGCGTGCCGAAATGCATCGCGGCGAGATAGGTGGGAATGCCGAGCGGCAGGCCGCTGGACGGATGGACCCAGCGCCATGCGCCCGCCGCGAGCGCGATTCCCAGGAACGTCAGCATCGCCGCGAACTGGTAGCGCGGCCGTCCGAGAATCGCCGCCGCGAACATCAGGTAGCAGACCCCGTAGAACACCCATTCGATCAGCAGCGTCCAATCGACCCCGATGATCGATCCGACGCCGACGAGCAGGTGCAGCATCGTCAGATTCACCAGCAATCGGGCGGGTGAAACGATGTCGTCGCCGGTGATGTAGCCGACCGCCGCGCCGGCCAACACTGCGAGCCAGAAGGCGGGGTACAGCCGGAACACGCGGCTGATCGGGAAGGACAGCAGCGGATATCGGCCCCGAAAGCTGAACGGGATGACGAAGCCGCTGATGCAGAAGAACGCGACCACGGCCATCCGGCCCGGGCTGAAATACTCGACCAGCGTCGCATGCGCGGCATGCTGCAGCGGCGCGGGGACCTGATGCCGAACCGAAACTTCGCCCCAATGGGCGATCATCACCAGCGTGGCGGCAATTCCGCGCAGCCCGTCGATTTCCTTGAAACGCGTATCGGTGCGCACGCCCATCCCCAGATGACTTGTATTGGCCGCCCCTAGCATAGCTGCCCTGGGTTGGACATGCCCCGGGAGCGACGGTCCGTGCCCTGCGCGGGACCTTGCACCATCGCGCCCCGCCGCGAACGGTTCCGGCGTCCGCGAGTTCCCCGGTGACGACGTGCCCGCAGATCGCTACAGACCGGCGATCATGAAACGTCCCCAGCTTTCCGTCGTCGTCCCCTGCTACAACGAAGAAGCATGCCTAGACATGCTCCACGCCCGCGTCAGCGCTGCCGCGCGCGACGCGGTGGGCGAGGATTACGAGATCGTCTTCGTCAACGACGGGTCGCGCGACCGCAGCTGGGAGGTGATGCAGCGCCTGTCCGCCGCCGATCCGCACCTCGTCGCGATCAACCTGTCGCGCAACCACGGCCACCAGCTCGCGCTCACCGCCGGGCTCGACCTGTGCGCCGGCGAGCAGATCCTGATCATCGATGCCGATCTCCAGGATCCACCCGAGCTGCTGACCGAGATGCGCGCCACCATGGCCGCGCAGGGCGCCGACGTGGTCTATGCCGTCCGCCGCAAGCGCGAGGGCGAGAGCCTGTTCAAGAAGGCGACCGCGGCGATCTTCTACCGGATGCTCGATCGCATCACCGACACGCCGATCCCGCTCGACACCGGCGACTTCCGCCTGATGAGCCGGCGCGCGCTCGATGCGCTGCTGTCGCTGCCCGAGCAGGCGCGCTTCATCCGCGGCATGGTCGCCTGGATCGGCTTCCGCCAGGTGCCCTTCGTCTACGACCGGCACGAGCGCCACGCCGGCGAGACCAAATATCCGCTCGGCAAGATGATCCGCTTCGCGCTCGACGCGATCACCGGCTTCTCGACGGCGCCCCTGCGCTTCGCCAGCCATGTCGGCCTGCTGCTGACCGCCGCCTCGGCGCTGCTGGTGCTCTACATCCTCGTCGCCTGGCTGCTCGGCCGCGCGGTGCAGGGCTGGACCTCGACGATGCTCGTCGTGGTGGTGCTCGGCGCGGTGCAGATGTTCGTGCTGGGGATGATCGGCGAATATCTCGGGCGGCTCTACGTCGAATCGAAGCGGCGGCCGCTGTATCTGATCGCCGATGTGGCCGGGCCGGTGCAGGGCCATGCCTCGCTCGGCTATCGCCACCAGGATTCGGGTGCGATCAGCGTATCCCCCCAAGCCCGCCACAACGACGCCGCCGAATAAATCCTCCCCCGGAGAGGAGGGGGACCGCCGCCGCAGGCGGTGGTGGAGGGATGTGCACGCTGAAGACGCGTGCTATCGCACCAGCGTCGCCCCCCCTCCGTCACGCTGCGCGCGCCACCTCCCCTTGCAGGGGAGGATTTTTCGCCGTTACGCCATCGCCCTGGCGCGTTCCTCCACCAGCCGTTCGAGCATGGTCAGCGGCATCGCGCCGAGGCGGATGACTTCGTGGAACTGCTTCAGGTCGAACGTCGGCCCGGCGATCTTCTGCGCGCTCGCCCGCGCCCGGGTCCAGGCGATGTGGCCCAGCTTGTAGGCGCAGGCCTGGCCTGGCTGGGTGCAATAGCGCTCGATCTCGCGCTGCGAGCGGGCGCGGGGGAAGCCGGTGGTGGCGACGAGATAGTCGGTCGCCTGGTCGCGGCTCCACTGCTTGGTGTGGATGCCGGTATCGACCACCAGCCGCGCCGCGCGGAACAGGAAGGACTGGAGGTAGCCGGCGCGCTCCAGGGGCCCATGATAGGCGCCGATCTCGTCCGCCAGCTGCTCGGCATAGAGCGCCCAGCCTTCGGAATAGGCGCTGAAGAAGCCGAACTTGCGGATCAGCGGGCCTTCCGCCGCCTGGGCGGTGCTGATCTGGAGATGGTGCCCCGGCAGCCCTTCGTGGAAGGTGAGCGAGGGCAGCGAATATTTCGGCCAGTCGCCCACCGTCTTGAGGTTGATCCAGTAGATCGCCGGGCGCGAGCCATCGAGCGCGGCGCGCGTGTAATAGCCGTTCGAGGCGCCGTCCTGGATCTCCACCGGCACCGCGCGGATCTCGAGCGGCGCCTTGGCGGGGTTGAGGAACGCCTTGGGCAGTAGTGCCGAGACCTCCTGCACGCCGGCGTTGAGCCCGGCGATCAGCGCGGTGCGGCCCTCCGCCGTGTCCGGGTAGAGCTGGTCGGGCCGCGCGTTGAGCGCCGTCAGCCGCTCGCCGACGCTGCCCTGGGTCAGCCCCTGCTGCTTCAGCAGCCCGTCCAGCGTCGCGCTGATCTCGGCGACCTGCTCCAGCCCCATCTTGTGGACCTGGTCCGGCGTGAAGCGGGTGGTGGTCCATTGCTCCAGCGCAGCGGCGTAGATTTCCTGGCCGCGCGGCACGTCCCACAGGCCGGCCGAGGTGCGGCCCTTGGCGTGCAGCTGCTCGATCAGCGCGATCTGGCGATCGAGCGCCGGATAGACCTTCTCGCCGACGATCCTGGCGGCGCGCCCCTGCCAGTCGCCGGCAAGGCCCTTGGCGGCGGCGCGCTTGACCAGCGACTGGGTGAGCGTGTTCGCCGCCGGATCGACCTGGCGCAGCTTGGCCATCTGGGCGAGGGTCAGCTCCAGGCAGAAGCCGGGGGCGACCAGCCCGCGCGTCGCCGCATCCTTCTGGTCCGCCGTATCCTGATCGAGCACCCGGCCGAGCGCATCGAGGCGATCGAGATAGGCCTCGGCATCGTCCTGCGTCGCGATCGTGTGGCTGGTGTTGAGGAAATCCGGCATCGAGAAATAGGCGCCGCCCTGCTGGAAGATCGGGAAGGGGCGGCCGACCGAATCGATCTGGAACCTGTCCTGCGCCACCGTCCCGCTACGCAGCGAGTAGAGTACGACCTCGCGGTCCAGCCGCGCGCCTTCGGACAGGGTGGCGGGGTCGAATGCCTCGATTTTCGCGATCGCCGCCTTGGTATCGGCGAGGGTGCGCGCCTTGGCGGCGGGGCTGCCGTCGCTCAGTCTGTGCTTGAGCGCGGCGTTGGGGCCCTTGTCGAAGCCGAGCGAGGTAGCGAATTCGGGCGCGCGCTGGATGCGCTCGGCGACGATCTGGTTGTAGACGGCGTTGATCTCGGCATCGCGCGTGCCGGCTACTGCAGCGCGCGCGGTCGCCGGAATCAGCGCGGCAAGCGCGGCGGTGCTCGACGATGCGAGGAAGTGTCGACGATCCACGGTGTTCCCCCTCCGATATGTCTGGATGAGGGGGAGGGTAGCGCGGATCGGCGCAAGGTCCAGCGTCTATCCTCCCCCGCCAGGGGGAGGTGGCAGGCGCAGCCTGACGGAGGGGGAGGAAGCACGACGGCTTCCGTTCTGGCATCCTCCCCCTCCGACGCCTTCGGCGCCACCTCCCCCTGGCGGGGGAGGATAGGCTCTAAGTCACGCCCGCTCGGCCGAACTCACCGCATCTGCCGCGCGCAGTGCCGCGAGCAGCTTCATCAGATGCGCGGCGTTGCGGACTTCCAGATCGATGGTGTTGGTGTGGAAGGTCGTGTCGCGATTATCCATGCGGAGGCCGAGGATGTTCGCCTTGTGCTGGCCGATCAGCGTCGCGACCGTGCCCAGCGCGCCGGGCTCGTTCTTCAGCGTCACCGCGATCTCGGCGACGCCGCCATCGGCCTTGTCGCCCCAGGTGAGATCGACCCAGTCGGCTTCCTCGACATTGGCGAGGCTCGGGCAATCGATGCGGTGGACGACGATCGGCTGATCGGGCCGGCGGACGCCGAGAATGCGGTCGCCCGGCACCGGGCGGCAATCCTCGGCGAAGCTGAACGCCACGCCTGGCGTCAGGCCCTTGATGTCGATCGCGTGATGCTGCGGCGGCAGCTGGTCGTCCTCGCCGCTGGCCGAGCCCGGCATCACCGCTTCCATCACCTGCCCGTCGGTCAGCGAGCGGCGCGCGATCGCCTCCATCAGCGCTTCCTCGTCGGCGAGCTTCAGTCGCTTGAGGGCATTGGCCAGCGCGCCGTCGCCCGGGGGGGCGGGCAGGCGGGCGATGATGTCCTCGTAGAGCTTGCGGCCGAGCCGCATCGTCTCGTCGCGCTCCTTGTGGCGCAGGTGCCGGCGGATCGCCGCGCGCGCCTTGCCGGTAATCGCGAAGTTGAGCCAGTTGGGCTGCGGCTCCTGCGCCTTGGAGCGGAGGATCTGCACCTGGTCGCCCTGCTCGATCTCGGTGCGCAGCGGCACCACCTTGCCGTTGACCTTGGCGCCCACCGCCTGGTCGCCGAGATCGGTGTGGACGGCATAGGCGAAGTCGATCGGCGTCGCGCCCTTGGGCAGCTGGATCAACTCGCCCTTGGGGGTGAAGGCGAAGATGCGATCCTGGTACATCGCCATGCGGGTATGCTCGAGCAGCTCTTCCGGGCTCTCGGCATGTTCGAGGATCTCGATCAGGTCGCGGATCCAGCTGACCTGGGTGTCGGGCCGGACCGAGCTCTGCTTGTAGGCCCAGTGCGCGGCGAGGCCGAATTCGGCCTGGGCGTGCATGTCGCGGGTACGGATCTGGATCTCGATGCGGGTGTCGCCCGCATGCATGATCGTGGTGTGGAGCGAACGATAGCCGTTGCGCTTCGGCGTCGAGATATAGTCCTTGAAGCGCCCGGGCACCATCGGCCAGCGGCGGTGGATCACGCCCAGCGCGCGGTAGCACTCCTCCTCGGTATCGACGATCGCGCGGAACGCCATGATGTCGGAAAGCTGTTCGAGGCTGACATGGCGCTCGGACATCTTCTTCCAGATCGAATAGGGGTGCTTCTCGCGCCCCGTCACCTCGGCATCGATGCCGCCCCGGCCGAGCAGCAGCTTCAGGCCCGAGGCGATCTTGAGCACCCGGTCCTCGCCTTCGATCCGGAAGCTGTCCAGCCGCCGGGTGATCGATTCATAGGCTTCGGGTTCGAGCTGGCGGAAGGCGAGCGTCTGCATCTCCTTCATGAACTCGTACATGCCGATCCGCTCGGCGAGCGGGGCATAGATGTCCATCGTCTCGCGGGCGATGCGGCGGCGCTTCTCCTCCTTCTTGATGAAATGGAGCGTGCGCATGTTGTGGAGCCGGTCGGCCAGCTTCACCAGCAGCACGCGGATGTCGTCGGACATCGCCAGCAGGAACTTGCGCAGATTTTCCGCCGCGCGCTCGCTTTCGGTCTGCGCTTCGATCTTGGAGAGCTTGGTGACGCCGTCGACCATGCGGGCAACGTTCGGCCCGAACAGCCGCTGGATCTCCTCCGGCGTCGCCACCGTATCCTCGATCGTATCGTGGAGGATCGCGGTGGCGATCGTCTCGTCGTCGAGGTGCAGGTCGGTCAGGATGCCCGCCACCTCGATCGGGTGGCTGAAATAGGGGTCCCCCGAGGCGCGCTTCTGCGAGCCATGGGCATTGACCGAGAAGACATAGGCCCGGTTGAGCAATGCCTCATCGGCTTCGGGGTCGTAGGAGAGGACCCGGTCTACAAGTTCATACTGACGCAGCACAGCGCCTAGATGGCGTGAGCGGCGCGGTTTTTGCAACCAATTTGACGGTTGCACCCCGCTTCCTTGTGCCACTGTGGCCAGCGGGCGACTGCGCGCGGTTTCCCGCCCTCGGTTTTTGCGATACGGTATCCGCCATGGGTGGAGCCGTTCGAGAAACGCTGCGAGCGATGGCGCGGGAATGCAGCCTGCCGGCAGCGCTGGAGGCGATGGGCGAGCGCTGGTCGTTCCTGATCCTGCGCGGTGCGTTCAACGGCATCCGCCATTTCGAGGACTTCCAGAGCGAATTGGGCATTGCCCGCAACATCCTCGCCAACCGGCTGGCGCGGCTGGTGGAGCATGGCATCCTCGCGCGCCGCCCCTGTGCCGACGATCGTCGCAAGGTGGAGTACCGGCTGACCGACAAGGGCCACGCGCTGCTCCCCACCATGGTGGCGCTGCGCCAATGGGGTGAGCGCTGGGAGACCGGCGTGCCCGCCTCGCCGATCCTGGTCGACGCGCGCGACCGCAAGCCGATCGCGCCGGTGACGGTGCAGGCGCAGGACGGCCGCGTGCTGGGCAAGGGCGATCTGCTCTGGGCGCTGCCGGAAGAGATCGAGGAAGCCCGCGCGGCGGAGTAAGTGGGCGCTTTGGCCCGCCAAGGTGTAAACGCTTCTATAATGCCCCTGTGCACAAGGGCGTGCAGCAGGGGTTTCGACATGACGTTCGGCGTTTCGGCAGTGAGCATCGGTGGCGCGCGTGGGGTGACGGCGACGTCCTCCGTGCATGGCTCCGCCAGCGGCGCCGTCGACGAGACGGCGGAAGCGTTCCTGCGCGAGGCAAAGAAGAGCCCGGCCGAGCGCACCAAGGAGGCGGTGCTCAAGCGGCACAGCCTCAGCCAGGATCAGTTCGAGGCGCTGCCGCCCGAGAAGCAGGCGGCGTTCCGTCAGGAAATCGAGGACGAGATGAAGCGCAAGCTCGGTCGCGCGCAGGGCGGCGCCTTCGCCGACGTCGTCGTCTAGCCGATCGCGAGCAGCGCGGCGCGCACCGCGTCCGGGATCGGCTTGGAGCGGCGTTCCCCAAGATCGACATGGACGCTGACCATTTCGACCTCGGCGTGCAGGTCGCCCGTTTCCGCATGGCAGAGGTCGATCCGCATCGTCATGCTCGAGCTGCCGACGCGCTCGACACGGACAAAGGCTTCAACCAGATCGTCGAACCGGAAGGCCCGCTTGTAGTCGACCTGCGCGCGGACGACGTTGAATTCGGCTTCCGTCCAGATCGGCCCGAGCTTCGCGAGATCCGCCCAGCGCCAGAATTCGGTGAGCCCGACATCGGCATATTCGAGATAGCGCGAGTTGAAGACGATCTTCTGCCCGTCGATTTCGGAATAGCGGACGCGGAAGCGGGTGGAGAAGGGAAAACCGGGGCGGGGCATGGCGGCGGGCTTTGCCCCGAGCGAGGCGCGGTTCGCAAGTGCGGGGTGCGCATGCGGGCGTGCCGTTTCTGGAGGGCCGCTTCATCCACATACCCGTCGTCATCCCCGCGTAGGCGGGGATCCATTTGCCGGTGCGTTCGCGGCTGGAACCGCAGCGTCAGCCCCAATGGATTCCCGCCTTCGCGGGAATGACGATCGGTTTTTTCGGGAGGGCAGAAAAATAGCCCCCGCCGTTGCAGCAGCGGGGGCTCGCATCATGGGACACCCATGTCATTTGCAGTGGCAGTCTAGCAGAACCGCCGTTTCGCCGCGATCACCCTGCGTTCGCCGCCGGCGTGTTGACGCCCATCGACTGGAGATACTTGCGCACGTTGCGGGCGGCCTGGCGGAGGCGCTGCTCGTTCTCCACCATCGCGATTCGGACGAAGCCCTCGCCATTCTCGCCGTACCCGACACCCGGCGCCACCGCGACCTTGGCGTGGGTGAGCAGCTGCTTCGAAAATTCCAGGCTGCCGAGATGGGCGAGTGCCGGCGGCAGCGGTGCCCAGGCGAACATCGAGGCGCGCGGGGAGGGGATTTCCCAGCCGGCGCGGGCGAAGGCCTCCACCATCACGTCGCGGCGCTTGTGGTAGAGCTGGCGGTTCTTCTCGACGATGTCCTGCGGGCCGTTGAGCGCGGCGCAGGCCGCCGCCTGGATCGGCGTGAACGCGCCGTAATCGAGATACGACTTCACCCGCGTCATCGCCGCGATCAACTGCTTGTTGCCCACTGCGAAGCCCATCCGCCAACCGGCCATCGAATAGGTCTTGCTGAGCGAGGTGAACTCGATCGCGACGTCCTTGGCGCCCTTCACCTGCAGGATCGAGGGCGTCGGCTGGCCGTCGAAATAGAGCTCCGAATAGGCGAGGTCGGAGAGGATCCACACCTTGTTCTCGCGCGCCCATGCAACGAGGCGCTCGTAAAAGGCGAGGTCCACCGTCTCGGCCGTCGGGTTCGACGGATAGTTGACGACCAGGATCGACGGGCGCGGCACGGTGAAGTTCATCGCGCGCTCGAGGCTCTCGAAATAGGCGTCGTCCGGCGTCGTCGGCACCGCGCGAATCGTGGCGCCGGCGATGATGAAGCCGAAGGTGTGGATCGGGTAGCTGGGGTTCGGCGCCAGCACGACGTCGCCCGGCGCGGTGATCGCCGTAGCGAGGCTGGCAAGGCCTTCCTTCGAACCCATCGTCACCACGACCTCGGTCTCGGGGTCGAGGTCCACGCCGAAGCGGCGGGCATAATAGTTCGCCTGGGCGCGGCGCAGGCCCGGAATGCCCTTGGACTGCGAATAGCCATGCGCGTCCGGCTTGCGGGCGACCTCGCACAATTTCTCGATCACATGGTCGGGCGGCGGCAGGTCGGGATTGCCCATGCCGAGGTCGATAATGTCCTCTCCGCCCGCGCGCGCCGCTGCCCGCATCGCGTTCACTTCCGCGATAACATAGGGGGGCAAGCGCTTGATGCGGTAGAATTCTTCGGACATTTCCTCGACTTTCAAGGGTTTTGACACGCGACACAAAATTGTGTCGTGCGCGCGTTCTACGCCATAAAAGCGCATCCGGGAATGACGCATTGCTCCGCCTGCGCTAAGCCGGGGCGAAGGAGAGGACCGAATGGCCGATACGCTCACGCCGACCCTGCCCCGTCTGGAGGACCTGCAGCACTGGACCTGGGTGCTCGGCCGGGCCCAGCAGATGATGCTGGAGCATGGGCTGGACCTGATGGAGCATGTGCCGTCTGCGCCGCCCTTCGGCATGCTGCTCGATCCCACCCCGGCAATGCGGGCGAGTGCCGAATTCTGGGCGGACACGATGCAGCTTTGGCAGCGCTTCCTCGATCCCGCCAATGCCGAGCCCTTTGTCGAATCGCCCGAGCAGGCGCGCGACAAGCGCTTCAAGGCGCCGCAGTGGCGCGAGGAGCCGGTCTTCGACTTCCTGCGACAGAGCTATTTCGTCATCGCCGACCATATGCTCAAGCAGGTCGAGGCGCTGGAGCATGTCGACGAACGCCAGCGGGACCAGATCCGCTTCGCCACCAAGGGCTTCATCGACGCGATCAGCCCGACCAACTTCCCGGCGACCAACCCCCAGGTGATCGAGAAGATCGTCGAGACCAAGGGCGAAAGCCTGCTGAAGGGCCTGCAGCACATGCTGCAGGACATGGCCAAGGGCCAGATGACGCAGACCGCCGCGGGCGCGTTCGAGCTGGGCCGCAACCTCGCCATGACGCCGGGCAAGGTGGTGAAGCGCACGCCGCTCTACGAGCTGATCCAGTATTCGCCGACGACGGACACGGTGCTGGAAACCCCGCTGATCATCTTCCCGCCCTGGATCAACCGCTTCTACATCCTGGACCTGACGCCGGAGAAAAGCTTCATCCGCTGGGCGGTGGAGCAGGGGATTACCGTGTTCGTCGTTTCGTGGCGCTCGGCCGATGCGACGATGAAGGACGTGGTGTGGGACGATTATGTCGAGCGCGGCCAGATCGATGCGATCGATACGGTGCGCGACCTGCTCGGCGTCGAGAGCGTCCACACCATCGGTTATTGCGTGGCGGGCACGACGCTCGCGGCAACGCTGGCGGTGCTGGCCGCGCGGGGTCAGGCCGAGAAGGTGAAGAGCGCGACGTTCTTCACCGCCCAGGTCGACTTCACCGAAGCGGGCGACCTCCGCGTCTTCGTCGATGACGACCAGCTGGCGATGATCCGCAGCCTCAGCGCCGAGGGGTTCCTCGACGGTCGCTACATGGCTGCGACCTTCAACCTGCTGCGCGGGCGCGACCTGATCTGGAACTACGTCACCAACAACTATCTGATGGGCCAGGAATATGCACCGTTCGACCTGCTCCACTGGAACTCGGACGTAACCAACCTGCCGGCGACCTGGCACCTCAGCTACCTGACCGACCTGTACCGCGACAACAAGCTGATCGTGCCGGGCGCGCTCAGCATCGGGGGGACCCCCATCGACCTGTCGAAGGTAGAAACGCCCGTTTATATCCAGGCCGGCCGCGAAGATCATATCGCACCGCCGCGCAGTGTGTGGAAGTTGACCGAGCATTTCCGCGGCCCGCACAAGTTCGTGCTGGCCGGCTCCGGCCATATTGCTGGCGTGGTCAACCCGCCCGCTGCGAAGAAATACCAATACTGGACCAATTCCGAGCCCTCCGATTCGCTCGAATCCTTTATCGAAACGGCGGTGGAACATGTCGGAAGCTGGTGGCCCGACTGGCTGGACTGGGTGGCTGCGATCAACAGTGCAAAAGTCGCGGTAAACGGTGCGCGTGTCCCAGGAGGTGGAAACCTTTGTGCAATTGCGGAAGCACCGGGCGAATATGTAAGAACGCGGTGACAAATCACTAGAAATTTTCGACCTTTGTGACTTTTTGTGCACTGCACAATAGCGCCTTGCAAATCCGGCGCCACGTCGCTATATGCTGCGGTGCAGCAATAGGCAGGGAAAGCTAGTCATATGGCCATCAAAGGACCGAAGACGACGGCCAAACCCGCCGCCAAAACGGCGGCACGCGGCGCTACGCGGCCCGCGATTCTGGCCGAAGCTGCCGCGGCGGAGCCGGTGCCCGTACCCCCCGCAGCCGAGACGATCGTCCCGGCCGCGGCGCTGGTGCCGGGGCCTGTCGACGCCGCTGCAACGCAGGAAGAAGTGAAAACCCACGTCGAAGACGCGATCGCAGCCCCGGTGGAAGCGGCTCAGGCCGTTGCCGAGGACGTGATCGAAGCCACAGAGACCGTCGCGCCGGCGGTCACCACCAGCACCGCGAAGGAAACGACCATCATGGCTACCCAGTTCGAGAATACCACTGCCCACGCGCACACCGTGTTCGCCGACCTGAACGAGCGCACCAAGGCCGCTGTCGAGAAGTCGACCAAGCTGGTCGAAGAAGCCAACGAGTTCGCCAAGGGCAACATCGAAGCGCTGGTCGAATCCGGCCGTATCGCTGCCAAGGGCTTCGAAACGCTTGGCCAGGAAGCTGCCGACTACAGCCGCCGCTCGTTCGAGAGCGCGACCGCCGCGCTGAAGAACCTCTCGTCGGTCAAGTCGCCGACCGACTTCTTCAAGCTGCAGAGCGACTATCTGCGTAGCGCGTTCGACTCCTACGTCGCCGAAGCTTCGAAGCACACCGAAGCCTATATCAAGCTGGCCGGCGATGCCGCCCAGCCGATCTCGAACCGCTTCGCGGTTGCGGTTGAGAAGGTGAAGACCAACGCCTGATCGGCCTTGCCGACCAGCGATGGAACGTAAATGGGGGCGGTCGCTGCGGCGATCGCCCCTTTTCACATCCACAAAATGCAGGACGGTCTGCGCGACGCCTTGCCCTTGGGGGCAGTGCGACATATTTTGCGACGCCTATGGTCGAGCTTCGTACAGTTGAGATTCGGATGGCCGAGGACGGCGACCAGGATGATCGCGGCAACGACAATGCCGTCGGCATCGCGACGCGCACCCGCACGCGCACCAAGAAGCCGACGCCGTACCGTGTGCTGATGCTCAACGACGATTACACGCCGATGGAGTTCGTCGTGCTCGTCCTCCAGCGCTTCTTCCGGATGAACATCGAGGAAGCGACGCAAGTGATGCTCCACGTGCACCAGCGCGGCGTGGGCGTGTGCGGGGTGTTCAGCTACGAAGTCGCCGAGACCAAGGTCTCGCAGGTGATCGACTTCGCCCGGCAGAACCAGCACCCGCTGCAGTGCACGCTGGAAAAGGCCTAGTGCGGATCGACATTCGGGATTCCCAAACGAGCTGATCGCTGATTCATAGGCATTCGTGTTGAGACGCGGAGCAAGTGATGGCGGTGAAGCGGTACGAACTGAACGATGCGCAATGGCAAAGGA
>NZ_CAJYTI010000018.1 GCF_913777625.1 uncultured Sphingomonas sp.
AGTCGAGATCTTGGGGGCTGGGCGCGGCGAGGAACCCCGCACGTTCGAGCAGCGCGACCACCGCCGCAGGCGCAGGACCGCCCAGACGAACCTCCCGACCCGCCTCGGCCGCCGCTACCCGCAGGGCGTGAATCGACTGAACCAAGCTCAAGTCGGCTTCGGTTACCGCGCTGACGTCTATAATGATGGGACCGGAATCGCTTATTTTTTCTATGCATTGCTGGCGAAGTTCAGCCGCATTACGCAATGTAGCGGATGTTCCGGCGTGCAGATCCATTTGCGTTAATCCTTCAGCAACATTTTCACGTGCGACCGAAAAGGCGCACCTTGGCGGTTCTGGATCCAACCGCGACATCGGAATTATAGGCAGAAATACGCAGGAAGATTCTGTTCGGCTTGCAAAAAAATCTGCATATCTGCTGAGCTATTGGCGCGATCCGCGGACGCAGAAGGGCGGTCGGAACCGATGCCCTGCAAAAATTCATGGTTACGCAGCTATTTACCGTGTTTCATTGGCTGGGGCATGCGGCTGCTACCGGTGGCTGGTCCTGCGGCCTCGTATCGGCTAGGCGCTGGCCGATCATGCTCAACCTGACCGACATCACGGTGCGCCTGGGCGGGCGCACGATTATCGACGCCGCCACCGCCAAGCTGCCGCCGCGCGGCCGTATCGGCCTGATCGGCCGCAACGGCGCCGGCAAGTCGACGCTGGTGAAGGTCATCGCCAGCCAGCTCGAACCGGATGGCGGCAGCGTCGACATGCCGCGCGGCGCCAAGCTCGGCTATATCGCGCAGGAAGCCCCCGGCGGCAGCGCGACGCCGTTCGAAACGGTGCTCGCCGCCGATGTCGAGCGTGCCGCGCTGCTGGAAGAGAGCGAGACCAGCCACGACCCCGATCGCATCGGCGAGATCCACGAGCGGCTGATCGCGATCGACGCGCACGCCGCGCCCTCGCGCGCGGCGCGAATCCTCGTCGGCCTCGGCTTCGACGAGGAGATGCAGCACCGCGAGCTGGAAAGCTTCTCGGGCGGCTGGCGGATGCGCGTGGCGCTGGCCAGCCTGCTCTTCTCGCAGCCCGACCTGCTGCTGCTCGACGAACCGTCGAACCACCTCGATCTCGAAGCGGTGCTGTGGCTGGAGGACTTCCTGAAGTCCTATCCGGCGACGATCCTGCTGGTCAGCCACGAGCGCGACTTCCTCAACAACGTCGTCGATCACATCCTGCACCTCGAGCGTGGCAAGCTGACGCTGTATCCGGGCGGATATGACGCGTTCGAGCGCCAGCGCGCCGAGCGCCAGGCCCAGCTCGCCGCCGCCCGCGCCAAGCAGCAGGCCGAGCGCGAGAAGCTGCAGGACTATATCGCCCGCAACTCGGCGCGCGCCTCCACCGCCAAGCAGGCGCAGAGCCGCCAGAAGGCGCTGGCGCGCATGCAGCCGATCGCCGAGCTGGTCGACGATCCCTCGCTCAGCTTCGACTTCCCCAATCCGGACGAGCTGCGCCCGCCGCTGATCACGCTCGACATGGCCAGCGTCGGCTATGGCGACACGCCGATCCTCCAGCGGCTCAACCTGCGCATCGATCCCGACGATCGCATCGCGCTGCTCGGCCGCAACGGCAACGGCAAGACCACGCTGGCGCGCCTGCTCGCCGCGCAGCTGACGCCGATGGACGGCGCGATCAATGCCAGCGGCAAGATGAAGGTGGGATACTTCACCCAGTATCAGGTGGAGGAGCTCGACCGCGACGATACGCCGCTGCAGCACATGACGCGCAACATGAGCGGTGCCAGCCCCAGCGCGGTGCGCGCGCAGCTCGGCCGCTTCGGCTTCTCCGGCGACAAGGCGACCACCAAGGTCGGCAAGCTTTCGGGCGGCGAGCGCGCGCGGCTCGCGCTGGCGCTGATCACCCGCGACGCGCCGCATCTGCTGATCCTCGACGAGCCGACCAACCACCTCGATGTCGATGCGCGCGAGGCGCTGATCCAGGCGCTCAACGGCTATACCGGCACCGTCGTCGTGGTCAGCCATGACCGCCACATGCTCGAGATGACCGCGGATCGGCTGGTGCTGGTCGACCAGGGGACCGCGCGCGAGTTCGACGGCAGCCTCGACGATTATATCGCCTTCGTGCTCTCGAAGGATTCGAACGGGAGCAAGGGCGGGGCGTCCAAGGCCGATCGCAAGGAAGCGCGCCGCGCCGCCGCCGAGGCCCGCGAGAAGGGCACCGCGCTGCGCAAGGCGGCCAAGGCGGCGGAGACCGAACTCGCCCGGTTGCAGGCGCAGCTTTCGGCGCTGGAAAAGGCGATGTTCGATCCGTCGACCGCCGAGCCGGCACTGGCCAAGCTCACGATGACCGATCTGATGAAGCGCCGCGCCGACATCGCGGAGAAGATCGAGGCGGCGGAACTCGCCTGGATGGAAGCGAGCGAGGCGCTGGAGGGGATTGCGGGCTGAGCCCAGGGCTCAGCCCGCCAGTCCTTCCTGAGCATAGAAGGCGGCCAGCGCGCGGGGAGCGCAGCGCCACCTTGGGCAGTGCCGCCTCCGCGAAGATCGCAGCGTAGCGCCGCCGGTTTCGGCGGCTGGGCCCGGCGATGTGGTGCAGCATCGCCCAGCGAACGCGGTCGCGCGCGCCCTCGAGCGTGCCGGCGCGATTCCGCTCGAACCAGCAGCGGCGGACATAGCGGAACAGGCTGGTCGGCGCTTGACGTCGAGCAGGCTCAGCCCGGTTGCGCGGGTCAGGCGCTGCGGGAGCAGGCGCGTGTAATTGCCCTCCATCACCCAGCGGTCGGCGGCGATCGCTGGATCGTGCGTTGCGAGGAAGTCCTTGGCGGGACGCGGCACCCATTCGGTACCGGGCAGGTGGTGGAGCTGGTCGAGATGCACTACTGGCAGCGCCTGCCTCCGCCCGATCGCCACGCCCAGCGTCGACTTCCCGCTGCCCGAGGGCCCCAGGATGCAGATGCGTGGGCCGAGTGCGGCGAGGTCGGTCGGAGCCGCCAGGGTCATGGCGCGCCCGGGCTGGGCATGGGCTCCCAGCGGCTGGCAGGGCAGCGACTGCCGCCGGTATCGGGCGCCGCGACAAGCCCCGGCGGGACGGGCACTGCGCCGTTGGGTCCGATCGTCAGCGCGGCGAATTCGGTCTGCCACACGGCCACCGGGTCGAACCGGACGCCGTCCAGCAGCGCCTCGATCGGGTGGCCGGTGTCATGACCGCGCACGATCAGCGTGCCGCCGTCGCCCTCGATGTTGCGCAGCACGATGTCGCGATAGACGGGGATCGACAGGCCGACTGCCTTGCGATCATAGCGGGTGTCGAACTCGATCGGCCGCTTGACCCCGCGCAGACAGACATCCTCGTAGACGATGCCGCGCACCAGCCCGCCGCGGCTGGTGTCGCTCTTGATCCGCAGCCCCGAGCTGGTGCCCTCGAAGCTCACCCGGCGGACGAGCACGTCGCTCACCCCGGCATTGGTCTCGCTGCCGATCGACACGCCGTGGCCGGCGAAGAAATGGCTGTCGAGGATCGAGACATGGCGGGTCGGGCCCTTGCCCGCCTTGATCGCGATATTGTCGTCGCCGGTGTGGATGAAGGACCGGGCGATCGTCACGTCCTGCGCGGCGCCGGGATCGATGCCGTCGGTGTTGCGCGCGTCCGCCGGCGTGTCGATGCGGACGCCCCAGAAGGTGGCGCCCTCGACATGGTTCATCGCGACATGGAAGTTGGCGGCGTTGCGCAGCGTGATGCGGTAGAAGGTGATGTCCCGCGCATCGTCGATCTCGATCAGGCGCGGGTTGTTCTGCTTGCCGCCTTCGCGCTGGGCACGCCGGGCGAGCTGCCACCAGGTCTCGCCGCCATGGCCGGGGATGGCGGCCTCGCCGCGCCCCTCCACCACGCCGTCGCCGACCAGGCCGCCGCCATGCGTGCCGAGGAAGCTCAGGAACGGGCGGCAGCCCTTGCCCTTGGCGTCGATCCGGCCGCACTCGCCGTTCAGGTCATAGGCGGCGGCATCGGGCGTCGCGGCGAGCACGGCGCCGGTATCGACCCACAGCGTCACCCCCGACTTCATCAGGAGCGGGCCGCTTTCGAAGCGCCGCGCGGCGCCGGCGGGGACCAGCCGCACCGCAGCGCCGGCACGGCAATGGTCGATCGCGGCCTGGAGTCGGCGGGTATCGCTGCCGGGCATCGCATCCGGCGCGGCGGCGAGCGTCGCGCACATTTGCGTCGGCAAGCTGGGCTCGGATATCGTGCGGCGATCCTGTGCCGCGGCCGGCGCAGCGGACCAGCAGCCCAGGAGAATCGCCGGGATCAACAGGCCGCGTAGTGTCGCCATCTGGGGATACTTTCTCGTTTCGCCGATGCCCTTGTACCGCCGCGTTGCCTGCTCTCAAGGCCCCCGACTGTCCAAGGCGCGTTAACCATTGTAGGCTAGAGCCAGCCCGGCCGTATGGCATGTGCGAGGGAGCGTCCGTTGAGTACCATCGTCATTGTCGATCGCTTCCTGGGCGACTCGCGGCGCCAGCAGATCTGGGACTATCTCGACCAGCCCGGCTGGAAGCACGGCGCCTATTCGGCCAGCGGGCCCGATGCGCCGCGCTATTTCTACAAGCATTTCGCCGGCTATCAGCAGCATGGGCTGGAGGATCGCGACGCCAACGCGATCGCCGACGAGCTGGCGATGACCGCGCCGCCGATCGCCGAGGTGTGGCAGGAATTGCTGCGCAAGCCGCTGCGCCACCAGCTCCTCTCGCGCTGCTATGCCAACCGGATGCCGAGCGGCGTCGGCGGCGGGGTACATCTCGATTCCAACCTCAAGGAACACCTGACCGCCATCTATTACCCGCAGGCCAAGTGGAACGCCGATCATGGCGGGGAAACATTGTTCTTCAATCGCGCGGCCACCGAGGTGATCAAGGCGGTGGTGCCCCGGCCCGATCGGCTGGTGATCTTTCCCGGCAACATCCCCCATGCGGCACGGCCCATCTATGGCGGCGCGGAGAATGCCGCACGCATCACGCTGATGTTCAAGACGCTCGGCCGGCGCGCATAATCGCCGCCGTGCCGGCTCGACCGCCTCGCCAAATCCTGTAGAAACGCGGGGCGAGGGGAGAAGGTCTAAATGAGCGATACGGTGTGCGAACCCAGCGCGGGCGAGATGCGGATGGTGATCGGCGCCTCGTCGCTGGGGACGGTCTTCGAATGGTATGATTTCTTCATCTGGGGAACGCTGACTGCCACCGGCATCCTCGGCCGCACCTTCTTCCCCTCGGGCAACGAGACGCTGGCGACCCTGCTGTCCTGGGCGACCTTCGCGGTCGGCTTCGGCTTCCGGCCGCTGGGCGCGGTGCTGTTCGGCTTTCTGGGCGACCGGATGGGGCGCAAATACACCTTTCTCGTCACCATCGCGGTCATGGGGCTGGCGACCGCGGGCATCGGCCTGATCCCCGGCTATGCCGAGATCGGCATCACCGCGCCGCTGCTGATTCTCGCGCTCCGCGTGGCGCAGGGGCTGGCGCTGGGCGGCGAATATGGCGGCGCGGCGATCTATGTCGCCGAGCATTCGCCGCCGGGTCGCGCCGGCTTCCATACCAGCTTCATCCAGGCGAGCGTGGTCGGCGGATTCATCCTCAGCCTTGTCGTGGTGCTGCTGTTCAAGCTGGGCTTTGCCAGCGTGTGGGACGCCTGGGGCTGGCGGCTGCCGTTCCTCTTCTCGCTGGTGCTGCTCGCCATTTCGCTGTGGATGCGGCTCAAGCTGTCCGAAAGCCCGGTGTTCAAGGCGATGAAGGAAGCCGGCGAGACCTCGGGCAACCCGTTCCTCGAAAGCTTCACCTATCCGGGTAACAAGAAGCGGCTGTTCGTCGCGCTGTTCGGTATCGCCGCGGGGCTGACCGTGGTGTGGTACACCTCGATGTTCTCGGTGCTGTCGTTCCTGTCCGGCCCGATGCGGATGGACCAGACCGCGGCGCAGCTGATCACCGGCGCGGGCGCGGTGATCGGCGTCGGCTTCTTCGTGCTGTTCGGCAAGCTTTCGGACAAGGTCGGACGCAAGCCGCCGATCGTGTTCGGCTATGCGCTGACCCTGATCCTGCTGTTTCCCTGCTTCTACGTGATCGCCAGCGCCGCCAATCCGGGGCTGGCCAAGGCAGCGCTACGCGAGCCGGTGATCGTTGCCGGGCCGAAGTGCAGCTATGATCCGTTCACGCTCAACCAGCGCGACGAATGCGGCCGCATCCTCGACCATCTCTCCAAGCTGGGCGTGCTCTACAAGACGGCCAAGGCGCCCAGCGTCGTGGTCACGATCGGCGGCCAGGTCGTGCCGAAGAGCGAACCCGCCGCGGTGGAGGCGGCGCTGAAGGAAGCGGGCTACCATTTCGAACGGATCATGCCGGGTCCCGTCGACATCGCGATGATCCTGGTGGCGATGACCGTGCTGATGGCGCTGTGTGGCGCCACCTTCGGACCGGTGGCGGCGCTGCTCAGCGAGATGTTCCCCAGCCGCATCCGCTATTCGTCGATGTCGATCCCCTATCATATCGGTACCGGCTATTTTGGCGGATTCCTGCCGTTCATCAGCCAGTATATCGTCGCGCGTACCGGCAATCCCTTTGCCGGGCTGTGGTACACCTTGGCCGTGGTGGCGATGGCGCTGCTGGTAACGATGCTCGGCCTGCGCGAGACGGTGGCGCCGCGCGACCGCGCGCGCTAACCGCAGGGGCATGACCACTGCCCCGCTTCGCCTCCGCCTCGACGCCGCCGCCCTTGTCGCCAACTGGCGCCTGCTCGCGCGGCTGAGCGGCACGGCGGCGTGCGGCGCGGCGGTGAAGGCGAACGGCTATGGCCTGGGCGCGCGCGGCGTGGTGCAGCGGCTGGCGGCGGCGGGGTGCCGCGACTTCTTCGTAGCCAGCTGGGCCGAGGCGCGCGACCTGGCCGATCTCGGCGTCACGGTGTCGGTGCTGCACGGCCTGCGCGCGGAGGATCTGGCCGATCGTCCGCCTCATGTTCGGCCGGTGCTCGGCACCCCGGAGCAGGTGCAGCGTTGGCGCGAGGCTGGCGGCGGGGCGTGCGACGTGATGGTCGACACCGGCATGAACCGGCTGGGCGTCTCGCCCGCACAGGTGGCGGCGGGGCTGCTCGATGGTCTCGCGATCGAGACGCTGATGAGCCATCTCGTATCGGCCGACGAAGAGGTCGATCTCAACGCCCGCCAGCTGCACGCCTTCGCAGCGCTGGCGGGGCACAGCTCCGCCCGGCGGCTCAGCCTGGCCAACAGCAGCGGCCTCGCGCTGGGTGCGGACTATCATTTCGACCTCACGCGCCCCGGCATCGCGTTGTACGGCGGGCGCCAGCGCGCGCCCCATGCCGGCATCGCGCAGGTCGTGACGCCGGAGGCGCAGATCCTCCAGCGCCGCCGCGTCACCGCCGGCGAGACGATCGGCTACAACGCCACCTATACCGCGCCGCGCGACATGGAGGTGGCGATCCTCAACCTCGGCTATGCCGATGGCTATCTGCGCTGCTTCTCGAACAAGGGGCGGGCGCTGGCGGGCGATGCCGTTCTGCCGGTGGTGGGCCGCGTCTCGATGGATCTCACCGCGATCTGCGTGGATGCCGCGCCCACCTTGGCCGAAGGGGATTGGGTGTCGATGGCCTATGACCTGCCGGAGACGGCGGCGCTGAGCGGCCTGTCGCAATATGAACTGATTACCGGGCTGGGTGCGCGGTTTGATCGGGTGTGGGCCTGATCAGCCGACGGGATTCCACACATCGTAGCGGTCGGCGCGGATCCAGCGCGTCGCCACCCATTTCGTGCCGCGCGTGACGGGCAGCCCGGCATGTCGGGCAACCGGATCGGGGCGGCCATCGGGGAGCGTGTTGGCGAACAGCAGCAGGTCGCCGGCGCGCGGCGCGACGTCCAGTTCCAGATCCGGAAACGCCGTTGCGCCGCCCCCATAGCCGTCGTTGAGGTACAGGAGCGCCGTGAGGATCCGCTGGTTGCGCGTCTGCGGCAGAGCGTCGGAATGCAGCCGATATTGCTGGCCGGGCGCGTAGCGCAGTATGTTGAGCGGCTCGCCCTGCTCGGTACGCGTGCCGCTGGCGGCCGCGATGCGCCGGAGCAGCGCCTGGACGACGAGATCCTCGCGCGTCGGCCCCAACACGGCGGTGTCGGACGTGCGGATCGGGTGCGCGATCAACGCCCCCGTCACCGGATGCGCAACCATGGCGGGGGCAAGGAGATCCTGTGCGGCGGCCGCGAGGTGGGCGCATTCTTCGGCGGACGCAAAGCCGGGATAGCGGCATATCTCCGGGGACTCGCAGAGCCGCTCGGGCGGGCCCATCGTCGCGGGCATGCCATCGTCCCGCAGCGTCATCCGCTGCAGCAGGGCCATCTGCCGCGCGGCGGCGTCGTTCCGCGGCGCGAGCGCTTCGAGGAGACGCAGGGCATGCCCCCAATCGGCGGGTGCTCCGCTGCCGTTGGCGACGAGCGCGATCTCCATCGTGGCGGCGTCCTGCTGGCCCTGTGCGGCGGCGTCACGCAGGAGTGCGCGCGCCCTGCCCAGATCGCGCGGCACGGTGCTGCCGACCAGATGCTGGATGGCACTCTCCAGCAGGGCGTCTGCATCGCCGTGCCCGCGGTTTACCAAGGTCATGCCGTTCCTTATCGCGCGCGGCGGGCAAAAGAAAAGGGCCGGCGAAACCGCCGGCCCTCCCTTTGTGCGCTTGGTTCGGATCAGAACTTGGCGACGAACCCGACATAGCCGTAGCGGCCACGCGTGTCGTAGATGCCCGAGCCGCCACCGGTGCCGGTCAGGCCGAACGGCGGGAAGCGGTTCCCGATATTGTCCATGCCGACATACAGGTTGAAGCGGTCGTTCACGTCCACGTCGACGCGGGCGCTGTGGTAGAACACGCTCGGATACTTGCGGATCGAAGCATAGTCCGCGTTTTCCGGCGGGCGGCCCTGGAGCGAGTTATAGTCCTCGTAGGTGTTGAGGTACATCTTGTCGATCCAGTGCAGCTGGTAGCCGAAGGTCACCCGGCCCAGCTTCACGCTCGCGTTCAGGTCGAACTCGTTCTCGGGATCGCCCAGCTCGCCCAGGATCCGGTCGATACGGGTCGGATCGGCCGGGTTGGTGAAGTTGTCGCGCTGCAGGGTGCGGGTATAGATGCCCTGCATGCTGACCGTGCCCCAGTCGAACTTGTGGCGATAGGTCAGGTTGGTGTCGATACCGCGCGCCTTGAGGCGCGCGAAGTTCAGGGTCGACTGGAGCAGCGAGCCTTCCAGGATCTGGAAGGGGATTTCGCCGCGCGGGCCGCCGCTGGCACCGGCGCGCTTGAACAGGCCGCAGAACGGATTGTTCAGCGTGGCCTGGTCATAGCACTGGTTGACGATGGTCTGCGCACCGACCGACGAAATCACGTTCTCGACGTTGATGTCGTAATAGTCGACGCTGAGCGACAGGCCCGGGATGAAGCGCGGCTCGAACTGGCCACCGATGGTGTAGCTGGTCGAGGTTTCCTGCTTCAGGTTCGGGTTACCGCCGCTGACGATCTGCAGCGACTGGACATAGACGAAGTCATAGCCTGCCGGCGCACCGGCTGCCGCGCAGTTCGCAGCGCGCGTCGACGAACCGGTCGCGATGTTACGCGCCGAGCAAGGATCGACGAGGCCAGGCGCGAAGTTCTGGCTCTGTGCCGAGTAGAGCTCCGACAGGTTCGGCGCACGGACCGACCGCGAATAGGTCGCGCGGAAGCGCAGATCGCGGATCGGCGCCCAGTTGATGCCGGCGTCCCAGGCGAACACGGTGCCGGTCTTGCCCTTGTAGTTGGCGACACGGCCCGAGCCCTTGAGGGTCAGATCGTGGAAGAACGGGGTGTTGCGAAGGATCGGCACGCTGAGCTCGCCGAACGCTTCCTTCACTTCGAAGGCGGGTGCCTTGAACTCAGGGATGGCGTTGTAGAAGGCGTAGCCGGCCTGGGTCAGGTCATCGAGATCATAATAGTTGGTCTCGCGACGATATTCCGCGCCGACCGAGAAGGCGACCGGGCCGCCCGGCAGTTCGAACAGCTGGCTGAGGTCGCCCGAGACGTAGCCGGACGCCACGAACTGGGTGATCTTGCCGGTCGCCGTCGATGCCATCGTCAGATAGTTGCGCGCTGCCTGGGACGACGAATTGTCGCCGAACGGGTTGAGCGGAACGCACGCGGCGACGTCCTGTGCCAGGATCGTGGCGTTGGCGACCGTGCCAACCCGTGCCGCCGGGTCGATCTGCGAGCGGCAGACGATGTTGCCGGTCGCCGGATCGCGGACGCTATCCATCGCCAGCAGGTAGCGCTGGGTGTTGATATTGCCCTGGATGACGTTGTTTTCTTTGTGTTCGCCATAGTTGACCGAAACTTCATAGTTCCAGTCGTCGTTGAAGTCGCCACGCACGCCGCCGACGATGCGGTAGGTCTCGCGGGTGATCTTCTCGTCGCGGATACCGAATTCGACCCAGTTCTTGCGGAGCGAGAAGCGCGTCGCGTTCGTGGGCGTCACGCCGCCGGCGCGGAGCTGCTGCTCGATGACCGCGCGGGCCTGGGCGGTCAGATACGGGTTGTCGAGACGCGGGCGCTCACGGTTGCTCGGCGCCGGATCGCCGATGGTGGTGCCCTGCGAGAAGAACGGACCGCTGGTCGAACCGAAGGCGCGGGTGCGCACATATTTGGCCTCGAAGAACGGGACCAGCGCCGGCGAGATCTCGAAATGCCCCAGCGCGTTGACCGAAATGCGCTCGAGATCGGGCGACAGGGTCAGCAGCTTGCCTTCGCGGCCAGAATAGCCGTTGCCGCCGATGAAGCTGCCGTTCGGCCCGATGCCGACGCGGGTGCCGGTCTGCGGGATCAGCGTGCCGTCCGGCTGGAACAGGAAGGCGCAGGTGAAGGTCGCATTCGAGTTCTGGTCGCGGCCGCAGGCGCCGGTCGGGCTGGTGAAGCCGAGCTGGCCGCCGGTCGAGATCGTCGACGAACGAATGTCGCGGAAGAACTGGCGGTCGAACACGCCGTCCGAGCCGTTCGGCGTGCCGGCGGGATCGGTGTCGACGACGACGAAGCCGTCGTTCTGGCGCAGGTTCGGACGGTTCGAACCGTAATAGGGCGAGGAATGGGCATATTCGACGTTGAGTGCGACATTGCCGCGGCCCTCGGCGAAATTCTTGCCGCCGAGGATGGAGACATACTGGTTGCCGGCGTCCTTGTAGTCGACATTGGCGCCGGCCTGGCCGCGTACCTGCAGACCGTCATAGTTCTGCTTCAGGACGAAGTTCACCACGCCCGCGATCGCGTCCGAACCGTAGATCGACGACTGGCCGCCGGTGATCACGTCCACCGACTGGATGAGGTCGGTCGGGATCGTGTTCACGTCCGGCGAGACGCCGTTGACGAGGATGTCACCCGCAACGTGGCGGCGGCCATTGACCAGCACGAGCGTACGCGACGTGCCAAGGCCGCGAAGATCGAGCAGGTTGAGGCCGCGCGTGCCGAGGAAGCGGGTGGAGTTCTGCTGGCTGTAGGTGTTGCGCAGCTGCGGCAGGTCGTTGAGTACGTCGCCCACCGACACGCGGCCGGTTTCGAAGAACTGGTCCCCGGTGACGGTGGTGATCGGCGAGACCGATTCCTGATTCGGCTGACGGATGCGCGAGCCGGTGACCAGGATGCCTTCATTGGCCTCTTCGGTCTTCTGCTCGGTCTGGGTGCTGTTGTCCGTAGCGGTTTGCGCGAAAGCGGCCTGGCTCGCGAGAACCGTTGCGGTCGCGAGCGCGGTTGCCCCGAGCAGCTTCGAGAATTTCATGGGGTGCCCCTTTTTTATGTCTGATGCCGCAACGTTCTGGCGAGACACGGGAGCAGGGCAAGGCTAATATTAACAGGGCATGACTTTTGGTGTCAGGATGTTGCGCAAATGCGACACATTCCTGTTGATTGTGTCTGAATATTGCTGGCGGGCCAGGCGCTGCCCATTGGTCGGGCGCCCACGGCCCGGCGCACGAAAAAGGGCCGCCGCTTACGCGACGGCCCGGTCCCTCGGCGGAGCTGTCGACGCGCTCGTCGTCAATCCCGCTCGACACACAGCGCGATGCCCATGCCGCCGCCGATGCACAGCGTGGCGAGGCCCTTCTTCGCGTCGCGCTTGCCCATTTCATGGATCAGCGTGGTGAGGATGCGCGCGCCCGAGGCGCCGATCGGGTGACCGATCGCGATGGCGCCGCCGTTGACGTTCACCTTGTCGGCATCCCAGCCCAGCTCCTTGCCGACCGACAGTGCCTGCGCGGCGAAGGCTTCGTTCGCCTCGATCAGATCGAGGTCGCCCACGGTCCAACCGGCCTTTTCGAGTGCCTTGCGACTGGCGGTGACCGGCCCGATACCCATCACCGACGGATCGACACCGGTGCTCGCCCAGCTCTTGATCGTCGCGAGAATCGGTGCACCGCGCTTCTCGGCTTCCTCGCGGCTCATCAGCACCAGCGCGGCAGCGCCGTCGTTCAGGCCCGAGGCGTTGGCGGCGGTGACGCTGCCGTCCTTCTTGAACGCCGGGCGCAGGCCGGCCACGCTCTCCACCGTCGCACCGGCGCGGATATATTCGTCGTCGGCGACGATCGTCTCGCCCTTGCGGGTCTTCACGGTCACCGGCGCGATCTCGTCCTTGAAGCGGCCTTCGGCGCGGGCCTTTTCGGCCAGGTTCTGCGAGCGCACCGCGAATTCGTCCTGCTCGCCGCGGGTCACCTGATATTGTTCGGCGAGGTTCTCCGCCGTGATGCCCATGTGATAGCCGTTGAACACGTCGGTCAGGCCGTCCTTGATCATCGTGTCGACTAGGCTCAGATCGCCCATCTTGGTGCCCGGGCGCAGCGACTGGGCGTGCGGGCTCATCGACATCGACTCCTGGCCGCCCGCGACGATGATCGTCGCGTCGCCGTTGCGGATTGACTGGAAGCCGAGCGCCACCGCGCGGAGACCGGAGCCGCAGACCTGCTGGACGCTCCACGCCGGTACTTCCTTGGGTACGCCGGCGTTCATCGATGCCTGGCGGGCCGGGTTCTGCCCCTGCGCGGCGGTGAGCACCTGGCCGAGAATGACTTCGGAGACTTCCTCGCCCTTCACGCCGGCGTCGGCCAGCGCGGCTTCGATCGCGATGCGGCCCAGCTCGTGCGCGGGGGTGGCGGCGAAGGCACCGAGAAAGCTGCCCACCGGGGTACGCTTGGCGGCGGTGATCACGACGTCGGTCATGCTGGTCTCCTGGGTGTGTTTGGCGGCTATCTAGTGCGGCGCAGCGTGCTTAGCCAGTGGGCAAGCGGTTCCCAAACCGCCTTCCGCGCGCGACCGCCGACGATCATGCCGACATGGCCGAGCGCCATCTCGCGCACCTCGCCCAGACGGGCGGCACTCGCCGCCGGCACGATGCGATCGGTGGTGGAGACGAGCGACAGCATCGGCAGGTTCAGCGTCTCGGGCCGCGCGGTGGTGCCCGCTACTCGCCACCGCCCGCTGCCGGGCAGGTCGGCGGAGAGGAAATCGTCGAACAGCTGGCGGCCCGCACCGAAGCTCAGCGGCGCGCCGGCATTGGCCCAATCCTCCAGCGCAATGAACGCGCGTGCCTCGGGATCCCGGGCAGGCAGTCGGCCGAAGCGCTCATATTTGAGGATCGTGCGGCGCGGGTCGAGCTGCCAGAAGCCGGCCTGCAGCACCTCCATCGGCACCAGACCCAGCCGCTCGCAGGTGGGATAGGCCTGGTCCCAAAGTGCCGCAAAGCCTTCCAGCGCTGCGCCATAGCCGGCAAAATGCCAGGGCGCCGCGATCGTCACCAGTCCGGCGGCCTCCGTCGCCTGCGCTGCGGCGATCGCCATCGTGCCGCCGAGGCAATAGCCGGCCAACACCGGCGGTCGGCGCAGCTGGCGGAGCAACGGGAGCAGCAATTGCTCGACATGGCCGTTCACATCCAGCGCCGCGTCCTCGGGCGGCGGACTGCCCCAGTCTACCAGCAGCGGTCGCACGCCCTGGCGCGACAGCCAGCGCAGCAGCGAATTACCGCGGGCGAGATCGAGGACCAGCGGCGGATTGATCAGCGAAGGAACGAAGACGACCGGCTGCCCGTGGCCGCCATAATCCCGCAGCACGGCACGGCCGGCCCGGGCGACAACCGGTTTTTCGGGACGCGGGGCAGGGCGGGGTGCACGCTGATAGGCGGCCAGTCCGGCGAGTGCCGCTGCTCGTTTTTCCGGCGATGCTGCCGTTTCGTTGCGCAGCATTGCAAGAAAAAGCGGCAAAGGGCGCGGTCCGTGTTGCGGCGCGTCAGAAACTGTAGTTAGGTGCGCATCTGTCACGCGCGGGGTTCCCCATGAAGAAAGCTGCACCCGGAAGCGGTCCGGTCATCATCAAGAAGTACGCGAACCGTCGGCTCTACAACACCGAGACTTCGTCCTACATCACGCTCGAGCATCTCGCAGCGATGACGCGCGAAGGCCGCGACTTCAAGGTGGTCGACGCCAAGACCGAGGAAGACATCACCCACAACGTCCTCACCCAGATCATCATGGAGGAGGAAGCCCGCGGGCAGACGATGCTGCCGGTGAATTTCCTGCGCCAGCTGATCGCGCTGTACGGCGACTCGATGCAGGCGATGGTGCCGGGCTATCTCGAAGCGTCGATGGACAGCTTCCGCCGCAACCAGGAACAGTTCAAGTCGGCGGTCGAAGGGGCGTTCGCGCATTCGCCGTTCGCGGAGATCGCCAAGCGCAACATGGCGATGTTTGAGGCCGCGGCGCAGGCGTTCAAGCCGGGCGCGCAGGGCGGGATGCCGGGGGCGGCTGCGCCTTCCGCGGCGCCGGCGGCCGGTGTCGGGTCGAGCAAGGATGACGAGATCGCGGCGTTGAAGGCGGAACTCGCCAAGCTGCAAGACAAGGTTGCGAAGCTCTAGGCGTCGCCAGCGGAATTGGCGCGCCAACTCCGCGTCGCGGGCGACGCTACGGCCGGCGGGGCGAGGCCCCGGCCGACGGCGCGGCTTTGCTGCGGCGTGTTTCAATCCCTCTAAATCCTCCCCGGAACGGGGAGGGGGACCAGCCGAAGGCTGGTGGTGGGGCTGGCGG
>NZ_CAJYTI010000019.1 GCF_913777625.1 uncultured Sphingomonas sp.
GGAGCCCCCCGCCGTCGGCATGCGATGGCGCCGCGCCTTCGTGCGCACCCTCGTCCGCCGACACGACGGCGTCGTCGTCCTCCCCGACCTCCACGCCATCTTCGCCGATCAGATCGGCAGGGACGCCAAGGGAGGCACGGCATGACTCGACGACCCGGTCTGCAGCGTCACCGCCAGGCACATGCGCCGCCCGAAGCACTGCGCCCACCCAACCAGGCTTCACGAAAACACGGGATTCGCGCCGAAACAGGATGAAGCTTCGCAACCCGCATCTGACGCACACTTCACGATTACCTGGTCGGAGGACCTTTTATGAGCATCAATATTTTCGATTGTGCATCCAGCTCGGCGCTGATCGAGGAAATTTCGCGTCTCGAAGGCGCGTTCGGTCGCGGGGAGTTTGCCCAGCGCGCAGATCTTTCGCTCGCGAAGGGGCGGACACGCGCCGTCCTGTCGGCGATCAACGGCCTTCTCGACGCCGCCACCCGCCCCGCAGCCGCGTTGAACGATCGCATTGCGGAGATGCAGGAGGCGCACGACAAGGGGGACATCGACGCCGTGCTGCCGGTCACGGCGTCCGAGGGGCACTTCGCCACCATGAGCCGCCGCGTGAATGAACTGGTGGCCAGTCACATTCGGGTGAAGAAGCAGGCAATGGCCTGCATCGCCGCGTTCGCCGACGGCAATTTCGATGCGCCGCTCGAGCAGCTTCCCGGCAAGAAGGCGTTCATCAACGATACGATCGAGCGGCTGCGGACCAACTTCCAGGGCGTGCTGGTCGAGATGCGCCAGATGTATTCCGAGCACGAAAAGGGCGACATCGACGTGTTCCTCACGGTCGACAAGTTCCCCGGCGATTTCTCGATCATGGCTCGCGGGGTGAACGACATGGTCGGCGCCCATATCGCCGTGAAGAAGAAGGCGATGGCCTGCATCAAGCAATTCGGCGAGGGCAATTTCGACGCCCCGCTCGAACAATTCCCCGGCAAGAAGGCGTTCATCAACGATACGGTCGAAACGCTCCGGAAAAACCTTCGCGACATCATCGCGGAAGTGCAGCGCTTGATCACCGCATCGACGTCGGGGCAGCTCGGCGAACGCGGCGACGAGAAGCGCTTCGTCGGCGATTTCGCCGCGCTCGTCGCCGGAATCAACGGCATGCTCGATGCGATCCTGATACCGATTGCGGAAGGCAATCGCATCCTCGGCCTGGTCAGCTCGGGCGATCTGCGCGAACGGGTCGAGATAGCGTGCGAAGGCGATCACCGTCGCATGCGGGACGCGATCAACCTGCTCGTCGAGAACCTTCGCAGCACCGCCGACCTCGCCAACAAGATTGCCGACGGCAACCTCGCGCTCACGCACAAGCCGTTGTGCGAGAGCGACGTGCTGGGCACGGCGCTGGTGCGCATGATCGATCGCCTCCGCGTCATCATCGCCGATACCCGGACGTCTGCGGAACAGGTCGCCTCCGGCAGCCAGGAACTCTCGGCCAGCGCGGAGCAGCTGTCGCAGGGCGCGACCGAGCAGGCCGCCGCGACCGAGGAGGTGTCCGCCTCGATGGAAGAGATGGCGGCCAATATCCGTCAGAACACCGACAATGCCCTGCAGACCGAGAAGATGGCGCGCCAGTCGGCGCTCGCCGCCGAAAGCAGCGGCGAAGCGGTGGAACGCGCGGTAGGCGCGATGCGGACGATCGCCGAGAAGATCGGCATCGTCCAGGAAATCGCCCGCCAGACCGACCTGCTCGCCCTCAATGCGGCGGTGGAAGCCGCCCGCGCCGGCGAGCATGGCCGCGGTTTCGCCGTGGTCGCATCGGAAGTCCGCAAGCTTGCCGAGCGCAGCCAGGGCGCGGCGACCGAAATCAGCTCGGTCTCGTCCGAGACCGTCAAGGCCGCCGTCGAGGCGGGGGAAATGCTGCGCAAGCTGGTACCGGAGATCCGTCGTACCGCCGAACTGGTCAGCGAGATCAGCGCCGCCTGTCGCGAACAGGATATCGGCGCCGTCCAGATCAACAAGGCAATCCAGCAGCTCGATCAGGTGACGCAGCAGAACGCCAGTGCCTCCGAGGAGGTGTCCTCGACCTCCGAGGAACTTGCCGGCCAGGCGGAGGAACTGCAGGCCGGCATCGCCTATTTCCAGCTGCCGAACAGCCCGCGGGAGGCGGCCAAGCCCGTCCGCGGCCGCAACGCGCAGGCTCCGCGCGGGCGCATCGCTGCGAAAGCGGGCCGGGTGAGCCCGCGCGGCGCGACGGTTGCCGAGCAACAGGCGCGAGTCCATGGCTTCGCGCTCGACCTCAACAATGGTGGCCCGGACGAAGACGATGCCGCTTTCGGGGCGCAGGTGGCATGAGCGGCGCGGCCGAGCTGCAGATCGTCACCTTCGGCCTCGGCGCGGAAGTGTTCGCGGTGCCGGTCTCGCTCGTCCGCGAGATCCTCGACTATCGCGAGACCTTCCGCATTCCCAACGGCCCCGACTATCTGCTGGGCCTTACCGACATGCGGGGGCAGGGGGTGACGACGGTCGACTTGCGCGTCCGCCTCGGCCTGCCCGCGGCGGAACCCACCCCCACGACACGGATCCTCGTCGTCGACGTACCCGTTGCGGGGCGCGTGCTGATACTGGGGCTCGTGGTCGATCGCGTGCTCGACGTGTGCAGTATCACCGCCGATCAGCTCGAGGGGCCGCCCGATATCGGCGTGCGCTGGCCGTCCGACTATATCGGCGGCGTGTTCCGGCGCGCGGACGGCTTTGTCGTTCTGGTCGAGATGGGCAGGATCTTCTCGACCGGAGACGCCGGACTGCTCGACCCTCCCGCCGCAGCGGCCTGACCCCGCCGACGCCCCCGCCGCGATCAGCGCGGCCGAATGAGGATGCCGGCGACCACGGCCTCGCCGTCGACCGGCCTGAAGTCGAGGATCAGGTGTCCGCCGCTGCTTTGCACCGGGAAGCTTCGGAGCGCTGCCCGGTGCACGCCGTCTGCGGACTGCGCCGGCGCGAACCGCGCGATCGCGGGCTGGCCATTCGCGAGCACCGCGAAGCTGCGGTTGGCGCCCTGCGCTGCATCGGGTTCCAGGCTGGCGATCGTCACCGTCCAGTTCCCGTCGGGCAGCGGCACGTCATAGGTGAAAGCGCCCTCACGATAGCTGCCGAACAATGCCGGCATGTCCGTGCCCTCCACCTTGGGCGGCGGCGCCATCGGGTTGCGGCCGGACAGGACCTTGGCGGTGCCGCCGTGGAAGAAATTGTCCGAGCCGTAGCGGTCGCCGCCCATCGTGCTCCCGGCAATGGCGCCGACATCGATGAACACGCCCTTGCGGGGATCGGGCGCGTTCCAGTCGAGTGCGTCGCGGATCTGCTTGCCGCCGATCGTCGCGGTGGCGACGACATGGTTGGGACCCGGCGTCAGTGCCACGCCCGGCCAGGCGCAGATGCGATCGGGGCAGGCGACCTCGCCTACCGGCTTGCCGTTCACCGTCAGCGAAACCCGATCGGCATTGGAATAGGCGCGCACATCGGCCACCGCATAGGCGCGATCGACGTAGCGCCGGCCGTTCAGATGGAGCGTCGGCGTGTCCGTCCAGCTGGCCTTGAGGAAGTAGAAGGCGTCCTTGCGCGTCTTGCGGTCGTACGACACCAGTCCCTTGGTGTTGATGTCGGTCGCATCGCCTTCGTTGCGCATCGTCGTCGCGAAATCGAACAGGTTCCACAGCCAGCTCGCCGCCAGATAGGGCCGGGCACGGATCTGCTTCCAGTTCTCCTCGAGGACGAGGCTCTGATATTCCTCGGGCTGCGGGCGACCATACGCGGCGACCGGCCCGCCGAGCGGGTTGTCGCTGTGCTGGGTCAACGCGCCGCCGGCGCCATATTCGCTGAGCGCGACCGGCAGCCCCGGATGCTTGGCATGGAGCGCGTCGAGCGCCGGGCCGACCCCGTCCAGCGCGCCATAATACCAGCCGAAATAGCGGTTCACGCCCATCACCTGGGTGATGCCGTTGAGGCTGGGCGCGCCCTGCAGCGACAGGATCGAGGACGTGTCCTCGCAGCAATCCGCATAGACGGTAGGACGGCTCGGATCCTCGCTGCGGGCGAGCGTGTCGAGTTGCTTCAGCATCGCGCCGGACTGGGCCGGCCCGCCGCCGCCCTTGCGCGCGGCGTCGATCGCCGCGCCGATATCGACCTCGTTGCCGACCGACCAGAGCAGGATCGAGGGATGATTGTAGTTCTGCCGGATCAGTTCGCGCAGCTGCTCCTCGGCATTGGTGATCGTGGCGGCGGCCGGGGCCTCGCTCGGTGCGACATTGGCTTCGTGGACGAAGGGCAGCTCGGCCCACACCACCATGCCGGCCTTGTCGGCCGCGTCGGACCATTCCTGGGCATGCTGGTAATGGGCATGGCGGATGGTGTTCGCGCCGATCTCCAGCGCGAAGGCCATGTCGCGGGCATGTTCTTCGGGCGTCAGCGCCCAGCCCTTGCCCTGGACGTCCTGGTGCCGCGACACGCCGTGCAGCGGCGTGACCTTGCCGTTGAGCACGAGCCCGCGATTGGGATCAAAGGCGAAGCTGCGGATGCCGAGCGGCTGGACCTGCCGGTCGATCACGCGCGTGCCTTCGCGCAATTCGCTGACGACGCGGTAGAGATAGGGATCGGCGCGCCCCTGCCACAGATGCGGCTTGGGTACGGTGAGGCTGCGCTCCACCGCCGATGCCTGGCCGGCGACGAGCGAGACGGGTGCGCGATCGATGGCCACCGCCTTGCCGCCGGCGTCCTCGATCGTGGTGACCAAAGTCAGCGTGCGGCGCCGGGAGCCGAGGTTGCGCAGGAGGGTCTTCGCGGCGACCTCGGCGCTGTCTGCTGAAATGCGCGGCGTCTGCAGATACACGCCCGGCCCGCCATGATCGCCGAGGTCGATATGTGCCGAGTCGACCGCCAGGAGCCGCACGCCGCGATAGATGCCCCCCTGCACGAAGAAATCCCCGCCGAGCGGGATCACCTGTTCGGTACTGCTGCCGGGGGCGGAGGCGCTGTTGTCCGCGCGCACGGCGAGGCTGTTGGCCCCCGGTTTGACGAACGCGGTCACGTCAAAGCGGAACCGGCCGAACGCCCCGGCATGGCTGCCGACATGGCGGCCGTTCACCCAGATGTCGGCGATCTTGGAGACACCGTCGAACTCCAGGAACAGGCGGCGGCCATTGAGCGCAGGCGGCACGGCGAAGCTGCGGCGATACCAGCCCTTGCCCTGGCGCATGTCGGCATCGGCGGCGCGTGCGAGGGCGTAGGTGCCGACCTTGTTCCAGGTGTGCGGAACCGCCACCGGCTGCCATGCCGCATCGTCGAAGCCGGGGGCTGCGGGCGCGTCATCGGCGTCGCCGAAATGGAAGCGCCAGCCTTGGGAGAGATCGAGCACGGCGCGCGGGTCGCTGCTCGTGGCGATGCTTGCCGCAGTCGCACGGGCTTGCGCCCACGCCTGTGGCGCGAGCAGCGCCATTGCGGAACACAGCAGGGCAGATGCCAGAGCGGAACGCTTGACCATTTCGAACTCTCTCCCAATCCGGCCTGTCCCGGCCGTCATTCGTTTCTACTTGCGGGACGCACTGTCCCGCAGATGACGGCAGACCGCCACATGTCTTTTCCGGTTTCTTGGGGAACGGGTCACGCTCCCAGGGGGTGTGACGTCACCGGACCCTGCATCCCGAAAGCAGCCATCCCGACCCTGCGTCTCGCCTGCGCGTCCGGTCGCATGTCGCCCGGATCTCAGCCTGTCGCTGGCGCACCGATGCGCCCGGCCTCGCCCTGATGTGTGGCGATGATATTGACTCGCAATACCGATAACCGATAGCTGCACCCGCGTAACAAAGGGGGATCGCAATGCTACAGTATCGGCTTTTGCTCACATCGGCCTTGGCCTCGACGTGCTGGCTCTCCGCGGTGCATGCGCAAGAGGCGACGGCGCCGGGAACCGAGGAGATCATTGTCACCGGCGAGAAGAGCGACCGCACGCTCCAGCAGACGACCAGCTCGGTCGGGGTGACGACGGCGAAGCGGATCGCCCAGGAGAATCTGCAATCGATCCAGGAGGTCTACCAGCGGACCGCCAATCTTTCCGAGACCTATGGCGCCTCCGGCTTCTCGATCCGCGGGATCGATCAGCGCGGTGTCTCGGGCGGCTCGGGTGCCGCCACCGCGACGGTGTTCGTCGACGGCGCACCGGTGCCGCAGGACCTCCTTTCCAACGGCCCCACGGACCTGTGGGACGTGGCGCAGGTCGAGATCTTCCGCGGGCCGCAATCGACGCTGCAGGGCTTGAATGCACTGGCAGGTGCGGTGCACATCCGGACCGAGGAACCGAGTTTCGACTGGCGCCTCAAGGGGCAGGCGACGGTTGCGTCGTTCAACACCACCCAGTTCGCCGTCGCGGGCGGCGGGCCGCTGATCGCCGATCAACTGGCCTTCCGCGTCTCCGCCGAGAAGCGCGATTCCGACGGCTTCATCTACAACGTCACCCGCCGGGCGTCGGAAAATCCGGTCAATTCGCTGTCGCTGCGCGGCAAGCTGCTCTGGACGCCCTCGGCGCTGCCCGGCCTCGAGGCCCGGCTGAACTACCACCACTTCCACACCAAGGGCGGCTACCGCTTCACCTATGTCGATCGCAATCGCCCCGATTACCTCGACAACCCGACCAACAGCTCGAATTTCCCGAACGACAGCGACGTCGACTCCGACCAGGGGACGCTCGACCTCCGCTATCGGCTGGGAAAGGGCTTTTCGCTGACGGCGCTAAGCACCTACACGAACACCGGATTCATGCGCCATTACGATGGCGACGCCAGCGCCGCGGACCGCGCCTCCAGCGAGCTTACCGGCACGTCCAAGACCTTCACCCAGGAACTTCGCCTCAATTACGAGAGCGCACGGCTGAGCGGCCTGGTCGGCCTGTTCTATTACAATCGCGACGAGACGGCCAATTCGCAGCAGACCACGCTGGTGCCCACCCCGGCCGCGACCATCGCCAATCTGCTCAAGGGCTCGCTCGGCGCGACGGCGGCGGCGCAGGTGGCATCGACCTACACGCAGGCGCTGCCCTATATCACCGTCGCCTACACCTCGGACCTGCCGCAACGGGTGCAGACCTATGCGCTGTTCGCCGACGGGCGCTACCGCGTCACCGAGCGGCTGTCGCTGCTGGGCGGCTTCCGCGTCGATCGCGAGCGCAACGGCAAGTCGGGGATCACCCGCGCCACCTTTGCCGGCACGCTGCCGACGCCCGCCAGCTATGGAACGCTCGCGCCGGTGATCACCGCGATCAACCGGGCGGTGCTGGGGCTGGTGAGCGACGCCAACGGCACGGCCCCCTTCGGCGCGCGCACCTTCAACGCGTTCCTGCCCAAGGGCGGCATCGAAATGGCGTGGACGCCCGACCTGTCGACGGCGTTCGTCGCGCAGCGCGGCTATCGTTCCGGCGGCAGCAGCTTCAACACCGCACGCTCGACGCTGTTCGCCTATGATCCCGAACATACCTGGAACTACGAGCTTTCGCTCCGTTCCGCCTGGTTTGGCGGGAAGCTGACCGCGAACGCGAACATCTACTATATCGACTGGAAGAACCAGCAGACGACCGCCAATTTCGGCAACGGCAATTACGACACCAACACGGTCAATGCCGGCAAATCGCACCTTTATGGCTTCGAGGTCGAGCTGAGCCACCGCGTATCGCGCGCCTTCGACTGGTATGCGAGCGTCGGCCATACCCGCACGAAGTTCGATGCCTTCGTCACCAGCATCGGATCGATCACCGACCTTTCCGGCAACCAATTCACCTATGCGCCGCGCTGGACGCTGGCGGGCGGCGCCAATCTGCGCGTGGCGGGCGGGTTCGAGGCCAACCTCAACGTCAATTACCGCAGCAGCGTGTTCACCGACGTGTCGCGGCCGCAAAGCGCCTATCGGGTCGGCCCGCGAACGCTGGTGAACGGCCGGATCGGCTACCGGGTCGAGCGATGGGGCGCCTCGCTGTTCGTCAACAACCTGTTCGACAAGAAGTACGACCAGTATGTCAACCCGCTGACCAACCAGGCGATCGTCGGCACGCCGCGCACCGTGGGCGCGATGCTGGGCTTCGCGTTGTGAGCGACGCGCAGCTGCTGATGTGGGGCAGCGCCGCGATCCTGATCGCCGCCGCTGCCGCCGCCTGGCTGCTCCGAAAGGCGTGGCGATCGAAAAGCCTCAAGACGCCTTGGCGCGCTGCCGGGCTGGGACTGGCGGCGCTGGTCCTCCTCGTGCCCGCCGGGCTGCTGGGCCCGGCACGCGGGCCGTTCTCGGCGCTTGCCTTGTTCCCGGCCGCGGCGCTGGCGGTCGTCGCCTCGGGGCGAACGCGCCGAGTTGCCAGGGCAGGGCGGTCCGGTGGTGACCATGGCCCCGCGCCGGAGCCGGCAGAACGCGCATCGGCACCCTGGCGGGGGCTGCTGCGCTGGCTGCTCGCCGGGCCGATCGGCATGGTCGCGGCGATGGCGGTCGGCGTGTGCTACACCGTCTGGGGGGCAGGCGCGGTACAGACCCGGCTGGTCGTCGGGGGGCTGCTGGTGCCGATCGTCTGGGGCGGGGCGATGGCGTGGACGCTCGCCGACGACAAGCTGCTCCGCGCCGCCGCGGTGCTGATCGGGACGGCGCTGCTCGGCTTCGGCCTGGCGCGGCTGGGAGGGGTGGCATGAGCTGGGGGCGAGGGCGCGGCTCTGCCCTGGCGCCGGGCGTGGTGCGCGCGATACTGAAAGGGCATAGCAGCCTGGGACTGGCCTTTGCCGCGGTGCTCTACCTGGTGTGCCTGACCGGCGCGCTCGCGGTGTTCGTCGCCGAGTTCACCCGCTGGGAAAATCCCGCTGCGCCGCGCGTCGCGACGCTGTCGCCCGGCGCGGTGCCCCGGGCCTATGCCGAGGCGCTGGCGCGTGCCGGCGGGCCGGTGGACAGGATCCTGATCGTGCTGCCAGCGTCCGAGAACCCGCTGCTGCGCGTGCGCACCGAGGCGCACGGTGCGGGCGAGCGCGAATGGCTCGCCGACGCCGAGGGGCATCTCGCTGCGCCGCTGCGCGAAGGCTGGTCGGACCTGCTGGTTCGCCTGCATGTCAGCCTGCATCTGCCGCGGGCCTGGGGCGGGTTCCTCGTCGGGCTGGCGGGGGTGGCGCTGCTGTCCTCGCTGATCTCCGGTATCCTTGCGCATCCGCGCATCTTCCGCGACGCTTTCCATCTTCGCCTCGGCGGATCGCGGCGGCTGCAGGAAGCGGACCTGCACAACCGCATCGGGGTGTGGGCGCTGCCCTTCCACCTCATCGTCTCGCTGACCGGTGCCCTGCTGGGGCTGTCGACGGTGATCATCGCCGTGCTCGGCATGGTCGCCTTCCAGGGCAACACCGCCAAGGTCTATGCACTGTTCCGCACCCCGCGGCTGGCGGTGGACGCGCGGCCGGCGCCGCCGCTCGACCTGCGCCCGATGCTCGCGGACGCGGCACGGCGCGTGCCGGCAGGCCGGATCGACTATCTGCGGATCGAACATCCCATGCGCCGCGACTGCAGCGTCGAGCTGCAAGTGGAGGACGGGTCGCACCATATCGCGGGCACCGACGCCTATGGCTATGACCGGGACGGCCGGTTGTACCACGCCAAGCGCGCGGCGGAGAACAATCTGGGCGGGCAGATCCTCGGCGCGCTGGGGCCGCTGCATTTCGGCTGGTTCGCCGGGCCGATCGTCAAGGTGGCCTATGGGTTGCTGGGACTGGGGCTCGCGTATCTGGCGTCGGGCGGCGTGTTGCTCTGGATCGCCCGGCGGCGCGAGCGCGGCCGGGCGGTGCCCGGCTGGGAGCGCCTCTGGATCGCCTTTGCCTGGGGGCAGCCCCTTGCCCTTGCCGCCGCCGCCCTCGCCGCGGTCGCGGCCCCGGGGGCGGCATCAGCGCCGCTCCTCGCCTGGGCGGGCGCGAGCCTCGCGATGGGCGCGGGCGCGGCGTTGCTGGCTGCCCGGCCGCTGGCGCGGATCGGGCGCTGCGGCACGGGGGTGCTGCTGGTGCTGATCCCGCTGGTGCAGGGCGGATGGGGCGCAGCCGACGCGATGGTACCGGCCGTCAATCTCGTGCTGATCGGGATCGGGGTGGCGCTCTTGGTGCCTAGCCGGCGCGCGGCCGCTTGACGGCGGGACCGCGGTGGCATCGGAAACGCGCGATCCTCGTGTACGCGCGTAGCGATCCGGCCGGTGTAGCGGATCTGGAGCGCGGCGCGATCGGAGCGGGCATGGCCCAGCCCTGCGCCTTGCGTCACCGTGTCGCCCACCGTCGGCAGCCTCTCTACGCGGAACGGCGTTCCGCCCGCCGGCAGGGGCAGGGGGGCGGGCGTCGCAGCGATGCGCTAGGCCTCGTCTACCGTCGCCAACCGTACGGTCGCGCCGGCAAAGTCCTCGGCCAGCACTTGCGCGATCTGGCGTGCGATGCCGCGTGTGAGCGGTGGCGGTACGTCGACCGCGAAACCCCGCGCGACAAGGCCGTCGATCGCCCAGCGGACACAATAGTCGGCCGCAACGCCGATCACCGTAACCTGCGCGACCCCGGCGCTCGCCAGCCCGGCAAAGAACGCGTCGCGCGAGATTGCTGTGCCGCTTGCGATCGCCTCGATCACCACGTCCGGCTCGGCCCACATGTCGAACACGCCCTTCTCCAACCGGTAGGTCGGGATGCCCGCCGGGACGGCGTGCGCGTCGAGCACATTCTGCCACCCCGGCGTCCCGCGGATGCAGTGGATCGGGAACTGCTCGGCCTCCGCCGATCCGATGTAGTGATCGGCGACATGGGTGTCGAAGGTGAACAGCACGCCCGCCGTTTCCGCCGGGTTCAGCGCCGCGAGCCACGCCCGCATCGGCGCGATCAGCGCTTCGGCGCCGTTCACCGCGAGCGCACCATCGGCGTGCATGAAGTCGGCCTGGGTATCCACCACCACGATGAGGCGCTGCATCTTCGCTTTTCTTTCCCGTTCGAGGTTCGCCGCGCGCGCGACAGGCTCAGGCGTCGGCGCGCCGCATCAGCGCGGCAATCTGCCCCAGGCTCCGCTTGCCGCTGCCGGCAAGCTGGCTGGCGCGGAACACGCGACCCAGCAGCCAGACTTCGAGGGCGATGAATGCCGCCAGCGTGACGCCCGAGCCCAGCATCTCCCAGGTCGGGATCCCGCCGCCGAGTCATGCCAGCACCGCGTCTTGCCCGCCCCGTTGCCGCCGAGAAACCCGAAGACCTCCCCGGGCGCGACCGAAAAACTCAGATCCTCCACCGCGGTGAAGTCACCGAAGCGTTTGACCACGTTCTGCAGACGCAACGCATCCATTGCGGACCCTCTCGACCCCCGGGGAGATCTAGCGGGTGTGTCGATCGACTACAACAGCTGAAGGGTTGCGCGCACGACGTTTGCGGCCGCGACTGCGCAGGAAGCGCACGGCGGCGGGCGCAGGTAGCAGACCGACCTGTGGGACCGGATGCCGATGCGACGTCAGATCGCGACTTCGATGATGCGGCAGACGCGTTCGACATCCGTATCCGTCATGTCGACGAAATAGGGGAGGCCCAAGGTCTCCTGCGCCAGCATTTCGGTCACCGGCAACGGCAGGCGCGGCAGCCCGGCGAACGCCGTCTGGGCATGGACCCCGGTGCCCCACCAGGCACGGCTGCTGATCCCCACCGTCTCGAGCCGCGACATGATCCGCTTCTGGTCCGCTCCGAAGAACCGGGCGACGCAGACGCTTCCGCACCATTCGCTCCCGAAACCGGCCTGGAACCCCACGCGCTGCTGGCGGCCCAGGCGATCGCGATACGCCGCTGCGACCGCCCGGAAGCCGGCGATGTCGCGCGCATAGGCGTCCATCGACGCCAGGCCCACGGCGGCGTGATATTCGCTCATCTTGGCGTTGGCCCCAACCGTCTGGGCGTCGCGCGAACCGTAGAAGCCGAAGTTGCTGCGCTGCTTGATGCGGACGATGACTTCCGGCCGCCGGGAGACGACATAGCCGCCTTCGCCTGCACCGAGGATCTTGGTCGCGTGCAGGCTGACGACGGCCAGGGAGGTGCCGGCGCACACCGTATCGTGGCCGGCGGCGGCATCGATGACGACGGGCACGCCGGTCTGCTCGGTGAATCGGTCCCAGGCGTCGGTGTCCATCGGCGCGCCGAACGGCGCAACCGGCATCACTGCGGCAACCGGACCATCGATGCGGGTGAGGGCGTCGCGAGCGATGTCGGGCGTAAGCGCCCAGGATCCCTCGTCGACATCGACCAGGAACGGCGTGAGGCCGGCGGCGGTGACCGCATGCGCCGTGGCGACGAAGGTCCAGGACGGGATGAGGCAATAGCCCGTGGGCACCTCAACGACGGACTGCAAGGCAAGCGTCAGTCCGGCGGTGCCGTTGGCGACCGTCACCACACAGTCCGGATCGACGCCCAGCCGATGCGCCAGCCGCGCCTCCAGTTCGGTGACGAGCGGACCGAAGTTCGAATAGGCCCGGCGGTCGTCGATGCGCTGCAGATAGGGCAGCAGGGCATCGGTGCGCGGCATTCGGGGACGGGAGACCGGAATCGCGTCGCTGGTGACCGAGGCGAGAAAGGGGCCGCCGCCGATCGGGCTGCGTTGTACCGCTGCATTCGTCTGGATTGGCATCGGGCTGCCTTTCGATGGGGTAGGCATCTAGACTTTATAGGTCGTTGACCCTGTCCCGAAAAATGCACCGCAGGATAACGACCGATATCGGACACGATCGGATGGGTCGATCGGTGCGGGCGCACGACGGATCCGAAGGTTCGGGGATCGGCACGCGGCCTCGGAGCGCTCCGCAGGTCCCACACTAGTGTCCAGAACGAGTCAGAGCCGGCGTCCGAAGGGCATCTTTTGCACCGGCCCGCCGGTGAAGAATCCCTCGCGCGCCAGCAGCTTCAGCCCGCTCCAATAGCCGTGCTCGATATGGCGATGCCCACCCTGGCGCCGGAAGATCGCGTGGACTTCCCGCAGGTTGTAATGCGGGATCGCCGGGAATTGATGGTGCTCCAGATGGTATTGCATGTCCGCGTAGAAGAAGCCGGTGATCGGATCCAGAACCACGGTGCGGGTCGAGGCGTCGAAGCTTCCACGCCCCGCGTCCGGCGACAGGTTGAAGTGCTGGAGGGCGGCCAGCGTCCGGTTCGGAAAGGTCAGGCAGAACGGCGCCAGGCAGAGGGCGAGCGCGAGATAGGGCGAACCCCATGCGAGGCATGTCGCAAGGATCAGCGCCTGACCCGCAAGCACCGCGCGCGCACCGTTGCGCAGCTGGATCGCCTCGCGCGACCCTGGTGCGAACACGCGCGCGAAACGGCCGGCGGGGATCGTTCCTGCAGCGTTCAACGCGAGGACGCGAAGCCGCCGCCAGATTGCGGGGATGTCGATGGTCAGCAGCGCCAGCGTGCCCAGCCAGGTGAGGCGCTCCTGCGGCGAGGCCTCGAGGTCCTTTTCCCCGAGCGGGGTTCGGTGATGCTGCGGGTGCGTTACCTCGAAATAGCCATAGTTGCTCCAGGTCAGGATCGAGAACAGCCGGAACAGCAGCACGTTGGGCCAGCGCCGGGTGAAGACGGTGCGGTGGAAAAGTTCGTGGCCGATGCCTGCCCAGCCGAGGAACGACCAGGTCAGGAAATGCGGGATCAGCACCAGCAACGAAGCCAGGAGATGGCCCCGCGTGAACAGCAGCGTGCCCACCGCGAGCAACGACCCGTGGAACGCGATGCGGATCGCGATCAACAGCGCGGCGAGGCTATCCCGCTTGGTGGTCAAGCGGCGATACTCCTCTCTATCTAGAAGCCTGAGCCCGAGGTTCGCGCCATCGATGGTCGTCATCAGGCAGCTTCTCCGGCGCTGCTTTCGACGCCGATGCGCAGAAATTCGCGGCCGATGTCGCCGACGAGCAGCATCGCCATCATCGTGTGCTGGATGTGGAGAACCGGCTCGGCCGCGGCGAGCGCGTTGACGAAGGTCGTCACGTCGCCGTGGATCGCCGAGTTGAAGTCGTGCCAGACGATCACCCCGCTGTCGCCGAGCATCGTGCGGGCATTGGCGGTGTCGATCGCGACGGTGCCGATGTCATGCCCGCCATCGACGAACACGAGGTCGACGGTGCCGACCAGCCCGTGCGCTGCGGGGTCGAACTGGCGGCTGTCCTGCTTCAGCAGGGTCAGCCGCGCCGCGTCGGCATCGGCAAGGCCGCCGAGGTAGCGCGGGGTGCCTGCGCGCTGCACGTCACGCAGATAGGCGTCGTTGATCGTGGCGTCGCGCCGCAGGTCGGCATCGGCATAGGAATCGAGCGCCTTCCCGCCGGCATGGCTTTCCCCCAGGTCGAGCGAGTAGATGGCGCATGCAGCGTCTGAGTTTTCGACGAGCAGCGCGGTGGAATAGCCGAGAAAGGTGCCGAACTCGAAGATCCTGGCGGGCTGGATCAGCTTGACGATCGAGACGAGCGCCGTCGCCTCCAGCAGCGTCACGCTGCCGATCCCGCTGGAGGGCACGTTGATCTTCATCGGCACGGGGCCGGCATTGCCCGCCTCGATCTTCTGGAAAAGCACCTTCGGCTTGATCGTGATGATGCCGGCCGCCTGGTTCTCGTAATATTGGCGCAGCGCGACGGGATCGCTGATCGGCAGAAGGTCGGCGGCAGCTTGCTGAACGGTCATGGGCGAAATCCGATGTTGCGTCGACATGCGATGTGTTGATGGGCGCGGGGCGGGGCTAGACGAAGAACATCACCGTCTCGGACCAGCCCTGGGTGTAGTGTCGGAGGAAAATCCGGTAGTCCGGATGCAGCGCGCGCACCTGTCGCCAGACGTCGCGAAAGTCGCTCGCGCGGTGATACACGGCGATCGCCAGCTTGGGCCGGTCTCGGCGGATATGCTGCGCGCTTCCGGCCAGCGCCTTCAGCTCCCAGCCTTCGAGATCCATCTTGATGACGCTGACCGGGCCGGGGATCGCACGATCGAGCGTGGTCATCGCGACCACATCGCCGCCGCCGCTGGTGACGGCGGACGAGGATCCCGCGTCCGCGTCGAAGCGGATCTGCCCCACCCCATCGGACAGCGCCTGGGAATGGAACAGGATGTCGCGGTGCCCCGCCAGCCGAGCTTCGGCGGCGCGGAGGTTGCGGGCCGAGGGTTCGAACAGGTGGACCTGGCGATAATCGGGGCAGCGGCGGCAGAATTCCTCGGTTGTGTCGCCATCGAAGCCGCCGGCGTCGACGAACACTTCCGATCGCAGATCGAGAAAGGGCTCGAAATATTGCTCGTCGGTGCGCACGGTATACGCGCGCATGAACGCCGTGTTCGCGGTCAGTCGGTAGCGCAGGACATCGAGCAGCGTCTGACGCGAGCTGTCGTCCGCCAGCGTGTCGAACAGCTCGGCCCATTCGGGCGCGAAGCGCTGCCAGTCCTCACGCTGCTCGCGCACCATCGCGGCGTGCGGGATCGCGCCCTCCGAAGCTGCTGCCAGGTCCGCGATCGAGAGGACCGAACGGATGCCGGTCTCGGCAAGGCGCTGCTCGACGGCGACCGGACTGATCGACGTACTGCAGTTGATGACCACGGCATCGGCGGGCAGCTGCGCCATGCCGACCGCCGCAAGCCCGTGCCACGAGGTGCCGGGCGGGGCAAAATCGTCGACGATCCCGTCCAGACGTACCCGTCCGATCAGGCTCAACGTGTCGGTATTCCGCCCGACCGCGTAGCAGGGACGGTTCGATGCACCGGTCACAATCTCCCGTGCCAGCGGCTGGTTGGCCGCGGGGGCAGCGATCGCGGCATCCAGCGCCGAGGTGAAATCCTGCTTGCTCATGATCTCGCCCATCGATGCTAGCCCAGTACCGAATATAGATCGCCGGCCAGGGTTGTGCGCATCAACGCCTGGAGATCCTCGGTATCCCGTGCCCGTGCGAACAGGATGCCGATGCGCCCGAACGGGCTTTCCGCGATGGTATCGCCGGCAAGTGCGAGCGAGACGAACCGCTCGATCTCGACGGGCTGATGGAATTGCAGCCCCTCGAACACTTGCGGCGCGCGCAGCGCGACCGTGTGCCGCAGGATCGGACGATAGCTTTGGGGGTGCCCCTCGAACGCTTCGCCTAGGAACGGGCGGGCATAGTTTTCGGCATAATTGAAGCCGGTCGAGCTCGCGATCAGCTGGCTGTACAGGTCGCCGGGGCAGCGGCGGGTGATCTCGATGATCCAGAACCGGTCGCCATCGGCGATGAACTGGGTATGGATCAGGCCGGTGGTCAGCTGCAGGTCCTGCGCGATCTGCGCGATCGAGGCGCGTAGCTTGTCCCCCAGCACAGGATCGAAGTGCTGAACGACATAGCTCGTGTCGACTGCGAACGGGTTGATCGAGCCGTGCTCCTCGACGAAGAAATCGACGAGGATGCCGTTCGCGCCGAGAAAGGCGGAGTGGCTGTATAGCTGCCCCTCGACGAATTCCTCGACGAGGCAGGCGCCGCTGCGCGAGAATGCCTTTGCCCGCTCGATCGCCGCAGCGAGATCCTCTGCCGACGGTGCTTTCAGGGTCGTCATGCCACGCCCGCTAAAGGCGTCCGCGGGCTTGACGATCACCGCACCGGCCGACCCCGCATCCGCCTCGGCGATCCGGCGAGGCGCGGGGATCCCGGCGGCTTCCGCGTATCGGCGGAAATCCTGCTTGTTGCCGAGGGTGCGGACCGTGTCGACCGGGTCGATGCCGGGGAAGGGGCGTGTGGCCGCGATCGCGGCACAAGTCTCGTAGGAGAGGTCGTTGCACCCGGGCAGCAGGAAGTCCGCACCCAGCCGCTCGACCAGCGCCGTCACTGCCGCGACGTCCGAATAATCGAGCTGGACATAGTTGGCGGCGGACTTGGCGAGCGCATTGTCCGGCTTGTCTCCGACAACGTGCACGTCATGGCCGGCATCGACGAGATACCGGTAGATCGGCGCAGACGCGGCATTGGTGTCGAGGAGGACGGCAACGCCCATCAGACGGTCAGCCTTTCACGGATTGGTGCGGGGAGCATCAGGCGTCCAGCCCCACCAGCGACCCTGTCTGGGACGAGCGGTGGATCGCCTCTGCCACCCGTACATTCTGGGCGCCGTCGAACGCGGGCACGATCGGATCCGCGACGCCCCGGATCACCTCCAGGAAATTCTCAAGCTGGCGTGCGAGCGGATCCTCGCGGGTGACCGGCACGACCTCTTCCACCATCGGCACGTGCCAGGAGGCGGATTGCGGCGTCGGGTGCGCCCGCAGCCGCATGGTGGGAAACTCGAGCGAGCCCAGCGTGCCGGTGACGCTGTAGCAGTCCGCATCGGGATAGCTGGGATAGACCGGATTCTCGCGCGACGTCTGCTCCCAGCTATGCGCCGACGCGCCGGTGTCCGAGAGGAGGAAGGTGCCCAGCGCGCCGCTGCGGAACTGCAGGTTGATCGCCACGGTATCCTCGACCGCGAACCCGCGGACCCGGTTGGACGCGATCGCCTGCACCGCGGCGATTTCCCCGCACAGCGTGCGCATGATGCCGATCTCGTGGATCAGGTTGATCAGGATCGGGCCGCCGCCGGGCTGGGTGCGCCAGGGACCCGCTTCGAAATAGTCCGCCGGCTTGTAGAAGATCGCGCTGCCCTGAATCGCGACCAGCCGACCGAGCCGGCCGCTGTCGATCACCGCCTTTGCGGTGGTGAGCAGCGGCGAATGGACGCGGTGGTGGCCGACCAGGACCTTCGCCCCGTGCCGCTCGGCGAGTTCCACCAGATGCGCGGCTTCGTCATGCTGCGGGGTGATCGGCTTTTCGATCAGCACCGGGATTTGGCGTTCAATGCACAGTTTCGCCTGTTCATAATGGAATTCGTTGGGCGAGGAGATGATCACGCCATCGGGCGCGCCCGCGGCGAGACACGCCGCCAGGTCGTCGAAAATCGGCGTATCCGGATGGCGCTCGCCGATGTCGCGGCTGGTGGCGCACCTGGGCGTGACGATCCCGGCCAGCGCGCAGTGCGGATGGTCCTGGATCATCTGGATGTGCTTCCGGCCCATCAGGCCCGGGCCGATCACGACGATGGCCGACTTCGTCATCGCGACGTCTCGCTCCTGTGACTCATCTCGTACATGCTCGCCGCGCACACCGACCCCGCGGGGACGCGCGCGCTGCACCTCAGCAACCATTATAGGAGATGCGCCAGAACGGGACACAAATCCGCTGCAGCGGGATGTGGCGGTCTCATGGCGAAACCGTCGGTAGATCGATCGCGGCAACGCGCGGTCCGGCGCCACCCGACGCCCAACGGGAGGCAAGGGCGCTATAATGGGAGAGCCGCAGCGGCGGCGTTAAGGATGAAGTTGATGTCCGTTACCCTGGTCTTTCCCGTCTCCACCCCCGATGGCCGGGCCTATCTCAAGCAGGCGCTGGAGCGGGGCGAAGCGGTGGTGACGGCGTCGTGCGATGCCGGCGATCCGACTTGCGGGCGCGCGCCCTGGGTCAAGCTGCCGCTGGTCAGCGAGCCGGGCTTTGCCGAGGCATTTCTCGATCTGGTGCGTGCACACGGCATCACCCGCATCCATGCCTCGGCGCATGTCGTCCATGCCGCGTTGCGCGACCTGCTGCGCGAACGGGACCTGGGGGACGTGCGGATCATCAACCGCTCGGCGCTGGAAGTGGAATTCGAGCGGTGGGACGACATTTTCGCGCGCGCCGAGCAATGGGCGCGCTTCATTGCTGCCCTGATGCCGGAACAGCCGCAGCCGACCCTGCCCTTCCTCGCCGGGGTCATTCGGCTTGCCTTCGATCTGTTCGGCGAATCCTATGACGCGAAGCTGGCGGCGCTGCTGGCCTGCCTGCTCGATGCGCCGGACGGCGACATTGTCGAGATCGGGTCGCTGTTCGGCCGCTCCGCGAGCGTGCTGCTTGCCGGCCGTGCACTCGGCGCGGCCGAACGCCGGCTTTTCGTGTTCGATCCTTGGTGCTCGGATGCCGGTGCGCAGCAGGATCTGCCGGTCGCCCTGCAGAACTATACCCGTGCTGCCGGGCTGGAACGCGTCGCCCTTGCCTTCGAGGCGACGTTCGCGGCGCTGGCGCCGGCTGGCGCGATGACGGTGTACCGCACGCCGTCTGTCTCCGGCCATGCAATCTATCGGGGCGCGGCAGACGGCGAGCCGGTCCGCCTGCTGAAGCCGGCAAAGGCGCTGCAGCCGGCCGGCGGGATCGCGTTGCTGCACATCGACGGCAATCATGACCGGGCGGCGGCCGAAGAGGATGTGACGCTCTGGTCGTCGCTGGTCGTGCCGGGCGGATGGGTGGTGATCGACGACTATAACTGGCGATATGGGGACGGACCCAAGGAGGCGGGGAACGCACTGCTCGCGCGCTGGGGCGACAAGGTCGCGCGCGCCTTCGTCGCCGGGGATTGCCTGTTCCTGCAGCGCGCATGAGAGGGGGCGCGCAGGACGGGATGCCACCCCGTCCGTAACCGGTCCTTAAGCAGTTTCCTTTACCCTTCGGGCCATGATTGCCAGCAACGCTACGCGCATGTCGGAACGGCCGCTTCGCTTCGCATGGCTGCCGCAGGGGCTTCCTGGCGGCCCCTGGCCCGAGGAACTGCGCGCTGCGGTCTGCGCGGTGATGCAGCAGGTCGGGTGGCCCGCCGTGCAGCAGGGCGAGCGGACGATGCTCGAGGCGCTGTATCGCGATTTCACGATGCTCTTTCCACGCTTCCTCATCGATCGGAGCGACGTCGATCGGGCGGCGGACCTCTACACGCTCGTCCACATCCTGTTGTGGCGCGGCACCCAGAACCTGACCGAGCTGAAGCGGTTCAACACCGATGTGGTCGTGCCGTTCGCGCACTATCTGGCGCAACATTTCCCGAAGCAGCCGCCGCGTCCCGCCACCGAGGGTGTTCCGCGCATCGCCGTTCTGTCCGAGACAAGCGACCTGTTCAGCACGAATGCGGTGGCCAAGACGACCGTCTCGCTGATGCTCGGCCAGCACGAGATCCGTGATCCGGGCGACTGGCCATTCCTCTACTGCATCAAGCAGCCCGTCCAGAATCTGTGGGACTTCGCCGCGGAAACCGGCCTCCGGGTGCGAGACTTGAGCCGCCCGACACCGTCGCAGATGACCGAGGCGATCGTCGCCCAGCTCGAAGCGGACGCAATCGACATCCTGATCGCCGACAGCAATTGTGCGGTCGCGACGATGGTGCTCCAGCAACGCCCGTGCCGGGTCCAGGCGTTTCACGAGAACGGCTTCGCGCCCTGGGCGATTCCGGAGCTCGACCTGGCCTTTCTCGGCATCACCAAGCCGTCCGAGGGCCTGTTCGACGCGCGGGTGGCGATGCACGAGACGCCGCGCAACACCGCCGCCGTCTTCCACCGCGCGGCGCGGCCGCAGGAACAGGTCGATGCGCTGCGGGCGGTGCTGTGCGCCGGTTCCGGGGTCCCGCAGCCGAGCGTGATCTACGGCTTCTACGGCCGCATGGCCAAGATCACGCCCGACTATATGGCGATCGTCGAGGCGATCCTGGCGCGCGATCCGCAGGCGATCTTCTTCGCCGGCGGGACCGGCTCGATCGCGATGATCGTGGAGCGCAGATCGGCATCGCCGGTCGGCGATCGTATCATCCTCTACGACGAGTTCATCGACGGCCATCTCGTCAGCGAGGCGATCGACGTCTTCCTCGATACCTTCCCCTTCCCGGGCGGCAATGCCTGCCTGGAGGCGCAGGCGCACGGCGTGCCGGTGGTGTGGATGACGCCCGCGCCGGACAGCGAGATGCAGCTGGTGCTCACGCTGCGCGACGAACAGCTGAAAGCGCGCGACGCCGCGCAGTTCGTCGACCTGTCGCTGCAGCTGGTCGAGGCCGAGCGCCGCCGTGATCGGGGCCAGTTCGCCCAGGCACTCGCCGCCCGCTATGGCGACATGACGGCACAAGCCACCTTGGTGGAACAGCATCTGCGCGCGGCCTGGGCCGAAGCCCTCGACCAATAGCGGGCGAGGGGGCGGGGCGCTCCCTACGGCCCTAGGGGGCCTTCATGTCCATCCACTGATCGAAGAGCACGCCCCGCACCGCAACGATCGTCGGCGGGGTGTTCCAGCGGATCGCCAGCGGGGTGTGGCGGGCGCCCGGACCCGTGGAGCCGCTTTCCGCGAAGCGCGAGTCTTCCGGGCGGAACAGCGCGGTCTTGGTGCCGTCGCGGGCGGTGCCGGCCATGCTCGTCCAGTGGGCGGGATGGATATGCGCGTCCATCGTGCAGTCGAGGAAGACCGCCTGACCGACGGCGTTCGGATCCGCATAACGGCCGTCCGCGAAGCGTGTCGTCGGATGCCAGGGGCGGCCCAGCGCCACCGATCCGTCCGCCACGCCTGCCTCGCGGGTGAGGTGCGACCGGTAGAGCACGATGCCGAGCGGCTGCGTAATCGGCGTGGAGGGGGCGGTGACGAACGAGGCGAAGCCGTCCGGCGGCGTGGCGCCCGCGCGCCGGCGCGACCGGATCTCGCTCTCCTCGATCAGCAGCATTCCATCGCCGAAGATGAAATCGATGTTCCCCGCGATCAGCCCATCGCGGAACCAGGCCCGGCGCCCGCGGGTGAACAGCGTGTCCTGATAGCCGAGCACCGAGACGCGATCGAACCGCACGCGGTCGCTCTCGGTGTCGAGCAGCAGCGCGACCGCCTGCGGGGCACCCAGCTTGCGGGGATCGCCCTCGGGCAGCGCATCATTGGCGAGATAGTCGAAGTCATTCTCCACCGTCAGGTCGGAGACGTCGACGTCGCGCGCGCGGATCGTCAGCGTCGCGGATCCGGGCGTGCCCCAATTGGCGGGGTCATAGTGCCCGGCGGTCTGGGCGACGGCATTGAACACCACGCGGGTCTTGTCCGCGCCCGCACCGACGAGCCGCAGGCGATCGCGGCGGATCACGGGCTTCTCGCGATAGCTGCCGGGGCCGATGGCGATGATGATCCAGTCGCGCGAGCGATCTTCGGCGGCGGCATCGAGCGCGGCCTGCACGCTGGCGAAGCAGCGGGGTTTGCCGCCGCAATCCTGCGCCACGCGATAGAGCTGCTCCGCCTGCGCGGCGGTAGCGCCGCCGGCCAGCGCAAGCAGTGCGGCGGCCGCCAAAAGCCTGGTCGCCATTCTCGCCATCCTCCCCTGTTTCCGCCAGCCTAGCCGGGGTTGCGCGGAAGGGCCAGCGGGGCGGGGTCAGGCGGGGACGGGCTCGTCCGGCACCGGCTCTTCTGCCGGCAAGAGGCGGGCGCGCAACAGGCGGCGCACCTGGCGCTGCTCGATCCAGCGGCCCGCGAGATAAAGCGCCGCGAAGATGCCGGCGAAGCTATAGCCCTGGATCCGCATCGCCTGGACCGCGAAGGCCAGCGCGGCGAAGGGAATGGGGGCAAGGAAGCACCAGAGCAGCGGGTGGCTGGTCAGGTCGTAGCGCAGCACCGGGCCGTCGTCGCTGGGCTCGATCGACAGCGTGCCGTGCTCGAACGCGGCGAGCTTGTCCTGCGCATCGGGATTGTCCTTGTGGAACACCAGCTGGCCGGGCGCGCGCTCCAGCGTGGTGCCGCGCTGCTCGAACACCGGCGCCAGCGCCGCGAACGGGTCGTGCGCGAAGGGCGAGTCCGCCAACGGCAGCGATCCGCGGACATGCCAGATGCCGTCGATCCCGCGCAGCGGCGACCAGCCTCGCCTGCTCATTCGGCGGGCACCGCGTCGGCGAGGCGCGGCGCGCGCAGCCGCTTCGCCCAGCCGATCACCGGACGGAACGGATAGACCATCTGTTCGCGGATCCCCAGCCGGCGGCAGTCGTCGAGGCCGACCTGCTTCGATTCCGAATCGACGCAGGTGCCGAAGATCCGGTCGATGAAGATGAAGGTGTTGGCGTAATTGGTCCGGCTGCTGTCGTAATCGGGCGAGTGGTGCAGGCTGTGATGCTCGACCGTGTTGAACAGGAAGGACCACCAGCGCGGCGTGTTGAAGCGGATATTGGCATGGGTATAGGCGCCGACCGCCATGCCGATGGCGCCGGCGAGCAGGGCGGCGCGCGGCAGGAAGTCGAAAAAGCCGTCGAGGCTGAGGCCGATCAGGAACAGCTCGATCGGGTTGCCCACCGACCCCTTCAGTGCGTTGAGCTGGGTGATGTGGTGGTGCGGCGCATGGGTGAGCCACAGCGGCGTCCAGTTGTGCATGCCGCGATGCATCCAATATTGGCAGAAATCGAAGATCAGCAGGATCGCCAGCGCCTGCACCAGCAGCGGCAGATGGCCCGCCCAAGCGGTCTTGATGTGGAAATAATGCTTGATCGCATCGATGATCGGCTCGTCGCCGAAATGCTTTCCCGCATATTTGATCAGCGTGTAACCGAGCGCCACGTAGAACAGATCGCTGACCAGTTCCTTCCAGGTCAGCCGCCAATGCGCGTGGCGCTCGCTGATCCGCTCCATGCCGAGCAGGGTGAGCTTGAAGACGATGCCGATGCCGACCGCGACCGAGGCCTTGGCGATCGAATCCGGCGCCAGCGTCCAGAACAGCACCATCGCGAGCAGCACCGCGGGCTGGAACCAGGTGAAAACGAAGCGCTTGATCGGGCCGCCTTCCACGCCGGCCCCCTCGTTCGCGTACGCAGTGGCTGCATCCATGATCGCGCCCGGTCCTCGCAGTGATTCCGATGCTGGAAGGATGACCGAAAGGCTGGCGGTGCGCCGTAAGTCGTTTGACGTAGCGGGCGATTTGGCCGCTTGGCAGGGGCGGATCGGCAGGCCAGCATGGGCCCATGATCGGATTTCGACAGGCCTGCTCGCTCGCGCTCGGCGCCACCCTGCTGCTCGGCGCGGCGGACCCCAAACCGCTCGTGTTCGCGCCCTGGATCAACGGCACGGCGGCGCAGGAGCCGGAGACGCAGGTGCAGGCGATCGACGGCGATACCTATGTGATCCGCCAATCGGTGAAGACCAATTTCGAGGCGCCCTTCCTCTATCTGATCTTCGGCCGCGAGCGGGCGCTGCTGCTCGATACCGGCGCGGGCGGGCTGCAGGTTCGGCCCACGGTCGACCGGCTGATCGCGGACTGGCGGGCGAAGCATGGCGGCCGGCCGATCCGGCTGGTCGTCGCCCATTCGCACGGCCATGGCGACCATCATGCCGGCGACGACGAGTTCCGGGCGCGGCCGGAAACGGACGTGGTCGGCCTCAAGCCCGCCGAGGTGGCGGCGTTCTTCCATTTCGCCGATTGGCCGCGCGACGTGGCGCGCTTCGATCTGGGCGGGCGGATGCTCGACGTGCTGGCGACGCCGGGCCACCAGCCGGCCCACATCATGGTCTACGACGCGCGCACCCGGCTGCTCTTTTCGGGGGACATGCTCTATCCGGGGCGGCTCTATGTGCCGCTGAACCATTTCGACGATTTTCGCGCCAGTGCCGCGCGGCTGGCGGTGTTCGCGAAGACACATCCGATCCGGGCGCTGCTCGGCGCGCATATCGAGATGACGACGACGCCGGGGAAGGATTACGGGATGGAAGCACCCGCCCATCCGGACGAGCATCCGCTGCCGCTCGCGCCGTCCGCCATCGAGCAACTGCGTGCCGCCGTGGCGAAGGCGGGGCCGGTGCCGGTGGTCGACCGGCACGCGGATTTCATCGTCTATCCGGTACCGGCGCGGCCGAACGACTGACTCGTTCCCGTCACTCCAGCGAAAGCCGGGGTCTCCCGCCGCGAGCGAACGGCATTTGGGGAGAGATGCCGGCTTTCGCTGGCAGGACGGTCAAAGCTCACCCCCGCGCGATATACGCCCGCCAGCCGCCCAGCGCGGTGATGTCCTCGGCGCCGGTCATCGCGCGCGGCTCGGCGACGAAGCCCTTGACCATGCTGCCGTCCGCCAGCGTCACCGTGCCGATCGCGAGCGGCGGCGGCACTTCGGCCACGAAGCTGCCGAATGCGGCCATGTCGAGCTCGTACACTTCCAGCGCGATCGCGGCACCGTCCTCGCTGTGGACCAGCGCGGGCTTGGGCGGTACGCTCTCCGCCATGGCGTAGAGCTTGTAGGTCGGCGCGCTGGTCGTCGCCTCGACGAACGTCGCCTCGCGCGAGGTCAGCTGCCAATGGAGCGGCATGCCTTCGAGATGGGCGCCTACGACCGCGAGCTTCACCGTTTCCATCCGTCCCTCCAGGTCCAGCGGCGGCGGAGATGCCGGCGCGGGGAAAAGTGCATTGGCCGCCGCGAGCAGCGCACGATCGGTGCCCGCCGGGCCCATCAGCGTCACGCCGAAGCCGACGCCGCTGGCGTAGGTGCCGGTGGGTACGGCGATCGCCGCCATGTCGAGCAGGTTCACGAAATTGGTGTAGGCGCCGAGGCTCGCATTCAGCCTAATTGGCTCGGCGAGCATCTCCGCGACGCGGTAGCTGGTCGGCGCGGTGGGCAGGACGAGCAGGTCGACCTGGTCCCACATAGCCTCGGTCGTGCGGGCGAGTTCGGCGAGGCGATAGGCGCCGTTGAACGCGTCGACGGCGCTATAGCCGAAGCCGCCCTCGACGATCTCGCGCACCACGGGGTGGATCGCATCGGGGTTGTCGAGCAGAAGGCTCTGCAACGCCGCGGTGCGCTCGGCGACCCAGGGGCCGTCGTAGAGCAGGCGGGCGGCTTCATCGAGCGGGGCGAGGTCGATCTCGACCAGTTCGGCATCGAGCCCGTCCAGCGCCTGGCGGTAGAGAAATTCGGACTCGATGTCGCCGAACCAGCGGCATTGCTCGGAGCGGGGCACGCCGATGCGGCGACGGGCGCGGGGCACGTCCGCGAGCGCGCGGGAGAGCGAGTCCGTCGCGTCGAAGCCCGCCGCGATATCGTCCACCAGCGCCGCGTCCTCGGTGTTGCCCGCGAAGACGGTGATGCAGTCCAGCGTGCGGCAGGCGGGGACGAGGCCGGTGCTGCTCCAGCGGCCCTTGCTGGGCTTGAGGCCGACGAGATGGTTGAACGCGGCGGGTACGCGGCCAGAGCCGGCGGTATCGGTGCCGAGCGCGAAGGCCACCAGCCCGGCGGCGACCGCTACGGCCGAGCCGGAGCTCGAACCGCCGCTCACCCAGGCGCGGTTATAGGCATTGCGCGGGATGCCATAGGGGCTGCGCGTGCCGTTGAGGCCGGTGGCGAACTGGTCGAGATTGGCCTTGCCCAAGGGGATCGCGCCGGCAGCCACCAGCTTCGCCACCACCGTTGCCGATCGCTCCGGCTGATAGGCGAAGGCCGGGCAGGCGGCGGTGGTGGCGAGGCCCGCCAGGTCGATATTGTCCTTCACCGCGAACGGCACGCCCGCCAGCGGCAGCGTCTCGCCGGCAGCGACCCGCGCATCCACCGCAGCGGCGGCCGCACGGAGCGCGTCGGGCTCGAACCGCGATATCCACACCGCCGGCTGGATCGCATCATAGGCATCGAGCCGCGCCAGCACGTCCTCGATCACCGCGACCGCGCTGCGCCGCCCCGCCTGCACTTCGGCAGCGATGCGCGCCACGGAGAGCCGGTCGAGCGCCGTCATGCGCGCACCAGCGCCAGCACCGGCGAGCCCGGCGTGACCGTCTGCCGCTCGGCGACATAGAGTGCCGCGACCGTGCCCGCTGCCGGGCTGGTCACCGGAAACTCCATCTTCATCGCCTCCAGCACGGCGATGGTCTCGCCCGCGTCGATCGGGTCGCCGACCTCCTTGAGCAGCTTCCACACGCTGCCGCCGAACGGCGCCTCGACTAGCTCGGCACCCTCGGGCACCGTCACCGCTTCGTCGGCGCTGTCATCGGCGGTTTCGGTGAGGCTGGCGACGCGGTCGAACTCGCCCTTTCGTTCCCAATCGGCACGCTCCGCGGCGAAGGCGGCATTGCGCTGCTTCTCGAACGCGGCGATCGAGCGGGCGTTCTCCGCCAGGAACGCGCGATAGTCGGACAGCCGGAACTCGGTTTCCTCGATCTGGATCTCGCGCCGGCCCAGCGGGAAGTCGCGCCGCCATTCCGTCAGCTCTTCATGGCTGACCGGGAAGAAGCGGATCTGGTCGAAGAAGCGGAGCAGCCAGGGCTTGCCCTCGGCAAAGGCGCCGGTCTGGCGATAGGTGTTCCACACCTGGATGGTGCGGCCGAACAGCTGATAGCCGCCCGGACCCTCCATGCCATAGATGCACATATAGGCCCCGCCGATGCCGACGACGTTGGGCGGCGTCCAGGTGCGGGCCGGGTTGTACTTGGTGGTGACCAGCCGGTGGCGCGGGTCGATCGGGGTGGCGACCGGCGCGCCGAGATACACGTCACCCAGGCCATAGACGAGGTAGCTGGCGTCGAAGATGATCCGGTGGACCTCCTCGGCGCTGGCGAGCCCGTTGGCGCGGCGGATGAACTCGATATTGTCCGGGCACCAGGGCGCATCGTCGCGGACCACGCGCATGTAGCGCTGGATGGTCTCGTGGATCGCGGGGTCGTTCCAGCTGAGCGGCAAGTGGACGATGCGCGAGGGGATCACGAAATCCTCGAGGTCGCCGAGTGCGTCCTCGATCTGCACCAGCCGCTCGATCAGCGCCGCCTCCTTCAGGCGGATGCCGTCGATATGCACCTGGAAGGAGCGGATGCCGGGCACGATGTCGAGGATGCCCGGCAGCGCGAGTTCGGCGAGCGCGGTGGTCGCGGCATGGACGCGCAGACGCAGTTCGAGGTCGAGCGTGATCGGGCCATATTCGACCAGCAGGTTGCGGTCGCCCTGGCGGCGGAACAGCACGCGCGGGCGGCGGCCCTTGGCGGGCAGGTCGACCAGGATCGCGTCGCGCCCGCCGCCCTTGGCGGGATGGGTGGCGGTGGCGGCGCGGCCTTCGATCCAGGCCTCTTCGGCTTGGGCGGCGGCATCGGCCTCGTCGAGGCTGACCTGCTCGAACTGGATGCGGTCGCCGGGGGCGAGCTGACCGACTTTCCACAGGTCCGCCGCGATCACCACGAACGGGCAGACGAAGCCGCCAAGCGAGGGACCGTCGGGGCCGAGGATGATCGGCATGTCACCGGTGAAATCCAGCGCGCCGATGGCATAGGGATTGTCGTGGATGTTGGACGGGTGGAGCCCCGCCTCGCCGCCGTCCTTGCGTGCCCAGTGCGGCTTGGGGCCGACCAGCCGCACGCCGGTCCGGTTGCTGTTGTAATGGACCTTCCACTCGGCGGAGAGGATCGTGTCGACGTCCTCGGGTGCGAAGAAGTCGGGCGCGCCGTGCGGGCCGTAGAGGACGCGGATCGTCCAGTCGGGACCGAGTTGCTCCTGCGGAATCGCACGCGGGCCGGGAATGACCGCTGGCGCATGATCGGTGAGGTGCAGCGTGTCGCCGACGCGGAGCACACGCCCGCCATGGCCGCCGAACGCGCCGAGATCGAAGGTGCTGGCGCTGCCGAGATAGCTCGGCACGTCGAGCCCGCCGGCGAACAGGATATAGCCGCGCATGCCGCCGCCGGTGACGCGGCCCAGCGCCAGAATCTGGCCCTCGGCGATGGCGATCGGCTTGTTGCGCTCGATCGGCTTGCCGTCGAGTGTCGCGGCGAAGTCGGCACCGGTGAGGACGATGCGGGTCGCGGTGTTGAACTGGAGCGTCGGGCCGGTGGCGGTCACCTCCAGCCCGGGCGCGGTGCTGTCGTTGCCGAGCAGCATGTTGCCGAGGCGGAAGGCGCGGGCGTCCATCGGGCCCGAGGGCGGCACGCCGATGTCCCACAGGCCGACGCGGCCGGGATAATCCTGCACGCTGGTCGCGGTGCCGGCCGAGCGGACGACGATGCTCTGCGGGCGATGGACCACCGTCTCCAGCGAGCGCGTCGAGACGTCGCCGGTGACGAAATCCTTGGCTCGCGCCACGTCGCGCAGCCAGCGGACATTGGTCTCGATGCCGGCGAAGCGGGTGCGGTCGAGCGCCGCCTGCATCGCGGCGACGGCGGACTCGCGGTCCTCGCCGTGCACGATCAGCTTGGCGAGCATCGGGTCGTAGAAGGAAGAAACCGCGCTGCCCGATTCCACCCAGCTCTCGACGCGGACACCTTCGGGGAAGGCGACCTCGGTCAGCGTGCCCGAGGCGGGGCGGAAATCGACCGCGGGATCTTCGGCATAGAGCCGCGCCTGGATCGACCAGCCCTTGGGAGCGGGGACGGGGGTGTCGAGGAAGCTGTAGTCGCCGCCGGCGCCGCGGACCATCCATTCCACCAGGTCGACGCCGGTCACTTCCTCGGTGACGCCGTGCTCGACCTGGAGCCGCGTGTTCACTTCGAGGAAGAACCAGTCCTCGCGCGCCGGATCGTAGAGGAACTCGACCGTACCGGCGGAGCGGTAGTTGGCCGCCTGGCCCAGTCGCACCGCCGCCTCGATCAATGCCGCGCGGACGCGCTCGGGGAGGTGCGGAGCGGGGGCTTCTTCGACGACCTTCTGGTTGCGGCGCTGGAGCGAGCAGTCGCGTTCGCCGAGCGCCACGACGCGGCCCTGGCCGTCGCCGAAGATCTGCACTTCGACGTGGCGGGCGCGCGGCACGAAGCGTTCGAGGAACAGCCCGGCATCGCCGAAATTGCCCGCGCCCAGCCGCGCCACCGCGGCATAGCCGTCGCGCACCGCCTGGGCGTCGGCGCACACCCGCATGCCGATGCCGCCGCCGCCGGCGGTCGCCTTGAGCATCACCGGATAGCCGATGCGCGCGGCGGCTTCGAGTGCGGCCTCGACGCTGTCGAGCAGGCCGGTGCCGGGGGCGAGGGGGACGTTTTCCGCCTCGGCGAGCGCGCGGGCGCTGTGCTTGAGGCCGAAGGCGCGGATGCTGTCCGGGGTCGGTCCGATGAACGCGATGCCGGCGGCCTCGCAGGCCTCGGCAAAGCCAGCGTTCTCGGAGAGGAAGCCATAGCCGGGGTGGATCGCATCGGCGCCGGTCTCTTTGGCCGCCGCGAGGATGCGGGCGACGTCGAGATAGCTTTCCGCCGCCGGTCCCGGCCCGATGCGCACCGCGATATCGGCGAGCGCGACATGGCGCGAGGCCTCGTCGGCATCGGAGAAGACGGCGACCGAGCGGATGCCCATCTTCCTAAGCGTGCGGATGATCCGGCAGGCGATCGCCCCGCGATTGGCGATCAGGACGGTGCGCACGCCGCTCATGCGGTGACGATCATGCGGACGGGGGTGGGGTTGAAGCCGTTGCAGGGATTGTTGATTTGCGGGCAATTCGAAACGACCACGGTCACATCCATTTCTGCGCGCAAGTCCACGGTCAGGCCTGGCGCCGAAATGCCGTCGACGATGCCCAGCGCACCATCCGCCTCGACCGGCACGTTCATGAAGAAATTGACGTTCGACACGATGTCGCGCTTGCCGCGGCCGTCGCGGAGATTGGCTTCGAGGAAATTGTCGACACAGGCGTGCTGCGCCTTGGTGAAATGGCCGTAGCGCAGCGTGTTGGACTCGCAGGAGCAGGCGCCGCCGATCGTGTCGTGATACTCGACCGCGGTGGCGGTGATCGTCATCATCGGCCGGCCCTCGTTGGAGCGCAGCACGCTGCCGGTGCGCAGGAAGATGTTGGCCTGCGCCGCGATCGTGTCCTGCGCGCTGTAGCGCTCGGCATCGTCGTGGGTGGCGTAGAGGAGGAAATCGACCGCCTGGTTGCCTTCGAGGTCGACGACGCGGAGCGTTTCGCCCGCCTTCACCCGGTGCAGCCAGGGGGCGCGGGCGGGGACGATCTCGTCATGGATCACCCGGCCGGTGAGGCCGGCGAGCGCTACGTCCTGTTCCATCAGCGGCGGACCCAGTCTTCGGTGTTGAGGAAGGCGCGTTGCCGCTCGGGCGTCGCGTTGCGGATCGGATCGTCCTCCGCCGTCACCGGCCCGCGCCAGGCGGTGGCGCGCAAGGGGGTGACGGTCCAGGGACGCGGATCGAGAACGTGCGGGCAATTGGCCAGCACGACGATGAGGTCCATCTCGGCGCGCAGCACCAGCGTGCGGCCGGGTGCGAACGGCCCGAGCTGCGGCTCGGTGGTGCCGTCGGCGGCGATGCGGACGCCCTTGAAGAGGTTGACGCACGGGTGGACGTCGCGGCGGGTGAGGCCGTGCTTGGCGGCGCCGAGCAGCAGCCGGTCGCGGGCGTTTGGAGTCGGCCCGGAGTTGCTGCCGTCGCCATAGTGCCGTTCGTTCGACGCCGCGTTGGACGCGCCGCAGAACGCGTCGTGGGTGCCCGCGCCATCGTGCTCGATGCTGGCGAGCACGCGGCCCATGTCCGAGAGGAACAGGCTGCCCGTGCCGAGATAGGCGTTCCACTGCACCTTCACCGTATCGGCGACGTTGAGCCGTTCGGTCGGCATCGCGGCGTTGAACAGCTGGAGCGACGCACACGCATCGCCCTGCAGGTCGATCAGCCGCAGCCGGGTGCCGCGCGCCAGCACGCGGCTGGCATAGCCGCCGGCGGCGATCGTCTCTTCCCAGACCAGATCGTCGGCGCCGACGCCCGCAGGCAGGTCGTCCGCACGCGGCGGCAGGATCGGCATCGCCTCGACGACGGTGCCGGCCATCGCCCGCGCATGGTCGCGCGCGGCATTGGGGTCGGCGAGAATGCTCATGCCGCCTTGCTCCCGGTTGGGGCCGCCGCCTCGTCCTGCTCGTGGAGCGGGGGCAGCAGCGCGGTGGTGGTGAAGAGGCGCAATTGCTGCACGCCGCGCACCTTGCGCAGCGCGTCGCACAGGTCGCGCAGCCGGCGCGCCGGCCCCTGGACCAGCAGCACCTCGAGCGACTGGTCGTCCTCCAGGAACACGTGCTGCGAGGAGATGACCTCCTTCAGATACTCGCTCTGCGTCTGTGCCAGCTGGTGGCGCACCCGACCGAGATCGGCGCGGTAAACGAGCGTGATCGTGCCCGCGAGCATCTCCTCGGGCCGCGAGGCGGCGCTCTGCTCGGCGAGCTCGTCGCGGATCAGCTCGGCGATCAGCTGCGAGCGCGAGGGGAGCCCGCGGTCCTCCACCATTTCATCGAGCTGGCGGAAGAGTTCGGCGGGCAGGCTCATGCTGAGCCGGGCGAGGGAGGAGGACGGTTCCTTCACAATGATTCCCCTTTCCCGGTTATTACTGATTTTGTCAATCGTAATACTTCCTGCTGCGCCTCGACGATCGCCTCGCGCCGCTTGCGGGTGAGGTGGAGGTCGTAGACGGCGGTCGCGCCAAAACGGTGCGGGGCGTGCGGATCGACGCGGCGCTTGTCGAACGTCAGCACGCGGGTGCCGAGGTTGAACGCCTCGGAAATGTCGTGGGTGACCATCAGCACGGTGAGCGCATGCTCTTCCCACAGCTTGAGGATCAGCCGGTGCATGTCCTGGCGGATGCCGGGGTCGAGCGCGCCGAACGGCTCGTCGAGCAGCAGCACGCGGGGGCGGGCGATCAGCGCCTGGGCGATGGCGAGCCGTTGCTGCATGCCGCCGGAGAGCTGGGCGGGGTAGAGGTCGAGCGCGTCGCCCAGGCCCACTTCGGCGAGCATCGCGGCGGCTTCGTCGCGGGCGCGGCGGCGGGCGGCACCGAACAGCCGGGCGGTGAGCGGGGCGCCAACGCATTCGCGCTCGAACATCACGTTGCGCAGTGCGGTCAGGTGCGGGAACACCGAATAGCGCTGGAACACCACGCCGCGATCGGGCCCGCATTCGCCGGGGAGCGGCGTGCCGTCGAGCAGGATCTTGCCCCGGGTCGGGCGTTCCTGGCCGAGCGCCAGCCGCAGGAAGCTGCTCTTGCCCGCCCCAGAAGGGCCGACGATCGAGACGAAGCTGCGCTCGGCAATGTCGAGCTCGACGCGCTCCAGCACGACCTTGTCGCCATATTCGAGCCAGACATTCTGGAAGGAGAGAAGCGCGCTCATCTGCCGGCTCCGTGCGCCCAGGCGAAGGCGCGCTTGCTCAGCTGGGCGAGCGCCACGTCCATCAGGATGGCGAGGATCGAGATCCAGGCGACGTACGGGAGGATGATGTCCATCGAGAGATAGCGCCGCACCAGGAATATCCGGTAGCCGAGGCCGATGTCCGACGCGATCGCCTCGGCCGAGATCAGATACACCCAGGCGGGACCTAGCGAGAGGCGGATGCCGGCGATCAGCCGGGGCAGCGCCTGGGGGAGCGCGACGCGCAGCGCGAGCTGCCAGCTGCTCGCGCCGAGCGTCTGCGCCTTGATCAGCTGTTCCTGCGGAATCGCGGTGATGTGGTCGGCAAGGTCGCGGATCAGGAAGGGGGTGACGCCGATCACGATCAGCGCGACCTTGGCGGTGTCGCCCAGCCCGAAGACGATGAACAGGATCGGCAGCAGCGCGATCGGCGGGATCACCGCGATCGTGGTGACCAGCGCGCCGAAGGTGGCGCGGGCGGCGGGTAGCACGCCCAGCACCATGCCGACGAGCAGCGCGGAGAGCGCGCAGATGCCGAGCGCGAGCCCCAGCCGTTCCAGGCTGGCCAGCGTGTCCGCCCAGAAGAGCAGGCGGCCGCTCAGCGGATCGGCCTGGGCGAGCAGACCGTGCATCGCCTCGACCATCGCGCCGGGCGTCGGCAGCAGCTTGTCCGAGGGGTTCTCGGCATGCCGCGCCGCCGAGGCGAAGAGGTAGACGATCGCCGCGAGCAGCAGCGGCAGGCTCCCCAGCAGCCAGCCGGTACGGCGGCGGGGTCGGATGTTCACCCAGCGCATATGGGGTCCGGCCTCAGAGCTTGCCGGCCGCGGCCAGCTCCATATAGGTCGGGTCGAAGCGCAGCTTGACGTTGTTCGCGTCGCCGATCGTCTTGCCCGGCACCGAAATGCCGATCGCGTCGGCGGACTTGGCGCCCTGGCCGAACAGCCCCTTGGAGAAGCTGAAGTCGCGCACCTTCACCATGGTCGCGCCGATCGCCGGGGATTTCACCGCGGCGACCGCATCCTGCGGGGTGCCATAGAGGTGGGTGGTGACGAGCTGCGCGTCGAACGCCTGCGGGGTCGCGCCGGCCAGCTTGGCCATCGCCGCGCGGGCGGCGGCGCCGGCGGCGTCCTTCTTCTGCATCAGCTGGATCGTCTCGTACCAGATGCCCGCTAGGGCCTTGCCGAGGTTGGGGTTCGCCTTGAGCGTCGCGGTGTCGACGGCGAGCAGGTCGAGGATCTCGGCGGGCACCTGGCTCGAATCGAATACCTTGGTGGCGCCGGGCAGCTTGGCGACTTCGGTCAGCTGCGGGTTCCAGGTGACGACAGCAGTGGCGGCCGGGTTGGCGAAGGCGCCGACAATGTCTGCGTCCGAGGTGTTGACCGTCTTCACGTCCGACAGCTGGAGGCCGACGGTGGAGAGCCCGCGCGCGAGGAGGTAGTGCGAGACCGACAGCTCGACGAGATAGACGGTGCGGCCCTTGATGTCCGCCAGGTTCTTGGCGTTCTTGAGGACGATGCCATCGTTGCCGTTGGAATAGTCGCCGAGGATGATCGCGCTGGTATCCTTGCCGCCCGCGGCCGGAATGGTGAGCGCGTCCATGTTGGTGACGGTGACGCCGTCGAGCTTGCCGGCGTTGAACTGGTTCACCGACTCGACGTAATCGTTGACCTGGGTGAAGTGGATCTTGAGCCCGTATTTGTCGGCCCATTTCTTCACGATGCCGGCCTGTTCGGCATAGGGCCAGGGCATCCAGCCGGCATAGATCGACCAGCCGATGTTGAACTCGGTCCGCGCCTTTGGTGCACTGCCGCTACCGCCGCACGACGCCGTCGCCAGCATCGTTGCCGCCGCCACTGCGATCCGCGCCTTCGATACCCATTTTGCCATGATCGACCCCCATCTTCGCAGCGCGAGAAAGCGCGAATTTCAGCCGTCGGACGGTCGCAACCGATATTACGTTTGCTCAATCCAGTAATACGACTTATAGGCATGTCCCATGGCATGTGTCACCTCAAATCGTGATGCTGCAATGCGTCATTCAGGCACTGGCGGGCCCCGGTTCGAGGGCTGGTCGGGGTGCCTTTCTCTCTCGCTCCCCTTCCGCTTGGGGGAGGGGCTGGGGGAGGGAATGACGTGGAAGAAGCGGCGTGCCGATCCAGCCCCTCCCCCGACCCCTCCCGCAAGCGGAAGCGGAGCGCAGATGGACGCCGCCGCCTTTTCACGGCGAGGCGGCTGATCCATGACCATGGCGCGCATCCTCGGAACGATCTGCCTGGGGCTCGCGCTCGCCGTTGCCGCGACCTTTGGCCGGCTGTTCCTGAAGGCGCGTGAGGGGCGCCGCGCCGCCGATGCCGCGAATCGCGCACAGACCGAGCGGCTCTGCGCCGAGATCGCCGCGCACCGCGAAACCGAGGCGGCGCTGGAGCGCGCAAGGGATGCCGCCGAAGCGGCCAACGCCGCCAAGACGCGCTATCTCGTCGCGGTCAGCCACGAGATCCGCTCGCCGCTCAACGCCATCTATGGCTATGCGCAGCTGCTGGAGCGCGGGGACTCGATCCCGCCTGCCGAGGCCGGCGGGGTGATCCGCCGCTCGGCCGAGCATCTCACCAACCTCGTCGAGGGCCTGCTCGATATCTCGCGCGTCGAAAGCGGCGTGCTGCAGGTTCGCCAGGAGCTGGTCCGGCTGCCCGCGCTGCTGGAGCAGGTGGTGGAGATGTTCCGCGTCCAGGCCGCGGCCAAGGGACTGTCGCTCGACTATGTCGTCGACGGCCGGCTCCCCGCCTATGTCCGCACCGACGAGAAGCGGCTGCGCCAGATCCTGATCAACCTGCTGTCCAACGCGATCAAATATACCGATGCCGGCGGCGCGACGCTCACCGTGCGCTACCGCAGCCAGAGCGCCGCGATCGAGGTGCGCGATACCGGCCGCGGCATCCCGCCCGAGGATCTGGAGCGCATCTTCGAACCGTTCGAGCGGGGCCGCGCGCCCGATACGGTGATGCAGCCGGGCATCGGGCTGGGGCTCGCCATCACCCGCGTGCTGGCCCGTATTCTGGGCGGCGACATCACCGTGACCAGCGAGGTGGGCAAGGGCAGCGCCTTCCTGCTGCGGCTGATGTTGCCGGAGCCGATCGAGGCCCCGGCGGGTGCTGCCGCCTATCGCCGCGTCATCGGCTATGAGGGGCCGCGCAAGACGATTCTCGTCATTGACGACAGCCCGGCACAGACCACGGTAGTCAACCACCTGCTCCGGCCGCTGGGCTTCGCGGTGTTCGAGGCGGGCGGCGGCGCGGCGGGGCTGGCGCTCGCCGATCACTGTGCGCCCGATCTGGTGCTGCTCGACATCCAGATGCCCGGATGCAGCGGCTGGGACATTGCCGACGCGCTGCGTGCGCGCTTCGGCGCGGGGCTGCGGATCGTGATGGTCTCGGCCAACGCGCATGAATTCCACGCCGGGCGCGACGGCCGCCGGACGCACGACGCGTTCCTCACCAAGCCGGTGGACCTGGACGCATTGCTCGACATGATCGCCCGGCAGCTGCGGCTCGACTGGATCGTGGAAGCGGCGGAAGCGGCCCCGGCCGCCGCGCCGCTGCCGGTCGCCCTGCCCGAAGGCGCGAAGCCCTATCTCGACGAGCTTCGCCGCTTTATGAAGCTCGGGCATGTTCGTGGAATCGAAACCACCCTGGTGACCCTGGAGAGGAACGTACCCGAAAGCGCCGAGCTCGTCGCGCGGCTGCGGCCGCAGCTGGCGGCGTTCGACCTGCGCGGGCTGGCAAGGACGCTCGACGATGTCGGCTGACCCGGGCGCCACGATCCTGGTGGTGGACGACACCCCCGAATCGCTCCGCTTCCTCACCGCTACGCTGGAGCAGGCGGGGATGACCGTGCTGATCGCGGTCGACGGGCTCGCCGCCCTCGAGCTGCTGGAGCATGGCACGCCGGACCTGATCCTGATGGACGCGGTGATGCCGGGGCTCGACGGGTTCAGCACCACGCGGCGGATCAAGGGAGACGGCCGTTTCCGCCATGTGCCGGTGATCTTCATGACCGGGCTTACCGAAAGCGAGCATGTCGTGCGCGGGCTCGATGCCGGCGCGGTCGATTATGTCCACAAGCCGATCGTCGTCGACGAATTGCTCGCGCGCGTTTCGGTGCATCTCGCCAATGCGCGAATCGCGCAGAGCAGCCAGATCGCGCTCGACACCGCCGGGCGCCCCTCCTTCGCGGTGGACGAGGGCGGGCGCACGCGCTGGCTGACCCCGCTCGCCGCCGACGTGATCGAGCGGCTGTTCCCGGCCTGGTCGCCCCGCGCGCTGGACCTGCCCGAGGAACTGGCCGCGATCGTGCGGCGGCTGCAGGATCCGGCGGTGCCGCCGGGCGCGCACGCCGGCCTGCAGATCGGCGACAGCGCGCTCCAGTGCAGCTTCCTGCGCCAGACCAGCGCGAACGAATGGCTGTTCCGGCTGACCGAGAAGCGCGAGGGCGACGCCGAGCGCATCCTTGCCGAGCGCCACGGCCTCACCTCGCGCGAGGCCGAGGTGCTGGTGTGGCTCAGCCGCGGCAAGCAGAATCGCGAGATCAGCGAGATCCTCGAGATCAGCCCGCGCACCGTAAACAAGCATCTCGAACAGATTTTCCAGAAGATGGGCGTCGAGAACCGCGCCTCGGCCACCGCGATCGCCGTGGCGACGCTGGCGGGATGAGCGCGGCGGCGGCGCGGGCGGCGCTGGAGCGGGGCGATCTCGATACGGCGGCGCGGTTCGCATCGGCTGTGCTTCCGTCGGCCGAGGGCGCTTTCCTGTTGGGCGTGATCGCGGCGGAGCAGGGGCGTATCGGCGAGGCGCTTCGGCAGATCGAGGCAGCGGTGGCGGAAGACCCGCGCGGCGAATATCGTGCGCAGCTCGCGCGGCTCTACACGCTGGTGCGGCGCGACGCGGACGCGGTGGCGCAGCTGGCCGCCGCCGAAGCCGACTTGCCCGCCGATGCGCTGTCGCGCGACACGATCGGCTGCGTCTATGCCCGGCTCGGCGACCATCAGGCGGCGCTCCCGCACTTTGATGCGGCGGTGGCGCTGGCACCGGACAACGATGCCTTTCTCTACAATCAGGCGGCGACGCTGAGCTTTCTGGGCCAGACGGACGCAGCCGAGGCGGCGCTGGAGACGCTGCTCGCGCGCAGCCCCGACGATGCCCGGGCGCACCATCTGCTGGCGGGATTGCGCAAGCAGAGCGCGGGCGACAACCATGTCGAGCGGCTCCGCGCGGCCAAGGCGCGGGCGCGGGGGCCCGATCGGCTGCTCACCGGCTATGCGTTGGCGAAGGAGCTGGAAGATATCGGCGAGGGCGACGCGGCGCTGGCCTGCCTGATCGAGGTCAATGCCGCGCACCGCGCGACGCTCGGCTATGACCCGGCGCGCGATGTGGCGATCGTCGATGCGATGGGGGCAAGCTGGCCCGCCTTCGCCGCCGCGCCGGTGACGGATGCGCCCGTTGCGGCACCGATCCTGATCCTCGGCATGCCGCGCACCGGCACGACGCTGGTCGATCGCATCCTTGCCGCGCATCCGGCGGTGGAGAGCGTCGGCGAGCTGCAGGCGCTGCCGCTGGCGGTGAAGGCCGCCTCGGGTACGCGCAGCCGCACGGTGCTCGATCCCGAGACGCTGCACGCCGCCGCGCGTGCTGATCTGGGAGCGATCGGCCGCGACTATCTGGCGCGCGCGGCCCCGCACCGGCGGATGCCGGAGCGGCGCTTCGTCGACAAATTCCCCGGCAATTTCCATTATGCCGGCATCGCCGCGCGCGCGCTGCCCAATGCCGCGATCGTCTGCCTGCGGCGCAACCCGATGGACACGGTGCTCGCCAATTTCCGCAACCTGTTCGCGATCAGCTCGCGCTATTACGACTATAGCTACGACCTGCTCGACATCGCCGCCTATGTCGCGGGCTTCGAACGGCTGATGGCGCTGTGGCGTACCGCGCTGCCCGGCCGCATCCTCGAGCTGCGCTACGAGGATATCGTCGCCGATCAGGAAGGCGCGACGCGGCGGCTGCTCGGCCATTGCGGGCTGGACTGGTCGGACCGCTGCCTGGAATTCCACGCGCAGGGCGGGGCCGTCTCCACCCCCAGCGCCGCGCAGGTCCGCCGCCCGATCTACCGCGACTCGGTGGCGCGCTGGCGGCGTCACGAAGCGGTGCTGGCGCCGGTCGCCGTCTATTTCGCCGAGCGCGGCATCGCCATCGACCAATAGATTCCTACGTCAAACGGCGCATGGCGTGGTGCGGTGCACCCCGGCAGCATCGCCGTTATGCTGCGCCTTTCCTGCCTTGCCCTGCTTGCTGCGCTGATGGCGGCCCCCGCCGCACAGGCCGGCACGCTGCCCACCGCCAAGCTCGTCCGCTGCGGCGAGGGCGACTGCCTGCTGCTCCGCGGTGGGCGCAGCTCCGCAGGGGCGATCGTCACGGTCAATGGCAGGGCGGTGGCGGTGGAGGGCGGGCGCGGCTGGAAGCTGCGGGTGCCGGTGGCGACGGTGCGCGACTGGGCCTCCCCCTACGCCCGGTCGCTTGCGGTCGCCGTGGTCGATGCGGACGGGCAGGTGGAGCAGCGCGAAACCGTGCGCCTGCCGGTCGGGCTCCTGGGCCACAACACCGAGCTCGCCGCGCTGGTAGTACGCGCACGCTGATTCGTAATAAGGGTGGAGTCGATCTACTGGGTGTGAAGAAACGTTCAACAAGTAATAAAGTCTGCTGCGCTGCAAAACTTGGCGGGAAGTGGTTCCTGACAAGTTGATCGGTGTCGGTGCTGCTTTTATACTTGCTGTTGCGTTCTCCCGCGACTAGAGGCGCCGCAACCGCTCGGTTGAGGCGGCACTTGGTTGCAGGAGATTCCCATGAAGATGCTCGTCGCGGCCGCTGCCGCGCTCTCGATCAGCACCGCCGCCTTCGCCGGCACCACCGATACCGGCTTCGGCAAGCCCTCGGCGACGCTGTCGCTCGCCGGCCTCGACCTGGCGACGGCGGACGGCCAGCAGCGCCTGGCGACCCGCGTCGATCAGGCGGCCCGCGCGGTGTGCGGCGAAAGCCTCGCCACCATCCATCCGGACCTCGAAGCCCGCGCCCGCGCCTGCCGCGCCGACGTGGCCGAGCAGGTTCGCGCGCAGATCGAAGCCCGCGTCGCCCAGATGAACCGCGGCAAGGGCGTGCAGGTCGCGTCGCTGCGCTGATCCTCGCCCTCGGGCGGTACTCGCGGCCGTGCGGACCCCGATCGGGTGTGCGCCGCCGTGTCGTTTTGGCGCGCTACGTCATTCGGACACCTGCGCGGACGAGGGCGGGCGCATAGGCTTTCGGGCAAGCCAGGGTGGTGCCGCAGGGGCGCCACGAACGCAACGCTCGGGACCAAGCGCGCATGACCAAGGGCCTCGTCAACCTGATACCGCCGGCCTGCGTGGCCGCGATCGTCTGCTTCTGGGCGTTCGCGCCCAGGGCGGTGCTCGATTATGGCTGGACGCTGGTGATCACCTCGTCGCTGATCACCCTGTTCGTCCAGGGGCTGGAGTTCCTGTTCGAGCGCCATAGCGGCTGGCGGATGAACTGGCGCGAATTCTGGACCGACCTGTTCTATGTCGTGCTCGGTGCCACCGCGATCTCCTGGGTCTCGGAGGCGCTGGCCGAGGCGCCGCTGCTCGCGCTGAAGCACAAGCTGGGCATCGCGACGCCCTGGGCGATGCACTGGCCGTTCCTGGCGCAGGTGGCGCTGGTCATCTTCCTGATCGAGTTCGGCCAATATTGGATGCACCGGCTGATGCACAATGTGACGCCGTTCTGGCTCACCCATGCGCCGCACCACCACATCACCCAGCTGAATGCCGCCAAGGGCTATGTCGGCAACCCGATCGAGCTGTTCCTGATCAGCCTCAGCGTCGTCGCGCTGTTCGACTTGCCGCTGCCGGCGATCTTCTGCGCGGTGAACGTGCTGGGCGTCGTCTCCACCTTCGCCCACGCCAATGTTCGCTCCGATCCGCCGATCTGGTACAGCTTCGTGTTCACCACGATCCGCCACCACAGCCTGCACCATTCGGTGCCCTATGAGGATACGCGCTGCAATTACGGCAACTCGCTGATCCTGCTCGATCGCATCTTCGGCACCTACAAGGAGGGCGAGGCATCGGTGGTCGGCCAGGACGAGCGCCGCCGCCTGTCGATCCGCGAGCAATGGCTGTTCCCGTTCCAGCCGATCCTCGCCCGGCTGAAGCAGCGCCCGGCCCCCACCGCCGACGTCGCGGCGGGCTGAGCGCGATGGTCTGGATGCCGATGCTGGCCGCATTTCTCGCCGCCGCGCCCATGCCCGCCGACGCGCAGCCGCGCGAGGAGCAGGTGCTCACCGTCCCCGGCTTCGCCGACTTTCTTGCGGTTGACGGCGACAGCGTATGGGCGACCAACAAGGGCAGGGTCGAGCGCTGGTCGCGCGCCGGCAAGCTCGCCGAAGTGGCGATGGGGCATCCCTGCGGCGCGATGGCGATCGCGGAGGGCGCCTTGTGGGTCGCCGATTGCAAGGAGGGCACGCTCAACCGCATCGACCTGAAGACGGCCAGGCTGGTGGCGTCGATCCCCACCGGCATCGCCAATCCGCTCGGCGAGCTCAACGTCGTCGCCGGCGCCGGATCGATCTGGGTGGCGAGCGACAATGCCGGCAGGATCGCCCGCGTCGACCCCGCCGACAACCGCGTCGTCGCCACGGTCGCGGTCGATCCGGGGACGCATTACCTTGCCTTCGGGCTCGGCGCCTTGTGGGCGGTGAGCAGCGGCAAGCAATCGCTCCAGCGGATCGATCCCACCACCAATGCGGTGACGGGCCGCACCACGCTCGGCAAGCAGCCCGGCTTCCTTGCCGCCGGCGAAGGCGCGGTGTGGGTGCAGGAGCAGGGCGACGGCACGCTGGCGCGGATCGATCCGGCCAGCGTGCAGGTCACCGGCCGGGTGAAGGTGGGCACCGACCTGCTCTACGGCGACATCGATACCGGCGGCGGCTTGGTGTGGCTGCGCACCACCGCCGACCAGAATTTCGTGATGGTCGATCCGACGTCGCTCGCCATTACGGGGCGGCTGGGCAAGGCCAGCGGCAGCGGCGCGCTGCGCTATGCCGGCGGCGGCCTATGGACCAGCGCGCACGACGTCCACACCCTGTCCTGGTGGAGCCTCGCGCCCGCATCGCCGGTCAGCGTAACAAATTGACGCTTCCTGTCCTCCCCCGCCAAGGCAGGGCAATCGCATTTGGCCAAAATACGTCGTCATCCCCGCGAAGGCGGGGATTCATTGGCGCTGACGCCGAGATTCTTTCCCCCGGCGCTCAGGGCAATGGATTCCCGCCTTCGCGGGAATGACGATCGCTTTTCGAAACCCGCCGGCCCCTGGCTTCATATGCGATCCCCCTGCCCAGGCGGGGGAGGATTTCTCGTACTGCCGATCGATTTCCGTTCGCGTCCCGGCGCGGGATTGCTGCGATGCGGTACGTCAAACGCCCCATGGCGGGCCGCCCGATTTCCCCAAACTCTACAGGCACAAACACGCCCCGACAGCAGGGCGACCGGGGTTTCAACAACGAAAAGGGGGCAAGGGTGGCACGATCCATTTCACGCGCAGCGCTGCTCGGCGCGACGGTTCTGGCGAGCTTCGCTGCGACCCGTGCGGCGGCGCAGACCGAAGGTGCCGGCGTCGCCGCGGCGCAGACGGCCGACCAGACCGGCGGCAGTGCCAACGAGATCGTCGTTACCGGCAGCCGCCGCAGCGTCACGCTGCAGGACGCGCCGATCAACATCAGCGCGGTCTCGGCCGAGACGCTCACCCGCATGCGCGTCGACGATGTGCGCGGGCTGGCCGCCTTCACCCCCGGCGTGACCATCGTCGATACCGGCCCCGCCAGCACCGGCAACATCATCCTGCGCGGCATCGAGTCGGGCGATACCAGCGTCAACGGCGCCAACGGCAACGATGCCGTGGGCGTCTATCTGGGCGAAGTGCCGCTCTATCTCGACTTCAAGCTGATCGACATCGCCCGCGTCGAAACGCTGCTCGGTCCGCAGGGCACGCTGTATGGCCTCGGCACGCTGGCCGGCGCGGTGCGCTACATTCCCAACCGGCCGACCACCGATCGCGTATCGGTGGATATCCACGGGCGCGGCTATGCCCAGTCGCACAGCGGCGATTTCGGCCGGATCGGCGACGTGACGGTCAACGTGCCGATCATCGCCGACCATGTCGCGCTGCGCTCGGTGGTCGGCTATTACGACAATCCGGGCTTCATCGATTACAATTACCTGCTGCAGAAGCCGGGCATCTCCGATCCCCAGCCGGTGCGCGGCACCAGTGCGGCACAGGGCTCGCTCGGCACGCTCAAGGACTATGCGGCCAACTACAAGCGCGCGGCCGACGTCAATTTCGAGCACACCTTCACCACCCGCAACACGCTGCTGCTCGAATATAACCCGAACGTGAAGGCGTTCCTCACCTACGCGCACCAGGATACCAAGACCAACGGCCGCCAGGCGAACGGCGCGGGCGTGCTCGGCACCGGCGATTATGTGGGGCCGTGGCGCTATCTCGAGCCGTTCCACCGCTCGGCCGACCTGTTCTCCGCCGAGTTCAACATCAACCTGTTCAACGTCGTGCAGCTGGTCAGCACCACCGCCTATACCGAGGAGCGGATCAACAACACCGAAGACAATACCGATCTGCTGCTCGATCTGAACTATGGCTATGAGGCGTTCCCGGCCTTCTCGTCCTACGCCAACAACCACCGCAAGACGAAGCAGCTGAACCAGGAGGTCCGCCTCGTCTCCTCGCATGGCGGGCCGGTCAACTGGGTGATCGGCGGCTTCTACAACCGCACGAAATACGGCGCCGACCGCCAGGAATATACACCGGGCTTCGCCGCCTTTGCCGGCATCAACCGGCCGGACGATCTCGAATATATCTCCTTCGTGAAGACCAGGACGGTCGAGAAGGCGGCCTATGGCGAGGCGACGCTGCACGTCACCTCGGCGTGGCAGGTGACCGGCGGCCTGCGCTATTTCAAATATGACGCGACCGCCACCGGCGGCACCGACACCCCGCTGTTCGGCGGCGGCCTCACCCGTACGCCCTATCCGCTGATCCAGTTCGCGCCCAGCCGGGTGCGCTCGGGCGGCACCGGCGACGACGGGTTCGTGTGGAAGGCCAACACCTCGTACAAGTTCAGCCCGGACCTGCTTGCCTATGCGACCTACAGCACCGGCTATCGCATCGGCGGCGTGAACCGGGTTGCGCCGTGCGTGCTGCCGCTGCCGGCGGGGCAGAATGTCTGCGCGCTGCCCAACGAGCTTTCCTATGGGCCGGACAAGACCCGCAACATGGAAGTCGGCATCCGCGCCTCGCTGTTCGACAAGCGGCTGCAGTTCACCCTCGATGCCTTCCGGGTGAAGTGGAACGACGTGCAGGTGCCCAGCCAGACGGTGAACGGTGCCGTCGGCATCACCACCAATGCCGGTGCGGCGGTGTCGAAGGGCATCGAATTCTCCGGCTCGTTCAAGGTGCTGCCGCACCTCACCGTACAGGGCACCTATTCCTATATCGACGCGCATCTGAGCGAGGATTTCCCGAACCTCGTCGTCAGCCAGGGCGTGCGCTACGATGCCAAGGCCGGCGACCGGCTGCCGGGATCGGCCAAGCATTCGGGGAGCGCGCAGCTGATCTACACCCAGCCGCTGCCGCATGGCGGCGAGATCGAGGCGACCTGGGCGGCGACCTACACCGGCGACATCTATTCGCGCGTCGGCCTGCGCGGCTTCGGCGAGGCGATCCCCGATTACATGACGCATCGCGCCTCGATCACCTATCGCGACAAGACCTATGAGGTGGGGCTGTTCGCCGACAACATCTTCGACAAATACGCCTATACCTCGATCAGCAACGACATCAGCTCGTACAACCAGGCGCGTACCGGTGTGGTCGAGCGTTATTATGCGCGCTCGGTGCTGACCCCGCGGCGCGTCGGCATCGACTTCCGCATCCATTATTGATCCGGGCGCGCACCGCGTCCCTTCCCTTGGCGGGAGGTGCCGCGGCGCCTCCCGCTTCTCTGCAAGGTACCCCTATGCTGAAGCTTTTGGTGACCCCGCCGGCCGGTGCGCCGACCGCTGTCGACGCCCGCACGGGCATGAGCGTGATGGAACTGATCCGCGACGCCGGGTTCGAATCGCTGCCCGCTTTCTGCGGCGGCTGCTGTTCCTGCGCGACCTGCCATGTCTATGTCGATCCGGCCTTTGCCGATCGCCTGCCGCCGATCGGCGAGGACGAGGATGCGCTGCTGGACGGCGCGGACAACCGCCGGCCGGGCTCGCGCCTGTCCTGCCAGATCCCGTTCACCGCGGATCTCGACGGACTGGCCGTCGAGATCGCGCCCGATTTGGGCTAGCCGCGCGTCAGATAGAGGTCGCGCAGCCGGGTGAGGTCGGCCCTGGTCAGGCCGAGCTTGTCCTGCAGATAGCCCTCGGCGCCGCCCGCATGGCCATCGATCACCGCAAAGGCGGCCTCGATATAGCTGCGGTCGGCGGCGAGCAGCGGCTGCACCACCGCCGGCGGCAGCGCCGAAAGCGGGCTGGGGCTGGCGCCGCTGCCGAGCAGCTTGGCCGGGTCCAGATAGGTGTTGGTCAGCAGATAATCGTCGATCACCGTCTGGCGCGGCACGCCGAGCGCAGTGAGCAGCAGCGCGGCGGCGATGCCGGTGCGGTCCTTGCCCGCCGAGCAGTTGAACGCGAGCGGCGCATGGCCTGCGAGCAGCTCGGCGAACATGCGGCGATACTGGCCGTTGAACTGTTCGAGCATGCGCGGATAGGAGGCCGCCATGGCGGCGCGGACCTTCTCGGCGGTCCAGTCCTTGGGCGATCCCGCGGGCAGGAAGCCGAGGTCGAGAGTATAGTCGTCGCTGAGCACGCGGGGCATCTCCGCATCGGGCCAGCGCACCGGTTCGGCGGCGCGTTCGCGGCGGTCGCGCAGGTCGCAGACGACCTGGATGCCGAGCGTGTGGAGCGTCCGGAAATCGGCATCGGTCAGCCCGTGCATCGATCCCGAGCGATAGAGCATCCCCCATTTCACGGTCCGGCCGTCGGCGGTACGATAGCCGCCGAGATCGCGGAAGTTGCGGCCGCCTTCCAGCGGCACGAGCCGCTGGCGGTCGGCGGATGCGGCGACGGCGCGTTGCTGCGCGGTCGCCGCCGGGCCATGCGCCGCGCCCAGGGCGAGCAGCGCGCTGGTGGCGAGCACCGTTAGGGTCGGGCGACGCATGGCGTTTCTCCTCTTGGCCAGGATCAGAAGCGGACGTTGACTTCGCCGCCCCAGGTGCGCGGCTCGTTGAAGAAACCCTGCAGGCCGGAGGTCACGCTCAGCGACTTGTAGAAAAGATGCTGTTCGTTGAACAGGTTGCGTGCCCAGAGCGAGACGCCGACCTTGGCATGGTCGGATACCTCGATGTCGGCGATGCCGATGCGGCCGTTGAAGATCAGGGCCTTGTCGCCCTTGGGCTGGGCGACCGTGACGGTGCCGCTCTTCGCGTCGAACAGCGGGTCGTTATAGTTGACGTAGAAGCCGTTGTCGTAATTGCCGTCGAGATGCGCGACGATCTTGTAGCCGTTCATCGGCTTCTCGTAATCGATCGCGCCGCTGGCCGACTGGGTGGGTGTGTAGACCGGGTAGATCGGGATCGGGAAGGCGATGATCGTGCCGTCGCTCTGGCGGAACGGGTTCCTGGTCGCCGGGATCTTCACGCTGTTATAGGCGTAGCTGGCGTTCAGCGTCAGGCCGGTTACCGGGGTGACGGTGAAGTCGGCCTCCACGCCCTTCACGCGGCCAGTGCCCGGCGCGTTATAGGTCTCGGTGGTGGTGCGCAGCGTGGTGAGCAGGTTCCCCTTGGCGTCGAACTGCTGGTACTGCGCGCTGAAGTCGAGCTGGATGTTCTTGTAGGCGGCGGTGTAGGCGGCGACGTTCAGGCGGGCGCGGTGGTCCCAGAACTCGGTCTTGGCGCCGACTTCGAACATCGACAGCGTTTCCGGGTTGAACGGCGCGTAGAAGAGCGAGCGCGAATTGGCGCCGCCCGACTTGTAGCCGGTGCTCCACTTGCCATAGACATGCACGTCCTTGGTGACGTCGACTGCCAGGTTGACCAGCGGATCGACGCGCGACCAGGAGGAGTTGAGGTCCAGCGGCGCGGTCACCCCGTTCACCACCGGCACGGCGCCGTTGATGGTGAAGAGCTGGCCCTTCTTCTTGTCCTTGGTCCAGCGTGCGCCCAGCGTGAGGTGCAGGATGTCGTTGGCGACCGGTGGGGTATAGGTCGCCTGGCCGAACACGCCGACGCTGGTGGTCTTCACCCGGCTGGCGCGGTCGATGCGCTGCGCGGCATAATCGAGCGACAGGATCGTGTAGGCGCTGCCGGCGGCGTTGGTGAACTGGTTGGTGGCGAACGCCTGGGCGTTGTCGGTCACATTTTCCTGATAATAGAGCGCGCCGGCGACATATTGCACGCGCGGCAGCTCGCCGATCGCCTGGAATTCCTGGCTGAACTGGTCCTGGTCGAACATCGCCAGGCTGTAGCGGCTGAAGTTGAAGCCGGTGAAATTGCCGGTGGCGTTGATCATCGTCGTCGAGGCCGAGCCATTGTCGTACTGGCTCTGGTTGAGCTGGCGGTACGCGGTGATCGACTTGAGTTCGAGATGATCGAGCGCCTGATAGTCGAGCGTCAGGCGGTGGCCATGCGTCTTGCCGACGCTCGGCTGCTCCGGTACGCCGACATTGGCGAGGGTGGCGCGGCTGGTCTGGAGCGTGGCGGCAGCGGCGGTCTTCAGCGAGCCCGGCGCGAGCAGCTGCAGGTACAGCGGAGTCGAGGCGTCGTACGAGATGTCGAACGAATAGTCGGCGCTGAACCCGACGAACGGCTTCCACAGCGCCTCGGCGTGCAGGCCGCGCTTGTCGAAATAGTTGAAGCCATAGGCGCCGGCGAGCGGGTTCTTCACGATTGGCTGGCGATAGGTGATCAGGCCGTCCAGCTTCACCGCGACATTGGCGATCGCCGGCAGGTCGAGATGCACCTCGCCCTTGTAGGCGCCGTAATTGCCCACGCCGGCGGTGGCGTTCAGATGATATTCGCCGCTCGGCTTCTTGGTGACGATGTTGACCGCGCCGCCTTCGGTGTTGCGGCCGAACAACGTGCCCTGCGGGCCCTTGAGCACTTCGATGCTCTGCACGTCGTAGAGCGCCGTGCCGAGGCCCTGGGCACGGCCCAGATAGACGCCGTCGACATAGACGCCCACGCCCTGGTCGCGTGCCGGCTGGTTGCTGTCCGACAGCACGCCCACGCCGCGGATGTTCACGATCAGCGCCGAGTTGCGCGAATAGAAGGGGGCGACCTTCAGCGACGGGATGGCGCCGTCGCCCAGATCGTTGAGCGACTGGACGTGGCGATTGACGATCGCGTCCGAGGTCAGCACCGAAATCGCGATCGGCGTCTTCTGCAGGTTCTCGGGGCGCTTCTGCGCGGTGACGACGATCTCGGCGAGCTGCTGGTTGTCGTCCGCGCTGGCGGTCTTGTCGGTGTCGGATGCGGCAGCGGCATGGGCCGGCAGCGCCAGCGACATCGACAGCGCGGTCGCCGCAAGCAGCAGACGCGGCGACGGACGGTGCGAATCGTTCATGTTGGTTTCCCCCGAGCTAAGGATTTCGGGGCGCGATGGCGGTGCGATGTGAAACTGCGGTGGCAGTTCGGCAACGATTTGGAAACAGTCGGGACGGGGGGCGCGGAGGCGACACCACTACAAATTCATGTACGCGCCATGTTCGCCAAGTCCGGTGTGGCATTGCAACACGTTACGGAACGGCGACCGTCGCTCCACCATGACAGTCCATACCGAGGGCGAGAGGGCCGCGTTGACGCCGCACCTCAATGCCCGCGATGCAGGGCGTGTTCCATATCCTCCAGCTGTACGCCCTTGGTCTCGGGGAAGAAGCGCCACACCACGATCAGCTGCACCAGCGTCGCACCGGCGAAGAACCAGAAGGGCAGGCTGCGATCGAAATTCTCCGCGACGATCGGGAAGCCGAAGCTGAGCAGCGCCGCCCAGATCCAGTGCGTCGCGCTGCCCAGTGCCTGGCCGCGGGCGCGCACCCGGGTGGGGAAGATCTCCGAGAGATACACCCAGATCACCGCGCCCTGCGACACGGCGAAGAAGGCGATGAACAGCACCAGCAGCGGCAGCAGCAGCGCCTGGTGCCCGTGGCTGGAATAGACGCCGGCGACGCCCGCCAGCATCACGGTCGCGCCCACGGCGCCGACCAGCAGCAGCGTGCGGCGGCCGATGCGGTCGATCAGCGTCATCGCCAGGAGCGTCGCCAGCAGGTTGGCGCCGCCGATCGAGACTGCCTGCACGTCCGCCGAGACCGCGCTGAACCCTGCAGCGGCGAAGATGTCGTTGAGATAATAGAGGATCGCGTTGATGCCGGTCAGCTGGTTGAAGCTGGCGACGGCGATGGCGAGCAGGATCGGCTTGCGGTGGCGTTTCCAGGAGAGCCGCTCGCTGTCGTCGCCATGCGGCGCCCGCAGCGTCCAGTCGGTCAGCCCGATCCGGGCGGCGACGTCCAGTGCCTCGCTCTCGCGGCCGCGCGCCGCCAGCCAGCGCGGGCTCTGCGGGATGGTGAACATCGCGGCGAGGAAGATCAGGCCCGGCACGATCATCACGCCCAGCTTCCAGCGCCAGCCATCGTCGCCCAGCGGCAGCGCGGCGACCACGGCGTTGCTGCAATAGGCGGCGAGGATGCCGCTGACGATCGACAGCTGGAACAGCCCGACCAGCGCGCCGCGCCGGGCGCTGGGACTGATCTCGGCGATGAAGACCGGGGCCAGCACCGACGCGCCGCCGATCGCGAGTCCGCCGATGAAGCGGAACAGCACGAAGCTGGTCAGGCCGCCCGAAAAGGCGCAGCCGAGCGCGGAGAGGATGAAGGCAATGCCCACCCAGCGCAGGACGGCGCGGGCGCCATAGCGGTCGCCGGGAATGCCGGCTGCCAGTGCTGCGATCAGCGTCCCGACCAGAGCAGCGGAAACCGCGATTCCGGTGCCGGTGGGGCTCAGCCCAAAGGCATGGGTGATCGGCGTGGTGACGCCTGACACGACGGCGGTATCGAAGCCGAACAACAGGCCCGCCAGCGCGGCGGTAACGGCGATCCTGCTCTGCGTGGCTGCGGCCATGGTGTCGATCCTCTCCTGTTCCTGTTCGTCCCTGCCGGTCGGCAGGCGACGATAGTGGCGTCGCGGCGGCGCGCAACGCGCAGCCTCGCCTTGGTGGCGGGTAGCCGCCGAAACGTACGGGCATCGGGCCCAAGGAGCCAGTTGAATTCGAACATTTGGTGAATAAAATCCCCGGACGTGCCAGGGTGCGGGTTTCAGAAGAAGCAGAGCCGCAATCTTTGCGCGGCACGGAGGAGAGGACGCGATGCGCATGTTCGTTCGAGCGCTGGGCCTGAGCAGTGTCGCGCTGTTGCTGGTCGCCGCCGCCCCAGCACCGCGCGTCCGCGTGACCGGCGGCACGCTGGAAGGCCGGGTCGCCGAGGACGGCGCGCGCGTCTTCCGTGGCATTCCCTATGCCGCGGCGCCGCTCGGGGCGCTGCGTTGGCGCGCGCCGCGCCCGGTGCGCCCTTGGCACGGTATCCGGCCCGCGGCGGATGCGGCGCCGGCGTGCCTGCAGAACGACTATGGCTGGAACGCGGGCGATGCTGCTCACGCCAGCGAGGATTGCCTGACGCTCGACGTGCGCACCTCCAGCCTGCGCGGCAAGCGGCCGGTGATGGTGTGGATCCATGGCGGTTCCAACCGGGCGGGGTCGGCGCGCGGCACGGTCGACTCGCGGATCACGGCGCAGGGCGTGGTGCTGGTCGCCATCCAGTATCGCCTGGGGATCTTCGGCTTCCTCGCGCATCGCGGCGCCGCGGCAGAGGCGGGTGGCCATGCCGGCAATTACGGGATGATGGACCAGATCGCCGCGCTGCGCTGGGTACGGGCCAATATCGCCGCGTTCGGCGGAGATCCGGCCAAGGTCACCATCTTCGGCGAGAGCGCGGGATCGCAGGACGTATCGCTGCTGCTGGCCGCCCCCGCCGCGCGTGGGCTGTTCGGCAAGGCGGTCCTTCAAAGTGGCACGCCCGGCTTCGGCATGCCCTTCCGAACGCTTGGCGATGCACTGGTGCTGGGCGACCAGGCCCAGCGGCTGCTCGGCACGCGCGGCATCGCGGGGCTGCGCCACGCCCCCGCCGCCGCGCTGCTCGTCGCCGATCGCAAGCTGCACGATCCGGCGATCGCCGCGCCGGGATCGGTATGGAACGACGACATGGTCTGGCTGCGGACCCAGATCGACGGCGCGGTGTTGCCGCGCTCGCCCGCAGCGCTACTGCGGCAGGCACCCCCGCGCCCGGTGATTCTCGGCACGAGCGTCGCCGAGTTCGGCCCCGCCGAAGGCTCGATCGACCTCGCCGCGGCGCTCCGCTTCGGCTTCGGGGCGCGTGCCGACGCGGTGGCCGACGCCTATCGCGCGCCGGACTCGCGGCGTGGCGGTCCGCTGCTTGCCTTGTCGACCGACCTGATCTTCACCTGCCCCGTGGACAGGCTGGCGAACCAGCTGGCCGGGCAGGGCTGGCCGGTATGGCGCTATCGCTTCGATCTGGCGCGGGACGGCGGCCGCAGCAGCCATGGCTCCGAACTGCCCTATCTGTTCGACGGCCTCGCGATCGGGAACCAACCCGCCTTGCTGCAGCGGCTATGGGCCCGCTTTGCGACGGCCGGCGTGCCAGGGTCGGACTGGCCGCGTTTCACCCCGGCCGCGCCGCGCGGCGTGGAATTCGATGCCGGGGGTATGCACCCAATCCCCATGCCCACACCCGATCGCTGTCGGTACCGCAACGAAATATAATGTTGCAGTTGCGAATGCTTACGGACGTGCGGGATCAAAAAGAAAAGTTGAAATATTTAAGTTGACCGCGCTCCGGCTTTGATCTTTACATCCCGCTCGACGGCAAAAGCCGCAGATCTGGGAGAGGAAGGGGGCGCGCCCGCAGGTGCGCGCCACGGCATCTCCCACCGACTTGGGAGTTTAGACATGGCCACTTCGTTCCACCGGAGCCGCAGCACGCTGCTGTGCGCCGCTTCGCTGCTTTGCCTCGCCACCGGCGGGGTCGCCTTCGCGCAGGACAGCGCGCCCGCCGCCGACAGCGCTGCCGGACAGGATGGTGCGGTCGACATCGTCGTCACCGGCATCCGCGCCTCGCAGGCCCGCGCGATCGAAGTGAAGCGCGATGCCGCCTCGGTGGTCGACGCGATCTCGGCCGAAGACATCGGCAAGCTGCCGGACGTGACCATCTCGGACTCGCTCCAGCGCATCACCGGCGTGCAGATCCGCCGCGATGCGGGCGAGGGTGCCGCGATCAACATCCGCGGCCTGCCGCAGGTGACCACGCTGCTCAACGGCGAGGCCTATCTCGGCGCCAACTCGATCACCACGATCCAGCCGAACTTCAACGACATCCCGTCGCAGCTCTTCTCGGGCGCGGACGTGATCAAGTCGACCACGGCGGACCTGCTCAACGCCGGCATCACCGGCACGGTCAACCTGCGCACCCGCCGCCCGTTCGACCTGAAGCGCGGCCTGACCCTCGCCGCGACCGCCGAGGGTTCGTACGGCGACAAGACCAAGAGCTGGGACCCCAACGTCAACGGCCTGATCGGCTGGCAGAACGAGCGCGTCGGCTTCATCGTCTCGGCCGCCTATTCGGATCTCAACCTCTCCAACTCGCACAACGGCATCCAGGAAGGCTATGGCGCCGCGCTCCATAACGAGGGGCTTGCCGACGCCACCAGCTGCGGCGGTTTCTCGCCCCAGGCGCCGGGCTGCACCAGCGTCACCCGTCCGCGCGGTACGCCGGTGGCCGGCGGCATCGACGTCAATGGCGACGGCGATGCCAAGGATGCGTTCATCGTGCCGCAGGGCTTCACTGCGTGGAACCGCATCACCCAGCGCCAGCGCCTCGGCGTGAACGGCTCGTTCCAGGCCAAGCTCAACGACGCGCTGACCTTCACCGCCGACGGCTTCTACACCAAGCAGACCCAGTATAATCGCACCGCCGGCATCCAGATGCAGGACGTGAACTGGCAGGCGGCCGAATTCGTACCGACCAAGACGCGCGACACCGGCGCCACCTCGGGCGGCTTCAACGTCAACACGGTCCAGGCCTATCAGTACGATCTCGGCAATTTCGACTCCTATTCGGAGACCTATCGCTGGAAGTCCGAATCGCAGAACTACAATGCCGAACTGCACTTCGATAACGGCGGCAAGTTCCGCGCGACGGTGCGCGGCATCTACGGCAAGGCCAAGCAGGACCAGGACCAGAGCTACCTCCAGTTCAGCCTGAGCAACGGCACCCAGTGGCAGCCGGGCGGCATCGGCCATTATCCTGCATCGCTGGGCGGCGACCGCGCGTTCAACCCCGCTGGCTACACCGTCAACACGCTCGCCGGCCTGAACTCGCTCCGGGCGACGGTCGACTATTCGGGCGACCAGCCGACGTTCAGCCTGCCGACCCAGTTCACCTCGCTGCTCGGCAACGCCGCCAACTATGCGCTCAAGACCATGTCCTCGGAGGACAATTACCGTCGTACTGCCGATTTGAAGGTCGCGCGCTTCGACGCCGAATATGATGTGAGCGACCGGTTCAACATCACCGCCGGCGCCCGCTACAGCGACCGCTCGGTCGACAACTATCAGTTCGAACGCGTTGCCCCGGTCTACGCCGGCCAAGGTGCCAGCAACGCGGCGGGCTGCCTCGTCAAGTGGAAGGCGTTCGACGTCTCCGTCAACGACAAGACCTGCTCGGCGGGCAATGCCGCCGGCTTCTATACCGCCGGTCTCACCCGCAAGGCGACCGACGCGGCGTTCAACGGCCAGGTGAAGCAGTACAACCTGCCCGGCAGCGGCCTGCCCGCCATCTACGTGCTCGATCCGCACGCGATGGACAATGCGCTGGCCTTCCAGAACCAGTTCTATCCGGGCGAGCAGGAGCATATGAACCCGGGTGCGTCCTATGACGTCGGGATCAAGCAGTGGTCCGGCTATTTCCAGCTCAACTTCAAGGAGCTGGAGCTCGGCGGCATCACCGTGCGCGGCAATGGCGGCGTGCGGGTGATCAACACCAAGCTGGACATCCGCCAGAACGTGGTCGGCGGCCCGCTGCCCTATGGGCTGTCGAACCAGGATGGCGGCGATCTGCGCACCCAGCGCAACTTCACCGACATCCTGCCGGCCTTCAACCTGGCGTTCGACTTCACGCCCAAGCTGCGCCTGCGCCTCGCCTATGCGCGGACGATGACGCTGCTCAACCTCGACCAATGGGGTGGCGGCCTGACGCCGAACTACGCGATCCAGACCGATCCGACGACCGGCCAGCCGATCTTCCGCGTCACCGGCGGCAGCCAGGCGGGCAATCCGCAGCTGGATCCGTGGCGCGCGGACAACCTCGATGCCTCGCTCGAATTCTATATCGGCAAGGCCTCGATGGTCAGCCTCGCCGCCTTCTACATCGACGTGCAGAGCTTCATCCAGAACGGCATCATCTACCGCAGCGATCTGCCGGACAATGACGGCGTGGTGCGCAACCGCACCGTGCCGATCAACACGCTGGTCCAGGGCGCCGGCGGTACGCTGAAGGGCGTCGAGGCGTCGTGGAAACAATCGTTCGGCGATATCGGCTTCCTGCCGGGCTTCGTCCGCGACTTCGGCTACGACCTGAACTTCACCTATTCGCCGTCGACCACCGGCGACAAGGATCTGGCGGGCAAGGACATCCCGTTCCAGGATAATTCGAAGTACCAGGCCAACGCTGCGCTCTATTACCAGGCGCACGGGCTGCAGGCGCGCGTCGCGTGGAACTATCGCTCGAAGCGTGCGGTGCAGTCGAACTTCGTCAATGGCCTTACGGGCTCGGAACTGTACCAGGCGCCGACCAACTATGTCGACGCATCGATCAGCTACGACATCACGCCGAACGTGACGATCTATGGCCAGGGGCAAAACCTGACCGGCGAATATGAGAAATACTACATCGTCTATCCGGACGAGCGTGCCTATAACAACATCTACGAGCGCCGCTTCATGTTCGGGGCCCGCGTCAAGTTCTAACCGTTCACCCCCTCCTGCGCCCGGGTTCCCGATGAGCCTGGGCGCACCTTTTTGCGGGGTACTTCTTCCCTCCACCGGTTGGGCGTAGGACCAGCACCATGCGTGCAGCAGGACAACCGATCCGTTCCATCCTGATCGTCGGCGGCGGTACCGCCGGGTGGATGGCCGCCGCCTTACTCGAGCGGCTGCTCGATCGCCAGCCCGTCACCATCACGCTGCTCGAAAGCCCCGATATCCGCACCGTCGGCGTCGGCGAGGCGACGGTGCCGGCGATCCGCGACTATTTCCGGGCGATCGGCGTTACCGAAGCGGACGTGCTGCGGGAGGCCAAGGGCACCGCCAAGCTGGGCATCGAATTCTGCGACTGGGCGCGGCCCGGGCACCGTTTCTTCCACCCCTTCGGCCTGTACGGCATCGCCTCGCGCGGGGTGGGCTTCCATCATTACTGGCTGAAGCGGCGCATGGCCGGCGACACCACGCCGCTCGCCGATTTCTGCCTCGCCACCCAGATGGCGATGCGCGACCTGATGATGCCGCTGGCGGAGAATCCGCCCAACGATCTCGGCGTGTTCGACTGGGCGGTGCAGTTCGATGCGGGGCTGTTCGCGCGCTTCCTGGCGCGCGTCGCCACGGCGCGCGGCGTGCGCCATGTCGAGGGCACCGTCGCCAGCGTCCAGCAGGAGGGCGAGAGCGGCTTCCTCACCGGCGTGACGCTGGCCGACGGCAGCCGCATCGAGGCCGACCTGTTCCTCGACTGCACCGGCTTTCGCAGCCTGCTCCTCGGCCAGACGCTGGGCGTGCCCACTGTCGACTGGACCCATTTGCTGCCCTGCGACCGCGCGGTGGCGATGCCGTGCACGCATGGCGACGCCTTCACCCCCTATACCCGCAGCACCGCGCTCGCCGCCGGATGGCAGTGGCGGATCCCGCTGCAGCACCGCGTCGGCAACGGCTATGTCTATGCCAGCGCCCATATTTCCGACGACGAGGCGCAGGCGGTGCTGCGCGGGCGGCTGGAGGGCGAGGCGCTGGCCGAGCCCAATTTCCTGCGCTTCACCACCGGCCACCGCGCGCGGCTGTGGGAGAAGAACGTCGTCGCGATCGGCCTGTCGGCGGGGTTCCTCGAACCGCTCGAATCGACCAGCCTCACGCTGATCCAGTCCGGCGTCGAACGGCTGGGTACCCTGATGCCGGATCGCGGTTTCGCGCCCGAGCTGGCGGAGGAATTCAACCGGATCACGGCGCTCGAATATGCGCGGATCCGCGATTTCCTGCTGCTTCATTACTGGGCCAATGACCGGGTGGGCGAGCCGATGTGGGATGCGGCCCGCGCGCTGACCTTGCCGGAGGAACTGGCCCACAAGGTCTCGCTGTTCCGCAGCCGCGGCGTGTTCGCGCGCTACGAGTGGGAGTCGTTCCGCGATCCCAGCTGGCTGTCGATGTATGCCGGCTTCGACCTGCTGCCGGCGCGCCACGATCCGCTCGCCGACCATTTCACCGACGCCGAGCTCGAAGGCGCCTTCGCCCGGATGCGTGAGGCGATCGGCCGCGCGATGGCGCTTGCCAGGCCGCACCAGGAGTATCTTCAGGCGATCGGCGGATGGGCAGGCTGAGGTTCGACAAAGCCGCGAGCCGGCGCTAACCGGTTCCGTGTGACTGCCCTGCGCCGCCTTCTGTTCGAGCATCGCCTGCTGTGCGGCTGGGTGATCGCGGCTGCGCTGCTGATGAAGGCGCTGGTGCCGGCGGGGTTCATGCCGGTCGCCTCCGGCAACACGCTCGTGCTCGGCTTCTGCTCGGGCTACGGCCCCCAGACGATGGTCGTGACGATCCCCGGCAAGGCGGATCGCTCCGGCTCCGAAGAGCAGGCCCAGAAGCATGCGATGCCCTGCGTCTTCTCCGGCCTGTCGATGCCCGGCCTGTCCGGCGTCGATCCCGTGCTGCTGGTGCTGGCGGTCGCCTTTGTGGCGGCGCTGGCGATCCGAACCGCGACGGCGATCCCGGTGGTGGCGCGCGTCTATCTGCGACCGCCGTTGCGAGGCCCTCCGCTTCCCGCCTGACTCCGTCGTTCAATGTTCGTGCGCGCGGGCGTCCGTTGCCGCGCGCACCCGGATCAGGAAGCATGCATGTCCAAATACCTGTTTTCGGCGGCCGTTTCGGCCGTCCTCGTCGCATCTGCAGCGCACGCCCAGACCGCCACCGACGATCGCCGCGCCGCGCTGCTGCGCCAGCGCGCCGCGATCGACGCCGAATTGGCGAAGCTCGATGCCCCCCCCACCGCGCGGCAGACCGCGCCCGCTGCGCCTGCGGTGACCGACGAGATCTTCGTCACCAGCAAGGCGCTGTCGCTGACCACCCGGGTCAGCGGCCAGACGGTGACCACCGTCGACGCCGCTGCGTTCCGCAACACGCCCGCGACGACTATCGCCGATATCGTCCGCCTGTCGCCCGGCATCGCCGTCACCCAGGGCAACGGCCCGCGCGACGTGAGCGTCTCGGTACGCGGCTCCAACGCCCGCAATTCCTTCGGCGCGCGCAACCTGCAGGTGTTCGAGGACGATTTCCCCGTCACCCAGCCCGACGGACTCGCCCGCTTCGACCTGACCGACCCGCATGCGTACGGTGCGGTGGACGTGGTGCGCGGGCCTTCCTCGGCGCGCTATGGCAACTATGCGCTGGGCGGCGCGGTCAATTTCCGCACCCGTGCAGGGCGCGACATCAACGGCATCGAGGCCGGGTTCGACGTCGGCGGGGACGGCTTCGCCAATCTCTATGCGACGATCGGCGACGGCAACGCCGCGCACGACATCGCGGCGTTCGGCAGCTATGTTCGCGGCGACGGCGCGACGGGCCATACCGGCTACGAGACGGGCACGCTCAACGCGCTCGCCCGGTTCGAGCTGGGCGACCAGGACCGGGTGGCGGTGAAACTGATCTACAACGAGGGCGATTTCCGCCTCTCGACCCGGCTGTCGTACAACCAGTATCTCGCCAACCCCTATCAGCAGGGCTGCAAGGCTGCGGCCACCGCGGCGCCGGGCTGCGGCACCATCTCGGTGCTGGTCAACGGCGTCAACGGTGCCCGTATCGCGCAGACCGCCGACGAGGGCGACCTTGCCCGCAACGATCGCAGGACGATCGTCGGCACCCGCTACGAGCATGATCTGGGCCCGAATACGACGTGGCGGACTCAGGCGACCTTCGACAGCCGGGTGGTCAACCAGCCGACCAGCGCGACGCCGTTCAAGGGCACGCTGGACAGCTACAATCTCACGTCGGACATAACCAACCACGGCACCATCGCGGGCATGGCGGCGACCAGCTTTGTGGGCGTGTTCTACAATTACCTCGACAACCAGAGCTACAGCTTCAACAAGACGCCCGCCGGCCGCAACGGCTTCGGCGCGCTGACCCAGACCGTGTTCGGCGACGTCCGCAACCTGGGGGTGCGCGCCCGAGAGGAACTGCAGCTGACGCGCACGCTGCAGCTGATCGCCGGCATCGGCGCCGAGCGCTCGATCCTCGACGTCCGCCAGACCGCGTACAGCTATCCGGTCGCCGCGAGCCCGGTCCTCCTCTACATTCCCTCGAACCGGCATTTCACCAATGTCGCGCCCGAAGCGGCGTTGTTCTGGCAGGCGGCCGAGGCGGTGCGGCTGCACGCGCGCGTCGGCACCGGCTATGGCATTCCGCAGGCCGGCAACCTGTTCGTCACCAGCGCAGGGGTGGCGGGCAACAACACCAGCCTCAAGGCGCAGCGCAACACCGGTATCGACCTGGGCGCCGAGGTCGCGCTGGGCAGCAACTTCAGGGCCGAGCTGACCGGCTATTACGAGTGGTTCAGCAACGAACTGGTCAGCCAGTCGGCGGGGGTGAACCTGCTCGCCTATACCTCGAACGTGCCGCGCTCGGTGCATCGCGGGGTCGAACTTGGCTTCAGCTGGCGGCCGCTGCCGGCGGTGCTGCCGGGCGCGAAGCTCGATGCGAGCTACAGCTACAACGACCAATATTATACCGATTTCCGCGAACGACTGACCGCGGGCAGCGTTTCCACGGTGCTCAACCGCAACGGCAAGGCGATCCCCGGCGTGGTGCCGAACTTCCTCAACGTGCGTGGCGGCTATGACCAGCCTGCCGGGCCGTTGCGCGGGCTGGGCGGGTTCGCCGAACTCACCTGGCGGGACCGGTTCTTCGCCGACAACAGCAACCTGCTGGCGATGCCCGGCGCGACGCTGGTCAACGTCAACCTCCATTATGATCCGCCGCGCGGTGCCGGGCGGCTTAGCTTCTACGCCTCGGTGCAGAATCTGTTCGACGTGACGTACGTCGGCTCGGCCTCGATCATCGCCAACAGCCTGAATGCGGCCACCGGCGCGGAGAACCCGGCATCGGTGCTCGCCAATACCACCGGGTCGGTCTACGCGGGCCAGCCCCGCACGGTCTATGCCGGCGTCAAGGCGCGGTTCTGATGGGGGAGAAGATCATGGAGCACACGCGCCGCCGCTGGCCGAGCTATGCCGCCGTCTGGCGCTGGCATTTCTATGCCGGGCTGTTCTGCGTGCCGTTCGTGCTGTGGCTGGCGGTCACCGGCTCGATCTACCTGTTCCGCCCGCAGGTGGAGGCGCTGATCGACGCGCCCTACGCGCATCTTGCGATCCCCGGACCGCGCGCCTCTGCGGCGGACCAGGCGGCGGCGGCGGTGCGGGCGGTGCCGGGATCGGTGCTCCACCGCTACCAGCTGCCGGAAACCGATACCGAGGCGGTGCAGGTCATCGTCGGCAAGGGGCAGGCGGAGACCCGCGTCTATGTCCACCCGCAAACGCTGGCGATCCTCAAGACGGTGGACGAGGATTCGCGGCTGATGCGGGTGATCTTCCGGCTGCACGGCGAGCTGCTCGCGGGCACCCCCGGCTCCTATCTGGTCGAGCTGGCCGCTTCCTGGACGATCGTGATGCTGCTTTCCGGCCTGTTCCTCTGGTGGCCGCGCGGCGGTGGATTGGCGGGCGTGCTCTACCCCCGGCTGACCGGCGGGGGGCGCCGCTTCTGGCGCGACCTGCACGGGGTCACCGGCTTCTGGGTCTCGGCCTTCGCGCTGTTCCTGCTCGTCTCGGGACTGCCCTGGGCGAAGAGCTGGGGCGGGTATCTCAAGACGGTGCGGCAGGTGGTGGAGGGCCATCCGGTCAAGCAGGACTGGACCACCGGCTCGGCGGAGGAACTCCGCCGCCGCGCCGCGATGGACGCGGGCACCCGCGCGATGATGGGCGAACATGCCGAGCATCGCGGGATGGCGATGGCGCATCCGGCCGTCTCGCTGGTGCCGCTCGACCGGCTGATCGCGACGCTCGGGCCGCTGCGGCTGGCGACACCGGTGCTGGTGTCGCCGCCCACCGGCCCCGGCCAGCCCTGGACCGCCAAGTCCGATGCCGCCAATCGTCCGCTGCGCACCGACCTGACGCTGGACGGTGAAACCGGCAAAATTCTCACCCGCAAGGATTTCGCCCAGCGGCGGCTGGTCGATCGGCTCGTCGGCTGGGGCGTGGCGATCCATGAGGGGCAGGCGTTCGGCTGGCTCAACCAGCTGCTCAACCTGCTGACCGCGCTCGGCCTGATCCTGCTTGCGGTCAGCAGCGTGGTGCTGTGGTGGCGGCGGCGGCCCGAGGGCGTGCTCGGCGCCCCGCGCGCAGGCGCACCGGCGCCGGCGGCGATCGCCTTCTTCGCGCTGGTCGTGCTGCTCGGGCTGTTCCTGCCGCTGATGGGGGTGAGCCTGGTGGCGGTGCTGCTCGTCGAGCGACTGGTGCTGGCGCATTTGCCCGGCACGCGGCGCTGGCTGGGGCTCGCCTGAGCCTCAGCGCCGCCAGTCGATCGCCAGGCCGATCAGCCGCCCGGTGGAGACGGTCTGCGGCACCGTGTCGCTGTGGCGGCCGATGGTGCTGCGATAGGCGGCATCGGCCAGCAGGTTGCGGGCGAACAGCCGCAGGTTCGCGTGGCCGCCGATCGCATGGGCAAGGCTCGCGTCGACCTGTCGGGCGGGGCGCACCCATGGATCGAGCGCACTGCTCGCCAGCACCGAATAGCCGGAAGACGAGGTGCCGAGCAGGCCATATTGCTGCACATAGGCGCCGGTCCAGCGGCCGAGCAGCGTCGCCTCCCACCCCCTGCGACGGTAGCGAAGCTCGGCCGAGACATTATAATCCGGCGCATATTGCAGATGCTCGATCGGCGCGAGGTCCGGATGGTGCAGCCGCACCCGGCCGCGCAGCAGCGTCGCCTGCGCGGCGAGCGTGAGGCCCGGCGCCAGCGGCAGCACGCCGCTCGCTTCCAGTCCTAGTATGTGCGCGGCGCCGCCGTTGCGGGGCTGGATCATGGTGATGCCGGCATCGCCGACGATGCCTTGCGCGTTCGCATAATCGCCGCCCGCGTCGTAGAGATAGTGGGTCAGCCGCTTGGCGAAGGCGGTCAGGCTGAGCGTCGCTCCGCCCCGCCCAAACCATTCCCGCCCGACGTCGAGATTGATCGCTTGCACCGCGCGCAGATCGGGGTTGCCGCGGGTGATGCGCAGCGCCCCGGTATCGGTGGTCTCGACGGTCGCGCTGCCGGCAAGCTGGGCGGGCGAGGGGCGGGCGTAGCTGGTCCACAGCGTGGCATGGAGCCCGCTGCGCCAGCGCAGATCGAGGCTGGGCAGCAGTGCCATGAAGCGGCTGCGGCTGCGATTCCAGCCATAGCCGATACCGTTCGCGGGCACGCCGTTGTTGCCAGAGAGCCAATAGTCGGTCTGCAGGAGCGTGTGTTCGCCGCGCAGCCCCGCGGTGATCGTCACCGGGCCGGCAACCGCTACGAGCCGGGCATAGCCGGTGGCGATCGTCTCGGTCGTGTCGAGGCTCGCGCCGTTCAGGACGTCGGGCGTCATCGGCGGCGGGGTCGCCGCGCGGATGCGGGCGCGCAGGCGGCTGCCGTCGATCAGCGGCAGGCGATAGTCATAGACCCCCGGCAGGATCGCCGCGATGTCGCCTTGCACCAGACCGCTGGCCGCCAGCGTCTCGCCGTCCTTGCCCAGGCCGTAGTCGACGTCCACCTGCCGGTTGGAGCGGCGGGACCGATCGATGCTGAGGCCCAGGTCGAGCCGTTCGAGCGGCGTTGCGCCGAAACGATGGGTCAGCGCGAGCGCCGCGCCGAGCCGGCGATCGTCGCTGCGCTGGTCGCGTTTCTGGCCGAAGCGATGCACCGGATAGTCCAGCACCTGGGCGGCGCGCGCGGCGTCGGTGGGGCTCAGCTGCGGCACGGGATAGCCGCCGCGGTCCGCCAGCTGCACACCGCCGGTCAGCGCGGTGCCGACCGGATCCCAGAAAGAGGTCTCGATATGATCGGGGCGGCTGACCACGCCCATCCCCCAATGCGCGCGTGCTCGCACCTCCGAGGTGCCGATCTGGGCGACGGTACCGACTTGGGCGAGCGCGAAACGGGTGCGTTCCGGGTTGGTCTGGTACCAGTAATGCAGTGCGCCGCGGGCGCTGGCGAGGCGATAGGTACCGTCGCCAAGGGCCGTGCGCGTGACATCCGCCGAGCTGCCGCCGCCCTGAAAGCCGAGTTGGTAGATGTCCTGATCGGTCGCACTCTCGGCGGCGCTCAGCCGGGCGTAGAGGTGCAGCGCCGGGCCCGGCTTGAAGTCCAGCGCCGCCATGCCACTGGCGCTGCGGCTTTCGCCGCGGGTGAACTGGGCGTTGACACTGGTGAGCAGCAGGTTGGCGGCAGGATCCAGCCCCGGGGGGGTGCGGCCGGTGGCGGTCACTTGGCGAAATTCGATCGAACCCTGCTGATAGGTTTGCTGACTGTTGGCGAAGGCGCGGCGGCCGGCCTGCACCCCGATCGCCATGCCCCAGCGATCGTCATCGAAGCGCTGCGCGACGCGCAGCCCGATCTGCCCATAGCCGGCACGCTGGTGATAGCCGAGCGCGCTGCCATCGAGCCCGCTGATCGCCACCAGCTTCAGTGCCGGCGCGCCCGGATCGAAGGCAGAGGGAGTCTGGACGTCGATCACTGCGCCGGTGGCGTCGCCCGCGCGTTCAGGGCCGGGCGTCTTGATCAGCCGCACCCCGCCAAAGCCGAAGGCGGGCAGCAGGCCCATCTGCGCGTCGCGGCCATAGGGCAGCGCCTGCGGCATCGCGACGCCGTCGATGGTGACCAGGCTGTAGGCGCCCGAAAGCCCCCGGATCGCGGTGAACTGGCCGTCCGCCCGCGCCGCGCGGTCGATCCCACCCAGGTCGCCCTGCAGGTTGGTGGTGCGGGTCAGCACGCCGGGCATCCGCGCCAGCGCCTCCGCCAGGTTGCGATCGACCGGCAGGGGGCGGTCGCCGGTCAGCACGTCCGCATCCGGCACGGTGGCGCGCGGCAGGCCGGGCTCGGGCGCCTGGAGCGGGCGCGCGCCCGTCACATAGATCGTCGCCTCTGCGGGGGCGGTGACGGCGGGCGGCGCCGCAGCCCGTCGTCGGGGGCGAGGACGGAAGACCGGGCGCCGCATCGTGCGCGCGATCGACACGCCGGCGGTCTGGCGCACCACCCGCACCGACAGGCCGGCGAGCATCTGGGCGAGAGCAGTGTCGAAATCCGGCGCGTCCACCGGTCGTGCGACCATGCCGGTCACGCTCTCCGGCGCGAACAGGATGTTGCGTCCCGACTGGCGGGCGAGCGCCAGCAGCGCGCGGTCCAGCGGCTGCGCCGCGACGACGATCCGGCGCTGGGCCCATGCCGGGGCGGGCGCGAGCAGCGTCGCGGCGGTGAGCAGCGCGGCGGGCAGAGACGGGGAGCGGAAGGCGCGGTGCATGGCCCGCCGCACGGCTCAGCGTCGTTCGATCGCGTAGCCGCCCGCGACGCGCGTCCAGCGCACCGGGTGGATGCTCGCCAGCGCGCTCAGGAAGGATTCGACGTCGCCGATGGCATAGGCGCCGCTGATCCGCAGCGTGCCGAGCGACGGGTCGGCGAGGCGAATGGCCTGGCCCTGCTCGCGGAAGGCGGCGAGCGCGTCGCGGAGCGGTGTGTCGGCAAAGGTCAGCCGCCCGTCGCGCCACGACAGCAGCGCCTCGGCATCGACCGCCTGGGTGACGGCGCGGGTGCCGGCCAGCTCGACCGCCTCGCCGGGTGCGGGCTCGGCCAGCAGCGCGTTGGTCGCGCGGTCGTGCACCGCGATCGCGCCGCGGGCGAGCACCACGCGCGGCGCCGCGCCCTCCCGAACGCGCACGGCGAACAGCGTGCCGCGATCGACGACCGTCATCGGCCCTGCCTCGACGCTGAAGTCGCGCAGCTGGTGCACCACGTCGAAGGCGGCCTCGCCCGCCTCGATCGTGCTGTGGCGGCTGAACCAGCCGATCCGCGCGGTCAGCCGGGTGCCGGGGGCGAGCCAGACCTGCGAGCCATCGGCCAGTGCGATCTGGCGACGCTCGCCGGCACCGGTGGCATAGCGGGTCGTCACCGGCTGGACTGCCCAGAACAGCGCCAAGGCGGCGAGCGCGGCCCCCGCCAGCCCGCCGCCCCAGGCGAGCGGGCGCAGCGGCAGGGTACGGGCGGGGCGGGACGCGGGTGCTGGCCTGGTCGAGGCGGGGGCCGTGAAGCCGCCCAGCGCCGCAGCCGCCGGGGCTGCTTCCCAGGCGCGCGCGACCATGTCGGCGGCGGCGGCATGTTCGGGGCGCTCGGCCAGCCAGCGGCGGAACTCGGTCCGTTCCTGCGCGGTCAGCCCGGCGCGGGCGCGCGCCAGCCAGCGGGCAGCGAGCTCCAGCGTCGCGTCGTCGGTCACCGTGCCGGCTCCGCGAGCATCGCGCCCAGCCGGGCAAGGCTGCGCTCGATATGGCGCGATACCGCCTTGGTCTCGATGCCCAGCCGCGCGGCGGCGTCGCGGTGGCTCAGCCCTTCGACGCGCACCAGCAGGAACGCGTCGCGCGCCACCGGCGACAGCGTCTTCAGCGCCTCCGACAGCGCATGGAGTTCGTCCCGGCCGATCAGCACGCGCTCGGGGTCGTTGGTACCCTGGTCGAGCAGATCCTCGGCCACGGCGACATGGTTCTTCTCCATCCGCGCCTCGCTCCGCCGATGTTTGTCGATCAGCAGGTTAGACGCAGCCTGAAGCAGAAATCCCCGCCAGCTGCGAACTTTCTCCGCCTCCGGCCCCATCGCGAGCACGCGTAAGTACACGTCCTGCACGAAATCCTCGGCATCCTCCGGGCGCTCGACCCGGCGACGGAAATAGCTGCGCAGCGCCGAGCGGTGCGTCTCCAGCGGCTCGGGATCGCCCGGCGCATAGGCGAGCGATCCGGACGCGCGCTCCCGCCCGGCAAGTCCCCTGCGCTTGTTCATCCGCGACGCTCCAGCAGCCATGGCGAGGGTCCTTAGAACGGGGGGATTGCAGTTCCGCGACGGGCCCGAAAGGCGCCGATTCGCGGGGGCGAAGCGAGCGCATTTGACGCCGTTCGATGATGGTTTCGTGACGGAAGAAAAATGATTTTTCCGCCGGGGAATCTCGAAAATCGCTGCGTCTGACCTCGCAGGAGCGGGCCACCCGGCCCGCCACCCAGGGAGGGAATCGAATGACGTTCAGGAACCAGAGGCTGGCGCTGCTCGCCGGCGTATCGCTCGCCATCCTGCTGCCCGCCGCGGCGCAGGCGCAGAGCACGCCCCCTACCGACGGCGCCGCCGACATCGTGGTGGTGGGCACCCGCGCCCAGGCGAGCGACGTGCAGCTCGCCTCGGACAAGCCGATCGCGGTGCTGTCGAACGAGGATCTGCAGCACACCGCCGTCCACAATGTCGCCGAAGCGCTGGGGCTGATGCCCAGCGTCAACGTGATGAACACCGGTTCGTCCTTCTTCGGCGGGATCGACGGCGCCTCGCGCGGCGAGGGCATGTTCGTCTCGATCCGCGGCCTCAACGCCGAATATAACGTCAACCTGGTCAACGGTGTGAACGTCGCGCAGGGCATGCCCTATAGCCGCCAGGTGCAGCTGAGCCTGTTGCCGCCGTCGGGCCTCAACACCATCGTGCTCAACAAGGTGTCGACCGCCGACATGGACGGCGACGCGATCGGCGGCACCGTCGATTTCCGCACGCCCACCGCGTACGATTCGAGCAAGGCGACGCACTTCGCCGTCACCGCCTCGGGCCGGATCGAGACCCGCGCCCGCGACTATGGCGACAGCGGCCTGGGCGGCGGCGCCTCGGCCGAATTCTCCAAGCGCTTCGGCCAGAACGAAAGCTTCGGCATCTACGCCAGCGCCTATTATGACGTGCGCCACTTCGCCAACAGCGAGATGGCCGGCGTGATGGCCGCGCAGAATGACGGCGGCTGGGCCTATCTGGTCGCGACCGACGCCAAGGGTACGCCCGATCCGACGCTCGATCCGCAGAAGAACATCACCCAGACCGGCGTGAACATCGGCGTTTCGCAGGGCGATACCACGCGCTGGGGCGGCAACGCCTCGCTCGACTGGCACCCGGACGACACGACCCAGATCTATCTGCGCGGCACCTATGGCTATGCGAAGACGGCGCAGAACTCGACGTTGAGCCAGTATGTCTCGGCGTCCAAGTCGTACAACCAGCTGGTCGCCAACACCGGGCGCTACGGCCTGAGCGTCGACCAGATCTCGACCCGCGTCTGGTACGAGACCAACCCGGAAATCGCCAAGCTCGCCACCGCGGCGTTCGGCGGTTCGAAGCAGTTCGGCGGCTGGAAGGTCTCGCCGCAGCTCTTCTACAGCGAAGGCCATAACGATCGCCCCGATCACATCGAGGCATCGGCGCGCATCAACCAGTCGGACAAGTATAACAGCGGCAAGAACCGCCCGCTCGGCGGCCTGTCGATGAGCTATCAGGACGGCTTCCCCCAGCCGCTGCTGACCACCGACATCTACAACGACCTGAACGATGCCGGCACCCGCCTGCTCGCCCGCCGTGCGGGCCAGCTGACCAAGCAATATTCCGGCCAGCGCAAGTGGGGCGGCCGCCTCGATGTCGAGCGGGAATTTGATGGTTCGGCGCTGCGCTCGATCAAGTTCGGCGGCAAGTTCTCCGATTCCACCCGCGACGTGACCAATCGCGACTGGACCAACGATCACCTCGCCAACCTGATCGGCCAGGGCGGCCTTACCTGGGACGGGCTGGGCATCAGCAATGGCGAATATGCCGAGGCGTTCCCGGGCAAGTATAGCTGGAACCTGCCCAAGGTGAACCAGGACAAGCTGAAGCAGTATTTCTACCAGTATCAGACGGCGAAGAGCTTCGACAGCTGCGACAGCAGCTACAGCTTCACCGACAACCAGAACTGCAACACCCTGCACGGTACCGAGGCGGTCGCCTCCGCCTATGCGATGGCGCATGTGCAGACCGGCGACGCCGAGATCATCCCGGGGCTGCGCTACGAGCACACGGTGATCCACAACCGCTTCTGGCTGCTGCCCACCGACACCAGCAAGACCGGCAGCTGGTCGAGCAACCGCACCGAATATAACGAGGTGCTGCCCAGCCTGCTGGTCAACTACCGCCCGACCAGCAACGCGGTCTATCGTGGTTCGCTGTTCTGGTCCTACACGCGGCCGGCCTTCGTCCAGCTGGGCGGCGGCGCGCGCTACAGCGTGAGCGACGACGGCAAGGTGACGATCACCCAGGGCAACCCGAACCTGAAGCCGATCCAGGCGATCAACGCCGATCTTTCGGGCGAATGGAAGATCGCGCCGGGCGGCTATGTGATGCTGGGCGGCTTCTACAAGAAGCTGCGCAACTACATCTACGACAATGGCAGCGGCTATGTGAACGGGCTGACCACCCCGGTGGGCACGACGATCACGATCATGCCGCAGAACGGCGGGTCGGGCGACGTCTATGGCCTCGAAGCGCAGTTCCGGAAGAAGTTCGTCGAGGCGCCGGGCCTGCTGAGCGGCCTGGGCATCGGCGGCAGCATCACCCGCCAGTGGACCAAGGTCGATATCGGCGGCGGCGTCGAGAAGCGGATCCAGAACGCGCCGGAGATCATGGGCGACGCGCAGGTCTTCTGGGAGAAGGGCCCGCTCAGCATCGACGTGATGTACCACTATACCGGCGAGTATATCGCCACCTACAGTGCGCTGGGGCTGAAGAAGTGGGACGATCTGTGGGTGCGCCCGATCCAGACGGTGGACCTGCATGCCGGCTATGACTTCGGTCGTGGCGTCCGGACCGATGTGTCGGTGGCGAACCTGTTCGGCGCCTATACCTATTGGTCGCACATCGGCCGCGACACGCTGGCGCTGTCCGATGTCGTCAATTCCGGCACCACGGTGCTCGCAACGGTGAAGTTCGGCTTCTGAGCCGGGGAGGGGCGCGGCCTTTGGTCGCGCCCCCATCGCGGCAACGTCAGCCGCGTACGTCTTCCTGCACCATGTCGAACTCGCGCACGCCGCGCAGGCGGCGGGCGTTGCTGACCAGTTCGCGCAGCTTCTCGCGGCGTTCCTTGGCATATTCGACATCGCGGATCACCAGCGGGCCGCCGCGCGTGGTCTCGTCGGACGCGGTGATGGTGAGCGTGCCGATGCCCGAGATCTGGTTGACGATCGAATAGTCGAGCCGGACGTCCTTCACTCGGTACAGCTCGATCTCGTCGATCGATTTGCGCACGATGCCGCGATAGAGGATCATCCGGTCCTCGGTGACCTCGTAGAGCGTCGACTTGTTGGCGATCCAGCGGACCGCCAGGATCACGAAGCCGATGCCGACGAGGCAGAGCGCCACCGTCGCCCATCCTGCGAACGAGCCCTTGACCCACCCGGCGGTGGAGGATTGGAAGCGATCGATCAGCTGCGCCATGCCGCCATCATAGCCGGGCGGCGGCGGCCCGCAACGGGGAAGTCAGCCCGCGACCGGGGTGAGGAACCGGGCCCATTCCGCGCGGCTGATCTTCTGGTCGCGATTGGCATCGGTGGCGGTGAAGCTGTCCTGCACCCAGGCGCGCGCCTCCGGCTTTTCGCGATCGAAATTCGCCTCCTTGGCGGTCCGCAGCGCCACCAGCCAGTCGCCGAATTCGGCCAGGTCGAGGCTGCCGTCGCCGTTCACGTCGTAGCGGGCGAACTGGGCGTCGACCGGCAGCCTGGCGGGGTCGGGGCGGGGCGTGGGCTGGGCGGTCTCGGCCGCGCTGTCGGTGCCGCCGGCGGTGGCGGGCTTCGCCTCCCCGCTGCCCTGCGTACCCGGCATGGCAGGGTCGGCGGCTGGCTTCGGCGTCTGGCCGGCCCTGGCCGGTTGCGCGGGCATTTCTTGCGGCGCAGGCGTGAGCTGCAGCGCGGCGGCGAGCAACAGGGGTGTCAGCATCGATCGGTCTCCTTAGGAGACCAACGGCCGGGCCTCCCTTCGGTTGCCGCTGAGGCCGCTTCTTGCTAGTCGCCGGCGCGACCCGCCCGGGGCTGCCGGGCTCCCCTTTTTCGCACACGAAGGAACGCCATGGTCCCCCGTTATGCCCGCGCCGCGATGACCGACATCTGGTCGCCCGAGACGCGCCTCGCCATCTGGTTCGAGATCGAGGCGCACGCCACGCAGGCGCTCGCCGACCTCGGCGTGGTGCCGCAGAGCGCGGCCAAGGCGCTGTGGGACTGGTGGGCGACGAAGCCGGCGATCGACGTCGCCGCGATCGACGCGATCGAGGCGGTGACCAAGCACGACGTGATCGCCTTCCTCACCTGGGTGGCCGAGCAGGTCGGCGAGGAAGCCCGCTTCATGCACCAGGGCATGACCAGCTCCGACGTGCTCGACACCTGCCTCGCGGTACAGCTCGCCCGCGCCAGCGACCTGCTGCTGGCCGATATCGACGCGCTGCTGGACGTGCTGGAGCGCCGCGCCCGCGAGCACAAGATGACCCCGACGATCGGCCGCAGCCACGGCATCCATGCCGAGCCGGTGACCTTCGGCCTCAAGCTCGCCGAGGCCCATGCCGAGTTCCAGCGCAACAAGGCACGCCTGCTCGCCGCCCGCGCCGACATCGCCACCTGCGCGATCTCGGGTGCCGTCGGCACCTTCGCCAATATCGATCCGCGCGTCGAAGCGCATGTCGCCGAGAAGCTCGGCCTGTCGGTGGAGCCGGTCTCGACCCAGGTGATCCCGCGCGATCGTCACGCGATGTTCTTCGCCACGCTGGGCGTGATCGCTTCGTCGATCGAGCGCCTCGCGGTGGAAATCCGTCACCTCCAGCGCACCGAAGTGCTGGAGGCGGAAGAGTATTTCTCGCCGGGCCAGAAGGGCTCGTCGGCCATGCCGCACAAGCGCAACCCGGTGCTGACCGAGAACCTGACCGGTCTCGCCCGCATGGTGCGCGGCTATGTCACCCCGGCGCTCGAGAATGTGGCGCTGTGGCACGAGCGCGACATCAGCCACTCCTCGGTCGAGCGCTATATCGGCCCGGACGCGACGATCACCCTCGACTTCGCACTGGCCCGCCTCACCGGCGTGGTCGACAAGCTGCTGGTCTATCCGGTGCGCATGCAGAAGAATCTCGATCGCATGGGCGGCCTGGTCCATTCCCAGCGCGTGCTGCTGGCGCTGACCCAGGCGGGCGTGAGCCGCGAGGACGCGTATCGCCTCGTCCAGCGCAACGCGATGAAGGTGTGGGAATCGGACGGCGAACTGTCGCTGATGGAGCTGCTCAAGGCCGATCCCGAAGTCACCGCGGCGCTCAGCCCGGAAGTCATCGAAGAAAAGTTCGACCTCGGCTATCACTATCGCCATGTCGACACGATCTTCGCGCGGGTATTCGGCGCCGCGTAACTGAGGCCGGTTCGGTCCTATTGGAACAGATCCACGGCGGGTGATTTCTGCTTGCCGTGGATCGCCGCCTTTTCAACAATACACCCGTATGAACGCCGCACATCTCCGATTGCGGGAGGCGACGGGTGCCGCCCATGCGCGGGTCGATGCGCTGTTCAGCCGGTTCGATCTGGCGCGTCGCGACGACTATGCCGGCTTGCTTGCCGCGCATGCCGAGGCGCTGTTGCCGGTGGAGGCAATGCTCAACCGCAGTGGCGCGGAGTCCATCACCGACGACTGGTCGCAGCGCCGTCGCGCCGGCGTGATCCAGGTGGATCTAGACGCGTTGGGCATCGAGGTGCCGGCAATGGACGCCTCAGCCGAGCTTGCCCCGGCAGCCGCCATGGCAGGCATGCTCTACGTCCTCGAAGGGTCGCGTCTTGGCGGGCGCTTCCTTGCGCGCAACATTCCCGAAAGCTGGCCGCGCGCCTATTTGGGTAGTCAGCAACCACCGCATATGTGGCGGGAATTGCTGGCGAAACTGGATTCGATCCTGTACGAGCCCGAGGCATTGGAAATTGCCGTAACCGCCGCCAACCAGACCTTCGGGCGGTTCGAGGCTGCCGGCACGAAATGGCTGGCGAAAGTAGTCTGAGTGAGTGACGGCGTTTTTCAGGTCGACCTGACCAATTGCGATCGCGAACCCATCCACCAGTTGGGCGCGATTCAGCCCTTCGGCTTCCTGATCGCCTTTTCCAGCGACTGGCTGATCAAGCGCGCCTCCGCGAACGTCGACCAGCATTTCGACATGCCTGCCGAAGAGATGCTCGGAAGCCATGTCAGCGACTATCTGGAAGACGATGCGATCCACGCGCTGCGCAACCGGCTGACGCTGCTGCGCGGCGACGATGCGCTGGAGCGCATCTTCCACGTCAAGGCGCTGCGGACGCGCGCGCGGACCTATGACCTCGCGCTCCACATGGTCGGCGACACCATCGTGGTGGAGGGGGAACCCTGCACCACGGACGTCGCAGGCGACGCGGGCAGCACGCTGCGGGCGATGATGGGGCGGCTGGACGAGAAGGAAACGTTGGCCGACTTCTTCCGCGAAGGCGCCCGGCAGGTCCGCGCGCTGACCGGGTTCGACCGCGTGATGGTCTATCGCTTCGAACGCGACGGATCGGGCGTGGTGGTGGCCGAGGCTGCACGCAGCGGCATCGGCAGCTTCCTCGACCTGCGTTATCCGGCCAGCGACATCCCGCAACAGGCGCGCAAGCTCTATCTGCGCACGCCGTTCCGGATCATCGCCGATGTCCATGCGGCGCCGGTGCCGATCGTGCCGGCGCGCGACGAATTCGGCGCGCCGCTCGACCTGTCACTGTCGGTGTTGCGCTCCGTCTCGCCGATCCACATCGAGTATCTGAAGAACATGGGGGTGCGCGCCTCCATGTCGATCTCGATCATCGTCGAGGGCAAGCTCTGGGGCCTGTTTGCCTGCCACCATTATGGCGGCCCTCGCTGCCCCGGTTTCGAGCGACGCTCGATGGCCGAGCTGTTCGGCCAAATGTTCGCGCTCAAGCTAGAGAGCCGCGAGCGCAAGGCGCTGTCCGCCTATGAGGCGGCGGCGCGCGCGACCAGCGACCGGCTGCTGGCAGCCGTGGCGGGCGATCACGGCCTGCTCGACGATCCCGAATGGCTGGGCAGCAAGCTGCGCGAGGTGGTGCCGTGCGACGGCATCGCCATCTGGATCGGCGGCAAGGTGGCGTTCAGCGGCATCACGCCGCCGCCCTCTTCCTTCGCCTCGATCACGCGCCGGTTGAACGCGATGGCGGCCGGCCGCGTCTTCGCGACGGACCATCTCGCGGAAGTGCTGCCGCAGGCGGCGGAGTACGCCGATGTCGGCGCCGGGTTGCTTGCCATCCCGATCAGTCGTTCCCCCCGCGACTATGTGATGCTGTTCCGCCAGGAACTGGTGCGCACGGTCAACTGGGGCGGCGATCCGCACAAGCCGGTGGAACTGGGGCCGCACGGCGCGCGCCTCACCCCTCGGCAGAGTTTCGAGACGTGGAGCCAGGAAGTCCGTGGCCGCTCGCTGCCCTTCACCGAAGTGGAACTGCGCGTGGCGGAGGTGCTGCGTGCCTCGCTGATCGAGGTGGTGCTGCGCCTGTCCGACGATGCCCAGGAGGAGCGGCAGCGCGCCTCCGAGCGGCAGGAACTGCTGATCGCCGAACTCAACCACCGGGTGCGCAACATCCTGGGGCTGATTCGCGGCCTCGTCCGCCAGTCGCGCGCGCCGGGCGCGGATACCAGCACCTATATCCGCATGCTCGAAGGGCGGATCGAGGCGCTCGCCCGCGCGCACGACCAGATCACCGAGGACAATTGGAGCCCGGCCCCCCTCGGTCGGCTGCTGCGCACCGAGGCGGCGGCCTATCTCGGCGGGCGCTCGGGCCGGCTGGAACAGGACGGGCCGATGGTGCTGCTCCGCCCTGCGGCCTTCTCGACGCTGGCGCTGGTGTTCCACGAGCTGATGACCAACTCCGCCAAATATGGCGCGCTGTCGGACAGCGGCACGGTGTCGGTGCGCTGGTGGCTCGATCCGGAGGGCGATTGCCGGATCGAATGGCGCGAGCGCGGCGGTCCCGCCGTGCAGCCGCCGACCCGCCAGGGCTTCGGCACCACCATCATCCAGCGCTCGGTGCCCTATGACCTGGGCGGCAAGGCGACGGTGCGCTACCCGCTCACCGGCTTGGAGGCGGAGTTCTGCATCCCGGCCCGGCACGTGGTGCTGGACGGCGACGCGGCGGCCAAGCACGCGCGGGACATCGAGGAGCCGATTTCGGTGCCGAGCGCGGGCGAGATGCGACAGGTGCTGAACGGTGCCGTCCTGCTGGTCGAGGACAGCCTGATCATTGCGATGGATGCCGAGGATATCCTGCTGCGTCTTGGCGCCGAACGCGTCGTGACCGCGTCGTCGGTGGATGGCGCGCTGGAGGAGCTGGCGGTCGAGCGCTTCGGCGTGGCGATCCTCGACGTCAACCTCGGTGCCGAGACCAGCCTGCCGATTGCCGATCGTCTGCGCGCGGAGGGCATCCCCTACGCGTTCGCGACCGGCTATGGCGAGCAGCTGCAGCTGGATGCCGCGCATGCCGGGGTGCCGGTGCTGCAGAAGCCCTACACCGCCGTGAACATGGCCCGGATGCTGGAGGGGTTGCTGGAGGGGTAGGGCCTGGCAGCGGACCTCATCCTCCCCCCAGGGCAAGACTATCGCCTCTGCACAAGGTACTTCGTCATCCCGGCGAAAGCCGGGATGACAATCGCGTTGAACCGCCGCCCCTTCGCTTTCTGTGCGAATGCCCTCGCGGCCAGGAAGGGCTCGGGTCTGTGCTCACTGCCCCTTGGGCAGCTTGATCCCCAGCAACACCAGCCGTTCGCCGGTGATCCCGAACCAGTGCGGTACGCCGGCCGGCACCAAGATGACGTCGCCGGGGCCAAGCGTCCGCGTCGTGCCGCCCTCGATCCGGCTGCCTTCCACCAGCGTGGGGTTGCGCGTCTCGCGATCGGGCATCGTGCCGCCGGACACCAGCGTGCCTCTGCCTTCCAGCACGATCGCATATTCGGCCTGGTCGGGGTGGACGGCCGGCTTGCCGGGCTTTTTCCAGATCTCGATCGCCGCCACGTTGCTGCCGTCGCGTACCACCGGCTTCCAGGCGAAGCCCTGGCCGGGCTTCATCTCCGTCAGCATCGCCTGGAGCTGGGCCTGCACGTCCTTCCCGCCGACAAAGGCCGTAGGATACGCGACGGTCTGCGCGACGGCGGCGACGGCGATGGCGAGCAGCGGGGCGGCCGCGAGGGCGCTGAGCAGGATCTTCACGGCAACTCTCCCTGTAGTTGATTGAGAACGCTGGGCGTTCGCCGCGAACCAGCTTGCCACAGCCGGGTCAGCCCCGCCAGCGCAGCCGCTCGACCAGCAGCGCAAAGGCGGGTGTCGGCTGGCGGCGGCTGGGGTAATAGAGATGGTAGCCGGCGAAGGGCGGCGAGAAGCGGGTCAGCACCGCCTCCAGCGCGCCGCTGTCGAGATGCGACCGTACCACCGCGTCGGGCAGGCAGGCGATGCCGAAGCCGTCGATCGCCGCGCGCAGGATCGGAAAGACCGAGGAGAAGGTGAGCGGCCCCTCCACCCGCACCTTGCGCTCGCGGCCGCCTTCCTCGAACTCCCAGGCGTAGAGGCCGCCATAGGTGGGCAGGCGCAGGTTGATGCACGCATGGCTGGTGAGGTCCTCCACCCGTTGCGGGCGGCCGGCGCGATCGAAATAGGCAGGGGAGGCGACCGCGAGCATGCGCGCATCCGGGCCGATCGGCACCGCCACCATGTCCTTGGCGATGATGTCGCCGAAGCGCACACCTGCGTCGAAGCGTTCGGCGACGATGTCGGTCAGGCGATAGTCGCTGTCGATCTCGACCCGGATGTCCGGAAATTCGCGCAGGATCGGCGCGAGGCGTGGCCATAGCAGGGTCTTCAGCGAATGTTCGTCCGCACTGATCCGCACCAGCCCCGCCGGCTTCTCGCGCAGCGCGCTGAGCGCCGCCACCTCGGCTTCGATCTCGTCCAGTCGCGGGGCCAGCGTCGCGAACAGTCGTTCGCCCGCTTCGGTGAGGCTCACGCTCCGCGTCGTGCGGTGGAGCAGCCGCACGCCCAGCCGCTCCTCCAGCCCGCGCATCGCATGGCTGAGCGCCGAGGGCGTGACGCCACTCTGCGCGGCGGCACGCGTGAAGCTGCGCTGCCGGGCAACCGCCAGGAAGGCGGCGAGTTCGGAAAGGTGCTGGCGGTTCATTGCTGAACCATATTCAACACTGCATGCAGCGGCCAGCGTCTAATCCACAGAGTGTGGCGGGCTTATCTCCTGTCGAGCGCGAGTCCCGCGCCGGCAGGAGAATTCATGGAACTGAAGCGCAACGGCAGCCAGCCCTCCCAGCTCGGCCCGGCCGACTGGTTCACCGGCCGTGTCCGGATCGACCCGCTGCACACTGCGCCCGCACCGGCGCGCCACGGCGTCGCCAGCGTCACCTTCGAGCCCGGCGCCCGCACCTTCTGGCATACCCATCCGCTCGGCCAGACGCTGGTCGTCCTCTCCGGCACCGGCTGGACCCAGTGCGAAGGCGAGGACATTGTCGAGATCCGCGCCGGCGACGTGGTCTGGTGCCCGCCCGGCCATCGCCACTGGCACGGCGCCAGCGCCACCACCGCGATGACCCACATCGCCATCCAGGAAGCGCTGGACGGCAAGATGGTCGAGTGGCTGGAGCCGGTGGACGAGGCAACCTATCGCGCCGGCCCGCGCTGAACCCCTTCGAACCCTATAACCAGGAGATCCTCCCCAATGGCTACCAAAGCCTATGGCGCCTATGCCGCCGACAAGCCGCTTGAAGCGATGACCATCGAGCGCCGCGAACCCGGCGCGCACGACGTGCAGATCGACATCGCCTATTGCGGTGTCTGCCATTCGGACCTGCACCAGGTCCGCTCCGAATGGGACGGCACGCTCTATCCGTGCGTGCCCGGCCACGAGATCGTCGGGCGGGTCAGCGCGGTCGGCGCGCATGTCGCGAAGTTCGCGGTCGGCGATCTGGTTGGCGTCGGCTGCATGGTCGACAGCTGCCAGCATTGCGCCTCGTGCGACGAGGGGCTGGAACAATATTGCGAAAACGGCTTTGTCGGCACCTATAACGGCCCGACGCCGGACGCCCCCGGCCACACGCTGGGCGGCTATTCGCAGCGCATCGTGGTCAGCGACAAGTTCGTGCTGAAGGTGGGCCATAGCGAGGAACAGCTCGCCGCCGTCGCGCCTTTGCTCTGCGCCGGCATCACCACCTGGTCGCCGCTGCGCCACTGGCAGGTCGGCCCGGGCAAGAAGGTGGGCATCGTCGGGATCGGCGGGCTCGGCCATATGGGCGTGAAGCTCGCCCACGCGCTGGGCGCGCATGTCGTCGCCTTCACCACCTCGGAGAGCAAGCGCGCCGATGCGCTGGCGCTGGGCGCCGACGATGTCGTGGTCTCGCGCGATCCGGACGCGATGGCGGCGCATGCGAACAGCTTCGACTTCATCCTCGACACGGTCGCGGCCAGCCACGACCTGGACGCCTTTACCACCCTGCTGAAGCGCGACGGCACGCTGACGCTGGTGGGCGTGCCCGAGCATGCGCACCCGTCGCCCAACGTCGCCGCGCTGATCTTCAAGCGCCGCTCGATCGCCGGCTCGCTGATCGGCGGCATCGCCGAGACGCAGGAGATGCTCGATTTCTGCGCCGAGCACGGCATCGTCGCGGATATCGAGATGATCCGTGCCGAGGAGATCAACACGGCCTATGAGCGCATGCTCAAGAGCGACGTGAAGTACCGCTTCGTTATCGACATCGCGTCGATGGGCTGAGGCCGCGTGCAGGGGCGGCGTCCGCGTCGCCCCCGCATTTCCCTTTCCGCCGCGCACCCCCTACATCGCGGCGATGCATCTTCGCGCCGACGCCATTCTGCTCAGCGTTCGCAATCATGGCGAGCATGGCGCGATCGTGCGGGCGCTGACCGAAAGCGACGGCGTACAGCCCGGCTATGTCCGTGGCGGCCGATCGCGCGCACTGCGCCCGGTGCTCCAGCCCGCCAACCTGATCCTCGGCGAATGGCGCGCGCGGACCGAGGAGCAGCTGGCAGGCCTCACCGTCGAACTGCTCCACAGCCGCGCGCCGCTGTTCGGCGAACCGCTGCCTGCCGCCGCGCTTGCCTGGGTGACCGCGCTCACCGCCGCGACCCTCCCCGAAGGCCTGCCCTATCCGCGACTCCATGCGGCGCTCGGCGGCGTGCTCGATGCGATCGAGGCGGCGCCCGCCGCGCGGGGCTGGGCGGTGGCGCTCGTGCGGTACGAGCTGCTGCTGCTCGCCGAGCTCGGTTTTGGTCTTGATCTGGAACGCTGCGCGGCGACCGGGGGGACCGAGGAGCTTGCCTTTGTCAGCCCCAAGAGCGGCATCGCGGTGAGCCGGATCGGTGCCACGGGCTATGAGAATCGCCTGCTCGCCTTGCCGCCCTTCCTCACCGAGGGCGGCGCGGCGGACTGGGAGGATATTCTGGCAGGGCTCCGCCTGACCGGCCATTTCCTGGCGCGCGATCTGCTGATCGGCCGGGGCGCCGATCTGTTGGCGGCGCGTGTCCGGCTGGTGGACCGCTTGTTGCGGGCGGTTGCATAAACCCGCCCCGGGCGGCTAAGCGGCGCGCAGTCTAGGTGCTGCGTGAGGGTTCGGATGTCGCTGATTGCTGTGTTGCCGGGGGATGGGATCGGCCCTGAAGTCACGCGCGAAGCCCGCCGCGTCCTCGAAGCGCTCAACCTCGATCTCCAGTTCGAGGAAGCGCCGGTCGGTGGCGCCGCCTATCTCGCCGCGGGCCATCCGCTGCCGGAAGCCACGCTGAACCTCGTCAAGCGCGCCGATGCGGTGCTGTTCGGCGCGATCGGCGATCCGCGCTTCGAGAAGCTGGAACGTCACCTGCGTCCCGAAGCGGCGCTGCTCGGCATCCGCAAGGCGCTGGGGCTGTTCGCCAATCTCCGCCCGGCCACGCTGTTCCCCGGCCTGGAGGACGCCTCGCCGCTCAAGCCCGAGGTGGTGAACGGCCTCGACGTGGTGATCGTCCGCGAACTGATCGGCGACGTCTATTTCGGCGAGAAGGGCCTGCGCACCACGCCCGAAGGCCTGCGCCAGGGCTATGACGTAATGAGCTACAACGAGGAAGAAGTGACGCGCATCGCCCGCGTCGGCTTCGAGATGGCCAAGCGCCGCCGCAGGAAGCTCTGCTCGGTCGACAAGGCCAATGTGCTCGAGACCTCGCAGCTGTGGCGCGACGTCGTCACCGCGATGGCGACCGAGTATCCGGACGTCGAGCTGACCCATATGTATGTCGACAATGCCGCGATGCAGCTGGTGCGCGCGCCGGCCAGCTTCGACGTGATCGTCACCGGCAATTTGTTCGGCGACATCCTCAGCGATCAGGCGAGCATGTGCGCCGGATCGATCGGCATGCTGCCCTCGGCCTCGCTCGCCGCCTGGTCGGGCGCGAACGGCATGTACGAGCCGATCCACGGCAGCGCGCCGGACATTGCCGGGCAGGGCAAGGCGAACCCTTGCGCCGCCATCCTTTCCGCGGCCATGCTGCTGCGGCACTCGCTGGCCGACGAAGCATCGGCGCAGCGCATAGAAAAAGCGGTTGCCGCAGCGCTCGCCAAGGGCGCGCGGACGGCCGATCTCGGGGGTACCCTCTCAACCGCCGCCATGGGGGACGCGGTGCTGCTGGAGCTTCAGTGAGCGATACCCTGCTCGAACTCGCGATCGTTATCCCCACGTTCAACGAACGCGCCAATGTTCCCCTGCTGATCGCCAAGCTGGACGCGGCCCTTGCCGGCCGCGCCTGGGAGGCGATCTTCGTCGACGACGACAGTCCCGACGGTACCTCGGATGCCGCGCGGGCGATCGCGCGGACGGACCCGCGCGTGCGCGTGATCCAGCGGTTCGGACGGCGCGGGCTGTCGACTGCCTGTATTGAGGGGATGTGCGCGACCGCCGCGCCGTGCGTCGCGGTGATCGACGGCGATCTCCAGCATGACGAGACGCTGCTGCCGAAGATGCTGGATGCGCTGCAGGCCGATGCGAACCTCGACGTGGTGATCGGCTCGCGCTTCTGCGAAGGCGGCTGCACCGGCGAATGGGACCGCGAGCGCGTCGCCAAATCCGCCTTCGCGACCAGGCTCTCCCGCCAGGTGCTCAAGGCCGACCTGACCGATCCGATGAGCGGCTTCTTCATGATCCGCAGCGAGATCGCGCGCGATCTGGTGCCGAAGCTCTCCGGCATCGGCTTCAAGATCCTGCTCGACATCATGACCGCGAGCCCGCGTCCGCTCGCCTTCCGCGAACTGCCCTACACCTTCCGGGTCCGCGTCGAGGGGGAGAGCAAGCTCGATTATGTCGTGGCGATGGAATATCTGATCGCGCTGTACGACCGGATGTTCGGCAAGGTCGTGCCGGTGCGCTTCGCGATGTTCTCGGCGATCGGCGCGCTGGGCGCGGCGGTGCATCTCTCGGTGCTGTTCGTGCTGTTCCGCCTCGCCGGGCTGCCGTTCGTGACCGGGACCATCGTCGCGACGATCGTGGCGATGACCTTCAACTTCCTGCTCAACAACGCGCTGACCTATCGCGAGCGACGGCTGAAGGGCGCGGGTGCGCTGCTCGCGGGCTGGGTGAGCTTCTGCCTGGTATGCGCCGTGGGTGCGGCGGCCAATGTCGGCGTGGCGGCCTTCCTGCACAATGTCGAGCATGGCGACTGGCGATTGTCCGCGCTGGCGGGGATCGCGGTGGCGGCGGTGTGGAATTTCGCGCTGTCGTCGCGGTTCGTCTGGGGGCGGTATTGAAACCGGACTAAGCCCCTCCTCCTTGGAGGAGGGGTTGGGGTGGAGGGATTCCAGAACGCCGGTTGGTCTCTGCGAGACACCGCCCCACCCCAAACCCTCCCCTGAAGGGGAGGGGCTTAGGCAGCTCGTTACACCAGCTCCGCCAGCGCCGCCGGGCTGAAGCCCTTCAACTCCTGACCCGCACCGGTCTGGACCTTCTGTACCCAGTCCGGATTGCTGATCAGCGCGCGGCCGACCGCGATCAGGTCGAACTCGTCGCGCTCCATCCGCTCGACCAGCTTGTCGAGATCGCTATGCTCGGAGGTCTCGCCGCCGAACGCCGCGATGAACTCGCCCGACAGGCCGACCGAGCCGACGCTGATCGTCGCAGCGCCGGTGAGCTTCTTCGCCCAGCCGGCGAAGTTGAGGCCGTTCTCGCCGTCGATCTCGGGGAATTCCGGCTCCCAGAAGCGACGCTGCGAGCAGTGCAGCACGTCCGCGCCGGCATCGACCAGCGGCTGCAGCCACGATGCCATCTCGTCGGGCGTCGTGGCGAGGCGGGCGCTGTAATCCTGCTGCTTCCACTGGCTGAGGCGCAGGATCACCGGGAAGTCCGGACCCACCGCCGTGCGCACGGCCTTGACCACCTCGACCGCGAAGCGCGAGCGCTCGGCGATGGTGCTGCCGCCATAGACGTCCTCGCGGGTGTTGGTGCCGGCCCAGAAGAACTGGTCGATCAGATAGCCATGCGCGCCGTGGAGTTCGACCGTGTCGAAGCCGAGGCGCTTGGCATCTGCGGCGGCCTTGGCAAAGGCGGCGATGGTCGCCTCGATGTCCTGTTCGGTCATCGCCACGCCGCGCGGCTTGCCCGGCGCGACGACGCCCGAGGGGCTTTCCACCGGCGCGTCCGGCTGCCAATTGCGGTCGGGTCCGACGGTCGAGCCGGTGTGCCAGATCTGCGGCGCCATCTTGCCGCCGGCGGCATGGACCTCGTCGATCACGGTCTTCCAGCCCGCCAGCGCGGCATCGCCGTGGAAGAAGGGGATGTTCGGGTGGTTGCGCGAGGCTGGACGGTCGATCACCGTGCCCTCGGAGAGGATCAGTCCCACGCCGCCTTCGGCACGACGGCGATAATAGGCGGCGTTGGCCGCGCCGGGGATGCCTTCGGGCGCGAAGGTCCGCGTCATCGGCGCCATCACGATCCGGTTGGGCAGATCGAGCGACTTGATGCGGAACGGACGGAAGAGGACGTCGGTCGACGCGGTCATGGGAACTCCGTTGCGGTTTGAAACCGAAGCGAAGCTAGCGACTGTCGGCCACCGTTCAAGATGGCCGCCGGCCCGCAACGAAATTTAGCGCCAGCTCGGGAACCACATCCAGTGGGCGAAGGCCTGGCCGTCGCTCAGCGGCGAGGCGGCGAGGATCGGGTAGAAATAGCCGAAGCACAGCAGGGCGAGGGCGACATACCATTCCTCCCAGCCCTTGGCGCGCAGGCGGTCGAACTGGTGGAAGGTCACCGGCAGCACCAGGCACAGGAAGATCGCCGAGAGGTGGTAATAATAATAGAAGCCGAGCGACTTGGGGATGATCGCATAGATCCCCACCGAGAAGGTCCACAAGAGCGCGAGTGCCAGCGGCCGCCAGGCATGGGTGCGGAACCACAGGACATAGCTGGCGAGCACCGCGACCAGCCCGCCCCACATGATCACCGGATTGCCGATCAGCAGCACGCCGCGCTGGGCACCGTGATCCCATTCGTAGAAGAACCAGATCGGCCGCAGCAGGATGGGCCAGCTCCACCAGTCCGACTGGTAATTGTGGTGCGGCAGCACCTGGGTCTGCGCGGCATACATGTCGCGCTGCAGGGAGAGCAGGCCGGGGAGGCCGTCGGTTGCGCCGGTCAGGTAGAAGAAGGTGGGCGCGAAGGTCGCGAAATAGACGGGGATGCTGATCAGGCCGAGCAGCAGCACGGCGGCGACGGTGGAAAGACCCGGCCAATGCGGCTGGTCGCCGGAGAACAGCGCCGTGGCCAGCGGCTGCTTGGCGCGGCGGGCGTCGCGCACGCGCGCGACGAGCAGCGCAATCGCAATCGCGGCGATATAGGGCGCGGCCGACCATTTCACCGCCGTCGCCAGCCCCATCAGCACCGCGCCCGCGCACCAGCGCCCGCGCACCTGCGTGCGCGTGCCGCGCATCGCCCAGAGCAGGAACACCAGCCCCCACAGCAGGAAGGCGCCGAGGAACACGTCGAGCATCGCGGTGCGCGCCTGGACGAACAGGCTCTGGTTGAGCATCGCCAGCACCGCGCCGGTCACCGCCACCCGCATCCGCCCACGCATCAGGATCCACAGGAAAGCGAACACGCCTAGCACCGTCGCGGTGCCGGCGATCGTCGGCAGGATTCGCCAGCCGAATGGATTGTCGCCGAGCATCTCTATGCCCGCGCCAATCAGCTCCTTGCCGAGCAGCGGATGCTCGATGTTGCGCGGGCCGGAGAGTTCGATCAGCGCGTTGGCGGCGGGGACGTAATGCACCTCGTCGAACATGATCCCGCCCGGCCGATCGAGGTGAAAGGTGAACAGCAGCTGCGCGGCGAGGCCGATAAGCAGGGCGACGAGCCAGGGGCGGGTGGCAAGGGCCGAAAGGCGGAAACGCATGGGGTACGCGTAGCGGAGGCGGGGGGCGAGCGGAATAGGGGCCGATCCAGTAAAGATCCTCCCCGGCACGGGGAGGGGGACCGCCGCCGGAGGCGGTGGTGGAGGGGGGCTGCCACACCGGAATCGCTCGCTGCGATCCCCCTCCACCGAGCCGCTTCGCGCCTTGGTCCCCCTCCCCGTACCGGGGAGGATCTTTAGCCAAAGGTTGACGCGCCGCCCCCAAGCGCCGCAAAGCAGCGCGCATGAAGCGTCGTACCGGACAGGATCCCAGCGTCACCCGTAACTGGAAGCCCGCGACTCAGGCTGTGCGCGGCGGCACCGCGCGCTCGGAGTTCGGCGAGACCAGCGAGGCGCTGTTCCTCACCTCGGGCTACGCCTATGATTGCGCGGGCGACGCCGCCGCGCGCTTCGCCGGCGAACAGGCGGGCATGACCTATTCGCGCCTCCAGAACCCGACGGTGGAGATGCTGGAACAGCGCATCGCCCTGCTCGAAGGCGCCGAGGCGTGCCGCACCATGGCGACGGGCATGGCGGCGATGACCGCCGCGCTCCTCTGCCAGGTGAGCCAGGGCGACCATATCGTCCAGGGCCGCGCCGCCTTCGGCTCGTGCCGCTGGCTGACCGACAGCCTGTTGCCGCGCTTCGGCGTCACCACGACGACGATCGATGCGCGCGATCCGCAGCAGTTCGAGGACGCGATCCGGCCGAACACCAAGCTCTTCTTCTTCGAGACCCCCGCCAATCCGACCATGGACGTGGTGGACCTGGAAGCGGTCTGCGCCATCGCGAAGAAGCATGGCATCGTGACGGTGGTCGACAATGCCTTCGCCACGCCCGCGCTCCAGCGCCCGATGGACTTCGGCGCGGACGTCGTCGCCTATTCCGCCACCAAGATGATGGACGGGCAGGGCCGCGTGCTGGCGGGCGCGGTGTGCGGCTCCGAGGATTTCGTCACCAACACGCTGCTCCCCTTCACCCGTAACACCGGGCCGACGCTCAGCGCGTTCAATGCCTGGGTGGTGCTGAAGGGCCTGGAAACGCTCGACCTGCGCATCCGCCGTCAGAGCGAGAATGCGCTGAAGGTCGGGACCTTCCTCGAACAGCGCGTACCCCGGGTGAACTTCCCCGCGCTTCCCGCCCACCCGCAGCACGCCCTGTTCACGCGCCAGATGGCCGCCGCCGGCCCGATCTTCAGCTTCGAAGTCGATGGCGGGCGGAGCCAGGCCCATGCGCTGCTCGACGGGCTGGAGCTGATCGACATCTCGAACAACATCGGCGATTCGCGCTCGCTGATGACGCACCCGTCCTCGACCACCCATTCGGGCCTCGCCGAGGAGAAGCGGCTGGAGATGGGCATCACCGAGGGCATGATCCGGATCAATGTCGGCCTCGAAGACGCCGACGACCTGATCGCCGATCTCGACCAGGCGCTGCGAGGCGCCGGGCTGTGAAGGCGCTCTTCACCGACGAGGCGACGACGCGTGGCGTGGTCGTTCGCGTGTCGGTGTCGTATCTGCCCGAGCAATCCGAACCGCATCGCGGCCGCTGGTTCTGGGCCTATCACATCCGCATCGAGAACGAAGGCCCGGTGACGGTGCAGCTGCTCACCCGCCACTGGATCATCACCGACGGGCGCGGGCTGCGCCACACGGTGGAGGGCGAAGGCGTGGTCGGCGAACAGCCGATGATCATGCCGGGCGGCAGCTTCGACTATGTCTCGGGCTGCCCGCTCTCGACGCCGAGCGGATCGATGCAGGGCACCTACCACATGATCGCCGAGGACGGCTCGGCGTTCGACGTCACCATCCCGCGCTTCGCCCTGATCGCCCCCGCCGTGGCAGGCGAGCAGTGAGGGGCGGCTACCTGCACGTTCCCCTCCCGCTTGCGGGAGGGGCCAGGGGAGGGGCTGGAACGATGCCGCGCTTCTTCCACGTCGATCCCTCCCCCGCCCCCTCCCGCAAGCGGGAGGGGAGCGCAGCTTATGCGGTTCGTCCGCAGGGGAGGATCTGACCGATGAAGCGTACCCATCTCCCCCTCAACGGCATGCGCGTGCTCGATGCGGCCGCGCGCCACCTGTCCTTCACCCGCGCGGCGGACGAGCTGGCGGTGACCCCCGCCGCGGTCGGCCAGCAGATCCGCGCGCTCGAGGATACGCTCGGCGTCGTGCTGTTCCGCCGCACCACCAAGGGGCTGGAACTCACCCCCGAGGCGGAAAGCGGGCTCACCGCGCTGCGCAACGGCTTCCTCCAGTTCGAGGAAGCGGTACGGGCGATGCAGGCGGGGCAATCCTCCAAGTCGCTGACCATCGCCGCGCCGCGCGACCTCACCGCCAAATGGCTGATGCCGCGCCTGTCGGACATCGCCCGCGCCGATCCGGACCTGCGCTTCGTGCTGGTGCCGGCCGATGACGCGCTCGATTTCACCGAGGCCAATCTCGACCTCGCCATCCGCTGGGGCGAGGGCCCCGGCGAGCATGAGGGCGAGGCACTGGAAAGCGACGGCATGGTCACCGTCGAGCGGCCCGGTGGCGGCAGCATCGACGTGCGAATCTCCTGGCCCGGCTGCATGGCCGAGGATGCCGGGTCGCTGGTCCGCGTGGCGGATGCAGGTCTCGCGATCGACGCGGCGGCGCAAGGCCTTGGCCGGGCGACCGTGCCCGAGTTGCTGGCGCGCGCCGATATCGAGGGGGGACGCGTCGCCGTGGTCGGCGAGCCCAAGGCCTCGCGACTCGGCTATTGGCTGGTCGCGCCGCTGCCGCAGTGGCGGCAGAAGAAGGTACAGACACTGGTGGAAGTGCTGGGGAGCTGATCGGCTTCCCAGCGGTCGGAAGGGGAAGGGCATGCGGACGGCGGCGTTGATGTTGGGCGCGATGCTGCTGGGGGCCGCGGCACCCGATCCGGTCACGGTCCCCGTGACGGTCGCGCCGGCGCTCGGTGCGCATTTCTCCGGCCGGCTGATCGTGTTCGTCGAAAAGGCGGGGGATCCCGACAAGCCGGCCGGCCCGATCGACTTCTCGCCCTTCGCACCGAGCAGCGCCTCGATCGCCGCACGCGAGGTGATCGACCTCCAGCCCGGTCGTGTCGCCGGCGTCGACGGCGAGACCGATGTCTTCCCCGCGCCGCTCTCCGCCCTGCCTGCCGGCACGTACCGGGTGCAGGCGGTGCTCGATCGCAACCACGATTACAATTATGGCGGCCGCGGTCCCGGCGACCTCGTCTCGAAGACAGTGACCTTCACGCTGCCCGGCAAGGTGCCCGTGGTGACGCTCGACGAGGAACTGCCCGCCGCAAAGGAAGAAGGCCCGGCGCTGGAGCATGTCCCCCCGGCGATGCGGGCCAAGCTCGAGGCGGTACTGGCCCGAGTCCAGCCGGTGGACGTTCGCAGCGCATCGCTTTCCACCTTCCGCGGCACGCCGACCTCGGTCCGCGGCTGGGTGGCGCTGCCGCCGGGCTATGACGGCAAGACGCGGTTCCCCACGGTCTACAGCGATGGCGGCTTCGGCAGCACGCTCGCCTATGCGCGGATCAACGCACTGATGGCCGCGGCGGACATGGCGGAGGGGAAGTCGCCGCCGATGCTCTGGGTGTTCCTCGACCATAGCGGCCCGACCGGCACCAACGAATTCGCCGACTCGGCCAATAACGGCCCATGGGGCAAGGCACTGACCGAAGAGGTCATCCCGGCGCTTGAGTCGCGCTATGCGATGGATGCCAAGCCCAGCGGGCGCTTCCTCACCGGGCACAGCTCGGGCGGTTGGTCGACGCTGTGGCTGCAGGTCCGCTACCCCACGCTGTTCGGCGGCAGCTGGCCGACCTCGCCCGACCCGGCTGATTTCCACGACTTCACCAATGTCGACCTCTACCGCGCCGACGCCAATTTCTACCATGACGCGGCCGGCAAGCCGCTGCCGATCGTCCGGATGAACGGAAAGGTGGTCGCCACCACCGAGCAGTTTGCCCGCGCCGAGGCGGTGCTGGGGCCGGCGGGCGGCCAGATCGCGTCGTTCGAATGGGTGTTCAGCCCCCGCGGCGCCGACGGCAAGCCGGTGCCGCTGTTCGATCGCGCGACGGGGAAGGTCGACCCGGTGGTGGCTGCCTACTGGCGCGACCATTTCGACGTGGCGCACATCATCACCCGGGACGCGGCGCAGCTCAAGCCGGACCTGGCGGGCAAGCTGCACCTGACGGTGGGCACGGCGGACACCTTCTACCTCGATGGCCCTGCCCACCGGCTGGAAGCGGCGATGCAGGCGGCGGGCATTCCGGCGACCTTCACCTATGTGCCCGGCAAGACGCACTTCGACCTGTTCGCCCGCGACGGCGATCGCTCGGCCCTGCTCAAGGACATCGCGTGGGCGATGTACGCGGTTGCGCGGCCGGGATCGGGGCGGCCTGCCCCGAAGCCCTAGGCCCACCCTATCGCGCGCGGATGCTGATCGTCTTGCTGCCGCGCTCGACCGAGGAGACGGGCTGGGTCTGCGCGATCGCCTGCATCACCTTTTCCGGATCGGGCAGGCGATCGAAGGCGGGGAAGGAATAGGCGCGATCGAGCGTGTTCAGGGTCACGGCGAAGCCCGGCTTCTTCTTCGGGTCGAGCGCGAGTTCCCGATAGACGAAGACGGTACGGCCCGCATCGGCGATCGCGATGGTGTAGCTGTCGGGCTCTTGCGATTCGACCCGGTAGACGCCCTGCTCCTGGCGGGACGCGGGATCCCGGCAGAACGGCGGGCGTGCCTCGGCGGTCTCCCCCGCCTTGGCGGTCTCCTTGCTCTTGTCGGCTGCGACCACCGCGAGCAGGCTGCCGAACAGGCCGGCGGTCATGTCGGGCTTCTGCATCTTCGCCTTCTTGTCGAAGGCCAGCGCGGCGGCGCAGGGCTGGACCGGCACCGCCGCCGGCGCTTCCGCGACAGTCGCCGCGCGGGCCGGCCAGCCGAGCCCGGCGATCAGTGCTGAGAGCGTCGCATCGAGCTGGGCAGGATCCTGTTCCACCGAACTGATCCGCACCACCACCAGCCATTCGCCCAGCGGCAGCACCGCGGCGCCGGTGGCGGCATAGGGCGGCTTGGAGGGTTTGTAGAAGCGGCGCAATGCGCTCGGGGCGGTGCCGCCGGGCGGGGCGAAGCCGGTGGGCGCCGTGGCGGGGGTCGGGTTGCCATAGGCGCCGCGCTGGAGGATCTGCGTCTCCACACGATCGAACCACACCGGCACGCTCATCAGCGCCGGACGGAACAGGTAGAGCGTGGCCTGCGTCTTGTTGACGTCGCCGAACTGCACGGCGATGTCGAGTTCGCCCTGGCCCAGCGTCAGGATCTCGGTGCGGGGCAGGCCGGCCGGCGCCTGCGGGACGATCAGCCCGGTCCGGGCATGCTGCCACTTCTTGGTCGCGGGCACGTCCAGCACCGCCTTCTGCGCATGGGCGCTCGGCGCCAGCGCGCTGCACGCGAGCAGGGCGAACCCTGCCACGATCGATCGACGGCCCATCTTCCACTCCCCCCAATTTCTCCGCGGGATGGTAGCGGCAGTTGTGACGTTCCGCCACACCCGAAGCGGAAGGCTCGCTAGGCTTTCACGCGCCCGATCGGCACCGGCAGCAGCCGGCCATGGTCGTCGACGATCAACATCACCTCCACGCCAAAGGCATCGCGCAGCGGGGCACGGGCGAGCGTCGCGGCCGCCGGGCCGAAGGCCACCGGACGACCGTCGCGAAGGAGCAGCACGTCGTCGGCGGCACGGGCGGCCTGGACGAGATCGTGGAGCACGATCACCACCCCCATGCCGCCGGCGGCGAGCGCGCGGAGGCGATCGAGCAGGTCGAGCTGGTGGACCGGATCGAGGCTTGCCAGCGGCTCGTCGGCGAGCAGCCATTGCGGTTGGCCGGCCAGCACGCGGGCGAGCAGCACCCGCGCGCGCTCGCCGCCCGAAAGCTGGGTGACGAGGCGATCGGCCAGCGGGCGAATGCCAGTCGTCGCGATCGCGTCATCGATGGCGGCGTGGTCCTCGGCGGACAGTCCGGCGAACGGCGCGCGGTGGGGAAGGCGGCCGAGCGCGACCAGGTCCGCGACGCGCAGGTCCCAGTGCACCGTCGCTTCCTGCGGCAGATAGCCGATACGCCGGGCGCGCTCGCGCGGGGGCAGCCGATCGAGGGCGATGCCGTCCAGCGTTACGCTGCCCGCGTCGGCACCGAGCAGGCCGGCGAGGGTGCGCACCAGCGTGGATTTGCCCGAGCCGTTGGGGCCGAGGATCGCGGTCACGCGGCCGGGCTGCAGCACCGCGTCGATGCCGTGGAGCACCCCGCGCTTCCCCAAGCTGACGGAGAGTTGGGAGACGCTCAGTTCCATGTCGACCGCCGAAGCTTGAGGAGCAGCACGAAGAAGAAGGGGGTACCGAGCAGCGCCATCGCCACGCCCAGCCGGATCTCGCCGGCGCCGGGCGAGAGCCGGACGAGGCTGTCGGCGGCCAGCAGCAGCGCCGCGCCGCCCAGCGCGCTGGGCAGCAGCAGGGCTGAGGGCCGCGCGCCGGTGAGCGGACGGAGGAGATGGGGCACGATCAAGCCGACAAAACCGACGATCCCGGTCACGGCGACGCTGGCGCCCACCGCGAGGCCGGTGCCGAGCACCACCAGCAGCTGCGTCCGCCCCAGCCGCAGGCCCATCGAGCGGGCGGCGGCTTCGCCCAGCGTCAGGCCGTCCAGCGCGCGGCCGGTGGCGAAGAGGACGATGCACCCGACCGTGATGAACGGCACCGCCAGCTGCACCTCGGCAAAGCTGCGATCGGTGAGCGCGCCCATGATCCAGTCGAGGATCTCGGCGGTGGCATAGGGATTGGGCGAGATGGAGATCAGGAAGCTGGTCAGCGCTGCGCCGAGGCTGGCGAGCACCGATCCTGCGAGGATGAAGGCGACCGCGCTTTCTGCCCGCCATGCCAGTCCCGCGAGCAGCAGCATCGATCCGCATGCCGCCGCCATCGCGCAGCCGAACAGGACGAGCGGGGCGCTGCTGCCCAGCAGCACGATCGAGGCGACGGCACCCAGCGCGGCGCTGGACGAGACGCCGACCACCGCGGGGTCCGCCAGCGGGTTGCGCAGGAAGCCCTGCAGTACCGCGCCGGACAAGCCCAGCGCCGCGCCGATGGCCAGCCCGAGGATCGCGCGGGGCAGGCGCAGCTCGGCGATGATCCACCAGCGCGGATCGTGGCTGAACCAGGCCGAGACGGGCACCCAGAACTTGCCCGCCATCAGCGAGCCGGCAAACAGCAGCACGACCAGCAGCGCGAGGCCGAGGTTGAGGAGGAGGCGGTTCATGGGTGGTGCTCCGTCGAACCTGCTCCACCTCCGTCTAGCGTCATCCCGGCGAAAGCCGGGATCCATTGCGGTCTGCGCTGCAGCTCTTGCGGATACCGAGCGGCGAATGGATCCCGGCTTTCGCCGGGATGACGGTAGGGATGGGCGGTCATCGAACACTCCGGCGAATGGCGGCGAGACGGGCGAGCGCGGCGGGGATTACCGGGCCGCCGCAATTGACAAGCTGGCGCGGGAACGCGGCCTGGGTGACGCGCATGCCCGTCTCGGCGATGGCACGCTTGCGCAAGGTCGCCACGCGCGAATCGCTGTCGCGACCGGCTCCTTCGGGCGCCAGCATCACGCGCGGCGGGTCGGCGATCACCTGTTCCATCGGCAGGTGGGCGGTGTGGGTGAGGCCGTAATGCGCGGCGTGGTTGGAGAAGCCGGCATGGGTCATCAGGTCGTCGAGCAGCGTCTTGCCGCCGGTGACGAGATTGCCGCCGATCCATAGCAGCGCGGGGGCGGTGGGGCCATCCCACCGTGCCGCCGCCACCGACGCATCGATCCGGGCATTGAGTGCGGCGCCCTTGGCAGCTTCGCCCACCGCGGCCGCGAGCTCGGTCACCTGCGCCTTGCTCTCCGCGATGGAGGGCGGGATGCCGACATAGAGCACCTTGAGCCCGGCGCGGGTGAAGGCCTCCCGGGTCGAGGGGGCCGTGAAGCTGCTGGCGATCACCAGGTCGGGCTTCATCCCGATCACTTCCTCGGCGGTCCCGTTGTTGCTGCGAAAGCGGTGCGCGACCTCGAGCGGAATCGACGTGGAGTCGGCCCGCATCGAATAATGGCTGATCGCCGCGATCCGCGAGGGCGGCACCAGCTCGACCAGCACCGCATCGGCGCAAGGGTTCAGCGAGACGATGCCCCCGCCGCCGGCCGGCGGGGGCGCCGCGCAGCCCGCGAGCCCCAGGCAGGCGAGCAGCGCGGCGCCGCGCATCACTGGAAGCGGATCCGCACGCCGCCATAGGCAGCGCGGCCATAGGTGCCGTAGCCGGTGATCTGCTGGTAGCGCACGTCGCCGACATTATCGACGCGACCATAGACGGACAGACGGTTCGTCACCGGCATCTCCGCCCGCACCCCGGCCAGCGCATAGCCGTCGATCGGCGTGGTGTTGCCGGCATCGTTGAAGCTGTCGCCCACCATCGTCACCGTGCCGCCGATCGAAAGGCCGAAGGGGAAGCGATAGTCGGCGGAGACGTTGGCCGTGTCGCGCGGGCGGCGCGGCAGGTCCTTGCCGAGCGCGCCGGCGCTGCGGTTCTCGGCGGTGACGTGCGTGAAGTTGGCGCGCACGGTCAGCGCCTTGACCGGCTGCAGCACGCCCTCCAGCTCCACGCCCTCGGCGCGGGTCTTGGTGAGGTTGTAATAGGTCGAGGTCGCGAAGTTATAGTCGATCTGGTTGTCCGCATCGCGGTGGAACCAGGTGACGCCCAGCGCGACCTTGCCGCCCGCCAGCGTCTGCCGCGCGCCGGCCTCGTAGCTCTTGGCCGTCTCGGGCTGGAGGCCGGCAAAGCCATAGGCGCTGTAGAGCTGGTAGAGCGTCGGCGCCTTGAAACCCTCGCCATAGCTGGCGTGGAGCAGCGTATTCGCGGTCGCGCGCACCGCGAGATCGGCGTTCCACGTCCAATGCCCGCCGAACTGGTCGTGGTCGTCGTGGCGCACGCCGCCGGTCACCGTCACCGGATCGAGCGGGGTGACGATCGCCTGGCCATAGACGCTGGTGATGCCGACCGACCGGCGCCCGACGCTGCCAAAGCCCTCGTCATAGCGGATGCGGCTCTGCTCATGCTCGGCGCCGAAGACGAGGCGCAGCTGCTTCGCCAGCGTCGCATCGCCCTGATAGCTGTAGCGCTCGGCGCGGCCGCGATAGCGGTAGGAAATGCTGCTGTCGGCATTGTAGCCGTCGCGGGTGATGTCGGAGAGTGTGAAGCCAAGCCGGCTGCGCAGCGCGCCGCCCAGCGCTTCGTTCTTCAGGCCTGCATAGCCATAGATTTCCTGTGTCTTGGCGTATTCGCCGGTGTCGCCGAAGGCGTAGGTCGGCGGGGCATAGCCGTCGAGGTCGACCTTGCTGTCGGCGAAATAGCCGCGCAGGTCGAGCGCCAGCCCCTCGGCGAGCTTCACCTGCACATTGCCGGTGGCGCCCAGCTGGCGATAGCCATCGGCTTCCTTGCCGTTCGCCGCCGCCGAGATGCCGTCGGTCGCGAGATAGCCCGCGGTCAGGCCCGCGGAGATGCGGTCGTTGCCGCCGGCGATGGAGGCGTTGCCGTCGAAGGTGCCGAACGAGCCGCCCTCGGCATTGGCGCGGACGTGGAGGCCCGGCGTGCCCTGCTGCGTGGTGACGTTGACCACGCCGCCGATCGCCTGGCTGCCCCAGATCACCGAGTTGGGCCCGCGCAGCACCTCGACGCGTTCCACCGAGCCGGCGAGCAGGCTGGCGAAGTTGTACGCGCCGCCGGTGGCTGACGGGTCGTTCACCCGGATGCCGTCGATCAGCACCAGCGTCTGGTCGCTCTGCGCGCCGCGGATGCTGAGCGCGGTCGCGGTGCCGAGCCCGCCATTGCGGACGACGGTGAGGCCCGGCGTGGTGGCGAGCAAGTCGGACAGCGCGACGGTCTGGCGTTGCTCGATCTCGGCGCGGTCGATGATCGTCACCGACCGACCGACCGTATCGGCACGCTGCGCCACGCCGCTGGCGACCACGACGATCTGGTCGTCTTCGCTCTGGGCATGGGCGGCCAGCGGCGCAAGCGCGGCGGAGGCAATGAGGGAAAGCTTGTAGAAACGCATCTGGATCAGACACCCGAAGATGGGAGAGCGCTTCGGCTCCCCGCATGGTTTGGTGTCGCTCGCACGGGGATTTCAGCCCCGATCACCCGGTGCACCCCGCCCGCGTGAAGGAATCGACCGTAGCGGGCAGGTCTCCTGGCTCCCGGGTCGTCGCAGGCATGCCGCCTTCCCGGAAGCGCGATGCTCCAGTGGCAGATTGGCATGCCGGCTCACCGGCTACAGTTGCGGGGGCAGCCTCGGACTTCACACCGAGTTCCCTTTTCACCCTCCCGTGCGGGAAGGCACCCGTTACGCGGCTGCCTTTAGCGGGAAGCGGCGGGCGGCCGCAACCCGTCGCGCACTCACCACAGGACGCCGTATTTGTCGGGCGTCGCCGGTTCGGGGGCGGAGTCGCCGATCGACTGGAGCAGGTCGATCTCGATCGTACGGCACATCGCGTTCAGCGGCAGGTCGTGCACGGTATTGGCGAAGGGATCGACCAGATCGTCGCCGATCGCGAGGGCTGCGAGGAACATCAGGCCGGCCACCGTCGAGCCGAGCGGTGTCGCCACGCCCAGCGTCTCGACCAGCCCGATCGGGAGCAGCACGCAGAAGATATGGGTGAACAGCGTCGGCACCAGCCGGTACTGGACGGGCAGGGGGGTGTTCTTCAGCCGCTCCATGCCGCCCTGAGCGTTGGCGATGTCGATCAGCACGCGCTCCATCGAGCTTTGCTGGATCGAGTCGATCCAGCCCTTGGCGCGGGCGATCTCGATACGGCGGCCGGTGCCGTCGACGATGCCGTTGGCGATGTTGGTGCGGGCCAGCGCGAAATCGGCCTCGCCCTTGGAAAGGAAGCGCAACACCTCCTGGTCCACCGGCTGGCGGCGGAGCTGGCAGCGCAGCGCGTTCACATAGGCGATATGGCGGAGCACGAGGGTGCGCTTCATGTCCACCGCCTCGCCGTCGGGCAGATAGTTACGCGCCATGCGGGCGAGATTACGGCTGGCGTTGATCATCAGCCCCCACAGCCCGCGCCCTTCCCACCAGCGCTGATAGGCGGAATTGCTGCGAAAGCCGAGGAACAGCGCCAGCACCGATCCGAACAGCGTCAGCGGCAACGACGGCGCGCGGAACGGCAGCACGAAATAGACGATGGTGACGAGCACGTCCCAGACGAACAGGGCGGTGAGCGGGCGCCAGACCTCACGGAGAATCTGGCGGGCGCGGGGCGCGGTGGTGACGATCATGGCGGGCCTATACGCGTAAAGCGCTCTCGGGGTCCGTTATCCGTTCGTTCGTTCGGCCGGCACAGGCGCGGCGGCGTGCGACATCGCCTCGGCCGCGGCGCTCGCCGGTCGCACCTGGAACCATTCCGGGCGATCGATCGCGATCAGGAAGGCGAGGGTGCCCAGCCCGAACAGCAACAGGGCGATCGAACTTCGCAGACGCTCGCGGCGACGCGATCGGGACTCTCGGGACATCGGCAACCTCCTCTTGCGGGTGAGGCGCGCAGCTAGCGAGCGGATTGCAAACCGCGCATGGACGGGGTGTAACGGAGTCTTTCGCGGTGCAGCATTTACGACGCGCTGCGCCATCTCAGCGATGAACCGCCGATAGTTTCACCATCGCATTCAACTAGATAAGGATCATTTATCGGAACGGGGGCAGTACCGGGACGTTCGTCGGTTCCAGGAACTGAGGAGGTTCAGATGATGAAGAAGCACCTGTTGGTCCTGGGGGGTGCACCGATGCTTGCCCTCGGCGCTTGTGGTACTACCAGCAACGACAGCACTGCGGTGGTCGACAACGGCGCCAGCGTCACCAACGCGCCGGCTGGCGATGCAATGGCCGACAATATGAGCGCGATGAACGGCATGGGCGACAATGCCATGGCCGCCGCCCCGATGTCCGGCCAGGATTTCGCCAACACGCTCGCCGCGAGCGACGCCTATGAGATCGCCGGCGGCAAGCTCGCACAGCAAAAGGCGACCACCAAGGCCTTGAAGGACTTCGGCAAGGAGATGGTGGACGACCACACCAAGTCGACCGCCAAGCTGAAGGCCGCCGCCGCCAAGGCCGGCCCGGCGATTACCCCCGCTCCGGCACTGACCGACGAGCAGCAGGCCAACCTGAAGACGCTGCAGACCGCCACCGGCACCGATTTCGATGCCGCCTACAAGAGCCAGCAGGTCGCGGCGCACGAAAAGGCGCTCGCCACGTTGCGTGCCTATGCGGGAAGCGGCGACGTGCCGTCGCTACGCGACTTTTCGCGAGACGCCCAGGACATGGTCTCCAACCACTACGACAAGATCAAGGGCATGTGAGCACGGGGGCGCGTGGCCTCAGCCCGCGTCTCCGCTTGCCTCGATCAGCACTGAGGCGGCCGCCTGGCCGGTCGCCCCGCCGAGGTGCTTGAGCCGGCCGTCGATATGGCCGCCCTGCTCGACCATGATGGTTTCATATTCGACGTCGCCGGTGATCCGTGCGGTGCGTTCGACCGTGAGCTGGCGGACGCGCACCGAGCCTTCGATTGCGCCGGCCAGCCGTGCGTCATCGGCTTCGACTCGACCGAAGATCTGGCTATCGGCGCCCTGGACCAGACTGCCGCAGCGCACATCCCCTTCGATCCGGCCATCGATATGGAGGTCGGAAGTGGCGGTGAGGTTGCCGGTGATCACGATGTCCGCGCCGAGCACGGAGAACTGGCCGCGGCGGCCGTTCGAGGCGCTGGCGCCCGGAGTCGCGGATCCGCGCTCCTCGCGATTGCGGTTGCCGTTGAACATGCCCGTTACCCCCCAAGCGTTGCGAATCCGGAAGGGTGCGCTAGCACAGCTTAGGCGCGGCGGCAGCCCTGCCGACGTAGGTCCCGGGGGTTGCGGCCGGCCCCCGGGCGGCGCTGTTGACCGGATCGCCCCGCATCGGTATAGGCCGCCCGGTTCCGGGTAGGGCGATTCCTGCCTTGGGTACAAAGAGCTGAACGTTGCTGGAGACGCAATCGCCCGGGGGGCTGAGGCCTTCGGGGCTTTTTCGTATTCTGTCCAACAGGGCTCCAGCAAAGTAACCATCTGAAAGGTGAAGGGCTTCATGCCGACGATTAACCAGCTGGTCCGCAAGGGCCGCGAACCGCAGAAGGCCAAGTCCAAGGTCCCTGCGATGGAACAGAACCCGCAGAAGCGCGGTGTCTGCACCCGCGTGTACACGACGACCCCGAAGAAGCCGAACTCGGCACTTCGCAAGGTGGCCAAGGTTCGCCTGACCAACCAGCGCGAAGTCATTTCGTACATCCCGGGCGAAGGCCACAACCTGCAGGAGCACTCGGTGGTGCTCATCCGCGGCGGCCGTGTGCGCGACCTTCCCGGCGTGCGCTACCACGTGCTGCGCGGCGTCCTCGACACGCAGGGCGTGAAGGATCGCAAGCAGTCCCGCTCGAAGTACGGCGCGAAGCGTCCGAAGTAAGCCGGTCGGGCCTCTCCCGAGGCTCCTCGACCATCCAAGGCTGAAGTTTTGTAAGGAAATACGAGAATGGCTCGTCGTCGTCGTCCCGAAAAGCGGGAAATTCTGCCGGACCCCAAGTTCGGAGATGAGGTCCTGTCGAAGTTCATGAATTCGGTCATGCTGGACGGTAAGAAGTCCGTGGCCGAAGCCATCGTTTACGGTGCTCTGGAAACCGTCGAGACTCGCGCCAAGCGCGATCCGATCGGCGTGTTCCACGATGCGCTGAACAACATCAAGCCGGGCATCGAAGTCCGTTCGCGCCGCGTCGGCGGTGCGACCTACCAGGTTCCGGTCGAAGTCCGTCCGGAGCGTGCCCAGGCTCTGGCCATCCGTTGGCTGATCGGCGCGTCGCGCGCCCGTTCGGAGAACACGATGGCCGCCCGTCTGTCGGGTGAACTGATGGACGCTGCGAACAACCGCGGCAACGCGGTCAAGAAGCGCGAAGATACGCACCGCATGGCGGAAGCGAATCGCGCCTTCTCGCACTACCGCTGGTAAGGGTCTTGCGGCGGACCGGATATATTTCCGGTCTGCCGCAACCTTTTCAGGGTGCGGTGCCGGCGGTCTTCCGCTGGTCACGCAAACAGCCTATATAAGGGGGAGCCGGGCCAACCGGCTCCCCCCTACGCTTGAGGAAGATCGATCATGGCCCGCAGCCATCCGCTCGAGAAGTATCGCAACATCGGCATCATGGCGCACATCGATGCCGGCAAGACGACCACGACCGAGCGCATTCTTTATTACACCGGCAAGTCCTACAAGATCGGCGAAGTGCACGAAGGCACCGCCACCATGGACTGGATGGAGCAGGAGCAGGAGCGCGGCATCACGATCACGTCGGCCGCGACGACCTGTTTCTGGAACGACAACCGCATCAACATCATCGACACCCCCGGGCACGTCGACTTCACCATCGAGGTGGAGCGTTCGCTCCGCGTGCTCGACGGCGCGGTCGCCTGCTTCGACGGCGTGGCGGGTGTTGAGCCGCAGTCGGAAACCGTGTGGCGTCAGGCCGACAAGTACGGCGTGCCGCGCATGTGCTTCGTCAACAAGCTCGACCGCACCGGTGCCGATTTTTATTTCTGCGTGAACTCGATCATCGAGCGCCTGGGTGCGCGTCCGGCGGTCCTGTATCTGCCGATCGGCATCGAGGGTGGCTTCAAGGGGCTCGTCGACCTGGTCGAGAACCGCGCGATCATCTGGCTCGAAGAGTCGCTGGGCGCGAAGTTTGAATATCAGGACATCCCGGCCGACATGGCCGAGAAGGCCGCGAAGTATCGCAGCGACCTGATCGAAATGGCCGTCGAGCAGGACGACGCCGCGATGGAAGCGTATCTGGAAGGCAATGAGCCGACCGTCGCCGAACTCAAGGCGCTGATCCGCAAGGGCACGCTCGAAATGGCGTTCGTCCCCGTGGTCTGCGGCTCGGCGTTCAAGAACAAGGGCGTGCAGCCCCTGCTCGACGCGGTCATCGACTATCTGCCGTCGCCGCTCGACGTTCCGGCCATCAAGGGCGTGAAGCTCGACGGCGAGACGCCGGACGAGCGTCCTTCGTCGGACACCGAGCCCTTCTCGGCGCTGGCGTTCAAGATCATGAACGACCCGTTCGTCGGTTCGCTGACCTTCGCCCGCATTTATTCGGGCAAGCTCGAGACCTCGTCGCAGGTCCTGAACTCGGTCAAGGACAAGAAGGAAAAGATCGGCCGCATGCTGCTGATGCATGCGAATAGCCGTGAGGACATCCAGGAAGCCTATGCGGGTGACATCGTCGCTCTCGCTGGCCTCAAGGATACCACGACCGGTGACACGCTCTGCGCGCAGAACGCCCCGATCATCCTGGAGCGCATGGAATTCCCCGAGCCCGTGATCGAGCTGTCGGTGGAGCCGAAGACCAAGGCCGACCAGGAGAAGATGGGCG
>NZ_CAJYTI010000020.1 GCF_913777625.1 uncultured Sphingomonas sp.
CTTGTCGTCTCGGCGGGTGTGCTCGATACCGTGAACGACGTGCCCGGCGCGCTGTCGCTGGCCCGGCGGGCGCTGCGGCCGGATGGCGTGTTCCTCGGCGCCTTCCTCGGCGGCAACAGCCTGTCGACGCTGCGCGCCGCCTTGCGCGATGCCGATCCGGGAACGGCGCGTGCACATCCGATGATCGACGTGCGGTCGGCCGGCGACCTGCTGGTCCGCGCCGGCTTCGCGCTGCCGGTCGCCGATGTCGAGACGGTGACCGTGCGCTACGGCAGCCTGTTCGGCCTGATCGGCGATCTGCGCGGCATGGCGGCGAGCAATTTGCTGGTCGATCGCCGGCCGTTGCGCCGCGATACGCTAGCGCGGTTGGCCGATGCCTTTGCCGCGCGCGCCGATTCCGATGGGCGCGTCGGCGAGCGGTTCGACATCGTCTTTCTAACCGGTTGGGCCCCCGCCCCCGGCCAGCCGCAGCCGGCCAAGCGCGGCAGCGCGACCGCCAGCCTGACCGCAGCGTTACAAAAGGGCCTCGAGCAGCCCGATTAGCGGTCGATCGGCGGGCGGCATGTCGAGCGCATGGAGCTGCGCGGGATAGACCCAGCGCAGCGCCGTTGCATGGCGCGCTTCGGGAATGCCGTCCCATTTGCGGCAGGCATAGAGCAGCAACAGCAGATGGCGGTCGCCCAGCGGTTCGCTGGCGAAGGCGGCCGGGGCCAGGCACGCCTGCGCGACCTCGATCCCCAATTCCTCATGCAGTTCGCGGATAAGCGCCGCTTCGGGTGTCTCGCCGGGATCGATCTTGCCGCCGGGGAACTCCCACAGTCCAGCCATAGGCTTTCCCGCCGGGCGTTGCTGAACCAGCACGCGGCCGTCGAGATCGACCATCGCCACCGCCACCACATGAAGAAGCGCCGTCACCGATTCGGCCCAGATAGCATTTGATTAACCGTCTCCACCCTATTGTTGCGGGTATGATGCCCTTTTCGACCCGCCATGCCCAGCGCGTCCTTGCCGGACTGGCGCGAGACCGCAAGGCCGCGACCGCCGTCGAATATGGTTTGATTATCGCGCTGATCGTCATCGCGCTCATCGGTGGGGTCAGCAGCCTGGGTTCGCAGACCACCTCGACGTGGAACGGGCTGTACAACCGAATTTCCACCGCAACGGGGTATTGAGCGGTTGCGGCTTTAAACCTTTCTAAACTGTCGGGGCCGTAGAACCGGTGTTGCTGTTCGGGGGGAAGACCCGTCCAGCCGGGTGACTGAAGTTTCGAACAGTGGAGATCGACATGCAGAAGATTCGCAATTTCCTGAAGAACTCGAAGGGCGCGACCGCCATTGAGTACGGCCTGATCGCCGCTCTGATCGCCGTTGCCGCGATCGCCGCGATGCAGGGCCTGGGCAACAACCTGAAGAAGACGTTCGAGAACGTTTCGTCGAACATGAAGCAGTAAGTCGCTTCAGACCGAATAGCAGAAAGGGCGGCGAACCATCCCGGTTCGCCGCCCTTTTTGTCTGTCATGTTGGGAAAGAGATCGGAAGGATTAAACCCGCCCGATTGCCAAGAACTTCTGACGACGCGCTGCGCGCACGGCACTGGGTTCGCGGCCGTCGAAGTCCGTCAGCGCCGTCTCCAGCGCCGTACCCAGTGCGGCGATCGCTGCCGCCGGATCGCGATGCGCACCGCCCAGCGGTTCGGGCACGATGCCGTCGATCACGCCCAGATCCTTCAGGTGCTGCGCGGTCACCTTCATCGCTTCGGCCGCCTCGGGGGCCTTGTCCGCGGTGCGCCACAGGATTGACGCGCAGCCCTCAGGCGAAATCACCGAATAGACGGCGTGCTCGAACATCAGCACGACGTTGCCGGTCGCCAGCGCCACCGCGCCGCCCGAGCCGCCTTCGCCGAGGATCGAGGCGACCAGCGGCACGCCGAGCGCAAGGCACGCCTCGGTCGAACGCGCGATCGCTTCCGCCTGGCCGCGCTCTTCGGCCTGCACGCCGGGGAAGGCACCCGAGGTATCGACCAGCGTGATCACCGGGATGCCGAATCGATCGGCCAGCTTCATCAGGCGGATCGCCTTGCGATAGCCCTCCGGCTTGCCCATGCCGAAATTGTGCTTGAGGCGGGTGGCGGTATCGTCGCCCTTTTCATGGCCGATCACCATCACTCGGCGCCCGCGGAACCGGCCGAGGCCACCGATGATCGCGGCGTCGTCGGCAAAGGCGCGGTCGCCGCCCAGCGGCATGAAGTCTTCGATCAGCCCGGCGACGTAATGCTTGAAGTGCGGGCGCTCGGGGTGGCGAGCGACCTGCGTCTTCTGCCACGGCGTCAGCTTGGCATAGGTGTCGAGCAGCAGCTTGTCCGACTTGGCCTGGAGCGGGGCGATCTCGGCGGCGATGTCCACATCGCCGTCATGGGCGGCGCTGCGCAGCTCGTCGATCTTGCCCTGGAGCTCGGCAATCGGCTTCTCGAAGTCGAGGAATGTCGTCATGCGCGTGGCGCTACGCGGAGCCGCGCTTCGCGTCAACGAGCGCCTCGCCCAGCGGATGTCTCTCGTTGACGAGTTCGACCAGCCGGCGGCTGTCGACATGGGTATAGATTTCGGTCGTCGCGATATCGGCATGGCCCAGCATCGCCTGGAGCGCGCGCAGGTCCGCCCCGCCCTCGAGCAGATGGGTGGCGAAGGCGTGCCGCAGGACGTGCGGGCTCACCCGCTCGGGCGGGATGCCGGCGATCCCCGCGAGCGCGCGGACGATCTGGTAGAGCCGCACCCGCGTGAGGTGCTTCTTGCCCGACGGGAACAGCCAGGCGCTGTCCGGCGGCACCTCGCGCCGCCAGATCGCCACCGCGGCGCGGGCCCGATCGGAGATCGGCACGAGCCGCTCGCGGCCCCCCTTGCCCTTGAGGATCAGGAACGGCCGATCGGGATGGATGGCGTTGCGCGGCAGCGACACCAGTTCGGTTGCGCGCAGGCCCGAGCCGTAGAGCAGCTCGATCAGCGCGGCGAGGCGCAGGTCGAGCGGATCGGGCGGCTCCCGCGCCTGGCGTTCGGCGATGGCGGCGAACATCGCGTCGACATCGTTCGTACTGAGGATCTTGGGCAGCCGGCGGGCGGTGCCGGGCCGCGGCAGCGCGTGGCCGGGGTCGTCGGCGCGGTGCCCCTCCTCCGCGAGGAAGGCGAAGAAGCGGCGGAGCGCCGCCGACTTCCGAGCCACCGTGGCGCGGGCCAGTTCGCCCCACCCGCTCGCCAGCCGCTCGATCTCCTCGCGGCCCGCGTTGACCAGGTCACCGCCCAGTGCCTCCGAGGCGAGCCGGAGGTCGGTGCCATAGGCGGCGATGGTGTTCGCCGCCGCGCCCGCCTCGGCGCGGAGCATTTCCAGGAAGCGCTCGATCAGGTCGCGATCGGCGCTCACGCCGCGCGCGTGACCGCCTCCACGGCGATCATCCGGGCATAGTTGGCCATTCCGGCGGCACGCATTGCCGCGACGATGTGGTAGAGCGCCTCGGGCGTCACCTGGTCCCAGCGCGGCGACTGCATGCCGACTCCGGCGAGCAGCGCGACCATGCCGGGCTGGTTGCGCGCCCCCGCACGATCGATCGCCTGGGTCCAGGCGTTGACGCCGCTGATCCCCACCTTGGTTGCCTCCGCCCCGCGCTGGGCATCCGCAGGCGACAGGCGACCGAGCCCCGCCAGCCCGGCCAGCAACATCGCCGCCTTGCGCGGGCTGGCCGACCCCGCATAGCGCTCGAAATCGCCATAGCCGAGCGTGCCGGCCGGCGCGGCCAGCGCGAGCAACGCCCAGCCCTCGCTGCCCGGGGCAACCACTCCGCGCCACTGCAGTGCCGCCGAATCATAGCCGGCGGAGAGCATCGAGGCGATCAGCCGGTCGGGCTCCGCCGCATCCTTGTTGGCGGGGATCCACACCGCGGCCTTGGCGGTCAGCACCAGCCGGGCGTAGCGCAGGCGCGGCGTTTCCACCGCGTCCCACAGGCTCTTCATCGCCTGCACCCGCTCGCTTGCCGATCCGATATAGGCGCTCCGCAGGTCGCGCACCGTCTTTTGCAGCGGATCGGGTACGTCGCTCGCCTGGTCGAGCTCGGCATAGAGATCGGCCAGCGCCGCGTTGGACAGCACGCCCGCGGCAGCGGCCAGTTCGGCCGCTCCCGCGCGGTTGGCGGGCGATACCGAGGGGGACAGCGCCTGCCAGTAGCGGAACTCCGGGCCCACCGTCGCGAACAGATTGTCGGGGATATCCACGCCGGCCGCAGTCGCCATGCCGAACCGCCAGGCGGAAAGCGCGGGCACCCCCACCCAGTCGATCGTCACCGCACGCCGCGAATCGGCGCCCATCCCCACCACCTTGGTGGCGAGCAGTGTATCGAGATCGTTGCGCGGCTTGCCCTTGGCGGCGGCGTCGAGCCGCTGGTCGGCCTCGCTGGGCTTGCCGGCCAGGCCGGCGCAGATCGCCTGGGCCAGCGCCCAGCCACGATCGGGAATGTTCGCCGCCGCATCGTCGACGATCGGGCACACCGAGGCGGGGTCGCCGGTCGCCAGTGCGACCTGCATCGCCACGCGGTCCAGCGCATTGGTATAGTCGTCGATATCGACATAGCTGACGAGACCACGCGCCGCGCCGGCCTCGCCCATGCGGAGCAGCAGCCAGGCCCGCTCCGCGGCATAGTCGGCGCCGTTGATCCCGCGCGGCGTGTCAATCGGCGACATCAGCGCGCGGCGCAACGCGATCGACACCCAGCGCGAGGCCACGGGTGCGTTCAGGCGGCGCATCAGGGTCACCTGCGTCGCGCCGGGCACGTCGCCGAACGCATCGGCCGGGAACGGCGCATTGCCCGCCGCCAGAATGCCGATGCGGTTCAGCGGCCGGCGCACGCCCTTGGGCAGGTCGTATTGCGAGAGGTCGATCGCCGGCGCGGCCGCGACGCTGGCGTTGCTTTCCTCGATATCGAAGGCGTCGGGCCCCATGTCTCCGGCCGGCGACGCAACGTCACCGCTCGGCGACGGAGCCGCTGCCGGCGCTGCGCTCGGCGGAGGACTCGGGCGCGCAGAGGGCTGCTGCCGCGGGGCCGGCTGGTCGAAGCCGGGCGGCAGCAGCGATTCGGGGGCTTTCTGCTGCTGGCTGAACGCGGGAACGCCGATCGCGGCGAGCAGCGCCGCGCCGAGCGCGATCCGGGAAACCCTAGTTGGCGAGGTTTTCAAGCGCGACCGCCTTCTCCATGCGCACCGGCTCCTTCACGGTGTTGCGGCCGGCCAGGGCGAACATGCCACCCACCAGAACCACCAGAATGACGAGCAACACGACAAGCAAACGCGACATGAAAAACGGTCCAATCCTTAAGCGGTAAGGGCCTTTTGCCCGAGACGGTCCCTCGCTGTATAGCCCTTCGCACGATGTTACAAACGCATGCGCAACTGAACAGCTGGACCGGCAAGCCGATCGTCCTGGTCGGCCTGATGGGGGCCGGAAAAACCACGGTCGGGCGCCGTCTCGCCCAGCGCCTGCGGCTTCCCTTCGTCGATGCCGATGCGGAAATCGAATCGGCGGCGGGCATGTCGGTCTCCGACATCTTCGCCAAATTCGGCGAGCCGCATTTTCGCGACGGCGAACGGCGGGTTATCGCGCGGCTCGTGGACGGCACCCCCAAGGTGATCGCCACCGGCGGCGGCGCGTTCATCAATGACGAGACCCGGACGCTGATCCTCGATCAGGCGATTTCGATCTGGCTCGATGCCGAGCCGGCGATTCTCGCCGATCGGGTGCGGCGGCGCGATACGCGGCCGCTGCTCCGCGGCAAGGACCCGCTGGCGATTCTCACCGAGCTCGCCCAGGTGCGCAATCCCTATTACGCGCTTGCGCAGATCCGCGTGCCCAGCGTAGCGGCCCCGCACGAAACCACCGTGGACGCGATCCTGAAGGCCCTGCGCAAATGACCACCATCCCCGTTGCCCTCGGCGCACGCAGCTATGACGTGCGCATCGAGCCCGGCTTGCTGGCGCGTGTCGGCGAGGTGCTCGCCCCGCTGTCGCGCGGGCGACCGATGCCGATCGTCACCGACACCCATCTTGCCGCGCATTGCGAGACGCTGGTCGCCAGCCTTGCCGCTGCTGGCGTGACGGCCCCGGTGCTGGTGCTGCCGGCAGGCGAAGGCACCAAGAGCTGGGCACAGCTCGAATCGCTGACCGACTGGCTGCTGGAACAGGGCGTGGTGCGCAGCGATCACGTGATCGCGCTGGGCGGCGGGGTGATCGGCGACCTGGTCGGCTTCGCCACCAGCATCCTCAAGCGCGGCTGCAACTTCGTCCAGATCCCGACGACGCTGCTGGCGCAGGTCGACAGCTCGGTGGGCGGCAAGACAGCGATCAATTCCAGGGCCGGCAAGAATCTGATCGGCGCCTTCCATCAGCCGGCGGTGGTGCTGATCGATCCGCAGGTGCTGGACACCCTTCCCCAGCGCGAGTTGCGCGCGGGCTATGCCGAAGTGGCGAAATACGGGCTGATCGACGATGCCGGCTTCTTCGCCTGGTGCGAGGCCAACGCGGCGGCGCTGTTCGCGGGCGATCCCGAGGCACGGGCAACGGCGATCGGCCATTCGGTGGCCGCCAAGGCGCGGATCGTCGCGGCGGACGAGCGCGAGACGACCGGCACCCGCGCGCTGCTCAACCTCGGCCACACCTTCGGCCATGCGCTGGAGGCGGAGACCGGCTTTTCGGACAAGCTGCTCCACGGCGAAGCGGTGGCAGCGGGCATGGCCCTGGCCTTCGCCTTCTCGGCGCAGCAGGGCCTGTGCCCGGCCGAGGATGCCGCGCGGGTGGCGGCGCATCTCCGCTCGGTGGGATTGCCGGACGGGCTCGCGGCCGCAGGCGTGACCGCCGACGGCGCGACGCTGGTCGGGCACATGCTCCACGACAAGAAGATGGAGGGCAGCACCCTGCCCTTCCTGCTCGCCCGCGGCATCGGGCAGACCTATCTGGACAAAACGGTCGACTTGGCGAAGGTCGCAGCGTTTCTGGATTCGCAACGCTGAAGCCCATCTAAGCCCCTCCCCTTCAGGGGAGGGGTTGGGGTGGGGCAGTGTCTCACCGAGACCAACAGAAGTTCTGGAATCCCTCCACCCCAACCCCTCCTCCAAGGAGGAGGGGCTTTATTACACGCGATCTCGCTCGATCACCGCGGTCACCAGCGCGATGCGTTCGACGTCCGCATACGCCGCCGTCTCGAGTTCCTCGCCGAACACGTCGGGGTCGATTTCCTCGTATCGCAGCCGACACCCCGCCGCCGCGGCGAGCTGCGCCAGCCGTTCCTGAAGCCCGTCGGCTCCGTCCACGATGGCACTACCGGTGTAGAGCAGGAAGCGCCCGCCCGCCGCGAGCCGCGGTATCGCCTCGCGAGCCATGGCCAGCGACACGCCTGCGCCATGGAGATCGCCACCGTCGCGATAGGCACGGCCGGCCGGATCGATGATATAGGGCGGATTGGCCAGCACCAGGTCGAGCGCGCCCGCGATGCCCGACAGGCCCTCACCTTCCACGAACCGCGCCTCGACGCCCGCCGCGGCCGCGTTCACCCGCGCCAGCCGCAGTGCGGCCGGGTTGATGTCCGTCATCACGATGTCGCCCCGCGGACAGCAATGCGCCGCAGCGATCGCCCCGGCGCCAGCGCCGGTGCCGATATCGACCAGCCTCGCGCCTTCCCGCTGCGGACAGCGGCGCAGTTCCTCGGCGATGAAGCGCGCGAAGCGGTAGCTGTCGGGGCCGAAGAATACCGCGTGCGTATCGTCGGTCGGATAGGCCGAATGCACCAGAAGGTCCGGCCCGAGCGTCGATACGCGGACCTTGCTCCGCAACTGCTCCCCTGCCGTCTCGACCAGGTCGGCGCGTCGCAGGGCTTCCAGAAGCGCGGCTTCCAAGCGATCGGTTGCGAAGGGCAAGCTCCAGCCGAAGATGCCGCGCAGATCGGCGGCCTGCTGCCGGTCCGGTCGGGCGAGCACGCGGGCGTGACTGGCCGGTGTCGGCGTGACGAAGCGATAGTCCTGCTGCTTGAGATAGGCGATCAGCGCGTGCAGCGCCGCACCCTCGCCAGCCACTGTTGCCGGCCGCTCGGCCACCAGATCTGCCATGTCCCCCCCTGCCTTCATCGGGCATCAACGGTTCGGCTCTGCGGAGGGTCCGCGCCGCGGAGATGATCCATGACAACCGCTTGTCCCGGGCAGCGCCAAGGCCTAGCTCCTGCGCATGCGCATCCTAGCCCTGGCCCTCGCCGCTTCGACCATGCTCGTCTCCCCCGCCCTCGCCCAGCGATCGGCTCCCGCGCCGATCCTCACCACGCCCGAGGCGAACGACGTGTGGACCTATGCGCGACCGGAGATCGCCCGCGTTACCCATGTCGCACTCGACCTGCGTGCGGACTTCACGGCCAACACGCTGTCCGGCACCGCGACGCTCGACATCCTCGCCGCGCCCGGCGCGCAGGAGATCGTGCTCGACGACGACGGGCTGGTGATCGCCAAGGTGACGGATTCGGCCGGCAAGCCGCTGCCCTTCACGGTCGGCGCCGCCAAGCCCGATCTCGGCGCGCCGCTCACGGTGCAGCTGAACGGCGCGCGCAGGATCGTCGTCCATTATGCGACCGCGCCCGGCGCCTCGGCGCTGCAATGGCTGGCGCCCGCACTCACCGCCGGCAAGAAGAAGCCGTATCTGTTCAGCCAGGGCCAGCCGATCAACAACCGCAGCTGGATCCCGACCCAGGACAGCCCCGGCATTCGCCAGACCTGGTCGGCCACCCTCACCGTCCCGGCCGATCTGGTCGCGGTGGCGAGCGGCACACGGATCGACGGCGCCAAGGGCGTGCCGGCCGGCAAGGGCTGGCACAAGTTCCGCTTCCGCATGGACAAGCCGGTGCCGCCCTACCTGATCGCCTTCGCGGTAGGCGACCTCGCCTTCCAGCCCGTCGGCCCGCGCGCCGGTGTGTGGACCGAACCGAGCATGCTCGCGGCAGCCGCCAAGGAAGTCGCCGATGTCGAGAAGATGATCGACGCGGCCCAGGCGCTCTACGGCCCCTATCGCTGGGGCCGCTACGACATGCTCGTCCTGCCGCCGAGCTTCCCCTATGGCGGCATGGAGAACCCCACCCTCACCTTCCTCACGCCCACCATCCTGACCGGTGACAAGTCGAACGTCGACGTCGTGGCCCACGAGCTCGCCCACAGCTGGTCGGGCAATCTCGTCACCAACGCGACCTGGTCGGACAGCTGGCTGAACGAGGGCTTCACCACCTATTTCGAGAACCGCATCATGGAGGCGGTGTACGGCAAGGAACGCGCCGCGACCGACGCCGATCTCGAATGGGACGGGCTCCAGAAGGACATCGCCGATGCCGGCGGCATGGAGGCGCCGACGACGCGGCTCCACGGAGATCCGGGCGCGACCTTCGGGCAGCTCGATTACTTCAAGGGCTCGACCTTCCTGCGCACGATCGAGCGGACCGTCGGGCGCCAGCGCTGGGACGTGTATCTGCGCGGCTATTTCGACCGACACGCCTTCCAGCCGCAGACCACCGCGGGCTTCTTGGCGGATCTGCGCGCCAATCTCGTGCAGGGCGACCGGGCGCTCGAATCGAACCTCCAGCTCGATCGCTGGGCCTATGCTGCGGGGCTGCCGACCAATGCCGTACATGTGCAGTCCGCGACGCTGAAGGCGGTGGATGCCCAGTTGGCGGCGGTGAATGCGGGCGGGCCGGTCTCCGCGGTGCAGCCGCAGGGCTGGGCGACGCAGCAGTGGCTGCGCTTCCTGAACGGCCTGGAGCGCAAACAGGCACCGGCGCGGCTCAAGGAACTGGACGAGACGCTGGGGCTCTCGGCATCCAGCAACGCCTATGTCCGCTCGGCCTGGGGCGAACTGGCGATCGCCAATCGCTATGATCCGGCCCTCCCGTCGATCGGCAAGCTGGTCGGCAGCGTCGGCCGCGGGCTGCTGATCTATCCGATCTACAAGGATCTGATGGCACAGGGCGACTGGGGCAAGCCGATCGCGCGTCGCTTCTACGAGGCGTCAAAGGCTGGCTACCACCCCACGGTCGCGGCCGGCGTCGCCAAGATCGTGGGCGCGGAATAGACCGATGCCGCGCGGTGTCGCCAAGCGGGACCTTCCGACCAAGACCTGCCCGGTCTGCCAGCGCCCGTTCGCCTGGCGGAAGAAGTGGGAACGGGATTGGGAGCATGTGATCTACTGCTCGGACCGGTGCCGGCGGGCGGCGAAATAGCCGGTCAAACGCGCGCCGGGAAACTGTCGAGCTGTTCCGAATCAAGCAGGCGCGTCGGCACGAAATTGACCAGCAGGTCGGTCTGCCGCAGGATGATGACGTCACGCCCCCGGACGATTCCGATAAAGTCCGTCCAGGCGAAGTTCGTATGCCCGCGCTCGGAAACGAACGAAATGCCCGCCGGGGACCAGGTAATGGTGGTGCGATCGTGGAGCGCTCGCTGCTGCGCGAAGTTGCGGCGGGCCCTCGATGGAATGAAAAGGTAATTCGTCCAGAGAATCAGCGAGAACACGAGGAGCCAGTAGCCGCCTGCGAGCGCCGCGATCAGGGGCGCCGGGCCCAGCGACCAAGGCCCCGCCAGGAACCAGCCCAGCAAAGCGAGCACCGCCGACGGCAGCAGGTAGGCGCGCACCACTCGCCCGGATCGCAGCGTGGCCCGATAGTTCAGACGGGAAGCAGCGATCACATCGTCTTGCGTCGGCTCGAAGGTTACGCTGTGCATGGTGCAACGATGCCGGAGCTTGCCCGGCGCCGCAATCGGGCAGTTCCCAGAAAGGCGCGCGCGATGAAGTGCCGCGCCTATTGATAGCGCAGCATCTTCCCGAACCCGGTATTGGTCTTCGTCATCTTGGCGAGCTTGCGCAAATAGGTTTTCACCTCGCGCTCGAACCTTTGCTCGCTGCGTACGCCGGGGCGGTAGAAATCGTCCTTCGACACCAACGCCTGGATCGCATCGGCGAAGCGGGCCTGGTCCTCGACGGCATCGCTGTGCCGAAACTGGTCGCACACCCATTCCTCGGCGGCGGCCTTGTCATAGTCGTCCTCGCGATCGCGGCCATAGCGATCGGCCACATCCTGGTCGGCGCGCGCCGCCTTGATGCGGCGCTCCAGCCAGCTGCGGACCTGCACCGGATCCCAGGGGGCCTGCGGCTCGGTCATCGCGCCGCCCTCGCCAGCATCCAGGCGAACCAGAGCCAGCCGAGGATCATCGCCGCCCCGCCGATCGGCGTCACCGCGCCCAGCCAGCGCGGCAGCCCCAGCGCCATCAGGTAGAGCGTGCCGGCGAAGACGAAGCTGCCGACGAGGAACAGCCATGCCGGCACGCGCGCGCCCCGAAGAATAGCGATCATCGCAACACTGGCATGCACAAGCTGATATTGTCCGCCGGTCTTGAGCCACTCGGCCGCTTGACCATGCGCGCCATGGGCGCCGAACGCCCCCGCCGCCACTGCCACCGCGCCCGAAAGCGCCACGAGAACCGCCATGACCGGCATGACCGGCGTGGTCTCTTGCTTCAGTTCATCCATCCCCGCGATCCTGCACTGCGGCCGCCGCGGCGGCCGACTGGCTGAACACCCCGTCGCGCCCGGCATAGAGATCGCCGGTTTCCTTCTGGGCCTTCAGCCGCTCGATGTCGCGACGGCGATATTCCGCCTCGGTCTTGTCGATCTCGGCGCCGTCCACGCCCACGGCGTCCATCGCCCGACGGGCCATCACGATCGCACTCTCCATGACTTCGCGCACGACGCCCGACAGCGGCGCGCCCTTCAGCTTCATGATGCTGCGGCGATCATAGGCGCGCACGAACAGGCTCGCCTTGGGGAAGGCGGCATGCACGCCCTCCATGATCGCGGTGTCCAGGCCGTCGCCGTCCTGGCAGAACAGGATCAGTTCGGCCTCGGCAGCGCCGGCCTGGCGCAGCAGATCGGTGCGCGTGCCATCGCCATAATAGACCTTCATGCCGAAGGTGCCGGCGGTCTCGATCATCTCCACGTCGCGGTCGATGATCGTCACCGGAATGCCCTGCGCGATCAGCATCTGCGCCACCGTCTGGCCGAACCGGCCATAGCCGACGACGACGGCATTGGCGCCTTCCTGCCGCGGCCCGTCGGGCAGCGCGCCCGCCTTGGGGGGCTCGGCCCGGAGGCGCCGCGTCGCCATCATCAGGAACGGCGTGGTCGCCATCGAGACGGTGACGATCGCGCTGAACACGCTGGCCGCCTGCGGCTCGATCAGCAGCGCCTTCTGCGCCTGGGCGAACAGGACGAAGCCGAACTCGCCGCCCTGGCTGAGCAGCACGCCCAGCGCAAAGGCGCCGCGCGGCTTCATCCCGAACAGCAGCCCCAGCCCCATGATCACCGCCGCCTTGGTCGCGATCAGCGCCAGCGCCATGCCCGCGACGAAGAACGGACGCTCGGCGATGGCATGCAGGTCGAGCGTCATGCCCACGGCCACGAAGAACAGCCCGAGCAGGATGGCGCGGAACGGCTCGACATCGGCCTCGATCTCGTGCCGGAAGGGCGAGTCCGCCAGCATCACGCCGGCGATGAACGCCCCCAGCGCGGCGGAGAGACCCAGCGCTTCCATCACCGCGGCGCTGGCGATCACCGTCAGCAGCCCGGCGAAGACGAACATCTCGCGCTCGTCGAGATTGCCGATCACGCGGAACAGCGGCCGCAAGAGGAAGCGCCCGGCGAGCACCAGCCCGACGATCGCGGCAACGGTGTAGAGTCCGAGCAGCCATCCCGGCGGCCCCGCCTGGTCCGCCGGATTGCGCGACAGTGCCGCGACGATCGTGATCAGCGGCACGATCGAGAGATCCTGGAACAGCAGGATCGCGAAGGCGCGCTCGCCGAACGGCGTGCGCAGGCGACCGGCGGATTGCAGCAGCGGCAAGACCTGCGCGGTCGAGGAAAGCCCCATGGGGAGGCCGAGCGCCAGCGCCGCGCCCAGCGTGGAGCCGGTCGCCAGCCAGACGATCGCCGCGATCGCCACGCCGCACAAAGTCACCTGCAGGAGACCGAGCCCGAATATGTCGCGCCGCATCTGCCACAGCCGGGTCGGGCTCAGTTCCAGGCCGACAAGGAACAGCAGCAGCGCGATGCCGAGCTCGGCAATGCCCATCTTGCCCTCGGCATCGCCGACCAGCCGGAGGACATGCGGCCCCACCAGCGCGCCGGCGACGAGAAAGCCCAGCGTGGCACCCAACCCCAGCCGCCGGAACAGCAGCACGAAGAACAGCGCGAAGCCGAGCATCGGCACCGCATCGACCAGCATCGAACCGCCGCCTGCATGTTCCATCAGACCCGTGCCTCCACTGCCTGCGCGGCAGCTTCCGCCGCCGCCTCGAAGGCGAGCCGGATCGAGGCGTGACGGCCGCGATGCGGCAGCGCGGGCGTGAACAGGTCCATGCCCGGCCAGTCGGGCGGCGTGTCCCGCTCGCCGGCGAGCCAGGCGGTCAGCTCGTCGCGCGCCGCGGCGATCTCGGCCGGCATGCGGCCGACCACCGCTTCGCCGAGCAGCGCAGCCGATGCCTGGCCCAGCGCGCAGGCACGCACCAGCATTCCCACCGCGGCGACCCGGCCGCTATCGTCGACGGCGATGTCTACCGTCACGCGGCTGCCGCATACCGGCGAGCGTTTCTCGGACGTGCCCCCGGGGTTTGCGAGCCGCTCGTGATGCGGGATGGCGGCGGCGAGCCGCAGGATTTCGAGATTGTAGAGCGGCGCATTCATGCCCCCGATCTAGGGTAGCCGCCCCGCAGTTGCGAGCGCGAAATGCCTGCCGTTGGTATGGGTTGCACGCGCGCGCGGGATCCGCAGTGTGTCGCGTGAAAAGACGAAATCGGCATTTCTCGGCAAGCGCGCCACGCCGCGGCACGCTATTCTGCGGACACCGATCCACTCCGGGAGCATCGCCATGCCTGCCACCTTCCGCCACTTCGCCATCAATGCCGACGATCTGCCGCGCGCCAAACGCTTCTACGAAAGCGTGTTCGGCTGGCGCTTCGACCCCTGGGGGCCGCCGGGCTTCTACCAGATCCACAATGCCGGCGCCGGGGTGATCGGGGCGCTGCAGGAACGCCGCGAACTGGTGCCCGACGCGCCGATGCGCGGTTTCGAGGCGAGCTTCGGCGTGGACGACCTGCGGGAAACGATCGCCGCCATCGAGGCGAATGGCGGCCGGATCCTGATGCAGCCCTACCGCATCGACGGAGTCGGCGAGCTGGTCTATTTCGAGGACAGCGAAGGCAATTTCGCCGGCGCGATGCACTATGTGCCGGGGTTCTTCGATTGAGCGAGGCGGAGGACGGGCTCGACGTCCGCAGCCTCGCCGCGACGTTCCGCCCGGGTACCATCCTCGCCGAGCATCGCCATGGCTGGGGCCAGCTTGTCTTCGCCACGCGGGGCATCCTGCACGTCCGTACCGAGGCCGCGCTATGGGTGGTGCCACCGACCCGGGCGATCTGGATCCCGGCCGGCGTCGCGCACGCCCTTACCATGCAGGGCGAAGTCGCCATGCGGACCCTCTATATCGCGGCGCCCCGCTCGGCCCCGCTTCCGGACGCGCCGACCGTGCTGACGGTCCTGCCGCTGCTGCGCGAGCTGATCCTGCACCTCCTCGCCCTCGGCATGCTGCATCGGGACCGGGCGGAAGAGGATCGGCTCGCGGCCGTTCTGATCGATCTCCTCCGCACCGCGCCGCACGAGGACCGGATGCTGCCCCTGCCCCGGGACGCTCGGGCGCGGCGCGTGGCGCTGCACTGCCAGCAGGCGCCTGCCGATCGGCGCAGCCTCACGGCATTGGCGCGCGAGGCCGGCGGCAGTATCCGCACCTTGCAACGCGCCTTCCCGCGCGAGACGGGGCTGACCCTGGAGGCCTGGCGGCAAAAGGCGCGCCTGCTGCACGCCGCCGGGTTGCTTGGCGATGGCGCCTCGGTGACCAGCACCGCGCTGGACAGCGGCTATGACAGCGTGGCGGCGTTCAGCACCGCCTTTCGGCGGCAGTTCGGAACCTCCCCCGCGCGCTATCGCCGGGGCGAGGGCTGACCGGTACGGATCAGTTCTGGTCTTCGCGCGCGTCGGTCTGGTCGTCCGACGTCTTGTCCTTGCCGAACACCGGCTCCCCCTTGCGGCGGCGGTCGACAAAGTCGCCGATCGCGGCGCTGGTCGTGTCGAGCAGCGGATAGGTGACCGACCTGGTGATCCATTTCGGCCGATGCGTTCGTCCGCCCTCGAACGTGTCGAGCACCAGCATCAGCACCAGAAAGCCCATGCTGACGAGGATCAGCCCCTTGGCGACGCCGAAGCCGACGCCCAGCGCGCGATCGATCGGGCCCAGCATCGAATTGCGCATCTGCCCGCCCAGCGTGTTGGCGATCAGCCGCCCGCCGAAATAGCTGAGCCCCGCGAGCAGCGCGAAGGCGAGCACCGCCGCGCCGCCCTCGGTGCCGATCATCGGCGCGAGGATCGCCGTGAAGCCGGCATGGAAGAACTTCACCGCCACCACCACCAGGATCCAGGCGAGGAACGCCAGCACCTCGGTGGTGAAGCCGCGCAGAAAGCCCAGAATGGCAGCGCCCGCGATGATGAGGAGGGTGAGGATGTCGAGCCCGGTCATGCCTGCTCCATAGCAGCCCCGCGCGGACGGTGAAGAGGCTTGCATGCGTCCGTCGCCCCTGCCGCACGTTCCCTTTTCGTTTTCGTTCGCCTACACAGGGCGTCATGGCAAAAGTTCAGAAGCGCTATGTGTGCCAGGCCTGCGGATCGGTCACCTCGAAATGGGCGGGGCAATGCGCCGACTGCGCGGAGTGGAACACGCTGGTCGAAGAAGCAGGCAGTTCGCCGACCCCCTTCCAAGCCAAGCACCACCTGCAAACCGGCGGCCGCATGATCCAGCTTTCGGGGCTGGATACCGAGATCGCGCTGCCCGAACGGATGCCGAGCGGCATCGCCGAATTCGATCGCGCGCTGGGCGGCGGCTTTGTCGAAGGATCGGCGACGCTGATCGGCGGCGACCCCGGCATCGGCAAGTCGACCCTGCTGCTTCAGGCCGCCGCCAAGATCGCGATGCGCGGGCTCTCGGTCGCCTATGTCTCGGGCGAGGAAGCGGCGGACCAGGTGCGGCTGCGCGCGCGGCGGCTCGGCCTCGGCCAGGCGCCGGTGCAGCTTGCCGCCGCCACGTCGGTGCGCGACATCCTGACGACATTGGGCATGGGCACCCCGCCCGACCTGCTGATCATCGATTCGATCCAGACGATGCATTCGGACCTGATCGAAGGCGCGCCGGGCACGGTGAGCCAGGTCCGTGCCAGCGCCCAGGAACTGATCCGCTTCGCCAAGGAACGCGGCACCGCGCTGGTGATGGTCGGCCATGTCACCAAGGACGGTTCGATCGCCGGCCCGCGCGTGCTCGAGCATATGGTCGACACCGTTCTCGCCTTCGAGGGCGAGCGCAGCCATCTCTACCGTATCCTGCGCGCCGTGAAGAACCGCTTCGGCGGCACCGACGAGATCGGCGTGTTCGCGATGGAGACCGAAGGGCTGAGCGAAGTTGCCAATCCGTCCTCGCTGTTCCTCACCCAGCGCGACGAGAATGTCGCCGGCACCGTGGTGTTCCCGGCGCTGGAAGGGACGCGGCCGGTGCTGGTCGAGGTGCAGGCGCTGACCGTGCGACTCGCGTCGGGCGCGACGCCCCGGCGATCGGTAGTGGGATGGGATACGGCGCGGCTGTCGATGGTGCTGGCGGTGCTGGAGGCGCGCTGCGGGCTCAGCTTCTCCTCGTGCGAAGTCTATCTGAACATCGCCGGGGGGTACCGGGTGCAGGATCCCGCCGCCGATCTGGCGATCGCCGCCGCGCTGGTATCGGCGCTTTCCGAGCGGCCGGTGCCCACCGATGCGGTGGTGTTCGGGGAGATCGCGCTCTCCGGTGAGGTTCGGCCGGTTGCCCATGCCGCGCTGCGAACCCGCGAGGCGGCGAAACTCGGTTTCGCCCGTGCACTGGCGCCGCTGCCACCGTCCGCGCCGGAACGCGAAAATCACTCGCTTACCGTCGCAAACTTCCGTAGTCTCAACAGCTTGGTCGAGCATCTCCTCGGAAAATGAGCCCCTGCATACATCTTCATATTTGCACTAGTATGAAGATGTCTATTTTGATACACCGGAAACAGATTGGACGTTCTGGCTCGCGGCAGGAAGGTTGCCGACGAGAGCTGCAGGAACTATCGGCATGCAAGGCTGTTCAAATTTGTTAAGTATTTTGCTGATAATGCAGTAGTTAACAAGAACGAGCCGTCTGGAAGAAGAGGTTCGAGTGAGTACCAGGGTGGAGAAAACAGAACAGGGACGCGTTGCAGGCAGCCGCCTGCGCCAGCTCGGTACGGCCGTGGCTGCCGTCGTCCTTCTCTCCGCCACGTCCGCCGGTATCGCGGTGCCGCCCGTTGCCAGCGCGGTAAATCGGATCACCCGCTCGATCGACGCGCTCGGGCTGCTCACGGCGCGGTCCCCCGGGGCCCGCGAGGCCGGCGCCTACAGCATCAAGGGCCGCCGGAATCACGGGGTGGACGACAAGCGCCCGCGAGACGCGCTGGTGCCCGATTCCACGGCGAAGAACGGCATTGCCTATCCCCGCGTGTTCGATCTGACCGCCGAGGATGCGCCGATCCCGGCCGCGCTTGGGTTGCCCGAAGATCTGCCGCCGCCGCTTCCGCTCGGGTTCCCCTCGAACATCGCATCGCTGACGCCGGCCGCGGATGTCGTGCCCAACGCCTCGGGTCTGCCGACTCCGGGCGACGGCATCGTACCCGGGGGCCCAACTGGGGGCTCACCGGGCGGCGGCGTGCCGCCCATCGGCCCCAATAACCCGACCAATCCGCCGCCCTCGCCCCCCACGCCCGTACCTTCCCCGGTGCCGGAGCCCTCGGCCTGGGCGATGATGATCGCGGCCTTTTTCCTGATCGGCGGCGCCATCCGGATCCGCAGGCGGAGGAACGCCGCGGTATAATGCCGACGCGACGCCCGATCGGCATGTGGGTTTCGCTGGCGGCAGGCGTATCGCTTGTCGCGGTGGTCGGCGCGCATGCGCTTTCACGTCGATCGGGCGGCGCCGTACCCCTGGCGGCTCCGGCGCTGACCGCGCCCGCGCCCGCGGATCGCATCCAGCTCCCCGAAAACCAGGCGCAGCAGTTGCGCCTCGCCGACGGCAGCGCCCGCACGGTGCGCAGCCTGCTCCAGGTGCCGGCGCGGATGCAGTTCGGCGAATTCTTGTGGAACGAGCGCGATGTGCCCGCCGGGCCGATCTGGATCCGGGTAGACCTGGCGCGGCAGCTCGTTTCCGTCTTTCGGGGCGCGGACGAGATCGGCACGAGCGTGATCCTGTACGGACAGGACGCGACGCCGACGCCGACCGGCAATTTCCCGATCCGCGCGCTCGAGCGCAACCATCGCTCGAACAACTATGACGCCGAAATGCCCTATACCATGTGGCTGACCAGCGACGGCGTGGCCATTCATGGCAGCGACGTCCGCCAGGGCCTTGCCACCCATGGCTGCATCGGCGTGCCGCTCGCCTTCGCCCGGCATGTCTTCGCCGTCGTCAAGCCCGGGGATCTGGTCGCCGTCGTGCGCTGACCCGAAGCGGTCGGGCCAGCCCGGTTTGCGCGCGTGGTCTCCCAGCGTCGCCCTGCTCCGACCCGCGTTCAGCGCGGTCGAGCCGCCGTTCCGGGCGAGGCGTCATTCTGCGCCAGGGCTTCGTACCGCGACGCGCCGTTGCGCGTCCGGCTGACGTCGATGACGCACATATGGCCGTACTGGCTATGGGCACCGCAGCCAACGCCGGCATAGCGCAGCTCGCGATTGAACAGCAGTTCGCGGTGGCCGCGGTCGGGCACGCCGTCGTCGACCACGAGTTGCCGCACGACGTCGTCGGCATTGGCATAGCCATAGGATATTTCCTCCCCCACCAGCTTGCCGCCGCCGTGACGCTGCACGCGGTCGCCGGGCGAGGCGCCGTCGGGCGAGAAATGGCCGCGGGTTCCCAGCGCGCCCTGCACCACCACATGCTCGCGCGCGGCAAGATCGAGCAGGTCGCCGCGGCTGAGCGGCGGCAGCGGCGTCTGCGTCTTCAGGAAGGCGATCGCCTCGTCGACGGCGTGCACGCCCTCCTGCGTCACCTGTCCACGTGCCTGCCCCGGCAGATAGAGCGTCTTGCCGACGAAATGCGGGCGAAGGCTGCGCAGGCGTTCCGCATAGGCGTCGGGATCCTGCCGAACATGATTGATCCGGTCCAGCACCTGCACTTCCAGATCCGGAACGTCGCTATTCCCGGCAAGCATCAACACAGTACCGGCAGCAATCAGGCAAATGATGCAACGCAAGACAGACACGGATCACTCCACCGAATTCAGGCGAATATATCGCCAGCATCCAGCGTCGCTTGTGCCATCTCGGCCGTAAGATAGGGTTCAGGAGTATAGTTATTAGAGACGGTTAAGGGACTTTTAGCCACAATTGCCGACGGCAACCGGGTGGGCGGTGGCACACCACCGCCCCTTTTCGCTGCCCGCCGGGGATGGCATGGCCGTACCCATGCCCGCACCGATCCTGATCCCGCTCGAACCACGGCACCTGGCGGAGGCGCTTCGCCTCCAGGCGCAGGTCTATCCGCCCTTCCTGGTCGAGCCGGAGGACGCCTTTGCCAGCCGGCGCACCACCGCCGCGCCCTATTGCCTGGCGGCCGAGCGCGACGGCGTGCTGGTCGCCTATCTGCTCGCCCATGGCTGGCCGGGCGAGACGCCGCCGCCGGTGGGCGCGGTGCTCGATCCCAGCATCCGCGGCGACACGCTGTTCGTCCACGATCTGGCAGTGTCGCCCGCCGCGCGGGGTACCGGGGTCGGCCGCGCGCTGGTGGAACATGCCGTCACGCTTGCCCGTGCCGACGGTGTTCGGCGCGCCGAACTGATCGCGATCGAGGGCGCGGCCCCCTTCTGGATCGGGCTGGGCTTTGCCCCGTGCCCCGCTTCCCCGGCACTGGCCGCGAAGGTCGCGGGCTATGGCGCGGGTGCCCGGTGGATGGTCCGCACGCTGTGATGGAACCGGCGGTGGATTCGCGCCCGGTGTGCCGCTAGGCTAGGGCACCAATGATCCATCGGGGGACCCTGTTCTTGCGCCACCGCACCTTGCTTGCCGCCTCGCTCGCCGCCCTCCTCCTCGCGCCCCAGGCACCGGCGCAGGACAAGAAGCCCGACCCCGCCGCCGAAAAGGGCGAGGCGAAGGCCGACAAGGACGAGCTTCCGCCGCTGCCCGACGACAAGACCATCGCCCAGGCCGCGGTGATCGGCGGCAAGCCGATCCGCTATCAGGCGACGGTCGGCAAGCTGCCGGTGTACGATTCCAAGGGCAAGAAGATCGGCGAGGTGGTCTACACCGCCTATGTCGTGCCCGGCGGCGGGCCGTCGCGACCGGTGACCTTCGCCTTCAACGGCGGCCCCGGCGCGTCCTCGGTCTATCTCAACCTCGGCGCGGTGGGCCCCAAGCGGGTGCAGTTCGGCGACAAGGGCGATGCGCCCTCGGACGCGCCGCTGCTGGTCGACAATCCGGCGAGCTGGCTGGACATGACCGACCTCGTGTTCATCGATCCGATCGGCACCGGCTTCAGCCGCAGCCTGGTCGACGAGGAGGCGACCAAGAAGGCCTTCTACGCCACCGAGCCCGACGTGAAATATCTGTCGCGCATCGTCTATGACTGGCTGGTCAAGAACGAGCGGCTGCGCTCGCCCAAGTTCGTGATGGGCGAAAGCTATGGCGGCTACCGCGCGCCGCGCATCGCCTATGAGTTGCAGACCCAGCTCGGCATCGGCGTCAACGGCATCGTGATGGTGTCGCCCTATCTCGATCCGGCCGCGACCTCGGGTTCGGATGCGCTGTCGCCGCTGCCGTGGATGATCAACCTGCCGTCGATGGCAGCCGGGCATCTCGAGCGCCAGGGCAAGCTGAGCCCACAGGCGATGGCACAGGTGGAGGCCTATACCCGCGGCGCCTTCGCGACCGACCTGCTCGCCGGCCGCTCGGATCCGCAGGCGACGGCACGAATCAGCGCGCGGGTGTCCGACCTGACCGGGCTCGACCCCAAGCTTGTCTCGCGGCTCGATGGGCGTGTCGACGAAGGCACCTATCTGCGCGAGGTGCACCGCGACGACGGCAAGATCGGCAGCGTCTATGACTCCAATGTCGACGCCTTCGATCCCTTCCCCAACTCCGCCGAGCGCAAGTCCGGCGACCCGATCCTGGAGGGCATCATCGCACCGACGACCAGCGCGATGGTCGATTTCATCACCCGCGAAGTGGGCTGGAAGACCGGCGCCCGCTACAACGCCTTGTCCTTCTCGGTGAACGCGGCCTGGGACCGCGGCACGCCCGACGACGCGCCGGTGAGCGATCTGCGCAAGGCGGTGGCCAACGATCCCAAGATGGGCGTGCTAATCGTCCACGGCTATAATGACCTGTCCTGCCCCTATTTCGGATCGCGGCTGATCATCGACCAGTTGCCGCGCTACGGCGTGGAGCAGCGGGTGAAGCTGGGAGTCTATCCGGGCGGGCACATGTTCTATTCGCGCAAGGCCAGCGCCGAGGCGTTCAAGGCCGATGCGCGGGCACTGTACGTGCGGTGACAACGCAAGCTTGGCCCCTTCTCCTGGGAGGAGGAGTTGGGGTGGAGGGATGCCAGAACGCAGCTCGGTCTCGGTGAGCCCCTGCCCCACCCCCTCCCCTGAAGGGGAGGGCTAAGGAACGTCATCCCGCCTCCAGCTCGCTCTCCAGCTTGAGCACCCGGCCGCCATCTTCCTGCTCGACCAGATAGGCCGGATTGTCCTTGCTGCCGTTGCGGACGATCTTCTCGCCCTTGATCGTCCGCTGGACGCGGCGATCGAAGCGCTCGGCCACCTTGCCCTCGGCGTGGCTGCCGCCCCAGTTCCAGCGCACCGCGGCGCCCTTCGCGAAATGCTTGCTCATGGCTGGCAGAACCGGCAGCCGCTGCCGCTGTTCCGTGACGCTAACATGACGTCCGCTTGCCGGGCCGCCGCCGCGCGACTATGCGGGGCATGAACATGCAGCCCTCCGATCTTCGCGTTGCCCTTTTCAGCGGCAACTACAACTATGTTCGCGACGGCGCGAACCAGGCACTCAACAAGCTCGTCGGCTTTCTGCTCGATCAGGGCGTGACCGTCCGCGTCTATTCGCCGACCACCGACACCCCCGCCTTCCCGCCCACCGGCGATCTGGTGAGCGTGCCCGCCTGGCCCGTGCCGGGCGGCCGCGCCGAATACAAGTTCGCCACCGGCCTGCCCAAGAGCATCCGCGCCGATCTGGAGGCCTTCGAACCGACCATGGTGCATGTCTCGGCCCCGGAATTCCTGGGTCACGGGGCGGTGACCTGGGCGCGCAAGCATGATATCGCGACGCTCGCCTCGCTCCACACCCGGTTCGAGACCTATCCCGCCTATTACCATCTCGGCTTCGTCGCGCCGGTGATCATCAAGCTGCTGACCCGCTTCTACAACCGGGTTGACCAGGTGGTGACACCCGGCAATTCGACCGCCGAGCTGATCCGCGACTGGGGCGTGACGACGCCGATCCGCATCTGGTCGCGCGGGGTGGACCATGCCCGCTTCAATCCCAGCCGACGCAGCCTGGAATGGCGCCGGTCGCTCGGCATCGGCGACCAGGAGTTCGCGGTCGGCTTTCTCGGCCGCCTCGTGCTCGAAAAGGGTCTCGATATCTTCGCCGAGGTCTGCAACACCCTCACCCAGCGCGGCATTCCCCACAAGGTGCTGGTGATCGGCGAAGGCCCGGCGCGGCAATGGTTCGCCGAGCATGTGCCGGGTGCGATCTTCACCGGCTTCCAGCGCGGCGACGATCTGGCCCGCGCCGTCGCGTCGATGGACGTGCTGTTCAACCCCTCGGTCACCGAGACCTTCGGCAACGTCACCTCGGAGGCGATGGCCTGCGGCGTGCCGATCGTCGCCGCCCGCGCGACCGGCGCGATCGACCTGGTCGAGGACGGCGTCAACGGCTTCCTCGTGCCGCCGCGCGACGTGGACGCCTATGCCGGCGCGATCGCCCGGCTGATCCAGGATCCGGCGCTCGCCGCCGCCGCCGGTGCCTCGGGGCACGAAAAGGCGCAGGCCTATGTGTGGGATCGGGTGAACCGCGCCGTGCTCGACAGCTATGTCGAGGTGCTCGCGCGCCGCAGCCGCTAGGCTTGCTCGCCGCCAAGCGACGCCAGCATAGCCGAGCATTTCGCCCCGCCTCCGGGCGGCGATATGAGCCAGCCTGCTCTCATACGCCTCCAGGATGCGGCGACGGCTACGGAGCCCGCTCCTCTGCCCTCCGCTGGCCGACCATTTGGTCTCGGGCATGGCCCCTGCGGGGAAGCTGCGTGGATTGTCCGTCACGGAGATTTCGCCTCCGCGCAGCGCCCCAGCGTTGCGATCTTCCAAACCTTGGCGAGCAGGGCTGCCCTGACACCTCCTCGCGCGGGACACGACATTCTCCAAACGTCGCCACGGTACCCCGCAGCCGAACGTTCAGCGCCGTAGTTGTACGTAACGCCCTCGTTTCAATCTCTTAACGGCAAGCCCCCAAAGAAACGGCGATTGATCGTTGGAAAAACAAAAGGGGTCCACGTGCATCACCGACTTCGTCTCGCACTCGCAGCGTCGTGTGCGCTATTCGTCCTTCCCGCCTACGCCCAGGAGGCCCAGAAGGCCGAAGCCGCGCCGGCACCGCGCAAGGCTGCCCCCGCAGAACCGCAGCCAGCCAAGCAGGCGTTCACCACCGGCGTCGCCAAGGGTCGCGACCTGCTCGATTCGGCGATCTCGGCGAGCAGCATCGACGAAGACGATATCCAGAAGATCGGCACCCGCTCGGTGGCCGAAGTGCTCGGCAACATGCCCGGCATTCGCGCCGAGAGCTCCGGCACCGAAGGCCTGAGCGCGATCACCATCCGCGGGCTGCCGCTTGCCGCCGACGGTTCGAAGTTCCTGCAGATCCAGGAAGACGGCCTGCCGGTCCTCGAATTCGGCGACATCCACTTCGCCTCGACCAACGCATTCCTGCGCACGGACCTCAGCCTCTCGCAGGTCCAGGCGATTCGCGGCGGCTCGGCCTCGACCTTCGCGTCCAATTCGCCGGGCGGCCTCGTCAATTTCCTGTCGAAGACCGGCGAGCAGGAGGGCGGCACGCTGCAGCTCTCGTCGGGCATCGACTATGAACTCGGCCGGGTCGATTTCGACTATGGCGGCCACCTCAGCAAGACCGTCCGCTTCAACATCGGCGGCTTCTACCGCCAGGGCGAGGGCCCCCGCGCGACGGGCTATGACGCCTTCAAGGGTGGCCAGCTGAAGTTCAACGTCACCAAGACGTTCGAGCACGGCTATGTGCGCCTCTACGCCAAGTATCTCGACGATCGCGAGCCCAACTACGCGATGCTGCCGGTGTCCGTACGCGGCACCAACGCCAATCCGGTGTACAGCACGATCCCGGGCTTCGATCCGCGCAAAGACACGCTCTACTCGCGCTACAAGACGTCGATCCTGGCGCTCGACGGCAACAACAATGTGCAGAATCTCGATCTGCGCGACGGCGATCGCAGCAAGGTCGCCTCGGTCGGCCTCGAAGCGCAGTTCGACATCGCCGGCTGGACGTTCAGCGACCGCGTGCGCTTCGCGCAGGTTTCCGGTACCTACAACGAAAGCAGCTCGATGGCGTTGCTGCCGGCCGCGATCGCCGCGCCGACCTTCGCCGGCCCCGGCGCGACGCTGCGCTATGCCACCGGCCCCAATGCGGGCACGACGATCGCCTCGCCCGCAACGCTCAACGGCAACGGCCTGCTGATGTACGGCCTCGAAATCCATTCGGATCTCGAGAAGCTCGACAATTTCACCAATGACTTCCGCGGCAGCCGTGTCTGGGGCGTCGGGGACGGCAAGCTGACCACCACTGCGGGCTTCTATGCCTCCTCGCAGGCGATGGCGCAGAACCTGCACCTGCTGAACGACGTGTTCGACATCGCCAGCGGCGGCAACTCGGCCTATGTCGACGTGATCGCGGGCAACGGCACGCCGGTGACCCAGGGTGGTGTGCTGTCCTACGGCATTCGTGGCAGTGCCGCCTATCGCCGCCGGTACGATCTCAGCTACCGCGTGTTCGCGCCCTATGGCTCGGTCAACTACCAGATCGGCGCGCTTTCAGTCGGCGCCAGCCTGCGCTATGATTTCGGCAAGGTCAGCGGCACGCTGTACGGCGCCGATCTGGGCGGCACCCGCGTGGGCACCGCACCGGTCGACATGAACCGCGACGGCGTGATCTCGCTGCCCGAGCGTTCCGTCGCCGTGCTGCCGCTCGCGCAGCCAGGCTATGCGAACTACCGCTACAACTACGCGTCCTATTCGGTAGGCGTGAACTATCGCGTGGCCGAGCCGCTGTCGGTGTTCGCCCGCTATAGCCGCGGCGCGCGCGCCAGCGCCGAGCGCCTGTTCTTCTCGCCGGCGGTAAATGCCAATGCCGGCACGCTCACCGATCCGTCGATGGCCTATGGCCCGGTCAAGCAGGCCGAGGCGGGCGTGAAGTTCCGCAAGAACGGGGTTTCGCTGTTCGCCACCGCCTTCTGGGCGACGACCACCGACAAGAACCTGCAGATCGGCGCCGACGCGACCGGCCAGACGGTGGTGCTGCAGATCGACCGCGATTATAGCGCCAAGGGCATCGAGCTCGAAGGCCTGTTCGAGCGCGGCCCGCTCAGCCTGCGCCTGGGTGCGACCTACACCAAGGCGAAGATCGACGCGGACAAGGCGGACAAGACGCTGGTCGGCAACACGCCGCGCCATCAGCCGGACCTGATCTTCCAGGCGACGCCGCAGTTCGAGGTGAAGAAATTCACCATCGGCACCAACGTGATCGGCACCACCAGCAGCTACGCGCAGGACAGCAACCTGCTGAAGCAGCCCGGCTACACGATCGTCAGCCCGTTCGTGCAGGTCCGTCCGGTCAAGAGCATCCAGCTCGGCCTGAATGTCTATAACGTGTTCGACAAGCTCGCCTTTGTGTCGGTCAACTCGGCGGCGCTGCCGACGTCGGGCGTCGTCACCGCCCAGACGCTGACCGGGCGCACCTTCACGGCATCGATGCGCTTCAGCTTCTGAGCGCGCAGGCCGGGTCTCGAAGCCCCGCTTGAAGAAGGCGGCGCCGCGAATGTGCGGCGCCGCCCTTTTCGTTCGTGTCCCGGCCGGCCGGGAATTTTGACGCCGCTCCCCCCTGCCCCGTTTCGATTCAGGACAAGGTCGGCCAGGCGTCGGATAATCGAGGCGCAATGAAACCGTATGTTTCTCTGAGCATATGCCATATTCGGTCGAGCAAATGCGGAAAACGGTATAGTCAACACCGCAAAAACACCTAGTTGGTGTAGGAACGATGCCACGGCAGGCGTGGCACGCGCACGGGGGTCACCGGAGGGGGCGGCCAGGGCGCGTACATCTCATGGAGAAATCTGAATGCGCCTCGTGTCTGCTGCCGCCATTGTCGCTACCCTCATCGCCACCAGCGCCCAGGCCGCGCCCGGTGACGCCGCTGCCGGCCTGCAGGCGCTGCGCGAACTCAACCTCGTCGTCTTCGGCACCTTGTCGACCAACGGGCAGGAAGTCGAAGGACGCAGCTTCGTCGGATCGCTGGCGGCCGCCAACTTCACCAATTTCGGCATCGGCTCGACCACCCAGAGCTCGGCAAGCTCGGCGTTCGACGTGCTCAGCGTCGTGGGCGATGCGACGGGCTCGTTCCGTCTCAAGGCCGGCTATGCGAATGGCAGCAACGCCAACCCGCTGGGCGACACCGCCCGCATCGGCGGCAATGTCGGCTATATCGATTTCAACGATGCCAACGGGCAGGTCGGCAAGCTGGTCGCCGGCGGCAACCTTACGACGCAGTTCAACGTCAACAACCATAGCGTGACCTATGGCGGCACGGCGGCAGGCGGCATCAACGGCGCGGTCAAGGACGCAAGCCTCGCCCCCGGCGGTGCGAACGACGTGGCGGCGGGTCTGGTCGTCAAGATGAGCGCGCTGAGCAACAACCTCACCGCCCTCTCGACGCAGCTGGCGGGCCTCACCTCGCTCGGCACGATCACCTCGACGAACAGCGCGCTCAACTATTCGGGTGCAACGAACGGCTATGCCGTGTTCACCATGACGGAAGCGGCGTTCACCGATCAGAACGCCAATTTCGACAATCTCTTCAAGGGCGTGCCGAGCGGCGTTACCACCATCATCAACGTGCTGGGCACCAATCTGGTGGAGCGCGGCAACATCAACGACAAGTCGCTCAACCAGACCGTGATCTGGAACTTCAGCCAGGCGGAGAACCTGTCGCTGAAGGGCTTCCACGGCACCGTGCTGGCGCCGCTCGCCGCGCTGGTCAACAGCAGCGCGATCGAGGGCAGCATCGTCGCCAAGTCGATGCAGCTGAACGGCGAGGTGCATCTCGGCACCTATGCCGGCACCAGCACGTTCGTGACGACCAACTCGGTGCCGGAACCGGCCAGCTGGGCGATGCTGCTGTTCGGCTTCGGCACGATCGGCGGCGTGCTGCGCAAGCGCCGCGCGCTCGCGCTCGCCTGACCCTGCGAAGGGGCGCCGCACTCGGCGCCCCTGGATCGCTTACTGCCAATTATACTGCAGTTCGCCCTCGCGAAACGCGAAGCGATCGAGATGCCGGGCCACGGCGCCCTTCAGCCCTTCCAGCTGCTCGGCGGAGCTGGCGTCGATCCGGACGTCGAGGCCGGTTTCCGCCACGTTGAACGTCACCACTGCATCGCCCGGGTGGCTGGCGCCGCGGGCATCCTTCGGGAAGATCACCGTGCCGTTCTCGGGGGTGAACGCCACCTGCAGATTATGCTGCCAGTGCTTGCACAGCTGCTGGAGATAGCGGCTGGCATGCTCGGTCGGCACCAGCGCCTCGGCGCTAAAGCTGGTCATCGTCATTCCATTCTCCTTGGCCGCGGCGGGAACGAGGCCCAGCCGGCGGCGTAACACCTCGATCCGCGGCATCGTTGCTTACAGCCGCTCGATCTTGCGCGCGGCTTCGTCGAGGATCTCGGCGATCGCGTGCAGCCGCTCGGGCGCCACTTCCTCCTCGAACACGCTGGCCGCGAGCACGGTCTTGAGGTTGTGCATGGCGCGACGGACCGGGCCGCCGCTGGTGCGGGCATGGCGCTCGCCCAGATCGGCCAGCCGCTCGAACAGCGCCGCGACTTCCGCCGCGTTTTCCGCCAGATGCGCGGTGCCGGCCTCGGTGATGGCGAACTGCTTCTTGGCGCCGTCGCTCTTGTGCTCGGCGATCAGGTCCATGTCGTCGAGCATGGTCAGCGTCGGATAGACGACGCCCGGGCTGGGGGCATAGGCGCCGTTCGAGCGTGCCTCGATCTCGCGGATCAGGTCATAGCCGTGGCGCGGCGCTTCCTCGATCAGCTTGAGCAGGATCAGGCGAAGCTCGTCGCCGCCGAACATGCGCCGGCCGCGTCCGCCGCGCCCGCGCTCCTCCATGCCGAAGACCATGCCGAAGCCGCCGGGAAATTCCCCGCCCCAACCGCCGCGGCCGCGAGGGCCGCAATGCCGGTCCTGGTGCCGATGGCGGCCAGGATGTCCAAAATGAAAAAACATGATGCTCTCTTTCTCGTCTGAGTCTTGATGCACACAAGATATATCTTGAGAGAGATTATGCAAGCCCCTTGCGAGACCCCCTTCCCGAGGTAAGGTCCTCGAGAGATCCCTCAATGCATCAGCATCGCCCGCACCGTTGGTCGGACGAAGGGCAGCCCTGCGCCCAGCCGCAGCACCGCGTGCCGCATCGCGCGCGCGGGCAGGCGCTCGTCGGTGAACAGCCGCACCAGTAGGTTGGTCCCCGTGTAGAGCGGCTTGCACGCGGCGCGGTGGCCGTTCTCGAAACGGCGCAGCGCCGCCGGCAACGCCGGATCCATCCCGCGCCGCACGGCACCCAGCACCTCGGCGGCGAGCAGCGCCTGGCCACTGAGCCCCAGGTTGAAGCCGTGCGCGGTTACCGGATGCATCCCGACCGCGGCGTCGCCGATCAGCGCGGCGCGCCCGCTGACGAACTGATGGGCCCAGGTGGTGACCAGCGGATAGACGTTGCGGTCGCTCACCACCTCCATCCGGCCGAGCCGCTGGCGGAAGCGGCGGGTAAGGTCGCGGCCGAGTGCGGCATCGTCGAACGCGGCCACGCGCCGGGCGGCGTCTTCCGGCAGGGTCAGCACCGCGCCGGCCATGTTCCCGTTGAGGGGCAGCAGCGCCAGCGTCTGGCGGTGATCGAACCATTCGAGCGCCACGCTGCCATGGGGCAGCTCGTGCCGCACCCGCACCACCATCATCGAACGGCCGAGCGGGTTGATATCGGCATCGATGCCGAGCGCTTCGCGCATCTTGGAGAGTCGCGAATCCGCCACCACCAGCAGGCGAGCACGCACCACCTCCCCCGAGGAGAGCAGCACCTCGGCACGCGGGCCCGCGGCGCCGGAGCGGGCATGGACCACCTCCGCGCCGGTCACGATCCGCAGCCCCGGCTGCGCCTTCACCGCATCGTACAGCGCCGCACGGATCCGGTGGTTGGGCACCAGACAGCCGAGCGGGTCGTCCGCCCCGCCGCCGGCGGTGAAGTTGAGCGCGAACGGCGAATCGCCGTTGACCACCTTGGCGGCGTGCATCGGCGCGATCGCGTCCGCCGGAATCCGGCTCCAGGCGCCGAGTTGTTCGAGGATGCGCTTCGATCCATGGGTCAGCGCGATCTCGCGGCCGTCGAAGCGGGGCGAGGCCAGCGCCTCCAGCGGCGCGCGCTCGAGCAGGATGATGTGCAGTCCGCTGTCCTGCAACGAGCGCGCGAAGGCCAGGCCCACCGGCCCTCCCCCGACGATGACGACGTCGCAGTCCATGCCCGATCCTCCTCAAAACCGCCCCCTGCGTGCGGCACCGGGAGTGCGGATGCCTTGCGCGCGATCAAGTCCTTGCACGCGCCGCACAGGCCGAGGATGCAAATCCCCGCGCCGCCGCCTATCTTGGCCGCGATGGCCGACCTCTTTGCGACCCACGAACCGCCCGCCCCCGACACCACGCCCGCCGGTGGCCCGCTCGCCGATCGCCTGCGCCCGCGGAAGCTGGACGACGTCGTCGGGCAGGAGCATCTCACCGGCCCGCAGGGCGCGATCGGCCGGATGGTCGCCGCGGGCAAGCTCAGCTCGATCATCTTCTGGGGCCCGCCCGGCACCGGCAAGACCACCATGTCGCGGCTGCTCGCCGATGCGGTGGGGCTGCGCTTCGTCGCGATCTCCGCCGTCTTCTCGGGCGTCGCGGACCTCAAAAAGGTGTTCGCCGAGGCGCGCGAGCATGCCCGGATCGGCAAGCGCACCTTGCTGTTCGTGGACGAGATCCACCGCTTCAACCGCGCCCAGCAGGACGGCTTCCTGCCCTATGTCGAGGACGGCACGGTCACCCTGGTCGGCGCCACCACCGAGAACCCCTCGTTCGAGCTCAACGCCGCACTTCTCAGCCGCGCGCAGGTGCTGATCCTGCACCGGCTCGGCCACGAGGCGCTCACCCAGTTGCTCGACCGCGCCGAGGCGCTGGAGGAACGCCCTCTCCCCCTCACGCCGGAGGCCCGCGACGCCCTGGTGGCAAGTGCGGACGGCGACGGCCGCTTCCTGCTCAACCAGGCCGAGACCTTGTTCTCGGTGCAGTTCGAGGCGCCGCTCGGTCCAGCGGGCCTGTCCGGCTTTCTCCAGCGCCGCGTCGCGGTGTACGACAAGGACCGCGAGGGGCATTACAACCTGATCTCCGCGCTTCACAAATCGGTGCGCGGGTCGGACCCGCAGGCGGCGCTCTATTATCTCGCGCGGATGCTGACCGCCGGCGAAGAGCCGCTGTACCTGCTTCGCCGCCTGGTCCGCATGGCGGTGGAAGACATCGGGATGGCCGATCCCAACGCGCTGGTGCAGTGCATTGCCGCCAAGGACACCTATGACTTTCTCGGCTCGCCCGAGGGGGAACTGGCGATCGTCCAGGCATGTCTCTACCTGGCGACAGCCCCCAAATCGAACGCCGCCTACAAGGCGCAGAAGGCCGCGTGGAAGGTGGCGAAGGAAACCGGCTCGCTGATGCCGCCGCAGAACATCCTCAACGCGCCGACCAAGCTGATGAAGCAGATCGGCTACGGCACCGGCTACACCTACGATCATGATGCCGAAGGCGGCTTCTCCGGCGACCATTACTGGCCGTCGGAGATGGAGCCGCAGACCTTCTACGTGCCCACTGATCGGGGACATGAGAAGCGGGTATCCGAACGTCTCGCCTGGTGGGCCGAGATGCGGGAGAAACGTCGCGGAGAGGGCGCATAGACACGCTGCCCTTCACCGATTTCATCGCGATCGACTGGTCGGGCCAGGCGGTGGAGCGCCCCAAGGGCTTGGCCGTCGCCCACGCCCATGCGGGCGACGGCGCACCGGTGCTGATCGACCGCCCCTGGTCGCGCGGGGACATTCTTGCCTTTCTGGAGGATCTCGCCGCCAGCGGCACCCGCGCCCTGGTCGGGCTCGATCTCTCGCCTGCCTTCCCGTTCGTCGATGCCGGTGCCTATTTCCCCGGCTGGGACGAAAGCCCCGCCGACGGACCGGGGCTATGGGCGCTGGTGCATCGACTGTCCGAGAGGGATCCGCACCTCGCCGCCACCAGCTTCGTACGCCACCCGGAGGCGCGGCGCCATTTCCGCCAGATGGGCGATTGCGGCGATCTGTTCCCCGGCGGGCGCGGCCGTTTCCGGGTCTGCGAGGCGGGCCAGGAGGCGATGGCGCTCTCGCCCTATAGCTGCTTCAACCTGGTCGGCGCGAGCCAGGTGGGCAAGTCCAGCCTTACCGGCATGCGGGTGCTGCATCGCCTGCGCGGGCGCATCGGCATCTGGCCGTTCGACCCGTTACCGGAGACCGGCCCGGTGCTGGTCGAAATCTACACCTCGCTCGCCGCACGGCTGGCGGGCATGCGCAAGGGGATCTCCAAGATTCGGGACGCCGAAACCCTGGACGCGATGCTCGCCGCCTTCGGATCCGCGCCGCACGCCCCCCTCTCCCGCTATGACGACCACGCCACCGACGCGATCCTCAGCGCCGCCTGGTTGCGCGTCGCCGCCGGGCAAGCACGGCTCTGGACCCCCGCGGGCCTAACGCCCGCTCTCGCCGCCACGGAGGGCTGGACGTTCGGCGTAGCATAGGCATAGGACTTTTCTAGAACCTGCCGAACGGAATCGAATACCTTATGCGCCGCCTGCTCGAAGTCTGTGTGGAAGATGTCGCCGGAATCGACGCCGCCATCGTCGGCGGGGCGGACCGGATCGAACTTTGCGCGGCACTGGCGGTGGGTGGCCTGACTCCGCCCGCATCGCTCATCGCGGCGGCGGCGCAGGCCCCGGTCCCGGTGCATCTGCTGACCCGCCCGCGCGACGGCAACTTCGTCTATACCGCCGCCGAGGCGGCGCTGGTCGAGGCCGACATTCGTGCCGCGGCGGAAGCGGGGCTGGCCGGCGTGGTGATCGGCGCCAGCCGAGTCGACCATGGCCTCGACGTCGACATGCTGGCCGCGTGGGTCGCGGTGGCGCGCAGCGGCCCGCGCCCCCTTTCGCTGACCTTGCACCGGGCCTTCGATCTCTGCCCGGATCCGCTCGCGGCATTGGAAACGGCAGTCCAGCTCGGCTTCGACCGCATCCTTACCTCGGGATGCACCCCCAAGGCGGTCGACGGCCGCGCCACGCTTGCAGCGCTCGTCGCTGCTGCCGGCGATCGGCTGACCATTCTCGCCGGCAGCGGCATCGATGCGGTGACCTTGCCGCCGATTCTGGAAACCGGGGTGCGCGAGGTCCATGCCTCCTGTCGCAGTCCGCAGGGCGCCGCCGATGCGCGCGAAATTTCCTTCGGTTTTCAGGCCGGCCCGCGGCTCGCAACCGATGCGGAGAAGGTCGCGGGCTTGCGGAAATTGCTCGATCTGCAACCTAGCGCTTGAACAATACCAATATGTAACTTATCCCTGTGTCGGTCATAGCCAGTGGAGGCAATGGGGGACATGATCGCTGAAATCGAAAAGCCCGCGGGCGGCGCGACGCTGATGGCGTCCGAGGCGGCCGAAGCCGGTGCAGCGGTCCGCCGCCTGCTCGACGCCAACAGCGCGGCGCTCGCCGCGCTGGCCAAAGATCTGCGGGCGAATCCGCCGGCGCTGGTCGTAACCTGTGCGCGCGGATCGTCGGACCACGCGGCGACCTATGGCAAATATCTGATCGAGACGATGATCGGCGTGCCGGTCGCCTCCGCCGCGCCGTCGGTCGCGTCGGTGTTCGAGGCCCCCGTCTCCACCGCGCGTGCGCTGTGCATCGCGGTGTCGCAGAGCGGCCGCAGCCCGGATCTGCTCGCCACCGTCAAGGCCTATCAGGCAGCGGGCGCCCGCGTCGTCGCACTCGTGAACGACGAAGAGTCCCCTCTTGCCGCGATGGCCGACACCACCATCGGCCTCAAGGCGGGTCCCGAGCGTTCGGTTGCCGCGACCAAGTCGTACATCACCGCGCTCGCCGCGTTCGCCGCGCTGGTCGCGGAATGGGCGCAGGACGAAGCCGTGGCGTCGGCTCTGACAGCGCTGCCCGAGCAGCTGGAACAGGCCCGCGACTTCGACTGGTCGGCCGTGGTGGAGACGCTCCGCGACGCCACCAACCTGTTCGTGATCGGTCGCGGCTATAGCTTCGCGGTCGCCCAGGAAGCCGCGCTCAAGTTCAAGGAAACCTGCGGCCTGCATGCCGAGGCGTTCAGCGCCGCGGAAGTGCGCCACGGTCCGATGGCGATCGTCGGCGAAGGCTTCCCGGTGCTCGCCTTCGCGACCTCGGACACCGCCGGCGACAGCGTCCGCGAAGCCTCCGCCGAGTTCGCCGAGCGCGGCGCGCGCGTCTGCCTCGCCGATGCGAAGGCCGTCGATGCTTCGCCGCTGCCGGTGCTCGCTGGCCACCCGGCGCTGGAGCCGATCCTGATGGTCCAGAGCTTCTACCCGATGGTCAATGCGCTCTCGCTGGCGCGCGGCAACAATCCCGACGCGCCGCTGTATCTCCGCAAGGTGACCGAGACTCGATGAGCAGTTTCCGCTTCGTCAACGGCCAGATCGTCACCGCCGCCGGCACGCTTCCGGAGGCGGTGATCGAGGTGGACCAGGGCCGCATCGTCTCGATCTCGGCGAGCGGCGCCGGCACCGACACCATCGACCTGGACGGCGGCTGGATCGTCCCCGGCTTCATCGACGTCCAGGTGAACGGCGGCGGCGGCGTGCTGTTCAACGACGATCCGACGGTGGAGGGCATCGCCGCGATCGGTGCGGCGCACGCCAAGTTCGGCACCACCGCCTTCCTGCCGACGCTGATCAGCGACGTGCCCGAGGTGATCGCCCGCGCGCTCGCCGCGACCGATGCCGCGATCGAGGCCGGCGTGCCCGGCGTGGTCGGCGTGCACATCGAGGGGCCGATTCTCAACAAGGCGCGCAAGGGCATCCACGATGCGGACAAGTTCCGCGGGCTCGATGCCGGCATGGTCGAGCTGCTCGGCCGCCCGCGCCGCGGCAAGGTGCTGGTGACGCTGGCGCCGGAGATGGTCGACCTGGCCGATGTCCGCCGTCTTGCCGACGCGGGCGTGCTGCTCGCCATCGGGCATAGCGACGCGACCTACGACACCGCCGTGGCGGCGTTCGCGGCCGGCATGACCGGCGTCACCCATCTCTACAACGCGATGTCGCCACTGCTCCACCGCGCGCCCGGCGTGGTCGGCGCGGCGCTGGAGAACCAGACCGCCTATTGCGGCATCATCCCGGACGGCTTCCACGTGCACGATGCAGCGCTGCGCATTGCGCTGGCGGCCCGCCCGCACGACCGCTTCCTGCTGGTCACCGATGCGATGCCGAACGTAGGATCGGACATGACCGCGTTCGATCTGCACGGCCAGCATATCCGCGTCGAAGGCGGGCGGCTGCTCGGCGTCGACGGCACGCTGGCCGGTTCGGCGCTCGATATGACCGGTGCGTTCCGCCACATGGTCACCCGCGTCGGCACCTCGCCCGAGGACGCCGCGATGATGGCCGCCGCCAGCCCCGCCGCCTTTCTCGGCCTGTCGCACGAGCGCGGCACGCTCGCCCCCGGCCTGCGCGCCGACTGGGTGCAGATGACCCGCGACTTCCAGCCCGCCGGGTGCTGGATCGGCGCAACCCGCTTCCCCTGATCGCACGGAGACCCGCCCTGAGCACGATCGCGCCGCCCTCTTCCCACGACGACGCCTCGGCCGGGGCCCTCGCCATCGGCGCGCCGATGGCGGGCTGGCTGATGCCGCTGGAAGACGTTCCCGATCCGGTCTTCGCGCAGCGGATGCTGGGCGACGGCGTGGCGATCGACCCGACCGAAGGCTGCCTCTACGCGCCCTGCGACGGCGAAGTGACCGTGCTGCAGCCGACCGGCCATGCGATCACCCTGCGCGCCGGCGACGGCGTGGAACTGCTGATGCATATCGGCATCGACACGGTGCAGCTGGCCGGCGCCGGCTTCGATCCGCAGGTGAAGGTGGGCGACCGGGTGCGCGCGGGCGACGTGCTGATCCGCTTCGATCTCGACGCGGTGGTGTGCGGCGCGCCGTCGGTGACCACGCCGGTGCTGCTGATCAGCCAGGACGGCCTGACGCTTGCCGGCAAGCGCGGCAGCGGCATGGTCGCGCCTGGCGAGCCGATCTTCACGATCCAGCGTGCGGCGGTCGTTGCCGAAACGGCCGTCACGCCGGCCTCCGAGACGGCGTTTCGCGACGTTGTCGTGCCGCTGGCGCACGGCATCCACGCCCGCCCCGCCGCCAAGCTCCGCGAAGTGCTGGTGCCCTTCGCCGCCAAGGTGACGATCACCAAGGGCGGCCAGAGCGCCGACGCGCGCAGCCCGGTGCGACTGATGACGCTGGGCATCAAGCTGGGCGATACCATCCGCATCACCGCCGAGGGCGGCCGTGCCGACGAAGCCGCCGCGACGCTCGCCGCGATGATCGAGAGCGGCATGGGCGAGAAGGCCGATCCCGCCTCGGCGCCCGCGCCCGCACCGGCGGCTGCGCCCGTTGCGCCGGTGGCGTCGAACGATCCGGGCCTGCTCGCCGGCGTCCCCGCCGCGCCGGGCCTTGCGATCGGCACCGCCCGCTTCTTCCGCCTGCCGGAACTGACCATCGATCCGGTCGGCAAGGGTGCCAGCCTCGAGCGCGCGCGGCTGGAGGACGGCATCGCCCGCGTCGCTCGCGCGATCGACGCCGATCTCAGCCACGCCGCCGGCCCGATGCGGTCCATCCTCGCGGCGCACCGCGCGATGCTCGACGATCCGGACATGCTCGAAACCGCGCGGCAGGCGATCCTCGACGGCGCCAGCGCCGGCCATGCCTGGCGGCTCGCGCTGCGCCCGCAGGCCGATCTGCTGCGCGCCAGCGGCGACGCCCATCTCGCCGAGCGTGCCGATGACATGGTCGATCTGGAGCGCCGCGTCGTATCGACCATCGAAGGCGTACAGGACGCGCCCTTGACCTTCCCGGAAGGCACGATCCTGCTTGCTGACGACCTTCTGCCGTCGCAGGTGACCGGCATCGACCCGGCGCAGGTCCGCGGCTTCTGCACGGTGCGGGGTGGGCCCACCTCCCACGTCGCCATCCTCGCGGCGAGCCTCGGCATCCCCGCGCTGGTGGCGATGGGGCCGGCGCTGCGTGGCATCGCCGAAGACGAGACGCTCATCCTCGATGCGGCCGCCGGCACGCTGCGCATCGCCCCGGACGAAGACCAGCGCGCCGAGGCACAGGCACGGGTGCACGCCCGCACCATCGCACTCGCAGCGGCCCGCGCCGCCGCAAGGAACCAGGCAAGGCTCGCCGACGGTACCCGCATCGAAGTGTTCGCCAATCTCGGCTCGGTCGGCGATGCCGAACGCGCGGTTGCCGCCGGCGCCGAGGGCAGCGGCCTACTGCGCACCGAATTCCTGTTCCTCGATCGCGACACCCCGCCGACCGTGGAGGAGCAGACCGGCGAATATCAGGCGATCGCCGACGCGCTGCAGGGCCGCCCGCTGATCATCCGCCTGCTCGACATCGGCGGCGACAAGCCCGCGCCCTATCTGCCGATCGCAGCGGAGGAGAACCCGGCGCTGGGCCTGCGGGGCATCCGCGTCGGCCTCGCCCACCCGCAGGTCCTGGAAGACCAGCTGCGCGCGATCCTCGGCGTCCGTCCGATCGGCGTCGCCAAGATCATGCTGCCGATGATCGCCAGCGTCGGCGAGCTGCGCGCGGTGCGCGCGGTGCTGGACCGGCTGCGCGACGAGCTCGGCATTGGCGAGAAGGTCGAGCTGGGCATCATGGTGGAAACGCCCGCCGCCGCCGCGACCGCCGATCTGCTGGCCGCCGAAGCCGACTTCCTGTCGATCGGCACCAACGACCTCACCCAGTACGCACTGGCGATGGACCGCGGCAATCCCGCCGTCGCCAGCGGGATCGACGGGCTGCATCCGGCCGTGTTGCGGCTGATCGGCGATACCTGTCGCGGCGCGCGCGCGCATGGCCGCTGGGTCGGCGTGTGCGGCGGCCTCGCTTCCGATCCGCTGGCCGTGCCGATCCTGATCGGGCTCGGCGTGACCGAGCTTTCCGCCACCGTCGCGATGGTGCCCGAAGTGAAGGCGCTGCTTTCCACCCTCACGCTCGAGTGCGTGCGCGCCCATGCCGCCCAGGCGCTGGTCTGCGCCACCGCCGCCGATGTCCGCCGCCTTGCCCGGGAATATACCGCATGAAGCAGATCCTCGAAACGCTCCAGCCGCTCGGTCGCGCGCTGATGCTGCCGATCGCGGTGCTGCCGGTGGCGGGGCTGCTGCTGCGGCTCGGCCAGCCCGATCTGCTCAACATCGCCTTCATCAGCGCCGCCGGCGACGCGCTGTTCTCGCATCTCGGCCTGCTCTTCGCGATCGGGGTCGCGACCGGCTATGCCAAGGACGGCAACGGCGCGGCGGCGCTTGCGGGCATCGTCTGCTTCCTGGTCTCGACCGAGGCGGGCAAGAGCCTGCTGGCGGTGCCGGCGGACGTGGGCGTCGGCCTCGCCAAGGATCCGGCCGCGCTGGCCGTGGCGGCGTGGAAGGCCAAGGCGGTCGCCCGGCTCGACGTGCCGATCGGCATCGCCTCGGGCCTGATCGGCGGTGTGTTCTACAACCGATTCTCGGCGATCAAGCTGCCCTCCTATTTGGCCTTTTTCGGTGGCCGGCGCTTCGTGCCGATCGTCAGCGGGGTGGCGGGTCTCGTCATCGCGGTGATCGTCGGCCTGGGCTTCCCGCATATCAGCGCGGGCGTGGACGGGCTGAGCCACGGCATCGCCGGTGCGGGGCCGTTCGGGCTGTTCGCCTTCGGCGTGCTCAACCGCGTGCTGCTGGTGACCGGCCTGCACCACATCCTCAACAACGTGTTCTGGTTCGTGCAGGGCGACTATAACGGCGCGACGGGCGACCTGCGCCGCTTCTTCGCCGGCGATCCGCATGCGGGCGCGTTCATGGCCGGCTTCTTCCCGGTCATGATGTTCGGCCTGCCCGCCGCGTGCCTCGCCATGTACCGCGCCGCCCTGCCCGAGCGCCGCGCGGCGGTGGGGGGCCTGTTGTTCAGCCTCGCGCTTACCTCGCTGCTGACCGGCGTGACCGAGCCGATCGAATACAGCTTCATGTTCCTGGCCCCGGCCCTCTACGTCGTCCATGCGGTGCTGACCGGCGTGGCGATGGTGGTGATGGACCTGCTGGGCGTGAAGCTCGGCTTCGGCTTCTCCGCCGGCCTGTTCGACTATGTGCTCAACTTCGGCAAGGCGACCAAGCCGCTGCTGCTGGTGCCGGTGGGCGTCGTGTATTTCGCGCTCTATTACGGCATCTTCGCCTGGGCGATCCGCCGCTTCGACCTGAAGACGCCGGGCCGCGATGCCGAGGCACCGGTGGCCGCCGAGACCGCGGCCGGTGCCGCGCCGTCCAGCCGCGGCGAAGCCTTCGCCCGCGCCTTGGGCGGATCGGCAAATCTGGTCGAGGTCGGCGCGTGCACGACGCGCCTGCGCCTGATCGTCGCCGACCAAGGCGTGGTCGACGATGCCGCGCTCAAGGCGCTCGGCGCCCACGGCATCCTGCGTCCCTCGGAGCGCGCGCTGCAGGTGGTGCTGGGCCCGATCGCCGATGTGGTGGCGGTCGAGATCCGCGACGCGACCGCGCGTGGCGGTGTCGCGGCGCCGGCCGCCCCCGTCGCGGCCCCGACGCCCGAGCGTCCGGTAGCGCTCCAACCGGCGGCGCTGGCCGCACTGGGCGGTGCGGCGAACATCCTTTCGGTCAGCGCCCACGACCATCGCCTGCGGGTGGAACTGACCAACCCGGCGGACGTCGACGACGCGGCGCTGCTGGCCCTCGGCCTGCGCGGCGTGGCGCGACCTTCGGGCGCGGTACTGCACCTGCTGGGCGACGAGGCGGTGCTGGTGGCGCTGCGGGGGTGAAGCCGCGCTCCGCGCTCTCGGATGAGGCGGGAGCGAGGGGCGACGCACGACGGCTCGCGCCCAATAGCAGACATGCAGGCGCTCATCGTGGCCCCCGCGACAACGTCCGCGACTCCCATCGATCATTACCTTTGAGAGGGCAGCGCATGGTCCACAATGAACTGCACCACTGCCTGCCCGTTCGGTGTCGCCGGGATGACGATGTCAAAGTGGTTTGCACCCGCCGGTTCTAGAACCTGCACGCTATCGCCGGATGCTTTCGCAGCTGCGATGTATGGCGTCATCAGATCTCCGAGCTCTGCGGAGACCAGTAGTTGCGAGATACCGAGCGGCAGGTGATCCGCCGGAGAAGCTATGTGGTACTCGGCCGGCTTCGCTCCCGGTGTGCCGCCCATGAGCGGCACGATAACTGGCCTGCCGCAAACCTGCGCATCGATACCAACGAAGGGTGCAAGAGCGCCCGGACCGTCGATTGCAACGACGCTGACAGGTTTAACCCGTGTACTGGTCCACGGCGGATCCAGGCGCGGTCGAGACGCCGCCCAAAGTGCGAAAAATGCTCCTGCCGAATGCCCGACCAACGTCAGCCGCGAAAGATCGAGACGATAACGCGGCCCGATCTCCGCAAGCTTGTCGATCCCGGCAGCAACGTCTTGGAAGGTGCCGGGCCAACCGCCCCCCGGATCCCCGACCCGTCGATACTCAACGTTCCAAGTCGCGAAACCCTTTGCGGTGAGTGCGTCGGCGAATGCAGCGATGCCGGCGCGCTTGTCTACGCTCGCCATGAAACATCCACCGTGCAGGATCACTGCGACGGGAAAAGGCCCCTTGCCCTTAGGGAGCCGTAGGTCGGCTACCTGCAGATCTGAGGGGCCGTAAGCAATTGTTGCGGTTGGCTTGCTGGCAAGCGCCCCTGCGGCCTTGTAGGTCATCTCAGCAGTATCGTTCTGCGCAATGGCCGAATTGGCGGAGACAACAAGCGCGGCTAGACAAAGGACTGTGGCGGGAAACCAGCGCATCGAGATCTTCCCCTCATTGCTGCCTATTGATGTTTGTGCGCTATTTGGTCGGCAACGGCAATGCGTACTGACACCATGTCCGCTTCCCACCAACTTCCGCCATTACCGTAGAGCGGTACACCGGCCGTCTTGCGGGTACGACGACGTTCCCCATATGTACCAGCACACCGCTTTCAGGCGGTCGCTCTTTGATCCGTTCGGTAACGCCACCGCGCGCGAAGCGAGACGCTTGGCGGCCTCGATCGGTGCTTCGGCACGCCGCACGCGCTGAACCGTCACCAACCTAAACTTCCTAAACTTTGCCCCCGCTCGCCGGCCCGTCGCGACCCACCGAAACGCGCGCACGCCTAAACTTCCTAAACTTCGGCCCGGGGCCAGCAGCCGGGCGCGGCGGTTCTTGGCCGGCTGCGAGCGCTTCCCCCTCCCTCCCGCCAGCGGGCGCTGGCGCGTCGAGGCTTGGAGCGATGGGAAGCTCGGTGGCCAGGGGCCCGGCATCCGCCGGATTGCGCGAGCCCCCTCCCCCGCATGCGGGGGAGGACGGCGTCGGCAGCTCAACGCGGCGTGAGCGTCGCCTTGCCCAGCAGGCCGCTCGCCTGCCCTGCCGGTGCCTCCACGATCAGCTCGACCGTCCGCTGCCCCGCACCCGCCGGGAATACAGCCTCCAGCGGCGCCGGCGCCGCGTCGGTCTTCTCGGCGAGCTTCTTGCCGTCGACCCACAGTTCCGCGCGGCCACCGATGCTCGCGAAGCGCAGCGTGCCGCCATTGGCTGCGATGCGCCGCCACGGGGTCAGGCGGTTGTTGTAGACGCGCCAGCCAGGCTGCGGCTCGGCGGGGGTCGGCATCGCGCTGCGCAGGAAGGCCCAGCTGTTATTGTCCGGCACCAGGCCAGGCTTCGGCTTGTCGGCGAGCAGCGCCGAGCGCCGCCAGTCGCCCAGCACCATCAGCGACGGCGTCACGCCCATCTGCGCGCGCGGCGCGATCTCGGCACGGTCGATCGTCAGCAGCGCGGGCTTGAGCCCCTCGGCCGTGGCCCGCACGGTGATCTTGCCGCGACCGGTGCCCGCCTGCACCAGGATCTGGGCAAGGCCGTTGAACAGCGAGCGGGCATGGCCCTTTTCCGGCTCATGGCTGTTCGGATCGCCATTGCCGACGCCGAGGATCGCTGCGCCCTCGACCGTGAAGTTGGTCATCAGATTGGCGGTCGGCACATGGCGGCCCTTGGCATCGATCGCGTCGATGGTGATCGGCTGGACGTCCTCGTCATCGCCGGCCATCACGGTGCGGGCGGGCGTGAGCCGCAGCGCGACCGGCTTGCCCACGGTCTCGTGCACCATCCGCGCGACGACCTTGCCGCCGCGCATCGCCTGCGCCTCCAGCCGGCCGGGCGCATAGGGCACCTGCCATTCATTGCCCTGCAGCCGGTCGACCTTCTGGGTGCCGATCGCTTTGCCGTTGAGCAGCAGCGTCACGCTCTCGGCATTGGAGGCGACGAACACCTTGATGGGCTGGCCTTCCTTGCCCGGCCAGGTCCAGTGCGGCGCCAGCCACACGACGGCTGCATCGTCGATCCAGGCGGCGCTGTGGATGCCGAACGCGGTCTTGGGGAAGCCGCACAGGTCCATGATGCCGAAGAAGCTGGCGATCGTCGGCCACGCATAGGGCGTCGGCTCGCCGTGATAGTCGAACCCGGTCCAGACGAACCCGCCGGCGATGAACTCGCGCGCGGCGATCAGCTGCCACGCCTTGCGGTGGGTATTGCCCCAGGGCGCGGGCTCCTCGTCGTACGAGGTGATCACGTGCTTGGCGGGATCGCTGGCGAAGGCGCCGCGCGTCTCGAACGCGCTGGTATCCTCGGAGCTGGTGCTGGGCCGGCCGGGGTTCAGCCGGTGCCACTTGTCGTACTCGCCCTGGTAATAGTTGAAGCCCATCACGTCGACGACCGACGAGACGTTCGACGGATTGTAGAACGACCCGTTCATCGCCGAGGTCACCGGGCGGCTGTCGTCGAGCTTGCGCACCGCGGCTTCCATGCGGCGGACCATCTCCACGCCCGCTTCGGTGCCCTGCATCGGCTCTTCGTTGAAGACCGACCAGAGGATGACGCTCGGATGGTTGCGGTCGCGTCGCACCATCCAGCTGAGTTGCGCCAGATAATCGGGCGCCGGGTTGAAGTGGCGGTTCTCGTCCATGACGAGGAAGCCCATCCGGTCGCACCAGTCGAGCAGCTCGGCGGTAGGCGCATTGTGCGACATGCGGATCGCGTTGCAGCCCATCGCCTTGAGCCGCTCCAGCCGCCAGCCCAGCAGCGCGTCATATTGCGCGACGCCCACGCCGGCATGGTCCTGGTGGATGCACACGCCCTTGAGCTTGACGGGCTTGTCGTTGACGAACAGCCCCTTGTCGGCATCGAAGCGGACGGTGCGGAAGCCGATCGCGGTGCGACGCTCGTCGATCAGCTTGCCGTCGCGCAGCAGGCGGGTGTGGACGATGTAGAGCGTCGGCGTCTCGACGGACCAGAGCTGCGGCGCCCCGGCCGACAGCTCGAACGAGGCCTCGACGCGATCGAGCACCAGCGCCGTCGCGGCGGTGGTGCCGATGGCGACGCGCTTGCCGGCCGGATCGAGCAGTTCGGCCTCGATCGTCACGCCCACCGGCGCACGTTCGATATTGACGATCGTGACGGTGACCGGCACCTGCCAGCCATTGTCGGTCTTGCGCGGATCGCAATGTACCCCGTCGGTGACGATCGACACCGGCGAGCGGCGCACCAGCCAGGCATGACGGTAGAGGCCCGCGCCTTCATACCACCAGCCCTCCATCGCCTCGGCATCGACGCGGATCGCGATCACATTGTCCTCGTCGCCGAATCGGGCGAACGGTGTCATGTCGACCAGGATGCTGGCATAACCCGACCAGCTGTGCGCGACGACGCTGCCGTTGACCCACACGGTGGCATTGGTCGCGACGCCGTCGAGATGCAGCTCGATCGTCTTGCCGTGATCGGCGGGGTCGAGCGTCAGGCGGCGGCGATACCAGCCGATGCCGCGCTTACGATAGCCCTGCGAGACGTTGGCGGTCTGCTCGAACGGCTGGAACGAGGCCCAGTCGTGCGGCAGGCGCACCTCGGCCCAGTCGCTGTCGTCATAGTCGCGGGCGGCGGCGCCGCGGGCATTGCCCGCCTTCACGCTGCCATAGGTATCGTCATGGTCCTTGAGGGCGGCGGGCAGCACATCGCCTTCATGGAAACGCCAGCCGCGCTCGATGCGGGTCCGCGTGGGATCACCGTCGGGCAGGCGCGGCATCAGCGCGGTCTTGGGCGCGGGCATCGGGAAGCCGTCGCCCTCCACCGCGCGCGCGGCCGCCTGCGCCTCGGGCAGCCCCAGCGAGGCAAGCGCCCCCAACCCCGCGCTGCCGAGCAGCAACTGGCGACGATCCATGCAGCAATCTCCAAAGTCAGGCTGGAAGGGGGAACTCAGACGTCGCTGAGTTCCGCCACGAAATCATAGGCATCGCCCCGATAGTAGGAGCGAGTCACTTCGGCCGGGCGGCCGTCGCGCAGGAAGGCGCGGCGCTCGATCAGCAGGCCGGCATGGCCCGGATCGACCCCCAGCATCTTGGCATGCTCGCCGAGGAACGGCACCGCGCGCAGCCGCTGCAGGGCGCGCACCGGGCGGTTCCCGGCGGCTTCGAGCGCGGTGTAGAGCGAGTCTCCCACGGCATCGACGGACGGCAGGCAATAGCCGGCGATGGTCGAGAATTCGAGTGCCATCGGCTCGCCATCGGCGAAGCGGATGCGCGAGAAGCGCAGCACGCCGGCACCAGGCGACAGGCCCAGTGCCATCGCCTCTTCCGGCGTCACCTGGCCCGCCGAACGCGCGATCCAGCTGCTGCTGGCAGCGCGGCCGCGGGCGGCCATGTCTTCGGTGAAGGAGGAAAGCTTGGAGAAGCTCTTCTCGACACGCTCGGCGACGAAGGTCCCGGCACCGCGGCGTCGGGTAAGCAGGCCTTCCTCGACCAGCCCGCCGATCGCCTTGCGGACGGTGATGCGCGACACGTCATATTCCACGGCGAGGTCCCGCTCGGGCGGGATCGCGTCGCCCTGAGCGAGGATCTTCCCGCTGATCGCTTCCCGGATCAGTTGCTGCAGTTGCAGATAGAGCGGCGACGGGTTGCCCTCGCGAAACCGTCCGATCTGATCCGAAAACGTCATTCGTCCTCCCCCTTGCCAGGCGCCAGCGCCCATCGGCGTGCCGGACCTACAGCAAGCGCCCCGTAGCGCGCAAACGTTCTCCGGGACCTACATTGGTATGACAATACCAACAGCCTCAAGCGACTTGGTCAAGAGGTTAATTGCAAAGAACTATGTCCGTCTGCGCAACCCTATTGTCCGATAGGATCTAAATTGGTTACACCCTTGCTCCGGCCCCGTTCGGCGGCCGCGACCAAGGGGAGTTTCCGATGCGCGCGTTCCTGAACCAGGCAAAGCATTCCGGCTGGGCGGCGCTGCTGCTGTCTTCCACCGCTTTCGCCCAGACGGTGCCGCCGCTCACCCCCCTGCCCGCCAGCGTCCAGCTGGGCAAGGGCAGCTTCACCGTGGCGAACGGCACCGGCATCGCCGTGCCGGCCGGCGATACCGCCGCCGCCGCTGCCGCGCGCCTTCTTGCCGCGCATGTGAAGGCGGAGCGCGGCCTTGCCCTGGGCGCCACCGGCACCAGCGGCGCGATCCGGTTCGAACGCGATGCCGGTATCAAGGGCGACGAAGCCTATCGCCTGACCATCGACACCAAGGGGGTGCGCATCGCCGCCTCGGGGGATCGCGGCCTGCTTTATGGCGCGATGACGCTGGCCCAGTTGCTCAGCCCCGATCACGGCTTCGGCAAGGCGGTGAAGCTGCCCGCCCTGACGGTGGACGACGCGCCGCGCTTCGGCTGGCGCGGGCTGATGCTCGACGTTACCCGCCATTTCCAGCCGATCGAGTTCGTCTATGGCGTGGTCGACCAGATGGCCTCGGTGAAGCTCAACACGCTGCACCTCCACCTCACCGACGACCAGGGATGGCGGTTCGAGGTGAAGCGCTATCCGAAGCTTACCGAAGTGGGCGGCTGGCGCACCCCGCCGAGCACCGGCGGCGCGCCCGGCGCCAAGGTCGGTGGTTTCTACACCCAGGAGCAGCTGAAAGGCCTGGTCGCCTATGCCGCCGAGCGCGGCGTGACGATCGTGCCGGAAATCGACCTGCCCGGCCATGCCCAGGCGCTGGTCGCCGCCTATCCGGAGCTCGGCATCTTCGGCGATCGGCCGGAAGTCTCGCACGACTGGGGCGTGAACCCCTATCTGTTCAATCCCGGCCCCAAGGGCATCGCCTTCGTCAAGGAAGTCCTCGACGAGCTGATGGCGGTGTTCCCCGGCACCTTCATCCATCTCGGCGGCGACGAGGCGGTGAAGGACCAGTGGCAGCGCTCGCCGGAAGTACAGGCGCAGATCAAGGCGCTGGGCCTCAAGGACGAGAATGCGCTGCAGAGCTGGATGATCGACCAGTTCGGCGCCTATCTCGAAAGCCATGGCCGCCGCCTGATCGGCTGGGACGAAATTCTCGAAGGCGGCCTGCCGCCCTCGGCCTCGGTAATGTCGTGGCGCGGCGAGAAGGGCGCGGTGGAAGCCGCCAACAAGGGGCACGACGTGGTGCTGACCCCCGCCCCCACCCTCTATCTCGACAGCCTGCAGAGCGATCGCCGCGACGAGCCGCCCGGCCGCCTCTCGATCCAGACGCTGGCCGATGTCTACAAATATGAGCCGATGCCGGCGGGGATCGACGCCGCCAAGGCGAGCCATGTGCTGGGCGCCCAGGGCAATGCATGGAGCGAGTATCTGATCACGCCGTATCAGGTGCAGCACATGCTGTTCCCGCGCGCGGCGGCGATCGCGGAGATCACCTGGTCGGGCAAGGACAAGCGGGACTTTGGCGGCTTCGTGACGCGCCTCCAGCCGCAGATCGCGCGCTGGCGCCGCTCGGGCATGGAAGTCGCCGACAGCGCCTTTGCGGTCGATTACAAGCTGCAGGGCACGCGCGGCGAGGCGCTGCGAGCCGGGCAAGCCAAGGTGGCGATCACCACCCAGACCGGCTTCGGCACGATCCGCTATACGCTGGACGGCAAGCAGCCGACGGCCAAGTCACCCGCCTACAAGGCGCCGCTGACGCTGAAGCCGGGTACGACGATCACCGCCGCGGCGTTTGACGAGTCGGGCATCTTCACGGCCGCCCCGCGTGCGTTCGATACCAGCCGCACCGCGCTGCTCACCCGCACCAGCTCGGATATGGTGGCGTGCCCCAAGGGCGCGCTCGGCCTGCGCGTGCCGCTCAACGCCGAGGCGCAGGAGAATGCGCCGGTATTCAACGTCAACCTGTTCGACACCTGCACGGCCTACCCCGCCGCGCCGCTGGACGTGGCGACCGGCTTCACCGTCGACGTCGCGCGCCTGCCGCGCAACTACGGCCTCGCGCACGACTTCAACAAGGTCCGCGCCTTCTACAATGTCAGCACCTATGGCGAGCTGATCGTCACCGCCCGGTGCATCGCCGCCGCCAAAGATCCGGCGGTGAAGCCAGTCGTCGTCGCCACCTTCCCCCTGCCCGATCCGGCCAAGTCGCCGCAGCAGTTCCGTTTTTCCGGCAGCCTGCCCAAGCTGAGCGGTGACGAAGACCTGTGCTTCCAGTTCACGTCCCCGCTCAGTGACCCGTTCTACACCGTCGAGAAGGTGGTGCTGACGGAGGGCGGCAAGTGAGAACGGCGCAGTCTGCCCCCACTGTCATTCCCGCGAAGGCGGGAATCCATCAGCCTGTGCGCTTGGGGCAAGAGCCGCAGCGGTCCCACCAATGGATCCCCGCCTTCGCGGGGATGACCGCCAAGGCGCTAGGACTGGCGTTCGTCTCGCTGGCCGCCCTCGCCACGCCGGCCTGGGCGGATGCGCGCCAGTCGGTCTCGCTCGACGGCGCGTGGGAGGTGCGGATCGATCCCAGCGATACCGAGGCGGCCAAGGCACATCCGAAGGAAGCCCTTTGGTTCCCGGCCAAGGTGCCCGGCAGCGTCCAGCAGGACCTGATCGCCGCCAAGCGCGTGCCCGATCCCTACAAGGGCATCAACGAGGCGCCGATCCAATGGGCCGGCCTTACCCGCTGGCAGTTCCGCCGCACGCTCAACGTCACGCCCGACATGCTGGCGCGCGACCATCTCGAGCTGGTGTTCGACGGGCTCGACACGTTTGCGAGCGTGACGCTCAACGGCCACAAGCTGATCGAGACCAACAACGCCCATCGCCGCTGGCGGGTAGAGGCCAAGCAGGCGCTCAAGGCTGGTGCCAATGAGCTGGTCGTGACCATCGCCTCGCCGATCAAGACGCTGCAGCCGATGGTGCTGGCGGAAAAATTCCCGCTCCCCGGCGAATATGATTCCGCCTTCGGCGACGAGCCCAAGGGCAAGCAGACCTCGCCCTATATCCGCAAGCCGAAATATGATTACAGCTGGGACTGGGCGCCGCGCCTCGTCAAGATCGGGCTGTGGCGGCCGGTGCGGCTGGAGCCGTGGGACGATGCCCGGATCGACGGTTTCCGCGTCGATCAGGAAGCGCTGAATCCCGCCGAGGCGCGGCTGGTGGCGCGCTGGAAGCTGCTCGGCGACCGCGCGCGCGCCGTCACCGTCCGTACCCGCATCACCGGTCCTGACGGCCAGACCGTCGAGGCCGCGCGCAGGCTGACGCTCGGCGCTGGCGAGAACGCGGTCAGCGTGCCGCTCACCGTGCCCAAGCCCCAGCTCTGGTGGCCGGCGGGCTATGGCGCGCAGCCGCTCTACAAGGTCGAGGCCGTGCTGGAGGAAGACGGCGCGGTGAGCGACCGCGTTTCCCAGCGCATCGGCCTGCGCACCGTCGAGCTGCTGACCCAAGGCGGCGGTTTCGGTTTCCGCATCAATGGCCTGCGCATCTTCGCCAAGGGTGCGAACCTGATCCCGTTCGACATGTTCCCCAGCGCCGTCACCGAGGCGCGGATGCGCCGCATGGTCGCCGATGCGCGCGACGCCAACATGAACATGCTCCGCGTCTGGGGCGGCGGCTATTATCTCGACGACGCCTTCTACGCCGCCGCCGACGAACTCGGCATCCTGGTGTGGCAGGACTTCATGTTCGGCGGATCGATCACCCCGCCCGACGCGGCGTTCCGCGAGAATGTGCGGATCGAAGCCGAGCAGCAGGTCGCCCGGCTCCAGCCGCACCCGTCGATCGTCGGCTGGAACGGTGGCAACGAAGTGCTCGCCGGCTGGGAAAACTGGTCCGATCGCAAGGCGTTCAAGAAGGCGGTCGGCGCCGACGAACAGGAGCGGATCGGCGCGGGCATGGCCGTGCTGTTCGATCGCACGCTGCGCCGCGCGGTCGAGCAGGAAGCGCCGGGCACCACTTATTGGCCGGGCTCGCCCTCAAACGACTATACCGGCCCGGTGGATACCGATGCCACCGGCGACCGGCATTTCTGGGATGTCTGGTCGGGCTCCAAGCCGGTCGAGAACTATCTTGGCGGCTGCGCGCGGTTCATGTCCGAATATGGCTTCCAGGCGATGCCCAACCTCTCGACGATCCGCGATTTCGCCGGGGATGGACCGCTGGCGATCGACAGCCCGGTGCTCAAGGCGCACCAGAAGTTCCTGGCCGGCGAAGGCAATAGCCGCCTGCAGCTCTATCTCGACCAGCGGCTGCGCAAGCCCGCCGACTTCGCCGACCTCGTCTACCTCACCCAGGTGAACCAGATGCAGGCGATCGGCATGGCGGCGCGCCACCATCGCGCCTGTGCGCCGATCACCATGGGCTCGCTGTTCTGGCAGCTCAACGATGCCTGGCCGGCGATCAGCTGGGCGAGCATCGACTATGACGGCCAGTGGAAGCTGCTCCAGTACGAGGCGCGCCGGATGTTCGCGCCCCAGGCGATCGTCGCCGAGCACAAGGACGGCGCCACCCGCCTCGCCGCGGTGTCGGACGCTACCCAGCTGATCGCCGCCGAATGGCGCGTGCGCGGCTTCACCATGGACGGCAAGCCGCTCGGTACGAAGGCGGAGAAGTTCGACCTCTCGCCGGGTTCGCTCGAACTCGTCAAGATCGCGGATGCCGATCTGTTCGGTACCGCGGCGCCTGCCGACAGCTATGCCGTCGCCGAGCTGTGGATCGACGGCAAGCCGGTCTCGCGCCAAATCGTCGAGCGGCTGGCACCCAAGGACATGGTCTATCCCGCCCCGCGCCTGTCGGCCCGCTGGCAGGGCAAGCAGGTTACCGTGACCGCCGGTGCGCTCGCCCGTGCGGTGATGCTCGATTTCGGCACAACCGTCGCGCATGCCAGCGACAACGGCTTCGACCTGCTGCCCGGCGAGAGCCGCACCCTCACCATCACCTCCGAGGCGAGCGCCGCCGCGCTCGCCCGCGCCCTTACCCTTCGCACGCTGGGACCCCGTTGATGCCCTTCCTTCCCCTGCTCCTCCTCGCCGGCGATCCCGATCCGGTCGCCGCCGCCATCGCCAAGATGACGATCGAGCAGAAGGCCGCGCAGCTCCAGAGCACCGCGCCCGCCGATCCGACGATCGGCCTGCCCGCCTATGACTGGTGGAACGAAGGGCTGCACGGCCTCGCCCGCGATGGCTATGCGACCGTGTTCCCCCAGGCGATCGGCCTTGCCGCGACCTGGGACATGGACCTGCTCCACAAGGTCGGCGACACCGTCGCCACCGAGGCGCGCGCCAAGTTCAACGCGAAGCCCGTGACCGCCGATCGCAAGATCTATGAGGGGCTGACGATCTGGTCGCCCAACATCAACATCTTCCGCGATCCGCGCTGGGGCCGCGGCCAGGAGACTTATGGCGAGGATCCGTTCCTCACCGGGCATCTGGCGGTGAGCTTCATCCAGGGCTTGCAGGGTCCGGACCCGGCACATCCCAAGGTGCTTGCCACGCCTAAGCATTTCGCGGTGCATAGCGGCCCCGAAGCCGGCCGCGACGGCTTCGATGTCGATCCCAGCCCCCAAGACCTGGAATCGACCTACACCCCCGCCTTCCGCCTCGCGATCGTCGAGGGCAAGGCGCAGTCGCTGATGTGCGCGTATAATTCGATCCACGGCACGCCCGCCTGTGCCTCGGGCGGGCTGCTCAACGACAAGCTGCGCAAGGCTTGGGGCTTTACCGGCCTCACCGTGTCGGATTGCGACGCGGTGGCGAACATCCATATGTTCCACCATTACAGCCTCGACGCCGCCGAGGCGGCCGCCGCAGCGATCAAGGGCGGCAACGACCTCAACTGCGGCACCACCTATGCGGCACTGCCGGAGGCGGTGAAGCGCGGGCTGGTGAACGAGGCCGAGGTCGACGTGGCACTCAAGCGTGCGCTCGACGCCCGCCGCGCACTCGGCATCGCCTTTGGCGGCGCCAATCCGTGGGGCAAGATCAAGCCCAGCGAACGCGGCACCCCGGCGCAGCGTGCGCTGGCGCTGGAGGCCGCGCGCAAGGCGATCGTGCTGCTCAAGAACGACGGCGACCGCCTGCCGCTCACCCCCGGCGGCCGCATCGCGGTGATCGGCGCCAATGCCGATGATCTGGGCGTGCTGGAGGGCAATTATCACGGTACCGCCAAGGATCCGGTGACGCCGCTCGACGGCATCCGCCGCCAGTTCGGCGCGGACCGCGTCCTGTACGCGCAAGGCTCCCAGCTGGCCGAGGGCGGCGCGGTGATCATGCCCGAAACCGCCTTCCGCGCCGACGACAAGCCGGGCCTCAAGGCCGAATATTTCGCCTCGCCCACGGTCACAGGCACGCCCGTCGCCATCCGGCAGGATCGCCGCATCGACTTCAACTATACCCGCGCCGCGCCGTTGCCGAGCCTGAACCCCACCGGCTTCGCGGTGCGCTGGAGCGGCGACTTCGTGCCGCCGGGCGCGGGCGACTATGAACTCGCGATCGACATTCCCGCCTGCTGGAAGGATTGCACCACGCACGATGCGGTGCGGCTGTGGGTCGACGGCAAGCTGCTCCACGACGGCCCGCTCGGCAAGGCGCGCGTGGCGGTGAAGGTTGCCAGCGACGGCAAGCCGCTGCCGTTCCGCATGGAGATCGACCATCGCAGCGAGGATTTCGGCGTCCGCCTGATGTGGCAGCCGCCGGCCGAGCCGATGCTCGCCCAGGCGCTCGACGTGGCGAAAAGCGCCGACACGATCGTCGCCGTCCTCGGCCTGTCGCCCGACCTGGAGGGCGAGGCACTCAGCGTCTCGATCCCGGGCTTCGTTGGCGGCGACCGTACCGACATCGCCCTGCCGCGCCCGCAGCTCGAACTGCTCCAGGCGCTGCGCAAGACCGGCAAGCCGCTGGTCCTCGTCCTCACCAGCGGCAGCGCGGTGGCAGTCGATCCTTCGCTGGCCGACGCAATCCTCGAAGCCTGGTATCCCGGCGAAGAGGGCGGCACCGCCATCGCCGAGACGCTGGCCGGGAAAAACAACCCCTCGGGCCGCCTGCCGCTGACCTTCTACGCCTCGACCGACGACCTCCCGGCGTTCGTCGACTACGGCATGAAGGAGCGGACCTATCGCTTCTTCACCGGCAAGCCGCTCTGGGGCTTCGGCCATGGCCTCAGCTACACGCGCTTCGCCTATGGCGATGTGGCGGTGAAGGCCGCGGGGCTCGGCCAGCCGGTCCAGGTCAGCGCCAAGCTCACCAATGCAGGGAACCGCAGCGGTGAGGAAGTTGCCCAGGTCTATGTCGTCACACCCGACGCGGGGAAACCGGGCGGGTTCACGGCACCGGTGCTCCAGCGTCAGCTTGCCGGCTTCCAGCGCGCCTCGCTCGCACCGGGCAAGTCGGCCAGCCTGTCGTTCACGCTCGATCCCCGCAGCATCAGCAGCGTCGCGCGCGACGGCACGCGGCGCGTGCTGCCGGGCACCTACCGGGTGTGGGTCGGCGGCGGTCAGCCCGGCGACGGTGCGGGGCAATGGACCGAGTTCACGCTGAACGGCGATGCACAGGAGCTGCCGAAATGATCGACCGCCGCACCCTGCTCGGCTCCGGCCTCGCGCTCGCCGCCACGCCCGCCTTCGCCGCCACCACGACCGATCTCGCCAGCAAGCGCCCGGCACCCGCCGACCGACGCTTCGTCAGCAAGGCGGTGGAGCGTGAAATCACGCGCGTTTCCAAGCAGATCGCTGATCCGAAGCTGCGCTGGATGTTCGGCAACTGCTTCCCCAATACGCTCGACACCACGGTCAAGATGGGCGTGGTCGATGGAAAACCAGATGCGTTCGTCATCACCGGCGACATCGACGCACTATGGTTACGGGACAGCTCAGCGCAGGTGCGTCCCTATCTGCATCTCGCCAGGGAAGATGCCGATCTGCGCCGCCTCTACCACGGCCTGATCGCACGGCAAGCGCGCTGCATCCTGCTCGATCCCTATGCCAACGCCTTTCTCGAGGATCCGAACGCCCGCACCAAGCTGAGCTGGGCGCTCGCGGACAAGACCGAGATGAAGCCCGGCGTCGCCGAACGGAAGTGGGAGGTGGACAGCCTCTGCTATCCCATTCGCCTGGCCCATGATTACTGGAAGGCGACCGGCGACACCACGCCGTTCGATGCACAATGGGCAGAATCTGCCCGCGCGATCCTGCGCACCTTCCGCGAGCAGCAGCGTAAGACCGGTGCCGGGCCGTACCGGTTCCTCCGCAACAGCGACCGGCCGACCGAGACGTTGATGCTCGACGGCTATGGCGCGCCGACACGGCCGGTCGGGCTGATCCATTCCGGTTTCCGACCCTCAGACGATGCCTGCATCTACCCCTTTCTGATTCCTGCCAATTATTTCGCCGTGACGGTACTTCGCGAGCTCGCGATACTCGTGATGGCCGCCCGCCAGGACACCGCATTGGCGAGCGACGCCACCGCGCTGGCCGACGAAGTCGCCGCCGCGCTCCGCGACTATGGCACGATGCGGCTGCGCGACGGCAGCGAGGTGATTGCCTATGAGGTCGACGGCTTCGGCAACGCGATCTTCATGGACGACGCCAATGTACCGTCGCTTTCCAGCCTCGCCTATCTGCGCTGCTTCGATCGCGCCGACCCGCTATGGCAGCGCACCGCCGCGGCGGCGTGGAGCGAGACCAATCCCTATTGGTCGCGCGGCAAGGTGATCGAAGGCATTGGCGGCCCGCATGTCGGGCTGGGCCAGGTCTGGCCTATGTCACTGATTATTCGGGCATTCTCGCATGATGACGATGTGCGAACGCCTCGCAATATCTTGAGAATGCTTAGCAATAGCGATGCTGGCACCGGCTTTATCCATGAAGCCGTGGACCAGAATGACCCCGCCAAATTCACCCGCGACTGGTTTGCCTGGGCCAACGGCCTGTTCGGCGAGCTGATCGTCCACCTGGCCGCCACCCAACCCCAGCTCCTTCAGGAGATGCTGTGATGTTCACCCGCCGCCGCCTGCTCGGCTCCAGCGCGATCGGTCTGGCCGCCGCAGCCACGCCGCGCATCGCCTTTGCGCAGGCGCCGCGCCGTACTGCGCCCAACCTGTTCATCGGCACCGGCGGCACCGGACATACCTATCCGGGCGCGTCGCTCCCCTTCGGCATGGTGCAGCTGAGCCCCGATACCGGCGTCGAGCGCTGGGAGACCTGCTCGGGCTATTATCACACCGACGGCTCGATCCTCGGCTTCTCGCATACGCACCTCTCGGGCACCGGCATCGGCGACATGCTCGACCTGCTCGTTGTCCCCGGCCGGGGACCGGTGGTGCTGCAGCCCGGCACCCGCGAAAAGCCGGAGACCGGCTATCGGCAGCGCTATCAGGACGAGCGCGCCGAGCCGGGCTATTACAGCGTCGCGCTGGAGAACGGCGTCCGCGCCGAGCTGACCGTTACAGAGCGAACCGGCTGGCATCGCTACACTTTCCCCGCCGGCGCCGGGCACATCCTGCTCGACCTCTCGCACCTGGTGCTCGACAGCTCGGACAACCCGCCGCTGATCGCCGACGCGGTGATCGAGGTGGCGCCGGACGGCACGATCACCGGCCAGCGACAAGTCTTCCGCTGGGCCAAGGGCCGCAAGATTTTCTTCGCGCTCCAGCTCTCGCGCCAGCCCGATCGGATCACGCTCTACGCCGATGACGATGCCGAGCAGCCCGCCGGCAGCACCAGGGTCACCGGGCGGCGACTGAAGGCGGTGCTGCACTATGCGGACGCCGGAAATGCTCCGATTTCCGTACGTTGTGGCATTTCCGGCGTCGATGTGGCCGGGGCCCGAGCCAATCTCGTCACCGAAGCGGGACATTGGGACTTCGATGCCACCCGTCGCAAAGCCACCGCCCGGTGGCAACCGGCGCTCGACGCCGTCCGCGTCGAAGGCGGCACCGCCGACCAGCGGACGATCCTCACGACGTCGCTGTACCACGCCCAGCTCGCCCCCACGCTCTTCTCGGACGTCGATGGCCGCTATCTCGGCATGGACGGGCAGATCCACACCGTGCCCATGGGCGGCGCGGCGTACAGCACCTGGTCGCTGTGGGACACCTATCGCGCGCTGCACCCGCTGCTCACCCTGATCGCGCCCGATCGGGTCAAGTCGCTCGTCGATGACCTGATCCGCCAGACTGCCCAGTCACCCTATGGCCCCCTGGTCTGGCCGCTGCAGGGCAAGGAAACCGGCACGATGATCGGCTGGCACGGCGTGGTGCCGCTCGCCGAGGCGCAGGCCAAGGGGATTCCGGCCGAGTACGCCGCCGCCTGGCCCGCGATCCGCCGCCGCAGCTTCGATTTCACCGCGCCGGACCTCGACAACAGCAAGGGCCGCGACCTCTACGACAGCCTCGGCTATGTGCCCGCCGACAAATGGTGGGAAAGCGTCAGCCGCACCCAGGAATATGCCTATGACGACTGGGCATCGGCGCACCTCGCCGCCGCGATCGGGGAGAAGGCCGATGCGGCGCGGCTGGCCAAGCGTTCGGGCAACTGGCGCAACGTGATCGACGGCAATATCGGCTTTGCCCGCCCCCGCTTCGCCGATGGCAGCTGGTGGACACCCTATGATCCGATCCAGCTCGGCCACATGCCCAAGCCTTGGTGGCGCGATTATACCGAGGCGAATGGCTGGCAGGCGACCTTCCTCAACCAGCACGACGTCCACGACCTGATCGCGCATATGGGCGGCGACGCCACGTTCGAGGCGAAGCTCGATGCGCTGTTCAACGCGCCCTCCACGCTCCCGGCCAATGCCCCGCCCGATATCTCCGGGCTGGTCGGCCAGTACGCGCATGGCAACGAGCCCGATCAGCACGCCGCCTATCTCTATGCCTATTGTGGCGCGCCCTGGAAGACGCAGGCGATGGTCCGGCGGCTGTGCACGGAGATGTACAAGAACGATCCAGATGGAATCATCGGCAACGACGATTGCGGCCAGATGAGCGCCTGGTACGTCTTCTCGGCGCTGGGCTTCTACCCGGTCGATCCGGTCTCGACGGTCTATGTCTTCGGCTCCCCGCTGTTCGAGCGCGCCGAGGTGACGGTGGGCGCGGGCAAACGGCTGGTTATCGAGGCGCCGGGCAACCGGCCGGACACGCCCTATGTGGCCGCCGTCACCTGGAACGGCAAACCCTGGACCAAGAGCTGGATCGCGCACGCCGATCTGGTGAAGGGCGGTACGCTACGCTTCACCATGTCGGCTACACCGAACCCGGCGTTCGGCCGGGCGCCGGCCGACCGTCCGCCGTCCGGTGGCCACGTGCGCGCCTGATGCTGCTCGCCGCCGCGCTTCTGACGACGACACCCTGCGTCGCCGCTGGCAAGGGCGGCGAGGTGGCGGCCGATCTGCTGCGCACGCGGCTGGCGGAGCGCCACGCGGCCTGCGCCCGCGTGTTGCTTGCACCCAGCGACGCGGTTGCCGCCGCCCTGCCCGCGGCGCAGCGGTCAACCTGGCGCAAGGTCGCCCCGCGTCACCTGCCGCGCGAGGGCTTCGCGGTCCGGCGCATCGGCGACACGCTGGTCATCACCGCGCAGGCAACGCGCGGGCTTGTCTATGGCGCCGGCTGGTATCTTCGCACGGGCGCCCGGCCCCTGCGCTATGACAGCGCGCCCGCGCGCCCCGTGCGGCTCACCCAGATCGGCTACCGCGCCAAGAACAACAGTTACGATGCCTGGACGCTGGCGATGTTCCAGCGCCGCATCGAGGACTTCGCGCTATGGGGCGCAAGCGGCGTGCAGGTGATCGCGCCGATCTCCGACGATGACGACAGCAGCCCGCTCTTCCCTGCCCCGCCGCTGGAGACGCTGCGTGGCATCGGCGCAATCGCCCACCGGCTCGGCATCGACTTCGCGCTCTATTATCCCAACCTCCATGACTATGCGACGCCGGCCGAGCGTGATGCGGAGCTTGGCCGCTTCCGCACGCTGCTCGGGCAGCTGCCGCAGGTCGACGCGCTGTACGTGCCCGGCGGCGACCCGGGCCATGCCGCCCCGGCCAACCTCTTCCCCCTCGTCGCCGAGGAAGCGGCGGCGCTGCACGGGCGCAATCCCGCCGCGAGCATATGGGTCTCGACCCAGGGCTTCGATGCCGCCGGGCTCGACGCCTTCTACGCCCAGCTCGCCCGCCGTCCGCGCTGGCTGACCGGCATCTTCGCCGGCCCGCAGACCCGCGACCCGGTGGCTGTCCAGCGCCGCAATCTGCCCGCCGGATATCGGCTGCTGCTCTACCCGGACATCGCCCACACCATGCACGCGCAGGTGCCGGTCGACCGCTGGAGCCCTGCCTTCGCGCTCACCGAAGGCCGCGAGCCGATCAACCCCCGCCCGCGCGCGATGACGGCGCTGTTCCGGCATCTCGATCCGGGCAGCAGCGGCTTCGTCACCTATTCGGAAGGCGTGAACGACGATGTGAACCAGTTCCTCTGGTTCCGCCTGGGCTGGGATCCGCACACCACAGCCGAAGCGTTTGCCCGCGACTATGCCGCCGGCTTCATCGGCGATTCCACTGCGGCCAAGGCGCTGTTCGCGCTCGAAGACAATTGGGTGGGAGATCCCGCCGCCAATGCGCGGATCGACGCGACGCTGGCGCTGGTGGATGGCCTCAATCCCGCCGCCTGGGCCGATTGGCGGATCGATGCGCTGCGCTACCGTGCGGTGTACGATGCGATCGTCCGCCACCGACTGATCGCCGCCCGCGCGCGCGAAGCCGCCGCGCTTGCTGCCCCGGATGCCGCCACGGCCCGTGCCCGGCTCGCCGAGCCCGATCCCGCCCCCGTGCCTGCCTTGCGTACCCGGCTGTTCGCGCTCGCCGAACGACTGTGGCAGGGCGCGCGGCTCCAGCTCAGTGTAAAGCGCTACGGTGCCACCACCATCGAGCGCGGCGCCAATCTCGATCGCGTCGATGTCGACCTCAACGACCGCGTCTGGATCGAGCGCCAGCTGGCTACCCGGACACCCGCCCAGCTCGCCGACTATGCCCGCACGCGCGACGGCGCGCTGTACGACGATCTCGGCGATCCCTGGAACGCCCCCCACCTCGTTCGCGGCAGCAGCCCGGCCACCGATCCCCTGCGCTTCGACGGCGCCGTCGAGGGCATTGCCGATCGCACGCCCGAGGACGGCTGGCGAATGTCGTGGATCAGCTATGCCGAGAGTCTCTACGACGCCCCGCTGCGGCTCCAGTATACCGGCCTCGACCCCAAGCGCCGCTACCGCCTGATCGCCACCTATGCGGGCGAGGACTATTGGCTGCCGATGCGGCTCGTCGCCACGGGCGGCATCGAGATCCACCCCCCGCTCGACCGCAAGACCAACCCGATGACGGTCGAATTCGACATCCCCGTCGCCGCCACCCGAAGCGGCACGCTCGACCTCGCCTGGACACGGCCCGCCGGCATGGGCGGCAGCGGCCGCGGCCATCAGGTCGCCGAGACCTGGCTTATCCCCGAACCCCTCCCCGGAGAACGCAAATGACGACCCTTTCCCGCCGAGCGCTCGTCGCCGCAGGCCTTGCCTCGCCCGCGATCGCGCATGCCGCCGGCAGCGCGGCCAAGACCGCAGCACCCCAGCCGTTCGGCGCCACGCCCTCCGCCCGCCAGTGGAAATGGCACCAGCGCGAGCAATATGCCTTCATCCATTTCTCGATGAACACCTTCACCGACAAGGAATGGGGCTATGGGGACGAGGATCCCAAGACCTTCAACCCCACCGATTTCAGCGCCGACCAGATCGTCGCGGGAGCCAAGGCGGGTGGGCTCAAGGGCCTGATCCTGGTCTGCAAGCACCACGACGGCTTCTGCCTGTGGCCGACGACGCTGACCGAGCATTGCATCCGCAACAGCCCTTACAAGAACGGCCAGGGCGACATCGTCCGCGAGATGTCGGACGCGTGCAAGCGCGCCGGCCTGCCCTTCGGCGTCTATCTCTCGCCCTGGGACCGCAACCATGCCGAATATGGCCGCCCCGGCTACATCAGCTATTATCGCGCCCAGCTGACCGAGCTTTGCACCCAGTACGGCACGCTGTTCGAAGTGTGGTTCGACGGCGCCAATGGCGGCGACGGCTATTATGGCGGCGCGCGCGAGACCCGGAAGATCGACGCGCCGGCCTATTACAACTGGCCGTCGATCGTCGCGCTGGTCCACAAGCTCCAGCCCGATGCCTGCACCTTCGATCCGCTCGGCGCCGATATCCGCTGGGTGGGCAACGAGGACGGCGTGGCGGGCGACCCCTGCTGGCCGACCATGCCCAACCACCCGTACGTACAGAGCGAGGGCAATTCGGGCGTGCGCGGCGGCGCGCTGTGGTGGCCGGCCGAGACCGACGTCTCGATCCGCCCGGGCTGGTTCTACCATGCCGACGAGGATTCGCGGGTGAAGAGCCCCGAGCGGCTGGTGCAGCTGTATGACGAGTCGGTGGGCCGTGGGACCAATCTGAACCTCAACCTGCCGCCCGATCGCCGCGGCCGCATCGCCGACCAGGACGTGAAGATCCTCAAGAGCTTCGGCGACGCGATCCGCGCGACCTTTGCGCAGGACCTGGCAAAGAGCGCGGTCGCCCATGCCAGCGCGGTGCGCGGGCCCGGCTTCGAGGCAGCGCGCGTGCTCGACGGCAATCGCGAGACCTATTGGTCGACGCCCGACGGCGCGAACACCCCCACCCTCACCTTGGACCTCAAGCCCGGCACCCGCTTCGACGTGATTCGCCTGCGCGAATATCTGCCGCTCGGCGTGCGGGTGACGCGCTTCGCCGTGGATGCCGAGATCGACGGCGCCTGGCAGCAACTCGCGGAGAAGCAGTGCATCTCGGCGCAGCGCATCCTCCGCCTGCCCCAGCCCGTCGCGCCGCGCCGCGTGCGGCTGCGCATCCTGGAGGCGGCCGCCTGCCCCGCAATCAGCGAATTCGCCCTGTTCCGTGCGGTGGCACCGGCACCGGTCGCGCCGATCATATCGTCCGACCCCACCGTGCTCGATACGCGCGGCTGGACGATCGCCGGAGCCAGCGCGCCGGGTGCAGAAAAGCTGCTGGATCGCGATCCTGGCACGATCTTGACGCTCCCGGCGCCGCGCCCGGGCACGCCCGCGACGATCACCATCGATCTGGGCGCAACCACCACGCTTGCCGGCTTCAGCCTGACGCCGTCGCGCCATGTGATGATCGGCGCGGCGCCGCCCAAGGGCTACCAGGCGGAGACCAGTGTGGACGGTACCAATTGGGATCCTGCTGCGACCGGCGAGTTCAGCAACATCGCCTATGCCCTGTCGACGCAGCGCATCGGGTTCGCCAAGGCGCGCGCGGCACGTTTCCTGCGGCTGACCTTTGCCGAAACGGCGCTGCCCGAAGCCAAGCTGGCGATCGCGGAAATCGGCGGGTTCACCACGCCCCGCTGACGTTCCTGCCCAGTACCAAGACCACGCGCGCCGGCGTCCGACATGTTCGGGCGCCGGCGCGTTGCATTGGCGCAACATCCTTCCCGAAAAAGGACGGCAGGCGCCTCGGACGTTGCCATATATAAAACCAATTTTCCGAAATGGTATTGTATTGATGTGGCACCTATGACAGCATCCCTTCGATGCGGTGACAGACATATGACGCACCGCAACATGGGATTGTGCCGCAAAAATGCGGCGTTTCGAGGGGGTTGCTCCGATGGGAATCCGTCGCCGCGATGCATTGAAGTGGGGGGTGACAGGCGCCGTGGCGCTGCCGACGCATGCCGCGCTGGCACAGCCGAACGACGCGCGCGCGCTGATCGTTTCCACCTGGGATTTCGGTGCAGCCGCCAATGCGGCCGCCTATGCCCAGTGGAAGAAGAGTGGCTCGCTGATCGATGCGGTCGAAGCGGGCGCCTGGGTGCCCGAAGCCGATCCCAATAACCACTCGGTCGGCTATGGCGGCTATCCGGACCGCGACGGCCATGTGACGCTCGACGCGATCATCATGGACGATCGCGGCAATGTCGGTGCGGTCGCCGCGCTGGAGGACATTCTCCACCCGATTTCGGTCGCGCGGCGGGTGATGGAAAGGACGCCGCACACCTTTCTGGTCGGCGAAGGCGCCCGCCAGTTCGCGATCGAGCAGGGGTTCCCCAGGACCAAGCTGCTGACCGCCGAGGCAGAGGCGGCGTGGCGTGCGTGGCTGAAGACCGCCAAGTACAAGCCAATCGCCAACATCGAGAACCAGCGTGGTTCGGCGCTCGACCATGACACGATCGGAATCGTCGCCTGCGACGCCGCTGGTCGGCTGGCCGGCGCCTGCACCACCTCCGGCATGGCGTTCAAGCTGCGCGGCCGCGTCGGCGACTCGCCCCAGGCCGGGTGCGGCCTGATGGTCGAACCCGATGTCGGCGCCGCCACGGCAACCGGCGTGGGCGAGGAAGTAACCCGGATCGCCGGATCTGCGCGGATCGTCTCCTCGATGCGGGCGGGCATGCCCCCGATGGAGGCTTGCCGTGAAGCTGTTTTGCACATTGCCCGCTTGCGGGGCGATGCCGTCAAGGACGCGCAGGTCGCGTTCCTGGCGATTAACCGCGACGGTCTGGTCGGCGCCTATGCGCTGCAGCCCGGCTTTACCTATGCGGTTACCAACTTGGGGGGAGCGACGAGCGTGCTCGCCGCAGAGAGCCTGCGCAAAGGCTAGCGTACGCCAGCGCAGAACCATGTCAGCCCGGGGGCAAAAGGAAGGATAAAGTGATGAGGGGTTTTCGGAAGTCTCTGCTGGTTTCGACCAGCTTTACCGCCGCGTTCGGCGCGGCGTCGCTGGCGCTGGTCGCGCCGGCAGCCGCCCAGACCGCCGATCAGCAAACGCCTGCCGCTGAAGGCGATCAGATCGTCGTGACCGGCTATGCGCGCTCGCTGGCGGATTCCGCCGCGACCAAGCGCAAGGCCAACGCGATCGTCGACGTGATCAGCGCGGAAGACGTGGGCAAGTTCCCCGACCGCAACATCGCGGAATCGCTGTCGCACCTGCCGGGCGTGACCGTCGACCACCAGTTCGGGGAAGGCGAGCAGGTCTCGATCGCCGGTCTGGAGCCCGCGCTGAACCGCATCCTGATCGATGGCCACTCGGTTGCCTCGGCCGATTGGGGCGGCAACCCGTCGGACCGGTCGAGCCGCAGCTTCAACTATTCGCTCCTTTCGCCCGAAATCATCAGCCAGGCGATCGTCTACAAGACGCCGGAAGCCCGGCTGCAGGAAGGCGCGATCGGCGGCACCGTCGACGTCGTAACCCGCAAGCCCCTGGATCTGAAGCCGAACACGATCACCGCATCGGCGGGCTATGCCTATAACGACCGGTCCGAGCGCGGCAGCCCGCGCGCCTCGGTGCTGTACAGCTGGCACAATGATTCCGGCACGTTCGGCGTGCTCGGCTCGGTCGGCTATGATCGCCAGTATCTCGCTCGCGCGGGTGTCGCGGTGTATGGCTACCTGACCGGCAAGAGCTTCTTCCAGCAGGACAATAACGGCAACGTCATCACCGACGCCAGTGGCAACCCGGTACCGACCAACCCGAACCTGAAGGTCAATGGCGGCAGCTACAAGGACCTAGTCAACGCTCGCCTGCCCGCTTTCTTGGCGCACGAATATTTCCAGCAGACCCGCGAGCGCCTGAGCTTCTCGGGCGCGATGCAGTGGAAGCCTGCCGACAACCTGACCTTGACCGCGACCGGCCTCGTCATCCGCGGCAACTACGACAATTTCAGCAACTCCGAATATAGCTACAACGTCCGCGGCAACCTGATCCAGCAGGCGACGATCACCAACGGGCTGATCACCTCCGCCACCTATGGCGCGGGCACCGGCACCAACTGGACCGGCGAACTCGACACCAACTTCCGCCGCACGCGCATCAAGAACGACAGCGGCACGCTGGCGATGGACTGGGACGTCAACGGCTGGAAGGTCACCGGCAATGTCGGCTGGACCCGCGCATCGGGTGGCAAGCAGCCGGAATATCTGCTGAACTTCCGTACCCTGCAGGGCTTCACCGTCGGCGCCAACGGCCGCAACACGATGCTCGATTGGCAGTATCCGGCCAGCGACGGCTCGCGTTGGGTGAGCACCTCGCCGGGTGAATCGCGCCTGCAGACCGAGCCGGCGGTGCTCGCCGCGACCAACGGCGCAGGCTTCTACGGCGCGCAGATCGGCGGCATCACCGATGCCGACCAGACGCTCGACAAGGAGAAGTACGGTCAGCTCGATTTCGAGCGCGACATCGCCTTCGGTCCGTTCGTCAAGATCCTGTTCGGCGGTCGCTACAACGACCACCTCAACCGCCAGTTGACCTATGGCGGCGCGACCTTCACCAACCGCGCCTTCACGCTGGCCGATCTCGGCTCCTACACGCTCGCCGGCAACCTGTATGACGGGCTGTCGACCACCGGCAATGGCACGCCCTACGCCACGCTGACCAAGGATGCGGCCATCGCCGCGCTCACCGCGCCGGGCACGCTGAACGTCACGCGGTCGCTCGACACCGGCAGCTACTTCAAGGTGAAGGAGAAGATCTACACCGGCTACGTCCAGGCGAACTTCGAGACCGGCAAGTTCCGCGGGAACATCGGCGGTCGCTTCGTCAGCACGCAGGACGACAGCTTCTACTATCTGAGCTCGAACGGACAGGTCATCCCGCAGACCTCGTCGAGCACCGACAACCGGTTCCTGCCAGCGTTCAACATCGCCTATGATGCCGGTCCCGGCGTGGTGCTGCGCGCCGCTGCTGCGAAGGTGATCGCACGGCCCCGCTACTCCCAGCTCGCCGGCTCCTTCTCGCTGGACGACACGCAGAGCACCGGCAGCGCGGGCAATCCGAACCTCAAGCCCTATGCGGCGACGAACTTCGGCCTGTCGGCGGAATGGTACTTCACCAAGAGCGGCTATATCTCGGCGGAAATCTTCTACCGCGATATCTCGAACTACATCTCGAACAGCAACGTCACGCTGCGCCTGACCAACCCGCTGACGCAGCAGACGCGTGACTATGCGATCTCGCAGCCGATCAACGGCGGCGGCGCCTCGGTCACCGGCTTCTCGCTGACCGCGCAGACGCCGATCGCCTATGGCTTCGGCATTCAGGCGAACTACACCTTCGCCGATGCGGACACCGGCATCAGCGGCCAGGGCCTGCCCTATCTCTCGCGCGACACCTATAACATCGTGCCGTATTTCGAGAGCGGGCCGTTCCAGGCACGCGTGAGCTACAACTATCGCTCAAAGTACTTCTACGTGTTCGGCCGCCTTTCGTCGGCGGACTATACGGACTCGTACCGCCAGCTGGACTTCTCGGCATCGTACAAGGTGCTCGAGAACTTCACGATCACGGCGAACGCATCGAACCTGCTGGACGAGACCTATTACCAGTACAGCTCGACGCCGTCGGCGCCGACCGCGCTGTACAAGAATGGTCGGACCTTCTCGATCAGCGCCAGCTTCCGGATGTAATCCGGAATGACGGGGGAGCCACGGCAATCGCCGTGGCTCCCCTTTTCGCATGTCTATGGGGAGACATGCATCAACCAACGAAAACCAAAAGGGGATCTTCATGCGAACTATCGACAAGCTGCTGATAACAACCAGTTGCCTCGCCACGCTCCTCGCGGCGCCGGCGATGGCGCAGGACGTGACACCCGCCGACCAGAACGCGCCTTCCAGCGACACCATCGTCGTCACCGGCTCGCGCATCACCCGCCCGAACACCACGGCCGCCGCACCGATCACCTCGATCACGGCCGAAGCGATCAAGTTCCAGGCCGCGGTGAACATCGAGGATGTGCTGAACCGCCTCCCGCAGGTCGCGCCGGACAGCCAGCAGAACTATCAGGATTCGGACGGCCGCCAGCGCGTCAAGCTGCGCAACCTCGGCTTCGAGCGCACGCTGGTGCTCGTCGACGGCAAGCGTCTCGGCACGATGAACGGCGAAGACGTCGGCATGATCCCCACCGCGCTGCTCAAGCGGACCGATGTGCTCACCGGCGGCGCCTCGGCCGTCTACGGCTCGGACGCGGTCGCGGGCGTCGTCAATTTCGTCATGGACCGCGATTTCACCGGTATCCGGCTGGACAGCAACTATAATTTCTACGTCCACCAGAACACGCCGGGGCTGATCTCGCAGGTCGCGAAGAACTACAACTTCGCCCAGCCCGCGCACGGCCTTGCCGTCGATGGCGGTCGCGCCGACGTGGCGCTCACCGTCGGCAAGAAGCTGCTCGACGACCGCCTGCACCTCCAGGCCTATGTCAACTACCGTCAGGGCGATCTCGTCCCGTATGCGGCGCGCGAGACCTCGGGCTGCCAGCTCATCCAGTCGGTGAAGGACGGCCCGCTGTCCTGCAGCACCTCCACCTATACCAAGACCGGCTATGTCTCGCCGCGTTCGGGCCCGAACAACGGCAACGCCTATATCAACAATCCCGACGGCAGCCGGACCTTCGTCCCCTACTCCACCGCCGTGGCGATGAACCCGTATGACGGCTATTCCTTCCAGCGCGATTCGCATCGCTGGAACGCCGGCGGCTTCGCCCAGTTCGAGATTTCCGAAGCCGCGACGCTCTACACCGACGCGATGTGGTTCCGCGACAAGTCGGTCAACCTCTTCCCGGCGCGCGTGTTCAGCTACACCGCGATCAGCGACAGCCCGTACATCGTCAAGTGCAACAACCCGTTCATGTCCGCCAGCCAGTCGCAGACGATCTGCGGCAGCAACGCCGGCACCGGCACCGCCGTGCCGATCGAGCTGCGCTATCGCTTCTCGGGCGTGCCGGACCAGGAAGACACGTACATCAACCAGGGCACGCGCATCAGCAGCGGCATCCGCGGCAGCTTCGCCGAGGGGTGGAGCTATGACGTGGGCGGCGTCTATGCCCGCAACCGGCAGGACTTCACCACCGGCGCGCTCGACTATGCGCGGGTGAACAAGTCGCTCGACAGCGTGCTGGTCAACGGCAAGGCAACCTGCGCCTCGGGCACGGCCGATGGCTGCCTGCCCTTCGATCCGTTCAGCGCCAACTCGGCGACCAACAACCTGGCGCTCTACAACTATCTGACCAACGGCACCTACGGCCGCACGACCACGATCAACACGCTCTACCAGGGCATCGCGACCGTGCAGGGCGACCTGGGCAAGATGGGCATCAAGAGCCCCTGGGCCGAACAGGGCCTGGCGATCGCGTTCAGTGCCGAATATCGCGAGGACAAGCTGAAGAGCTATGCCGACGCGATCTACCGCGACCTCAACGGCGGCACCGACAACGCGCTCGGCCAGCATGTCTGGGAAGGCATGACCGAGCTGCAGGCGCCGATCGTCGAGCATAAGCCGTTCGCCGAGCTGCTGCAGTTCAACGGCGCGTTCCGCCTGTCGAAGTACAACACCAACCCGAAGACCTTCTCCACCTGGAAGACCGAACTGGTCTGGTCGCCGGTCAAGGACATCACGTTCCGTGGCTCGGTCAATCGTGCCCAGCGCGCACCGACGGTGGTGGAAGCCAGCCAGGGCGCGAACGTCAGCTATGGCCGGATCACGACGGCCTATAGCGACCCGTGCGCACCGACCCTGGTCAGCACGACGATCGATCCGAAGACGGGCCAGCAGGTTCCCGTGTACGGCGCCCCGCAGGCTTCGCGTGCGGCGTGCAAGGCGACGGGCCTTGCCGACAATCTCTACGGCAGCGCGACCCTGCTCTGCCCCACCGATGTCGGCTGCACCTATCGCAGCGGCGGCTTCACGGTGGATCCGGAAACGGCCTACACCAAGACCGTCGGCGTGGTCCTGCGTCCGCGCTTCCTGCCGGGCCTGACGTTGTCGGTCGACCGGTACCTGATCGATCTGAACAACTCGATCGGCTACAACGACTATAATTACTTCTCGACCGGCTGTGTGCAGACCGCCAGCGACTTCTTCTGCAAGGCGTTTGTGCGCAATGCGGACGGCACGCTGTACAGCACCCCGAACACCAACCCGACCACGGGGTTCATCCGCCAGGGCACGACGAACTACTACAAGTCCAAGGCGCATGGCTGGGACTTCCAGGCGCAATATGCCCTTCGCCTGGGCGACCGGATCGGCAAGCTCGACTTCGACTTCAACGGCTCGCTGTCGACGCTGCTCGGCGGCCAGGACTCGCCGATCCTGCCGACGAAGGACTGTTCGGAAGGCTATTTCGGCGACAATTGCGGCCAGTTCATCCCGCGCTGGTCGCACACGCTGCGCACCACCTACAGCACGCCGAACCAGAAGTTCCAGCTTTCGCTGAACTGGCGCTATATCGGCCCGCTGACCAACACCACCAACTCAGGCGACGCGGCCCTGGGCGGCACGGCGGCGAATGCCCGCACGACCTTCTACCGGATCGCGCCGTACAACTATTTCGATCTGGCGGCGAACTTCCGCGTGAACGAGATCTTCGCGTTCCGCATCTCGGCGAACAACATCCTCGACAAGGATCCGCCGATCCTCGCCAACTCGTACAACTATGGCCTGTCGCGCAACAACACGCTGTCGGCACGCTATGACTCGCTGGGTCGCCAGGTTGCGGTGGGCGCCACCGTCAAGTTCTGAACCCGCAGTAGTTCCCAAGCACCTGCGCCTGTCCACCTCGGTGGGCAGGCGTTTTTTTGTGGGCGCGACGGCCAGGTTTGTATGCCTTCCCGCTTGACCCGTGGCGGCAAACCGCTCAGATGCCCGTCAGCCCCGCTCAGCGGTACGCGCAAGGGCCGGTTTAGCTCAGCTGGTAGAGCAGCGGTTTTGTAAACCGAAGGTCGCGGGTTCGATTCCTGCAACCGGCACCACGGGAAGCCTCGCCATTTCCAATCGCGCCGCGGAGGCGGCGGCTTCGATCAGCGCTGCAGCTTGGTTGCGAGAATGACCGAGGAGGTCGTGCGCTCGACGCCTTCCATCGCCCCGATCGCATCGAGCAGGTCGTTCAACTGTCCTACGGTCTGGGCCTCCAGCATCGCGATCAGGTCATATTCCCCCGAAATCGCGTGGAGCGCCGCCACCGCGGGGATCATCGCAAGCTGGTCCTGCGTCGCGTGGGTCGCCTTGGGATAGACCTTGATCATCACGTGCGCGCGGATCAGGCTGCGATCGTAGCTGTCGCCCAGTCGCACGGTGTAGCCGGCGATCGTCCCCTGCCGCTCCAGCCGCTCGATGCTGCTGTACACCGCGGTCCGGGACACCCCGAGTAGATGCGCGAGTTCGGAGACATTGCGCCGCGCATCCGCCCGCAGCAGCGCCAGCAGCCGCTGGTCGATCTCTTCCCCGCGCGCCGTCATCCCGGCGTCGGCGCGTCGATCAGCCTGCCCGCCGCCACGCGCGCAACGCCCGTGAATGCCGGCCGCGTCACGCGCAGGGTATCGAGGTCGATCGCTCCATCCGGGCCGATGCCTGTGATCCGCACGCCGCTCCAGTCGAGCGGCTGTCCCGGCCGAAGCACCGCCGGGGCCTGGGGCTGCACGAGCCAGGCATGGCCGCCGGGGGGCGTATGGAGCCGCGCCGTTCCGTCCGCCTCGACGCACAGCGCCGCCCCCTCGTCGACTCCGAGCCCGACGGCGTGCGGATCCGCCTGCTGCGCCTTGGCGACGAATGCGATCAGCCGCCCCAGCCGGTCGCGCACGCTGAAATGGGTGTCGGTCACGACATGCGCCATCCGTGGCAGGTGAAGAAAGCCGGTGACCAGCGTCACCGCCGGACCGGCCGGATCGGCGAGCGCCGCGGCGCTGTCGATGCTGCCGCCGTCCATCGCGCCATAGGCAGTGCCGCCCAGGATCGCGAGCCCGGCGCTGGTGCCGCCCAGCGGGCGCCCGGCACGGACATGCGCATCCAGCGCATCGGCTACGGGGCTGTCCTTCCAGTAGCGGACGTAATTCGCCTGGTCGCCGCCGGCGAGGAAGATGCCGTCGGCACGACGCAGGATGGCAAGCACGCGCGGGTCGCTCGACGCGCTGCGATCGTGGAAGACGATGGTTTCGACCGACGCAACGCCACCGACCTGATGGTAGATCTCCTCGCCCGCCTGGCCCTCGCCCGATGCCCGCAGCACGACGATGCGGCCATGTCCCGCGCGCGCGGCGAACCAGCGAAACGCGGCATAGTCCCAGTCGCCGCCGCCCACCAGCATCAGCGCGGGCGCGGTGGCGGCGGTGCGCGTCGCCTGCGGATCGCCGACGACATAATAGCTATAGGCCGGGCCGGTGCGCGCAAGCGCGCGCGCGCCGCTTGCGCGCAACAGCGGCGGCAGCGCCAACGCGGCGGCGAGCAACGACCTCCGCCTCGTCATCCAGTGCAAATCGTGCCTCCAATGGTCTCGAATTGCATTTTTGTTATTCCAGTTTGACGATTTCGCGTATCAATATGTCACAATCTCTCGAGGGGGTCGAGTTCATGCGACAAGGGCGGACGGGTATTTTTCTGGCAGGGTGCAGCCTTTGGGCGCTCCCCATGGCGGCCCAGGCGCAGACGGTGCCGTCGGCAGCGCAGGACGAGCCGGCAAGCGCGGAAATCGTCGTGCTCGGCTCGCGCATCCCGCGCATCCAGAAGGAAGGCCCGGCGCCGGTAACGACGATCACCGCGGACGATATCCTGCGCAACGGCTATCAGAGCGTTCCCGACGTGCTGCGCGCGATCACCCAGAATGGCGGCGAGACGCAGAGTCAGCAAAGCTTCGCCGGTGCGGACTTCACCCCCGGCGCCCAGCAGGTCGACCTGCGCGGCCTCGGGCCGAACCACACGCTGGTGCTGGTGAACGGCCGCCGGATCGCCGACTTCCCGCTGCCCTTCAACGGCAACAGCAACTTCACCGACATCTCGAACATCCCCGTCGGCCTGATCGAGCGGATCGAGGTGCTGAGCGGCAGTGCCTCGGCCATCTACGGCTCGGACGCGATCTCGGGCGTGGTCAATTTCCAGCTCAAGTCGAAGCCCGACGGCACCCGGATCGACTATCGCTTCGGCGATACCGAACATGGCGGCGGAGCCTCGCACCGGCTGAGCGTCACCACCGGCTGGGAGACGGGCGGCTTCCACGGCGTCGTCGGCGTCGAGCTGCTCGACCAGCGGCCGCTCTGGCAATATCAGCGGCGCAACCAGGATTCGACCGCCGACGATCCCACCGGCCCGGCGCTCGCCCGGCGCACTTTCCTGCGCGCCGACGAATATCTCTATTACATCAATCCCGGCAAGGCGACGTGTGATGCGCTTTCCTCGCTCAACGGCGGCTCCACCTATTATGCCGCCCGCGCCGGCCGCGACACGATTGACGGCGACGGCTATTTCTGCGGCAGCAACAAGTCCGTCGCCTATGGCACGATGATCTCGGAGCGCCAGTCGATCAGCGGCTATGGCGCGCTCGGCTTCACGCTCAGCGACCGCGCCGAGCTGTTCCTCGACGTGCAGGCGAGCCGCTCGAGCCTCAAGCTGTTCCGCGACGTGCTGAGCTGGAACTATATCGCGCCGAACGGGAATGAGGAGGGCACCTTCTACAATCCCAACCACCTGACGGCGGACCAGACCTACAGCGGCGCCCAGCTCGACAACTGGACCCGCCAGTTCACGCCCGAGGAAATGGGCGGGCTCGACCAGGGGCTCACCCGCAACCGATCGACCAGCTACAACGTCACGCCGGGTATCAAGGGTCGGTTCGCGGACAGCTGGAGCTACGAGTTCAGCGTCAACCATGCCGAATACAGCGCGCGGGTGGCCTTCCCGCACGTCGTCATCTCCAAGGCGAACGACTTCTTCCTCGGGCCGCAGGTGGGGGTCGACCCGACCTCGGGCTATGCCGAGTTCGATGCCGATCCGGCGCGGCTCTACAAGCCCCTCACCCCCGCCGAATATCGCTCGATCACGGCAACATCGGTCTACAACCCGAAGAGCTGGGTGAACAACCTCGCCGCGACGGTGAGCAGTACCGATCTGTTCCGGCTGCCCGGCGGCAAGGCCGGGCTGGCAGTTTCGGCGGAAGCGGGCAACCAGGGCTATGACCTCAAGCCCGATCCACTGGCGCTGACCCAATATTATGTCGGCCTGATCGACTCCGACGGCCGGGGCACGCGCCGCCACTGGGGCCTGGGCGGCGAACTGCGCCTGCCTGCGCTGTCGTTCCTCGAGATCGACGCGGCCGGGCGCTACGACCACTACGCCTTTGCCGGCAACGGCTTCGGCCGCTTCACCTATAATCTCGGGGCGATCGTGCGGCCGACCAGCCGGCTGATGCTGCGCGCTGCCTATGGCACCGGCTTCCGCGCGCCGGACCTCAATTATGTGTTCCGCGGCCCGGGCAACACCCATCCCTCGGGCACCGACTATTATCTATGCCGCACCGACCCCGGCCAGCCGAGCGACATCACCAATTGCAGCTATGCCGACGAGGGCATCGTCTCGCGCCGAACCGGCAACCGTAAGCTGCGCCCGGAGACCTCGACCTCGATCAACGCCGGGGTGGTGTGGCAACCGTCACGGCATTTCGACGCCTCCGTCGATTATTTCCGCGTCGCGATGAAGAACCAGGTGCTCGACATGAACATCGACACGCTGCTGCGCGACGAGGCCGATTGCCGGATCGGCAAGACGGTGGCGGGCAGCACGGTCGACATCGCATCGCCGACCTGCGTCGACGCGCTTGCCCGGGTGCAGCGCTATGCCGGCGGCGCGCTCGACGGGCGGCTGCAAAGCGTATCGATCAATCCGATCAACGTCGCCGAGGAGACCACCGACGGCATCGACGTCGCCGCCCATGTGCGGATGCCGACGGCCCGCTTCGGCGAATTCGCGCTGAGCACCAGCTACACCTATGTGTTCACCCACAGCATTCGCCAGTATCCGGGGGACCCGGTGATCAGCAAACTCGCCTATGACAGCGGCTACGACATTCCGCGCGACAAGGGCACGGCCAGCCTCACCTGGGATCTGGGCAAGTTCTCCACCACCCTGACCGGCCAGCGGCTCGGCGAACTGCCCAACTATGCCGAGACCGGCCGGATCAAGGCCAGCTATCTGTTCAACCTCTCCGCCCAGTATAGCGTCACCGACCGCATCCGGCTGTCGGGCACGATCAACAATCTGTTCGACCAGGACCCGATCAAGGACCGCACCTACGGTTCCTATCCCTATTACGACATCTCGTGGTTCGACGGGGTCGGGCGCAGCTTCTATCTCCAGCTGACCTACAAGCTTGGCGGGGCGCGGCTGTGATCGTGCGGGGTCTGCTGGTTGGCGCGCTGGCGCTGGCGGCAACGCCGGCCGAAGCGCAACGCCTCTCCGCCCCCGAGGCCATGATCGCCCGGACGGTCGATGCGGAATATGAACGCTCGGTGTCGCTGCTCCAGCGGCTGGTCGATCAGAACAGCGGTACGCTCAACCTCGAAGGCGTGACCAAGGTTGGCGCGATGCTGCGCGCCGAGCTGGAACCGCTCGGCTTCACGGTGACATGGAAGCCGATGGCGGCCGCGCATCGCGCCGGCCATCTCATCGCCACGCATCGTGGCGAGCCCGGCGGCAAGCGGATCCTCTTGATCGGTCATCTTGACACCGTCTTCGAGCCGAGTTCGCCGTTCCAGACCTTCGTCCGCACCGGCGACAAGGCCGAAGGCCCCGGCGCCGGCGACGACAAGGGCGGCATGGTGGTGATCGTCGCCGCGCTGCGCGCGATGCAGGCCGCCGGCGCACTCAAGCGCGCGAACATCGAGATCGTGCTGACCGGCGACGAGGAAGATGCCGGCACCCCGCAGACGCTGTCCCGCGCCGACCTGATTGCCGCCGGCAAGCGTGCCGATGTGGCGCTCGATTTCGAGGGCCTGGTGATCGAGGACGGCCGCGACATGGGCTCGATTGCCCGCCGCTCGGTCACCGACTGGCGGATCACCGCGACCGGCAAGACCGGCCACAGCTCGCTGATTTTCACGCCCGCGTTCGGCGATGGCGCGGTCAACGAGCTGGTCCGGATCCTGGCGCGCTTCCGCGCGGAACTGCCCGAGCCCAACCTCACCTTCAACGCGGGGATCGTCGCCGGCGGCGCGCGTGCGCAGATCGACGACAGCGGCGTGGCCAGCGCCGCGGGCAAGACGAACATCATCCCTGCGACGGCAGTCGCCGCCGGCGACTTCCGCACGCTCAGCGTGGAGCAGACCGCGCGGGTGCGGGCAAAGATGGAAGCGATCGTCGCCGCCCACGCGCCGGGCACCGATGCGAAGATCGAATTCGGCGAAGGCTATCCTGCCATGGCTCCCACTCCCGGCAACCGAGCGCTGCTCGCGGCATTGAACGACGTCAACCGCGACCTCGGCCTCGCCGAAATGCCTCCGCTCGATCCACTGAAGCGCGGCGCCGGCGACATCTCGTTCGTCGCGCACGATGTCGACAGCCTGGCCGGGCTCGGCACCTACAGCACCGGCGATCATGCGCCGGGCGAGACGGTGGACCTCGCCAGCATCCGTCGGCAGGCCAAACGCGCTGCCCTCCTGATCACCCGGTTGAGCGCGCAACCGCGTCGCTGAGCCGCTTTGCTCAACCGGCAGACGGTGGGAAATCTCGCGCGGACGGCCGGGGATGGAAGATTTCGTCGGCACAGAAAGGCGGATTGCCAAATAACTCTACATATGTACGATTGCTGTCATGGTACGAGGTCGACACCCTTCGCCGCAGATGCTGACGCTGCTCGCCGCCCTGGTGGCGGAGGCGCCGGGCTGGATCCACGGCTATGGCCTGATGAACAGCACAGGCCTGAACTCGGGTGCGCTCTGTCCGGCCCTGATGGGCATGACCGAGCTCGGCCTGGTAGCGGCCGAATGGCGCGAACCGACCGCGCCGGGGCGGCCGCCGCGCCATGCCTATCGACTGACCGCAGCGGGGCTCGCGCTCGCACACGAAGCCGGGGCCGCATCCGCGCCCGTCGTCCCGGCAGGCGCATTCGCATGAGAGGGCTGCTGGCACGGAGCATCATGGCGGTGGCGATGGCAAGCCTCGGTCCGGATCGCCACGGATGGAAGCTCGCGATGGCAGCCGAATTCGACGAGGCGGTAGCAGACGGCCATGGCCTGTTCTTCGCCACCGGGTGCCTGGCGACAGCCTGGCGCGCGCTACCCGCCCATATCGAGGGGCGGCTGACCCTGGCGAGCTATACCTTCATCCTCGGGCTGATCCTGCCTGGGGCGGCGCTGCTGTCGTTCGGTATCCTTGCCGGCTACCCGTATGTGCACCCGCCGTACGCCGACATGATCGGCGCCTTCGCCAGGGGCGAAACCGTCGTACCGCGGGTAAATGCCGGCAACGCAGCCGCACTGCCGATGCTCTCCTTCCTCCTGATGCTCCGCATCGGCAGCGACACCCTCCTCGCGTGGTTCGCAGCCGAGCGGGACTGGCGCCGGGCGGCTGCCGCGCAGCGCCTGGGCGCGGCGGCCACGGTCACGCTGGCGCTGCTCGCCGGCCTCGTCGTGCTCGATGAAACCTGCGCGGTACTGCCGGCGGTGACCTTCGCGATTCAGGCGCTCGCCATCACCTTGCTGCGCCACTGGCATGGCGAGGCCCGAGAAGCCGAGACGACAAGGGGTTTCGCATGACGGGGGGAGGTCGGGCATGAAGGCGACGGCGCGTGCAAGGAAGGCCGCGACGCGCGGCGCGGACGCTGCCCCGCAGGTCTTCTACAACCTGCAGGCGCTGCGCGCCTTCGCTGCGGTCAATGTCGCCCTCTTCCACTTCGCGCTCATCCCGGCCGCATCGGTGCCGTGGCATTATGGCAGCTTCGGGGTCGACCTGTTCTTCGTCCTGAGTGGTTTCATCATCGCATGGAGCAGCAGCGACGACCACCGCCATTTCCTCGCGCACCGCGTGATCCGGGTGCTGCCGCCTTACTGGATCGTGACCTGCCTGCTGGGCCTGCTCGTGCTCCTCGCCATGCCCGCCGCCGCGGCGCTCGGCTGGATCGGCCGGTCGCTCCTGTTCCTGTACGGCGCGGACGGGCGTCCCCCGATCCTCTTCGTCGGCTGGACGCTGGTCTATGAGCTGGTGTTCTATCTCGTCTATGCGGCCGCGTTGCGCGCGGGCCCGGGCCGCGCACCGGCGGTCGCCATTATCGCCCTGTTCGCGCTGGCCTATGGGGGGCGACTGACCGGCATCACGGCACGCGACTGGCCGCTGCTGGCCGAGTTCGCGTTCGGTCTGGCGATTTTCCTGTGGGTGGACCGACGGGCCGTGCCGTCGCCCCGCGCCCTCTCCATGGCGCTGATAGTGGCGGGGACCGCCCTGCTCTATGCGTTCGAGCCCAGCCTCCATGGGCGGGAAGGTGCCGCCGCCGACCAGATGCGGGTGGTCGCGCTCGGCCTGCCCGCTGCCGCGGTCGTGCTGGGGCTCCTACAACTCGAGCGAACGGGCATCGCGGTGCGCAGCCGCTTCGTGCTCGCACTCGGTGCAGCATCCTACGCACTGTATCTCCTGCACCCGCTGGTATTTTCCTTCGTGCTGCCATTTCCGGCAGGACCGCTTGCGCTGCGGCTGGTCATTCTCACGATCCTGCTGGTGATCACCATCGGCGTGTCCCTGGGCTTCCACGCCTGGATCGAGGTGCCGTTGCTGCGGATCCTGCGGAAACGTCTGACCGGTGACGCGCCCGCATCGATCGAGGAGGAAGCCGCGCCCTTGGCTCGGAAGCCGTCGTGACAATGCCGCTTTTGGCCGTCCCTTTGCCGGCATGGCCTTGTTCACGCCTGGTCGCTGTAAACGGGCCCAGCTCGCGAGGGGCAGCGCCAGGGGTTGGCAGTTTTCGGGGAAGGGCGCGCCGGCCTCCGATCCGCGCATCTCCAACAGAAAAGGGCCCCGGCGCGAACGCCGGAGCCCTCTCTCCCCCCTGCCGGTGGCAGAAGCCGGTTAGAAACTGCCGCGCAGGATGATCGAATAGCGGCGGTCGTTCATGAAGTAGGAACGCGGCGCCAGCTTGTCCGGATCGCCGGTATAGGCCTGCGTCGTCTTGGTGACCTCGTTGAGCAGGTTCACGCCCTGCACGCCGATCTTCACGTCCTTGGTGACGTTGATGAACAGCGATGCGTCGAGCGTTCCCGTCGGCTCGTTGAAGATCGAGTAATAGGGGAAGATCACGTCCGAGGCGGTGAGCAGGAAGCGCGAGCGCCAGTTATACGCCGCACGCACCGAGATCGGTCCGCGCTCGTAGAAAATGGCGGCGTTGACGTTGTGCTTCGACAACTGCTCGAGCGGCAGGTTCCCCGGCTTGACCGTCGAGACGTTCGACGGCGAGCCCGTGTTGAGGAAGCTGTTCGGCAGCCCCTGGCTGTCGATGAACGTGTAGTTCGCCGAGATCCCCAGCCCCTTCAGCGCGCCCGGCAGGAAGTCGTAGGTCTGCTGGTACGCGATTTCGAAGCCCTTGATCTTGCCCGTGCCGTTATAGTTGGCCGGACCACGGACGAACACGTCCTTCGTCACACCATTGCTGGTGATCGACCGGTTGGTGATCTGCTGGTAGAAGAAATTGTCGATGCTCTTGTAGAAGCCGTTCAGCGTCAGCGAGCCCACCCGCGCGAAATACCATTCGAGGCTGGCGTCGAATTGCCAGGCCGTCGCCGGCTTGAGGTACGGGTTGCCTGCCGTCGCCGTCAGCTCGCCGCTGGTGCCCAGACCAATGGTCAGGAAGTTGCGGATGTACGAGTTTTCCGGACGCGTCAGCACCTTCGACGCGGCCAGGCGGATCAGCAGGTCGTTCGACAGGCCGAACTTCAGGTTGATGCTCGGCAGCAGATAGCTGTAGTGCGTCGTGGCAGCGTCGAACCGGGTAACACCCGCGCCCGCGAACTGCTGGAGCTGCGCATAACCCGACGCGCCCAGCGTACACACCCCACCCGGGACCTGCGGCAACGTACCAGCCGGCGCACCCGTCGGCACCGTCGCGGCGCAGCGTACGCTGTACGGATCGAGGATGTTCAACGCCTGCTGGCTAGGTACACCGATCGAGCCTTCCGAGCGGACATTGGTTTTCACCCAACGCAAGCCGACATTGCCCGAGAAACGGATATTGCCGAGGAACGTGTCCGACCCGAAGCTCGCCATGCCATAGGCGGCGCTATCGAGTTGGCTGACCGGCTGGATTTCCGACGGCAGATAGGAAGTGCCGGGCACGACGCCGCTGCGCGACGCGAGCGGCACCCAGCTCGGCGAGGCACCAAGGGCGGTCGCCTGGGCCTGGATCGACTGGAAGAACTTCACCGAGCCGGCATAGTCGTTGATCAGGTCGCCGCCATAATAATAGGCGCCCGGAGGGGCAGCGGTCTGGCCACGGAAGAAGTTCGGGAAGTCGTAGCGCACCATCTGGCTGGCCGGCGTGTCGGCGAAGTTGACCGGACGGTTACCAGACCAGGTTTCGCTCAACATGCCCCAGTTATAGGTTGAGTAGCGCACCGTCTGCGCACGATCCTGGTAGCGCGCGCCGAACTTCACGCGGCGCACGAAGGAATCGTCGTTGAACTTGTACTCGAGGTCACCCTGGAACGAATATTGCGTGCCGGTGCTGTCCTCGAGATGGTCCATCGCCGCCCGCCAGAACTGGAAGTGCGGATCGGTGAAATACTGGGACTCGGTGGCGGCGGCGAGCGGCGCGCTCGCCGAACCCGACCAGTTATAGGCCAGATACTGGGGCTTGTGCGGGATCACCGTCGGCAGGTTGCCGGAGATGTTGAGCTCCTGGTCGGCAAAGCTCGAGCCGAACACCGAGAAGTCGAGCTGCTGGCGGTGCGACTTGGCGACCTGCCCGTCGAGGGTGACGGTCAGGCGATCGGTCAGTTCGGAACGAAGCCGCAGGCTCCAGTCCTGGTTGAGCGTCTCTTCCTTCGACTGGCGACGCGCCAGCGACTGCTGCAGGCCGCCGATTGGCACGTAAGGCGAATTCGCGGGGTTGCCGCGCCAGGCGTTGCTGGTGTTGACGATATAGCCCGACTGGAAAAGGCCATCGCTGTCGTAGGTGAAGTCCTGAAACTTGCCGACCGGGCACTGCGCGCGCGACGTGGCATTGCCCGCCGAGTTTGCCGGGCCATCCGCATTCTGGAGACAGCCCTTCGGATAAGTGGTGTATTCGGCAAGGTCCGGTGCGGTTTCGAACGTGTACTCGCTCCACTCCTGCGTGGTGTGCGAGCGGACATATTCCGCGGTCAGCGTGGTGCGGTGGTCGATCGATTCGAACTGCGCCGCCAGCGACGCACCGTCGCGCTTGCGATCGAACAGCTGGGTACGGAACTGGCCGCCCACCGGGGCGACGCGCGAGGTTGCATAGTCGGCAAAGCCATCGGCACCGGCGGCACCGACGCTGCCGCAGGCCGCGCCCGAGGCCGGCAGCGTCCGCGTGTCGGACGAGCCCGGGAGCGGGTTGCGACAGACCAGGGTGCCGTTGGTGTTGGCAGCATTCACCAGCGTGTTGTCACGCGTCTGGTAGTTGGCGATCTGCAGGCCGTCCGAGCGGCTCTGGATCCGCGAATAGGCGCCGCTGGCGAGCAGGCCGAAGCGACCGATGCCGGTATCCCAGGTGTTCGAAATGAGCCCCGAGATCGTCGGCGTCCACTTCTTGCGCATGTCGCCATAATTGGCTTCGATGCTGCCCGCCGCGTGCAGGCCGGTGCGATCGAACGGCTTGCGGGTGTTGAGGTTGACCGTACCGGCAAGGCCGCCTTCGATCATTTCCGCAGTCGTGTTCTTGGCGACGATCACCGAGCCGAGCAGTTCGGACGGCACGTCGGCGAAGTTGAGCGCCTGGCCGCCCACGCCCGCCGCGAACGCGGTACGGCCGTTGAATTCCGAACGAACGAAGGTGAGGCCGCGCACCGCGACGCCCGAGCCCTCGACCGAGAAGTGATCCGGGTCGTTCGAACCCGCGAAGCGGTTGATCGACACGCCCGGCACGCGCTGGAGCGCTTCGGTCACCGAGCGATCCGGCAGCGACCCGATATCCTGCGAGGTGATCGCGTCGACAACGGTGTCGGAGTTCCGCTTGATGGACTGAGCGGTGGCAAGGCTGGCGCGGATGCCGGTGACGACGATCTGATCCTGCGTCGTCTGTGCCTGGGTCTGATCGGTCTGCGGATCTGCCGGAGCGGCGGTCTGCGCGTGTGCGACCCCCATCACGCCCGCTACGCAAAGCGCCGTGGCGGAGACACTCCGCAGAAACATTGTGGATTTCTGAAAACGATGCACCTTCGGCTGCGACATGCCGCGCACTCCTCCCCTTCCTCTATGCCCAGGCTGATCCCGAGGCTTCTGTCTTGAGTCGTATTAGAACCAAAACGCAGCATAATGACAATGCGAGCGCTAACAATGTTCCGTCTTTTCGCACCGCGTGTTGCAGCCATGCAACGTCCGGAAAAATGCGGGGGCTGGCCACCGCCCCAGCGAACAGGTTTGACAGTGGCCACTAGATTGCTGGAAACCTACCGGAAAAGAGACACGGGGGAGAGTCGATGGGGTTGCGTTCGACCCAGAAGGTGGTGATCGTCGGGGGCGGCACGTCCGGCTGGATGACGGCCGCGGCTCTGGCAAAGCTGCTCCCCGGCCGCTGCGCCCTCCATCTGGTGGAATCCGAAGCGATCGGCGTGATCGGTGTCGGCGAGGCGACGCTGCCCCATATTCGCGGCTTCGTGGAGAAGCTGGGCATCCGCGAAGCCGACTTCATGGCCTGGACGCGCGGTACGTTCAAATTGGGCATCGAATTCCGCGACTGGGGCAAGCTGGGCGACAGCTATATCCACCCCTTCGGCACCTTCGGCCGCGGCAAGGGCGAGGTGGATTTTCATCATTACTGGGCTCGGTTGCGTGCGCAGGGCGTGGAGGTGCCGCCGCTCGAGCAGTTCTCCTATGCCTGCATGCTGGCGCGCGCCAACCGCTTCGACCTGCCGGAAACGGATCCCGACGCGCTCGCCTCCACCTTCGGCTACGCCTATCAATTCGATGCGTTGCTGTTCGCGCCCTATCTCCGCGCGATCGCCGAGGGCCTGGGTGCCCGGCGCACCGAGGGCCGCGTCGTCGACGTGCTGCGCGACGGCGCGAGCGGCGACATCATCGCGGTCCGCCTCGATGATGGGCAGGTCATCGAAGGCGATCTGTTCATCGACTGCTCGGGCTTCTGCTCGCTCCTGCTCGGCGAAGCGCTGGCGGAGCCGTTCGAGGACTGGAACCACTGGCTCCCCGCCGATCGCGCCGTGGCGATGCCGTGCCGTACAGAGACCGCGATGACGCCCTACACCAGCGCCATCGCGATGCCGGCAGGCTGGCGCTGGCGGATCCCGCTGCAGCATCGCACGGGCAATGGCTATGTCTATGCCAGCGCCTTCACCTCGGACGACGACGCCGCGCGGGCATTGAAGCAAGCCGTGGAGGGCGCCGCCCTTGCCGATCCCCGCCCGCTCCGCTTTCGCGCCGGGCGGCGCCGGCGGAGCTGGGCGCATAACTGCGTGGCGATCGGGCTTGCCAGCGGCTTCCTCGAACCGCTGGAATCGACCAGCATCTATCTGGTGCAGCAGGCGATCACCGCGCTGATCGAGCTGTTCCCGGAGAAGCAGATCTCGCCGGTCGATCGCGACGAGTTCAATCGGCTGATCGACCTGGAATATGACCGCATCCGCGACTTCCTGATCCTCCATTATCACGCGACCAGCCGCACCGACACGGACTTCTGGAACTATGTCCGGACCATGCAGGTGCCGGACAGCCTCGCCGAGAAGATCGAGCTGTTCCGCCGCGCCGGCCGGGTGGTGAAGTATCGCGAGGGCGTGTTCCTCGATGCGAGCTGGATCGCGGTGTATGTCGGCCAGGGCATCGTGCCGGAGGGCTATGATCCGCGCGCCGACCAGCCGGACAGAGCGGTGCTGCTGCGCGGCATGCAGGCGTTGCAGGCGGAGATCGCCGCCACCGTCGCACGCGTGCCCGAGCATCTGCGCTACATCGATCGCTACTGCGCGATGGCGGCGGCGGCATGAGCGGACCACGCCGCGTTCTGGTAGTGGGCGGCGGCGTCACCGGCTGGTCGGCGGCGGCGGCACTCAAGCGGCGCGTGCCGATGCTCGACGTCGCCATCCTGCCGGTGGCGCCGCCGGCCGACGCTCTGGCGGACCGGGTCGCCAGCACCCTGCCCTCGATCCTCGGCTTCCACGACGATCTCGGCATCGGGATCGACGATGCCGTGCTGCGGACGGGCAGCGCCTATCGGCTCGGTACCCGCTTCCTTGGCTGGAGCGGCGACAGCGCGGACGCCGGCGACTACCTCCACGCCTATGGCCCGCACGGGCAGGCAATGGGCAGTGCGCCGTTCCACCTGCTCTGGGCCCGGGCGGCCGCGACGGGATCGGTCGCGCCGTTCCATGCCTTTTCCGCAGCGGCTGCGATGGCGGCGGCGGGACGCTTCATGCTCCCGCAGGCAGAGGGACCGTTTGCCGAGCACGGGTTCGGGCTGGTGCTCGACCTGCCGCGCTACACCGCGATGCTCGCCGCCTTTTGCCGCCATGTCGGCGTTCGCGTCGAGCAGGGCACGCTGGCGGGCACGATACCCGCTCCTGAGGGCGGCATCGCGGCGGTGGCGCGCGACGATGGCAGCACCCTTGTCGCGGACCTGTATCTGGATTGTACCGGCCCGGCGGCGCGGCTCCATGGCACCCTCGGTGCGGCGCGGGAGGACTGGCGGCGCTGGCTCCCCTGCGATCGCCTGCTCCTGTCGCCCGCAATGCCGGCCGAACTGTCCGCCGTCGAGACGGTGGAGGCTGAGGCCGCCGGATGGCAATGGCACGGCGCGCTGCAATCCGGCCGCGTCTTCACCTCGGCAGAACCGGCTGCGCAAGGCGAACCGATCGCGATCGATCCTGGCGCCACGCTCGAACCGTGGCGGCACAACGTCATTGCGATCGGCGATGCCGCGGTGTCGATCGAGCCGCTCGAATGGACCAACCTCCACCTCGCCCATAGCGCGATCGACCGGGTGATCACGATGCTGCCGGCAGGCGCCCCGCATCCGCTCGAACAGGCCGAATACAACCGCCAGAGCCTTGCCGAAGCCCGCCGCGCGCGCGATTTCGTGCTGCTCCACTATGTAACCAGCCGCCGCAAGGGCGCCTTCTGGCAGGATATCGCCAGCACCGAACCGCCGGAGTCGCTCGCGCGCACCCTCCGCCTGTTCCGCGAGCGGGGCCGGCTGCCCTTCTACGAGGAAGAGACGTTCGACCGCGACAGCTGGCTCGCCGTGCTGTTCGGCCAGGGCGTGCGCCCGCGGCGGATCGATCCGCTCGCCGACGCGGTACCGCCGGCCGAGGCCGAGCATGCCATGCACGCCATCCGCGCGCGCCTTGCCCAGGCGATCGCGCCCCTGCCCACCCCGGCCGTGTTCCGCGCCGCCCAGTTGAGACAGTTGCATGAACGAGCATAGCATCCGCGAAGTCGTGATCGTCGGCGGCGGCACCGCCGGCTGGATGGCGGCGGCGGCCTTTTCCCGCTTCCTCAACAACGGCTATACCCGCGTCACCGTGGTCGAGTCCGACGAGATCGGCACGGTCGGCGTCGGCGAGGCGACGATCCCGCCGATCCTCACCTTCAATGCGATGATCGGCCTCGACGAGAACAGCTTCCTCGCCGAGACCAAGGGCACGTTCAAGCTGGGCATCGAGTTCCGCAACTGGGGGCGGCTGAACGACAGCTATTTCCACCCCTTCGGCGCCTTTGCCCAGGATCTGCAGGGCGTGCATTTCCACCAGCTCTACCTGCGCGAGCGGGCACGCCGGCCGATGCCGGACATCACCGCCTGGTCGATGAGCGGCGTCGCCGCCTCGCTGGGCAAGTTCGGCCGCCCCTCGCCCACCGCGCAGACGCCGGTGCGCGAGCTTACCTATGCCTTCCATTTCGATGCCGGGCTCTATGCGCAACTGCTCCGCCGCCTGTCCGAAGCGCGTGGCATCCAGCGGATAGAGGGGCGGATCACCGACGTGACGCTGCGGCCCGAGGACGGCTTCGTCCAGTCGGTGACGCTCGCCGACGGGCGGACGATCCAGGGCGACCTGTTCATCGACTGCTCGGGCTTTCGCGGTCTGCTGATCGAAGAGGCATTGCAGACCGGCTATGAGGATTGGCGCCACTGGCTGCCCTGCGACCGCGCCGTCGCCGCGCCTTGCGCCAATGTCCGCGAACCCACGCCCTATACCCGCGCCACCGCGCGCGACGCCGGCTGGCAATGGCGGATCCCGCTCCAGCACCGCGTCGGCAACGGCCTGGTCTATTGCAGCGAGTTTCTCGACGACGACACCGCCGAGGCGCAGTTGCTCGCCTCGCTGGAGGGCTCGCCCACCGCCGATCCGCGCCGCATCCGCTTCGTCACCGGGCGCAGGCGCGAGATGTGGCGGAAGAACGTGGTCGCGCTCGGCCTGTCGAGCGGGTTCATCGAGCCGCTGGAATCGACCAGCATCCACTTCATCCAGAGCGGCATCGCCCGGCTGATCGCGCTGTTCCCGGACAAGCGCTTCGCCGAAATCGAGCGCGACGAGTATAACCGCCAGATGCGCGACATGTACGACGATGTCCGCGACTTCATCGTGCTCCACTACAAGGCGACCGAGCGCACCGACACGCCGTTCTGGAACCGCTGCCGGACGATGGACATCCCCGACAGCCTCGCCCGCAAGCTCGAGCTGTTCCGCACCAAGGGCCGGCTGTTCCGCGAAGGCATGGAGCTGTTCTCCAATCCCAGCTGGATCGCGGTCTGCCTCGGCCAGCATATCGTCCCTGAAGAGCATGAGCCCTCGGCCGACGCGCTCGACGAGAATCTGGTCGCGCAGGCGCTGGAGCAGATGCGTCAGGGCTATTGGGAAACCGCGCAGCACATGCCGACGCACGGCGAGTTCCTCGCCCGCATCGCGCCGCAGCCCAAGCCCGCGGCTGCCCCTCCGCATGCGCTTCCCACCTTCTCCTTCACCGAGGAATCGCCCTTCGCCGTGCCGGGATCGCCGGTGTGAGGGATGATCTGGTCCGCCGGATCGTGATCGTCGGCGGCGGCACCGCCGGCTGGATGGCCGCCGCAGCGCTTGCCCGGCTGCTGGGCCGGATGCCGGGGCTCTCGATCGACCTGGTCGAGTCCGACGCGATCGGCACGGTCGGAGTCGGCGAGGCGACGATCCCGCACATCGTGCTGTTCAACCAGATGGTCGGCATCGACGAGGCGGCGTTCGTCCGCGAGACCAACGCGACGTACAAGCTCGGCATCGAGTTCGTCGACTGGCGCCGGATCGGCACGCGCTATGTCCACCCGTTCGGCGTCTATGGCCTCGACATGCTCGGGGTGGAGTTTCACCATTTCTGGCTCAAGGCGCGGGCGCTGGGCGACACCACCCCGCTCGATGCCTATTCGATCGGCATCACGGCCGGCAAGCGGGGCCGCTTCGCCCATCCGCGCCCCGACCAGCCCAATTCACCGCTGGCGAAGCTGGGCTATGCCTTCCAGTTCGACGCCGGCCTCTATGCCGCCTTTCTTCGTCGGCTGGCCGAGGGTCTGGGCGTGCACCGCACCGAGGGGCGGATCACGCAGGTCCTGCAAGAGGGCGAGGACGGCCATGTCCGCGCCGTGCGGCTGGAGTCCGGCGCCGAGATCGAAGGCGATCTGTTCCTCGACTGCTCCGGATTTCAGGGCCTGCTGATCGAAGGCGCGATGGGCGCGACGTTCAACGACTGGAGCCACTGGCTGCCCTGCGACCGCGCCGTCGCCGTGCCCTGCGCGCTCGGCGGCGATCGCGTGCCGCTCACCCGCGCCACCGCGCGCGCTGCCGGCTGGCAATGGCGCATCCCGCTCCAGCACCGCATCGGCAACGGCTATGTCTATGCCAGCGACTATCTCTCCGAAGACGAGGCGATCGCGACGCTGCTCGCCCATCTCGACGGGCCGGCGCTGGCCGAACCCCGCCCGCTCCGCTTCCGCGCCGGGCACCGCGATCGCGCCTGGATCGGCAATGTCGTGGCGCTGGGGCTGGCCGGCGGCTTTCTCGAGCCGCTCGAATCGACCAGCATCCATTTGATCCAGTCCGGCATAGCCCGGCTGATGGCGCTGTTCCCGACGCGCGGCTTCGACGCGGTGGAGATCGACCGCTTCAATTGCGACACCGCGCAGGAATATGTCGATATCCGCGACTTCCTGATCCTCCACTACAAGGCCACCGAGCGCGACGATTCCGCCTTCTGGCGCCGCTGCCGCGACCTCGACCCGCCCGAGGGGCTGCGCGAAAAGCTCGCCATGTTCGGGCGCAACGGCCGCATCTTCCGGAAACAGGAAGAGCTGTTTCCCGAGGCGAGCTGGCTGGCGGTGATGAACGGCCAGGGCGTGGTGCCGCAGGGCTATCATCCGGTCGCCGATCTGCTATCCGATGCCGAGACGCTAGAGCGCCTCAAGCACATCGCCCAAGTGATTGACGAAACGGCTGACGCCATGCCCCTTCAGGACGACTATCTCCGCCAGATCGGCTGCGCCCAGCCCCCGCTGCGGCAGGCGTCGTGACGTCCCTCCCCGCGCCGCGCCCGGTGCGCGAACTGGGGCCGATCGACCGCGCCCGCTTCCACACCGAGATCCGCCCGGCCGGCCAGCCGGTCGTCTTCCGCGGGCTGGCCGCAGACTGGCCCGCGGTACGCGCCAGCCGCGAGGGCGATGCGGCGGCCGTCGCCTATCTGCGCCGCTTCGCGCATGATCAGCCGGTCAACGCCATTGTCGGCGATCCGGCGATCCAGGGGCGCTTCTTCTACAACGAAGACATGAGCGGCCTCAATTTCCTGCGCGGCACCTCGCCGCTCGGGCCGTTCCTCGACCGGCTGCTGCGCGAGCACGAGCGCCCCACCGGCTATGCCATGGCGGTGCAGTCGATCCCCGCGCCCGAGCTGCTGCCCGGCTTTGTCGAGGAGAATGCGCTAGACTGGATCGAGGGCGTGCCGCCGCGGCTATGGCTGGGCAATGCCATCAAGGTCGCGACGCATTACGACCAGATGGAGAATGTCGGCATCGTCGTCACCGGGCGACGACGCTTCACCCTGTTCCCGCCCGAGCAGGTGGGCAATCTCTATATGGGCCCGATCGAGCTGACGCCGGCCGGCACGCCGATCAGCCTGGTCGATCCCGCCGCACCCGATCTCGCCCGCTTCCCCCGCTATGCCGAGGCGGCCGTGCATGCCCAGGTGGCGGAACTCGCGCCGGGCGACGCGCTCTACATCCCGTTCCACTGGTGGCACGCGGTGGAGTCGCTGGAGGCGGTGAACTTGTTCGCCAATTACTGGTGGAACCCGGCGCGCAAGGACGTGCTCGGCGCGCAGGATGCCTTGCTCCACGCCCTGTTCTCGATCCGCGCTTTGCCTGCCGATCAGCGCGCCGCCTGGCGGGCGATGTTCGACCACCTCGTCTTTCAAACCAACGGCCCGCCCGTCGAGCATCTCCCCCCGCCCGCCCGCGGCGTGCTCGGCGACCCGACTCCCGATCAGGTCCAGATGGCCCGCAAGATGCTGCGGATCGCGCTCGACGCGCGGCGCCCGGGCTAAGGCCGCCCTTTAATCCCGCGACAGCGCCGCCACCCGCAGCATCGCCAGCGCCGCCAACAGCAGCGTCGCCGCAGCGAAGGCCATGGTCCAGATCGGCTCGCCGGGGAAGAAGCGCTTCATGATCGAGCCCATCACGGTCGCGACCAGCAGTTGCGGCACCACCACGAACACGTTGAACAGGCCCATATAGATACCCAGCTTCGCCTGCGGCAGGCTGGAGGCGAGGATCGCATAGGGCATGGCGAGGATCGACGCCCAGGCGATGCCGATGCCGATCTCGCTGGCGACCAGCCAATGGGGATCGCGCACCAGGAAGAAGCTGGCATAGCCCGCGGCGCCGCAGACCAGCCCGAAGATGTGCGTCCGCGCCTTGCCGAAGCGGGCGGAGAGGAAGGGCAGCAGCGTCAGCGCCGCCACCGCGGCCACGCCGTTATAGGTGGCGAACAGCACGTCGACCCAGTTGGCGCCCTCCTGATAGCCGGCGCTCTTCGGATCAGGGGAGCCGTAAAATACGCCCGCCACGATCGGCGTGGTGTTGATCCACATGATGAACAGCGCCGACCAGCTGAAGAACTGCGCCACTGCCAGCCGCTGCATGAGCTGGGGCATGCCGGCAAAGTCGCCGACGATATGGCCGAGCATGCTCGCCTTGCCCGCCCGCGCCCGCAGGATCGCAACGATCTGGGCGAGGCCATAGGCGATCAGCAGGCCGCCGAGCAGATAGACTTCCTTCTCCAGCGCGAACCGCGCGACCGCGAGCACGACCAGCGCCCCGGCCACGATCCATGGCAGCCCTGCCGCCGGGCGTCGTGCTGCGAGCAGCCGCACCGCCGCGCCGTCGTCCGCCGCAGCGGGGCCGTCGAAGGTCGCCATTTCGGCCGGGCTGTATTCGCGCGTCGTGAGGACGGTCCACAGCACCGAGCAGAACAGCGCCGCCCCGCCGAACCAGAAGGCGTACTTGACCGTGTCCGGCACGCCGTGCGCGACCGCGGCGTTGGATACGCCGAGATGTTCGAGCGCCCAGGGGAAGATCGATCCCAGCACCGCGCCCATGCCGATGAACGCCGTCTGCGCCGCATAGCCGGCGCTGTGCTGGTCCTTTCGGAGCATGTCGCCGACAAACGCGCGGAACGGCTCCATCGAGATGTTGAGCGACGCGTCGAGCACCCACAGCAAGCCGGCCGCGAACCACAGGGCCGGGCTTTCCGGCATCAGCAGCAGCGCCAGCGCGGCGAGGATCGCGCCCCCCAGGAAATAGGGTCGCCGCCGCCCGAGCCGGCCCAGCCAGGTCTTATCGCTGAGATGCCCGATGATCGGCTGCACGAGCAGTCCGGTCAGCGGCGCCGCAACCCAGAGCGCGGGCAGATCGTCCAGCCGCGTACCCAGCGACTGGAAGATGCGGCTCATGTTCGCGTTCTGCAGCGCGAAGCCGATCTGGATGCCGAAAAAGCCGAAGCTGATGTTCCACAGGCCGGCGAAGGACTGGCGCGGCTTCTCCACCCTCACGCCCCGCACGACTTGCGGACGATCAGCTTGGTCGGCAGCAGCGCAGGGCCCACCGGCTTTTCGCGGATGCGCCCGATCAGCGTCTCCACCAGCGTGCGGCCGGCCAGGCGCGCATCCTGCATCACCGTCGTCAGCGGCGGGCTGGCCGAACTGGCCGCCGGAATATCGTCGAACCCGATCACCGAAACATCCTCTGGAATGCGCTTGCCCGCGGCCTGGAGCGCCCGCATCGCGCCGATCGCGATCAGGTCGCTCGCCGCGAGGATCGCGTCGAACTGCGCGCCGCTGTCGAGCAGCGCCTGGGCTGCGGCCGCCCCGGATTCCTCCGTGGTGATCGCGTCGATCTGGAGCGCCGGATCCTCGGCGATGCCTGCGCCGGCCAGCGCCTGGGCATGGCCGCGGTAGCGCTCGTGAAACTCGGGATAATGGCTCGACGCCGTACCCAAAAATGCAATGCGCTTGGCGCCGAGCCCGAGCAGGTGCCGCGTCGCCTCGGCCCCGCCGCCGCGATTGTCGCAGCCGACGGTCAACCCGGCGCCTTCGGACAGCACCGATCCCCAGCGGACGAAATGGGTGCCGGCATCCTGCAGCGCCTTCAACCGGGCGCGATACAGCTCGAAATCGCCATAGCCGAGCAGGATCAGGCCATCGGCCTTGCGCGCATCCTCATAATCGGTGTGCCAGTCGCTGGAGAGCTGCTGAAAGCTGATCAGAAGATCGTGATTATGCTCTGCGCACGTTCGAATGATCGATCCCAGCATCGAGTGAAAAAAGGGATTGATCAGCGAATCGTCAGACGTGGGGTCCTCGAAGAACAGCAGCGCCAGCGTTTGCGAATGTCGTGTACGAAGATTGGAGGCGGCCTTGTCGACGCGGTAGTTCAACTGCTTAGCAATCGACTCGATACGCAGCCGCGTTGCCGGGTTGACCCCCGCCTCGCCACGCAGCGCGCGCGAGACGGTGGGCTGCGAAACCCCCGCCAGCTGCGCGATATCGAATGATGTAGGCTTGCGCTGCATGCCCATCCCGCTTCCTCCCGGCGTGCGGCCGTCCTCGCCGCATCGCATATTATGCATGGGCGCGCAGGCGCCCCCACGTCAATCGTCCCGATGGTGCCAAAAGGCCGCAGCTGCCCCGTATCCGGCCTGAATACGTATGTGAGCGGCTGGCCTCCATACCCCCTTTTGCAAGATTGAATGCGGCGCTGCGCAGATCCAGCGCATCCCGCATGGGGCGGGTATCATCCGGCCACCCAAGAGCCGGCAGAACAGACGAGATTGGGGAGAGACATGGTATTCAGCACGTTCCGCGGCCGTCGCGCCGCACGTATCGCCCTCGGCGCCAGCGCCGCCGCGATCGCCTTCAGCTTCAGCACCGCCGCCGTCGCGCAGGATGCCGCCACCCCGGCCGCCGATGCGCAGGACGTCCAGCAAGGTGAGACGATCACCGTCACCGGCTTCCGCGCGGCCCTCGCCTCCTCGGCTAACATCAAGCGCAACAATGCCCTGATCGTCGACGCGGTATCCTCCGAGGACATCGGCAAGCTGCCCGACGTCTCGATCGCGGACTCGCTGGCGCGCATCCCGGGTGTCACCGCCCAGCGTCTTGAAGGCCGCGACCAGCGCCTGTCGATCCGCGGCCTCGGCCCCGACTTCTCCACCACGCTGCTCAACGGCCGCGAGCAGGTGACCGTCGGCGACAATCGCGGCGTCGAATATGACCAGTATCCCTCGGAATTCTTCAAGAACGTCAACGTCTACAAGTCGGCCGACGCCTCGCTGATCGCGGCTGGCGTCGCCGGCACGGTCGACCTGCGCATGCTGCGCCCGCTCGATCAGAAGCGCACCTTCGTCGTCGCCGCACGCGGCCAGCTGAACGAGGAAAAGGCACTCAACCCGGACGGCACCCGCTACGGCTATCGCGCCTCGGCCACCTATGTCGACAAGTTCATGAACGACACGCTGGGCATCGCGCTCGGCGTCTCGGCGCAGAACACGCCGACCCAGATCGAGCGCTATGCGGCCTGGGGCTTCCCCAAGGAGTCCAATGCCGGCAACAACCTCTTCCTCGGCGGTGCCAAGCCCTATGTGCAGTCGAACCTGCTCAAGCGCTATGGCGGCGTCGCGACCGTGGAATGGCAGCCAAGCGAGAATTTCCACTCGACCTTCGACGCGCTCTATTCGCACTTCGAGGAAACCCAGCGCCTGCGCGGCATCGAGTTCCCGATCGCCCCGGCCTATGGCTCCAACGCAACGATCCAGCCCGGCTACACGGTGACCAACGGTCTGGTGACCAGCGCGACACTGACCAACGTCGTCGCCGTCCAGCGCAACGACTATAACAAGCGCAAGGCCGAGAATTATTCGTTCGGCTGGAACAACGACCTGAAGCTGAGCGACAGCATCCACTTCGTCGTCGATGCCAGCTGGAGCCACGCCAACCGCACCGACTTCCTGCTCGAGACCTATTCCGGCACCGGCTATAACCAGTCGGGCGCGAAGGACACGATCAAGATCAACCAGACCGCGAACGGCACCTACAGCATCGTGCCGACGCTCGACTACACCAACACCAATGTCATCAAGCTGACCGATCCGCGCGGCTGGGGCTATAACGGCACCCAGGCCGTGGTGCAGGCCGGCTTCCTCAACCGCCCGGACTTCGAGGACGACCTCAAGTCGCTGCGCGCCAGCTTCAACGGCGAGTTCAACGGCAGCATCGTCAAGAGCTGGGAAATCGGCGGCAATTTCAGCCGTCGCGAGAAGAAGAGCCGCTACACCTCCTACTTCCTGTGCCCGCCGGGCGGCGGCACGAACTGCACGGTGGCCAGCGGCACGCCGACCAGCTTCTCGGTGCCTGCGGACGCGGTGCTGAGCCAGCAGGTCGCGCTCGCCTATCTCGGCGTGCCGAAGATGCTGACCTATGACCCGCTCAAGGTCTACAGCCTGCTCAACGCGGTGTACGACAACCGCCCGGACTCGCTGGTGCGCGACAACACCATCACCGAGAAGGTCTATACCGGCTACGCCAAGGTCAACATCGACGGCCTGGTCGGCGGCAAGGCGCTGAAGGGCTCGCTGGGCGTGCAGGTGGTGCATACCGACCAGGGCTCGTCGGGCGCGATCGCGGCGCTGCAGAACGGCGTGGTCACCACCTCGCCGGTGAAGGACAGCACCAAGTACACCTATGTCCTGCCCTCCGCGACCTTCAGCCTCGAGCTGATGCCCGCCTTCTACGTCAAGCTCGGCGCGGCCCAGACCATGGTCCGCCCGCGCCTCGACCAGGAGCGCATCACCCAGGCGGTGGGCATCGACCTGTCGAAGCTCGGTCTCGGCAGCCTGCCGCAGAACAGCCCGTTCAGCTCGAACGGTGGCAATTTCCGCCTGCGGCCGTACCAGTCGACCAACATCGACGTGTCGGTGGAAAAGTATCTGCCCGGCGGCGGCTATCTGGCGCTGAGCGGCTTCTACAAGCACCTCACCAACTTCGTCGATCCGAACAACAGCACGCTGTACGACTTCTCGGCGCTGCTTTCGGCGGTGCCGCCGGCGGCGGCAGCGATCATCCGCTCGCAGAACGCGCAGTTCGGCCTGGTATCGACGCCGGCCAATACCGGCCGCGGTGACATCCTGGGTGCGGAAGCGACGGCGTCGGTGCCGTTCAGCACCTTCGCTCGCGCGCTCGACGGGTTCGGCGTGTTCGCCAGCGCGACCTATGTCGACAGCCGCGTCGTCTATGGCAGCAACCCGACCCAGGCGGTGACCATCCCGGGCCAGTCCAAGTGGATCGCCACCGGCACTGCCTATTTCGAGAAGAACGGCTTCCAGGCACGGGCCACCTATCGCTGGCGCGACAGCTTCCTGGCGGAGCTGGCGGGTCTCTCGGCCAACCCCGAGTTCCGTACCGGCAGGTCGGAAGGCGTGCTCGATGCGCAGATCGGCTATGAATTCCAGGCCGGTCCGCTCAAGGGTCTGTCGATCCTGGCGCAGGCAAAGAACCTGACCGACCAGCCCTTCGTCACCACCGAGGCCGGCGACCAGCGGCTGGTGCGCGAATATCAGCGCTACGGCCGGGATTATTACCTCGGTATCACGTACAAGTTCTGAGGATCGGCGGCCCGGTTTTCCGCTTGGGGAAGACCGGGCCGTACCGCCGGCACCGGAGGGGGTTCGCCATGGCAACCGCAGCACCATATCGTATCGTCGTCGCCGGTGGCGGAACGGCCGGGTGGATGACCGCGGCGGCCCTGATCCGCTTCCTCGGCCCCGGCTTTACCGTCACGCTCGTCGAATCCGATGCAATCGGCACGGTGGGCGTCGGCGAGGCGACCATCCCGCAGATCCGGTTGTTCAACGCCAGCCTCGGCATCGACGAGGATGCGTTCGTCGCGGCGACGCAAGCGACCTACAAGCTCGCCATCGAATTCGTCGGCTGGACCCAGGGCGGCCGCTACATGCACGCGTTCGGCGATGTCGGCCGCGACAACGGCCTGCTCGCCTTCCGCCACACCTGGCTGCGCGGGCTGTCCGAGGGCGTAGCTGAGCCGCTCGCCGCCTATGCGCTCAACAATGTCGCGGCGCTCGCGAACCGGATGCAGCGCGGCCCGGCGCGCACGGCCCGCGTGCTGCCGGAAATGCCCTATGCCTTTCACTTCGACGCCGGGCGCTACGCCCGCTTCCTGCGCGACTATGCGGAAACGCGCGGTGTCGTTCGACACGAAGGCCGGATCGAAGCCGTCGCGCGCGCCGGCGAGACCGGCGACGTGCAGGCCCTCCATCTCGATGGGGATCGCCGGATCGAAGGCGATCTGTTCCTCGACTGTACCGGCTTCCATGCACGGCTGATCGGCGAGGCGATGGGCGTCGGCTACCGTGACTGGTCGCACTGGCTGCCCTGCGACCGTGCGCTCGCGGTGCCCAGCGCTCGCGCCAGCGACTTCACCCCCTATACCCGCGCGACCGCACATGCTGCCGGCTGGCGGTGGCGGATCCCGCTCCAGCACCGCACCGGCAACGGCATCGTCTATTCGAGCCGTCACCTGTCCGACGACGAGGCTGCCACGACACTGTTCGAGGGGCTGGACGCGCCGGCGCTGGCCGACCCGCGCCCGATCCGCTTCTGCGCGGGGCGACGAGACCGGGCCTGGGCCGGCAACGTTATCGCGATCGGGCTCGCCAGCGGCTTTCTCGAACCGCTGGAATCGACCAGCATCCACCTCATCCAGTCCGCCGTGGAGCGCGTGCTCAAGCTGTTCCCCGGCCGCCGGCCCGCTGCGCCGCTGCGCGACGCGTACAATGCGCAGGCCGTGCACGAGATCGAGCGCATCCGCGACTTCATCCTCCTCCATTACGCGGCCAACGACCGCGACGAGCCCTTCTGGCGCGAACGCCGCGAAACACCCCTGCCCGACGGCCTGGCCGAGAAGATCGCGCTGTGGCGCGGGGGCGGCGAGATCGTTCGCGAGGACGGGGACCTGTTCAGCGACGTCGCTTGGCTGCAAGTGCTTGTCGGACAAGGCATCACTGCCCAGGGATATCATCCCCTCGCCGATCAGCCGCCGCGCGCCCAGATCGCCGAATATCTCGACCTGCTCGCCAAGCTGAACGCCCGCGAAGTCGCCCAGATGCCCAGCCATGAAGAATTCGTCCGCGCGCATGGCGCCGCGGACACGGAGATTGCCGCGTGATCCGCAAGACTGCCCTCGCCCTGCTCGCCAGCGCGCTAGCCGCGACGCCCGTCGCCGCCCAGACCTATCGCGATCGGCTGCCCGAGGATGAGGTGCTCTACTTCCTCCTGCCCGATCGCTTCGAGAATGCCGATACCGGCAACGACCGCGGCGGCCTGACCGGCGACCGGCTCGTCACCGGCTTCGATCCGACGTCGAAGGGCTTCTATCATGGCGGCGATCTGAAGGGCGTGATCCGCCGGCTCGACTATATCCAGGCGCTGGGCGCCACCGCGATCTGGGTCGGCCCGATCTTCAAGAACAAGCCCGTCCAGGGGCCGAAGGGGCAGGAATCGGGCGGCTATCACGGTTATTGGATCACCGATTTCACCCAGGTCGACCCGCATTTCGGCACCAATGCCGAGTTCAAGGCGCTGGTGGATGCGGCGCACGAGCGCGGCATCAAGGTCTATATGGACATCGTCGTGAACCACACGGCGGACGTGATCCAGTATCGCGAATGCGGCGATTGCAGCTACCGCAGCCGCGCCGACTATCCGTACAGCCGCAAGGGCGGCGTCACCGGCGCGGCCATCAACCCAGGCTTTGCGGGCGACGACAACCACAGCGCGGCCAACTTCGCCAAGCTCACCCGACCGGATTATGCCTACACGCCGTTCGTCCCCGAGGCGGAGAAGAGGGTAAAGGTCCCCGCCTGGCTCAACGATCCGATCTATTACCACAATCGCGGCGACTCTACCTTCAAGGGTGAGAGCTCGACCATGGGCGATTTCGTCGGGCTGGACGACCTGATGACCGAGCATCCGCGCGTCGTCGCCGGCATGATCGAGATCTTCGGCGGCTGGATCGACCGCTTCGGCATCGACGGCTTCCGCATCGATACCGCGCGCCACGTGAACCCGGAATTCTGGCAAGCCTTCGTCCCCGCCATGCTGGCACGCGCCAAGGCCCGGGGTATCCCCAACTTCCACATCTTCGGCGAGGTCGCCGATCCGGAGGTGGCGGCGCTCGCCCAGCACACGCGCGTCGACAAGTTCCCCGCGGTGCTCGACTTCGCCTTCAACCAGGCGGTGACCGACGTGATGAGCGGCAAGGGCACCGATCGACTCGCCAAGGCCTTCGCCGCCGATGTGCTGTACGAGGGCGGCGAAGCCACCGCCCGCCGCCTGCCGACCTTCGTCAGCAACCATGATGCCGGCCGCATCGCCACCTTCATCCGCCAGGCGCTGCCCAAGATCGGGCAGGAGGAACTGCTCCAGCGCGTCGAGCTCGCCCAGGCGATGCTGCTGCTGCTCCGCGGCGTGCCGACGATCTATTCGGGCGACGAACAGGGCTTCGTCAGCGACGGCAACGACCAGGACGCGCGTGAGGACATGTTCGGCAGCCAGGTGGCGAGCTACAACGACAACACGCTGCTCGGCACCAGCGCAACCACCGCCACCGCCAGCTTCAACCCCGGCCACCCGCTGTTCCGCGAGATCGCGACCCTTGCCCGGCTGCGCACCAGCCATCCGGCGCTCACCCGCGGCCGCCAGGTCACCCGCTTCGCCAGCGAGAAGCCCGGCCTGTTCGCCGTCTCCCGCTTCGATCCGAAGACCGGCGCGGAGACCGTGATTGCCTTCAATACCAGCCCCGAGCCCTGGACCGGCAACGTCCAGGTCGAGACCGGCTCCACCGATTTCCGCACCCTGGCGGGCGCCTGCCCCGCCGGCGCTGTCGCCCCCGGCAGCCTTTCCCTTTCCCTTCCCGCGTTCGGCTACGCCGTGTGCGCGGCCGGAGCGCCCAAGTGAACCTGATGTCGATGCGTGACCTTTCCACCGAAACCCGGCCCTGGTGGCGCGGCGCGGTGATCTACCAGATCTATCCGCGCAGCTTCGCGGACTCGAATGGCGACGGTGTCGGCGACCTGCCCGGGATCACCGCGCGGCTCGATCATGTCGCGGCGCTGGGCGTGGATGCGGTGTGGATCTCGCCCTTCTTTACCTCACCGATGCGGGACTTTGGCTATGACATCGCCGATTTCTGCGGCGTCGATCCCGTGTTCGGCACGCTCGAGGACTTCGATGCGCTGATCGAACGTGCGCATGCACTGGGCCTCAAGGTGCTGATCGACCAGGTCTATTCGCACAGCTCGGACCAGCATCCCTGGTTCCGGGAGAGCCGCACCAGCCGGACCAATCCGAAGGCCGACTGGTATGTCTGGGCCGATGCCAAGCCCGATGGCAGCCCACCCAACAACTGGCAGTCCGTCTTCGGCGGCCCGGCCTGGACCTGGGACGCGCGGCGCGGCCAATATTATCTCCACAATTTCCTGCGCGAGCAGCCCGACCTCAACTTCCACAATCCGGAGGTGCAGGCCGCCACGCTGGCCACCGCCAAGTTCTGGCTCGATCGCGGCGTCGACGGCTTCCGGCTCGATGCGATCAACTTCACGATGCACGATCCCGAACTGCGCGATAACCCGCCTGCGCCGGACACGGGGCTCCCCCGCACCCGTCCGTTCGACTTCCAGCAGCACATCTACAATCAGAGCCACGCGGACATCCCGCTGCTGCTGGAGAAGCTGCGTGCGCTGGCGGATCGGTATGCTGGCCGCTTCACCGTGGCCGAAGTCGGCGGACCGTCGCCGGAAGCCGAGATGCACCTGTTCACCGCCGGCGAGACGCGGCTGAACAGCGCCTATGGCTTCAACTTCCTCTACGCGGATCGCCTGACCCCCACGCTGGTGCGCGACGCCGTTGCCGAATGGCCCGACACGCCGGGCACGGGCTGGCCGAGTTGGGCGTTCGAGAACCACGATGCCCCCCGCGCGCTCTCGCGCTGGGTCGCACCCGACCACCGCGCCGCCTTTGCCGCGATGAAGATGCTGTTGCTGCTTTGCCTGCGCGGCAACGCCATCCTTTATTATGGCGAGGAACTGGGCCTCACCCAGGTCGACATCGCCTATGAGGACCTGCAGGACCCGGAGGCGATCGCCAACTGGCCGCTGACGCTCAGCCGCGACGGTGCCCGCACGCCGATGCCCTGGGTGGCGGACGCACCGCAGGCCGGCTTCTCCGCCGCACGGCCGTGGCTGCCGCTCGGTCCCGACCACAGCGCGCGCGCCGCCGATGTCCAGCAGGCCGATCCGGCCTCGCTGCTCCGCCTCACCCAGCGACTGATCGCGCTCCGCCGCGCGCATCCGGCGCTGGTCGAGGGATCGATGGAGGTCCTGCACGCCGACGCGGCGCTGCTCGTCTTCACCCGCACGCTCGGCGACGAGCGCCTCGTCTGCGCGTTCAATCTCTCTGACTCCGAGGTTCTGGTGCCTGCCGGGCTCCTCGACGACGCAACCCCGGTCGAGGCGCTCAACGGCGCCACCACCACCCAGCTTCCACCCTACGCCGCGCTGCTCGCGCGCTGAGTCCCCTCCCCACCCGGGAGACCTTTGGGGGCTGGCCCGATGCCAGCCCCCAATTTTTTACTTGGGCATGCCGCTCAGACCGCTGGCCTTGCGCAGCTGGTCACCGTCGAGGCGATAGCCGTCGAGGAACACGGTGTGGACGTGCCGCAGGTTGCGGATGTCCTTCTGCACGTCCCCTTCCACCAGAATGATGTCGGCGGTCTTGCCCGGTGCGATCGAGCCGACCCGGTCCGCCATGCCCACCATGCGGGCGGGCACGATGGTCGCGGTCTGCAGCGCCTCGCCATTGGTCAGGCCGGCCTGCTGGTACAGTTCCAGCTCGCGCACCAGCTCCACGCCATAGCCGTCGGTACCGGCGACGATCGGCACCCCGGCCTGGTGCAGCCGTCCGACCACTTCCACCATCTTGCCGAAGCTCTTGCGGAAATCGGCGCGCGTCAGCCCGTCGAACAGCGGATAGCCGCCGATCTTCCAGCCGCGTGCGACCGCCGGCGGCGCGACATCGGCGAAGGCCGCATATTCCGGCGGCACCGCGCTGCCGTCCGAGGTCATCAACGGTTCCCAAACGGTCAGCGTCGGATCGATGATCGTCTTGCGCTTGGCGAGCTCGGCATAGAAGGCGCGCAGCTCGGGCGAGTCCAGGTTGAGGTCCTTGCCATACTTGGCCGGTCCCTCCAGCCGGGCGGCGGTATTGGCCTTGTCGACCACGTCCTGCGGCATCGCCTGCATCAGGATGAAGTTGATGTGGGTGACCTCGTCATAGCCCGCCTGCACCGCGTCGAGCGGACGCATGTGTGCGGGCACATGGCCATGGACGTGGAGGCCGAGCTTGTGTGCCTCGGCCGCCGCCGGTGCGATCCAGGCCGGGTCCATCGAGGTGTAGAATTTCACCCCCCACATGCCCGCGGCCTTGATCTTGTCGACCGCCGCGATCGCCTCCGCCGCCGAGGAGACGGTGAGCGCCCCCTGGGCCGCCAGCGGATCCTTCTTGTCGATGATCACCGAGACCTTGCCGTCCGGTGCCAGCAGGTCGCCTGCCGCGCGGCGCTTGAAGATGCTCTGCGCATCCTCGATCGAGGATCCCGGGCTGCGATAATTGGTCATGCCGGTGGCCACGTTCTGGAGCAGGTTCCAGTCGTCGCCGACATGCTGGTGCGAATCCCACAGGCCGGGCAGCAGCGTGCGGCCGCGCCCGTCGATCACCGTCATGTCCTTGGTCGCGCGGATGCTGCCAGCAGGCCCCATCTTGGCGACCTTGCCGTCGGCGATCAGTACCGCCTGGTCCGGCAGATAGTTGCCGCGGACCGAGTCGAACAGCAGCACATGGTCGACCAGCGTCGGCGTCCGGTTGGCCGGGCTGAGGAAACGGTGCGCCACCTCGCGCACCATCGCGGCGGTTTCCTTGTCCTGCACCTCCTTCAGCTTCGGGCCGGCGGCCTCGAAACCGGCGGGCAGGAACACCATGCCGCCCGAAAAGCCGAAGAAGCGGTTCTGCGCGTCCAGCCAGACCGGCGAGGGCGAAAAGCCGGTGCCCTGCACGAAGGCGAGCTTCAGGGTCTTCTTGCCCCCGGGCCCGTCGACTTCGACCGCCTTGCCGATGGTGATGCTGGCATGGCCGTTGGGGAGCAAATCGATGCCTGCGGGCCCGGCCGCGACCAGCGCGTTGATGTCCTGCTCGCCCGCCAGCCAAGGGCCGCCATAGCTGTTGTAGCGTGCCTTGCCGAACGGCTTCTCGCCCGAATCCACCGCCGTCTTCCAGCGGGCGACGCCCGCGCCGTCGACGCTGAAAGTCTCGGTCGCGTCGCCGCTATCGGTAAAGCCGCGCACCGCCAGCGCGGTCGGTCGACCATCGGGGCCGATCGTCACCACCTCGTCGGTCTCGGTGACCCAGCCGCGCAGCGACATCGACATGCGGTAGGCGATCCGGCCGTCGGGCAGCATCCACGACCAGACGTCGCCATGCTTCCCCGCGGTGGAGCTGATCGTGTAATGGCGCGCATCGGCGGGCGCGGTCATCAGATCCGCCTTCTGAGTCTGTGCCGCAGCGGGCAGAATCGCCGCGGTGGCGAGCAACAAGCCAAGACGAACAGCGCGCATCGGATCCCCCTTTTCTCTTCCGCACCTGTCTGACACGGCAGCGTAACGCGCGCAAATGCGACATTTCTACGTGTCATTGGTGCGAAAGCCACAGCTGCAGGCAAAGCCGATGGTCTGGCCATTCGCCCATTGACGGCCAGACCAAAGCATGAAAGATAACGCTAACATGTAGCGCTAACATGACGCGGGCAGCATAGACCCGCGCGCAGCGGGGATGAGGAAGCATGGGGCTCAAGACGCACATGTCGCCGTACAAGAACAGCACCGGGCCATAGGGGCGCCGGGCGCTGCGTCGCGCTGCGCCAGACCGGACCCACACCGCCACCACCCGCATCGACTGTAGCGCCCCTGATGGCGCCACGGGTCGATGCGCGCCGTGTGCGCTGCCGCCCATTTCGAAAAGCAACGATCGGCCAGACGCCGAAAATCACCTGAGGGGACCTGATGATGACGACCATGTACCGCCGCTTTCGACCTGCTCGCAGCGCCCTGCTGTGCGCGACGATCCTGAGCGCGAGCTGCGCCTCCGCTGCATGGGGCCAGACCGCCCCCGCCGCGCCGCAGGCCAGCGAGGTCCCCGCGGCCCAGGGCGGCGAGCAGGAAATCGTCGTCACCGGCTATCGCCAGAGCCTCGCCAAGGCGGTCAACGCCAAGCGCGATGCGACCGGTTTCACGGATTCGATCTTTGCCGAGGATATCGGCAAGTTCCCCGACACCAACATCGCGGAGTCGTTCAACCGCATCCCCGGCATCACCATCACCCGCGACGTGACCGGCGAAGGCGTGAACGTCGCGATCCGCGGCCTCGGCTCCAACTTCACCAATGTGACGCTGAACGGCGCGCCGATCGCAGTTGCCTCGTCGGGCGCCACCGATGCGCAGGGCACCGATCGCTCGGTCGACCTCAGCTTCTTCCCGACCGACCTGTTCACCAAGCTGACGGTGAACAAGAGCTACACCGCCAACCTGCTGGAAGGCGGCGCGGCCGGCAATGTCGACCTGCGCTCGGCCCGACCGTTCGATCGCGCGGACTCATTCGTCGCCTATAACATCCAGGGCTCGAACCAGGAGCCGGCCAAGCAGATCGGCGCGCGCGGTTCGCTGATCGGCAGCTGGCACAACGACACGATCGGCATCCTCGCCGGTGTCTCCGCCCAGCGACTCTACACCCGCACCAAGGGCTTCGAGACGATCGGCTATACCAATCCCGCGCTGACCGCGGCGCAGTGCGGCGCCACTTCGGGCTGCAACTCGACTGGTGGCGGCAACTGGACGATCCCGGCAACCGTGCCCACCGGCGCCGGTGCGGGACTGGTCGCCGGCACGGTGATCGACAAGAACTTCCTGCTCGCCAACAATCCCGGCGCCTCGATCCAGCAGATCGACAACGGCCTGATCCCGCGCCTCGGCCGCATCGCCGACATTCGCGGTCCGCGCGATCGCATCAACGCGATCGCCAGCGCCGAATTCCGCCCGTCGGATTCACTGCATTTCTACGTCGACGGCCTCTACGGCTACAAGCATAACGAGCTGATCCGCGAGGACATGGCCTGGATCGGCCGCAACGGCGCGTCGATCCCGCTCAACCTGAAGTTCGACAAGTCGGACTGCAGCAACGGCTGCACCGTCACCAGCGGCACCTTCGCCAACACCCAGTTCTTCGACGAATTCCGCCCCTATTACGAAACCACCGAGCTGTGGAGCGTCAACCCCGGCGCCGAATGGCAGATCAACGACAAGCTGAAGGCAAACCTGCAGGCCAACTATGCCCGGTCGACCTTCCACCGCGAAAGCCCGACCGTCGGCGCCACTACGCCGCTCGGCCAGGGCGGCACCGTCACCTACACCAACAATGGCGGCATCCCGACCATCCAGAGCAGTCTGGACCTCAACAATCCGGCGAATTTCGGCTGGTACACCGGCAGCCGCGTGAACATGCAGGACGAGCGCCGCCTCAACAAGAACAAGGGCGTTCGCGGCGACGTGACCTGGGGCGATCGCGCGCTGAACCTGATGGTCGGCGCCGCCTATGACGATACGTCGCGTCGCATCCGCGGCTTTGACAATACCGGCCCGTGGCAGAATGCGGCGTGCGGCAACAACCCCAGCGTGTATCTGCCCAGCCCGAACTCGCAGCCGCCCTGCGAAGGGCTGAACGTGAAGGGTGCGGCGCCCACCTCCGCCTATCCCACCTATCCGGGCCTCGGCACCGGCTACAGCACCGGGATGAGCGGCCCGGTTACCTATGCCGGCTCGCTGATCCCCAACGCCTCCTTCCCGAGCTACCTCAAGCCCGGCCCCGCCGGCTTCGTGACGGTCGACTGGGATGCGTTCCGCAAGGCGAGCAACTATGATCTGTACCACGCCAACGCGCCGGAAAGCGGCGGCTCCAACACCGGCGCCAGCGGCGGCCTGATCCGCGAAGTCGTGAAGTCGGCCTTCGCCACGCTGAACGGCGAGCAGGAACTGGGCGGCAACATGCTCCGCTTCAATGTCGGCGTGCGCTATGTGAACACGATCCAGACGATCGAGGGCCGCGTCTCGCTCGCCGATCCGCGCAACGCCACTGCCGCGGGCACCCAGATCGCGGACGGCAGCCGCTATCCGAACATCGTCAACATCGTCTCCACCCGCAACAGCTACACCCAGTGGCTGCCGGCGGCGACGATCGCCTATGACGTGGGTCCGCATGCGGTGGTGCGTCTGGCGGCGTCCAAGACGATGACCCGCCCGGATCCGGCCGCCCAGCTGCCGGGCGTCAGCTTCGGTGCACCCTCGGCCGACCAGGCAACCATCGGCAACCCGGCGCTCAAGCCCTATCTCTCGACCAACATCGATCTCGGCTTCGAATATTATCTCGGTCGCGAGGGCGTGATCAGCTTCAACGCCTTCCGCAAGTCGATCGAGGGCTTCACCACCAACGTCAACAACACGGTGCCCTTCTCGGCGCTGGCCCAGTACGGCATCACCTATGATACGCTGAACCCGACCCAGCAGATCGCGCTGAACTCGCGCGGCGGGCCCAGCGCGGCGACCGTGCTGGTGACCAGCCAGATCAACGTGCCGAACAAGCTTAAGATCAACGGCCTGGAATTCCAGTGGGTCCAGCCGCTCGACTTCCTCACCGAGAAGTTCGGCGTGCGCGGCTTCGGCTTCAACGCCAACGCCACGATCGTCGACCAGACCAGCGACGGCCCGGCCCAGGCCTATGGCGTGGCGCCGTTCACCTACAACATCACCGGCTATTATGAGCGCAACGGCGTGATGCTGCGGGTGTCGACCACCTCGCGCGAGGGCTCGCAGAGCAGCGGCAATTCGCAGAACAGCATCCCCGCCGCGGCGCTGTTCAATTCGGACTATACCAGCTGGGACTTCTCGTCGTCGTTCGACCTGGACAAGATCCTGGGCGTGAAGAAGGCGCCGCAGCTGACGTTCAACGTCTCGAACTTCACCGACGCGACGCTGCGTTCCTACTTCCAGTTCCCGAACGCGACTTTCACCCAGTACAAGCCCGGCCGCCAGTTCCTCGTCGGCCTGCGCGGCAGCTTCTGACGCCCTTCTCCACGAAGAAGCGCCTGGGGGCGGCTGCCACGGCGGCCGCCCCCTTTTTCTTGTTGACCGCAGCGAGCCGACCGACATAGCTTTGCAATGCAAAGTGGAGTCGGCATGACGGATCTCGAACGTGCGATGGCCGATCTGGCCTTCATCCAGCAGCGCATGGTCGCCAGCACCCGCTTCGACGGGCTGACCCCGGCCACCGTGTCGGCTACGGGCGTGCTCGCGCTGCTCGCCGGCGTGGTGCAGACGATGTCGCCCTTACTTATGGCGACGCCGCTGCATTTCGTCGGCTTTTGGTCGCTGGTCGCGCTGGTCGCGGTGGCACTGATCGGTGGCGAGGCGCTTGCCCGAGCGCGGCGGGTGCACGGATCGATGGCCGAACAGCTGATCGCCGGCACGCTGCGGATCCTGTTGCCCTTCCTCGTCGCCGGTGCCGGCCTCGCGCTGCTGCTGCTCCGCGTCGCGCCGGACAGCGCCTGGATGCTGCCCGGACTGTGGCAGGTGCTGATCGCGCTTGCCGGCCTCTCCGCCATCCCGATGCTGCCCCGGACGATCCTGCTACCCGCCGCCTGGTATTTCGGCTGCGGCTTCGTTGTGCTGGCAGCCTGCGCGGGCGGCGGCACCCCCTCGCCCTGGTCGATGGCCCTGCCCTTTGGCGTGGGCCAGTTGCTCGTGGGACTGGCGCTGCATCGCGCCGTACGGGCGGCGGCGGCATGAGCGGCGCGGCGCCCTACGCCTATGCGGGGCTCGATCGCGTGTTCCACGAGCGCGCACGCCTCGGCATCGTCACGTCGCTCGCCGGTCATGCCGAGGGCCTGGGCTTCTCCGAGCTGAAGGCGCTGTGTGGACTGACCGACGGCAATCTCGCCCGCCATCTCCAAGTGCTGGAGGGAGCCGGCTTCCTGATTCAATCCAAGGACCAGGACGGCCGCCGCGCGATCACCCGCTGCCGGCTGACCTCGGTGGGGCGTACCCGCTTCGCCGACTATCTCGCCGCGCTGGAAGCCGTGCTCCACCAGGCGCGCGCGCGGGAGACGACCGCCGATAGCGGCGCGACGAAGACGCGCCCGGCATGAGGAGCATCATTTTGCCTAAAAACTTTGCAATGCAAAGCAACTTCCCCGAAAATCACCATGCGGTGAATCTCGGCGACCGACGCGGCCGCGCCCTGTGGCTAGCACCCGGACAAGCGGGCGCGCCGGTTCGAATCCGGCTGAACGGGCTGTTGCCCTACCGCTTCTACCGCATCCTGCCGTGCCGCGGCCTGTTCGCCCGCACCGATCGCCGCGGCAGGCTCCGCGCGCGGCTCCAGCTGGACCGGGCGACGCTGATCACGATCGAGCCGGTCGTCTGAGATGGCGGTCTGTCTCGCCTTCGCCGAAAAACGCTGGCGCAGCCTCCGCCACGCGGCGCACGGCGTGTGCCGACTGGTGCGCGCGGAAGCGCACGCCCGGATCCATCTCGCCGCGACGCTTCTGGTGGGCATTGCCGGCCTTGCGCTGCGCGTCTCGATGGAGGCGTGGCGCTGGCTGATCCTGGCCTGCGCGCTCGTCTGGGTGGCGGAGGCACTCAACACGGCGATCGAGCGCCTCGCCGATCGCGTCTGCGCCGCCCACGATCCTGCCATCGGCGCGGCCAAGGATCTGGCTGCCGCTGCGGTGCTTCTTGCTGCCGTTGCGGTGCTGGCGATCGGTGCCAGCCTCGTCCTCCCCGTCCTCGCCGGAGCCCGGTCATGAAGGTCAAGAGGATCCTGCCGGCGCTCGCCGAGGCGAAGAGCCCGTTCTGGCGGCCGATCAAATACGCGTTGTTCCCGCCGCTCGGCCTCGCGACGCTCGCCGCGTTCCTGGCGCCCGACGACGTGGTGGAACTGGTCGACGATCATGTCGAGACCTGGCGCGACGACGATGCGCCCGATCTGGTGGTGATCCAGGTCTACATCACCAACGCCCATCGCGCCTATGCGATCGCCGATCGCTACCGAGCGCGCGGCTGCCATGTCGCGCTCGGCGGGCTGCACGTCACCGCGCTGCCCGACGAGGCCGCAGCGCATGCCGACACCATCTTCCTCGGCCCCGGCAAGCAGACCTTCCCCGCGTTCCTGCGCGACCTGCGCGCCGGCACCCCGCGCGCCCGCTTTGTCTCGGGCGGCGGGCGCAGCCTCGAGCATCTGCCGCCGGTGCGGCGCGACCTGATCAAGCGCAACCGCTATCTTGTGCCCAATTCGCTGGTGGTGACGCGCGGCTGCCCGCAGCATTGCGACTTCTGCTACAAGGACGCCTTCTTCGCCGGCGGCCGCTCCTTCTACACCCAGCGGGTCGACGCCGCGCTTGCCGAGATCGAGCGACTGCCCGGCCGCCACCTCTATTTTCTCGACGATCACCTGCTCGGCGATCGTCGCTTCGCCGAAGCACTGTTCGAAGGGATGCGCGGCATGGGCCGGCTGTTCCAGGGCGCCGCAACCGTGGATGCGGTGTTGCGCCGCGACCTGATCGAGCGCGCCGCCGAAGCGGGCCTTCGCAGCCTGTTCGTCGGGTTCGAGACGTTCAGCCCCGCCAACCTCGCCGCGAGCAACAAGAAGCAGAACCTCGCGTGCGACTATGCCGAGGTCGCACGGCGGCTGTCGGGCCTCGGCATCATGATCAACGGCTCGTTCGTGTTCGGCATGGACGAGGACGGCGACGACGTATTCGACCGCACCGTCGACTGGGCGGTGCGGCACGGCATCACCACCGCGACCTTCCATATCCAGACCCTCTATCCCGGCACGCGCCTGCATCGGAAACTGGCGGCGGAAGGGCGGATCACCTGCGCGGACTGGGACCGCTACGACACGCGACACGTGGTGTATCGCCCGGCCCGGCTGAAACCCGAGGCGCTGAAAGCCGGCTATGACCGCGCCTATCGCGACTTCTACCGCTGGCAGAATATCGGCCGCGCGGCGTGGACACATGATGGGCCCAGACACCGCGCCAAGCACTTCTTCTATGCGGCCGGCTGGAAGAAGTTCGAATCGCTGTGGAATCTGGTGATCAAGGCGCGCCGGCTGGGGGTGATGACACCGGTGCTGGAGGCGGTGCTGTCGCGCGTGACGCGAGGGGAGGCCCCCACCGCCCCCAAGGGGAAGGAAGCGCTGCCATGCTGATGGTCGCCTTCTACATGACCTGGCTGTCGCTGTTCGCCGCGCCGCTGGCGGGTTCGATCCTCGTCGCGCGCTGGCGCGGCAGCGACGGTCCGGCACTACGACGCGGACTGGGGTGGGCGCTCGCCTATCTGGGTCTGGTGGCTTTTTGCCGCGCAACGGGACTGCAATGGTCCTGGCGCGATGCCAACACCGCTTTCGGCATCGGCATTCTGTACGCCTATTGGATCGTCGCGGCTGCCGCCTGGGCGATCCCGACCGCATGGCTGCGCATTCCCGTTGGCGTCCTCGCCTTCGCGCCGCTGGGACCTTCTCTGCTGCTCGGAACCGTTGGCGTTCTTGGGCTCGGCTTCGTGCTTGGAGACGAAATTGATCCGCCTGCGGAGGTCCGACGGCTTTCCCCGATGCTGACCTGCGAGGTCAGCACCTGGGGCTATGCGTTCAGCGATGACGGATATGATGTGCGGATCTACCAATCCCCCATCTGGCTGCCGATCGTTCGGCGGCTTTCCCGAACGGTACGGATCAACGAAACCAACCCCGAGCCCGGACACGAACACGCCACCTGCGAAAGCGTCGCCGCCGGCCGCTAGCCCCGCCCTGCTGCGACGTCCGCCAGCCATTCTTCCAGATTGGTCCAGCCATCACCATTGCGGTCGGCATTGCCGTCCCGTGCATCATGGGAATTGAGGCCATGGGCGCTTTCCCAGGCATCGGGGATGCCGTCGCCATCGCTATCTTGCGGCGCCGGCGTGCTCTCGAGCTCGGGCCAGCCGCCGACCTCGCGCTGGCTGTCGATCTGGCGCCCGGTGCGGTCGCGCACGCCGGCGACGATCCGCGCATCGACGCTGTCGCGCACCTTCGAGGCGCCCGCGCTCGCCAGCACCCGTTCATAGGCCTGCACTGCAGAATCGCGCGTCACCGCCGGCATCGGCACCGGCGCGGCAAGCCGAAATCTCTCGGGCGAGATGCCGTCGACGAGGCTCCACGGATCGCCGGGAATCGTGCCGTTCATGCTGTTGCCCGCGAACCAGGCCTTGGCGAGCATGTTGCTCTCGTGGAACGCGATCGCCTTTTCCGATTGCGGGCCCATCACATAGGCATTGTCGACGAAATTGTAGCGGGCCAGCGTCGCCTTGTCGGCATTGTAGCCGGACCAGCCCTTGCCCCAATTGTAGAAGACGTTGGAGCGGAAATCGAAGAACGCGCCCAGCGGGTCGACCTCCGGTCCGCTGTAATTGCCGGGGCGCGGCATCCGCGCCTCGTGATTGGCCCAGAGATTGTGGTGGAAGCTGATCTTCGCGCCCCGCCCGCCACGGATCAGGCTGCCATAGCCATGCTCGCCCTTGGCGTGCAGCGAATGGGTAAGCGAGTCCGCGATGATCGACCATTGCACGGTCAGGTCCCAGAAGCCCTGATCGGGTCGGGTATAGTTGCCAGAGGCCGACAACGTCTCGTCCACCGACCAGCTCGCCGAGACATGGTCGAGGATGATCCGGTGCCCGGCCAGGATCCAGATCGCGTCGGATTCGGTGCGGCTCTCGTCGCCCAGCCGCGAGCGGATATAGCGGATCACGACATCGTCGGCGGCGACCTCCAGCGGATGGTCGCGCAGCGTGATGCCGTCGCCCGGCGCCGACTGGCCGGCGATCGTCACCCGCCCCTCGCGGATGCGCAGCGGCTTTTCCAGCTTGATCGTGCCGGAAACGCGGAACAGGATCGTCCGCGGCCCCGGCGTTTCCACCGCTGCGCGCAGGCTGCCGGGACCGGAATCGTTCAGCGTCGTGACGAACAGCACCTTGCCGCCGCGCCCGCCCAGCGCCGTGGCCCCCGCTCCTTCGGCACCGGGAAAGGCGGGCACCGGCCACTGCTGCGCAAGCGCAGGGGCGGCCGATGCCAGCAGCAGGGCAACCGCCCCGGGGATCCGCATCAGAAGCTCAGCCGCAGGCCGGCGGTGACGATCCGCCCGGTGCTGCCATAGGTCTGCGAGACCGGGTTGGCGGCATACATGGTGCGGTATTGCGGCTGGTTGGTCAGGTTGCGCGCCTCCAGCGTGAAGCGAGCGAACTTGGTGACGTTCAGGCCGAACGCCGCATCCAGGTTGAACTGGTCCTCGTTATAGCCAAAGTCCGCGAACACCGGCGAGTTGCACGCCGCGCCGGCATTGGTGGTGGTGCCCACCGAGCAGGTGCCCGTCGCCAGCGGGAAGCGGTTGACGTAGCGCTTGCGGAAGGCGCCGGAGAAGCGCAGCGACCAGACGTCGTTCTCGTAATAGAGCGTGGCGTTGAACGCATCCGGCGAGGTGTTGAGGAACGGCGCGGTGGCATAGCTGTTCTGCGCGGTCCCCGCCCCGCCCGCCTGGGTGGTCGAGAGCACGGTGCCGGTGAGGTAGCTGAGCGACGACGCGATATGGGTGTAGTTGGCGAGCACCCCCATCTTGTCGAACGGCGCGGGCAGGAACCAGAAATCGGTCTGCAGATTGACTTCAAGGCCCTTGATCGTGCCGCCGGGCGCATCCTTGAAGCGCCGGATCGCCCAGGTACCGCCATTCTGCGCATAGGCCTTGAGCTGCGGATCGGTGAGCGAGTTCAGGATCTGGTTGTAGATCGCCGGCTCGAAGATGCTGGACAGCGGCGCCTCGCCCGCCAGCTGCTGCGGGAAGCTCTCGATATCCTTGCGGAACAGCGCCACCGCAATCAGCCCGTTCTTGCGGAAGTACTTCTCGATGCTGAGATCATAATTGGTCGCGCGGAACGGGCTGAGATAGGGGTTGCCCACGGTGACCGAGGGCGCCGCACCCGCAGTCGACAGCGCGGTGGTGAAGGAGGTGGTGCCGGGCGTCAGGCTGGCCAGCTGCGGGCGCGACATCACCTTGGCGGCGGCGAAGCGGATCATCAGCCCCGGCTTCGCTTCCCAGTTGATGTTGGTCGAGGGCAGCCAATCCCAATATTCGTTGGTAGCGACAACGGGAATGCCCGGAATGCCGTCCGCCCCGCCGACATTGCCGCTGCCGTTCACCTTGGTATTGGCCACGCGCAGGCCGACATTGCCGCGAAGGGGACCACCGAACAGCGTCAGGTCGTAATCGACCTGGAAGAAGCCCGAAATGTCGCGCTCCTGTACCCCGCCGCCCTGACGGCCGTCGGCCACCACGCGGAAATCGCCCCATTTGTTGACGCAGTTGCAGTCGATGCCGAAGGCATTGATGAACTTGCCGAGCTCGGGCGCGAAGAAGCTGGTCGGCGTACCCGCAGGCAGGGTCAGGCCGTCGCCGAAGCCATAGACGCGGCCGAGATCGGTAATCTTCAGCTTTGCCTCGGCCAGCGTCGGGTTGAGCGCCTCGATCGACTGGCTGCGGCGCTGCTGGTCCGCACCATAGTTGAACTTCTTGTAGGTGCCGCCGAACCGAATCGTCATCTCGGGCACCGCCTCGAACGCGAAGTTCAGTCGCGCGACGCGATATTCGTTGCTCACCTGGTTCTTGAACACGCGGATCGTCGACAGCCCCTTGACCAGCGACCAGGCATTGGGATCCGCCACGTTGAAGCCGGGGTTGAACACCGGCATCTTGCCGCCGCCGCGCTCGTCGAACACATAGCCGTTCTGATCGATCGCGTTGACCTCGGCGAGATAGCCGGTCGCGTTGAACACCGATTTCGACCAGCCGAGCGTCCCCTCCAGCTTCAGCCGCTCGCCGAGATCCTGGCGAAGGTTCAGCGTCGCCTGCTTGAACTCGGTCGAGCCGCTTTGCGTGTCGATCGAGCTGCGCCAGTCGACGCGGTCGAGCTGGAGATAATCGGCCTGGCCCGCGCCGTTGACATGGGCGGCGCGCACCACCGTGTTCGGGCGGCCGATCAGCTGGGTGTAGTAGCCGGTCTGGTTCGAGGTTGCGACATAGCCGGGCGAATTCGGATTGTTGTAGTAATCGAACGCGCTGAGATTGTTGGGGTTATAGCTGTTGAAATAGCCGGGCAGCACGCTGCTGCCGTTGAGCTGCTGCCCGCAATCGACGATCGCGCTCTGGGTGCACACCGGATAGAGCGCCACGCGATCTGCATAACCATTGGTGGTACCCGCCGCGCGCAGCGTGTTCTGGGTCACGCGCGCGTTGGTGCCGTTGCGGTTGAGGCCGATCGGCGTGATGCCGGCCAGCTGGCTGTCCTGATCATATTTCGAATAAACGCCGTCGAGGATGATCTCGGTGTGCTCGGTCGGCTGCCACTGCGCCGTCGCGGTGAGGCCAAGGCGCTCGTATTTCAGCTTCTGCCGGTTGATCGAGGGCAGCCCCGGGATGATCGTGGTCGGGCTGAGCAGCGCATAGGCCGCAGGGTCCGATCCGAAGGTCGCGCCCGTCCCGCCCGGGCGGGCAAAGCCATAGACCGGCGGCGTCACACCGGCGATCTGCGAGCTGCGATACAGATAGTCGAACACGCCGATGTTGCGGCGGTAGGAATCGATCTGCTGCTCCTGCTTCTGATAGGCGCCGGAGACGAGGATGCCGAAATTGTCCTTGAGCTTGACCGAGGCGAGCCCGGTGAAGCGCGGGTTCCAGGTCTTGCCGCTGTCGCGATACTCGGCCTCGCTGCCCAGCGCGAAGCGATTGCCCTTATAGGCGAGCGGCCGACCGGTGGTGAGATCGATGATCGCGCCCAGCGAGCCCTCGTCGTTCACCGCCGCGGTCGACTTGGTGATGGTGACGCCGCCGAACAGCTCGGAGGCGAAGGTGTTGAAATCGAAGCCGCGGCTTCGGTTCGCGCCAGCGTCCGATTGGTTGCCGCCGGCGACGTTCTGCGCATCCGCGCCGTTCAGCCGGGTCATCTGGAAATCGCCGCCCAGCCCGCGGACGGTGATCGAGCGGCCCTCGCCATTGTCGCGATCGATCGAGATGCCGGGCAGGCGCTGGATCGATTCCGCGAGATTGGCGTCCGGAAAGTCGGCAATGTCTTCGGCGGTGATGGCGTCGATGATCTGGTTGGAGCGCCGCTTCATACTCAACGCGTTCTGCAACGAGGCGCGGAAACCGGTGACAATGATATCCTCGCCGAACTGCGGGTCCACCGCAGGATCCGCAGCCTGACCGGCGATATCGCGCTGCCCTTCCGCTGCTTCGGGCCTCGTCTCCTGCTGTGCCTGGGCGGCGGCAGGCATCGCCGTCGCCAGCGCCAGCCCCAGGGCGCCGAGTGATGTACCGACCCGCAGGCTGCCCCCAGCGCCGCGCCGCAAATTGCCAAGATATGCCATCTGGACCTCCCCTTCGTTCCTTGTCCGCACGACCAGCACGTAGGCCTGGGATCTCGGGGGAAGTGCTCGCACGGCCGTACTCGCCAACGCGGCGGTGCCGGCGCAGTCGAACACATCTTTGGCCGCGACGTTCCTCTCCCGCGCTCCCGGCGACTCTATCGTCCGCCTTGGCGCAAGCGCTGTGTCACGCTTGATTAGGGGTATTTGTTGCAGCCAGGCTGCGTATGTCAACCGGTGTCATAGCTGGATTTGCAACAATTTTGCTTGCTGCGACGGCGCAGCAACATGCGGCTTATTCGTCGATCCGGCGGGGCGGCGCCACCGAGGCGCGATGAATCAGCGTCGAAGGGAACAAGGAAGGTTCTTCAACGCCTTGTTCATCGCCGAAAAAGTCGCCGAGCAGCTTGAGCGCTGCGGAGCGGCCCATCGAGATGATCGGCCAGTGCACCGTCGTCATCGGCGGCCAGATATGCGAGGCGATCGCGGTATCGTCGAAGCCGATGATCGACAGGTCCTCGGGCACGCTCATCCCCCGCCGACGCGCAGCGTGCAGCGTGGCGGCCGCCATTTCGTCGTTGCAGGCGAAGATCGCCGTCGGGCGCGGCGAAAGGTCCAGCAGCCGGTCGGCGGCGGCGAGGCCGCTCTCGAAGGTGTAGGTGCCGTCGGCAATCAGGCTGCGCGGCAGCTTGATGCCCGCGTCCGCCAGCGCCTGTTCGAACCCCTTGCGCCGTTCGCGGGCGGACAGGAAGCCGTGGGGGCCTGCGATCAGCCCGATCCGCCGATGGCCGAGCGCGATCAGGTGGTTGATGGCTTCGACCACGACGTCGCTGTCGTTCGACGCGACGAGATGCTCGGGCGCATCGAGGGCGCTGGAACCCATGCGGACATAGCGGGTGCCGAGATCCCGGCACAGCGTCGCCACCATGTCGTTTTCGGAGACCGGCGGCAGGATCAGCACGCCGTACAGCCGCTGGCGCTCCAGGAAGGCGCGCACATCGGCCAGCATGGTGGAGGAGCCGCGATCGATCGGGCGCACAATCAGCTCGAACTCGGTGTCCCGGATCGCCTCGAGAATGCCCGCCTGGACGTTCATCACCATCTGGGCATTGGGATTGTCGTGGATCAGCCCGAGCAGGAAGTTGTGCCGCAGCGCCAGGGCGCGCGCCTGGACGTTCGGCACATAGCCGAGGTCGGCGATCACCGCCTCGACCTTGGCGCGGGTATCGTCGTTGAGCAGGGGTGAGCGATTGATGACGCGGCTGACGGTCTTTTTGGAGACGCCGGCGATCCGCGCGACATCGTTGATGGTGGGCTTTCCCGTCTTCTCCATGGCGCGATGCTATACGGCGCAGCGAACGATTGCGATAGCCAGACACGACGCAGATAAGATGCTGCGCCGCATCAACTTTCAGCTGCCCGGCTGGATATAGGGCACACGCGCGAAGAGCTCCCGCTCCCAGCGACGCGGATCGTCGGCCATGCGACTGGAGGTGTCGAACAGCATCGTCGCGCGGTCTGGTAAGGTGTAAGGCCGCCAGGCGGGCAGGCCGGGTGCCGATGGCGTGCCGGTACGGGCAAGTGCGGCGAAGGCACCCATTACCTGCCGGCTCAGCCGCTGCGCCCCCGCGCCGGTGCCGGTGAAGGATCCGGGTGCGCTCAGCGTGCCGAACGCCAGCGCGATGTCCATGGTATGCGGAGCGCCGCGCACGGGTTGCGTCGGCGAGGCGAAATCGACCTGATAGACCCAGGTCGCCTTGGCCCCGGCGGCGGCGCGGGCGTCTGCCTCGATCACCTGCCCCCGCCAGCTTCGGCCTGCCGTGGTGGCGCGGTAGAAAATCTGCTGCGGCGTGTCGTTCGGGAAGTGCGCGCGATATTCGGCCACCACCCATTCCGGCAGAATGTCGATCTTGAGGTCGGGCGCCATGCGCGCGGCGAGATTGTCCCAGCTCAGGGTACGGATACGCTCGGAGGCGGGATCGATGAACGCGCGGGTCTCGTCATGGGTGTTGCCGAGGATCATCGGGATCGCCAGCGACTGTGGGGCGGCATCGGGCCAGAACGGGTGGCGCCGGAGCCATTTCATGTCGAGCACCGGCCCGAAATAGACGCCGCCGCCCAGGATCGGGTCGCGGGCATCCTGCGCTTCCAGCAGCTTTTCCACGGGCAGCGTGGCGGCCGCCTCCACCCCGCCCCCAAGCCGCTCCAGAAGCGCCTGCCCCCGCGCCGTGGCGTTCATCGGTCCCGAGGCGGTGACCTGCTGTCCGCTCATCGTCGCGACGCTGTGGAACAGGCCCCGGGCCGCGGGCATCCCCATCAGCGTGGCGATCTTGGCGCCGCCGCCCGACTGGCCGAACAGGAAGACGCGGCCGGGATCGCCACCGAAGCTCGCGATGTTGTCGCGGATCCAGCGCAACGCGAGGATCAGGTCCAGCTGGCCGGCATTGCCGCTGTCCGGAAAGCGCGGGTCGAGCCTGGCGAGATACAGATAGCCAAAGGCGTTGAGGCGGTGGTTCACCGTCACCACCACCACGTCTTCGGCGCGGGCGAGCGTGGCGCCGTCGTTCAGCGGATCGGTGACGCTGCCGTTCGAATAGGCGCCGCCATGGAAATAGACCATTACCGGCCGCCGCGCGGACCGCTCGGTGCCCGGCGTCCAGAGGTTGAGGAACAGGCAGTCCTCGGACTGTGGTTCGGTCTTCAGGCCGCGCTGCGGGCAGATCGGTCCGAAGGCCTGCGCCATGGCCTCCACGCGCGGTACGGCAACCGGCGCGCGGAAGCGTTCGGCCCTGCCATAGCGGATGCCGAGGAAGCGGGAGAGCCCCCCTTCCCGCGTCCCCGTGAAGCGCCCGGCCGGCGTCTCTACCACCGGATCGCCGGTGGCCCCGGCGCGCGGTGGCAGGGTGAGCGCCAAGCCGCCCGCCAGCACCGCGCGCCGGCTGGTCACCGCCGCACGTCCAGCCCGCCCTCGGCGAAGGCGGCGAGATCGGCGCGGGTGAACAGGCTCGCATCGCCGGGCAGCGAGTGTTTGAGCGCGGTGAGCGCGAGCCCCGCCTCGGCCATCGCCTTGGCGTCGCCGCCCTCGAGCAGACCGTGCAGCACGCCGGCGGCAAAGGCATCCCCCCCGCCGATCCGGTCGACGATTCCGCTGACGCGCAACTCCTCGGTCTGATGATGGCCGTCGCGGATATCGACACGCGCGGCGATGCGATGGCTGTCGACGTCATCGACATGCCGCGCCGTGGAAGCGATCAGCTGGAGCTTGGGGAAGGCCGCGAACGCCGCTTCCGCCGCCTCGCGCCGGCGCTCGGGGCCGTCGCCGGGGAAATGCTCGCCGAGCAGCAGCGAGATGTCGCGGTGGTTGCCGAACAGGATCTCGGCATGGCCGATCAGCCGGGTCAGCACGCTGCGCGGATCGCTGTCCCAAGCTTCCCACAGCTTGGCGCGGTAGTTGCCGTCGAACGACACGGCGATGCCGCGCGCGCTCGCCGCCTCGGCTGCGGCAATGGCGGCTGCGGCGGTGTTCGGGCCCAGCGCGGGCGTGATGCCGGAGAGGTGGAGGCGCGTCACGCCGTCCAGCAGCGTGTCCCAGTCCCATGCCTCGGCCGGGCGATCGGCGAACACCGAATGCGCCCGGTCATAGACGATCTCCGACGCGCGCAAGCCCGCGCCCGGGGTGAGGAAATAGAGGCCCATGCGACCGGCTGCGGACACCACATGGCGGGTATTCACACCGCGCCGGCGCAGCTCGCCGATGGCCGCGGCGCCGAGCGGATTGTCCGCCACCGCGCTGATCATCGCCACGTCATGGCCCAGGCAGGCGAGACCGGTCGCGACATTGGCCTCGGCTCCGGCAATCGCCACGTCGAGCTTGGGCGTCTGCAGCAGCAGTTCGCGGCCCGGCGGCGACAGCCGCAGCATCATTTCCCCAAAGAACGCGAACGTCATCGTGCCAGCCAGCCTCCGTCAACGGCGAGAACATGGCCCTGCACATAGTCCGAAGCGCGCGAGGCAAGGAAGACCGCCGCACCGCCCAGATCCTCCGGATCGCCCCAGCGGGCGGCGGGGATGCGCTCGAGGATCTGGCGGTTGCGGGTCTCGTCGGCCTGCAGCGCGGCGGTGTTGTTGGTGGCGATATAGCCCGGCGCGATCGCATTGACGTTGACGCCCTTCGCCGCCCATTCGTTCGCCAGCAGCTTGGTAAGCCCGCCGATGCCCGACTTGGACGCGGTATAGCTCGGCACGCGGATGCCGCCCTGGAAGGTGAGCATCGAGGCGATGTTGATGATGCGCCCGCGCTCGCCGGTCTCGCCGAAGCGGCGAACCATGAACTTGCCCGCGGCCTGGCAGAGGAAGAACACCGACTTGAGGTTGGTGTCGACCACCGCGTCCCAATCCTCCTCGGTGAAATCGAGGCTGTCGGCGCGGCGGATGATCCCGGCATTGTTCACCAGGATGTCGATTTTCCCCAGCTTATCCACAGCCTCGTCCACAACCCTTTCCACAGGCTCGATGGTCGATAGATCGGCGGAAATGATCTCGGCGCAACGGCCGAGGTCACGCACCTTGGCCACGGTTTCCTCGGCGGGCGTACGGCCGACGGCGGCGATGTCCGCGCCGGCAGCCGCGAGCGCGAGCGCAATGCCCTGGCCAATGCCGGTGTTCGCACCGGTGATAACGGCCACCTGGCCGGTAAGATCGAACGGGTTGGTCATGAATACCCCTCTCCCCCTCCCGCCTGCGCGAGGGGGCCGGGGGGTGGGCCCCCGCTATCCATGAAGTTCACCGCGCGCCAAGGCCGGGGGCCCACCCCCCAGCCCCCTCCCGCGCGCGGGAGGGCGGAGTAGGCCCGGGGTTACGAAAGGCTGCGCAGATAGTCGCTGATCGCCGCGTCCTGCGCATTGGCGTAGAAATATTCCGCGAACTTCTCGCCGGCGATCGCCGCGCGCAGCAGGTCCTGGTCCACGTTCTTCAGCACGGTGAGCATGTCGTTGCAGGTCACGCGCTTGAGGTCCGCCAGAATACCGCGGTTCTTGCGCATGATCTCGGCGCGCTCCTTCGGATAGCCGAGCCCGCGCTCGCCTTCGAACAGCTTGCGGTACACGTCTTCCAGGTTGAGTTCCGCCGCCCAGCCAAAGCCCTTGGCATAGGGCATCGAGATCGCGTTGCCGTCATTGATCTGGCCGAACAGGAAGGCGTCGGTCGGGTCGATCACCAGGCCACAGAACACACCTGGCATCGCGTTGCAGGCGAGCATTGAGCCCATGCCGGTGCCGCAGCCGGTCACCACGAAGTCGGCAGCGCCGGAATTGAGCAGAATGCCGGTGAGGAGGCCGTTCATCACGTAGGTGAGCGATGCCTTATCCTCGGGCGAATACATGCCGTAGTTGAACACCTGGTGCCCCAGCGGCTCGGCGACGTTGGTCAGCGCCTGATGGATGATGCCGTTCTTGGCCGCCTGGCTGTTCTCGGTGATCAGCGCAATCTTCATCGTCCTCGTCCTTCTCTAGCAGCGACACCGGTTACCATAGCCTATCCGGCGGCGCTCATATTTTGTGGATGCGGCAGCCATGTTGCCCGCCGCACCCCGATTTTCAAGCGCTTAGGCCGGTGTTCCGAGCTTGTACGCCTTGCGTACCAACCCATTGGTCAGCTCGAGGGCCAGCTCCGCCGCCTCCCAGTCGAGCAGCCGTCCCTCGGCGACGAGCCGCGCCAGAAAGCCGCAGTCGATCCGCCGCGCCACATCATGCCGCGAGGGGATCGAGAGAAAGGCGCGCGTGTCGTCATTGAAGCCGACCGTGTTGTAGAATCCCGCCGTCTCGGTCACCTGCTCGCGGAAGCGGCGCATGCCCTCAGGGCTGTCGTGGAACCACCAGCTGGGACCCAGCTTCAGGCACGGATAATGGCCCGCCAGCGGCGCCAGTTCGCGCGCATAGACCGTCTCGTCCAGCGTGAAGAGGATGATCGACAGGTCGGTCGAGGTGCCGAAGCGATCGAGCAGCGGCTTGAGGCCGTGGACATAGTCGGTCGCCATCGGGATGTCGGCGCCCTTGTCGCGGCCATGGCTTTGGAAGAGCCCGCCATTGTGGTTGCGGAAGCTGCCCGGATGGATCTGCATCACCATCCCGTCGTCGATGCTCATCGCCGCCATCTCGGTGAGCATCTGGGCGCGGAACAGCTCGGCATCGGCCGGGGTCCAGTCGCTGCCGAGGATCTTGGCGAACAGCGCCGCGGCCTCGGCCTTGCTCAGGTTCGCGGTGCGCGCAGTCGGATGGCCATGGTCGGTCGCGGTGGCACCGGCGGCGCGGAAATCGGCGCGGCGCTTGGCGTGCGCGGCGAGATAGCCTTCCCAGCTATACACGTCCTCACCGGTCTTCTCCGCGAAGATCTTGAGCGCGCCGTGGAACTGCTCATGCTCGACGTCGATCACCGCGTCCGGGCGATAAGTGGTGACGACGCGACCGCCCCAGCCGGACTCCCGGATGGCGTGGTGCGGCGAGAGATCGTCCTGCGGGCCCTCGGTGGTGGCGAGGAACTCGATGTTGAAGCGATCGAACAGCGCGCGCGGGCGGAAATCGTCGCTCGCCACCTTTTCGTTGATCGTGTCGTAGTAGAAATCGGCGGTCTCGGCATCGAGGGCGACCTCGAAGCCGAACACCTCGCCGAACACATGGCCCAGCCACATGGCAGACGGCGTGCCGCGGAACAGGTAGAGGTGCTCGGCGAAGGTACGCCACGCCGCACGCGGATCGGTCGCCGGCATGCCCGCCTTGCTCGGCACGCACAGCGCGTCGAGCGACACGCCCTGCGAATAGAGCATGCGGTAGATATAGTGATCGGGCGAGAGCAGCAGCTCAGTGGCGTTCGACCAATTCGCGTTGGTCGAGAACCAGGTCGGATCGGTATGGCCATGCGGGCTGATGATCGGCAGGCCGGCGACCTGCGCATAGAGTTCGCGCGCAATCGCACGGGTGCGGTCCTCGGCCGGCAACAGCCGGTCGGGATCGAGCTTCAGCGGCTTGGCCATACGCAAATCCTTGGGAGTGTACAGGAAAAGGAAATCAGTCGATGCGTGCACGCTCGAGGCGCGGCGAGAGCACATGGATCGCCAGCAGCGCCAGGAAATAGGCGCCGCCCGCGAGCAGGAACAGCGGGGCATAGGTGCCCAGCCGCTCCAGCACGTCACCGGCATGGAGCGAGAACATCATGCCGCCCAGCGCGCCCAGCGTGCCGCCGATGCCGATCACCGAGCCCACGGCGAAGCGCGGGAAGGTGTCCGACGGCAGCGTGTAGAGGTTCGCCGAGAAGGCCTGGTGCGCCGCCGCCGCCACGCCGATCACCAGCACGTTCACCCACAAGCTTTCGATATAGGTGGTGAAGCACACCGGCAGCACGAAACAGGCGCAGATCAGCATGGTGAGCTTGCGCGCCTTGTTGACGCTCATGCCGGCCTGCATCATCCGGCCGGACATCCAGCCGCCGACGACGCTGCCGGCGTCCGAGATGATGTAGATGGCGGCGATCGGCGGCCCGAAGCTGAGCAGATCGAGATGGAACTGCTTGCCCAGATAGCTGGGCAGCCAGAACAGGTAGAACCACCAGATCGGATCGATGAAGAACTTGCCGAGCGCATAGGCCCAGGTCTCGCGGGTAACGAGCAACTTCGCCCACAGGCCCTTGGGCACGACGACCGGATCGGCCGGATCCTGCTGGATATAGGCCAGTTCCTCCGGGGTCACCTTGGGGTGATCCTGCGGCGAGCGATAGAGCGCCAGCCAGGCGATCAGCCACAGCACCCCGAAGATGCCCGTGGCGATAAAGGCCATCCGCCAGCCATAATGGAGCACCAGGAACGGCACGAGCAGCGGGGTGATGATCGCGCCGACATTGGCGCCGGCATTGAAGATGCCGACCGCCAGCGCGCGCTCCCGGGCCGGGAACCACTCGGACACCGCCTTCACGCCGCCGGGGAAGTTGCCGGACTCGCCGATGCCGAGCCCGAAACGCGCCATGGCGAACTGGGTGACCGAATGGACGCCGCCATGCGCGACATGGGCGATCGTCCAGATCACCACCGCCACCGCATAGCCGAAGCGGGCGCCGAGCGCGTCGACCACCTTGCCGAAGCCGAGATAGCCGATCGCGTACGCGAGCTGGAAATAGAAGACGATGTCGGCGTAATCGCGCTCGTTCCAGTGGAGCTCGCCGGCGATGGTCGGCTTGAGCACCCCGATCATCTGGCGATCGATGTAATTGATCGCGGTGGCCACAAACAGCAGCCCGCAGATCACCCAGCGATATCGCCCCACTCTTGCTGCGGCACCGTTCACCAAGGCCTCGCCGTTCTTCGCCATACCCTCTCCAAACCCCATGTCCGCGCCGGGATCACGCGATCCCGATGCGGCACTCGACCCGCATGTCCGGCCCGAACTCCGCCACTACCGTCGCCCCGGCCGTTACCGGGTGGACGCCGGTGACGGCGCCGGTAGAGATCCACTGCCCTTCGGCGAGTGGCAAGCCCTTGGCCGCGCGTTCGAACAGGAAGCGCACCGCTCCGATCGGTCCGTCGAGCATGTTGCCCGCGGTGCCGGTTCCAGCGACTTCCCCGTCGATCGTTAGCGACACCGGAAGGCTTAGGAAATCCTCTTCAGAAGATATACGGTATCCGATCAGGAGACCATTATTGTTGCCGAAGTCGGAAATGGTGACGGCCGGACCATGACCGTTGATGCCGGCGAAGGGCGAGCTGGCGATCTCGATACCCACCCGCAGGTCCGCTACATAGGGCAGCACCTCGGCATTGGACCAGGGACGGTCGAAGTCCGCCGGCAACGGCCCCAGCTTCACCAGAAACTCCGCCTCTGCCGCACCGAAACCGTCGCGGAAGATCCCCATCTCCGGCACCTGCCCCGCATCTGCCCAAACGATGCTGTCGGCGAAGATCGGACCGGCCAGCCGGTCCGCTCCGAACTGTGCGACCAGCGCGTCGGGCACCCGCCCTACCTTCCAGCCGGCGATTGGCTTGTCGAACAGCGCGATGGCGCGCGCCTGGATGGCATAGGCTTCGTCCAGAGTCTGCGGCATCGCGCCCGGGTAGGCGGCGAATCCCTGCCGCACGCGGCGCGCCGCCACAAATGCCTGTGCGATGGCCTCCGCACTTGCCTGCTCCGCCAATGCTCCGTCCCTTTCCATAGTCCGTCCCCGGCACATACGCCGCCGGTCGACACCGGTTTCCGTACGCGACGTTATTCAAAGGCGCCCCGGTCGGCCGAAACCGGCCGGAGCGCAAGGTGGAGGTGCCGAACGAGTCGGCTCCCGGGTGAAATCGATCGCGCCCCCGCGCCGTTTCTGTTCAGAAACGGAAGCGGACACCGCCGTAGAATTGGCGGCCGGTGCGGTGGAACAGCACCACGCGATTGTCCTCGTCGATATACTGGTCCTGCGGCTCGTTGGTGAGGTTGATCGCCTCCAGGGTCAGCGTGATGTTCTCGGTGAGGTTGAGCGAGGCCGAGGCGTCGAAATTGAGCGTCGAGTTCACGCCCTCCTCGGTGCTCTGCTCGCGCGCGCCGCCGGCATAGGCGGTCACATAGCCCGAGCGGTAGGTCGCCGAACCGCGAATGCTGAAGCGCTTGTCCTCGTAGAACAGCGTCCCGTTGGCCGAGCGCTTCGACAGGTTGGTCAGCGGGCCCGTCACCGTGCCGACGCCGCCCGGGCCCGGATAGACGATGTTCGCCTTCACATAGGTGTAGTTGGCGAGAACGCCGAGGTTCTTGAGGAAGCCCGGCAGGAAGTTCAGCTGGTGCTGATAGTTGATCTCATAGCCGCGCAGCGTGCCGCCCGAACCGTTGATCGTGCGGGTATAGGTGAACAGGTCGGTCGGCGCGACGCCGGTGCCGGTCAGCAGCTCCGCCGGCAGGCCGAGATCGGTGAACGGCACCAGCGTGCTGATGCTCGCCCCCGACAGCGTGTTGATTTTCTTCTGGAACACACCGACCGAGAGCAGCGATCCCTTGTTGAAATACCATTCCAGCGAACCGTCGAGATTGGTTGCCTCGGTGGGGTTCAGATAGGGATTGCCGGTCGAATAGCCGCGGTTCGAGGCCTGGATCGTCAGCGAACCGCCGGGGGTGAGCGAGCCGAAGCCCGGCCGCGTGATCACCTTGGCGGCACCGAAGCGGGCGAGCAGCTTGGGCGTCAACTCGGCGACCAGGTTGAGCGACGGCAGCCAATAGTCATAGTCGCGCTGCACCCGCAGCTGCTGGATGCTGCCGTTGACCGCGGCATAGCCTGCCGATTTCTGGTTCGTGGTCACAAAGCGCATGCCCATGTCGCCGCGCAGGGTGATGGGGCCGATGGGCATCGTGAAATTGGCCTGGAAATAGGCCGCCTTCTCGGTCTCCTCGACATCGACGAAGCTCGAGCGGGCGTTGACATTCTCCACCCCGCCCAGGCGGAAGTCGATATTGGTGCCGTTGATGGGCTGCACGCAGTTGCAATAGATGCCAAGCGTGTTCACGAAGGCATCGAAGTTCGGGATCAGATAGCTGCCGTACTTCGGATCGCCGGTCGGCCCGGTGATCGACGTCGTGAGGCTGGCGACCTGCGCGGCGGTGAGGGTCGGCGACTGAGTCTCGGAGACCAGGCGACGCTGTTCGGATCCGCTATAGTTGAACTTGCGCCATTCCAGCCCGCCCTTGAAGGTCAGCCCGTTCGGCACAACGTCCCATTCGGTGGTGAGCTTGCCCGTCCGGAACTTGTTGACCGCGCCCTGCGGCCGGATGCGGATATCCGACGCACCATTGGTCATCGACCAGTTGGCCGGGTTGTTGACGTCGAAGCCCCAGTTGATCACCGGCTCGCGATCATTGTCGCGATAATCCCAGGAAAAACCGTTGCTGTTCAGGCGATCGAGCGTGATCGTCGTCTGCACCGGATTCTTGAAGTCGGACTTGGAATAGCCGCCATACAGCGTCGCTCGGAAGCGATCGGAAAATTGCTGCTCCAGCGTGGCATTATACTGCTGGAAAACGGTCTTGAGCTTGTCGAGGCGGGACTCGATCCGCATGTCGACCTTGTCGAAAACGCCGTACACCAGCTCATTCTGGTCGTTGACCTTACCGTCGCGGATGATCGTCTCGGGCTTGCCGGTGGCACCGGTGCGGCTGAACGAGATCGCCTCGATGTAATTCTCGGTGCGGCTGGTGCGCGAGTTGGCATAGAGCCCCTCCAGCGTCAGCAGCGTGTGGTCGCTCGGCTTCCACTGCACCGCACCGGTAATGCCCAGCCGCTTCAGGTCATATTGCCAGGTGTCGTAGCGCGGGATGCGCGGGTGGTAGAGCAGGCTGCCCCAGTTGCTGCCGTTGCTCGCCGGTACCGCGTTGATCTGGGCGGTGGTGTAGCCGGGCAGCGTCGAGGCCGCATTGAACCCGCCATTGGCGCCGGTGGGGCTCCAGCGGACCGTGCTGTGTCCCTCCTCGCGCACCTTGCGCTGCGAATAGGCGGCCGAGACCAGCACGCCGAACGTGCCCTCCGGGTTCTGCCAGCTGATCAGCCCGGCCAGGCGCGGCGTCCACTTGTTGCCGAGATCGGCATAGCCCGCCTGGGCCGAGGCGGCGACTACCAGCGGCTTCTTGTAGTCGAGCGGTCGCGCCGTCTGCAGATCCACCGTGGCGCCCAGCGAGCCTTCCTCGACATCGGCGGAGGCGGTCTTGCGCACGGTGATCGAGTTGAAGAGCTCCGAGGCGAAGACATTGAAATCGAAGCCGCGGCCGCGGTTCACCCCGCCGCCAGCATCGGACGAGCCGGTGGTTGCGATCGTCTCCATGCCGTTGATGCGCACGCGGGTGAAGCTCGGCCCGAGGCCCCGCACCGAGATGCTGCGCCCCTCGCCGCCATCGCGCGCGATCGCCACGCCGGGCACGCGCTGGATCGATTCGGCGAGGTTGTTGTCGGGGAACTTGGCGATGTCGTCGGCCTTGATCACGTCGACCACGCCGGACGCGGTGCGCTTCTCGTCGAGCGCCGCGCTAATCGCGCCGCGAAAGCCGGTGACGACGATCTCCTGCTCGGCAGCAACGGCGGCGGGATCGTCCTGGGCGGGCGCCTGCTGCGCGAGGGCGGCCGCCGGAACCAGCCCCGCCACCGCAATCGCCAGCAGCGAGGCACCCGTACCCTTCGAGGCAGAACGCGAAGCGAAGGCCTTGATCATGATCTCTCTCCTCGTCCCCTCTCCATTTTTGCTCGTGATGGCCGGAGAGGTGGATGACGTTTTGATACCGGTGTCAACTCGCAGCGTCAACTGGGTCCGTATCGGTCGGCGATCAGTCGAGCCGGTCGACCGGGCGGCCGTTCACCTCCACGCGATCGAGCACCAGCCCCTCCGTGTGCCGGACGATGCTCGGCTCGCGGACGCCGTCGAAGCGGCAGTCGCTGAGGCGCAGGCCCGTCACCGGCGCGCCGGGCAGCCCCTGGCTGTCGAGCACCCGCGCCGCGTTCGTCGCACGCAGCCGCTCGATCACGACGTTGCGCAACTGCGGCACGAAGTGTCCCCTGGCGCCCTCCTCATAGTTGAAGTCGCACGCCACCGCTGCGCGGCTCACCGTGCCGACATCGAGATCCCGATAATAGAAATTCTCGAGAAGCCCGCCGCGCAATGCATTGTTCTTGAAGCGGATTGCATACCAGAGATCGGGGCTGTCCATCACGCAGCGCTCGGCGAAGATCCAGCGCGCGCCGCCCGAGATCTGCGAACCGACCACCACGCCGCCATGGCCTTCCTTCATCCGGCAGTCGCGGATCAGGATATTCTGCGCCGGCATGGCGAGCCGCCGGCCATCCTCGTTGCGGCCCGAATTGACCGCGATGCAATCGTCGCCGGTGTCGAAGGTGCAATGCTCGATCAGCGCGCCGTCGACGGATTCGGGATCGCATCCGTCATTGTTCGGCCCATGGCCCAGAATATCGACGCCGCGCACGATCAGATTGCGGCACAGCACCGGGTGGATCTGCCAGAAGGGCGCGCCGCGCAGCTTGATGCCTTCGATCAGCACATTCTCGCAGTCATAGGGCTGGACGAAGGCCGGGCGCAGGAAGGATCCGTCGCCGAACACGCGCTTTTCCACCGGCACGCGCCGCTCCGCCATGTCGAACAGGATCGAGCGCGCCTTGCGCTGATCGGGCATGCCCTCGCGCCAGCCATGGTCGACGGTGCCGCCCCAGGGCCCCTTCCACGACCACCAGTGTTGCGCGCTGCCCTGCCCGTCCAGCGTGCCCGCGCCGGTGATCGCGATGTTGCGCTGCTGGCGTGCATAGATGAGCGGGGAATAGTTGATCAGTTCGATGCCTTCCCAGCGTGTGAAGACCAGCGGATACGCCTTGGGATCGGTGGAGAAGAGCAAGGTCGCGCCGGCGTGCAGGTGCAGATTCACATTCGAGCGGAGATGCACCGCGCCCGTGAGAAAGCGCCCGGAGGGCACCACCACCCGGCCCCCGCCTGCCTCGGCACATGCCGCGATGGCGCGCGCGATCGCCTGGGTGTTGAGCGTGACGCCGTCACCGCGCGCGCCGAATTGCCTCACGTCGAAATCGCGCGCCGGAAAGACTGGCGGGAGCGCCGCCTGGGCAATTGCCTCTGCGCGAGACCATGGATCGGCAGCGGCGGCGGCAGCTCGGCCGGCCGGCAGCAGCGTCATCGCCGCCCCCACGCTCGCATGGCCGAGCAGCGCCCGACGGGAAGGCGTGTACCCCATGACCCTCTCCTCCTCGGCAAAATGACACCGGTTTCTACCAAGTTGGCGGGAGAATCTACGACAGTCAACCTCAAGGCTTTGAGAGGTCGCGTGCGCTTCGGTGATGCAACGGCACGTTTTCCGCTACGGAACGCAAGCTTTGAAAGGCGGCAACTCAATCTGATTTCCAAGCACTTAGATGCAATTTTAAAGGCGAAGGAATGCCAGTGCGCAGCGCGGGCCCTCTATAATGAGTGCCGTTCGCCCGGCCTGATCGGCGCCGGTGCAAGAGGGATCCGGAATGAAGACTTTGCTTGCACGGGTACGCGTGCCCGTAAAAATCCTGTCAGTGATCGGCCTGATCAGTCTGGTACCGGCCATCGTGACCTGGCTCGGCGCCAGCAGCCTCACCCACAACAATCAGGCCTATTCCGCACTCACGCTGTCCAAGTTGCCGAGCGCCACCCATCTGGCCCGCGTCAACCGCCTGCTAGTGACGATGGCCTATGACGGCTATCGCGTGATGGCCTATGATGGAGGCTCTGACATCGCCCGCGCCTCGGCTGCGCAGGAGCAGGCAAGCTACGAGCAGGCGAAGGCGCTGATCGGCGATATCGAGCACGAAGATAGCTCGACCGCACCGTTCATGCGCGAGGTGCGCGCAAAGCTGGAGGAGATCCATACGCAGGCCCGCGAGGGAATTGCGCACGGCCTTCGCAACGACGATGCCGCATCGCTGAAGGCGCTTCAGGTCGCGGACCCGGCGATCGATGCGCTGGGCAAGCAATTGGCGGATTTCAACAATGGCCGGCTGAAGGACGCGACCCTCGTCTCGCAGAACCTGCAGGCGCAAAGCGGCGGCACCGTGGCGACGCTGGTGGCGATGAGCATCGTCGCGATCCTGATCGGGATCGGCCTCGGCTATTATGTCGCTCGCGTCGGCATCACCGAGCCGCTGAACGCGCTGCAACGTGCGATGAAGGCATTGGCCGGCGGCGATCTGCGGACGGCGGTGCCCGGTAGCGAGCGCGGCGATGAACTCGGCGAGATGGCGCGTACCGTCGCCGTTTTCCGCGACAACGGCATCGCGCAAGAAATCGAGCGCAAGGCCAAGGCGGATGCCGATGCCGAACAGGCCGCGCTGGTCACGGCGCTCGGCAAGCAGCTCGACGCGCTCTCGCACGGCGATCTTACCGCAACTATCGACACGCCGGTGGCCGCCACCTTCGAGCCGGTGAAGGGCAACTTCAACCGCGCCACCGTCAGCCTGCGCACCCTCATCGCGCAGGTGCTGGAGAGCGCGACGACGATCCGCACCGGATCGACCGAAATCGCGGCCGCGTCCGAAGACCTGGCCAAGCGCACCGAAGCAAACGCCGCAAGCCTGGAAGAGACCGCCGCCGCCGTGACCCAGATGGATCAGCGGCTGAAGGCAACCGCCCGCGCCGCCGACACCACGGTCCAGCGCACCAACGGCGCGATCGAAACCGTCAATGACGGTCGCATGATCACCGACACCGCAGTGCAGGCGATGACCCGCGTTTCCGAAGGCGCCAAGGGCATCGACAGCGTGATCGAAGGCCTGGACAAGATCGCCTTCCAGACGCGCGTGCTCGCCATGAACGCCGCCGTCGAAGCCGGTCGCGCCGGCGAGGCAGGCCGAGGATTTGCCGTGGTCGCCGATCTCGTCTCCCAGCTGGCGATGCGATCCGAAGAGGAAGCGAGCCGCGCCCGGGATCAGTTGAGCGCCACCCAGAAGGACATCGTCGAGGCGGTGCAGACCGTCCAGCAGGTCGAAGGCGCGCTCGGCACCATCTCGGCCGCGACGACCGAGGTGCACCAGTTGGTGAGCGCGATGGCTGCCGACAACCAGGCCCAGGCCGCGGCGATCTCGCAGATCGCCACCACGATCCAGACGATGGACCAGAGCACGCAGCAGAATGCGGCAATGGTGGAGGAAACCTCGGCCGCCGCCCGGAACCTCAATGCCGAAGTCGCCAGCCTCACCGATCGGGCGAACACCTTCCGCATCGGTGGAGCCCGGGCCGCTGCAGCCCCGCGCGCCAAGCCGGCGAGCAGCAGCGGCTATGTCTCGCCGGTCAAGCCGCTCGCCGTGGCCGCGACGGCCAGCACGAACGCCGAAGACTGGGCCAGCTTCTAGGGCCGCAGCCATAGCACGAAAAACGGCCGGGAGAGCGATCTCCCGGCCGTTTTCCCTTTGGGAGCAGATGCTCAGGCGGCGGCAGCGTCCGTGGTGGCGCGCAGGCGCCGACGCAGCGACGCGCCGACGAAACCGACACCCGCGATCATCAGACCCCAGGTCGCCGGCTCCGGCACACCGCTCGGCCCGAACACGACATTGACCTGCGCGGTACCGATGTCGGCCCCGGCAAGGTTCGGCGCGCCGAGCGTGGTGGTGAAGGCCGCAGCAGCCTCGTTGGTCAGCGTCAGCGTCGAGTTGGCGCCCAGGTTGAACAGCGAAAGCGTGCCGAGGGTGAAGCCGTTCGCCGCGGCGCTGCCGCGCACCACGCCGTTGGCGGTGTCGACCACGAAGTTGCCGATGCTCAGCGTGTTGCTGCCGGAGGTGAAGTTGAGGCCCGAGCCGTTGTGGTTGACGAGGAGCGCGCCGGTGGAGTCGTTGCGCGTGCCGCCGGTCACCAGGAACGTGGCGACGATATCGTTGCCCAGCTTGAACGCGCTGGCGGTCCCGTAGGTGGCGAGGGAATAGCCGAGCGACTCGAAGGTGCTGGTCGCGGTGAGATCGACGGCTGTCGCGCCGCCAAGGATCGGGGCAGCCGAAGCCGCAACGGGGGTAAACGACAGGCCCACAACCAGGGCAGCCGCGCTCAGAGCGCCTTTAATCATCCGCAAATCCTCCTGAACAAGGTGGTACAGGCCGGGCGCGGGTGCACGGATCGCATGCCCACATTCCGGCCCTGCACGAACCTTGCGGCGGCGCAGCAAGTTCCAGCGACTTGTCCTGGATTTAACCCTGCTTAACGAATGTCGTTAACGATTCAGCCGATGGAGCAACTGGGCGCGCAGCCGGCGAGCCTGGATGGCATCGATGGGCGCCAGCGGCCCGCGTGCCGCCTCAGGGAGATGCGCGGCCGGGCGCTCGGCCTCCCCGAACACGTAATAGTCGAACAGCGCCCGCCACGCGTCCTTCTCGGGGGCAGGCCGGTCCCGCAGACTGAGCAACGCGTGGAGCAGCGTGATCTGCGGGGTGTCCAGCCAGGCCGGGCTGGTGTTCCACCAATAATTCACCAGCACGTTGAACGGCGCCAGTGCCTCGACATGGTGCCACCACATCGCCGGGTAGAAGAGCAGGTCCCCGGGCGCCAGCTCCGCCACCTGCGCGGTCGCCATCGCCGCGCGGAACCCCGGGTGGCGATCGAAATCGGGGTCGCCGAAGTCGACCATGCTCACCACCTGTCCGCCCGGCGTCGGCTCCAGCGGGCCCGGATAGAGGTTGGCGATCTGATCGGGCGGGAACAGCGTGAAACGGCGCCTGCCGACAGCGCATACCGCCAGATTGTGCGACATGTCGTAATGGCAGGTGGCGATGGTGCGGTTGCCGATCCAGATGCTCGCCAGGTGCTGTTCGAACATCGGGTGGTCGAGCTTCAGGTCGTTCTCCGCGCGGAACCCCGGGAGATATTGGTCGAGATCGGTAGAGCCGACATAGAAGCTCGGCGCCGCCGCATCGCCGATCCGGGGGCGCATGGCGTCGAGCAGCGCCGTCAGCGGCTCGCGGCGGCTGCCGAAATTGAGCCCGGTACCGGCATCGTCATAGAAGAAGCGGCCCTGGATGTCGGGCGCGCCGGTGAAGGTCACCACCGGGCGACCGGCATCGAAGCGCTGGAGCAGATCCATCGCCGCGTCGGCCGACTGCAGGCCGGCGCGGACCAGCGGCCAGTCGGCGGCGATGCCCTTGAGGATCACCGGCGACTGGTCGGCTATCAGTTGGTCGAACGGGATCGCATCGGGTGCAATGCCCTCCACCGTCCGAACGGCCGAAGCGACGCCGGCGAGCACGTTCACCGGGGTGCGCTCGCATTCTTGCGATCGATCAGCGCGCTGATGTTGCCAAGCGAGGCCGCGACGAGATGGGCAAGGCCCAGCAGATTGGCGCGGTGCAGCCGCTCCACCCCGGCCATATCCAGCGCCTCGAGCCGCTCGCGCGACAGCATCTGGAAGCCCTCGATCCGATAGCGCTGCGCGTCGTGTAGCGTCACTTCGATCACATTGGCCTCGAGCAACCCCAGCTCTTGGAACAGCGCGTACACCGGCGTCGCCGCGCCAAGGCCGCCATGGATGCGACCGAGCACGCGCGAGACATGCTCGAGATACGGCGTGGCGCCACCTTGCGGCAGGAACAGCAGGTCGCCCTCGGCAGTGCCCACGCGGGGATCGTCGAGATCGACATGGACGGTTGGGCCCTCGTCCGGCTCGCCGTCGGTGGGAATGCCGATCGAGAAGGGCCCGCGCTGCTGCAGCGCCGGCACGTAGCGGCTGGTCCAGCGGGTGCCGTCGAAGAACAGGTTCTCGTCGCGGTCCAGGCCGGTCAGGGCCACTGCCTGCAGCCCGGCATCGGGCTCCTCGCGGAAGAGGATCGGAAATTCGCGCTGCACCGCCTCGAACTCGGTGGGGAAGATCAGGATCTGGTTGGCGCCGTCGCCGAACTCCGCACCGTGGCGGAAGGCGACGCGCAGGTCCTGGTGGAGCACATTGTCCAGCGCGACCGGTCTCGTCATTCGAACATCATCCGTACATCAGCCCGTTGGCGGGCGGCATCGCGGCGACCATGGCGGAAAGCCGCCACCGCCTCAACCGGAAGCGAAAGGGCCGCTGCATAGCGCAACGGCCCTCCCCTCTCCTTCCGCGCTCGTGCGCGGTAGCTCAGAACTTGAAGCGCGCGCCCAGCAGGAAGCGGCGATCGAGCTCCTGCGCGAACCACAGCTCGCTCTCGGCGCGCGCATAGGTCCGGACGCTTTCCTTCGTCAGGTTGATGCCTTCGAGCGTCACCGCGATGCGCGGGGTGATCTCGTAGCTGATGTTCATGTCCAGCTGGCCGAACGGCGCCGTGAACTCTGGGTTGCGCGAGCCCTGGCGGTTGATGCCCGACAGGAACTTGTCGCGCCAGTTATAGGCCAGACGCGCCGAGATGCCGTTCTTGTCGTAGATCAGCGTGGTGCTGAACGTGTCGCTGAGGCCGAGCAGCGCGAACTGGTCCTGCCCCGGATCGGCGCCCAGGTTAAAGCCCACGTCGCCGCGCACCAGCGTGTACGCCGCAGCAACACCGAAGCCGGTGCGGCCGAGGAAATACTGGCCGGCCAGTTCGACGCCGTAGATCTCGGCATCCTTGTTGTTGATCGGCTGCGTCACCTGGAACTGGTACAGCGGATCGGCCGCGTTGCCGCGCAGGTCGTACTGGTTGTTGATCGTCTTGACGTAATTGTCGTCGAGCGCGCGCGTCGAGCTGTTGTAATTGGCCTTGAACTCGTTGGTCGCCGCTGCCACCGAACCGCGGTTGGCGATCAGCGCCGACATGACGAACAGGTTCACGTCGCTGATGTCCGCGCCGAGGCCGTTGAGCGCGCTCAGTGCCTGACCCGAACGGCTGCCTGCCGCGCCCGAGCTCGGATCGCGCAGGCCGAACAGCGGCGAGGTGAACTGGCCGTTGCCCACGAAATTGTGCACGCGCTTGTCGAAGAACGCGACCGAGACATAGCTGTCCGGCTTGAAATACCATTCGAGCGACGCGTCGAAATTGTCCGAGATCAGCGGCGACAGGGCCGCGTTGCCGGTCGACGCGCTGGGGACGCCGCCATTGTTGGTCGGACGCGGCGGGCCGCCCACCGTGGTGGCGGTGAACAGGCTGTTGTAGTTCGGCCGCGCGATCGTCTTGCTGTACGAAAGGCGGGCGAGCAGGTTGCGCTGCACTTCGACCTGGAAGTCGATCTGCGGCAGAACGTTGTCATAGGAATGCGACTGGTCGAACTGGCTGGTGTTGTTGAGCGACACCACCACGGTGAAGTCGTTGTCCGACACCCAGTCGATCGCCGACGGGATCGCGACCTGCGAGATCGAGCGCGACTTGGTGCGCTCGTAGCGCACGCCCGCGACCAGACGCGCCGGCGCGTTGCCCAGCTCGCCCTTCCAGGTCACCTGACCATAGGCCGCCCAGATGTCTTCCTTGACGCGGTTGTTGTTGTTGCTGGTGATGCCCACCGCATTGCCGCGGCCGGCATAATAGGACGACAGGATCGGGTAGATCTTCGCCGCGTCGCCACGGAAGGCGACCTTCGAGTCCGGATCCGAGCCGGGATTATACTTGTCGAACTTGCACTCGAGGCAGAACGAGGTGAGCGCACCCGGCGCCAGCCGCTCGACGTCGCCCGGATTGGCGATGCCCCAGTCGCCCAGCGTCTGCTGGGTGCCGATGAAGGTCTGGCGCATGTCGGTCTTGCGATAATTGGCGCCGAACTCGAACTTGCTCTCGTTGCCGAGATCCCAGCCGAAGTCCGCCCGCAGTTCCTTGACCGTCTGCTCCTGCGTCGACTTGTAAGTGCGCCCGACCTGGCTGCCCACCGCCGACAGGTTGAGCGGCACCGAACCCAGCGTGATGTCCTGCTGCGGGATGCCGCCGCTATAATCGACCGAGTGCTGGGCGACGACGTTCGCGCCCATGCCGACCAGAGTGGAGCTGACGCCGTTCGGATTGTCCGGCAGGCTCGACGACTTGGAGATATGGCCGTCGAGGCGCAGCGACAGGTTGCTGGCCAGCTGCCAATCGGCGTTGAGGCCGAAATCGGTCAGCTTGCTCTTCTGCGCGCGCGACTGGGCCTCGAAGCCCTCGTCCTTGAAGCCGTTGATCGTCTCGTGGAGATAGGTCGCCGTGGCGACGGTCGAGTTGCCGTCGAAATGCACTTCATCGAACGGTCGGCTGAACCAGTTGGACAGGTCCGACCGGGTCTCACGCTGGCGGTTCTGCGCGAACAGCGCATCGGCAGTCAGCGTCAGTGCGTCGTTGGGCTTGAACTGCACCACCGCCTGGCCGTTGATGCGCTCGCGGCTACCCTCCGCATAGTGATAGCGGCTGTCATTCGGGATCGCGACCAGCTGGCTACTGCTGCTCGGCGCGTTCTTGACGATCGTGCAGCTCGCGCTCAGCGTCGTCTGGCTCGCCGGGCAGATCGTGTTGTTGCGCGCGAAGCCACCCGAGATGAAGGTGCTGTAGGGAATGATGTTCCAGTCGTTCGACGTCGCCGAAATCGAAGTGAAGTTGCGCTTCTGGTAGCTACCGAACAGTTCGACGCCGAAGCGCTGGTCGGCATCGCTCCAGCCGAGCACGCCCGAGAATTCCGGGGTAACCTTCGAGCCGCAGTTGAGGCAGCCATCGACGCTGGTGTCGTATACCGCCTTGGCGCCGACGCTGCCGTTCAGGCCCGGCTTGCTGCCGTTGTCGAGCGGACGGCGGGTGACGACGTTGATCGTCGCGCCGATGCCGCCCGAGGGCACCGCCGCACGACCGGTCTTGTAAACCTCCAGCGTGCGGACGCCTTCGGTCGCGAGGTTCGAGAAGTCGAACGAGCGGCTGGTGCCCTGCGCGCCATCGGCATTCTCGTCGCCGCCGACCACCGACACCGCCGCGGAGGCGAGCTGGCGGCCGTTCAGCGTCACCAGGTTATATTGCGGGCCGAAGCCGCGCACGGTCACCTGCGAGCCTTCGCCGTTGGTGCGGTTGATCGACACGCCCGGAATGCGCTGCAGCGACTCCGCCAGGTTGGTATCCGGGAACTTGCCGATATCTTCTGCCGAAATAGCGTCGACGATACCCGGTGCTTCGCGCTTGATCGCGATCGAGCGCTCGAGCGATGCACGAATACCGGTGACGACGATTTCCTCGCCCTGCCCGGAGTCCTGTTGCGCCGAAACCTTGCTGGCAACGTTGTCGGTCTGCGCCTGTGCAATCGTTGGTACGATCATGCATACCGCCACGGCCATCATCGAAGCCGAGCGCGACAATGCAATAGAACGTGATACGCCCTTCATGTCCCCTCCTCTGCCGGCGATCTTTCGCCGGAAAACGTTTTTGTTGCGAACGCCCGATGCACTCGCCCCGACGGTATCGCTACCATCGCCCGCAACATTGTCAACGAATGAAACATGAAGCTGTTAGACAGGTTTGATTTTACATCGATGTGTGTTTTCGATGTAACAGCGTCGCCATGACTTGAAAGAGTTCCTTCCACAGCGGCAAGGGTGCTGCAGCGCAACAGATCTGTTGGACTGAAAAGGATTGCACGCGCCGCTGGAAGGCGCGGCGATCAGTGTGCACGCGCGAGCAGGCGCCGTGCTTGTTCGAGGTGCGGGCGATCGATCATCCGCCCTTCCAGCTTGAGCGCCCCTGCCGCAGGGTTGGCGGCAAACGCGTCGACGATCGCCTGCGCGGCCTCGATTTCCGCTTCGCTCGGGGTGAAGCCATGGTTGATCGGCTCGATCTGCGCCGGGTGGATCGCAAGCATGCCGGTAAAGCCATCGCGTCGCCCTCGCGCCACATAGGCCACGAGTCCTTCGGTGTCAGCGATATCGGGATAAACCGTTTCGATCGCGGCCACGCCGGCGGCATGGGCCGCGAACAGCGCGAGCGAGCGCACCATGGAGAAAGGTGCGGTATAGCCGCCGTCGCTCTCGCGCGCGCTGCTCGCACCGATCGCGGCGGGCAGATCCTCCGCCCCCCAGGTGAGCCCCGCGAGATGCGCGGCGACTTCGGGATAGCTGCCCAGCTGGAACAGCGCGGCCGGCGTCTCCGTGGCGATGGGCAGGATCGGAGGACAGGCAGCACCGGCTTGCGCGACCAACGCCACCAGCGTGCGGATCGCTGCCGCCCCGTCCGCCTTGGGGAGCACCAGGCCCGCCGGGCGATACGGCGCGATGGCGGCGAGATCGTCGGCAAGCACGGCCGTGCCGAGCGGATTGACGCGAACGAAGCACGGCGTCTCGGGACTGTCGCCCAGCCACGCGGCGATCGCCTCGCGCGCGAAGGCCTTGCGTTCGAGCACCACCGAATCTTCGAGGTCGAGAATCAGCGCGTCGGCGCTGCTTGCCGCTGCCTTGGCGAAGCGTTCCGGCCGGTCGCCGGGCACGAACAGAAGCGACCGCAGCCGCATGACCTTCCCTCCCCTGTTTCGCGTTCCATGGCAGCATCGCGGTCGCTTGCCAATCATCATCGCTTGCACCGCTGCACCGGGCAACATAGCGTTGTCACCGGTGTCAAAGCACAAAAGGGAGAGGATGGATGCGCATCAGCCGCAGGGGAGCGTTCGGTGCTGCACTGGCGGGCTGGGCCGCAAGTCATGTTTCGGAGGCGGCCGCTAGAGCGGTGGCCGCGACCGACTGGCGCCGGGGCCTCGACAACCAGCGCATCGCCGATCTGGGCGACGGCCGGTTTCTCAATCCGCTGCTGGCCGGCGACCGGCCCGACCCCGCGATCCTGAAGGACGGCGCCGATTACTACATGACCTTCTCCAGCTTCGATTCCTATCCGGGGCTGACCATCTGGCATTCGCGCGACCTCGTGAACTGGCAACCGCGCACGGCCGCCCTCACCCGCAATATCGGCTCGGTCTGGGCGGTCAGCCTCGCCAGGCATGGCGGGCGCTATTTCCTCTACGTGCCGGTCAAGGCCCGGCCGAACGACATCTATGTGCTCTCCGCCGATCATATCGACGGGCCGTGGAGCGATCCCGTGTCACTCGGGCTGCACGACCATATCGATCCCTGCCACGCGGTGGGCGAGGATGGCTCGCGCTGGCTGTTCCTCTCCGGCGGCGACCGGGTGCGGCTGGCAGCCGACGGGCTGTCGGTCACGGGCCCGGTCGAGCATGTCTATGACCCCTGGCATTATCCCGAGGACTGGGTGGTCGAGGGCTTCTCGCCCGAGGGCCCCAAGATCCACCGCCATGGCGACTGGTTCTACATGATCACCGCGGTCGGCGGCACGGCGGGCCCACCGACCGGGCACATGGTGATCGCGGCGCGCGCGCGCTCGATCCACGGGCCGTGGGAGAACTGCCCGGCCAACCCGCTGGTCCGCACCCTGAGCGACACGGAAAAATGGTGGTCGCGCGGCCATGCCTCGCTGGTCGAGGCGCCGGACGGCAGCTGGTGGTCCGTCTATCACGGCTACGAGAATGGGTTCCTGACGCTCGGCCGGCAGACGCTGCTCGATCCGATCGAATGGACCGCGGATGGCTGGTTCCGCATGAAGGGCGGCGATCTCTCCCGCCCCCTGCCCAAGCCGCGCGGCGGCACCATCCTGCCCCACGGGCAGCGCCTGTCGGACAGCTTCGAGCGGCTCGATCTCGGCAGCAAATGGAACTTCTTCCGCCCGACACCCGATGAATCGAGCCGGCTGCGCGTCGCGAACGGTGCGCTCGTGATGCAGGCACGCGGCAAGGCGCCCAGCGATTCCTCGCCACTGATGCTGATCGCGGGCGACCAGGCCTATCAGTTCGAATGCGACGTCGAGCTAGGGTCCGGGACCACCGCCGGGCTGCTGCTGTTCTACGACGACAAGCTCTATTGCGGGCTGGGCTTCGACGAGAAGCGCTTCGTCACCCATCAATATGGCGCCGAGCGCGGCCGCCCCGCGAACCCGCACGGGCTGCGGATGCAGATCCGCGTGACCAATGACCGGCACATCGTCTCCTTCCACACCCGTGGCGATGGCGGAGCAACATGGAAGCGGTTCGATCGGGGGATGGAGGTTTCCGGCTACCACCACAATGTGCGCGGTGGCTTTCTGATGCTGCGCCCTGCGCTGTACGCGGCAGGGGATGGCGAAGCGCGTTTCCGGGACTTCCGGTTCCGCGCGCTCTGAACGCCTGCGTCCCCCTCCCGCACGCGGGAGGGGAGCAGCATCAGTTCTTGCCGCTGCCAGGCTCGGCGATCTTGCGATGCTGCTCGGCCGTAAATGACTGCGGCAACACCCCGGCGCCGGCCACCTGCAGCTTGTTCGAGATGCCGGAGACGATGTTGTCCGTCCCCTTCATCAGCGCGGTCCAGCCATCCCTGGCGACGTCTGCCGGATCGGACTTGCTTTCGCTCTGCCCCACCTTGGTATCCATCATGCCGGCACGTTCGAAGAACTCGGTCTCGACTGGACCCGGCAGCAACGTGGTGATGGTGATGCCCTTCACCTCCTTGAGTTCGTTGCGGATCGCCGCGGCGAAATTGTCCACGAACGCCTTGGTGCCGTTATAGACCGCCTGGAAGCTGCCCGGGATCCAGCCGGCGATCGACCCGGTGATCAACACCTTGCCCTCGCCGGTGTCGCGCATCTTGCGGAGCACCTTCTGGAGCAGATAGACAGTCCCAACCACATTGGTGTCGATCACGTGTCGCCACTCGGAGACTTCCTGATCGAGAAAGCCCCCGCCCAGCCCGTGCCCGGCATTGGCGCAGAGCAGGTCGATCCGACGCCCGCCCGCTGCCGCCAGCAGCCGATCCACGCCTTCGATGGTCGACAGATCGGTCTCCATCGACTGCACCTCGACACCCTCGCCCTTCAGCGCAGCTGCCGCATCGACCAGCGGGGTGTCGGCCACCACCAGCAGGTCATAGCCGTCGCGCGCCGCGAGCCGCGCCAGTTCCAGGCCGATGCCGCTCGAGGCACCGGTCACGATCGCAAATTTGTTTGCCATGGTCTGCGCCTCCTTATTCCGCCGCCAATGCCATGCCGGGCTTCAGCACGACCTTGGTCACTTCGTTCTGATTGTCGTGGAACATCTTGTAACCCTGTGGCGCCTGCTCCAGCGGCAGGATGTGGCTGATCAGGAAGGTAGTATCGATCTTCTCTTCCAGGATCGCGTTGAGCAGCGCGGGCATATAGTGCTGGACATGGGTCTGGCCGGTCTTGAGCGTCAGCCCCTTCTCCATCAGCGCACCGAGCGGAAACTTGTCGACGAAGCCGCCATAGACCGCCGGCATCGAGACACGCCCGCCCTTGCGGCAGGCGAGGATCGCCTGGCGGATCGAATGGATGCGATCGGTACCGAGGAAGGTCGACTTCTTGATCTGATCGAGCACATTGTCGGCAAAGAAGCCGTGCGCCTCGAGCCCGACGCTGTCGATCACCGCGTCGGGGCCGATGCCCCCGGTCATCTCGAACAACGCCGCTGCGGTGTCGGTCTCCTCGAAATTGATCGTCTCCGCACCAAAGCGGCGGGCGAGTTCGAGGCGTCGCGGGAAATGATCAATCGCGATCACCCGCTCCGCGCCCATCAGGAACGCCGACTGGACCGCGAACAGCCCGACCGGGCCGCAGCCCCACACCGCCACGGTATCGCCCGGCTCGATCTCCGCATTTTCCGCCGCCATCCAGCCGGTGGGCAGGATATCCGAGAGGAACAGCACCTTGTCGTCCTCGATGCCGTCCGGGACAACGATCGGGCCGACATCGCTGAACGGCACGCGGACATATTCGGCCTGGCCGCCGGCATAGCCGCCGGTCATGTGGCTGTAGCCGAACAGGCCGGCCATGGGCTGGCCGTACATCTCCTGCGCGATGTCCTGATTATCCGCCGGGAGCCCGTTCTCGCAGGCGGAATATTGGTGCTTGCTGCAATGGTAGCAGGAGCCGCAGGAGATGGTGAACGGCACCACCACCCGCTGGTCCTTCTTGAGCGTCGAACCGGCGCCGACCTCGACCACTTCGCCCATGAACTCATGGCCGAGGATGTCGCCGGCCATCATCGTCGGGATGAAGCCGTCGTACAGATGGAGGTCGGAGCCGCAGATCGCGGTCGAAGTGATCTTGATAATCGCGTCGCGCGGGTTGAGGATCTCGGGATCCGGTACCGAGTCCACGCGGACGTCGTGCTTGCCGTGCCAGGTGAGTGCGCGCATCAGCCCCGCTCCTCTTCGCGTTGTTGCTTGGTCCAGGAGGAAGTGGCGATCTCGCCCGTCTCCATCAGTTGCTTGAAGCGGCGCAGGTCGCGCTGCGCCTGCATCTTCGGCTCGCGCTGGAAGATGCGCGAGATCACGCGGCCGAGCGTGCCGAAAGGCTGGTCGTAGTTGATCGTCGCGACCACCACCGTGCCGCGGCTGCCGGCGTCGCGAAACTCGATGCGGCCGCTATTGGGGATGTCGGCACCTTCTTCGGAGGCCCAGGCGATCAGCTCGCCGTCGCGATCCTCGGTGATGCGCGAGTCCCACTCCACGATGCCGCCGCCAGGTGATTTTACCACCCAGTGACTGCGCTCGCGATCCAGCACCTCGATCCGGACGACATTATCGAGGATCGGCGGCAAATTGCTGAAATCCCGCCAGAAGGCGTAGAGTTCGGCGCGCGGGCGGTTGATCGTCACCGCGCGCGCCACCAGCTTGTCGCCGCGCTGGACGAGCGGGCCGTCGGTCGCCGCGTCGATCGCGCGACGTTCGTCATTGGCAGTGCTCAGCGGCGCGTCGTCCTGCGACACGGGGTTCATCGTCTCGGCCATAAAGCCTCCGTTCGGTTCAGCCCCGGGGCGAGCCGGGCTGTTTCGGGGGAAGATCGTCGTCGCCCTCGGCGGGTGCCGGGGTGGACGTGGCGGCGGGGTTGGTCTCGGTCGAGCCGGGGTCACGCTGTTCTTCACGCACCTCGGGATCGTTCGGCGGTGTGGCCATGATCCAGTCTCCTGCACTTGGGGGAGTGCAGAGGGAAACCACCGGCATCGCGGCCGGTTGCAAATTTTCCTGGAAATAACGTGGGTTAGTTACGGCTCGACGCAGCGGCCGCTTGCCATCTGCGCGCCCCTCCCGCTTGCGGGAGGGGAATAGAAGGACGGGTCAGCGGCCGTATATCCGGTCCAGCACTTCCGCTGACCGCGCGAAATGCTCCGCCTCCGCGTCGAACCGGGCCGAGCGCGCCAGTTGCTCCGCCCAGGCCGCCGCCGCCCGGCCGCCCCAGGCGTCGGGCGGGCTCGCCAGCAGCGTCTTGGACGTGCCGGCGAACCGCTCCGCAACGAAGTCGTAGAAGCTGCCACCGACGTTGCGCAGCGCCGCGCCTCCCTCCGTGCCGTAGAAGACGGCGGCAATCTCCGCATCGGTGCCCGCATGCACGCGCCACGAACAGGCGAGCCGGACATCGGCGTCGCCGGCGCGGAAGGCAGCGCTCGCATAGTCCTCTACCTGCATCACGCCGAGCGGCTGCCCCTGCGCGCACAGGGAGGCATGGACGTCCTGCACCGCCGGAAAGCCGAGCGTCCACAGCGCAAGGTCGACCAGATGGACACCCAGATCGATCACGCAGCCGCCATCCGATTGCGCGGGATCGTAGAACCACGGCTTGTCGGGTCCGTAGGCGTTGTGGAAGACGAGATCGACCGCGAAGACGTGGCCGAGCGCACCGCTCCGCACGAGCTCGGCGATCCCCCGCATCCCCTCGGTATGGCGGTAGGAGAGATCGACGCCGAGCAGCCGGTCCGCCGTGCGCGCGGCGCTGATTACGGCCTCCACTTCGGCGGCGGTGCGGCCGAGCGGCTTCTGACAGAACACCGCGACGCCCGCGTCCAGCGCGCGGATGCTCTGGTCGGCATGCATGGCGCTGGGCGTCGCGATGACGATGCCGTCCAGGCCCAGCGCCAGCAGCGCATCCAGGCCATCGACCTGCGCGGCCTCCGGCGCCAGCGTCCGCGCCTGCTCGGCGCAGTCGGGCGAAGGATCGGCGAACGCCACCGCCTCGATCGCGCCGGTGGCAAGCATCACTTCCATCCGGTGGCGACCGATCCAGCCGGTGCCGAGAAACCCGACGCGCGGCCTCATCGCAGCATCACCAGGGCTTTTACGAAATGCCCGGGCTTGTCGCGCGTCGCCGCCAGCGCCTGGCCGAGCTCCTCCAGCCGGTAGCGATGGGTATAGAGCGGGCTCGGATCGAGCCGCCCGCTCGCCACCGCCTCCACCGCCTCGCGCAGGCCCTGCAGCTGCACCGCGGGGTCACGCTCATGGGCGTTGATCACGTCGATGCCTTTCCAGTTCCACCCCTGCATGTTGACCTGGCGCGGTCCGTCCTGATGATAGCCGGCGACCACCAGCCTGCCGCCGAAGCCGACCAGTTCGCCCGCCAGGTCGAGCGGCCATTGCTTGCCGACCGCCTCGATCACCCGTTCGCACATCGCCTCGCCGGTCAGCGCCTTCGCCGCATCAATGATGGCATAGTGATCGTCCATCGGGATCGTCTCGGCCGCGCCATACTGCCTCGCGAGATCGAGCGATTCCTGTCGCCGCGATATCGCGATCACACGCGCGCCCGCGTCGCTCGCCAGCTTGGTGAGAACTGCGCCGAGAAACCCGATGCCGATGATCGCCACCGTCTGCCCCGGCCGGATGTCGCTGCGGCGGAAGATATTGAACGCGCAGCCGAGCGGCTCGCCCGGGAGGGGCTTGCCGGAAAGGCTGTCGGGCAGCTTCACCACCATGTCGGCCAGCGCCACATCGTAATCGGCGAAGCTGCGAAACGACAGCGACGCTAGCCGGTCTCCCGGCGAAAGGCCGACGACGCCCTCGCCCACCACGTCGATTTCCCCCCGGCCCTCATGGCCGAGCCCGCCGGCATCGCCGGGGAACTGGCTCCAGGCCTGGCCTTGCCAGGGCTCGACATTCGACGCGCAGACGCCGCATCCCTCCAGCCGGATGCGCACCTCGCCCCGACCGGGCGTGGGAAGCGTGGCGGTCTCGATGCGGATCTGCTCCGGACCTTCCAGGATCGCCGCGCGCATCATGCGCTCTCCCCCTGCAACCAATTGAGTTTGCACGCTGTTGTTGGGCGATGATCGAACCACGCCAGGGCATGGGCGCAACGCTCCGCCGGAACATCGAAGACCTCACGGCGCGGCAGCGGAAGGATGCCGAGCGCGCACCGCTCAGTGACAAGGTGGCGGATCGGATCACCCGCTTCACGGGATCGATGACGTTCGTGGTGCTGCATCTGGTCCTCTTCGGGCTCTGGATTTCGATAAACCTGGGCGTCCTGCCGGTGTTGCCGCGCTTCGATCCCACCTTCGTCGCGCTGGCGATGGTCGCATCGGTGGAAGCGATTTTCCTCTCTACCTTCGTGCTGATCAGCCAGAACCGCATGGCGGCGACGGCCGACCGCCGCGCCGATCTCGACCTGCATGTCAGTCTGCTTGCCGAGCACGAACTGACCAAGCTTGCCGGGCTGGTGGCGCGGATCGCGGAGAAGCTCGACATCCCGGCGGACGATCCCGGCTTCAGCGAGATCCATGCCGATGTGGAACCGGTCCAGGTGCTGGAGGCGCTGGACGAGAGCCGGAAGGAACAGGGGATCGATTGAAGATCCCACCCTCACGCTCCCGCGATGAATGCTTCCACCGCTTCGTACGCCTCGTCATCCGCCATCTGCTCCGGCGGGTGCTTGCAGAACCACACCGCCGCCGGGAGGATCGCGCCAGCCAGCCCGCGGTCCTGCGCGAGCTTGGCGCAGCGGATCATGTCGATCGCGACGCCGGCGCTGTTCGGGCTGTCTTCCACCGACAGGCGTAGTTCCAGATTCATCGGTACACCGCCGAACATCTGTCCCTGCATCCGCAGGAAACAGATCTTGTTGTCGTTCTGCCAGGCAACATAGTCGCTGGGGCCGACATGGATGTTCTCGTCGTCCAGCCGCGTCTCGGCGACGGACTGCACCGCCTCGGTCTTGGACTCCTTCTTCGACGCCAGTCGCGTGCGGTTGAGCATGTTGAGAAAGTCCGTGTTGCCGCCAGTGTTGAGCTGGTAGGTCCGCTCCAGCTTGACCCCGCGCTTGCGGAACAGGTTCGTCAGCACCCGGTGGACGATCGTCGCACCGAGCTGCGCCTTGATGTCGTCGCCGATGATCGGCACCCCCGCCGCCTTGAACCGCGCGGCCCAGGCGGGATTGCTGGCGATGAAAACGGGGATGTTGACGAACGCCACCCCGGCTTCGAGCGCGCATTCGGCGTAGAACTCGGTGGCGGCCTGCGACCCGACCGGCCGATAATTCATCAGCACATGCGCATGCGTTTCGCGTAGCGCGCGCACCACCTCGTCCTTGGTCGGCTCCGCATCGTCGCCGAGCAGAAACGTGCGGTCCTGCGGATAGTCCGCCATGTGATCGGCGACGCCGTCCAGCACGCGCCCCATCCGCACCTTCGCACCGGTATGCCGCACCTCGTCACAGAACATGGCGGTGCAGTTCGGCTTGGCGAAGATCGCCTCGGCGACGTCCTGTCCGACCTTGCGCGCATCCACGTCCCAGGCTGCCACCACCCGTATGTCGCTGGGTGCATAGCCGCCCAGCTCGGGATGCATCAGCCCCACCATGTCGTTGGCGCCGGCGCGGTAATGCGCGATCCCCTGGACGAGCGAGCTGGCACAATTGCCGACGCCGACCAGCGCGACATTGATGGCATGGCGATCTGGGGAGAGCACCAGGCGGACTTTCGCTCGGCGACGAGACGCTCGTCGCGGTTGAACAGCAAGGGGTTGCGCTCGGGCTGGCTGCCCGCAAGCGCCACCGGGGCCGCGGACGGCGCGATCGTCGCGGTGCCTGCATAGCGGTCGATCATCCAGGCGCAGAAATGGGCAAAGGCCTGCGGGTCGCGCGCCGGGCTGGTATGGTGCGGTTCGATCCCGAGATGCGCGGGGGTGAAGCAGAAGGTGACGGTGACATCGAAATCCGTGAGTGCTTCCATCTTCCGATCGAACCAGTCGAGCGCGCCCTCGCGGAAGCTGTCCGCCCAGCTGAGCCCGGTGCGAATGCGGCGCGTGCCGAGCCGCTTCATCCACGCCACCGCTTCGTCCAGCCGCGGGTCGTGGAAGTGGAACCACTGCATCAGCCCGATCTCGGCGGCGTGTTCGGCATAGATTTCGACCGCCGGCTTGGGGCTGCGGTCGTCGCGAATCAGGCCCAGATAGAAATGCCAGTAGTAGGACGAGCCTTCCGCCTCGCGAGACGGGATTGACGGCCTATCATCAGTGCTATCCGGAGCTTCGCTCTTCCACCTACACCCCGGTGTGCACGCCGGCGGGATGATCGGGGATGCCGATCTGGTGATCGTGCACGAGTGGAACGATCTCAAATTGGTTTCCCGTATCGGCCATGCGCGGGCGATGGGCGGCCGGTTCACGCTGCTGTTCCACGATACCCACCACCGCGCGGTGAGCGAGCCCGCGGCGATGCAGGCCTATGACCTGAACGACTATGACGGCGTGCTCGCCTTTGGCGAAACGCTGGCGGAAGTCTATCGCGGCTGGGGCTGGGGCAACCGCGTCTGGGTGTGGCACGAAGCTGCCGATCTGCGCCGCTTCCAGCCGTCGGCGCAGGAAGGTGATCGCGAAGGGCTGGTCTGGATCGGCAATTGGGGGGACGGCGAGCGGACCGAGGAGCTGGAGCGTTTCCTGTTCCGCCCTGCCGCCGAGGCCGCCCTGCCGCTCGACATTTACGGCGTGCGCTATCCCGACGAGACCAGAGCGATGCTCGCCCGGCACGGCGCGCGCTATCATGGCTGGGCACCGAACGCGCACGCGCCCGAGATCTTCGCTCGGCATTTGGCGACGGTGCACGTGCCGCGCCGCTATTATGCGTCGATCCTGCCGGGCATCCCCACCATCCGCGTCTTCGAGGCGCTGGCCTGCGGCATCGCTCTGGTCTCCGCCCCCTGGAACGATGCCGAGCTGCTGTTCCGCCCGGGCACCGACTATCTGGTCGCCCGCGACGGCGCGGAGATGACCCGCCACCTTCTGGCGATCCGCGACGACGCCGATCTCCGCGCCTCGCTGGTCGCCCATGGTCTCGAGACGATCCGCAGCCGCCACAGTTGCGCCCACCGCGTCGACGAACTGCTCGCCATCGTCGCCGGCCTGAAACCTCCCCTCCCGCTTGCGGGAGGGGCTGGCGTGGCGCTCCTATCCGATACGTCGCCCCGCGCCCAACCGCTCTCCCCCGTCCCAGCCCCTCCCGCAAGCGGGAGGGGAGCGCAGGCGACAACCGCACACGCTTTGAACACCGAGGAAGCCGCATGAAGATCGCATTCTACGGATCCAGCCTGCTTTCCTCCTACTGGAACGGTGCCGCAACCTATTATCGCGGCATTCTCAAGGCCCCGGCCGGGCGCGGCTATGACATCACCTTCTACGAACCCGACGCGTTCGACCGCCAGCTACACCGCGACATCGATCCGCCCGCCTGGGTCAAGGTCGTGGTCTACCCGGCAACCGAGCAAGGGCTGCGCAGCGTCCTCGCCGAGGCGCAGCACGCCGATGTAGTGGTGAAGGCCAGCGGCGTCGGCGTGTTCGATCGCGAACTGATCGAGGCCCTGCGCACCGCCCCTCGCCCCGACGCGCTGCGCATCTTCTGGGACGTGGATGCCGCCGCGACGCTGGACGAGATGCGCGGGGCCCCCGCCCATCCGGTGCGCGCGATGCTGCCGGAAATCGATCTGGTGCTCACCTATGGCGGCGGCCCCCCGGTGATCGACGCCTATACCGCGATGGGCGCCAGGGAATGCAACCCCGTGTACAACGCGCTCGACCCCGAAACCCACCATCCGGCGCCCGCGGATCCGCGCTTCGTCGCCGACCTCGCGCTGCCCGCCAACCGGCTGCCCGATCGCGAGGCCAGGATCGAGGAATTCTTCCTTCGCGCCGCTTCCCTGGCCTCGGCGCGGCGCTTCCTGCTCGGCGGCAATGGCTGGCACGACAAGGGGCTGCCGGCAAACGTCCGCGCGATCGGCCATGTCGGCACCGCCGATCACAACGCCTTCAACTGCACCCCGCAGGCGGTGCTGAACGTCGCGCGCGATTCCATGGCGGCAATCGGCTTCTCGCCCGCCACCCGCGTGTTCGAAGCCGCCGGCGCCGCCGCCTGCCTGATCACCGACGCCTGGGAAGGCATCGAACTGTTCCTGAAGCCCGACCAGGAAGTGCTGGTCGCCCGCGACGGGCAGGATGTCACCGAGCATCTCGCCGCCCTCACGCCCGAGCGCGCCCTCACGCCCGAGCGCGCCCACGCGATCGGCGAGGCCGCCCGCGCCCGCGTTCTGGCCGAGCACAGCTACGACCTTCGCGGTACGCAGGTCGACCAGATCCTCAAATCCCACCAGCCCCGCAAAGGAAAGCCGCATGAAGCTGATCGTCCTCGGCCTCAGCCTCGACTCCTCCTGGGGCAATGGCCACGCCACCACCTATCGCGCGCTGCTCCGCGCCTTTGCCGCGCGGGGGCATGACGTGCTGTTGCTCGAACGCGAGGTGCCCTGGTCTTCCGGCGCCCACCGCGATCTCGCCGATCCCGATTTCTGCCGGCTGGAATATTATCGCTCACTCGCCGATCTGGATCGCTGGCGCGAGACGATCGCGGAGGCCGACACAGTGATCGTCGGCTCCTTTGTACCGGATGGGATAGAGGTCGGTCCGTTCGTACAGGGCACTACGCGCGGCGTGACCGCGTTTTACGACATCGATACCCCGGTCACGCTTGCGGCGCTCGCGCGCGGCGACTGCGCCTATCTCAGCACGGCGCTGATCCCCGGCTATGACCTGTATCTGAGCTTCACCGGCGGGCCAACGCTCGGCCGGATCGAGCGCGACCTGGGCAGCCCGGCCGCCCGGGCGCTCTACTGCTCGGTGGCTACCGACGCCTATCGCCCGATCGACGTGCCGAAGCGCTGGGACCTCAGCTATCTCGGCACCTACAGCCCCGATCGCCAGCCGACGCTGGAGGCGCTGCTGCTCGAACCCGCCCGCCGCTGCCCGGACAAGCGCTTCGCCGTCGCCGGCCCGCAATATCCGGGCAGCATCGACTGGCCCGCCAATGTCGAGCGGATCGAGCATCTGCCGCCGGCCGAGCATCCCGGCTTCTATTCCGCCTCACGAATGACGCTGAACGTCACCCGCGCGGACATGATCGCCGCCGGCTGGTCGCCGTCGGTGCGACTGTTCGAGGCGGCGGCCTGCGGCACGCCGATCCTGTCCGATCGCTGCGCCGGCATCGAAAGCCTGTTCGTGCCGGACGAGGAAATCCTGCTCGCCGGGGCGACCGAGGAGGCGATCGCGGCGCTGAACCGCGATGCCGTCGCGATCGGCACCGGCGCGCGGCGACGGCTGTTCGAGGGCCAGGATGCCCGCCACCGCGCCGCCGAGCTCGAAACCCATCTCAACGAAGCACGCGCGCGCCACCGGACGGGGTGCCAGGAGAGGAACGCCGCCATGCCGCGCAACCAAGACCCGTCGCTGATCCTGATCGCCGGGGGCGCAGACTTTATCGGATCGCATCTGTGCGCCGAACTGCTCGATCGCGGCGAACAGATGGTGTGCTTGGACAATCTCCAGACCTCCAATAGATCCAATCTGGATGAGCTGGAGGGCCGCCCCGGCTTCGAATTCGTCCGCGGCGACATCGTCGACGAGCTGCCGGCGACGATCCGCGAGCGCCCCCCCGGTTCAAGCAGATCTACAATCTCGCCTCTGCCGCCTCCCCGCCGCAATACCAGGTCGATCCGGAGCACACGATGCTAACCAACGTGGTTGGCACGGATCGCCTGCTGCGGCTCGCCTCGCAAGCGGGCGCGCGGTTTCTGCTGACCTCGACCTCGGAAGTCTATGGCGACCCGGAAATCCGCCCCCAGCGCGAGGACTATCGCGGCTGGATCAGCTGCACCGGCCCGCGCGCCTGCTATGACGAAGGCAAGCGCGCTGCCGAGGCCCTTACCTATGATTTCTGTCGCACCGGGCGCGCCGAAGTCCGCGTGGCGCGCATCTTCAACACCTATGGCCCGCACATGCATTTCGATGACGGCCGCGTGGTGTCGAACCTCATCGTCCAGGCGCTTTCCGGACGTTCGCTGACACTCTACGGCGACGGCAGCCAGACGCGCAGTTTCTGCTACGTCTCCGACCTCGTACGAGGGCTTGTTCTGCTAATGAATAGCGATAGTATGAGAATGGAGCCGATAAACCTCGGAATCCCCACGAAATCACCGTGGCCGAACTGGCCGGACAGGTCGCTGCCTTTACCGGCACGCCAATTGCAATCGAGTATCATCCGCTTCCGACGGACGCCCCCCGTCGCCGCAAGCCGGACATCACCCGGGCGCGCGATCTGCTCGGCTGGGCGCCTATGGTACCGCTGGCGGAAGGACTGGAGCGGACCTGCGCGTGGTTCGCCCGGGCGATGGCCGCGCCGGTCGCCGAACCCGGTTTGCTGGAGGCGGCAGCGGAATAAGCGGGCGCCGATTCTCCACCCGACGCATCCACCCTGTCCCCAATGCCGTAGCTCCCTACGCCGGAAAGCGGGCTATCCCCGCACTGCCGCGTCCCTCGTCAGCCGCAAGTCCCCGGGACGCGGCACCGGGGCCCGGGATTGGTACCGGCGGAAGGAGTGGTGCCGGGTGGAGAAACCCTTGAAGAGCAATGCCGATACGGGCGTTCATCCGGAACCATATAGGTTCACTCCAAACCCTTGCGCGTGGACGGCAGACGCCGGGGACGACCTTCCCTATCGCCTGGTCGAGGCGCAATATGCGGCGGACCTCGCAGAAGCGGCAACCGGGCATGATCCTGCGGCGCATCGGCGAGGGCGCCTGGAGGCGGTACGCGCAGTGGATATTGCCGCAAGCCAGGCAAGCGCGCTCGATCTCGAACTGCTGGCTTGTGACGCGCTGCGCGCGTTTCTCTTCGCCGCCGGTACCGGCATCACGGTCGGCGGGCCGATATTGCGCGTTCGCGCCGCTGCGGCAGTATTGCTTGGGCTGATGCTGGAGGAATGGACGACAAACTCGATCAAGTTCGGTGCGCTTGGTGGCGTCGGTCGCAATTCTGCTTTGCGACTCCAGTGGCTATTAGCGCCAAATCATGTAGAATTATCCTGGCGCGAACGCGGCGTACCGATCGTACAATCGGCAGATACCCGCCGAAATGGATTTGGAAAATACATGGTAGAGCATGTATTGCCGCAGCAGCTGGGGGCCATCTCGCACTTCGCTCTGCTTCCAGGCGGGATCGATTGCACCCTGATCTTGCCAAAGTCTATTGTCGCTGATTGATCCTTGTTAATGCGCTCGTGTTGAACTCCGTTCGGTGCGGCGCGTTTGCCGTCGATCATGCTGAACCATCTTCCCCCCGCGGAGGCGGCTGCATCCAGTCGACTTGGCGCCTTTGCTTTCCTTAGCGACGATGCGCGCCGGGCCTTGCGGTTGGCTACGGAAATGCCGCACCGGGTGGCAGCATCGCGGGACCTGATGCTCGCCGGGCAGCGAACCAACGGTCCGCTGATCGTTCTGGAGGGATGGCTGGGCCGGGTGAAGCTGTTCAGCGACGGTAGGCGGCAGATACTGAGTTTCCTTGTACCGGGCGACGTCATCCAGGAGCCCCGCACGGTGCAGCCCGTGGCACCGTGCACGATCACGGCCCTGTGCGACGCGTTGCTCTGCCCCGCCCCGGCTGCCGGTTCCGAAGAAGACGGGCTGCGCGAGGCCTATGCCGCGAGCGCCGCACTGGACGAGACCTATCTACTGCGCCAGATCGCCCGGCTTGGCCGGATGAGCGCCTATGAGCGCATTCACGACTGGCTGACAGAGATGCACGAGCGGCTGATGCTCGCCCGCCGCGCCGGCCCGGACAGTTTCGCCATGCCGCTTACCCAGGAAACACTGGCGGACGCGCTTGGCCTCACCAGCGTGCACGTCAACCGCACCCTGCAAAGCATGCGCCGCGACGAGGTGCTGGAGTGGCGCGGCGGCGTCGTGCAGCTCAAGCGCCGCAGCCGGTCCGCAGCCGATGCGCCCGAGCGTCGGCGGCTCGCCCCGCCCCCCGCGCGCACGGGACTCGCAAGCACGCGCTGAGCCCGCCGCGTGCACGATGAGGTAGTTGACGGCATTTTGCCGTTGCAGGCGCGCCTGGCGTCATCATTCCGTCATCCGACTGCTTCACCGGACCGCATCAATGCTTCGGGGACAGGGGTATAGACGGACATGACGGGTGGTACGACACGGCGGCGGTTCCTGGCCGCGGGTGCACAGGCAGCGGCAGCTTCGGCGCTTCCTGCCTCGATCGCGCGGGCTGCCGCTATCGCCGCCGATGTCCGCAGCGGCACGATTGCCGACGTCGCGCATGTCGTGATCCTCATGCAGGAAAATCGCAGCTTCGACCATTATTTCGGCACGCTGAAGGGCGTGCGCGGCTTTAGCGATCCGCTGACCGTGCCGCTGCCGAACGGCCGGAGCATCTGGGCGCAGGAAGCCACCGACGGGCGGCTCGTCGCGCCGTTCCACCTTTCGACCAAGGCGCATTTCGAGCTGATGCGCGTCGCCGGCACCCCGCACAGCTGGCCGGACGCCCAGGCCGCCTGGGACGAGGGGCGGATGCGCCGCTGGGCCACCGCCAAGACCGAGCGGGCGATGGGCCACTATACCCGTGAAGACCTCGCCTTCCAGTTCGCGCTGGCCGAGAATTTCACGATCTGCGACGCCTATCACTGCGCCGTGCACACCGGCACCAATACCAACCGGCTGTTTCTGTGGACCGGCACCAACGATCCCAGCGGCATGCGCGGCGGCCCGGCGATCGGCAATTCGCACGACGAGCTGCCGGAAAAGGGCGGCTATCCGGACTCCTATCGCTGGACCACCTATCCGGAGCGCCTGCAGGCGGCCGGCATCGACTGGCGAATCTATCAGGACATGGCGGACAATTTTACCGACAACCCTTTGGTCGGGTTCGCCGCCTATCGCGAGGCAAAGCCGGGATCGCCGCTGCACGAACGGGCGCTGACCACTCATGGCGTGGATCAACTGCGTGCCGATGTCCTGGCCGGCCGCCTGCCGCAGGTTTCCTGGGTGATCGCCGATGCCAAGGGCAGCGAGCATCCCGCTCCCTCCAGCCCGGCACAGGGCGCCGCCTACACCGCCGCCGTGATCGACGCGCTTACCGCCAATCCGGACGTTTGGGCCCGCACCGTGCTGATCGTCAATTTCGACGAAAATGACGGCTTTTTCGACCATGTGCCGCCGCCTGCCCCGCCCTCGATCGACCCGGCTGCTCCCGGCGGCCTCGCCGGCGCTTCCCAGATCAGCACCGAGGGAGAATATCACCACGTACCGAGTGTCGCCGATGCGAAATCCGAGCGGCCGGAATTGATCGGCCGCCCTTACGGCCTGGGCCCACGGGTGCCCTGCTATGTCGTATCGCCGTGGAGCCGCGGCGGCTGGGTCAATTCGCAGGTGTTCGACCACACCTCGGTCATCCGTTTCCTCGAGGCGCGGTTCGGCGTCACCGAGCCCAACATCTCCGCCTGGCGGCGCGCGGTATGCGGCGACCTGACCAGCGCCTTTGATTTTCGCGGCCCGAACCGGCCCGCCACGATCGCGCTGCCGGACCCGCGCCCCCTCGCCGTTCGCGCGGCTGCGCTGCCCAGCCAGCCCGAGCCAAGCGCGCCGGCGGCGGCCGGCGCCGCCCCGGCGCAGGAGCCCGGCGTTCGCCGCGCCCGGGCGCTGCCCTATGCGCTCGAGGTTCACGAAGCGGCGCTGGATGCGCGCGCGATCGGCTTGCAGTTTGTCTGCCCCGGCGCGCCGGCCGTCGTGCAGGTCTACGACCGACTGCGTCCCGATGCCCTTCCGCGCCGCTTCACGCTGGCGAAGGGCGGTACGATGATCGCCGAATGGCCGCTCGATTCGGATGGGCGCTACGATCTCTGGCTGCTCGGCCCCAACGGCTTCCATCGTCATTTCGCTGGAAAGGGCGCGGTCCATGCCGGCGCCGTTCGCTGGGAGCAACTACCCAGCGCCTCGCCCGAGCTACGCGTTTCGGCGCCCCAAGGGTTCGTCGCACGCTGGCCTCGCCACTTCCATATTCACCGCGACGGCCCTGTTTCCCCTGCGGAAATGCGCGTCTCGCTCGACGAGACCGGCGGCTGGTACGACCTCGTTCTGGCCAGCCCAGATGCGACCGGTTACCGCCGACGAATTGCCGGACGGATCGAAAATGGCAAGGATGGCTGGTCTGAACCGCCTTTGATGAAGGTTGGTGTTTCACAAACCGCATAGACGCGTTACTGTCAGCGCTGACAGAACAAGTCCGACGGGGGGCGACGCAATTGAAGTCTGTGGGCCTGGTCGAACTGGCAAAGATTGCGGGTGTCTCGGTTTCGACCGCCTCGCGCGCCTTATCTAATCACCCCCGTGTCGCTCGTGGCACGCGCGAGCGTATCGTCGCGCTGGCACGGGAACACGGTTTCCGCCTCAACCAGACGGCGAGCGCGCTGCGCAAGCAGCGTACCGGTGCGATCGGCGTGGTGGTACCGCTGGGGCATGAGGTGGATCAGGCACTGTCCGATCCGTTCTTCATGGGGCTGCTCGGCGGCCTTGCCGACGCGCTGACCCGGCGGGGCTATGACCTGTTCCTGTCGCGCATCGTGCCGCAGGGTCCCGAGTGGCTCGACGACATCATCGCGTCCGGACGAGTCGACGGCATCCTCCTGATCGGTCAGTCGGACCAGATCGACGTGATCGAACGCGTCGCCAGCGAATATGCCCGCATGGTGGTGTGGGGCGCTGCGCGACTCGGCTCGAACCAGATCACGGTGGGAACGGACAATCTGACCGGCGGCGAACTGGCGGCGCGCCACCTGATCGCGCGCGGCTGCAAGCGGCTCGCATTTCTCGGCAACCCAGACGTCCCGGAGTTCGCCGATCGCTACAAGGGCTTCCACGGCGTCATCGCCGAAGCGCAGGGCGTGCAGGACACGGTGGTGCCGATTCACCTGACCGTCGAAAACGCCTATCAGGAAATGCGCGCCTATCTGGAGTCGAACCCTGCGCCGGACGGCGTGCTCGCGGCCTCCGATGTGATCGCGATGAGCACGATCCGGGCGCTCGCCGATCGCGGCCTGAAGGTGCCGACCGACGTCGCCGTCGTCGGCTATGACGACATTCTGCTTGCCGGCTACACCTCGCCCGCACTCACTACCATTCGCCAGGACGTGGCGTATGGCGCGGATCTGATGGTCGAGCTGCTGCTGGCGCGGATCGCGGGCAAGAATGTCGGATCGGTCGCGATGCTGCCGGAACTGATCGTCCGCGATTCTGCCTGAGCAGGTCAGGCCTCCACGACGACCAGCCGCTGGAGCGCCGCGAGCAGCCTGCGCGGATCGAACGGCTTTTCGATTACCATCACCGTATCCAGCCCGATCGGCAGGTGCTCGCGGCCATAGCCGCTGACGAACAGGAACGGGATGTTGCGGGCGACCAGCGCCGCGGCGACATCGTCGACCAGCGCGCCCTGCAGATTGCCGTCGAGCAGGACCGCATCGGCCGCGGTGGCCGCGATCGCCGCCATGGCTTCTTCCGCCGTGGCGGCCAGCCCCGTCACCGCCATCCCGGCGTCGCCCAGGATCGTCGCCAGCTCGAGCGCGACCATCGGCTCGTCCTCGACGATCAGTACCCGCTTGCCGGCTAGTCCTGATTGCCCGTCCATGGGCAGCGTTGGCAGCGACGGGCGAACCGGGCGCGCCTCCCCGCGGAGCCGGACCGCGCTGGCATAGGGAATGGAGAGCTTCCAACCGACGCCCCCTGCCCCATAGCTGGGTACTGCGCTGCCGCCTTCCGCCTTCAGGCTGCGTTCGATCAGCGCGGTGCCGAACCCACGCCGCGTCGGGGGGCCCACGTCCGGTCCGCCCCGTTCCTGCCAATCGAGTTCGAGCACGCCGCCGCGCACGTCCCAATGCAGCGCCACCCGCCCGTCGGTCGCCGACAGCGCGCCATATTTGTGCGCGTTGGTCGCGAGTTCGTGGAGCACCAGTGCCAGATGGAGTGCTGGCTCCGGCGCCAGGTCCACCGCCGGCCCGCCGGTCTCGAATCGCGCCGGGTCGATCGTGCCGGTCTGGAGCTGGCCTTCGACCAGTTCCTGCAGGCTCGCGCCCTGCCAGGTCGTGCTGCTGAGCAATGCGTGCGCGCGCGCCAGCGCATGGATCCGGCCGATAAAGGTCGGCGCAAAATCCGACGGCCCCGAGGAATGGCGCAGCGTCTGGGTGGCGATCGCCTGTACCGAGGCAAGCGTATTCTTCACCCGGTGGTTGAGTTCGCCGATCAGCAGCCGCTGGGTCTGCTCGGCACGTATCCGATCGGTGACGTCGAGGATCTGGGTGTTGACCGAGAGCAGCGCGCCCTCGGCACCGAGCAGCGCCGAGCCATAGACCTCGCAATCGAGCGTTACGCCCACCGCCGTGCGCATCCGCAGCAGCCGCATGTCCCGCACCCGCGCGCCTTCGATCATCCCGCAGATCATGGTATCGAACAAGGCGGCATGCTGGTCGTCGAGCCATTCCAGCTCGGACGGACGCAGGCCGGACACTTCCGCCGCGCGCCAGCCGAACATCCGCTCGGCGCCCGCGGACCAGGCGATGATCCGCTGCCCGGCATCGAACTCGACGATGGCGAGCGGCGAATTGTCGCGATGCGCATTCAGCCGGGCCAGTGCGGCGGCATGACGATCGCGCTGGCGGGCGATCTCCTGCCGCTGGCGGGCCAGTTCGACGAAGATCTCCACCTTGTTCCGAACGATCTGGGGATCGACCGGCTTCAGCAGGTAATCGACCGCGCCGGTTTCGTATCCGCGGAAACGGCGCCGCTCGTCAGTGGCCACCGCGGTCAGGAAGATGATCGGTACCCGGCGGGTGCGCTCGGTGCCGCGCATCAGCTCGGCCAGCTCGAACCCGTCCATGGCCGGCATCTGCACGTCGAGCAGGGCGAGTGCCACGTCGTGCACCAGCAGCAGCTCCAGCGCCTCCATGCCCGAGGCGGCGGTGAGCAGCTCCAGCCCCTCCTCCGCCAGCAGGGCTTCCAGTGCGATCAGGTTCTCCGGCACATCGTCGACGGCAAGGACTTTCACCGGCTCACGCATCGGCCAGCGCCTGCAGTTCGGTGGTGTTGCGGCGGTAGATCCTTTCAACCGCATCAAAGTCGCTAAACGCCGCCGCATGGCGCGAGAAGCGCAGCGTCTCGCGCGAGCCCAGCCCGAGGAAACCGCCGCGCACCAGCGATTCCCCGAACAGCCCGAGCGCACGATCCTGCAAGCCGCGATCGAAATAGATCAGCACGTTCCGGCTCGACACCAGCTGCACCTCGGCAAACACCTGATCGGTGGCGAGACTATGCTCCGCGAACACGGCGCGGGCGCGAAGGCTCTTGTCGAACACCGCGCCACCATAGGCCGCCGTATAATAATCGGAAAGAGAGCTACGTCCGCCGGATAGCCGGTGGTTCTCGGTGAATTGCGGGATGCGTTGAAGATCGAAAATGCCGGCTTCCGCCTTGGCGAGGGCCGCCGGGCTGATGTCCGAGCAGTAGAAGATCGTCCGCTCTTCCAGCCCTTCTTCGCGGAACAGGATGGCGAGCGAATAGAATTCCTCGCCATTGGCGCAGCCCGCGATCCACACCTTGAGCGACGGCCAGGTCCGCAGGTGCGGCACCACCCTTTCGCGCAGCGCATGGAAATAGGCGGGATCGCGGAACATCTCGCTCACCTGAATGGTGAGAAAGCCCATCAACTCGGCGAACACCGCCGGCTCGCGCAGCAGCCGGTGCTGGAGCTGCGACAGCCCCGCGCAGCCGAAGCGATGGCACGCCCGCTCCATCCGCCGGTGCAGCGAGCCGCGCGCATAGCCTCTAAAATCATACTGGTAGTGCCGCCAGATCGCCTCGAGCAACAGGTCCAGCTCGATCTCTTCGTGCGGCGGGAAGACGTTGTCGATCACCGGGGCATCCACACGCGCACCAGGCTCAGCAGCTTGTCGATGTCGAGCGGCTTGGCGAGATAGTCGTTGGCGCCGGCGTCGAGGCATTCCTGCTGGTCCCGCGCCATCGCCTTGGCGGTAAGCATCAGAATCGGCAGCGTCTTGCCCCAGGGCTGCTTGCGGATCTCGCGCGTGGCGGTGAGGCCGTCCATCTCCGGCATCATCACGTCCATCAACACCAGATCAACCGGGTCACTGCGGTGACGCGCGGACTCCTCCAGCGCGTGCAGCGCCTCGCGGCCATTGCGGGCGATGCGAACCTTGACCCCATGGGGCTCGAAAATGCTCGTCAGTGCATAAACGTTCCGGATGTCGTCCTCGACCACCAGGATCGAGCGGCCTTCCAGCGCGGCGTCGCGGCCCAGCGACTTGGCGATCAGCGCCTGTTGCGGCTCGGGCAGCTCGGAAACCACCTGGTGGAGGAACAGCGTCACCTCGTCGAGCAGCCGCTCGGGCGACTTGGCGCCCTTGACGATGATCGACTTGGAATATTTGCGGAGCCGCAGCTCCTCGTCCTGGCTGAGGTCGCGGCCGGTATAGACGATCACCGGCGGGAAGCCGACGCTGTCGTCCTCGCTCAGCCGGTCGAGCAGGTCGAGGCCCGAGGCGTCGGGCAGGTTGAGATCGAGCACCATGCAATCGAACGTGTCCTGCCCGAGCAGTTCCACGGTCTGCGCGGCGGAATGCGCCTCCACCGTCTCCACCTCGCGTGAGGCGAGCAGTGCCTTGACGCTCTCCGCCTGCTGGGCGTCATCCTCCACCACCAGCACACGGCGCATCCGCTGCGCCATGCGGGCCTCCAGCCCTTCCAGCATGTCGACCAGTTGCTCGCGCTTCACCGGCTTGAACAGATAGCCGACGGCGCCGCTCGACAACGCCGCCTGGCTGTCGTCGTCAACCGAGACGACATGCACCGGGATGTGTCGTGTGCGCACGTCGCGCTTGATCCGGTCGAGCACCGACAGGCCGGTATGGTCCGGCAGGTTCATGTCGAGGATCACCGCGTTCGGCACATATTGCCGGGCGAGCAGCGCGCCTTCGTCGGCAGTTCCGGCGATCAGGCACTGGAAGCCCTGCTCGTGCGCGATGTCGCATAGGATGCGCGCGAAGACGGGATCGTCCTCGACGATCAGGATCAGGCGCGAGGCCCCCGACAGCGTCTCGCGATCGTCCTCGCACGGCTCGGTACTGCGACGGCGGCCCGGCTTGGGGTTGGAGGGCTGCGGCTTGACCGGCGCGGGGCTCGACAGCGGTGCGGGCGCCTGCACCAGCGCCGGATCGTAGGCATCGGGCAGCACGAGCGAGAAGGCACTGCCTTCGCCCGGCACGCTCTCCACCATCACCTCGCCGCCGAGCAGCCGCGCCAGTTCGCGCGAGATCGACAGGCCGAGGCCGGTGCCGCCATATTTGCGGCTGACGGTGCCGTCGGCCTGGCGGAAGGCCTCGAAGATCACCTGCTGCTGCTCGGCGGGAATGCCGACGCCGGTGTCCCGCACCGTGAAGGCCACCCGCCCGTCCGGCCGCCGGGATACCCCCAGCGACACTTCGCCCTTGGCGGTGAACTTGATCGCGTTCGACAGGAAGTTCTTTAGCACCTGCTCCAGCCGCTGCGGATCGGTCTCGATCTCGCCCGGCGCGCCGCTCGCCTGCTCGGTGCGGAAGGTGAGCCCCTTGGCGGTGGCGGAGGCGGCGAACACCGCCTTCAGCTTGTCGAGCACCGGGGCGATGCGGATGCGGCGCGGCTGGAGCTCCAGCTTGCCCGCCTCGATCTTCGAGATGTCGAGAATGTCGTTGATCAGCGTGAGCAGGTCATTGCCCGACGTCTCGATCGTCTCGGCATGGCGGACCTGATCGGGACTGAGATTGCCCGCGCGGTTCTCCGCGAGCAGCCGCGCCATGATCAGCAGCGAGTTGAGCGGGGTACGCAGCTCGTGGCTCATGTTCGCCAGGAATTCGGACTTGTAGCGGCTGGCCTGTTCCAGATCGGCGGCCTGGTGTTCGAGCGCGGTCTGGGCGCGGGCGAGTTCGTCGCGCTGGAGTTCCAGCGCGCGGGTCTGCGCCTCCAGCTCGGCATTGCTCTGCTCGAGCGCGCTCTGCTGCGCCTCCAGGCGGGCGGCGGTGTCCTGCAGCTGGCGGCTCTGCGCTTCCAGTTCGTCATTGTTGACGCGCAGTTCCTCGCTCTGAACCTGGAGTTCCTCGGCCTGTTTCTGCGTCTCCTCCAGCAGCTCGCGCAGGCGGGCCCGATATTTGCCCGATCGGATCGAGACGCCGAGTTGCCCGCTGATCCGCGTCAGCAGCGTCTGCGCCCTGGGGTCGGTCGCGGCGGGGAAGCCGAGTTCGAGGACGCCGTTTACTTCGCCGTCCGCCTCGGTACAATCGATCAGCAGCGTGCGCGGCTGCGCCTGGCCGAGGCCCGAGCCGTAATAGAGATAGCCGTCCGGCACGTCGTCCAGCACGAACTGGCGCCGGTCCGCGATCGCCTGGCCGAGCAGCCCCTCGCCGGGCTTGATCCATTCGGGAAGCGGCGCGTCGCCCGGCACCGCATAGGTGCCGCGACGGCGGAACCCGGCGCCGCTCGGATCGCGCACGAAGATCGCGCCCGCCTGCGCGCCGGTATAGTCCGCGAGAAACCGCAATGCCGCCGTTGCCAGTTCGTCGAGCGGGAGTTCGCCCGCCACGGCCTTGGCCAGCCCTACCTGGCCGGACTGCAGCCACTCCTCGCGCTGGATCGCCAGCCGGTTGCGGATGAAGGCGAAGCCGATGCCCGCCAGAATCCAGATGATCGCCGTGCCCAGGATCCGGTTGACCAGGACGATCGAGGGATCGACACCCGGCGGCGCCAGGGTGAAGCCCGCGAAGTTGAGCAGGGTCGCGATCGCCGCCACCACCAGCGGTACCACCGGCCGACCTGCGACATAGGCGATGACCGTCGGCAGCAGATACCCCGCCCAGGTCGCGGTGCCGAGCGGCAGCACCGTGTCGGCACCGAAGGGCAACACGAGCAGGGCAGCAAGGCCGGCATAGAGAGGAAGCGACGGCTTCCCGCGATTCTGGCTTGGCGGCATAAGGAAACTCAATGGGATAGGCTGCAGAGCAGGTACTCGTCTTTCCCATGGGCCTGCAAGCCTGTCGGCAGGACACCCCGGTCCTCCCCTGGAAGGGAGGGCAATCGCTAATGGGCAAACGTGTCCGTCATCCCCGCGAAGGCGGGGATCCATTGGCGCTGATGCCGAGGATCATGCCCCCCGCGCCGAGGGCAATGGATTCCCGCCTTCGCGGGAATGACGGTGGTTCTCTGAAATGTCGCTGACCCTTGCTTCATATGCGATTGCCCCACCCTCAAGGGGGAGGAGCGATTCGTCCTGAACCATCGCCTTCCCCGTCCGTTAGCCCGCCATCTTCAGGAGACGGCAGATGGCGAAGCAGACGAGCGACTTTTTCGTGGAGCGGCTCAAGGCCTGGGGCGTGACGCGCATCTATGGCTATTCGGGCGACGGCATCAACGGCGTGCTCGGCGCGCTCCAGCGGGCCGAAGCGGAAGGCGACGGCATCGAGTTCATCCAGGTGCGGCACGAGGAAATGGCCGCCTTCATGGCCTCGGCCCATGCCAAGTTCACCGGTGAGCTGGGGGTATGCCTCTCCACCGGCGGGCCCGGGGCCACGCATCTGGTGACCGGCATGTACGACGCCAAGCTCGACCATGTGCCGCTGCTCGCCATCGCCGGTCAGGCGGAGACCACCGTACGCGGCGCGAGCTACCAGCAGGAGTTCAACCTCGACCGGCTGTTCTCGGACGTGTGCGGCTATGTCCAGGAAGTCTCCGCGCCCGCCCAGCTCGGCCATGTCACCGATCGCGCGATCCGCATCGCCATCGCCAATCGCGACGTGACCGCCGTGGTGCTGCCCAAGGACGTGCAGGACGAAGCCTATGAAGCCCCGCCGCTCCAGCATGGCTTTACCCGCTCCGGCCCCGGCTATGTCCGGCCCCAGGTCGTGCCCCCGGCCAGCGCCCTCGCCCAGGCCGCCGAGATCCTCGATGCCGGCAAGAAGGTCGCCATCCTGATCGGCGCGGGTGCACGCGGGGCCGAGACGCTGCTGGTCGAACTGGCCGACACGCTGGGCGCCGGTATCGCCAAGGCACTGCTCGGCAAGGATGTGCTGCCGGACGACCTGCCCTTCGTCACGGGCACGATCGGGCTGCTCGGCACCAAGCCCTCGTCCGACATGATGGCGGGATGCGACACGCTGCTGATGATCGGCACCGGCTTTCCCTGGGCCGAGTTCCTGCCCAAGGAGGGACAGGCCCGCGCGGTGCAGATCGACATCGACCCCGCGATGCTCGGCCTGCGCTATCCGGTGGAGTGCAACCTCCATGGCGGCGCAGTCGAGACGCTGAACGCGCTGCTCCCCCTCCTCCAGCGCAAGGAAGATCGCAGCTGGCAGGAAGGCATCGCGCACGAAGTCACCAAATGGTGGAAGACGATCGAGGAACGCGCCATGGCGGAGGCCAAGCCGGTCAATCCGCAGCGCGTGGTGTGGGAGATGTCGCCGCGGCTGCCGGCGAACGCGATCGTCACCTCGGATTCGGGTTCCTGCGCCAACTGGTATGCGCGCGACTATCGCGTGCAGGCGGGGCAGCGCGCGTCGCTATCGGGCGGGCTCGCGTCGATGGGGGCGGCGGTGCCCTATGCGATCGGCGCCAAGTTCGCCCATCCCGATCGGCCGGTGATCGCGCTCGTCGGCGACGGCGCGATGCAGATGAACAACATGGCCGAACTGATCACCGTCGCCAAATATTGGAAACGCTGGGCGGATCCTCGCTTCATCGTCTGCGTCTTCAACAATCAGGATCTGAACGAAGTCACTTGGGAGCAACGCATCATGGAAGGCAATCCGCGCTTCCCCACCACGCAGGACATTCCCGATGTCCCCTACGCCCGGTTCGCCGAGCTGATCGACCTGCAGGGCATCCATGTCGACACGCCCGAGGCGCTGGGCGATGCCTGGGACGCGGCCCTGCGCGCCGATCGACCGGTGGTGCTGGAGGTGAAAACCGACCCCGACGTCGCGCCCTTCCCGCCGCACCTCACGCTCGCCCAGGCCAAGGGCTTCCTCTCCTCGATGACCAAGGGCGACGCGCGGCGCGGCGGGGTGATTCAGGAAACGGTGCGCCAGATCGCCAAGGAGATCACAGGCTAGGCGGCGGCGTCCCGGCGGCGGCTGGGGGCGCCTTGCGCCGGCAACGATGCGGCTGCTCGACCGGCTGCCCCATCGCGTGCAGCGTCTCCACCCGCTCGCGCTGGCGCTGGAGGAACAGGTCGCGCCGCGCGGCATAGGCGTCGTCGGTCGCCTCGACGTGGCGAAGCATCTCGTCCTTCTGGTCGCGGCGGTCGAGGATGCGGATCGTTGCCGAACTGATCACATAGGCACGCGAGCGGAACGGCCCGCCGATGGCGAAGGGCGAGGCGAAGAAGTCGACGAAGCCGCCGACGATGTCGCGCACGGTGGTCGGGCCGGCGACCGGCACATAGACATAGGGCCCCGGCTTCACGCCGTAAAATCCGAGCGTGTCCGAGAAGCGGTTGTCGCGCAGCGGCAGATTGAACGGGCAGCGCTTGGCCATGTCGATCGTGCCGCCCAGCCCGATCGTGCTGTTGACCGCAAAGCGCCCGACGGTCTCGAACGCCTTGCCCGGTTTGAGCTGAAGCAGAAAATTCGCGGCCACGATCGGCTCCCGCAAATTGCGGAAGAAGTTGCGCAGACCCATGCGAATCGGCTTGGGAACCACCTTCACATAGCCGTGCGACGCCGGCTCGGTGATCGCGTCGTCGATATGCTGGGTCAGCTTGAACGAAATCGCGTTGACCTTTTCCAGCGGATCCCCCGGGGTCGAACGATGGCGGCCGGAGACGACGATCTCTTCCCCCTCTTCCATCCCCGCTTCGGAGACCGCCGCCGCCACTTCCTCCGTCGCAATCATCAGCGCGCTGTGCTGAGCGCTCTGCAACTGCGCGGTCCAGACGGCGGTGGCGAGTGCCGGCGCCACCGGCGGGACGAACAGCATCGCACCGATCGCAGGGCCGATCATCGCACGCCGGCCCCGTGAGACGGAGCGACAAGGAGGGAAATGGACCGAGGGGACCGCAAGAAGTTTCTTTCGTTAACGCTTCAGCAACATGACGTCGCCGCCGTAACATTCCCGCACCCTCCTCCGGCAAAATGCGTGCGCCGGGGCAGTCAGAGCCCGAGCACGCTCCGATCCGCGGTCGCCGCCGCCAGATCCGCACGCGCCACCAGCGCCTGGTAGCGGGCATCCAGCGCGCGCAGCCGGGCGTCGGTCGCACTTTCCTCGCGCTGGTTGATCAGAAAGAAGTCGCTGGCGCCCATGTCGAAGCGGCGCTGTTCGGCCGCCGCCATCTTGCCGGCCAGCGCTGCTTCCTGCGCCGCGAGATCGGCGACCTTATCGGCGCCCTCGATGCCGATCGCGATACCCTTCACCTCGATCGCGATCTGCTCCTCCAGCATGCGGTGGCGGGTGCGCAGGCCGTCGATCTCGGCCCGCGCCTCGGCGATGCGGCCTTTGGCCGAACGACGCTCGAGCGGCACCGAGAACTTGATCCCCACCATCGCTTCGGCCGGGGTGCGCGACGGACCGCCCAGCCCGACCGCGCCGACATCCTTGCCCAGTTCCGCGCGCGCATCGAGGCGCGGCTTCAGGTCGTTCTCGGCCAGATTCAGCCGGGCGAGCGACTGATCGATCCGCACCAACACGGTCTTGAGGTCCGGGCGGAGAACGGGCCCGGCCTTGCGCGGCGCGATGGCAAGTTCGGGCAGCGCTTCGGGCAGTTGCTCGACCGCAGGCACCAGCGGCACGCCGTTCGGATCGCGCCAGAAGAAGGACAGCGCGTTCGCGGCTTCCGCCAGCTTCTGCTCGGCCTGCGCCACCAGCGAGCGGCGGCGGGCGAGATTCTGGTCGTTCTCGGTAATCAGAATCTCGGGCCGCGCGCCGAGCTGCACCTGCCGCGCAAGTTGCGACCGCCGCTTCTCGGAAAGCGCCAGCAGATCGCGATAGGCCTTGAGCCGCAGCCCAGCGATCGCCCAGGCCTGATAGGCGCTCATCGCGCGGCGCTGCACGCCGATCGCGACCATTTCGCGATCCAGCCGGGCGATGTCGACATCCTGATCGGCGAGACGCAGCTTGGTGCGGCGCTCGTCGGTCACCCGGTCGCGCAACAGCGAGAAGATCGCGCCGACTTTGAACTCGCCGAGCTGGTTGGTGTAAGCCTTGTCCTCATAGACCGGGAACTTGCCCCGCGAAACGCGGTACCCAGCGTACAGTCCGCCGCCATTGTTATCGAGCGCGCGGCTGGCCTTCGCCTCGATCACCGAGCCGTCATAATAGCCGAAGGGCCGGGCCTGGGCATCGACGTCGAACACCACGTCGAACGCGCCCTCGGCGCTCAGCGCCTTGCCCTCGGCCTGGCGCTGCTTGGCCAGCGCCTCGATGATCTGGGGGGCGTTCTGCGCCGAGGAGCGCAGCACCTGATCGAGGGTGAGCGGTCCCTGCGCCGCGGCGGGCACGGCGAAGACCAGGGCACAAAGCGCGAGCAGCTTCCGGATCATTTCTTTTTCTTCTTGTAGACGTCCATGCCCTTGTCCTCGTCCTTGCTCGAGGCGGCGCCGAATTCGAGCGGGAAGTCGTTGAGCTGGCGCCAGAGTTCATAGCCGACCGGCACGGTCTCGCCCTGCACCCAGCCGCGCACCTTGGCGCCGAGGCGGACGAAGCGGTCGTTCGGCCAGGCCGGGGTGCCCGGCATCGGCTCGATCAGCACCCGGAACAGCCCGTCGGGCATGGCGGAAGGGTCGATCGACCGGACGCGGCCGTCGAACAGGCCCCAGGCCATGGAAGGCCAGCCGCTCAGCTGGATCGCGGGCCAGCCCTCGAACTCCAGGCGCACGCGGCGACCCTGACGGACAAGCGCGATGTCGCGGCCGTCGACCATCAGCTCGACGACCCGCTCGGTGCCGCCCTCGGGCGCCAAGGTCGCGAGTTCGGTGCCGGCGCTGACCAGCGTTGCGCCCGCGGCAGCGTTGATCGTCTGGATGCGGCCGTCGCGCGGCGCGGTAACGATCTGCACCGACTGGCGATTGAGCGACACCTCGATCCGGTTGAGCTTGGCGCGCGATTCCGCGAGCTTGGCGCCCTGATCGGCGACGCGGATCTGCGCCTGCTCATAGTCGCGGCGGGAGGCCAGTCCTTCGTTGAACAGCGTCCGCGCGCGGTTCACGTCGATCGAGGCGGTGGCCCGAGCGCTCTGGACCGAGGCGATCTCGGCCAGCACCTGGTCACGCTCGGCGGCGAGGCGGGCGAGCAGCTCGGGATCGTTGTCCGACACCTTGGCGATCGGATCGCCCTTTTTCACCGCCTGCCCGTCATGGACGAACCAGCGCTCGACCCGGCCCGGCACCAGTGCGGTGACCGATTGCACCCGGTCGTGCGGATCGAGCGCGACGACCTTGCCGAGCCCAGGCGCGGTCTGCACCCAGGGGACATAGACCATCGCCACCGCGGCGAGCGCCACGACGATCACGATCATCCAGGCGATCACCCGGGCGATGCGCGGCGGGCGCATCGCGGCGAGCGTCGGAAAGTGGCCGATATGGTCCGGCTTAAAGGGCATTGCGGGCCTCCAGATCGGCGAGCGCGGCGTGGAGCTGGTCGAGCGTCTCGAAGCGGGTCTGGGCGGTGCGGCCCAGCCACAAATAGCCGTCGCGGCGGATCGCCTCGGGACGGCCGGTGAACAGCAGCACGGTGGTGCCGGCCGCGCGCAGGGCATCCAGCGCGGCGGTCAGCCGCTCGGGCGGCATCAGGTCGTAAAGAGTGCTCAGCAACAGCACCCGGGGCCGGGCGAGCAGCGCGTTGGCGAGCTTGAGCGCCATCAGTTCTCCGATCGACAAGGGATAGCCCGAGGCGGCGAGCGGGGTATCGAGCCCCTCCGGCAGCTGGCCGATGCGGGCATCGAGCCCGACCAGCGCAAGCGCATCCAGCACCTTGCCGGCAGGGATCCCCGCGCCGGCCAGTCCCAGATAGTCGCGGATGCTGATCTCGACGATCGTCGGCCGGTCGAGCACGATCACGTCGGAGCGCAGGCGATAGACGTCCAGCGCCTCCAGATCGACGCCGCCCACCATCACCAGCCCGCGATCGGGCTGGGTGTTGCGCTTGAGCAGCAGCGCGAGGCGGCTGTCCATCGTGGGTGCGCCGACCGCGACCAGCTGGGCACCCGCAGGAATGGTCAGGTCGATGCGGGCGTCGCCGGCCTCGACTTCGCGCAGGCGCACCTCGCCGCTGCCGGGCGCCTCGCTGCTGCGGGCATGCGTCTCGTGCGGGATGGCGTAGAGCAGCGAGACTTCCTCGGCGGCGGCGACCATGTCGTAAAAGGCGTCGAGATAATTGCCGAGCTGGCCGAGGCCGTAGAACACGCCCGACAGGATCAGCTCGGCCGCGACCAGCTGGCCGATCGACAGCTGCCCCTGCAGGATCAGCCAGCCGCCCATCGCGAGCAGCGCGGCGCTGGCGCTGGCGTAGAGCAGCAGATAGGCGCAGGTCTGGGTGAAGCTGTAGCGGAAGTGGCGGCGATGCGCCTCGACATAGGCGGCAGTCATCGCCTCCGACCCGTCCATCGCGAAATCAAGATGGCGGCTGGACTTGTAGAAGCCGTTCGAGGTGCCCAGCCCCTCCAGCCAGCGCGCGGCATCATGCTTGGCATGGCTGAGCGCCACGGCGGAGCGGATCGCGCCGGGCGACCAGAGCTGCCAGATCAGCCAGACCAGCGCGATCAGGATCACGTTGAAGGCCAGGAAGAACGGGTGGTAGAAACTCGTCACCACCAGCCCGACCACCGACTGGAGCAGGATGGTGAAGCCGCCGATCACGAGGCTCGGCACGCTCTTCTGCACCGTCATCAGGTCGAAATAGCGATTGAACAGGTCGACGCGGCGGGCGTCGGCGAAGAACGGGTTGCGGGCATGGACCGCGCGGATGGTGATCTCCGCAACGGTCCGCGCGAACAGCCGCCGCTCGAACAGCGCCATGATGTGGACGCGCAGCGCGCTGAGGATCACCACGATCAGCAGCAGCGTGAACAACAGCGCCGAGAGCGTGATCAGCGGCGCGGGCAGCGCGATCTTGGCGACGCTGTTGATCAGCAGCTGCACCGAAATCGGCGTGGCCAGCGACAACAGGCTGATGGCGATGCCATAGACCATCGCCAGCCGCAGATAGCCGCCATCGGGCCCGATCACCTCGCCCAGCCACGCGCGCACCTGCGCCCAGCCGATCTTCTGTTTCGCCATCGCTACGTCATCTCCCTTCACGACCGGTGAAGTGCGCGCGCCGCGTCATAAGCACAATGACGCCGCAGCTATATCACCGATAGGATATTCCTATGTCCTCGACACAGGCGACCAGTTCCCCCGCCAGCCGCTGATAGGTCGCCGCCCGCGCCACGCCGCTGCGCCACACCAAGCCGAGCTCGCGATAATGGCGCCCGGCGCGGAACGGTCGCGCGACCACGTCGTCGCCGGGCCGGATCTCCTGCCGCACATAGAGCTCGGGCAGCACCGCCAGCCCCATGCCCATGCCCGCCATCTGTCGGATCGCATCGAGGCTGGTGCCCTCATAGTCGTCGCGCACCCGCGCGCCTGCCTCCTCGGCGATGGCGATGGTCTGTTCGGCGAGGCGGTAGCCGCGCTGCAAGGTCAGCAGATCCTGTCCCGCCAGATCGTCGCGGCCGATTGTCTCGCGCGATGCCAGGGGATGGTCGGCGGACATGGCGAGGTGGAGCGGCTCGCGGAACAGCCGCTCGACATGGGCGCAGGGGGCGGCAAGCGGGAGCTGCGCGAGGATCACGTCGAACGCGCCGGCGACCAGCCCCTCCACCAGTTGCGCCGGCGGATTTTCGCGGACATGGACGCGCAGGTCCTGGAACTGCTGGTGCAGCCGGGCGACGAGCCGCGGCAGCAGATAGGCGCCCACCGTCGGCGTCACCCCCAGCCGGATCGTGCCGAGCAGCGCCGCGTCTCCGGCGCCGACCAGCTCGCCCAGATCGCGCACCTCGAGCAGGATGCGCCGTGCCCGCTCGGCGACTTCACGGCCCAGTGGGGTTAGGAAGGCCCGCGCGCCCCGCTCCACCAGCGGCGCGCCCAGTGCCTCCTCGAGCTGGCGGATCGCCTGCGACAGCGAGGGCTGGCTGACGCCGCACAGCGCCGCCGCGCGGGTGAAGCTTCCTTCCCCGCCCAGCGCTACCAGATAGCGTAGCTGGCGCAGGCTCACCTGTTGCTCGAAGCCGGACGATGTCTTCAGATCCATATAACGGTATACTAAAGCACGAATGTTACGGCTTCGCCTAAGGCCTTTTCCTCATCGCGACGCCGCTGCGAGGATCGCATGCGCGGTGCTGCGCGGAAGCAGAAGATGGCGCAGCATCTCGACATCGTTGGCAATCTCGACCGGATCCCCGGCCAAGGCGGCTTCCAGCGCCGCGCGCAGCCAGGGGCTGGTGCCCGGGTGCGCCAGCACCCAGGCGATGCGATGCTCGATCGCGGCGATTTCCACCTCCGGCTCGCGCTGGGTGCGCGGCAAGGGCCTTGCCTCGATCCTCATGCGACCTCCTCCGCATCGGCGAACGGCACCCAGTTCAGGCCGCCGGCATAGCGCGACGCGATCCGCCCCGCTTCGTCGATGGCGAGCAAATGCAGCCAGTGGTTGTCGAATAGCGCGCGGACGCCGTCCTGTCGGGCCAGGATCGTGTCGATCGCCTCGGTCGGCGCCTCTACGACCACGGTCAGGCGCAGCGGATCATGGACCAGCCGCGTGCCGTCATGCACCGACTGCAAGGGCAGGCCGCCGCGCAGCATGCCGCCATTGCCTTCGAGCACGCCGATCCCGCCAACTGCATTGTGGAGCAGCTTGTTGCCCGCGCCGAACACCTCCGGGGCCACGCTGGACCCGTAATATTGCAGGCTGATCCAGCTGGCGACCACCACCGGGGCGGTGAGGATCAGCTCCAGTACCGACAGGTCGGCATCGGCCCGCCAGTCATAGTCGTGAAGGAACGCGCGGCCGCCCAGCGACCGACCCGCCGTCCGCGCGCGCGGCGCTGCGATGAAGGCGCTGCATCCGGCAAGGCCCCATTCGGGCCGCACCTCGGCCCAGTCGCGTCCGCGCGCCGCGATCTGCTTCGCGCCCTCGGCCCGCGGCAGCCGCGCGGCACGGGCGATCGCCGCCTCCACCGAGGCGCGGGCCAGCGCCTGCTCCACCGGCGACAGCAAGGCTGCCGGGACCGCGACATCGCCGGTGAACAGGTGGATGCGGTCGCTGGTTGTGTCGTGCAGGCCGCCGATCACCACCGTCTCGGCGGGCAGCTCGATTCCCCGCCCCGCCAGCCCCTTGCGGACGACGGGATCGTTGAGCAGCCCGGCGAGCAGCCGCGCATTCACATCCCCGGCATGGCCGCCGCACGCCCCGCACTGGAGCGCGCTGGCGTGAAGGTTGTTGGTCACCCCGGCGCCATGTCCCACCAGGATCAGCAGCGGTGCGAAGTCGCTGGTCAGCGACATGGCGCGCAGGATCCGCTCCGCCGCGTCCACGGCGTCCTTCTGCGGCAGCGGCGGGTTGAAGCGGGGCTTGCCCTTGGCCTGCTTCGGCGCGACCAGCCCCAGCGCGCCCTTGAGCAACTTGGCACCATAGACGAACCCGGCCGATTCCACGAAGGCGAAGGACGAGACCGCCGCCTGCTTGAACCGGCCCCAGGCGCGGTCGCCGCGGGCATTGGCATGGTCGAGCGCCTCGAGGTGCGGGTCCCCGCCATCGTCGCTGGTCAGGCCCGGCCGCAGCAACACCGGCAGCCGCGCCTCGCCGTCGCACGCGGCATGCGGCCGATGCGCGGTGCCGACGCCGAAGAAGCCGGCAAAGCCCCTCGTGCGGATGCCCGGCGCCGCCCGCTCGATCGCGGCGCGGAGCGGCTCCGAGCGGACGTCGATGCAGAAGGCCATGTCGGCGAGCGGGGCCACTGCCTCTGCGGCCGGGGCGAGCGGCGCGTGCAGGCGATCCGCCAGCCGGCGCTGCTCGGCAATCTCGGCGGCGTGCTGCAGGATCGCGTCGATGCACGCATCGCGGTCCGGCCGAGCGGGGGTGGCATAGTCCTGCCCCGCCAGCGCCCAGCGCCGGCGCAGGTCCGCGCCACGCAGTTCCCACAGCGCGACGTCCCAGAGCAGGCGCACCGCGAGCAGCTCGACCAGCGTATCGTCGGCGCCGCTCGCCAGCTCCGCCTGGAAGCGGCGGTAGCGGGCGAACTGCGCCCAGCCGCCCAGGCTCATCAGCAGCCGCTCGAAATAGCGTGCGGCCGCCTCGGCCCGCAGCCCCAGCCGGGCGGCGCAGACCGCGATGGTGTCGCTGGCCGTCTCCGGCGCATCGGCGACGAAGGCGCGGAAGCCGGCGAGGCCGAAAATCTCCGGCGTGCGATCGAGGATCGCCTGCTGCCGCCAGCTGGCAAAGGCGCCGCCCTGCTGCGGCGCGGCCCACAGCGCCTGGCCGGCATCGAAATAGCTGCCCGCCCAGCCGCCGATCTGATCGGCCACGACCGAAGGCCAGTCGACCCCGCCGGACACCGCCGCCAGTTCCGCGATCGTCGGATGCACCGCGGCCTCGGCGTCGTCCTCGCCGATCGTCATCAGGAAGGTCTCGAAGCGGTCGGGCCGCTCGGCGGCGGGGGTCGCGGTCCAGGCGGTATACAGATCCGCCTCGTAGATCGCGCTTTCGGCGATCCGCGCCCGGTACCAGCTGCGCGGCATCGTCGCCTTGGCGCCGCCGCTGCGCGCCAGCCAGGCCGATGCCCGGGCAAGGCTACGGCCGGTATGGCCGAGGAAGGGGTTCACCGCGACGCTGGTCGCCAGCGGCCAGAGCGGCGGAATGCCGCGGGCGGCCTGCTCGGCGGCGTCGAGCAGCAGCCCGACATAGCTGGGCTGGAGGCCGTGCGATTGCGGGTCGGTCGTGCGATACATGGGATCAAGCCTTTCCGAGAACCCGGCCGCCGATCACCCGATCGAGCAGCGCGTTGATGTAGAAACCGTGGCTGAGATGGGTGCGCAGCCGCTGCGCCGCGGGATGGTCGCACCACAGCGGCAGCATCGCCTGCGCCACCGCGATCCCGCCAAAGGCGAGCAGCGCGATCGCCAGCAGCACCCATTGGAACGGCCCGGGCGCGGGCACGGCAGGCAGCGTGCCGGCGGTCAGCCGCTCGGCCACGCCGTGCAGCAGGAAATAGGCCGTGGTCGCGAGGATCGAAAAGCCGAGCGTGCGCTGGAGCAGCGGCCGCGGCGCCGTCGGGCTCATGCCCTGCACGATCAGATAGGCGACGCCGAAGACCAGGATCGCGCCGAGCGCCACCGCCTGGGGCGGCTTGTGCCAGGCACCGAACCCGATCGCGAGCGCGCCGTAGAGGATCGCCGCGCCCAGCATCGCCAGGGCGACGGCCGTCCCGTCGGGCTTGGCGACCGGCCCCAGCCGGCGGGCCGCCGCGATCCGCTCGACCGCGCCGCCCGACGAGAGGAAGGCATGCGCCTTGTAGAGCGAGTGGGCGACGATGTGGAGCAGCGCGAGGTAGAACAGCCCAAGGCCGCACTGCATGATCATGAACCCCATCTGCGCGACGGTGGACCAGGCGAGCTGGGTCTTGATCGCCGGCTGGGTGGGCAGCACCAGGCTCCCGAACAGCGCGGTAAAGCCGCCCAGCACCGCGAGCAGCGCCAGCGCCGCGGGCGAGGCGAACATCACGTCGGCCAGCCGGATCAGCAGGAAGCCGCCGGCATTGATCACCCCTGCATGGAGCAGCGCGGAGACCGGGGTCGGCGCTTCCATCACTTCGGTCAGCCAGCCATGGAGCGGGAATTGCGCGGACTTGAGCATCGCGGCGATCGCAAGTCCCCAGGCGGCCAGCGCCATCGCTTCCGGCGCGGTGCCGGCGCGGGCCGCCGCAAGCAGCTGGGCGATGTCGGTCGTGCCGGTCGCGCGCCAGAGCAGCACGGCCGAGCCGATCAGCAGCACATCGGCAAGCCCGGTGCTCAGCGCCTTCTTGCGGGCGGCGCGGCGGGCGGCCGCCCGCTTGGGGTAGAAGAGCAGCAGGCGGCGCAGGCCCTGGCCGGTCGCGATCCAGGCGAACACCAGCTGCGGCAGTGTGCCCGCGGTTACCAGCAGCATCACGCTGGCCAGCGTCACCGCCAGCCACGCCATGAAGCTGCCCTGCCGCGCCTCGCCGTCGAGATAGGTCGCGGCGAAGCGCACCACGACCCAGCCGACAAAGCTGACCAGCAGCAGCATAGTAACGCTCACCACGTCCAACCGCGTCGCGACCAGCGCCTCGGCGCCGGACAGAGCAAGCGTGCGCGGCCCTGCCCATGCGACCCAGCCCGTCATCGCACCCGCGGCCATCAGCGCCAGCAGCGCCGCCAGCGGTACGACCCGCAGCGTCCATCCCGGCCGGAATTGCCGCCCGCTGCCCGCCGCGAGCGCCGCTGCGGCGAGAAGCGCCGGCCCGGCATTCGCCAACCACCACATGCTCACACCCAATCTCCTGTGTTTTCGTGGAAGGAGCGTTAGGCTTGCGCAACGATCATATAAAATTCATTGTATGGCGCATATCGTTCGCTTTTAGAGAACCATCATGCGCGAGCTGAACTACAACCATCTCCGCTATTTCTGGGCGGTGGCGCATGACGGGAACCTCACCCGCACCGCCGATCGCATGGCGGTTTCGCAGTCCGCGCTCTCCACCCAGATCCGCAAGCTGGAGGAGCGGCTGGGCCATGCGCTGTTCGAACGCGAGGGGCGCCGGCTGGTGCTTACCGAAGCCGGCCGCATCGCGCTCGACCATGCCGACGCGATCTTCGCCACCGGCGACGAGTTGCTCGACGTGCTGCGCGAGACCGGCCGCGCGCGCCAGGCGGTGCGGATCGGCGCGCTGGCGACGCTCTCGCGCAACTTCCAGATCGGCTTCGTCCAGCCGCTCCTGCACCGCGCCGATGTCGAGCTGGTGCTGCGCTCGGGCAGTGCTGCGGAGCTGATGCAGGCGCTGGCGAGCCTGCAGCTCGACGTGGTGCTCGCCAACCGCCCCCCTGCGCGCGATGCGATGACCCCCTATCTGTCGCACAAGATCGCCGAGCAGCGGGTGAGCCTGATCGGGCGCCCCGGCATCCTTGGCGACACCGGCCTCGCCGCGCTGCTCGCCACGCAGCCGCTGGTGCTGCCGACGCTGGAAAGCAGCGTCCGCGCCGCCTTCGATGCGCTTGCTGCGACGCTTGGCGTGCGTCCCCAGATCGCCGCCGAGGTGGACGACATGGCGCTGATGCGCCTCCTCGCCCGCGAAGGCGTCGGCCTCGCCGTGCTGCCGCCCATCGTCGTGCGCGACGAGCTGGCCAGCGGCATGCTCGCCGAACTGGCGGAGCTGCCGCAGGTGCATGAGAGCTTTTACGCCGTCACGCTCGACCGGCGCTTTCCCAATCCGCTGGTCGGCGCGCTGTTGCGTGATGCCAACATACAAAAGGCATAGCTTTTGCTGCCACTTCCGACACAAACGGGGATGTTCGCCAAATCTTATCGAAATGGCGCTAACCGCAGGTGGATGGAGATGCGGAAGATTTGCACCGGCTGCCGCGACGGCGTCGATTTCGACATCCCGTTCGACATGGCCTTCCAGCCGATCGTCGATACGACGACGGGCAATCCCTTCGCGTTCGAGGCGCTGGTCCGCGGCGCTGACGGATCCGGCGCCCATGGCGTGCTGTCGCAGGTAAACGACCAGAACCGCTATGCCTTCGACCAGGCTTGCCGGGTCAAGGCCATCGAAAGCGCGATGGCCGCCGGGCTGATGGCAACCGATGCCTGCCTCTCGATCAACTTCCTGCCCAACGCCGTGTACTCGCCCGTCGCCTGCATCCAGCTGACGCTGCAGACCGCCCGCCGCGAGGGCGTGCCGCTCGACCGGCTGATCTTCGAGTTCACCGAGAACGAGCAGATGGCTTCGCCCGATCACGTCGCGACGATCATCGATTCCTACAAGCAGATCGGCTTCAAGGTCGCGATCGACGATTTCGGCGCCGGCCATTCGGGGCTCGATCGCTTCGCCCGCTTCGCGCCGGACGAGGTGAAGCTCGACATGGAACTGGTCCGCGGGATCGACAGCGATCCGCGCCGCCAGGCGATCGTGCGCGCGGTGGCGAGCATGTGTGCAGAGCTCGACACGCTGCTGATCGCCGAGGGAATCGAGACCGCCGCCGAGGCGGCGACGCTGCGCGCGCTGGGGGTGCGCTACCACCAGGGCTATTGGTATGCCCGCCCCGCGCTCGGCACCCTGCCCGCCATCGCCGCCGAGGCGCTTCGTTTCTGACCCGACTAGTCCTGCGGCGCCTCGGGCGATACAGGCCCCCTTGAGCCCGCCCTGGGCGACACAGCATCGCAGGCACTATCCATGACCGTCCTCATCCAGGAAGCCGATCTGATCGAGAGCGTCGCCGACGCGCTCCAGTACATCTCCTATTACCACCCGATGGATTATATCCGCGCGCTGGGCGACGCCTATGAAGCCGAGCAGTCCCCCGCCGCCAAGGACGCCATCGCGCAGATCCTGACCAACAGCCGCATGTGCGCGGAGGGGCATCGCCCGATCTGCCAGGACACCGGCATCGTCACGGTCTTCATCAAATGGGGCCAGAAGTGCGTGCTGAACAGCGAGCGCTCGCTGCAGGACGTGGTCGATGAAGGCGTCCGCCGCGCCTATCTCCATCCGGAGAACCGCCTGCGTGCCTCGATCCTGCGCGATCCGGCGTTCAGCCGCGTCAACACCAAGGACAATACCCCTTGCGTGCTCAACGTCGAGATGGTGCCCGGCGACCATGTCCATGTCGAGCTGGCGGCCAAGGGCGGCGGCTCGGAGAACAAGTCCAAGTTCGCGATGCTCAACCCGAGCGACTCGATCGTCGACTGGGTGCTCGAGATGGTCCCGAAAATGGGCGCCGGATGGTGCCCGCCGGGCATGCTCGGCATCGGCATCGGCGGCACCGCCGAGAAGGCGGTGACGCTCGCCAAGCAGTCGCTGATGGGGGACATCGACATGGCCCAGCTCAAGAAGCGGGGGCCCCAGAACGATATCGAGCGGCTCCGCATCGAGATTTTCGACAAGGTCAACGCGCTCGGCATCGGCGCGCAGGGCCTGGGCGGCCTCTCGACGATCCTCGACGTGAAGATCCTCGACTATCCTACGCATGCGGCGTCGAAGCCGATCGCGATGATCCCCAACTGCGCCGCCACCCGCCACGCGCATTTCAGCCTCGACGGCAGCGGCCCGGTCTATCTCGACCCGCCGAGCCTCGACGAATGGCCGAAGGTGGAATGGACGCCGTCGAAGGAATCGATCCGCGTCGATCTCGACACGCTCACCCCCGAGGTGGTGGCAAGCTGGAAGCCGGGCGACCGCCTGCTGCTCAACGGCAAGATGCTCACCGGCCGCGACGCCGCGCACAAGCGCATCCAGGACATGCTCGCCAAGGGCGAGGAACTGCCGGTCGATTTCAAGGGCCGGGTGATCTATTATGTCGGCCCGGTCGATCCGGTGCGTGACGAGGTGGTCGGCCCCGCCGGCCCCACCACCGCGACCCGCATGGACAAGTTCACCGAGATGATGCTGGCCCAGACCGGCCTGATCGCGATGGTCGGCAAGGCGGAGCGTGGTCCGGTGGCGATCGAGGCGATCCGCAACCACAAGGCCGCCTATCTGATGGCGGTGGGCGGCGCGGCCTATCTCGTCGCCCGCGCGATCAAGGGCGCGCGGGTTGTCGGCTTCGCCGATCTCGGCATGGAAGCGATCTACGAGTTCGACGTGAAGGACATGCCGGTCACGGTCGCCGTCGATGCGACCGGCGAGAGCGTCCACCACACCGGCCCGCTGGTGTGGCGCGAGAAGATCGCCAAGGAACGGCTGCTCCAGCAGGCGTGAGGCCATGGCCGAGCCCGCAGACACGCGGCCGTTCGCGTGTCTGCGGGCTTGCCCCCCTTTTCCGCGCGTGGTGCCACGCCCGTTCGCCTTGCGCGACGGGAGGCGAAGACGATACGCCCCGGCGCTAGCCAGCCTTGCCCAGCACGTCCGCGAGATGACAGGACTTGCCCGGCGTCAGCTTGTCGACACGTTCGACCTGCAGGATCACGCCGTCGCCCTGCTCCACCGCATGCGCGACGACCTCGCCATAGGCCGGAAGCTTGGCCTTGCGGAGCTTGGCCATTGCCTGCACGCCCCCCGCGTCGACCAGCGTGTAGCGGTTCTCGGCCAGATCGCAGCGGCGCAGGACGATGGCGTCGCCGTCGCGCTCGATGGTGCCGATGAAAATGTCGGTGCTCGGCTCGGCCTGCGGTGTCGCCGCCAGCAGCGCGATCAGCGGCAGGATCATAGCGGGTTCCCGTCCTTGTCGAGCATCTCGATCCGATACGAGCAGCCGTAGAGCGTCTTGCCGGGATGGGTGGTGGCGTTCGAGACGCTGCGCGCGATCACCGTCCGCGCCCGGTAGTGATCGCCGTCCACCGGATCGGTGACGTCGCGGATCACCCGTTCGCCCAGGAACTTGCGGAACGTCACCGCGCCTTCCGGCAGCCCTTCGGCGGCCATCGCGTTTTCGACCTGTACCTGCCGCGCCACGACCGCCGGATCGGGCAGGTCCAGCACCGCCACCACGCCGCTCGCCGAGAAGGCGATGCGGCGCGTGCTGTATCCGCCGGCAACCACGATCGGCGCGGGCAGGTCATATTCGGCAAGCAGGAAATTCGCCGATTTGACCGGCTTCCAGCCCCGCTTGGCGGCAAGCTTCTCCTCGCCGTTCAACGCCATGGCGAAGGCGGTATAGCTGGGCGCATCCAGGCGACACTCGATCGCATCGCGCACATCGATCGTGCCGGGGTCGACCTCGTCCTGCACCGGCGCGGCCGGCAGGGACGCAGGGAGCAGGGCGGCAAGCAGGCCGAGGCCGAGGCGGGATCGCTTCATGCCGCTGCACCTATTGCCTGGCTGCCGGCCGCGCAAATGGTTCGCGCCGAGGCGTTTGCCGCCCACGGTTCACGGGATCAGCGCCGGAAGCGATGGACCAGCCGGATCCCGCGACGCGATCCATTCGGGCAGGCGCTGGGGCCGCAGGTCGGCCGCCGGCACGCGATCGGCGATCACCGCGAAGCGATCGCCTTCGACCCATACCTCCGGCACCAGCGCACGCGCATTGTAGGTGGATGCCATCGCCGCACCATAGGCACCGGCGGTGTGGAATACGGCAAGGTCGCCTTCCTCCACCCGGTCGACGACCCGGGCACGGGCGAAGCTATCCCCGCTTTCGCACACCGGCCCGACGATATTGGCGACGAAGCGGTCGCGCCGCGGCTGTACTGCGGCGAAATCGTGCCAGGCATCGTAGAGCGCCGGCCGCGCGAGATCGTTCATCGCCGCGTCGACGACGACGAAGGGATAGGGCTGGCCCGGCTTGACCCACAGCACGCGGGTCAGCAGCACGCCCGCCCGCGCGGCGATGAAGCGGCCGGGTTCGAACAGCAGGGTAACGCCCCAGTCGCGCGTCTCCTGCGCCACCATGGTGCCATAGGCAGCGACGTCCGCCCCCGGCTCGCCCGCCCGGTAGGAAACGCCGAGCCCGCCGCCCAGGTCGACATGGGTGATCCGGTGCCCCTCGGCGCGGAGCCGCGCGAGCAGCTGGCCGATCCGACGATAGCTGGCCCGCAGCGGCGCGAGATCGGTAATCTGGCTGCCGATATGCACGGCGATGCCGTGCATATCGAGCCCCGGCAAGGCGGCCAGCCGGCCGTACATCGCGGCGGCTTCGCCATAGCCGATGCCGAACTTGCTGTCCGCCAGCGCCGTGCTGATCTTGGCATGGGTATGGGCATCGATATGCGGGTTGACGCGCAGCAGTGCCGGCGCGCGCCGCCCCCGCGCGCGCGCAAGCGCGGAAAGCACCTCCCCCTCGCGCTCCAGTTCCAGGTTGAAGCGGCCGATGCCCGCCCCCAGCGCCGCGGCGAGTTCGGCGGGCGTCTTGCCCACGCCCGAATAGACGATGTCCTGGGGGGCGAGGCCTGCCCGACGCGCCAGCGCCAGTTCGCCGCCGGAGACGATGTCCGCACCGAAGCCGAGTCCGGCCAGCGTCCGCAGGACCATGGCATTGGGATTGGCCTTCATGGCGAACATCAGTTGCTTGGCGGGCACATCCGTCAGCGCGGCGGCGAACGCCTCCGCCGCGGTCCGCAGCGCGGTTTCCGAATAGACATAGGTCGGCGTGCCGACCGCGTCGGCGATCGCCGCCAGCGGCACCGCCTCGGCATGCAGTTGGCCGCCGCGCAGATCGAAGACCATGGTAATTTCTTTCAAGCGAGGGGAAGCGCCGTCTCAACGGTCGCGACGACGCGCGGCACGACGCGCCTGGAGGCGTTCGGGCAACAGGCGGTGCCGGCTGCACTCGATGCGGATCGCCAGCGACGCCCGCCGCCCCTGCACCACCAGCACGAGGCCGAGCATGGCGATCGGGAAGCCAAGCAGCAGCACGCCGGTGCCGTCCGCCGCGGCCAAGTCGCTCGCCGCGCCCGCCAGCACGCCCGCGATCAGCAGGGCGACACCGGCGGCGCGCCACCATCGGTCGCCGGGGCGAGTCATGCGCGGGCTCCCGGACGCAGCCCCGCCAGGGCGAGCCGGCCCGCCTTCCGCGCCAGCCAGACCAAGGACGCCCTCTCCTGTGGCGCCGCCGCATAGAGGAGAATGTCTGCGGGAAAGGCGAGTTCGTCGCGCATCGCCGCGTCCGCGGTGCCGACATAGAAGCGCAGATCGATGGCGGCATCCCGGATCGTCGCGGCAACACGCCGCGCCTGGGCGAGCAGCGCCCCGTCGAGATCCACGCCGCGCGCCTCGATCGCGACGAACCCCAGCGCGCGGGCGGTGCGGACGGCCAGCAGCAACAGGCTGGCATCCCCGCACGCGGCGTCGACGATGCGGATGCTGCGCCGCCCTTCTTCGCGCATCGCTTCCAGGCGAGCGGCGACCATCGGCCAGCGCAGGTCCTGCATCGCGACCCGTTCGGCGGCGTCGCACAGGGCGTGGCGCAATCGCGCCGCGAGCGGCGGCTCGGCAGGTGCGGCCGGGAGCGCGAAGGCATGGGCAAGTTCCATCACCCCCTCCCTCACGCCGCCCGGCGCCGGGCGCATTCGTCCGGCCCGACGGGATCGAAGGAGACGCTGGCGACCAGCGGCTGGTCCGCTTCGACCAGTTCCGCGCCGGGAAAGGCGTGCCGCTCGGCGCGCGCGAACTGCCACGCCGCCGCGCGCGACACGAACCGCCCCTCCATCCGCCCATGATTTTCCTGGACCAGCCAGTGCCCCTCGCGGTCCTGCCCCACCCAGAGGATGGTGGCACCCGGATCGGGTTCCGTCGCTACGCCCGACAACATCGATACGCTCCTTGCAACCACCGGCCACGCAGGCCGAGGACCGCAAGCTAGCCAGCCGGTGCATTAAGCTTCGAGAGCGAAGGCAAGCCGCGCGCGTTAGATTTGCATATAGTCGGGCGTTATTCGGGCAGGATCCGCACGCGGCGCTTGCCCCAATAGCTGAGGTCGATCGAGAAATGCGCCGGCGCGCCTTGGTGGACCAGGATCATCTGGTCCCCGCGCCCGCCTTCGCCGGTATAGCTGGCGGTCCAGCCGCGCTTCTTCAGCGCGTCGCCCACCTTGAGCACTGCCGACTGATCGCGATCGTGCCACAAGGTGATTTGCAGAAAGCCGCCGCGGCCGTCGCCGCCGATCAGGTCGAGCGCAGCCTCATAGGGGCCTTCGCCGAGCAGCATCACGCCCGAGCGGCGGCAGCGCAGATGGCCGCCATCCATCTCGATGCAGTTATCGAAACCGGCTCGCTTGGCATCGGCAAGGCTGCCGCGCACCGGCAGCCCCGCATAGATCAGGGTCTTTGGCGGCGGTGCCGTCGGTTCGCCGCTGCAGGCGGCAAGCGCAATCGCGGCAGACGACAACAAGATGGCATTGAATTTCCACATCGCTCGCACGGCTTCTCCCTCGGGAGAACCTAGGCGGGCACGGGCTCCGGTGCAAATGCCCGCAGGAAGAGATCGACGATATAGTCGGTATCTTCCTCGATCTCGGCCTCGCTGAACAAGTGGCCGAGCATCGCGCGCTGCTGGGCGCCCATGCAAAGGCTGGTGAGCGCAAAGGCCGCGCGCAACGGATCGGAGCTACGCAGCTGCCCCTTGTGCATCGCGTCCTGCAGATAGGCTGCCAGCATCTCGCGAGTGCGCTGCGGGCCCCGCCGGAAAAAAATCTGGCCCATTTCGGGCGAACGCTCGACCTCGGCATGGATCACGCGGTGCAGCTGGATGGCCTCTTTCGAGGTGACCTTGCGCAACAGGCTGCGGATGAAGGCGCACAGCGTCGCGTGCAGATTGTCCGAAGGTATCAGCAACTTGAGGACCTGCTCGCGATAGTCCCGCGTCGCCTCATCCACGCACGCGTCGAACAGTTCTTCCTTGGACGCGAAATAGCTCCACAACGTCCCCTTCGAGCCGCCGAGTTCCGAGGCGATCGCAGACATGGATACGGCCGCATAGCCCTGTTCCATGAAGTGACGCTTGGCGATAGCGAGGATCGCGGCGCGGCGATCCTGCTTCCGCGCTTCGCGCTTGCCGAGACATTTGGGGGGTACGCTCTCCATAACCGTACTATAGGGTACGATTTTCTATTGACAAGAGCAGACCCGCTCTCCATTTGGAACTCGTACCCTCTAGTACGGTTTTACCACCCCATGATGAGTCGTTTCCCGACAAGGCCCTTGTTGTTGACTGCGGCTGCCGCGTCGGCACTGGCAGCCTGTGCGCCCGTCCCCAATCTGGGCGCCCGCCCCGAAGTGCGTGCGGCGAACAGCTACGCCGCCAGCCAGTCCTTCGCCGGCACACAGCAGGCGGCCTGGCCGGTCAACAACTGGTGGACCGCCTATAACGATCCGCAGCTCAACGCATTGATGGACGAAGCCTTTCGCGGCGCACCCGATCTGGCGGCCGCTGCCGCGCGCCTCCGCTCGGCCCAGGCCTATGCGGTACAGGCGGGTGCGGCGAGCCTGCCGCGCGTCGACGCCAGCGGCTCGGTGGCTGCCAACCAGATCAACACGGGCGACGGCCTGCCGATCAACATCCCGTCGAACGTGCAGACGATCGGCTATGGCACGCTGAACCTGTCCTTCGATCTCGACCTGTGGGGCAAGAACCGCGCCCAGCTCGCCGCCGCCACCTCGCAGGCGGAAGCGGCACGGCTGGAACTGGAACAGGCCCGGCTCGCGCTTTCGACCAACATCGCGGCCGCCTATGCCGATCTCGCCCGCCTCGCCGCCGACCGCGCGGTGCAGGAGCGCGCGCTGCAGGTGCGCATCGAGACGCAGAAGCTGGTCGTCGATCGCGTGACCAACGGCCTCGAGACCCGCGCCGAGGAAAAGCAGGCGGCCTCCGCCGTGCCCGCCGCACGCGCGCAGCTCGCCGGAATCGACGAGCAGATCGGCCTGACCCGCAACCGCATCGCGGCGCTGCTCGGCCAGGGCCCGGATCGTGGCCTCAGCATCACCTTGCCCAGCGCACCGACCGAGGCGCGCGGCATCCCTGCCGACGTGACGACCGACCTGATCGGCCGTCGCCCGGACATTGCCGCCGCGCGTGCCCGCGTCGAGGCGGCGGCCAGCAAGATCAAGGTGGCGCGCGCCGCCTTCTATCCGTCGATCCGGCTCAGCGCGCTCGCCGGCTATGGCGCACTTGGCCTTGACAACCTTGTCAAAGGCAATGGCGCCGCGGTCTTCCAGGCCGGCCCGGCGATCAGCCTGCCGATCTTCCATGGCGGCGAACTGCGCGGCCAATATGCCGGCGCCCGCGCCGCCTATGACGAAGCGGTCGCCAATTACGACAACAGCGTCACCACCGCCTATCATGACGTAGCGGATGCGGTGACGAGCCAGAAGGCGCTGGTCTCGCGGCTGGATCTCAGCCGCAAGGCCCTCGCCGATTCCGAACAAGCCTACGGGATCGCCCGGCAACGCTATGAAGGCGGGCTGTCGCGGTTCCTCGACGTTCTGACCGCCGAGGAGAGGGTGTTGCAGAACCGCCAGATCGTTGCCGAACTGGAGGCCCGTGCGTTCGCACTGGATATCCAGCTCGTCCGCGCGCTCGGCGGCGGCTTTTCCACCAACAACGCGGCGGTTGCCGCTTCCGAGGTCCCGACCCATGGCTGACGCAGAACCCGCCATCCACTCCGCCCGAGGCACCGCCGATCGCGCCGAGCCCGCCCCCACCCCCGCCCCGGTCGATGCCGACGAGGGGCACCGTAAGTCGCTGCGCAAGCGGCTGATGCTCGGCGTCGGCGGCCTCGTGATGCTCGCCGGCCTCGGCTATGGCGGTTATTACGTGGCCGTCGGCAGCCATTATGTGAGCACCGACAATGCCTATGTCGGCGCCGACAGCGCCAGCATCACCCCGATGACCGGCGGCCAGGTGCTCAGCGTTTTGGTGGCCGACACCCAGGCCGTGAAGAAGGGCGACGTGCTCGTCCAGATCGACGACAGCGATGCCCGCATCGCGCTTGCCCAGGCCGAGGCCGATCTCGCCCGCGCCACCCGCCAGTTCGGCCAGACCGCGGCGACCAGCGACGCACTGGCGGCGCAGGTGCAGGCGCGCGAGGCGGACATCGCCCGCGCCCGCGCGCAGGTGACCGCGGCGCAGGCCGATTTCGAAAAGGCCCGCATCGATCTCGCCCGCCGCCAGAAGCTCGCGCCCAACGGCGCGGTCTCGGGCGAAGAACTGACCTCGGCAACCAATGCCTTCCAGGCAGCGCGCGCCAATCTCGACCTCGCCAAGGCGGGTCTCGCCCAGGCGAGCTCGACCCGGGTTGCGGCCAGCGGCCAGCTGGCGGCGAACGAGGCGCTGGTGCGCGGCACCAATGCCAATACCGCGCCGGAAGTGCTCGCCGCCCGCGCCAAGGTGGAGCAGGCCAAGCTGGACCTTGCCCGCACGGTGATCCGCGCGCCGTTCGACGGCGTCGTCACCCGCCGCGCGGTGCAGGTCGGCCAGCGCGTCGCGCCGGGCGCGCAACTGATGCTGATCGTGCCACTCAACCAGCTGTACGTCGACGCCAACTTCAAGGAAGGCCAGCTGACCAAGGTGAAGGTCGGCCAGCCGGTGACGCTCACCTCCGACCTCTATGGCGGCAAGGTCGAGTATCACGGCCGCGTCGTCGGCTTCTCGGGCGGCACCGGCTCGTCCTTCGCACTGATTCCGGCGCAGAACGCGACCGGCAACTGGATCAAGGTGGTCCAGCGCCTGCCGGTGCGCGTCGCGCTCGATCCGAAGGAGCTGCAGGCGCACCCGCTGCGCGTCGGCCTGTCGATGGATGCCGAGATCGATACCTCGGCCACCAAGTAAGGATTGCCTGCCATGAGCGGCCAGATGCAGCGCGGGGGCTTCCTGGAGGGGCCCTCGCTGATCCTCGCCGGCGTGGTGCTGGCGTTGACCAACTTCATGGTGGTGCTCGACACCACCATCGCCAATGTCTCGGTGCCGCATATCGCCGGCAGCCTGGGCATTTCGGCGAGCCAGGGTACCTGGATCATCACCTCCTACGCCGTCGCCGAGGCGATCTGCGTGCCGCTGACCGGCTGGCTCGCCGGCCGGTTCGGCGTGGTGCGGGTGTTCATCATCGGCATGATCGGCTTCGGCGTCTTCTCGGTGCTGTGCGGCATGTCGACGACGCTCGGCATGCTGGTCGCCTGCCGCATCGGGCAGGGGCTGTGCGGCGGTCCGCTGATGCCGCTCACCCAGACGCTGCTGCTGCGCATCTTCAAGCCCGAACAGCACGCCCAGGCCATGGGCCTGTGGGCGATGACCACCGTCGTCGCGCCGATCCTCGGCCCGATCGCCGGCGGCACGATCAGCGACAACTGGTCCTGGCACTGGATCTTCTTCATCAACGTGCCGGTCTGCGCGCTCTGCGTGTTCGGCGCGGTACGCCTGCTCAGCCGCGCCGAGACGCCCACCCAGAAGCTGCCGATCGACAAGGGCGGCCTTGCGCTGCTCGTCCTGTGGATCGCCGCGCTGCAGATCATGCTCGATCTCGGCCGCGAGCATGACTGGTTCAACGACAGCACGATCGTGTGGCTCGGCGTGGTCGCCGCGATCGGCTTCCTCGTCTTCCTCGCCTGGGAGATTACCGAGAAGGATCCGGTGGTCGATCTGCGGGTGTTCCGCCATCGGGGATTCACCGTTTCGGTGATCTCGCTCAGCTTTGCCTTCGCGACCTTCTTCGCCTCGGCCGTGATCATCCCGCAATGGCTGCAGTCGAGCCAGGGCTACACCGCGACCTATGCGGGCTATGCCACCGCCTTCTCGGGCGTGGCCGCCGTGTTCATGTCACCGGTCGTCGCCAAGCTGTCGAAGAAGGTCGACCCGCGCCTGCTGGTGTCGTTCGGCATCCTCTGGCTGGGACTGTCGGCGTTCATCCGCGTCTACTGGAACAGCCAGGCCGGGTTCTGGACCTTCGCCTTCCCGCAGTTCCTCCAGGGCTTCGGCATGCCGTTCTTCTTCATCCCGCTGACCACGCTGGCGCTGGGATCGGTGCTGCCGGAGGAAACCGCCTCGGCCGCGGGCGTGATGAGCTTCCTGCGCACCATGGCCGGCGCAATCGGCACCTCGATCTCGACCAGCATCTGGGACGACAGCTCGCGCGTCGCCCGCAGCGAGATCGTGTCGCGTCTGAATACCGATCCGACGATGAACGCCCTTACCGCACAGGGCTTTTCGATCGGGCAGGTGCGCAGCGCCGTCGCCCGGCTGGTCGATCAGGAAAGTCTTACGCTCGCGACCACCCATGTGTTCCTGCTGTCCGCGATCGTCTTCGTCTTCGCGGCCGGCATCATCTGGTTCACGCCCCGCCCCCGCGGCAATGTGGATACCAGCGCGGCGCATTGATCCGCCGTACCGCGTTCCCCAAGCGCCACGCCCCGTCACCCGACGGGGCGTGGCGTTGCTGTATGCGCGCCCCGCGCCTCTGGCAGCCCCTGGCGCAGCGCCGCCGGGCAGGCCCTATACGTCATTTGACCATTGACAGTGTTTTGTTGCTCGATAGCATCGAGAAATAACAGAAAATTAGGGGTTGGATGTCCGAACCGGCACTTTGATCAGAAACGGGGTGATCAATGGCCGACCAACACGTGCTTCGCGGCGCGCCGGCGCGCGTTGCCTCCAGGCAACGATCCGGACGACACAGACCTTTGGCAACGCATGGTGACGTCCAGCCCGCCTGAGCGGGCAAGGAGGCTGTTTCGCGCCCGCCAGCGCCTATGGCCGCACGACCACCGGGCGTTGCCCTGACCCTCCCTCGGCCGCCTCGCAGGATGCACGCGAGATATCTGCCGCATCGCGGCCCGATGGCGGTCTAGTTCGAAATCGATCGTAACCGCGCACCCCCTGCGCCCGACATCGGGCGTGGACCCGAGTAATGCGGCCGCCTGACATCCGGCGCCGCGCACCCGCGTACCCCAGTGTCGACGGCAAACCCGCGAGCGCCTGCGCTTGCGGGGCCGGGTCTCCATGCCCGGCGCGGACGGCACCAAGAAACCAGAAGCACAAGGCGAAGAACAAGCGCGTCCGGAAACCGGACCCATTCAACCCACCAGCCTTGAGGGGGCATCACCGAATGCAATTTCGCGAGACCGTATCGTTCACGACCCTGGCCCTCACGCTGGCGCTCGCCGCCGCGCCGGCCTTCGCGCAGGACAGCGTCGCACCCGCCCAGGAAAGCGGCGGCGACATCATCGTCACCGGCACCCGCGTGACGGGCCTGCGCGCCGCCGACAGCCCGGCGCCGATCCAGCTGCTGAGTGCCGACGACCTGTCGCGCACCGGCCAGCCGGACCTGATCCAGGCGCTGGCGCAGAATCTGCCGAGCGTGCAGGCCCAGGCCTTTGGCAGCGACCTGCAGGCGCACAACCTGCAGATGAAGCTGCGCGGTCTCAGCCCCAACCACACGCTGATCCTGGTCAACGGCAAGCGCCGCCACGGCACCGCCAACGTCTCGGTCGCCGGCGGCCCCTATGGCGGTAGCGCCGCGCCCGACATCAGCTTCATCCTGCCGGATTCGATCGACCATATCGAAGTGCTGCAGGACGGCGCCGCCGCCCAGTACGGCACCGACGCGATCGCCGGCGTGATCAACATCATCCAGAAAAAGGCCGACCACGGCGGCATCGTCGACGTGACCGGTGGCCAATATTACGACCAGGGCGGCAAGACCTACGCGATCTCGGGGAATGTCGGCTTCGCCCCGATCGAGGGCGCCTATGTCAACATCACCGCCGAGAAGAAGCACAAGGGCTTCAGCTTCCGCGGCGACATCAATCCGCAAGTCTACGGCACCAGCGCCAACGCCACCAAATATCTGACGCTGTATCCGGCAATCAAGAACCTGCCCTATTACCCCTATACCAACCGGATCGAGGGTGACCCGGAGGTCGACCAGAGCTCGGTGATGGTCAATGCCGGCTATGACTTCGGCGGCGGATTCGAATTCTACACCTTCGGCAGCTATGGTCACAAGAATGCCCGCGCCTATGAGAATGTCCGCACGCCGGACGTGATCGTCAGCAAGGCGGGCGTGCCCTTCTACCCCTCGGGCTTCCAGCCGCTCGAGGCGATCAGCGAGACCGACTATGCGGTCACCGGCGGTTTCCGCGGTACGGTGAGCGGCACGACCTTCGACATCGCATCCACCTATGGGGACGATTTCGTCGGCGTCTACGTCCAGAATTCGGGCAACGCCTCGCTCTACAAGGACACCGGCTTCACGCCGACCAACTTCCACAATGGCGACTTCAAGGCCACCCAGTGGAGCAACACGCTGGACCTCACCCACGCCTTCGACATCGGCCTCGGCGATCCGCTGAACGTCGCGGCGGGCCTCGAATATCGCCGCGAGACCTACGGCATCGTCTCGGGCGACCCGGCTTCCTATTACGGCAGCGGCGCGCAGTCCTTCTTCGGCTACAGCCCGAACGACGCCGGCAACCATTCGCGGACCAACTTCTCGCAATATCTCGACATCAGCGTGAAGCCGGTCGCGTCCTGGCTGGTCGACGGCGCGGTCCGCCACGAGCATTACAGCGATTTCGGCGATACCACCGTCGTCAAGCTGACCAGCCGCTACGACATCTCCAAGGCCTTCGCGATCCGCGGCACCGTTTCGACCGGCTTCCGCGCGCCGACCCTGGCCGAAGGCTTCTATTCGGGCATCAACGTCGCGCCGAACAGCGTGTCGGGCGTGCTGCCGGCCAACTCGGCGGGTGCCAAGGCGCTCGGCTTCGGCGGCCTCAAGCCGGAAAAGTCGACCAACTTCAGCGCCGGCTTCGTGTTCACGCCCAGCCCGCACATCAACGTGACGCTGGACGCCTATTGGATCGAGATCCGCGACCGCATCCTGATCTCGAGCTCCTTCTACGGCTTCAACGGCAAATACTGCCCGCAGGGCTATGCCGGCTCGAACAAGGCAAACTGCGTCGCCTACAACGCCGATACCTACAACACCTACAACCAGCAGGCGGTCTACAATTCGGTGGCGACCGCGCTGGGCGGCACGATCCCGAGCTATGTGCTCACCGACGTCAATGGCGAGCGCAACATCGACGGCACGGTGGCGGTGCAGACCTTCGTCAACGGCGCCAAGATGCGCACCCGCGGCGTCGATTTCGTTGCCAGCTACGACATGCTGAGCCCGATCGGGAAGGTGAACTGGACGCTCTCGGCCAACTACAACGACAACAAGGTCAAGAGCATCGCGGCGCTGCCGGCGGCGCTGTACGTCAACAAGGCCAATCCGGCGGTTTCGGCGCTGATCAACAACTACAGCGTTGTCGAGCTGGAGAACAGCACGCCCAAGTTCCGGGCGACGCTGGGCGCCTTCTGGCAATCGGGCCGGTTCAGCGTGAACCTGCGCGAAAGCTATTACTCGAAGGTCTATGCGCTGGAATCCACCCCGGGCAACAGCAGCCTGAAGGGCGCGGACCTGCAGGTGCCGGTCAACGCCGCCTTCATCACCGATCTGGAAGTCGGCGCGAAGATCACCGGTGGCCTGAAGCTTTCGGTCGGCGCGAACAACCTGTTCAACCATTATCCGACCCAGCGATCCTACGACTATATCCGCTCGGCCCAGCTCGCTTCCGGATCGCGCGGCTATTCGTCGAACGTCTATCCGTCGATCTCTCCGTACGGGATCAACGGCGGCTATTATTACGGCCGGATCAGTCTGAAATTCTAATCCACCTGCCGGCCGGGGGACATTCTCCGGCCGGCCTGTTCTTGCAAGAACATAAGCTCGGGAGTGATGCACTTGCTTTCATCATCGATGGACTGGCTGATCCCGCTCGTGGGGCTGCTGGCCGCTGGGCTCGCCGCCGGTTTTGCCGGCGGCGTGTTTGGCATAGGCGGCGGCTTCGTCGTGGTCCCCGCCCTGCTCGTCATGCTGCCGCTGCTCGGCGGCGAGCATAGCCAATATGCCCATGTCGCGATCGGCACCTCCGCCGCGACGATCATCATCACCTCGATCCGCGCGGTGATGAGCCATCACAAGCGCGGATCGGTCGATTTCGAGATCCTCAAGACCTGGGCGCCCTGGGTGGTGCTGGGCGACGGCGTCGGCGTGCTGCTCGCCAGCCATGTCGATGGCCGCGTCCTCACCCTGGTGTTCGCCAGCGGCGTGCTGCTGATGTCGATCAACTTCCTGGTGCCGCGCCTCGGCAACAAGGTGATCAGCGACCAGATGCCGATGGGCGTCACCCGCGTCGCCATCGCCGGGGGGCTGGGCACCTTCTCCTCGCTGCTCGGCATCGGCGGCGGCACGATCGCGATCATGGTGATGACGCTGTGCGGCCGCTCGATCCACCGCGCGGTGGGCACCGCCAGCGGCATCGGGACGCTGATCGCCGTGCCCAGCGCGATCGGCTTCGCGATCATCGGCTTGCGCGAGCCGGGGCTGCCCTGGGGCTCGCTCGGCTTCGTCAACCTGCCGGCGACGGTGGCCATCGCCTCGATGTCGATGCTCACCGCGCCGCTCGGGGTCGCAGCCGCCCACTCCCTACAACCGGCCATGCTGAAGCGGGTATTCGGCATTTACCTCATCGTCATCGCACTCGTGATGTTCCATAACGCGCTGAAGTTCTGATGCGCGTCTTCGACCAAAACAGGGAGACCCTCGACATGACCATCCTCGAAGCCCTCAAGACGCCCGAAGTAACCGAGGACCTGCGCGGCCGCGGCTATTCGCGCCGCGACATGGGTCGCATCGCCGCGCTGCTGGGCGGCACCGTGGCGCTCGGCCGCGCCGCGCCCGCGCTCGCCCAGCAATCGGCCAAGGCAGTCGTCGGCGCGGTGCGCATCGGATCGAACGAATGCTGGACGGGGCCGCTGCCGGCCGGCGCCGCGGCGGCGATGAAGATCGTCACCGAGGGCAATCGCTACGAGCCTGACAACGAGCATGAGAAGCTGTTTGCAGCCGTCTCGGCGGTGGAGGGGCTGCCCGCCAGCCATATCCGCGCCTGGCCGGGTTCGAGCGACCCGCTCAACCGCGTCGCCGTCACCTTCGCCTCGCCCAGCCGCGGCATCGTCACCGCCGATCCCACCTATGAGCAGATCTGGCGCACCGGCGCCTGGCTCGGCGCCAAGGTCACCAAGGCGCCGCTCGGCCCCGACTATCAGCACGACGTCAAGGCGATGCTCGCCGCCGACCCCAAGGCGGGGCTGTATTATGTCTGCTCGCCCAACAACCCGACCGGCACGCTGACGCCGATCGAGGACATCGTCTGGCTCGCCGAGAACAAGCCCAAGGACGCCGTGCTCGTCGTCGACGAAGCCTATATCCACTTTGCCGGCACGCCCAACGCCGCCAAGCTGGTGGCGACCCGCGACGACGTGCTGGTGATGCGCACCTTCTCCAAGCTGTTCGGCATGGCGGGCATGCGGCTGGGCCTCACTTTCGCGGCGCCGTCGCTGCACGAGAAGATGATGCGCTATGACGGCTTCCAGGTGAGCAACATGCTGCCGATGACGGCAGTCGCCTGCGGCACCGCCTCGCTGCCGCTCGCCGCGGACATCAAGGCCCGGCGCGAGGAGATGATCGCGGTGCGCGAAAAGACCATCGCGCATATCCAGAGCCGCGGCCTCAAGGTGCTGCCGGGCAGCCATGCCAACATGTTCATGGTCGACTGGAAGACCAAGACGCCCAAGCAGATGATGGAGGCCCTGCTCGCCCAGAACGTCCAGATCGGCCGTTCCTGGTCAGCCTATCCCACCATGTCGCGGGTGACCGTCGGCTCGGCCGAGGACATGGAGAAGTTCCGGATCGCGCTCGACAAGATCCTGATGGCGTAACATCGAAGGGATGGCGGCCTGCCGCAGAGGTCGTCATCCCCGCGTAGGCGGGGATCCCATTCGCGCTGTAGCGTCGGTTCTTTTCTCCAGCGTAGAGGGCAATGGATTCCCGCCTTCGCGGGAATGACGGCGTATTTTGGACTGGCGTTTTCAAGACTGGCGCGGACGCCGCATCACCCCCGCGCGACGATCGGCAGCGTCGCCTCGAAGCGCGCGCCCTCGCCGCCCTCCCCCAGCACCAGATCGCCGCCATGGGCGAGCAGGATCTGCCGGGCGAGCGCCAGGCCTACGCCGGTCCCCTGTGCCTTGGTGGTGAAGAATGGGCGGAAGATCGCCGCCCGATCCGCCGCAGCCACGCCGGGGCCATTGTCCCACACCTGCCACCAGGCGGTATCGGCATCGCGGCCGAGCGCCAGCCCCACCTCTCCGACCTGCCCTGCCACTGCCTCGGCCGCATTCTGGAGCAGTGCCCAGAGCGCCGCGCTCAGTTGGTCGGCATCGCCGTGCAGGCGCACCGGCGGGCCGTCCGCGAAGGCCAGCGGCAGGTCCGGCCAGCGCGTGGCGAACAGCCGAGCGAGATCGCCTGCCACCTCGCGCAGATCCATCGGTGCGAAGACCGGCGCCGGCAGCCGGGCCAGCGAGCGATAGGCCTCGCCGAAGCGCTGCAACCCCGCCGCCCGCCGCGCGACCGTGCCCACCGCGTCGCGCAGCGCCGGCAAAGCGGGCGCTTCGTCCTCCAGCATGTCCGCTGCCGTCCGGCTGAGTGAGGCGATCGGGGTGAGGGCATTGACGATCTCGTGGCTCAGCACCTGCACCAGATCGCGCAGCGTCGCCGCCTCGGCCGCCTTGAGCTCGGCGTCGATGTCGATCAGCGCCGCCAGCCGCGTTTCGCCGCCACCCAGTGCCAGATCGCTGGTGGTGAGCGCATAGCTCCGCCCGTCGATCACCACCGTTGCCGCGCGGCTCGACGCATCGCCGCCGATCGCATCGAGCAGCGGCGCGGGCGGCTCGGCGATCAGGTCGGCCGCGCCGAACAACCGCCGCGCCGCGCGGTTGATCGCATGGAGCCGCCCTTCGCCGTCGAGCGTGACGATCGGCGCGGGCGAGAGATCGAGCAGCGCGGTCAGCCGCCGCTCGCGATGGGCGGGATCGGGTGCGGGCATGGGCGCTGCCACCGGCACCAGTTGCGGTCGTCGCGCCTCGACGATGCCGGTGACCACCCCCCAGAGCGCCGCCAGCGCCGAGACCAGCGCACTCGCATAGAGCCCCGCGCCCCAGGCAACGGCAAACGCCGCGCCGGCGAGCAGCAGCAGTATCCCGCGCAGCAGCGCCGCCCATCCCCTAGAGCCCATATTTCGCCATCCGCCGATAGAGTGCCGCGCGGGTCAGCCCCAGCTCGGCCGCGGCCCGGCTGACATTGAACGCGTGCCGCTTGAGCGCCGCCGCGACCAGCGCCGCCTCGCTGCGATTGAGGTTGAGGTCGGCCCGGATCGCGCGCGGTTCCAGCGCATCCTCGGGCAAGGCTAATCCAAGCGCGGCGACGTCGATCGCCTCGCCACCGCCGAGCAGTACCGCCCGCTCGATTGCCTGGCGCAGGCCGTGCACCCCGTCCGGCCAGGGATCGGCGGCGATGGCCCGCGCGGCCTCGTCGCTCAGCGGACGTAGCGGCTGGCCATGGCGGCCGGCGAACAGCGCGCAGAAATGGCGCGCGAGCTGCAGCGAGTCCCCGCCCCGCCCGGCGAGCGGCGGCAGGTCGATCTCCACGGTGTTGAGCCGGAAGCGCAGATCGTCGGTCAGCGCCGCGCGCGTCCCCGCCCGGTCTCGCCGGCTGGTGGCGAGCACCCGCAGGCCGCCCAGTCGCCGCGCCAGTTCGGGCTGGAGCGCAGGGGCAAGCTGGTCCACCGCCTCGATCAGCAAGGTCGCGCCCTCGGCCGCCGCCACCCGCGCCTCGATCGTCGCCAGATCGGCCACCGCAGCGTCGAGCACCACCAGCGGTCGCTCGGCGCGCGGTGAGGCGCGGTGGAGCATCTGCGCCGCCAGCGTCTTGCCGCTTCCTGCCGGACCGGTGAGCAGTACCGCCGCCTCGGTCGGCCCCACTCGCGCGATCAGCCCGCGCGCTGCCTCGATCGCGGGCGCTTCGCCGAGCAGCAGCAGCGCCTCTTCCCCTGCCAGCGCCGGCGCCGCGCTCAGCTTCGCCCGTCGCAGCGCAACCGCGCGTTCCACCGTCGCGAGCAACCGCTCGTTGCTCCACGGCTTGATCACGAAGTCGCTGGCCCCGCCGCGCATCGCCTGCACCGCCACCGCGATGCCGCTATGGCCGGTGACGACGACCACCACCGCGTTGCGATCGGCGGCGATCAGCCGGTCGAGCATCCGGAACCCCTCCTCCCCGCTCGTCCGCCCGCGCGCGAAATTGAGGTCGAGCAGGATCGCGTCGACCGGACCTTCGGCCAGCCGCACCCAGGCGGCATCCGGATCGGGGGCGCCGAGCACCCGCATCCCCTGCCGCTCCAGCAGCAAGGTCGCCGCGCGAACGATGTCGGGGTCGTCGTCGATGACCAGGATGGTCGGTGATTCGGGTGGCACGCGCTTGACGGCTCCTGGGAAGTGTTCGGAATCGGACACTAGCGTGCACACTGTTCGCGGCGAACACCAGCGCTTTCCAAATAGCTGTTCTACGTCAGCGCCTTAGGCGCAACCAACGCGGTGCCGTACACTGCCGGACATGGACACACCCCTTCCTTCCACCAATGGCGCGGCGATGGACCGGCGGATCGAGCGCCCCCATGCGCGCCGCCGCAAGCTGCTGGTGCGCATCGCGCTCGGCATCGCGGTGGCCGCCGCCGCGCTCGCGCTCTGGTGGTTCCTGCCCAGTTCGGGCAGCCTCGCCGTAGACGCCGCGACGATCCGCATCGCCCCGGTCACCCGCGCTGCCTTCGCCGATTACGTGCCGCTGCGCGCGCAGGTCGCCCCGCTCCAGACCGTATACGTCACCGCCGTCAGCGGCGGCCAGGTCGAGGCGCTGCTCGCCAGCGACGGCCAGTCGGTCGCCGCCGGCACGCCGCTCGCCCGGCTCGCCAACCCGACGCTGGCGCTCGACGTCGCCAGCCGCTCGGCCAATATCGCCGGGCAGCTCAGCTCGATCAGCGGCCAGCGCCTGTCGATCCAGCAGAGCCGCGAGCAGACCGAGCGCGACATCGCCTCGGCCCGCAACGAACTCGCCAAGGCCGAGGCGCTGCTCCGCCAGAAGCAGATCCTGTTCGACAAGCAGATCGTCACCGCCGCCGCCGTCACGCCGCTGCGCGACGAAGTGGCGTATCAGCGCGCGCGCCTCACTGCGCTCACCCGCAGCGCCGCCGAAGCCGGCAAGATGCTCGCCGACCAGTCCTCGGGCGTCGATGCCACCGCCGGCGAACTGCGCGAGAGCCTCGCCATGACCCGCGCCGGCCTGTCCGCGCTGATGGTGCGGGCCCCCGTCGCCGGGCGGCTGACCGCCTTCACCCTCCAGCCCGGGCAGATGATCAAGCCCGGCGACACGGTGGGCCAGGTCGATTCCGAACGCGCCTGGAAACTGACGGCAGATGTCGACCAATTCTATCTCGGCCGCGTCCATACCGGCCTCACCGCCGTCGCCGATCTCGATGGCCGCAGTTTCCCGCTCACCGTGATCAAGGTGCTGCCACAAGTCACCGAAGGGCGATTTCGCGTCGAGCTCGGCTTCAAGGCCACGCCGCCCGCGGGCCTCAATCGCGGCCAGACGCTCGACGTGCGCCTCACCCTCGGCGCCGACCAGCCCGCGGTGGTGGCCCCCGCGGGCGGCTGGCTCGATGCCGGCGGCACCACCGCCTTCGTGCTGACCAGCGACAGCCGCGCCGTGCGCCGGGCGATCACCACCGGCCGCCGCAATCCCGATCAGGTCGAAGTCACCAGCGGCCTCGCCCCCGGCGACCGCATCGTGACCACGCCGCTGACCACCTACGCCGCCTACCAGACCCTGCTCCTCCGATAGGAACCCGCCATGATCGAACTCAACGCCATCCACCGCGCCTACCGCTCCGACGAGGTCGAGACCACCGCGCTCGCCGCGATCGACCTCACCGTCGAGGCGGGCGAATTCCTCGCCATCATGGGCCCTTCGGGCTGCGGCAAGTCGACCCTGCTCAATATCCTCGGCACGATCGATCGCCCGACCAGCGGCGCCTATCTGTTCGAGGGCGAGGACATCGCCAAGGTGCCCGAGGCGCAGCTGGCCAAGCTCCGCCGCGATCGGCTGGGCTTCGTGTTCCAGAGCTTCAACCTGATCGACGAGCTGACCATCGCGGAGAATGTCGCGCTGGCGCTCGCCTATCGCACGATGCCCGCGCGCGAGAAGCGCGAGCGGGTGGATGCCGCGATGGACCGGGTCGGCATTGCGCATCGCCGCAACCACCATCCGCACCAGCTCTCCGGCGGCCAGCAGCAGCGCGCCGCGATCGCCCGCGCGATCGTCAGCGAGCCCAGGCTGATCCTCGCGGACGAACCGACCGGCAACCTCGATACCGAGAACGGCGCGCAGGTGATGGACATCCTCACCCGCCTCAACGCCGACGGCGCGACGATCGTGATGGTCACCCACTCGCCGGCCCATGCCGATATCGCCAAGCGCACGGTGCACATGCTCGACGGGCGGATCCTCTCTGCGGTGCGGCGGGCGGCGTGAAACTCGATCGCGCGCTGACGGTGCTGGTGCTGCTGCTCCTCGCCGTCGCCCTGCTCCGCCATTTGTCCCAGACCCGTGAACCGGGAGTGACGCCATGACGTCCGCCCTTACCAGCTTCTATCGCTCGCTGACCTGCCACAAATTGTTCGCAGCCCTCAACATCGGCGGGCTCGCGCTCGGCATCGCGGTGTTCCTGGTGCTGTATCTGTTCGTGCGCTTCGAAACCGGGTTCGACCGGTGGATCCCGGGCGCCGACCGGCTCTACATCATCCAGGAAACCTACCACATGCCGGGCTATCCGGAGACGCCGAACCCCAACACCATGGGGAACGAGCTGCTCCAGCTGCGCGCGGACTATCCGCAGCTGCAGGGCACCCGCATCGCACAGATGGATGCGACGGTGCGCCAGGGCACCTCGAACACGCGCGAGACCATGGCGGCCGTGGATCCCAGCTTCTTCACCCTGATGCCCGTGCCAGTCGTCGCCGGCGACCCCACCCGCACGCTGGCCGATCCGGACGGGCTCGTCATCACCCAGCGCGCCGCGACCAGCTATTTCGGGCTGAAGTCACCGATCGGCCGAACGCTTACCGTGATCGCCAACGGCACGACCTATACCTACCGCGTGGGCGCCGTGATCGCCGACATGCGCAAGGACCAGAGCTACACCGCCGAACTGTTCGTGCCGCTGGTCGCCTCGCGCTTCGCCAACGAATGGTTCGATCATTGGGGCAGCACCTCGCTGGTAACGTTGCTGCGCTTTCCCGATCGTGCCGCTGCCACGCGGTTCGAAGGCGAACTCGCCCGCTTCGCCGATCGCCATGTGTTTGGCGAAGACATCAAGAAGGGCCAATGGGAACAGTCGCTGCGGCCGCTGGTCGACAACCACCTATACGAGGCGTCCGATCGCGCCGTCGTCACCACGCTGGGCGCAGTGGGGGTGCTCACCCTGCTGATCGCGATCGTGAACTATATCAACCTCGCCACCGCGCGCGCCGGATTGCGGGCGCGGGAAGTGGCAGTGCGCAAGGTGCTGGGCGGGACGCGGCACTCGCTGATCCGCCAGTTCATGGCCGAGGCGATGCTGACCGTCGCCCTGTCCGCCGTGATCGGTCTGGCGCTCACCGAAATCGCGCTGCCGCTGGTCAACGCCGCCGGGGGCATGTCGCTGCACCTCACCTATTGGGGCCCGGACAGCGTCCTGCTCCTCCTGGTGCCGCTCGTCCTGCTGGTCGGCCTGATTGCCGGGCTGTATCCGGCGGCGGTGCTGGCCGGCTTCCGCCCCGCTGCGGTACTCGCCGCCGCCCGCGCGCCCGGCGGCGGGCGGGCCGGGGCCCGGGTTCGCGCCGCGCTGGTGGTCGTCCAGTTCGCCGTCGCCATCGCCTTCGCGATCGGGACCACCGTGATGCTCGCCCAGGCGAACCATGTCCGCAACGCCGACCTCGGCTTCCGCCGCGACGGCCTCTATGTCGTGCGCTCGCTCAACAGCGGCTCGATCCTGCCCGAGCAGAAGACCGCGCTGATGCGCGCCTTCGCCGCGCTGCCCGGCGTCAGCAACGTCACGATGGCGGAGAATGCCCCCGGCGATCAGAGCCTCACCAACTTCTCGTCGATGTACCAGCCGGGCATGCAGGGCATCCGCGCGCCCTCGCTGATGCACGTGCGCATCGGCAATCGGTATTTCGACACCTTCGGCGCTCACCTGGTTGCGGGCCGCTTGTTCGATCCCGCCCGGCCGGCCGACGATCGCGCGCTCCGCGAAAAAGGCAGCACCACGCCGGTCAACGTCGTGCTCAATCGCAAGGCCGTCGGCCTGCTCGGCTTCACCAGTCCGCAGGCAGCGATCGGCAAATCGATCGAGGGCGACGGTACCGATATCATCGTCGGCGTGGTCGACGATCTCCGCTTCCGCGGCCCGCGCCAGGCGATTGCCGGGACCCTCTATCTCTACGACACCCGCCCGCTCAACGACGCCTTCATCACGATGCGCTACAGCGGCGATCCGCAGAAGATGGCCGATGCGGTGGAGGCCAGCTGGAAGCGCGTCGTGCCTACCGAACCTTTCGAGGGCCGTACGATCGAGGAAAATCTCTACAAGGCCTATTATGAGGAGGACACGCGGCGGGGTCGCCTGTTCACCATGGGTGCGGTGCTGGCGATCGGGATCGGCTGCATCGGGCTCTATGGCCTCGCCGCCTTCGATACGACCCGGCGGATCAAGGAGATCGGCATCCGCAAGGCGCTCGGCGCCTCCACCCGCGACGTCCTGCAGCTGCTGGTCGCGAAGTTCCTGCGCCCGGTGCTGCTGGCCAACCTGATCGCCTGGCCGATTGCCTGGGTGGCGATGCAGCGCTGGCTGTCGACCTTCGACGACCGGATCGCCCTGTCGCCGGCCTATTTCCTGCTCGCCTCGGCCATCGCCGTGCTGATCGCCATCGCCACGGTGATCGGCCAGTCCTGGCGCGTCGCCCGCGCCGAACCCGCCCGCGCGCTGCGCTACGAATAGGATCGGCACCTCATGCACCGCCTCGCCTGGCTGGCCCTGTATCGCTCGTTCACCCGGCACAAGCTGTTCACGCTCGTCAATGTGGGCGGGCTGGCGCTGGGCGTGGCGGTGTTCCTGATCCTCGCGCTGTTCGTGCGCAACGAAACCGGCTTCGACCATGCCCTGCCCGGCTGGGACCGGACCTGGGTGGTGCAGCGGACCCTGCAGTTCCCCGGCGCGCCCGAGGTCGGCATTCCCAATCGACGGGAGATGCTGGCGGTGCTCCAGGCCGACAATCCCGGCCTGCAGGGCGCCCGGCTGGTCGGCGACGAGGTGGCGCTGCGCCTGGGCGCCGGCAGCGTCGCGGAAAAGATCGCGATGGTCGATCCCGGCTATTTCCGCCTGTTCCCGCTGCCGGTCCTTGCCGGCGATCCGGTGGCGACGCTGCGCACCCCGGACGGCGTGGTCATCACCGAGCGGATCGCGCGGACCTATCTGCCCGGTGGCGACGCGGTCGGCCGCACCTTGCTGCTGATCCGCGGTGGCAAGCCGCAGCCGGTGCGGGTCGGTGCGGTGCTCCGCGACCTGCCCGCCGGCCTTACCTATTCCTTCCCCATCTATGTCCGGCTGCCCGAGAAGACCGAGGTCTTCGGCCTGAAGACCACCGCGCTCACCACCTTTCTCCGCCCGAGGGACGAAGCGGAAGCCGCGCGGTTGCGGCCGCAGATCGCCGATTTCGACCTGCGCCACCCGGACCCGGATTTCAGCGGCCCGCCAAAACTGTTGCGGCTGACCAGCCGCATCTTTCCCCTCGGCGGGCTGCACCTGAAGGAGCCGCGCGACCAGGCGGTGGTCGCGGCGCTGGGGCTGGTCGGCCTGCTCGCCCTGCTGGTGGCGATCGGCAATTATGTGAACCTTGCCACCGCCCGCGCCGGCCTGCGCGCCCGCGAGGTGGCGCTGCGCAAGGTGATGGGCGCCAGCCGCGCGGCGCTGATCGGCCAGTTCCTGATGGAATCGATCGCAACCGTGGCGCTGGCGACGTTGTTCGGGCTCGCGCTGGCCGAACTCGCGCTGCCGATGGTCAATGCGATCGGCGGCACCACCCTCCGGCTCGCCTATTGGGGCGATGCGTCGATCCTGCCGGCATTGCTGCTGCTCGTGGTGGGCGTCGGCCTGGCGGCGGGCCTCTACCCCGCCTTCGTGCTCTCGCGCTTCCAGCCCGCCACGGTGTTCGCCGCGGCCGGAGCGACCGGCGGCGGGCGTGCCGGCCGCCGGCTTCGCGCGACCCTGGTGCTGCTGCAATTCGCCGTCGCCACCGCACTGATGATCGGCACCACCATATTGCTGGCGCAGGACCGCCACCTGCAGACCACCGACCTCGGCTTCCGCCGCGACGGGCTGGTGATGGTACCCGCCTTCGGCGACCAGGGCCTGGACAATGCCCAGCGCCACGATCTCGCCGCCGCGCTGGCGACGATACCGGGGGTGACCGCCGTCACCCAATCCTCGATCGCGGCGGGCGGCGGCAGCTATGGCATCGCGACGATGCACCGCCCCGGCGCGACCGGCACCGACCCCAACGTGGTGCAGGACGATGTGGGGCCGGGCTTCTTCCAGCTGTATGGCGCCCGGCTGCTGGCCGGCCGCTGGCTCGATCCCGCGCGCTTCCGCATCGACGACGCCGCCCGACCGGCCGACCGTTCGGCCATGACCAACATCCTGCTCAACCGCACCGCCGTCCAGCGCCTGGGCTTCGCCAGCCCCGCGGCGGCGATCGGCCGGACGGTGCTCAATGGCGGTCACGAGGTAACCGTGGTCGGCGTGATCGAGGACATGCGGTTCATGGGCCCGCGCTCGCCGGTGGACGCGCAGGCGTACACGCTGCGCTCCCGCGACCTGTTCGCCCCCGTGCTCGCCGCGCGCTATGCCGGCGAGAACGCCCGGCCGGTCCTCGACCGGTTCGAGCAGGTCTGGCGGCGTATTGCCCCGAACGTTCCGTTTCAGGCGCTCACCGTCGATCAACAGCTCTACGAGCAGTTCCAGCGCGCCGATGCCCAGCGCACCCGGCTGTTCACCGCCGGCGCCGCGCTGGCGATACTGATCGGCTGCATCGGCCTGTACGGGCTCGCCGCGTTCGATACCGAGCGGCGGATCAAGGAGATCGGCATCCGCAAGGCGCTGGGCGCCTCGACGCGCGACGTGCTCCAGCTGCTGGTGACGAAATTCCTGCGCCCGGTGCTGCTCGCCAACCTGATCGCCTGGCCGCTCGCCTGGGTGGCGATGCAACGGTGGCTCTCGACGTTCGACGATCGCATCGCGCTGAGCCCGGCCTATTTCCTGCTCGCCTCGGGCCTCGCCGTGCTGATCGCGGTCGCCACGGTGATCGGCCAGTCCTGGCGCGTCGCCCGCGCGGAGCCCGCCCGCGCGCTGCGCTACGAATGAGCGCCGCAAAAGCGGGAGATTATTGACCTTGCCGGCCTGCAGGCGCATCGAACGCGACATAATCTTGCTTGAGGAGCATCCATGCGCCTGTTCGCCACGACGGCCACGATCCTGCTGATGTCCACCACCGCGCTCGCCCAGACCGCGGCGCCGCTGCCGGCCTCCAATCCCTTCGCCAAGGCGAGCACGCTGCCGTTTGAGGCCCCGCCCTTCGATCGCATCACCAGCGCCGACTATGCGCCTGCCCTGCTCGCCGGCATGGCCGAGCAGCGCGCCGAGATCAACGCGATCACCCGCGTGCGCAGCGCGCCGACCTTCGAAAACACGATCGCCGCGCTCGAGCGCTCGGGCCGGCTGCTCGAACGCGCCAACCTCGCCTTTGACGGCGTGGTCGGCGCGAACAGCGACGACACGCTGCTGAAGACCCAGGCCGATCTCGCCCCCGCTTTCGCGGCTCACCAGGATGCGATCGCGCTCGACCCCGCGCTGTTCGCCCGGGTGAAGACGCTGTACGACAAGCGCCAGTCGCTGGGGCTGAACGCCGAGCAGCTCCAGGTGCTCACCCTCACCTATGAGAACATGGTCCGCGCCGGCGCCTTGCTCTCGCCCGCCGACAAGGCGACGCTGACCAAGCTCAACGGCCAGCTCTCGACGCTGGAAACCGCGTTCCAGCAGAAGCTGCTCGCCGCCGCCAAGGCCGGTGCGCTGGTGGTGGACGACAAGGCGAAGCTCGCCGGCCTCTCCGATGCCGAGATCGCCGCTGCCGCCGAGGCCGCCAAGGCCCGCGGGCTGGCCGGCAAGTACGTCCTGCCGCTCCAGAACACGACCCAGCAGCCGCTGCTCGCCACGCTGAAGGACCGCGCGACCCGCGAGGCGCTGTTCAACGCCAGCTGGACCCGTGCGGCGAAGGGCGACGCCAACGACACCCGCGATACGATCGCGCAGATCGCGCTGCTCCGCGCGCAGAAGGCCAAGCTGCTCGGCTTCGCCACCTGGGCGGACTATGTGCTGCAGGACCAGATGGCCAAGACGCCGAAGACCGCGCTCGGCTTCATGCAGCAGCTGGGCACGCCGGTGGCGGCCGAGCAGCGCCGCGAGGCGGGCGAGCTGCAGGCGCAGATCAACGCCACCGGCGGCAATTTCCAGCTCAAGCCCTGGGACTGGGAATATTATTCGGAGCAGGTCCGCAAGGCCAAGTACGACCTCAACCAGGACGAGCTGAAGCCCTATTTCGAGATCAACAAGGTGCTGACCGACGGCGTGTTCTATGCCGCCAACCAGCTCTACGGCCTCACCTTCACCCGCCGCACCGACATTCCGGTCTATCAGCCGGACGTGATGGTCTATGAGGTGCGCGAGGAGAACGGCACGCCCGTCGGCCTGATGTATTTCGATTACTGGAAGCGCGACAACAAGAATGGCGGCGCGTGGATGTCGAACTTCGTCAACCAGGCGAAGCTGCTCGGCACCAAGCCGGTGATCTTCAATATCGGCAACTTCACCAAGCCCGCGCCCGGCCAGCCGGCGCTGATCAGTTTCGACGACGTGACGACGATGTTCCACGAATTCGGCCATGCGCTGCACGGCCTGTTCGCGAACCAGACCTATCCCAGCGTCTCGGGCACCAACACCGCGCGCGACTTTGTCGAGTTCCCCTCGCAGTTCAACGAGCATTGGGCACTCGATCCCAAGGTGCTGCCGCACTATGCGGTGAACTACAAGGACGGCACGGTCATCCCGCAGGCGCTGGTCGACAAGATCAAGCGCGCCGGCACGTTCAACTCGGGCTATGCGTTCGGCGAGGCGCTCGCCGCCGCCGAGATGGACATGAGCTGGCACTCGCTCACCGCCGCCGAGGGCAAGCAGGATGCCGACGCGTTCGAGAAGAAGGCGCTGGCGGCGACTGGGTTGGACGTCACCGACGTGCCGCCGCGCTATCGCTCCAGCTATTTCCTCCACATCTGGGGCAATGGCTATTCGGCGGGCTATTACGCCTATAGCTGGACCAAGATGCTGAGCGCGAACGCGTTCAACTGGTTCCAGCAACATGGCGGCATGACCCGTGCCAACGGCCAGCGCTTCCGCGAGATGATCCTGTCGAAGGGCCATACCGAGGACTATGCCCCGATGTTCCGCGCCTTCAACGGCGCCGATCCGCAGGTCGCACCGCTGCTCAAGGACCTCGGGCTGAACGCCGATGGCTCGCGTATCGCAGAGGAGCCGGAGGCGAAGACGGGCAAGTAATAGGCTGCAACCTGTCGCCGCCCCCGTTGTCACCCCGGCGAAAGCCGGGGTCCATTGGGGTCTCGCTACCGGCTCTTCCAGATACGGAGAGGCGACTGGATCCCGGCTTTCGCCGGGATGACGGGGGTGCGGTTGGATGAGTCCTCGTTCACGACCCTCGCCCTTTTCCGCGCCCGCCCGTCGCCCCTGGCGACGCGGCGGGCGTTGTCGTTTCAGAACAACAGCGTCAGCGCATAGAACAGCGCGCCCACCGCCGCCGAGGCGGGGATGGTGATCACCCAGGCGACGACGACGTTGCTCGCCACGCCCCAGCGCACCGCCGAGGCGCGCCGGGCGGTGCCGGCGCCGACCACCGCGCCGGTGATGGTGTGGGTGGTCGAAACCGGAATGCCCAGCCACGACGCGCCGAACAGGATGATCGAGCCGCTGAACGAGGCGCTGAACCCCTGGTGCTGCGACAGCTTGGTGATGCGCGAGCCCATCGTCTCGATGATCTTCCAGCCGCCGCTCAGCGTGCCCAGCGCGATCGCGACATAGCAGCTGATCGCCACCCAGTGCGGCACCGCGAACTTTCCGTGCAGATAGCCCGTGGAATAGAGCAGCACGGTGATGATCCCCATGGTCTTCTGCGCATCGTTGAGGCCGTGGCTCAGCGAATAGGCGCCCGAGGAAATGAGGTGGAGCACCCGGAACGAGCGTTCCGCCCCGCTCGCGGTCGCGCGGCGGAACAGCCAGCTGGTCACCAGCATGATCGCCATCGCCAGGATCATGCCGAGCGTCGGCGAGAGGACGATGGCGATCAGCGTCTTGTTGAGCCCGGCCCATTTGATGCCGGTGATGCCGGCATGCGCCACGCCCGAGCCGATCATCCCGCCGACCAGCGCATGGCTGGACGAGGACGGGATGCCCTTCAGCCAGGTGACGACGTTCCAGAACATCGCGCCGACCAGCGCGCCGAACACCACGCCCGGCGTGATCAGGTTCTTGTCGATCAGCCCCTGCCCGATCGTCTCCGCCACCTTGTGCAGGCTGGGAAAGGCGATCGTCAGGAAATAGGCGGCGAAGTTGAAGAAGGCGGCGAACGCGACCGCATGGACGGGCTTGAGCAGCCGCGTCGCGACCACGGTGGCGATCGCGTTGGCAGCATCGTGCAGGCCGTTCAGGAAGTCGAACGCGAGTGCGACGAGGATGAGCCCGATCAGCAGCGGCAGGGCGAGTTCGTACATGGTGGATCAGGCGTGATCGATGACGATGCCGTCGATCTCGTTCGCGACATCCTCGAACGCGTCGACGATCCGCTCGAGATGCTTGTACAGCTCGCGCACCACCGCGAATTTGAGCGGATCCTGCGGGCCCAGCTCCTTGTAGGCGCGCTTGAGACCGGCGGCGTGCAGGTCGTCGGCATGGCTTTCCATGCGGACCAGCCGCTCGGTCAGCTCGTGCAGGCGGCGGCCGTTGCGGGCGACGTCACGCAGCAGCGGCATCGCCTCGACGGTGACGCGTGCGGCGTCGACGATGATGCCCGCCATGTCCTTCATCTCGGGCTCGAAGCCGGCGATGTCATACAGGTCGATCGCCCGCACCGTCGCCTGCATCTCGTCGATGGCATCGTCCATCGAGCCGATCAGCGCGGTGATCGCGCCGCGATCGAAGGGGGTGAGGAAGGTGACGCGCACCGTCTGCAGCACCTCGCGGGTGATCTCGTCGGCATCATGCTCGCGCTCGATCACCTCGCGGATATGGTCGCGGTTGCCGTCCTGGAGCAGCCGTGCCAGCGCATCGGCGCCGGCCACCACGGTTGCGGCATGCGCCTCGAACATCTCGAAGAAATTGCCCGTCCTGGGCAGCAGCCGTTGGAACCACGCGAACATATGGGAGACCTTTGATTTCTGGACGACGGTGCCGAGCATGCCGCTGCGCCGCGTCGCCGCTCGGAATTCTGCAGGGGCGAAGGACCGGATGAGCTCGCGCAGGTCCGGCTCCTCCACCGCCTCGGCGGCATCGGCAAGGCTGAACCAGCGGCGCGTGCGCTGCGCCTGTTCCTTCCAGGCGTCGAGCTCGCGGGTGACCGCGAGCGGGAACACCTCGACATCGACCATCAGCGACGCGCCGTTGCGGCGCTTCTTGCGATAGCGATAGGAGCCGAGCGGCGTCGGGCAGATCGCGCCGCACACCCCGGCTTCCTCCTCCGCCTCCTGCATGGCGGCGGCGTGGCTGCTGAGACCCGAACCGGGATTGCCCTTGGGGATCACCCAGCGCCCACTCTCCCGCGAGGTGACGAGCAGGATCTGCATCGGCGCATCGGCCCCGGGGCCGAGGGTTCGGTACGGCAAGGCGGCGATCTGGCGAATGGCGAGCGGCTCCGGTTGAAACTACGCGCGTGGTACAACCTTATCGCCACACCGCAAGCATCGCCTGCGCCGAACGAGGCTGGGATGGCACACGCCTCCCGCCGGCACCGCCGACGTGCGACGGCCGCCTAAACGAATCGTCGAGCGACAGCGCGGGAGGGCAATGGCATGCACGACCGGACGGCCTTTGGCGAGGAACCAGGACATGATGTCGGCAGCTGACCCGCGCTCGCGAACCACCGGCATCGACTCCGCTTCTGCGCCGGCGGCATCGCGATCGCGCGCCGCGAACGACGACTTCCAGGCGCGCCACCTGCCCGCGCGCGAGCTGCTTGCCTGGCAACAGCCCGTGGCGCCGGCCCCGTTCGCGCGCTGCGACTCCCCGCCGCAGGCGGCCGAACGGGCAAGCGGACCTTCCACCGTCGACCTCGCGGCGATGGCAGCGGACGTCTACAACGACGCCCCCGCCCCGCCGGCCGGCTACCGCGTCGCCAGCAGCGACGACCTCGCGCAGATCGGCCTGCGCGGCGAGGACCTCAGCTCTCCCCAGAGCAGCTTCCGCGCCCGCGTCTATGTGGCGGAGGGCGATGGCGGCCCCGATTATGTCGTCAGCTTCCGCGGCACCACCGACGGCAGCGACTGGAAGGCCAATGCCCAGCAAGGCGTGGGATTGCCCTCGGACCAGTATAGCCGCGCCCTGCTTCTCGCGAAGGCCATCGGCCGCCACCCGGAGGCGCAGGTGACGATCACCGGCCATTCGCTGGGCGGCGGCCTCGCCTCCGCCGCGGCGCTGGCCAGCGGTCGCGACGCGCAGACCTTCAACGCCGCAGGACTCAGCGACGCGACGATCCGCCAGGCGCAGTCGATCCGCGGCGACACGCCGGCTCCGAAGATCTCCGCCGTCTATGTGCGCGGCGAAATCCTCTCCGCGATCCAGGACGGCGGCGACCGCGTCGCCGGCGCGATCCTGGGCGGCATTCCCGGGGCGATCCTCGCCGATGCGCCGGAAGCCTATGGCACCCGCATCCCGCTCGACGCGAAGCAGCCGGCGGGGCAGCATTGGTACCAGGATACGCCGCTTGCCCGGCACGGGATGGACTGGGTCCAGGCCAGCCTGGGCGCGCCTTGACCGCGGCCCGCCTCCCTCCCTACAGCATGCGCCGGTGAACCGCCGCATCCGCCTTTTCGCCGCGCTGATGCTGGCCGCCGCCCCGATCGGAGGATGCATGGCCGCCGCGCCTTCCTGCTACACCAAGCGCGCCTCGGTGGTGCTGCCGGATCGCACCCGCGTGCTCGCGCATCTGAACAACGGCGCCGCCGGCCGCGCGCTGGCCGAGGCCATTCTCGACGGCCGCCTCGAGGACGCCCGCGCGATGCTCGCGCGCGATCCGCGGCTGATCACCACGGCCGTGGTCGACGATCCCAAGGTACCGCAACCGCCGGCGGGGCAATATGGCGATCTGCTCACCTTCGCGGCGTCCCGCTGCGATGCCGACGCCGCGACGATGCTGTTCGCCGCCGGCATGCCCCGGGACGGCATCCGGCGCGGCAATGCGCTCGCGCTGGCGATCCTGGCGGACAGCCCGGCGATGGCCGAGCGTCTGCTCCAGGCCGGTGCCTCGCCCGATCCGCAGGCCCAGGGTGGTGAGGATCCGATGCGCAGCGCGATCAGCTTCGGCCATGTCGGCGGAGTGATGACCCTGCTCCGCCACGGTGCCGATCCGCGCTGGACCGACCGCTTCGGCATTGATCATGTCCGCATGGCGATGGATGCCGAGCAGACGACCATCGCAGAGTTGCTGATCGAGAAGGGCGGCACGCTGTGGAGCGTCGCCGACGACGGCAGCATGGCCGCCCATGGGTTGCTGGAGACGCCGGTCGTCTTCACCAGCCCGGACCTGCAGGCCGCCCGCGCCCGCCTGGTCGAGCGCGCCCGCAGTGCCGGCCTGGGCTGGCCTCCGCCCGATCGCGCGACGGTAAGGCGCCAAGTGGCGAGCGGCGCCTGGCCTACCCCCGCCATGACGAAGGCGGGCATGACCGTCGCGCCGGCCGTCCTGGAGCGGATGCGCGCGGCCGGGAACTAGGCGACCCTGCCCCGCCGCCGCGCGGGGCCAGGCTCAGTTGCTTGCCTCCGTTCGGGCATTGCCGCCGCGCTCGGCCGCCGGCGATGCTCGGTCTTCCCAATGCGGCTCCAGCCTGGCTTCCAGCTGCCGAAGCTCGGCGTCGAGGATCGCGACGGCCTCCTCGTCCCGCTGGGCCATGGCGAAGCGGATACGCGAGGAAAGCTCCGCAATGGCGAATTCGGCATGGGCGACCATGTTGGCCTCCCGACCGATGACCGCCGATGCGTCGCGGGCAAGCGCGGACAACCTGTCCAGCGCATCGGCATCCACCCGGCGCGGCTTCTGATCCAGCAGGCACAGCGTGCCCAGCGCGAGCCCGTCGCGCGTGACCAGGGGTGCGGCGTAATAGGCCCGCACGCTCATCTCGATGACGGCGGGCGCGAACTTGAAACGCTGCTCCTGCCATGCGTCCGCAACGCACAGCGGCGCGAAGTCGGGCATCCGGATCGCGGCGTCGCAAAAACTGTCCGGCCGCGTAAATTCTCGCGGATCGAAGCCATAGGCGACGGCGAGCCACAGCCGTGTTCGATCGACGATCGAGACGGCGGCAAATGGGAACCGCGTATCGGTAGCGGCCTGCTTCACGATTTCGGAAAGTTCTTCGTCGCCGCGCATGCCAAACACGCCGCTACTGAGTACCCGCGCCTGACGCCGAAGTTCTGACGATCGCGGCACCTCGTTGCCGCACCCCGCACCGTTCATGCACCGCACCCTTGATTACGGTGATAGAAATAGCGCCTAAAGCGAAGCCTTCGCAACACTTTTCCGCCCGACTTGTGCATTCGATTGCACCGCGGGTAGACGAAAGATCAGGATTATGGGAATCCTACGACCGGAGGCTGATGGTTCGTTGCACGGCCGCTTTCTTCTATACTGATGCCACCGTGAAAGTTATAAATTGTATCAATGAAAAAATACATGATGGAGGCGACGTTTCGTCTACCGGATCCTTCCATGCCAACACTGGCGCGCTGCACCTGCACAGCAGCCTCCATGCCCGGACCATCGACTAAGCGATTCGTGGAGCGCGCGCCGCTGCACAAGCGGCTATCCCGGCAGCATGATCCCCTCACCGGACAGGAGTCGGCCATGACCCAGCCCATCGGAATCGGCAGCGCGCGCGCCGCGGGGGTCGGTGCCGTGTGCGCCATCGGCCCCGCCGGTGGCACGCTCGCACACCGGACCATGGCCATTCTGGCGACCCGCGTCGCCGGCACGCTCACCCAGGCGCTGGGGCTGGTGCAAGGCACTGCCACACCGCTAGCGGCCGTGGACCCGTACGGCGTCGAGACCATGGCGCGGGAGCTTGCCGCGGCGCTCAACGCCGGTCCTGCCGATGCCGGGCAGCTGTCGCGGGCGCTGAACGACTTCACCGGCGAGGTGGCGGCGCTGGTGGCGGCAAGCCCGACCAGCGATGCGCTGGATCGGCTGTCCCGGCTCGGTGACGGACCGCCGGCGCCCGAACGGCGGCCCGGCTGGACGGATGCAGCGCACGCGCTGGCCACGATCGATACCGCCATCGCGCAACTGCGCGGCCCCCGCTAGGCGCCGCAGCGTCAGCGCCGCGCCGCGTTCGGCACCGCATTTCCCTGCACCGCGACCTTGCCGACCCGCACCTCGCGCCGCAGCAGCCGCTCGTGCAGTTGCTCGCTCCACTGCGCGGCGACCGCGGGCGGCACGGCCGACGACGGGACCAGCAACACGGTGACCCGCCCCGCAAGATCCTGGCCGAGCACCGCCCCTTCCACCTTGTAGCTGGCGAGCGGCAGCGACAGATACACCTCTGGCCGGGCGGTCTTGCTGACCTCGGCGATCGCCGCCGCAATCCGGTCGAGCTGGGCCTGCTGGGCGGGATCGACCGCCCCTGCAGCAGAGGGCCGGGCCGCGATGGCGAATGTGGCAGCGTCGCGCGGTGCGAGCATGGCGGCCAGACCATCGGCCTTGTCCGTACCGGGCTCCTTGGCGAGCTTTTTGCCGGCGTGCCGCAACAGGGCATCGGCAAAGGCCTTGCGCTGCTTCGGCGCCGCTTCAGGCGCGCCTTTGACCGGCACCTCGCGCGGCGCCGGCGCGGACTTGCTCTGCACCGACGTGCTGGTCGATGCGCCGCTCATGCCCGGCCTCGCGACAGGAGAAAGCTCGTAGCGTCGGCGTCGACGCGATCCTCGGCGCGGCGCTGCTCGGCGCGACGGAGCGACCGGTGGTGGGCGGCGACGCTGTCGCTGCGGACGCGGTGCTGATCGAGCACGCGCCCGGCCGCACCCTGCACATCGACGGCGCGGTCATGCAGCGTCCACTGATCGCCCGCGCGGGCGACCGCGTCGATCTCCTCGGCGATACGCTGGTCGAGCCACAGCCGCGTCTGCGGGCAGGCCGGGTTCGCTTGAAACAAGTGTCGCGCATTGCCGCGCGCGCGCGCCGCTGCCGAGCGGGCGGAGTCCGCAGCGCGCGCCGCGGCCTCGGCACGATCCGCCGCCTCGCGCGCCTCGATCAAGGCGTGGGTCAGGCGCTGCTCGCGCATCTGGGCGATGCGCGCCAGCACGGGCGCGCGATTGTCAGCGGGCATGGTCCATCTCCTCGAAGGTGCGCAGCCGGGCGACGCTTTCGCCGAGCGTGGTTCGTTCATTGCCGGACTGGCGCAGATAGGCAGCGATGGCGCTGCGCTCGGCCAGCGCGCGATCGGCCAGCGGATCGCGGCCGGGCTGATATTCGCCGATCTGGACGAGCAGCTCGATCTCGTCGAGCTTGGCCAGCATCGCCCGCAGGCCGTGCGCCGCGCGCAGCTGCGCCGCGCTGGCGAGGCGGGGGAACAGGCGCGACAGGCTGCCCAGTACGTCGATCGCCGGATAATGGCCGCGCGAGGCGAGCTTGCGCGAGAGGACGATATGGCCGTCGAGCAGCGAGCGGACTTCCTCGCCGATCGGGTCGCCCTCCTCGTCCTCGAGCAGCACGGTGTAGAGCGCGGTGATCGCGCCCTCGGCGGCGGTGCCGCTGCGCTCGAACAGCCGCGGCAGCTCGGCAAAGACCGAAGGCGGGAAGCCGCGCCGCACCGCCGGTTCGCCCGCCGCCAACCCGATCTCGCGCAGCGCGCGGGCGAAGCGGGTGACGCTGTCCATCAGCAGCAGGACGTGGCGGCCTTCGTCGCGCAGGCCCTCGGCGATGGCGGTAGCGACAAGCGCCGCGCGGACCCGCTCCATCGCCGGGCGATCCGAGGTGGCGACGATCACCACCGATCGGGCAAGGCCCTCGGCGCCGAGCGTCTCCTCGATGAACTCGCGGACTTCGCGGCCGCGCTCTCCGATCAGCGCGATGACGATCGCGTCGCACTGGGCGTTGCGCGCGAGGTTGGCGAGCAGGGTCGACTTGCCGACGCCGGCGCTGGCGAAAATACCGACGCGCTGGCCGATGCCGATCGGCATCAACCCGTCGATCGCACGGATGCCGGTCTCCATCGCCGCGTCGATCGGGCGGCGATGCATCGGGTTGGGCGCCTCGCCTTGGATCGGCCGGTCTGCCCCCCGCCGCACGCTGCCGAGGCCGTCGAGCGGCTGGAGCCGGGCATCGAGCACGCGGCCGAGCATGTCTGCGCCATAGGGCACCCGATCCTCGCCGCTCCGCAGGATCACGTCGCTGTGCATCGACAGGCCGCGCAGGTCACCGAGCGGGGTCAGGATCGCGCCGCCCTCGGCGAGGCCGATCACCTCGGCCCAGAGCGAGAAGCCGGTCTCGGCATCGACAATCTCGCAATTCTCGCCGATCCGCGCGCGCACGCCGGTGACACGCAGCGTGGTGCCGAGCGCGCCGACGATGCGGCCATGCTGCTCGAACATCGGCGCCACATCGAGCGCACGCAGCAGCGCCAGCGGGTCGCTCATGCCACCCCCCAGCGCTTGGCGAGGGTTTCGAGCTGGACCGAGAGGCTGGCGATCACCTGCCCCTGCTCGGTGCGGATCGCGCAGTCGTGCACGCCCAGCGCGGGATCGGGCAGGATGCTGACTTCGGTCAGCGCGGCGAGCTGGGCCGCAACCTTCTCGGCCATGTCCGGCGCGACGGCAACGATCACCGCGCCCTGCGGCTGCAGACGATCGAGCGCGCGCGCGACCAGCGCGGGCACCAGCGTCGCGTCGTCCAGTTCGCCGAGCACGGCGTGCACCGCCGCCAGCGCCGCCTCGGCGATCTCGTTGCGCCGCGCCTGTTCCTGTGCCTCGATCGCGGCGGCGAACTGCGCAATCTCGCGGGCGAGCAGGTCGTCGATCTCCGTCCGCGCGCCCGCGAGGGCGGTGCAGTAGGCCTCCTCCCGCGCAGCGTCCGCGGCCTGGACCGCACGCGCCTGCGCCTCGCGCACCGCGCCGAGCAGCGCCACCGCATCGCTGAACGATCGTCGCTCGTCGCGCTTGATCACCGCGCGTTCGCTGAACAGCAGCGTCGCGTCATCGGCGTGGACGAGATGATAGGTCATGCAAGGCTCTCCGCAATGGCATGGGCCCGCGCCAGCAGGTCGCGCGCCACGGCATCGTCCCGCGCGCCGGGGAAGCGGTCCTGCAAGGCGAGCGGCAGCGCCGCTTCCAGCAATTGCGCGCCGGCGGCGAGTACGCGTTCCGGCGGCGGCAGCTTCTCCGCCCCGGCCGTTTCCGGCACCTCGGCTTCGCAGACCGCATCGAATAGCGGCTCGCCCACTGCCGCCGCCAGCGCCGCCAGGCGCGGCCCCGAAATCTCGGCGTCGATCGCACGGCGGTGGCGCAGCAACCCGGCCGCGGCGGCGATCCGCGCCCGCTGCTCGTCGGGCGCGTCCAGCCAGTCCGGCAGCTTGGCGAGGTCGCCGAATCCCACCGCTGGCTGGCCGCTCGCCCGGCGGGCGAAGCGCGCACCGCGCCCCTGCCCGCAATGCCGGGCGAGCAGCGCCAGCTTGGCCGTCCGCACTTCCCGGTTCACCGCTGCACCGTATCCGGCAGGCTGGTCCGGGGTTTCCGCATCCGCCACAGCCCACGCCCTGCGATCGCCAGCACGATCAGCGCGACCACGCCGATCGCCCCGCGCATCAACGTGGCGATGGAGACCATCCCCTCGCTCTCCGGCAGAACGGGCGCCGCCTGGGCCGGCACCATCACCACCGAGACGCGATCGTAGGTGAGCCCGTCGATCGAGTTGGTAACCAGCGACTTGATCGCGCCGGTCTGGCTGCGCAGGTCGAAGCCGGTCCGATACTTCACGAACACCGATGCCGCCGAGGGCTTGGCCTCGCGCGACAGCGGATCGGCCTCGGGCATCGTCAGGTGCACGCGCGCCTGCACCACGCCGTCGATTCCGCTGATCGTCCGGCTCAGCTCCTGCGAGAGGCCGTAGATCAGCCGCGCCCGCTCCTCGAGCGGCGTGGAGGTGAAGCCCTCCTTCTTGAACACCGAGCCGAGCGAGTCATAGTCCTCGTGCGGCAGGCCATGCGCGCGCAGCGTCTCCACCGCGCGGGCGAAATCGGCCTGGTCGACGGCGATGCTCCACTGGTCCTTCTCTCCCGCTACCTTGGTCGCGGTGATGCCGGCCTGATTGAGCACCGCGATCATCTCGTTGGCGGCCGGTTCGGTGAGCTTGCCATAGACTTCCTGCCGGCTGCAGCCGGCAAGCCCGAAGGCGGCGATCACCAGCAGCGGCGCGGCGATCCGCGCCTGCCAGCGGCGCGCGGAGGCAAGGCCGCTCATTGCTGCTTGAACAGTTGCTGCACGCCGTCCGAGCTCCGGTTGGCGATGTTGGAGGTAAGCTGCGCCTGGAACATGAATTCGGAGCATTTCATGTTGAGCTGGACCATCTCGCCCGGCGTCAGCTGCCCGCCGCTGGCCTCGGCGGTCTCGGCATAGCGCGAGACGGCGCGGGCTTGGACGTTGACCTGGTCGAGCGCGTCGAACATGCCCTTCATCGCCGGCGGTATGGGCCCCGCGGCGACGGTGCCCTGCACCCCGCCCATCTTCTCCAGCGCGGCCTGGAAGCGCGCGTCGAACTGCGGCGTGGTGGCGCCGCCGCCATGGCCGCCGGGGGCGAGCAGCTCGAAGGCGCGCGACACGCCGCTCGCGCCCTGCCCCCCGGCCGGCGCGACCAGCGCGCCGATTGCATCGATGCTCATCGTCAGCTCTTCCGCGCCATGGTCTCGAGCGCCTTGGAGACGCTGTCGATCGAGCTGTGCGAGCTGTTCGCCATGAAGCTCATCCGCATCGATTCGGTGGTCAGCTGGGTGATGTCGGAAGGCTTGTCGCCGCCCTGGCTCACCACGTCGGACTGGGCGGTGATATTGTCGGCCTGGGTGTCGAGCGCCTTGCCCCAGGCTTCGCCGAACGCCTCGAACCAGTTGCCCTTGCCGGTGCGGCTCTCGGTAGTGCCCATGGTGCCAAGCGAGGCGATCGTGCCGAGGACGGCGCTGTTGATCGGGTTGGTCATTGGATGGTCGCTCCGTTGGTGTCGCCGCCAGGGGTGGTGGAAGGTGCCGGGGACGGCGGCGTGCTGGGTCCCAGGACGAGTTCTTCGATCCGGCCGTCGCGCTCGAAGCTGGCGCGGCCGTTGCCGATGGCGACGATGCGGTGGCCGGTGGGCACCGTGGCGCCGGCGAACCAGCGGGTGCCGTCGGCGGTGGTGAGGTAGCCGGGGTCGCCGTCGACGAAGGTCGCGAGGCCGTATTCCGAGCCCGAGAAGAAATATTGGAGGTCGCGGTCGCCGCGCTTGCTGTCGGTGGCGAAGTCGACGCGGGTGATGCCGGGCACGTCCTCCTTGATCAGCCGGGCGAGATCGGCCTGGCGATCGGCGGGGAGGAACTCGGCCTTCACCATCAGCGTGTTGCCGCGGCGGGGAATGGCCTCGGCATCGACGCCTTGTGCGCGCAGCAGATCGGTGGCGGCGGCGGCAAGGCCGTCCATCGTCTCGACATCGAGCGTGGCCGGGCCGATCTGCTCGGCGACAACCTGGCGCAGCCGGGCGAGCGCGGCGTCGTCCTTGACGATCCCGCGCACGATCGTGCCGTTGCGGGTCTCCTCGACCTTGAGGTCGCGGAAATCCGCGGCGGCGAGCATCGCCTGCTCGCCCGCCGTGTCGTGCAGCTGGCGCGTCGCCCAGCGGATCGCGGGCGGCGCGAACAGCAGGAGCAGCAGCAGCGCGGCCACGGCGGCGGCATAGGCGGGCCAATATCGGTCGAGCGCCAGCGCCCCGCGCATCGGGTAGAGCCGCGTCGCCACCCGCTCGGGGATCGCCGCGCGTTGCGGTGAGAGCATGGGCGCATCGGCGGCGGCTGGCGCGACCATGGGAGCCAGTCGGATGGCGTCGTCCCAACGCGGGTCCTCGGGCTCGCCGATTGCGACGGCAACCGATCCGACCAGCATCGGCACGAAGGGCGGCAACGAGGCCTGTTCGCCCGCCGAGACCGGCCGGCCGAGCAGGGTCACCTGCCCCGCTGCCACCCGCACGCAAGCCACACCTTCTCCAAGGTCGAGTTCTAGCGAGACGCCGCGCGCCGAAGGATCCCGCAGCACGATATCGTGCTCGAACCCATGCCCGACGCGGACGAACTTGCCCCGGTGGAGTCGGTGCTCGGCGCCCGACAGGCGGCCGCTCAGCACCCGCAGCACCATCATGCCGGGCTTTACCGGCGCGAAGGGCGCGTTCACCGGCGCGCTCCCCGGCGGCGCTTCTGATGCTGATCGGCCGCCGCCTGGATCTGCTCGATCGGGATCGGGTTGGTGGCCGAGGTCGGCTGCACCGCCGCTGCCTGCTGCTCGCGGCGCGAGACGACGCGCGGGGTGATCAGGAAGATGCGCTCGAAATGCTGGTCGCCCTTCTTGCGCTTGCGGAACGCCTGGCCGAGGATCGGCACGTCGCCCGCGACCGGCACCTTCGACTTGTAGTCATAGGAGGTCTCGACCGTCATGCCGCCGATCAGCAGGCTCTCGCCCTGCTTCACCACCGCGCTGGTGTTGATGCTGCTCTGCTTCACCGCCGGGATGCCGTCGACGACCAGCCCGGTGGGCGAGCCGTCGAGGATCTCGATCGCCATGCGGGTGCGCAGCTCGCCGCCGTCATAGAGGATCGACGGATTGACCCGCATCACCATGCCCGCGGTCACCGGGAACAGGTCCACCTGCCGGTCGCCGGCGACGCGAACGTAATATTGGACCTGGTTGTTGAACACCGCAGGGATGTTGTTGAGCGTGCTCAGCCGCGGCCGCGAGATCACCCGTAGCGCCCCGGTCTTCTCCAGCGCGGTGATGCGCGCGGCGAACAGGTCCAGCCCGCCGGTGAGGTAGGCAGCACCAACATTGCCGGCGGAGAAATTGTCGGTCGGGTTGGTCGCATTGCCGCCGAACAACGCGCCGAGGCCGCCGGTCTTGAAGCCGAAGTCGAGCCCCAGTTCCTTGAGCTTGCTGGTGTCGAGCTCGAGGATCGTCGCCTCGATCTCCACCCCGCGCGGCTCGACGTCGAGCGCGCGGACGATGTCCTCGTAGACCGTCATCGATTCCGGCCGATCGCGGATCAGCACGGCGTTGTTGCTGGGGTCGACCTCGACGCGCGGGCCGTTGATGTCGCGCACGGCGGCTTCGCGCACCACCACCGTATCGAGCCCGGGCGTGCCCTGCTGGTCGAAGCTGCGCTGCGCCTCGTCGGGCGGCACGGCATTGAGGCCGCGCCCGCCGAGCCGCGGGAGCGACTGGCGCTGGACATCGAAATTGCCGCTGGTCGAGACAGTCGCACTCGGCCGCCCGTCGCCCATCATGCCGCGCAGGATCGAACCGACGCCGGGAATGGTGATGGTGCGGTCGAAGCTCTTCTGGATCGTATCGTCGGCGCGGGCATAGCGGAGGTAGAAGATCCGCACCTCATAGGGCGAGCGGGTCGTGGCCCCGCTCAGCACCTTGGAGCGGAGCGGCGAACTCGCCACCGTCTCCATCGCGGCAGGCCCGAGCAGCGGCGAGACGATCGGCGCGTTCGAGGACGTGGCCGAAGCTTGGATCACCGCCGGGTTGCCCGCGGTGCCCGCCAGCTGCGCCACGCGGTCGAGGAACGCCGGCACGCCGGTCGCGCTCACCGAGTTGCTCGCGGCCGAGACGCGGTTGGCATCGTCGAGGATCCGCAGCTTCTGCGCGTCGCGTACCACTGCCTCGGGATCGGCAGCGTTGAAGCTGCGCGAGGTGACCTCGGCCGCCGAATAGACCCGCACCACCGCGCCGTCGTAATAAGCGACAAGGTTGAAGGCCTTGGCGAGCTGGGTCCACACCTGTCGCGGCGTGCCGACGAACACGCCGTTGACCTTGCCGGTCACCGCCGAGCTCACCTTCGCCTTGACCCCGGCCTGGCCGAACAGATCGACCACCGCGACATCGACGCGCTGGTTGCGCGCGGTGAGCGTGATCCGCTTCTGCCCCATGGGCGGCGTCTCGGCGGAGGCGGCGACGGGCAGCAACGCGGTGCAGGCAAGCAGGGCAAGGAAGCGCTGGGCGCGGATCATAGGGAAACCTCGTCCGACATCTGGTTGGTCAGGCTCTCCGGGGCGGCGTTGATCTCGCCGACGATGTCGAGCGGCACGGCCGGGTTGAGCTCGTTGAAGCTGATCACCGGCACCTCGAACAGATCGCCCGCGACCAGCAGGCGGAGCGGCCGGCGGAGATCCTGTGCGGTGAGGATCGCCCGGGCGCCGCTGCTGGCGACCTGGGTGGACAGCAGCGCGATCAGCGCGCGCATCTGATGCGGGTTGATCGCGAGACGCATCTGGCCGTCGACCGGGGTGACGGTCTGGCGGATGGTCTCCTCCAGATCGGCGCCGACGATCAGCACGCGCAGGCGGCCCGCCTCGCAGAGCGGCGCGATCAGGTGCCGGCGCATCGCTACGCGCACCCGCTCCGCCATCGGCACGGCTTCGCGTTCATACTGGCCGACCTCGCCGATCGCCTCGATCGCGTCGCGGAAGTTGCGCAGCGGCACGCTCTCCTCGGCGAGCAGGCGCAGCACTTCGCCGATCCGGCCGGTGGGCACCGCGCGCACCGCTTCCTTGACGACTTCCGGATGCGTCTCGCCGAGCCGGTTGAGGTGATCGGTCACCTCCTGCAGCCCGAGAAACAGGCCGAGATTGCGTTCGAGCAGCTGCGCCACCCGATCCGCCGCCACGTCCGGCAGCGTGGCCGCATCGGTCAGGCCGCCGCCGAGGGGTGCGTCATGCGCGCTGAGCAGCCATTCGCCCTCACCCAGCCGCGCATCGGGGACGACGCGCAGGTCGGGGATGGCGATGCCGGTCCGCGTCTGGAGCGCGGCGGCGCCCTCGCGCAGCCGGTCCGCCAGGGCGGCGAAGGCGGGGTGCTGCGGCGGCAGGCCGACGGCGAGCCGCAGCGGGTCCACCACCGGCAGCGCCTGCGCGGCGATCAGCGTCTCGCCGGTCGCGACCGCGGTCTCGCCCGTCGCCAGCCCCATCCGCGCGCGCAGCCAGGCACCGGAGGTCGGATGGAGGAACGCCCCGCCCAGCAGCAACGCGCTCGCCAGCGCGAAGAAGATCAGCGTCGGGAAACCCGGCACCAGCCCGAGCAGCATCGCCAGGCCGCCGGCGATCATCAGCACATGCGGCTTGCCGGTGATCTGCCGCGCGATCGCCGGACCGAGATCGCCGTCGCGCTCCTCGTCGGTGGTGCGCGTGACCAGCAGGCCCGCCGCCATTGCCGAGAACAGCGCCGGCACCTGCGCGACCAGCCCGTCGCCGATCGTCAGGATCGAGAAGGTCGTCGCCGCCTCGCCCGCCGACATGCCGTGGTAGAGCATCCCCACCGCCAGCCCGCCGAGCAGGTTGACCAGCACGATGATCACCGAGGCGATGGCATCGCCTTTCACGAACTTCATAGCGCCGTCGAGGCTGCCGTGGAGCTTACTCTCCATCTCCAGCGTCCGCCGCTTCTCGCGCGCCTCGTCCTTGGAGAGGATGCCCGAGCGCAGGTCGCTGTCGATCGACAGCTGCTTGCCGGGCATCGCATCGAGGCTGAACCGCGCGGCGACCTCGGCGACTCGCTCGGCGCCCTTCGAGATGACGATGAACTGGACGATCGTGATGATCAGGAACACCACCAGCCCGACCACGAGGTTGCCGCCCGCGACCATCTGGCCGAACTGCTGGATGATCTCGCCGCCATCGACATGGGTGAGGATCATCCGCGTCGTCGAGATGCTGATCGCCAGGCGGAACAGCGTGGAGAGCAGCAGCACCGTCGGGAAGGTCGAGAAATCCAGCGGCTTAGTGACGTACATGCAGCTGAGCAGCAGCAGGATGCCCACGGTCATGTTGGTGGCGATGAACGCGTCGAGCGCCAGCGGCGGCATCGGCACGATCATCAGCAGCACGACCGTGACGACGCTGCCGACCAGCAGCATGTCGGCCACGCGCAGGGGCATGCGGCGCAGACCGCGCAGGATCAGGGCTGGGGCCATGGTCAACGGCTCCGGCTGGCCTGTTCGGCGACGAGCCGGCTGTACCGGCCCATCACCCCGGCGACATAGGCCTGGGTTTCGCGATAGGGCGGGATGCGGTTGCCGTAGCGCCGCACCGCGCCCTCGCCGGCATTGTAGGCAGCGAGCGTCAGGTTGAAATCGTTGAACCGCCCGTGGAGCTGGCGCAGCAGCCGCGCGCCGCCATCGACATTGGCCTCTGCGTTGGCGGCAGACACGTTGAGCATCCGCGCCGTTCCCGGCATCAGCTGCATCAGGCCGTGGGCGCCGACCGGGCTGGTCGCGTCCGCACGATAGCGCGATTCCTGGTCGATTACCGCGTGGAGCAGCAGCGGGTCCACCCGTCGCCGCGCCGCCACCCGCTGGATCATCGCGTCATAGCGGGTGGTGTAGGAGATCGGTCGCATCGCCAGGATCGCATCGTCGGACGCCGCGGCGACGACGGCGGCAGGTTCCTGCCGGGCCGGCGCGATCGCCGCAACGCGCAGCGTCGCGGTGGGCGCCGACTCGGGCCGGCGCCGCGTGCCCGCCGAAACGCGCTGGAACGAGGCCGCACGATCGGCCCCGGACCCTTCCTCGGCCTCCGGTGCGATGCGCACGTCCTTCGGCATCTCGGTCGGGGACCCCGGCGCGACGACGATGGAACGGCTGCATTGCTGGAGGGACTGGATACCCGCCAGCGACGCCTGGTCCGCGACCCGCAACGTGGCGGTCAGCGGACAGGGCGGCGGCGGCGGAGTCTTGTCCCGCGACCATGCCGCATCCGGAATAATCAGCACGGCACCGATCAGCACCGGCCATGATACGCTAAGAACTACGCTACGCATTTGCATCGCTCCCCAGCCGATAGCCCTTATGGCCAACAGTTGTTCAGCACGATGCCCCACAATTCCCGGCCTGCTCGTCCGGGAACACCTATAGGCTGTCGCGTTTTTCTTTCAGTTTCAAGTCGTTCTTCAGAAATATTTCACCATGTTGCGACGAGGCGAAAGGAGCTTTTTCGTCGACGGGTGGAGGAACCTTTTCTGAATCGCCGATTGTTGACAGATCTGTCAGCACGACCGGACGGCTGTACGCAACGACTTGTCGCGCGGCGAATCATAAAAAGTCTCGGATTCCCTAGGGTTTCTTCGCAGGCGTTACTAATCGGCATGCATTTTGCCTGTTGCGCCGGGGAACCGGTTACGGGATTTTACGTACGTCGTTGCCCCGCCCCACGGGCAGCCGATGTGTCGACCTGCTTGACCTGCCCGGACCCTCCGCAACTTCGCGGAATGCGCCCGGCGGCAAGAGTTTATCTTCATGAGCCAAGGCAAGGACAGCGCCGACAAGAGCGAGCTCCCGACGCCGAAGCGGCTGCAGGACGCGCGCAAGAAGGGGGACGTTGCCAAATCCAAGGATCTGGCCACGGGCCTTCTCACGCTCGCCTGGCTGCTGCTGTTCGTCACCGTCTCGGGCTATGCCGCCAGCGAACTGGCGCGCCTCGCCGGCGACGTGGTGGCGAAGGCCGCGACCGGAGCGTTCGAGCAGACCGCGCCCGCCATCGCCTGGGACGCGGCCTGGACGCTGCTGCGCCTCAGCTTCGCCACGCTGGTCCCCGCCGCGCTGATCGGCACCCTCGCCGAATTTCTCCAGGTCGGGCCGATGATGACGACCGAGAAGATGAAGTTCGGGATGGAGAAGCTGAATCCGATCGAAGGCCTGAAGCGGATGTTCGGCAAGGACGGCCTGTTCGAACTCGCCAAGACGCTGGTGAAAGCCGCGCTGATCTGCTTGATCGGGTATCTGGTCTACCGGAGCGCCCTCGCCAGTTCCGGCCAGCTGATTCGACTCGCGGCGACCTCCCCCATCGACGAGTCGCGCGAAGGTGCCGCGCTGCGCACGATCGGCCTCACCTATTCGCTGACGCTGCAGATGCTGGCGATGGTCGTCGCGGTATTCCTGTTCGTCGCCGTCGCCGACCGGATCTATGCCAAGCACAGCTTCATCAAGAAGATGAAGATGAGCCGCCGCGACATCAAGCAGGAGCACAAGGAGAGCGAAGGCGATCCGCAGGTGCGCGCGCTGCGGCGGGACATGCACCAGGAATGGGCGAACCAGAATCATCTTGGCGCCACCCGCGGTGCTGCCGCGCTGCTGGTGAACCCCACCCATATCGCCATCGCGCTCAACTATGACGAGACCAGCTGCCCGGTGCCGGTGATCGCCGCCAAGGGCATGGGCGAACTCGCCGCCGCGATGCGCGCCGAGGCCGAGGAGGCCCGCGTGCCGATCGTCCGCAACGTCGCCGCCGCCCGCAGCCTGTGGGCGCGCGGCGAGATCGGCGAGATCGTGCCCGAGGACATGTTCGACGCGATCGCCGCCGTGATCCTCTGGGCCGCCAAGGCGAAAAGCGGCGACGGCCCGATGCAGCACGACATGGATACCGCCGCCCCGCGCCGCGCCGCGCGCCAACGCTGACCAGACCGGAGAACGAACCGCATCATGGGAATCGGAGCCGTCCTATCCTCGATCCTCGCCATCGTCGTGGCGCTTGCCCTGGTATTGGGCATGGCCTGGGGGGTGATCTGGCTGCTGAAGAAGCTGCAGGATCGCCAGCTGGGCGTCGCCGCCAATGGCGAGGGCGAAGCGCCGATCCGCTTCCTCCGCTCGATGCCGCTCGGCCAGCGCGAGCGGGTGGTGCTGATCGAGGCGCGCGGCGAGACGATGCTGGTCGGCGTCACCGCCGGATCGGTGACGCTGCTCGCGCGCTGGCCCGAGGGGCAGGCGCCGGCCAAGCCGATGCCTTCGCCGGTGCGCTTCTGATGGCGACGATGCTCCGCCTCGATGCGCTCGACCTGCCCCGGGTCGATCCGACGCGCGATGCACTGTCGAGCGCGGTTGCGCGACTGCTCGAAGATGCCGGCTTCGCGGTCGAGATCATCGCGGCGCCCCCGCGCGGCAGTTGGTTCCGCTGCGCCGATGGCAGCCAGTTCCGCCCCGGCGGGGCCGTGCTCCATCCCGAGCGGATCGCCGAAGCCGCCACCGCGCTGGACGATGCCGAGCCGCTGCTGCTCGCGCTCGAACAAGTGCTGGGACTCCAGCTCGAACCCGAGGATCTCGGCAACGCATCGGACGATGCCGCGCTCCATTTCGTCCTGCGCCGCGAAGATCAGGATGCCGCGCTGCTGTTACCATGCGACCATCCGCACGCGGCAAACTGGCGCGCCGAGGCGGACGCACTCACCCCGCTGGCCGCGCGCCTGCCGGTCCTCGCGCACCTGCTGGTGCAGGGGCCCCGGCTCGGCATCGCCGAAGCGGGCGACCTTGCCCCCGGCGACCTCGTGCTGATCGGCGCCCGCCCCCGCGCCACGCTCGAAGCCCCGCATTTCCGCCAGGCCGGTCAGTTCGACCTCGCCGCCGGCAGTTTCACCCCGCATCCCGACGGAGCGCCCATGGATTCCAGCGACGCTGCCCCCTCCCCGCGAGATTTTGCCGTGCCCCTCACCCTTCGCCTGCCCGAGCAGCGGGTCAGCGCCGCGGCGCTCGCCGATCTGCGCCCCGGCGTGGCGCTGCCGCTCGGCCCCGTCTCCGAAGGGATTGCGGTGGAGCTGCTGGTCGCCGGTACCCCCCTCGCCCGCGGCGAACTGGTCCAGCTCGGCGACCGTTTCGCGGTGCTGATCGAGTCCCGCGTCGATCTCGCCGACGGCGCGGTCCGGCAGCCGGTGGAGGTGGACGCGTGAACCTCGCCCAGTTCACCCCCGGCTCGGCGCTGATCACGGTCGTCCTGATCGCGCTCGCCCCCTTCTTCGCGGTGATGGTGACCAGCTTCACCAAGATCGCCGTGGTGCTGAGCCTGGTGCGCAACGCGCTCGGCCTGCAGCAGGTGCCGCCCAACCTGGTGCTCAACGGGCTGGCGCTGATCCTCAGCGTGTTCGTGATGTACCCGACGCTGGAGAAGATGCAGGCCGCCGCCGCGGTCCAGGGCCCGGCCACCCCCACCATGCCCGGCGATCCCCCGGCGCAGGCCGAGAACCCGATCGAAAGTACCGGCGACATCTTCGCCACTGCCGACCGCGCCAAGGAGCCCTTGCGCGAATTCCTGGTCAAGCACAGCGACCCGCGCGAGCGCGCCTTCTTCCTGCGCACCCAGCAGCGCATCGGCGATCCGGCCAAGGTCAGCACCCTGCGCGACACGGACTTCGTGATCGTCATCCCGGCGTTCGTGGTGAAGGAGCTCAAGCTGGCTTTCCAGATCGGCTTCCTGATCTTCCTCCCCTTCCTCGTCATCGACATGGTGATCGCCAACATCCTGCTGGCGATGGGCATGATGATGCTCTCGCCGGTCACCATCTCGCTGCCGTTCAAGATCCTCCTGTTCGTGCTGGTCGACGGCTGGGTGAAGCTGAGCCACGGGCTGGTGCTCTCCTATGCCTGAGGAGGCGCGCGCATGAGCGACGATCTCGTCGCCGTCACCACGCAGGGGCTGTGGCTGGTGCTGCTGCTCTCGGCGCCGCCGATCATCGCGGCGTCGGTGGTGGGGCTGCTCGTCGCGATCGTGCAGGCGGCGACCCAGCTGCAGGAACAGACGCTGCAATACACGCTCAAGTTCTTCGCGATCGTGATCAGCATCTTCGTCACCGCCAGCCTGATGGCGGGCACGCTGTACAGCTATGCAGATTCGATCTTCTCCGGCCTCGCGGCGGTGGGGCGATGATCGAGGCGGTGCCCCCCGGCGTCGGCGTGCCGCTGTTCGCGGCGATGCCCTGGCTCGACCAATTGCTGGTCGTCGCGGTCGCCTCGGCGCGCTTCGCCTTCGCCTTCGTGTTCGTGCCGGTGTTCTCGCGCGAGGTGATGCCGGGGACGGTGCGCAACAGCATCATCGTCACCTTCGGGCTGGTCGCGCTGCAGATGCAGCCGGATTTCCACCCGAACGCCCTCTCCGCGCTGGGCTGGCTCAAGATGCTGCTGAAGGAAGCCGCCGCCGGCGGGGCGATCGGGTTCTTCTTCGGCACCGTGCTCTGGGCGCTGGGCGCGGCGGGCGAGATCATCGACACCAAGGTGGGCGCGACGATCGGCCAGCTGGTCGATCCCTTGAGCGGCAACACCAGCTCGCTCACCGGCATCCTGCTCAGCCGCTTCGCCGAGGTGGTGTTCGTAACCGCCGGCGGGCTCACCCTGCTCGTCGGCACGGTGATGGGCAGCTATCTGATCTGGCCGCTCGGCCCCGGCGGGCTGCAGCTCGATGCGCGCGCGCTGATGTTCTTCGAGGGCGAGTACGGGCGCCTGTTCGCCCTCGCCTTCCTGTTCGCGGCACCGGTGCTGACCGTGCTCTACGTGATCGACCTGGCGATGGGGTTCCTCAACCGCTTCGCCCAGTCGTTCAACGTCTTCTCGATGGCGATGCCGATCAAGGCGGCCGCCGCCACCTTCGTCGTCATTCTCACGCTCCCGCTGCTCGCCCAGGCGATCCTCGCCGATCTCGGCACGCGCGAGGAGATTGCGGGCGGCGTCCTCCAGCGAACGGCCAAGCCGCAATGACCAGCGCCACCGCCCTCCGCGCGCCCTCGCCGCCGCCAAGCGATGCCGAGCAGCTCGCCCAACTGATCGCCGAGCTGCGCGCGGCGGAGGAACGCCGCGGCGCCGCCACCCGCGAGATCCGCATCGGCGAGTTCACCGTGCCCGGCTGGCGGGTGCCGCTGCTCCATTTGGCGGGGCTGCAGACGCTGACCCGCAACGAGGCGGCGGTGCTCCGCTTCCTCGGCTGGGGCCGCGCGAACGGCGATATCGGCACCTTGCTCAACATGACCGAGAACACCGTGCGCACGCACATGAACAACGCGATCCGCAAACTGGAGCTCGACGGCGTGCGCGAACTCAACAGCCTGGCAGGACTGCTCTTCCTGCCCCTCGAATGAGCGCCCTCCTCGACGATTCGTTGAGCCCGGCTAAACGAATCGTGGAGCGCGTGGCGGCCCGATCCGGGGCAGTTTGCCCTCGTACCGGCGGCGCGGTGTCGGCGGCCTGGCTCCCGAGGGGAGCGCGACAGCTAAATGGGAAGGAACGAGCCATGAGTCTCCTGGGTGGTCTTACGCGGTCCCTGGTCAATCCGATCAGCCTGGCGTCCCTTGCAATGGGTCCGGCGGGCTGGGCATCGCTCGCGGTCCGCACGCTGGGTGCGGCGATCGGCCAGCAGGTGCTCCAGCAACTCGGCGAGAAGCTCGGCCTGCCGCAGGGCATGATCGACATCGCCAAGAGCAGCTTCAGCGCCTCCATCGGCGGGACGCCGAGCAGCATCGCCGACGCGGTCAGCACGGTCGGCTATGGCCTCCTGTCCCCCTCGGAGCAGGGCGCGATGACCCGCGAGATGAGCCAGCAGGCCGAGAACATCGCCGAGAACCTCTTCGCGGCCTCGCGCGAGGGCAGCGACCGCGCCAAGACCGAGGGTTCGCGCGAGGGCCGCGCCGGCAGCGGCAACTGGCTGCGCGCCATCGCCGAGGTGATGGCACAGTCGATGGATGCCAAGATCGACGAGATGCAGTCGCTGGCGCAGACCTACGACTCGCAGTCGAAGAACAACAAGTCGACCAAGACGATGACCGACCTGCAGGTCGCGACCCAGGAATTCAGCTACCTGATGCAGTCGACCACCAACATGATCAAGACGATCGGCGAAGGTCTGTCGACCATGGCTCGCAAGGGCTAAGAAACGCTGCGGTTCACCGCAAAGGGCCGGGCGAAGCATCGACTTCGCCCGGCTCGATTTTTATTCCGTCGGTGTCGGGAACGACCCGCCCGACCTGTTCCGGAGGTATCGATGGCGTCGCGGTTGCTCCTTTCCCTCGGCCTGGCATGCGTCGCGGTGCCCGGCATGGCGCAGGCCCAGATGATCAGCCCGATGCTGTACGAAGGCCCACGGATCGCGTTGCAGGACCATGCCGACCGGTTCTCGCACGACGCCGCTGCTCCACTGACGCGCGCGCGGCCCGCCGCCAATCCGGCGATGCTGCACTACACGCCGTCCAAGGCGCGCCGCACGGCCAATCTCGCCCGCTTCGTCAGCAAGACCCGCGCAGCCGATCCGCGCGGTGCCGAGGACCTCCAGAAGCTGTTCGCCCAGGGCGACTTCATCGAGAAGATCCGGGCGCTCGTCGCGCCGCAGGGGCTCCAGATCGACAATATCGCCGATGCCTATGCCCTGTGGTGGATCACCGCCTGGCAGGCATCCCGCGGGAGCAACGACACCCCCAGCCGCGCCGTGCTTGCCGCCGTTCGTCGGCAGGCGGCCGGTGCCATCGCCGCCACGGGACAGATTGCCGGGGCGTCGGATGCGCAGAAGCAGGAACTGGCGGAGTCGCTGTGGGTGCAAAGCGCGCTGATCGACGGCGCGGTGGAACAGGCCAAGCAGAAGCCGGAGCGCCTCCGCGCGATCGGCGACGCGGCACGCAAGGGCGCCGAGCAGATGGGCATCGATCTCGACCGGTTCGAACTGACGGCGGAAGGCTTCGTCCCGTCCAGGGTCAGCCGGAACGATGTGCCGGCCAGCCCCTCCACGCCGGGGAACGCCGGCAGCTATGGTGTGCTGGCCCTTGCGGCAGGCGGGATGGGCGTTGGCGGTTTCCTCCTGCTGCGCCAGCGCCGCGGGTGACGGCGAAGGGATCGCTTCGCGTGAAAAACTTCGGCGCAGCGCTCGTCCTGGTCGCGGCGATCCCCTGGGCGAAGACTGCCCAGGCACAGATCGACCCCCAGGGCTGGGTGATGATCACCTCCACCGTCACCCACTCCGATCCGCTGAGCATGATGCTCGACGACCGCATGGCACAGGACGCAGCGCGGGCGCGTTCGGCGGGCAAACCGCGCGCTGCGGAGCCCCCTTCCCCGCGCGGCACGCCCGCGGATGCCGCCGCACTGCGCTACCTTCCCTCCAAGGCGCGCCGCAGCGCCAACCTCGCCGCCTTCGTCCAGAAAACCCGGGCCGCGGATCCTGTGGGCGCCGCCGATCTGCAGAAGCTGTTCGCCCAGGGCGACTTCATCGAGCGGATCGGCACACTTGTCGCGCCGCATGGGCTGCACATCGACAATGTCGCCGACGCCTATGCCCTGTGGTGGCTCACCGCCTGGGAAGCGGCCCATGGCAACAACGACACGCCCGATCCGGCCACGCTCACCGCCGTTCGCCGGCAGGCGGCCAGCGCCGTCGCGGCCATCGGCGACATCGCCGGCGCGTCCGACGCGAAGAAACAGGAACTTGCCGAGGCGCTGTGGGTGCAGAGCGCGCTGATCGACGCATCCGTCGAACAGGCCAAGCACGACCCGGCCCAATTGCGGGCAGTGGGCGATGCCGTCCGCAAGGGCGCACGCGGCATGGGGCTCGATCTCGACCGGCTCGACCTCACGCCCACGGGGTTCGTCCTGGCCCCGGCCGGCTAGAGCCGCCCGCTGCCTAATCGATCCGTTGAGAGACGCTTCCGGCAGCGGCCGCTACACCGAACGGCGAAGTCCAAGGAGTATGACCGATGACCCAGCTGGCAAGCCTCCTCTCGTCCGGTTCGCGAAACGGCATCCCCTACGATCCGCTTGCAGGCGCGGGCCTGGCGATGGACGGCGCGACCGGCGGTTCGGCGCTGAACCGGCTGCTCTCCTCGCCCGATGGCCTGGCCCATCTCGGGCAGGGCGCGAACGTTCACGAAGTCCGCAAGGGAGAGACGCTGAGCGAGATCGCGGCGGCGAACGGCACCAGCTGGCAGCGCCTCGCCGAGATCAACGGCATCACCAATCCGGCGCTGCTCCAGATCGGCCAGCAGATCCGCCTGCCGAGCCCCGCCCCTGCAACCTACACGGTCAAGCCCGGCGACACGCTGCGCGGCATCGCCGCCGCGCACGGCACGACCGTCGCCGGTCTCGCCGCGCGCAACGGCATTTCCCATCCCGATCGCATCCACCCCGGCCAGCGCCTGACGCTGGGCGCGGCGAGCAGCGCTGCCGGGTCGCAGCAGGCGCGGATCCGGGGCAGCGCACCGGCATCGCCCGTCGCCAGCCCGGCCGAAGGCATCCCGAAGCCGGGGGCGGCGTCGGTCAAGGCCGCCGACCTGGCGCAGCGTCGCGCCGCCGGTCATGTGTCGATCGGCCGCTGCTATGCCTGGGTGAAGACGGCGCTGCAGCAGTCCGGCGCGGTGCGCGACTATCTGCCCGGCGTGGCCGCCAAGGGCGCCGGTGCCGCGCTGGAACAACGCGGCTTCGTCAACCTGCTCCGCGAGCCGGGCGCCACCATCCGCTCGCCCTATGACGCCCCCAAGGGTGCGGTGCTGGTCTATGGTGCCGCGCCCGGCGCCACCGACCGCAACGCCAAATACGGCCATATCGAGATCCGCACCGACACCGGGTTCGCGAGCGACTATGCCTCCGCCTATGCCCGTACCGGCAGCGCGGCCAATGGTCTGAGCGGCCGGGGCCGCACGCTGATCGGCGTGTATGTGAAGCCCGACGTTCCGACAGAGGCGGCCGCTCCCGCTTCCCCACAGGCCTCGGGCGCGCATGCCCCGCAGGGCGCCTATGCCCCCGAGAACCTGTCGCTGGGCGCCAATGCGCAGTATCGCGGCGCGATCCTCGAGGCGTCGAACCGCACCGGCATGGCCCCGCAGACGGTCGCCGCGATCATCGATGCCGAGGCGGCGAAATCGCGGGGCGTGTGGCAGGCCAACTCCAGGGCCGGCACCTCTTCGGCGACGGGCCTTACCCAGTTTCTGACCGGCTCCTGGATCGGCGAGGCCACCCGCCCCGGCAGCGTGCTCAACCAGGAAGCCAAGGCGCTCGGTCTGGTCGGCGCCGACAATCGCGTGGTCGATCGGGCGGGATTGCTCGCGGCGCGCAATGATCCGCGCCTGTCGATCCTCGCCGGTGCCGACTATGCCCGGCACAATGTCGCGGCGCTGCGCGACAGCGGCCATGTGCCCGCCGACGCCTCACCGGCCGCCATCGCCAAATATGCCTATATCGCGCATCACGAAGGTCTGGGCGGCGCCCGCGGCCTGATCGACGGCGAGATGGGGTATCTGCGCGACGGCACCTTCGAGGCGAATGTGCCGAGCAAGCAGCGCGGCGCCTATCTCGACGCCGCCGGCGGCAACGAGGGCGCGGCCTATCGGGGCTGGATCTCCGACTATATCGACCGCAACATCGACGTGACCCGGTTCATGGGCAACGCCCAGGGCATCGACGTGCCGGCGGTCCGTTCGCTTTACCGCTGAGGCGCTGCGGGGTAGAGGATCGGCATGCGTTTCTCCAGACACGCCAGCGTTCTGGCCCTCGCACTTGCCGCGTGCGGCGGGACCGCACCGGAAGCCCCCGCAAATGCTTCCCGCCAGGCGGCCGCCACCGCGCCCGCCGCTGTCGAGGCCGAGGCCTATGCCGACTGCCAGTCGCGCGCGAACGGCGATGCATCGGCGCTGACCGCCTGCGCCGATGCCGCCATCGAAGCCGCCGGGACCGGGATCGACAGCCCCGACGCCGCTGCCGCCTTCCGCGCCGCGCTCCAGCAATTGGGCGACGCGGCTGCCGAGGGCGGCGGCGCGGCGGCGCGGGTGACCTTCGCCCGCGCCGCGGTCCACGTGGCGCAGGAACGCGCCGCCCTCCTGTCCGGCGCAGCGTCGGCGGCCGCCCCGTCGGCGGTGCCGGCCGCCGCGAGCGAGGCCTGGGCCACCAGCCGTACCCTCAGCTGTCGCGCGCATCCGGTATCGCATTGTGCCGCCCGCTATGACGCGCTGCTGGCGCAGCTGATGCCCCCACCCGCGAAGGACCCGGCCATGGCCCGTGCCGCTCCGGCAGAAGGCCTTCCGCTTCCCACCTGCGACGCGCTCAAGGCCGGCGGCAAGATCGGCGGCGCCCTCGCCGATGCCTTCTACGCCCGCTATCCCAAGGCGCTGGCGGGGGAGGCCAGCGTCGAACAGGTGGCGCTCGATCCTGCCGCGCTCGACAATGTCGTGCGCTATCTCGTCTGCGTGGCGGGCGCGACCGACTATGACCCCGCGGTCGCGGAAAACGGCCTCGCCCTGTTCGCCAGCAAGCGCCACGGCGCCGCGGCCCGCCATGCCCTGTCCACGCTCGCACGCAGCACCGATCCGGCGGCGGGCGCGGCGCGGCGCTTCGATGCGCAGATCACCGGCTATCTGCACGGCCCAGGCTGACCGCCCGGCTCCGGCTCAGCTAAGGTTGGCGGCGAGGAAGTCGACGAACACCCGCACCCGCGCCGGCACGTTCTGACCGCCGACGAAGACCGCGTGGATCTGCTCGATGTCGCCGGGGTTGAACGCCTCGAGGATCGGCACGAGCGTGCCGTTCGCGATCTCCCGGGCCACGCTGAACGCGCCCACTCGCGCCACGCCGACCCCGATCGCCGCAAGCTGCCCCAGCGTCTCGCCATTGTTCGCCTCCACCCCACCGCGCACCGACAGGGCGAAGTCGTGACCGTCGCGGCGGAACGGCCACACGGGTTCGGATCGGCGGAAGCTGAAGTTCAGGCACTTATGGTCGAACAGATCCTCGGGCACCTGGGGCGTGCCGTGGCGCGCGAGATAGTCCGGGGATGCGACGATCACCCGGCGGCTTTCGCCGAGCCGGCGGGCGGTGAGGCTGCTGTCCGGCAACGGCCCGAACCGCACCGCGACATCCGCCTCGCCGCCGGCAATGTCGACCAGCGTATCGGTCAGCGCGATGTCGATCAGGATGTCCGGGTAGCGCGCCGCGAACCTGCCGAGCAGCGGCACGACGCAGAGCCGGCCATGCGACAGCGCCGCGCTGACCCGCAGCCTCCCCCGCGGGTTGCCCTGGTCGGCAATCTGCTGCTCGGCGTCGTCCAGATCGGCGAGGATCCGCCGCGCCGCCTGCAGATAGGCGCGGCCCTCGGCCGTGAGGGTGAGCGCCCGCGTCGAGCGCAGCAGCAGCCGCACGCCCAGCCGCGCCTCGATCCGGTCGACCGCACGCGCCACGGCCGAGGGGCTCATGCCCAGTTGCCGGCCCGCGGCGGAAAAGCTGCCTTGCTCGATCACTGCGGCGAACAGCGCCAGCGCATGCGCCCGGTCGCTGCTGCCGCTCAGCTTTGCGTCCATCGCACAAATCCTTCGCGTTTCCGCCTGCTACTCTCTCGCACACGCGCCGTCCATCTGTGCTCCGAACAAGCAACGGGAAGGTGACCATGGACGTTCGGCAAGTGCAAGCATCGGGGGGCCACGTGCTCCCGCGCCCCGGGGAGGCCCGAGTGGCGGCCGCGCGGAGAACGAACCGGCTCGGCCTGCTGGCCCTCGCCGTGGGCGCGTTCGGCATCGGCGTGACCGAATTCGCGCCGATGGGGCTGCTGCCCGTCATCGCCCGCGATCTGCAGGTCTCGATCCCCGCGGCGGGGCTGTTGATCAGCGCCTATGCGCTGGGCGTGATGCTCGGCGCGCCGCTGATGACGCTGACCACCGGCCGGGTGCCGCGGCGGATGCTGCTGATCGGCCTGGCCGGGATCTTCACCGCGGGCAACCTGCTGGCGGCGGTGTCCGGCAGCTACGCGATGCTGCTCGTCGCGCGCGTGCTCACCTCGTTCAACCACGGCGCCTTTTTCGGGGTCGGCTCGGTGGTCGCGGCCGGGCTGGTGGCCCCAGAGCGCCGGGCCAGCGCCGTCGCCGCGATGTTCATGGGGCTGACCATCGCCAATGTCGTGGGCGTGCCGCTCGCCACCTGGGCGGGCGAGCATCTCGGCTGGCGCGCCTCCTTCTGGGGCATCGCCGGCCTGGGCGTGCTGACGATGGTGGCGCTGCGCGCGACCCTGCCTGCCCTCCCCGCACCCAGGGGCGGCGACGTGCTTGCAGAGCTCCGGGTGCTCACCCGCAAGCAGGTGCTGGGCGCGCTGGCGCTGACCGTGATCGGATCGAGCGCGATGTTTACCGTGTTCACCTACATCACGCCGATCCTGCGCGATGCGACCCATGCCTCGCTGGGGTTCATCACCGCGATGCTGGTGCTCTATGGGCTCGGGCTCACCGCAGGCAACTGGCTGGGTGGCCGCTTCGCCGACCGGTCGGTCGACCGTACCTTGCTGATCACGCTGGCGGCGCTCTCGGCGATCCTGGTGGCCTTTGCCCTGTCGATGGCGCAGGCAGGTCCGAGCGCGGTACTGATCTTCCTGTGGGGAGTCGCAAGCTTCGCGCTGGTGCCGCCGCTGCAGGTGCGGGTGATGACGGCGGCGGCGGACGCGCCCAACCTCGCCTCGGCGGTCAATATCGGCGCGTTCAATCTCGGCAATGCGTTCGGCGCGGCACTGGGCGGCGGCGTGATCGCCGCCGGGCTCGGCTATCCGGCGGTGGCACTCGCAGGCGCGGCGACGTCGCTGATCGGACTGGTGGCGCTATCGGCGACCAGCGGCCGCAAGGCACAGCGCGCGCCTGGGTGGAGCGACCCGCACCGCGCCCGCTCCTAGCCCCTCGCTTTGCACCGCGCCGGTCCGCCCAGCCCGGCGCGCTACTTCCATCCGGCGGCGCGGGCTCTGGCCTCGGCTGCAGCGTCGAGCGGGTCGCCCGCCATCAGTTCCTGCGCCGCCGCCATCAACGCGGCATCGGCCGAGCCCGCCTGCGCATAGCCGCGTGCTGATACCCGGCTGCCGCCCATCGTCTGCCGCAGCGCCCAGCCCTTCGCCTCATGGCAGGCAATGCCGTCCGCCGGCTGCGATCGGAAGACCCGGCAATAGCGGCCCTCGCGATCGCGGAAGCTCACCACCAATTGCACGTCCCCCGCATTGGCTGCGAGCTGTCGGTCGAGCGCGCCAGCCAGCGATCCGGCGGCATACAGATGGCCGTCGCGGGTTCGCACGACACCCTGCTCCGGCAGTCCCTTGCCGAGCAAAAGCCCAAGCACCAGCGCCGCCGCGACCGCCCCGCTCCACGGCGCCCAGGCCGGCACGCGGGCGGTGCGACGACGTGCCGGCAGGTCGACGACATTCGTCCGGATCAGGGCTGCCAGCCGATCGGGCACCGGCTCCTGCGCCACCGCCGCGAAATGGCCGTCGAGCCTGGCCCGCAACGCCCGGTGCCGCGCGACTTCCGCGCCCAGTGCCGGATCGGCGGCAATCGCCTGCTCGACGCGCTTGGCGTCGAGGGGCCCCAGCTCGCCATCGGCATAGGCCATCAGCAGTTCGGGATCGATGCTCACAGGTCTTCTCCCAACCGCGCCATCAGCGCCTGCCGCCCCCGCACCAGCCGCGAGGTGAGCGTCCCCATCGGCACGTCGAGCACCTCGGCCGCCTCCTTATAGGCCAGCCCCTCGATCAGCACGAGCGCCACGGCCTCGCGCTGCTCCTCGGGGAGCGCGTGCAGCGCGGCATCGACCTCGCCCAGCGCGACCCGCGCCTCGGCACCGCCGTCCGCGCCGATATCGGCGCCTGCCTCGGCATCGACGAAGGTCTGCCCGGCCCGCTGCCGGCTCCGCGCCATGTCGATCCAGCTGTTGCGCATGATCCGATACATCCAACTGTCCATCCGGGTGCCGGGCTGCCACGACGCCCTGCCGAGCAACGCCTTTTCGACCGCCACCTGGCAGAGATCGTCGGCATCGGCCGGGTTGCGGGCGAGCGCACGCGCGAACCGTCGCAGCCGAGGCAGCAATGCAAGCAGATCGTCCTCGAAAGCCGCCAACCTGATGGTCCCTTGTTCGTGGATGAAACGGGTGGCTTGCGCCGTTTCATCCACAGCTTCTAAATTTTGTGCAAGGAAGATCCGGTGATGCGACGGCAATGGCACTCGATCGGGCTCGTTCCGCTCCTCGCGGCGATGCCGGCGCACGCCCAGCTGGTGCCGGTCATTCCCCACCTTCCTGCGCCGCTGACGCCCGAGCGGGTGCTCGGCCGGCTCGATCAAGCGCTGGAGACGGCCGCCGACGGTGTCGCCCAGCGGCTGGAGGCGATCCGGCGCAGCGCTGCCGCCCAGCTGGTGCGCGCATACCCCGACCGGATCGCGCTGGATCCGGACGGTTTCCCGGCTCGCGCGGGCGAAGTCGTCATCGACGATCCGGACGACGCGCTGGCTACGCGCCTGCAGACCAAGGGCTATGCCGTGCTCGCCCGCGAGGACGTGCTGGGGGTGCGCTATGTTCGCCTCACCGTACCGCATGGTCGCTCGCTGACCCAGGCGATCCGCGAGCTCCGGAAGCTGGGCGCGACCGGGGTGACCGCGGATCAGCTCCACGCGACGAGCGGCAGCGTGCCCGCCGCGCCGGCACCGCCGGCGGCGGGAAGCGGCACGCTGCTGGGCGTGGTCGATGGCGGCGTTGCGGGCGCGACGCTCCGCGCCGGGTTCGCCAGCGGCGCCCCGCACGACAGCGACCATGCCACGGCCGTCGCCTCGCTGATCAGCGGCGCGGGTGCCGTGCGCGGCGGCCTGCCCGGCGCGCGGATCGCCTCGGCCGATGTCTATGGCAGCGATCCCGCCGGCGGAAACGCAACGGCCATCGCCCGCGCGATCGGCTGGATGGTGGAGAACCGGGTAAGCGTGGTGACGATCAGCCTGGTTGGGCCCGCCAATCCGGTGCTCGGCAAGGTGATCGCGGCGGCGCAGGCACGCGGCACCGCGATCGTCGCGGCGGTGGGCAATAACGGGCCCGCCGCGCCGCCCGCCTATCCCGCCTCCTATCCTGGCGTCATCGCCGTCACCGGCGTTGACGCGCGGGGCCGGGTGCTGATCGAGGCCGGACGCGCCAGCCACCTCGATTATGCCGCCCCCGGCGCCGACATGCTGGCGATGGCGGCGACCGGGCGGACGATGCGGGTGCGCGGCACCTCCTTCGCTGCCCCGCTGGTGGCCGCCACGCTCGCGCGCTTCTATCCGGCGGCCAGCCCGGGTCAGCTGCCGGCGGCGATCGCCAGGGTGGACGCGGGCGCGCGCGATGCCGGCGCGCGCGGACCGGACCCGGTATTCGGTCGCGGAATCGTCTGCGAACCCTGCCGCACGCCAGCGCAATAGATTGATCGCAAAAGACAAATTCCCGCCTCGAATTTTTTTCGTCGGGTCGGGATTAAACCGCGGCCGGGCCCCGTTCTCCCAATGTCAGTAGCTCTTTTGGGAGAACGGAAATGATCAAGATCCTTGGTGCCAGCGCGCTTCTCGCCATCGCCGTCGCATCGCCCGCCTCGGCACAGATTCTCGGCGGCCGCGGCGCGCTCGGCGGAAGCCTGGGCGGCACGCTCGGTGGCTTCGGCGCGCCGATGGGCGGCCCGGGCATGCTCGGCAGCACGATCGATCGCTCGTCGCGCGACCTGCCGATCGCCGGGGACGCGACCGGCAGCGTGCGCGGCTCGACCCGCACCGAGCGCAGCGTCGATACCCGCAAGGGCCATGTCAAAGCCTCGAACGACAGCAGTCTGGACTCGACGGTCGCGAACAGCGCCCGCCTCGGCAATCGCGCCATCGGCGGCACCGCATCCGGCAATGCCAGCGGCAACGGCAGCGCCGAGGCCCAGTTGATCGGCACCGACGCGGTGCGCGGCGCGGCCGACAGTGCGGTGGACAGCACCCGCAGCACCGCCTCGGCCGTGCGCGGAAACGCGAGCGCGACGGCAACCCGCCTGGGCGAGACGACGCGCGGCGCCGTCGGCAGCGCACGGACGGGTGCGGAGACGGCGCTGGGCCGCGTCCGGAGCGCGGCACCCAGCCCCGCCGACGTCGCCGCCACCGCGACGCACGCCGCCAACGGCGCCGCCGGGGCCGGCACCGGCACCCTGGCACTTGCCGGCTCTGCGGCGGCGAGCGGCACCGGCGCCGTCCCGGTTTCGCCCGGCATGGTCGTTACCGACGCCAAGGGCCGGCTGATCGGCACCGTGCAGTCGGTGCGGACGTCGGGCACCGGGGCGGTCCAGCAGGTCCTTGTCCGCGTCAAGGACAAGACCGCGACGCTGCCCGCCGCGAACTTCACGGGATCGGGCGACGCGCTGGTCTCCGCCATGGGCCGCGGCGAGGTTCGCAAGACCGCCGACTGACCGCGAACCCGGACAACAAGCGGCGCACGCGATCCCGTCGCGTGCGCCGTTGGCGTTTGCCGACCCTGGTGCGAACTCAGGCGGCCTGGAGCATCTGCTGCAGGTCGGCCTGGGCGTCGCCGGTCGGGCGGATGTCGAACGTGTCGACGAGGATGGCGAGCACCTCGGGCGTCAGGAACTGCGGCAGCGTCGGGCCGAGATAGATGCGGCGCAGGCCCAGGTGCAGCATCGTCAGCAGCACCGCGGTCGCCTTCTGCTCGAACCAGCTGATCGCATAATGGAGCGGCAGGTCGTTGACGCCGACGCCCAGCGCCTCCGCCACCGCCGTTGCGATGCGGATCGCCGAATAGGCATCGTTGCACTGGCCGATATCGAGCACGCGCGGCACGCCGTTGATGCTGCCGAGCTCCTCGCGGTTGAAGCGGAACTTGCCGCAGCCGAGCGTCAGCACCAGGCTGTCCTGCGGCGTCGCCATCGCCAGGTCGTGGAAATAGTTGCGGCCCGGGCGCGCGCCGTCGCAGCCACCGACCAGGAACAGATTGGTCACCTCGCCCTTGCCGATCATGCCGAGCAGCGTGTCGGCAACGCCCATCACGGTGTTGCGGGCGAAGCCGATGGTGATGGTCTGCGCCGGCGCATCTTCGGCGAAGCCCGGTTGCGCCTGGGCGCAGGCGATGGCGGGCGCGAAATCATGGTCGGCCAGATGCGGCAGCCCGTTCCAGCCCACCGGCCCGGCGGTGAAGATGCGGCCCGCATAGCCCTTGAGGTTCGGGTTGATCAGGCAGTTGGAGGTCATCACGATCGCCCCGGGAAAGGCATCGAAGTCCTTCTGCTGGTCCTGCCAGGCGCCGCCGTAATTGCCGGCGAGATGCGGGAACTTCTTGAGGCCCGGATAGGCATTGGCCGGCAGCAGCTCGCCATGGGTATAGACCAGCACGCCGGTGCCTTCGCTCTGCTGGAGGATCGCCTCGAGATCGCCCATGTCGTGGCCGGAGACGAGCAGGCACTTGCCCGCGCGCGGCGTCATCCGCACCGCGGTCGGCTCGGGATGGCCGAAGCGCCCGGTATTGGCCGCGTCGAGCAGTTCCATCACCTTCAGGTTGAGCGCACCGATCGCCAGCGCATGGGCGAGCAGCGCGTCGACGTCCACCGGATCGGTGGCGAGGAAGGCGGCGATGCGGTGGAACTCGGCGCTGACCGCCTTGTCCTTGAAACCGAGCACCCGGGCATGCTCGCCATACGCGGCGGTGCCCTTCAGTCCGTAGAGGATCAGGTTCCGCAACCCGACGATGCTCGGCCCGTCGCGATCGAGGAAGCGCTGGATCGCCGCGAACGGCGCCGCCGCGGCGAGCTCGGACGGCGTGGTGCCGGGGTTCCAGCCGGCCGGCTCGGCAAGCGCCGAGACATCCGCGCCGGCGGCCTCCGCGAGCAGCCGCGCCCGCTCCCGCATCGCGAGCGCTTGCGCGATCAGCGGCACGAAACGCGTGTCGTCGAAATTGACGTTGGTCAGGGTGGTGAACCAGGCGTGCGGCGTGAAGGCATCCACCGCTTCGTCCCGCGCGCCCTTGGCCGCAGCACGGTCGGCATAGACCGAGACGCCCTGCAGCACCCGCAGCAGCACGTCCTGCAGATCGGCGACCTGCGCGGTCTTGCCGCAGGATCCCAACTTGGCGGCGCAACCGCCCTTGTTCGATTGTTCGCACTGGACGCAGTACATCGCCGGTCTCCACGTAAAGCTGAATTGCACATTCCGCTTATGAGGCCGGCGATCGCGCCACTTTGACGAACGTCAAACCTACGTGTTTTCCCCCACTGCGCGTGCATGCCTGGCCAAGTAGGAAGGTCCGGCATGCATCTGACCCGCCATTCCGATTATGCGCTGCGCTTGCTGATCCATCTCGGCAGCATCGGGTCCGGGCGCGTCTCCATTGCCGCGGTGGCGGAGGCGCAGGCCATTTCCGCCACCCATTTGATGAAGATCGCCAACACGCTTGCCCATGCCGGCTTCATCCAGGCGATACGCGGGCGTGGCGGCGGGATCCGGCTCGCGCGCGATCCCGCGGAGATCAATCTCGGCGCCGTGCTGGACGTGACCGAACCGCGCTGCCCGATGGTGGATTGCACCGGCTGCCGGCTGGCGCGCCGCTGTACCCTGCCGGGCGTGCTCGACGAAGCGCGCCGCGCCTTCATGGACGTGATCGGCCGCTACACGCTGGCGGACGTGCTGCGCCGGCCCGGCGGCCCGCCGGGCGCCGCCCCCGTCCTGGCGGCATTGTCCGCAGACGCGGCGCGCTAAGGCCGAACGCGGCGAGCGACCGCCGCACCCGGTGCGACGACCGCCGATGGCCGCGATCAGAACTTCGTGCCCATGAACGATACCCGGCGCTGGTCCAGCAGGTTCACCACCTGCCCGGCTGCTCCGCTTCGACGTGCGCCGTTTCGATCAGGACATCAGCACCGGGCGCTGGGCGGAAGCGTCGCTCGGCAGCCCGCACGCGGGCGGCAGTTCACGCGGCCACGGGGCTATCGCTGCCGCATAGCGCGCCTCGGCAGCGCCATAGGAATATCCGGCCATGATCGTGAGGCGGTGGCGATCCCGAATGGTAAGGCGCGCGCGCTCGCAGCGGAGGATCTTCTCGCCCTCGAGCACGTGGAAGCATTCGGTCACGCTGGCCCGGCGCGTGTGAAGTGCGCGGGCGACCTCGTCGTGGGTCACCATCAGCGTGTCGCCGTCGCTGCGATCGTGGAGCATCAAGATCCACCGAGCGACCCGGCGCTCCAGGGCGTCGATCGTGTTCGAGCCCAGCGTCGAGGCCATCTGCTCGAGAAAATTGTCCGCATAGCGCAGCAGATTGGCCCGTAGCGTCGGACTCCTGGCGCACGCCTCGAGCAAGGGGCGCGCCGCAATGGACAGCGCGGTACCGCCCTGCAGTTCCACGGTGGCGAGCGTGAAGCTCTCCTCCACCCCCATCAACAGCGACCAGCCCAGCATGCCCTCGTGGCCGACCAAGCCCAGAGCAGGCTGACGATCGCCGAGCATTGCTTGTCGAACGCAGAAGACGGCCGTTTCCGGAAAGACCAACTGTACCGATCCGCAGGCCGTGCGGCTCACCCGATCGCGGGCGCCGAAATGCTGGCGGGAAAGATGCGGGATCAGCAGCCACGCGTCGCTTTGCGGGAGGGATCGCAGCAGCAGATTGCCGCGAATGTCCGGCGCATAGCGGGCGTTCGGTTTCGGCATCGGCGCGGCCCTCTCCTCGTTGCCTGTAAGCTTCGCAACGTTCGGCCCCACGGATGCACGAAAACGCGGGTCCGCGGACATTTTGTACGACACCGTACCCAGCCCGCATCGAACCGGAACTGCTTGAAAACACCCGTGGTTCGAAGGCCGCTACCATCAGGGAGGCACGCGCCGTGAACCAGCAAACCGAGCTACTCGACGCCTTCGAGCAACAGGCCCAGCGCCGGAAAGACCGTCGGGAATTCTTCAAGGCCTTCGCGCTCACCGCCGTCGCGGGCGGCGGACTGGCGATGGCGACCAGCGTCCAGCGCGCCGCCGCCCAGGCCAGCCTCACCGATGGCGACGTGCTCAACTTCGCGCTGAACCTCGAATATCTCGAGGCGCAATTCTATTCCTACGCCGCCAACGGCGTCGGCCTGTCCGCCGATCTGCTGACCGGGCCCGGCAAGATCGGTGCCGCGATGGGCGCGCGCCAGGCGACCTTCAAGGATCCGGCGGTTGCCGCCTATGCCCAGGAAATCGCGGCCGACGAACGCGCCCATGTCGCATTCCTGCGCAGTGCGATCGGCGCCACCGCCGTCGGCCAGCCGCAGATCGACATCGGCGTATCCCCCACCAGCGCCTTTTCCAACGCCGCCCGCGCCGCGGGACTGATCGGCGCGGGCGAATCCTTCGATCCCTATGCCAGCGACGAGAATTTCCTCCTCGGCGCGTTCATCTTCGAGGATGTCGGGGTCACCGCCTACAAGGGCGCCTCGCCGCTGATCACCAACAAGGTGTTCCTCGAGGCTGCGGCAGGCATTCTCGCGGTCGAGGCCTATCATGCCGCCCTCGTCCGCACGACGCTCGATGCGAAGGGCATCGCCGCGCCCAGCCTGGTCGACGCGACCGAGGCGATTTCGAACGCGCGCGACAGCCTCGACGGCCCGAGCGACGATGATCAGGGCATCCGCGCGATCGGCACCGCCAGCAACATCGCCCCGCTCGATGCCAATGGCCTCGCCTATAGCCGCTCGACCGGCCAGGTCCTGAACATCGTCTACCTGAACAAGGCCGCGGTCACCGCCGGCGGATTTTTCCCGAACGGCGTCAACGGCACCATCGTCACCAGCGCAGCGAACTGATCGCGCGGCTCCAGGGAGGCTACAGCCATGAACCATGATATCGTTCTGCAGGTCCTGGACGCGTGCGACGCTCGCCGCGCCGAACGCCGGGCCTTCATGAAAAACGCAGGCCTTGCGGCTGCCGGTGCGTCGATGCTCGCGGCGTGCAGCGGCGGCAATGACGGTCCGGGATCGATGATCACCCCGACGCCGACGCCCACCCCGTCGCCCACGCCCACGCCGACCAGCAGCCTTACCGACCAGGACGTGCTGAACTTCGCGCTCAACCTCGAATATCTCGAGGCGCAATTCTATTCCTTCGCGGCAACGGGCGCGTCGCTGCCGGCGAGCATGCTCTCCGGCACCGGCCAGGCCGGCGCGCCGAACGGCGGGCGGCAGGTCCAGTTCAAGGATGCCGCCGTCGCCCGCTACGCCCGCGAGATCGCAGGCGACGAGCAGGCGCATGTCGCCTTTCTGCGCAGTGCCCTGGGCAGCGTCGCCGTCGCGCAGCCGGACCTCGATCTCTCGGCCGACGTCAACGGCGCCTTCTCCACCGCCGCGCGGGCGGCGGGGCTGGTCGGCGCCAACCAGGCGTTCGATCCCTATGCCAGCGACGAGAACTTCCTGCTCGCCGCCTTCATCTTCGAGGATGTCGGCGTCAGCGCGTACAAGGGCGCCTCGCCGTTGATCACCAACAAGACCTATCTGGAAGCGGCCGCCGGCATCCTCGCCGCCGAGGCCTATCACGCGGGGCTGATCCGCACGACCTTGTACCGCAAGGGGCTGACGACACCCTCGCTGATCGACGCGACCGAGGCCATCTCGAACGCGCGGGACAGCCTGGATGGCCCCAGCGATCTCGACCAGGGCGTCCGCCCGATCGGCAACGCCACCAACATCGTGCCGACCGATTCCAACGGGGTCGCGTTCAGCCGGTCGGCGGGCCAGGTGCTCAACATCGCCTATCTCAACAAGGCATCGGTGGATCGCGGCGGGTTCTTCCCGCGCGGTGTCAACGGCACGATCAAGCTCAGCGCCGCCAACTGATGCCGCCGTTCGAGGGGGATATGCCCGCCTCGGGGGGCTCGACCGCGATCCACGCGGCGAGCCTGCCCGGCGCGTTCCGGAGCGTCGCCGTGCCGGCAGCCGCCGCGGGGTTCTGGCGCAAACTGGGGGCCTTTGCCGGGCCCGGCTATCTCGTTGCAGTCGGCTATATGGACCCCGGCAACTGGGCGACCGGCCTCGCCGGCGGCTCCGCCTTCGGCTATTCGCTGCTGTCGGTCATCCTGCTGTCGAACCTGATGGCGATGCTGCTCCAGAGCCTCTCGGCGAAGCTGGGCATCGTTACCGGCATGGATCTCGCCCAGGCCTGCCGCGCCCGCTATCCGCTCGTGCCGCGGATCGGCCTCTGGCTGCTGTGCGAACTCGCGATCATCGCGTGCGATCTGGCCGAGGTGATCGGCACGGCCGTGGCGCTGAAGCTGCTGTTCGGGCTGCCGCTCGTCGCCGGCATCGTGGTCACGTCGCTCGACGTGTTGTTGATCCTCATGCTGCAGCGGCGCGGGTTCCGGCAACTCGAAGCCTTCATCGTCGCACTGCTGATCGTCATCGCGCTCTGCTTCGCGGTGGAGCTGGTGTGGGCGCAGCCGAGCCTCGCGGCGATCGGCGCCGGGCTGCTGCCCTCGTCGCAGATCGTGACCAACCCCATGATGCTGTACGTCGCGATCGGCATCCTCGGCGCGACGGTGATGCCGCACAATCTCTATCTTCACTCCTCGCTCGTGCAGACGCGCGCCTTTGACCGCACCGACCGCGGCAAGCGCGAAGCCATCCGGCTGGCGACGATCGACAGCACCGTCGCACTGGGGCTCGCGCTGTTCGTCAATGCCGCGATCCTGATCCTCGCCGCGGCGGCATTCCACGGATCGGGCAAGACCAGGGTGGCCGAAATCAGTGACGCCTATGCGCTGCTGGCGCCGGCGCTCGGCATGGGCCTGGCGAGCACGCTCTTTGCGGTCGCGCTGCTCGCATCCGGCCAGAATTCCACGATCACCGGCACGCTGGCGGGGCAGATCGTGATGGAGGGCTTTCTTGGCCTGCGGCTGCCGCATTGGCTGCGGCGGATGGTCACGCGCGGGTTGGCGATCGGGCCCGCTGCGCTTGTCGCAGGCTTGTACGGAGAGGGCGGCGTCGCCAGGCTGCTCGTGCTGAGCCAGGTCGTCTTGAGCCTGCAACTGCCCTTTGCGGTCGTTCCACTCGTGCGCTTCACCGGCGATCGAACCCTGATGGGGCGCTTCGCCAACGGCCGGTCGATCCGCATCGCCGCGCTTCTGATCACCACGATCGTGATCACACTGAACGGCGTGTTGATCGCCCAGCTGGTGATCGGCTGACGTCGCCCGTTCGTCGGTCTCGCCGCTGCACGCCGGAACGGAGGGGCTGGCATCGTTCGGGACATCGGACACGCACATGGAGAACCGCCCGTGGCTGCGCACCCGGCGCGCGCGCGGAGCCGCGCTGATATCGATCTGCGACGGCGTGGCTCCGTTGGCGGAGGGGGCCTGCTGGAGGGTCGCAGCGCCAAGGAACACGGAGCCTCCGTGTCATCCCGTCGCAAGCACTACCGAACCGCCCCCCCCCCGGGGTTGCCGCAGGCCCAGGGGCTTGAAGCACGCGGCCCTGGGCGATCGGCATAAGACGGGGCGGCTCACGCGCGTACATACGCGGGAAAGGCCTCCTACGGCTGCCGGGAAAGGGAAAGAACCAAGACATCAGTACAAGTGCATTAGATTCAAAATGAATCTTTGTTATACGTACGGCGAATCGTATCTTACGCTGGGAGCGCCTTTCTTGGAAATATCTGATAAGCCAGTACAATTGTTTCGCATTGTCGGTTTGGTTGCAATCGTTACAGTCCCGTTTTGCGCTCCGCAATCGTTTGCGCAGGTCAGCCAAGGCGCTGCAGTCGGGACGGATGACAGTCAGAGCAGAAACGAGGAATTGACGGACCTCGTCGTGACCGCCCGGCGGCGCGAGGAGAACGGCCAGCGGGTGTCCGTCGCGATCCAGACAGTCACCGGGGAGGCCATCCGCGACGCCGGCTACAGCACCCTTACCGACCTCCAATATCTCGTGCCGGGTCTGCAATACGATCCGACCCAGGGTGCCGCGTTCCAAATCCGCGGCGTCGGCACCACGTCGTTCGACTTTTCCAACGCGAAGTCGGTCAACGTCGTCGTCGACGACGTGGTAATGGACGGCCAGCGCGCCAACGGACTGATCGGCCTGGCGGACATTGCGCATGCCGATGTCCTGATGGGGCCGCAGGGCACGGCGTTCGGCAAGAACTCCACTTCGGGCGTGATTGCGATCACGACCAACAGGCCGCTGCTGAAGACGACGTCGGTGCAGGCGAGCGCGAGCTTCGGCGCGCATGCCGACCGGATCTTGAACGCCACAGTCAATCTCCCGCTGGGCGATCGGGCAGCGCTGCGCATCACCGGCTTCGATCAAGGACAGGACGGTTTCGGCCGGAACGTGACCCTGAACAAGCTGGTAGGTTCGACGCACGACTATGGCGGCCGCGCCCGCCTGCTGCTCCAGCCCAACGATCGCTTCGATCTGCTGGTGTCGGGCGATTACGGCCATCATTGGGACAGCAATGTCCGCACGCCGGTCTCCGGCCAGCCTGCTGCCGTGACGGCGATCCTGGGATCGCTCGGCGTCACTCCCGGCCCCAGAAACGCCGATACCGCCGACAGCATTTATGGACAGCTCGATTCCGAGGAATGGGGCGCCTCGGTGCGGGTGCATGCAAAGATCGGCACTCATGACCTCACGTCGATCAGCGCCTATCGCTACACCCGCTACGACAACGCCACGCCCGCAAATCTGACGCCGGTCGATCGGTTCGCCTATATCCCGTACAATGTCGGCTATCTTCACACCGACAAGGTGAGCCAGGAGGTCCATCTCGCCTCGCCCGAAGGCGGCCTCATCCAGTACCTGATCGGCGCCTTCTACAACCGACTGGAAGCGACACAGTCGCAGCTCCAATGGGCGACGCTGGGAGCCCCGGTCTTCACCAACGGCACCCCGGCCCGGACGCTCTTCGCCGTCTCCGGCGCGATCGGCGCCACCGGCAACGCCTCGCTATTCCGGGCCGTGAACGAAACCGCAGCGATCTTCGGTGAAGTCCGCATCGCACCGACGCGGTGGTTCCATCTCGATCTGGGGGGGCGCTACAGCCACGACAACAACGCCCAAGGGCTGACCTATGTGACGATGGACCCGGTTCCGGTGACCGGCTTCTCCCCCCGGTTCATCCCGACGAGCCCGCCGCCGGTGCGTCCGTTCGGCCGCGTGACCGGCGACGATTTCTCCTTCCGCATCTCGCCGACATTCCAGGTCGCGCCGGAGCTGATGGTCTACGGCACCTACACGACAGGCTACAAACCGGCGGGCATCGCCTTCGTCGGCAACAAATATGATCCGTTTGCGGCTGAGACAGTGAAGGCGTGGGAAGTGGGCCTCAAATCCGAATGGTTCGGGCGCCGCCTCCGCTTCAATATCGACCTCTTCCGATCCGACTTCACCAATTTTCAGGCGACGATCCTCACCCGGATACCGGACGGCGCGGGCGGCTCGCTTCTCGCGACGGCGATCGGCAATGCCGGCGGCCTGCGCAGCCAGGGCGTCGAGAGCAGCATCGCCCTGCGCCCCACTCCGTCGCTGACGCTCGCGGCGTCGGGGGCCTATACGGACGCATACTTCACCAACTACCGGTTCGACGCGACGACCGACTATACCAATACGCGCCTGCCGAATTCGCCCGCATTCTCGGCAACCGCCGCGGCAACCTACGAGCATGCGCTATCGTCCCCGCTACGCCTGCGCGCGCATGTCGACTATGCGTATCGGAGCGCAACCTGGACCGTGGTGGGGCAGCCCAGCTATTCCTATGTCCCCGGGTTCGGCCTGACCAACGCGCGCATCAGCGTCCTGCACGCCCGCTCGGGTATCGAAATGGGCGTCTATGCGCGCAATCTGTTCGACACCTATTTCTCGACAGGCTGGCAGATCTACGGCGCGATCGGATTGCTCCATTATACCTCGCCCAACGCCCGCCGCACGGTGGGCGGCTTCATGAACGTCCGCTTCTGATGCGCACGATGCGAGCCCGGTTTTCCTTAACCCTGGCGGCAACAGCCGGCCTTGCCCTCCTCGCCACGGGCATGGCCTCGCCGGGCAGGGGCCAGAACGCCCCCCCGCCCGAGGCGAGCGAGATTCCCGAGTCAACGCCCCTCAACCACCTCCAGGTGCTCGGCACGCACAACAGCTACGCGCTCGGGGTCGACCCGCGCGTGGCGGCGATGCTCGATGCGCGCCTGCCGCCGGCGAGCAAGATGCTGGCGCTTCTGCCGCCCGACCAACGGCGTGAGATCGCGATCGCGCATCCGAACGACGTGCGCTTTTCCGAAGCGCTGAACTACCGGCATCCCAGCCTGACCCGGCAGCTGGAGCTGGGCGTTCGCGCGGTCGAGCTGGATGTGCACTCCGATCCCCGGGGCGGCGCCTATGCCGATCCCGCCGCCTATCGCCTCCTGCGCAGCCAGGGGATCGACGACCTGCTGCCGTTCGATCGCGCCGCGCTTGCGACGCCGGGGTTGAAAGTGCTGCACCTGCCGGACGTCGACGTTCGCAGTTCGTGCCCGACGTTCCGCCAGTGCCTGGCCGAGCTGAAGCGCTGGTCCGACGCGCATCCGCGGCACATCCCCATCTTCGTGCTGGTGGAGGCCAAGGTGCAGTCGCTGCCGATCCTGCCCGGCGCCTCGTCCAGCCCGCCGTTCACGCGCACCGACTATGACGAGATCGACCGGGTGATCGCAGAGGTGATCGGCCGCGATCGCCTGGTCACGCCCGACGACGTTCGTGGCGCGCACGCCACGCTGGAAGAGGCGGTGCTGGCCGGCAACTGGCCGACCTTGGGGCAGGCGCGCGGAAAGTTCCTGTTCCAGCTGATCACCGCGACCGGGCATGACGGCGCGGCGGCGTATCTCGAGGGGCATCCCGGTCTGAAGGGGCGGCTGGCCTTTCTCGACTCCCAGCCCGGCCAGCCGCATGCCGCGTTCATTCTCGACGACAACGCGCTGGCCCGCGGTGCCGAAATCCGCAGCGCGGTCGCCAAGGGCTATATGGTCCGAACGCGCACCGACATCGACACCTACGAGGCCAAGGTCAACGACCGCACACGGGCGGATGCCGCGTTCGCCACGAACGCCCAGATCGTTTCGACCGACTTCGAGCAAAGCGGCAACGGCTATGGCACGCCCTATGTCGTGCAGCTTCCCGGCAGCGCGGTCGCGCGACAGGTGACATCCACCCACTGACCGAACGCCATCACGGCTCCCCTATCATCAAGAAGGCGCTCGCATGAGCTCACCCACGATCTCGCGCTGGGGGCGACACCCCTTGCTCATCAGCTACGCTTCGGTACATCTCGGCATCAGCCTGCTCTGGGCGGGCGAGGAACTCCTGTGCCTCTACATCATGATCCGCTTTCTCGCGCTGCCCTCCGGCCTTGCAGGGGGACTTTTTCTGGCCAGCGCGCTGGCAAATGCGGTCTGCGACGGCCTCGTCGGCCGCGCGATCATTCGTTTCGCCTGGCTGCGCCGGGCAATGCCGTGGCTGGCCTGTCTGGCGATCCTCGTGGCATCGGCGGGCTTTGCCGCGCTGCCCCTGCTGGCGCCGCGCAATCCCTGGAGCGCCATGCTGTTCCTGCTGGTCTTCCGGCTTGGCTACAGCGTCGCAGACGTGCCGCATAACGGCCTTACCCGTCATCTTGCCGCGCGCGGTGCCGATCTGATGGCGGCGCGGGTTCGCGCGATCGGATCGGCGGTCGCCACCCTCGCGATAGCGTTCGTCGCGGCGCTGATTCAGGCCGGCACCGGCAGCGATCCCCACCGCGCGGCGATGCTGGTCGGCTGCGTGGCATTGACGGCGCTCGCCTTGATGACCCCGCTTCCGTTTCTTCTGCGCGGCGATAGTCTCCACATCGAGCAACCGGAAACGGACCTCGCGCCGCGATGGTCCCCCGCCGTTTGGCGCTTCTGCGCTGCGACCATGCTGGGCATCGCACCGATCGCCGCGACGGCGCAGGCGTTGCTGCACATCGATGTGGTGAAAGGGGTACTCGGCCCGCTGGCGCTGCTGGTCGCCACCGTCGCCCGACTGGGTGCGATATGGCTATGGTCGCCCGTCGCGCGCCGCATCGGCAGCCGGCAGGCGCTCGGCTGGGCCTATGTCGTCTGTGGCATCACCGCCCTGCTTCTTCCCTGGACGAAGAGCATGGGAAATGCGGTAACGCTGTTGCTTGCCTGGTTCGGCCTGGGCAGCGGCGGCGTCGCGTTCCTGAGCTGGGCCGTGTTGACCGACGCGATCAAGCGCGACGGCCAAAGCGGTGCGGCGCGCTTCACCGCAGCGTTCAGTGTCTACACCATGGCGACCAAGATCGCGCTCGGCCTGGCCGCGTTGCTGGTGGGGATCTGGCTGTCCTCCATCGGTGTCAGCACGCACGCCGATCCCCACCAGTTCCTGATGTTCGGCCTGTTCGTCATGCTCGCCTGCAGCCTGGCGGGCGTCGCCATTGCCCGCGAGCCCGCGCATGCCCGTTCAGGCGGATTCCGCGATGCCTGACGGGCGCCGCAACCGGGCAATATCCTCGATCTTCAGCCACCCCGGACGATCGAAGCCGCCCCGCGCCTGCATCGCCAGGAAGTTGCCGACGATGATCAACGCCGCGGACTGGACGGCTGCGTCGTCGATCGGCGCGTCGGCCGACAACGCCGCACGCAGCGCGTCCCGCCCGTTCTCGGCGCGCCGTCGGCGCATATCCAGCGCGAACGGCACGAGCTGCGGATCGCGCGCTGCCGCCAGGGCAAGGGCGTGGGTCGATCGCATCAACGCCGCCCAGGATTGGTACCGCGCAGACCCCGCAGGCTCGTGCAATTCGTCTCGCATGTTCATCACCAGCGCGCCGAAGCCGGCGTCGAGCAGATCGGTGCGGGTTCGGAAATAATGCGCGACGCTGGAATTCGAAACTCCCGCGCGCGCCGCGACCGCCCGATGCGATACCGCCGCAACCCCCTGCTCCGCGATCAGCGAGGCGATCGCCGCCGCCACTTCCGCGCGCTTGGTTCCCGCGGACAAGTCGACCGGCAGCGGCGCTTCCGCACTCTCGCTACCGGTCGCCGCCACCAGTTGCGCGAAATGCACGGACAGGCCGACTTCGCCGCCCGCCAGCCGGGCGGCGAGGCGCTCGACGGTGGCCGCGCGGAGCAGCCGGTACTCGGCATTGCTACCTGCAGCGAGCGAGAACGGAAGTTCGTCGCGAATGTAATTCGCGATAGCACATCCGAAGATCCCCGCCTCCTCGGCCGGCAGATGCGCCAGCATCACCTCCCGCCAGAACGCATCCTGCGCGTCCAGCACCGCGGCCATCCCCGGATAGGTGCTGGGATTGGCCCCGGCTTCGAGCAACAACTCGCAACCCGCCAGCGTCGCCACGCGGCGCCCTTGGCATGCATCTTCGAACCACGTCGTGATGACCGCTGCGAGAATGGAGGGAGAGGCCAGATTCAACGCTTTCACGCGCTGGCGCCAAATTGCCTGCACCTCCTGCTGGTCAAGATGTTCCCGCTCCAGCAATTGCTTGAGCAAGGCCGCCTTGTCACCGATCCGATAGCTGAGCGAACCCAGCGAAATCCCGACATCCTGCGCGATCGTGCGAAGGCTGAGACCACGCATTCCTTCGGCAGCAATCCGAGCACGCGCTGCATCGATCAGTTGCCGAACATGTGAATTGGTCATGTCAGCGCACCAATGCCGCCGTCCCGGCCGCGAGGCAATCCGTCATACGCACTGGGCACACTCCCTCGGTTAGCAAACACAGTCATTTGAACTTCTTCCTGAATGGTCAGAAATGCGGGCGATAGAATTCGCGGACACACGTCGTTGCGCGGAAACCGATTTTTTCTGCGCTAGCGATGGCGCGCGACAGTGCTGGCGCGGCTCAGCAGGCCGAATAGAAGATCATCATATTGGTCCGCCAACGCGCGATTGGTTGCGAGGAAGCGCTGAATTCGGCGGCGTTGGCGATCACGATAGGGCTGCCATTCGGCATCGTGCCGCGCACAGACGCCAAGGATGTGACGCTCGGCCACATCCACGGCGTTTTCCGGATAGTAATAGCCAAGATCCCGGACGATCTGCGCATTGTGGATCAACGGATATCCCTGCCAGCAGCATTCGAGATAGAAATAGTTCAGCGGCAGGCCCCACTGGTGCGACACCACGATATCGGTGTGGGAACTGAGGAAATCGGGCGTGCGGACGCGGTCGAGGAACACCGCCTTCCCCGCCTTCACGATGTCGAGATGCCGCATCAGACCGGCGAACTCCCGATCCGCCAGCGCCATATCCTTGCTGTTGGCGACGTACAGCATCTCGAAGCGGTCTGGCGCGACCCGGAAGGCGCGCTCTGTCGCCAGGATCGGATAGAGGCAGAATTTCAGCACGTCGATGTTGGGCTCGATCACCGCCACGCGGCGGGGCGCCTCGCGGGGACGGTACTCGCCTCCATGGGGAAGCGCCGCGGCGACGCTCTCGATGGCCATCGGATCCCACACAAAGGGGACCTCCCGTGCCGGACATCGGCGCAGCGTCTGCAGCAACGGAAGCGTCGTGCCCGAGACCTGCGGTATCGCCCAGAGCTCGTCATAGTGCTGGTTGATGAAGATCGAGTCCCATAGCGGGCGCCCGAAGATCATGGCCTCGATGTTCTGGACATATTCCGGCCCGCAACAATAGCTGACGAGCCGCGTCCCCTGCCCCTTGATCCGGGCGGTCTGCTCCGGGGAAATCTGCCCGCCCAGTTCGATCACCACGTCCAGCCCGTCACAGGCCTCGTCGAACGACGCCGTGGGAAAGGCCTTCAAGTCCCAGGGGAGTGCGGGGGTGATCGCAACATCCGTCGTGTTGAGCAGCACGACGTCATGGCCGAGAGGCGAGGTACGGAAGAGCTTGGCGAGGAACAGCGCATTCTGCTTGATGCCGTTGCTCCAGAGGCTTTCATCCGGTGCACGCAAGCCAATCGTGACACCGATGCGCAAAGGCCGACGCGCCATATTCTATCCTGTCCAATTGAGGGAAGCCTGGCGCCGAAGGACGAGGCAGCCGCCGTTGCTGCTGATCAGGCTGTAGGTCTCGCCCGCCTGACGCGGGTTCTGATACACCGTGATGCCGTCGATCAGCTGGCCGGAGGGGAAGCCGCCAAGGTCGGCCGCCGCGACGGCCGAGCATGCCCGAGGCGCGTAGGAAACGCGTTCGACCAGCACCGCACAACCTGCGGGGGACGGGATCGCCGCGATCGTGAGCGCAGCACGAAGCGTGCCGTTGCCCAGACCGGTCATCGAGAAGAACGGTGCGCTGTCGGGCACCTTGCGATCCCAGTCGATGATGATGTCTTGCAGGGTCGCCCCTGCGGTACCGCGCTGGGCGATGGCCGTGATCATCGGCAGGCAGCGTTTCACGCCGACCGTCCGTGCCGCCGCTACCACCAGTGGCTCCTTCGGCGGCGGCGCAGCCTTCGGCCCTGCGGCCGCCATCTGCCCCAGCAGGAAGCCGCCAAGCGCCATCGGCACCGCCACCGTCAGCCTGGCGCGCCACACGATCCGCCCGCTCATTGCTCCCGCTTCCGCGCGACGACCGCCTGCAGCACGCTGCCATAGGCAGCGATGTTCGCTTCCGCATCGGGATCCAGCTGCCGCAACAAGGATTGCGCCTGCGCGCGATAGGCGTCGAGGTTGCGATCATGCCCCGCCAGCGCCTGGCGAAGCGCCAGCGCTCCATCCTGCGGATCGAACGAGCGGTACCGATAGCCGCAGTCGTTGAGCAGGTGCGAGTTGTGGATCAGCGGAAATCCGCCGTACAGGGCTTCGTAATACACATAATTCTGGGCATTTTCCCAGTGATGCGAGACGATCGCGTCCGCCGCGCGCCCCATGACGTGGAAAATCGGAAATCGCGGCTCGAAGGTCGCCAGCCCCTGATTCACCAGGTCCATCGACCGTGCATAGGCAACGAAATCCGCCTGCTCCTTCAGCGCCATGCCGTTGTACACCTGCAGGAGCTCGATCGCGTTCGGATCCTGCCGGTGGGCAACGTCGCACAACAGCAACGGCAGGTGGCAGGTCTTGACCGTACAGATGTTGGGTTCGACCACGGCCACGCGCCATCGACGCCGGCCGGGCCGATATTCGAACGGCTCCTCGACGCCTGCCTTCGCCTTCGCGCGTTCGAGGAGCGTCGGATTCCACAGGTGCTGCATCACCCGAACCGGGGCACGAAAGCCGCTCCGATAATAGGGCGCGCAGGTCTTCTCGAAGGCGGGGAGCGTCCAGATCTCGTCGTACGGCACGCCCGACATCAACAATGCGGGCGGCAATTCGAAGATCATCCGCTCGACATCGATCACGAAATCGTTTGCGACCCGCATGCCGATGATGCGCCCGCCCCGCCCCGCAAACTGCCGGCCCCACTCGGGATCGAGCTGGGCGCTGAGCTCGATGATCACGTCAAGTTCGTTCATCGCCTCGGTGAGCGTGAGCACCGGCGCCGGCGCCTGTTGCAGGAAATCGCCGGCAGCGGCGGGATCGCCCGGCCCCCCGTTGACGATGAAACAGCGCTCGACGACCGGCGATTGCGCCAGCAGCATCAGAAGAAAATAGCAGTTCTGGAAAATGCCGTTTTCCCAGAGGGACTGGCTGCCGTCGCGGATGAACAGGGTAACCCCGACCTTGAGCCGGGGGCCGACCGCACGCGCACTCGTCGCGATCATGCGCGACGCCTTTCCGCAACCGCGACCAGGTCCAGCAGCCTGCGCGCATAGGCGTTCTGATTATGCCGGTCGAACGGGCTGAGGCTTGCGATCTTGGTCGCCGCCGCGGCCTTGTAGGCCGGCAACTCCCGATCGTGCTCCCGGCAGGCCCGCAAGAACTGATGCGCACCGGCGGCCACGTCCGATTCCGGATAATAATATCCCACCTGCGCAAACAGAGGAGAATTGTGAATCAGTGGGTACCCCCCCGCAATTGCGTCCAGATAAAGATAGTTCTGCGAACACTCCAGTTGATGGCTGACGACGACATTCGCCCCGCGCCCCATCACATGGGAGAAAAAGTCGCGATGATGCAGCGAGACTTTGCCATTTCGGTACAAGTTACTGCTTTCCATCAGCGCAGCGAAGGTACCGTGCTCGGCCAGATGCGCCGCGTTCATGAACCGGACGGCAGCGATGGCCTGCGGGTCGATCCGCTCGACTTCCTCCGCGATCAGGAAGGGGATGATCCCCATCTTGATGGGAGACAGATTGGGCTCGAAAATTGCGACGGTTGCCGGCTCCGAAGACAACGCCCCCTTTCGGTAGCCGAAGCTTTCCCCATCACCGGCAAAGCTCTCCACGAGGAAATTCGGTGCCCACAGATAGGGCACGATGGTGACCGGGCAGCGGTGAATGCTGCCTACCATCGCCGCGAACGGCGCGTCCTTCTCGAGCAGCCAGACCTCGTCGCAGCGATCCGGGCGGACGAAGCAGCCAGTGCGCCCGAAGGTCGTATGATCGACGATCGCGGCGTAGGGCTGCCCACAAATATGATAGGCAATGCGGCCGCCGCGGGCGCGAAACCGATCGATCCATTCGGAATCCAGCGCGCCGGACACCTCGATCGCTACGTCGATCGAATCCATCGCGTCGCGCAGCGCCAACAGCGGAAAGCGCGCACCCGCTTCGCCTGCACCTGCCGGTACGGCGTCGTTATCACCGCAGTTCAGCAGATATACCGCTTCGACGAAGGGCAGTTGCTGGCACAGCGTGGCAAGGTGATACACGTTCTGCCCGATGCCGTTGTTCCAGATATTCTGGTCAGCCTGGGTGAAGATGGAAATCCCGATGCGCATGAAATACTCGTGATGGTCCGCACGTAATAATAAAAAGGGAAGTGCGGGCGGGCATGATCCCGCACTTCCCCGCTCCGGAGCCGTTGGGGGACTATTCGCCCCGGAGCAGCGACGCGTTTACCAACCGAAGGCGATGCCGGCGCCGTACACCGACTTGCCTCCGGAGATAGACGCACCCGCTTTCACTTTGACATTGTCGCCAATCCGACCCGTGATACCGAGGCCGACTGCCTGATATCCGTCGATCCCGGCGACACTCATGCCGATGGAGACGCGCTGATCCGGATCGATGTCCGGGATCATCGCAATGGCCGTCGCTCCGGCGATACCGAACGAGGTCGACCGTGCGAGGTCATAGACCTGGTTCTGTACACCGGCGATCTGGTTGCCCAGCGCGGCGTTCGACCGCTCGAGCTGACCGACCGTCGCCGCATCCGATGCGGCAATGCCGTCGGCCACGTTGGTGATGCGACGGGTCTGATCCGCCGACCCCACCGAGACCGTGTTCGGGCCGCTGGCCGTGCTGCGGTCGCCGAGCACGACGGCGCCGTCATTGCCCGCCGCGACGTTGACGTTGTTGCCCAGCACGAAGACCCCGTTCGACGCGACGGTGTTGTTGTTGCCGACGACGTAGCTTCCGTTGCCGCTGACGACGTTGGGATCGCCGATCGCGCCCGAGCTATCGCCGCTGACGACATTGGCATAGCCGATGGCAATGGACTGGTTGCCGGTCGCCTTGTTGTTGTAGCCCACGGCCGTCGCACCGCTGCCGCCGGCAACCGCGCGGAACCCGATGGCGGTCCCGTTCGTCGCTTCCGCCCTGGCGTTCGAGCCATAGGCCGTCGCACCGTCTCCCAGTGCAGCGGAGCAAAGCCCGGTAGCCGTCGTATCGATCCCTTGCACCGTGCGACAGGACGGGGCTTCCACCGTCTTGATGGTATCCCCGCTTGCCCCGCGGGTGTTGAAGGTGTTCGAACTCTGGACACCGCCTGCGATGACGGCGACCGCCTGCGTGCCCGAGCCGACGACCGGAAGCAGCGGCGCCAGCGCGGTGCTGATGGAAGCCACATCCTGCGCCGTGGTCGTGGAGAGCGACACCAGGCCGGTCGATACCGACGCCAGGCCGGAGCTCGTGGTGGTCGAGAGGCTCACGAGACCCGAGGAAACGGTCGCAACATCGCTGGCCACGGTGCTGAGGCTGGTGGACGTCGACGTCGAGAGCGACGTGATGCCGCTGGTTGCCGCACTCAGCCCGGTCGAGGTCGAGGTCGACAGCGACGTCACGTTGCTGTCCGTCGTGCTCAGCCCGGTCGACAGCGACGTGATGCCGCTGGTCGCCGTGCTCAGCCCGGTCGAGGTCGACGTCGACAGCGACGTGATCCCGCTGGTCGCCGCACTCAGCCCGGTCGAAGTCGACGTCGACAGCGACGTGATGCCGCTGGTCGCCGCGCTCAGTCCGGTCGAGGTCGACGTCGAGAGCGACGTGATCCCGCTGGTCGCCGTGCTCAGCCCGGTCGAGGTCGACGTCGACAGCGACGTCACGTTGCTGTCCGTCGTGCTCAGGCCGGTCGACAGCGACGTGATCCCGCTCGTCGCCGTGCTCAGCCCGGTCGACAACGACGCGATGCCGCTGGTCGCCGCGCTCAGCCCGGTCGAGGTCGAGGTCGACAGCGACGTGATGCCACTCGTCGCCGCGCTCAGGCCCGTCGAGGTCGAGGTCGAAAGTGCCGCAACGTTGCTGTCGGTAGTGCTCAAACCGGTCGACAGCGACGTGATCCCGCTGGTTGCCGCGCTCAGCCCGGTCGAGGTCGAGGTCGAAAGTGCCGCAACGTTGCTGTCCGTCGTGCTCAGCCCGGTCGACAGCGACGTGATCCCGCTCGTCGCGTTGCTCAGGCCCGTCGAGGTCGAGGCAGACAGCGCCGCAACGTTGCTGTCCGTCGTACTCAGACCGGTCGACAGCGACGTGATCCCGCTCGTCGCGTTGCTCAGGCCCGTCGAGGTCGAGGTAGACAGCGCCGCCACGTTGCTGTCCGTCGTACTCAGACCGGTCGACAGCGACGTGATCCCGCTCGTCGCATTGCTCAGGCCGGTCGAGGTCGAGGTCGACAGGCTAACCATATAGCTTGCCTGACTATTCAAGACATTGCTTTGCTGGCTGAACCGCGTCGAGGTCGAGGTCGACAGGCTCAGTAAAGTGCTGGAGTTACTAGCTAAGGTGCTTGCGTTGGAACTCAGCTTGGTCGAGGTCGAGGTCGACAGCGCCGCCAGGTTGCTGTCGGTCGTGCTCAGACCGGTCGACAGCGACACGATGCCGCTGGTCGCATTGCTCAGCCCCGTCGACGTCGAGGTCGACAATGCCGTCACGTTGCTGTTGGTCGTGCTCAGGCCAGTCGAGGTCGAAGTCGACAACGACGTGATGCCGCTGCTTGCCGCGCTCAATCCGGTCGAGGTCGAGGTCGACAGCGACGTGATCCCGCTCGTCGCCGCGCTCAGCCCCGTCGAGGTCGAGGTCGACAGAGACGTGATCCCACTGGTCGCTGCACTCAGCCCCGTCGACGTCGAGGTCGACAAGGCCGTCACGTTGCTGTTGGTCGTGCTCAGGCCGGTCGAGGTCGAGGTCGACAGCGACGTGATCCCGCTCGTCGCCGCACTCAGCCCGGTCGACGTCGAGGTCGACAAGGCCGCCACCCGGCTGTCGGTCGTGCTCAGACCCGTCGACACCGACGTGATCCGACTATCCGCACCCGACAGACCCGTCGACGTCGAAGTCGATAGCGACGTCACGTTGCTGTTGGTCGTGCTCAAACCGGTCGAGGTCGAGGTCGACAGCGACGTGATGCCGCTCGTCGCCGCGCTCAGCCCCGTCGACGTCGAGGTCGACAGCGACGTGATCCCACTGGTCGCTGCACTCAGCCCCGTCGACGTCGAGGTCGACAAGGCTGCCACCCGGCTGTCGGTCGTGCTCAGACCCGTCGACACCGACGTGATCCGACTGTTCGCGCCCGACAGACCCGTCGACGTCGAGGTCGATAGCGACGTCACGTTGCCGTTGGTCGTGCTCAGGGCCGTCGAGGTCGAGGTCGACAAGGCCGTCACGTTGCCGTTGGTCGTACTCAGGGCCGTCGAGGTCGAGGTCGACAGCGAGGTGATCCCACTGGTCGCCGCGCTCAGCCCCGTCGACGTCGAGGTCGACAGCGTCGCCAGGCTGGTATTGGTATTGGCAATGCTGGTGGACAGCGAAGATCGTACCGCGAACAGCTGCCCACCATTGACCGCATATGTGCTGTTTGCCGTGAGCGCCTGAGCGGCGATATTGTTGAGTGTATTTCCGGTCACGCCCGTGATGACGTCGGCACCTTCCTTCATCAAGGAATTAGTATTTCCCGTCTTGAAGTCGATAACCTGCTTTGTCGAATTAACTTCCACAAGGGCAAACGCACCGTTTCCATTATCCGAGTATAACTGAGCTATAGAATCCCCTATCGCCCCACCCCGCGACGAGTCAGTAAAGCAGTTATTCTGGTTGGCAGAAACCACAGAAGGATTTCTACTATCAACGGTGGCCGTATTAGTGTTTGCCGTGCCTTGCGTGCTAGCATTACCCGTCACACACAAAAGACTATATGGAGGAGTTTGAGCAAAGGCTTCCCCCGGGACCGCCACGGCGCCGGCAGCTGCAAGCATATACAGAAAGCCGGTCGAGCTCAGACTTGCCACTGTTCCCGCAGCAATCCCCGGTTCGCCCACGGTGGGTCGCGAAAACGAAACGCGAACACCTCCAGCGGACCCGACAGCACCGACCCCCGCCTTGCGGCCGAAGACGACATACATCGACGACATCCGCAGGATCGCCATCACCCGACGGCGCATGTTCTTGCTCAGCGCCCCGTCGATTCCGACGATCCGCCCGACATTCGCACCAAGCCGCCGGCTCGATGCCGACCTTCCATTTACGCTATTCTCGTTCACAATAATTCCCCTTGAAACCGAACAATATGCACACCAACATAATCAAACCATACTGTCCGGCCCGACAGACAATATTCACATCGTTTTTTTATTTATTTGGTAATCAGCAAGAAGCCACGCACCACTTTTCTCGTGGAAGAATGAAAGTACCTCGGTTCTTACTTCGTTTTTCCGATCTTCGCCCTTGGCGAGCACCAGCAAGCCCACCATCACGTATTCCCCCGCTGCAGTTCCTTTTGCATTGGGGGTGTCAGCGATCATTACCTGGCTGATACTTTGCCAGTTCCGTTGCACGACTTTCCCTGAGAGCTTTTTCTGCAAGTCCGCGACGAATGCGTCGCGCGTGAACCGCGCCTTCAGGATCGGCGAGACCTCGTCGTAGATCGCGCCGGCCTTGCCGGCGGCCGCCTGACTCGAAATCTGGTTCGCGACATTCAGAAATGCGTTGGGCGACAGCCACCGATCCGCCGAATTGGACAACGATGTCGTGGCATCCTGCCGTGCCGGCGCCGCCCCCTGCGGCGCACGCACCGCAGCAACCGCCCTAGCCTGTTCCGCACCCGGCTTTTGCCCGGCCAGATCCTGCCCAACCGCAGCCGTCCCACTGCACAGCGGAAGCAACGCGAGCAACATTCCATGACGCACAGCGATCAAGCGAGACACCCCATTTGTATTTGAAGAAATCATGCCGGTACCGAAAACAGTAGATGACAGATGCCGATGATCAGCCCCCACAAGAGCAGAGACAAAGGCAGGCCAAAGGCAAGTCCACGCCAGAAACGAGCACCATCGCCATCAAGATCGGGACCAAGCCCCTGCGGATCGATGTCTTCGCTCATCCGACCCACTCCGCTGCGACGTCTGACCACTGGAAGGGCGGAATGCGTGCCGGGCGGCCCGCATGCGCCTCGGGCCCGCGCCATGTCGGCGGACCGGCATAGGCGCCGCACCCCCACGCCACCCCCGCATCCAGCGCCATCTCCGCCTGGGCCGGCGCATCCACGCCCTCGGCCGCGACGATCGGCGCCAGTACGGCGGCAAGCGCGACAAACTGACGAAACAATGCGAGATCCCGCCCCCCGCGACCCGCCAGCCGGATCAGGAACGGATCGAGCATGATGACATCGGGCCGCAGCGCCAGGAGTCCGGCAAACGCCACCTGCCCGCCACCGAAGCCGTGCAGCACGATCTTGCAGCCGAGCCGGCGCAGCTGATCGGCCAGTTCGGCCGCGCCGCCGGGTGAAAGGGCGAACTGCCCGCAATCAATCGCGATGAGCAGGCGCTCCGCCCGCGCACGCTGCATGGCAAATTGGGACATCACACCATCCCACCATGCGGATCGCCGAAAACTGATCGCCGAGACCGATACGCATACCGCCCGCCCGCCGCTGCGCGCGACATGGTCCATCGCAAGCCGCACCAGCAACTGATCGAAGGCGGCAACCAGTTGCAGGCGCTCCAGGGCGCGATACCCGGCCTCCCGATCGATGACCTCGCCGACCACGCCCGGAATGGCGGCGACGGCGCGCATGTACAGCAGCGCGTCGTCATCGATCGCGCGAACCGGCTCCCAGGCGAACTGGAGTTCCCCCGACGCCAGCGCCGCATAGTGCCCGGCCGCCAGCGCCATGTCGCGCCGCACCCATTCCGATCGGGAGAATTGGGGCACGCTTCCGTCCCGCGGATGCGGCAGAAGGTTGCGCGCCTCGATCATCAAGTGATGCAGCACATCCTTGTCGTCACAGCGCGGCCCAGCATCGACCGCGCTCCACGACAGCGCGACATGCAGGTCCGGACCCGGTCCGGAGATCGGCTGGGACCCCAGCGCGAGGAGCCAGGAACCAACCTCCCCGCGCAGGAAATCATGCGACCCGGCACCGACTTCGGTGGCCGCACGCACCACGAAGCAGAATTCGTCCGGCGATTGCACGACGCACTCGCCGGCAACCGCAGAAGACGAGGCCAGCCGGCCTTGCAGCGCATGCCAGACCGCGCTGGAAGCCTCCATCGCCGCAGCACTGCCGAAAACGATACGGATCAAGTCGAGATTGTCGATGCGGACGACGACCGCCAATGCCGCCCATGCCGCATTGGGTGCGTAGGCAGCATCGAGCGGCGCGGCATGAACGACGTCCGCGCGGGCGCTCAGCCCCCGATCGAAACGCCGCCAGAACCTCCCAACCCGCATCATCGTCCCCGCCACCGTACGGGAGGAACACCCCCCCATGGCGAGACGGAATAACTAGTTCTGTTACATGGTTGGACGATTGCGGTTTACGGCAACGCTCTGATATTACGTACAAATCAAACGATGGGTCGAAAACATGCAGCACATGATATATGATTCGAACGGCCAGCGAAAATATCTTACGACTTCGGAAAGAACCGCATTCTTAAAAGCCGCGAAAAACTTTGATGTCAGCACTTTCACGCTCTGCTGGCTTATTTCTGCAACCGGCTGCCGTATTTCCGAGGCCTTGTCGCTCACCACGAAAAGCATCGATATCCAGGCAAGATTGATCGTTATAGAATGCCTCAAAAAACGAAAGCGCGGCGTATTCCGAAGCATCCCAGTTCCCTTGGAGCTCATCAACTTCATTCTTGATGCCCATGATTTGCGAGCGCATGTCATGCAAGGGCGGGAAGCCTTGCGATTATGGACCTTTTCGCGGGTCACCGCGTATCGCCGAATTCGCAAAGTGATGGCTGCTGCAGGATTGAGTGGATCGCATGCAATGCCCAAAGGTCTCCGCCACTGCTTCGGCGTTGCCGCCATTCAATCGCAAGTGCCGCTGAACCTGGTGCAGCGATGGCTCGGGCACGCCGACATGCGCACGACCGCTATTTACGCCAGCGCCACCGGCCCGGAGGAGCGAAGCATCGCGCGACGCATGTGGCGGGCAAGTGCCATGACTTTCCCGGATCTATCGCAACGCGCCTGAACGGGCACTCGCAAGGCTGGACCTGGCGTCGGGAACGCGCAAAACGCCGGGCCTCCGGCGCCTTCCAGCCGCTTCGAACGCGCTATATGCCCGGATTTTACGGCGCCACGCTTGCGCCGCGAAACAAAACTAGTTATTCCGCTTCAAGAAATTATGCGTAAACCTTTGATATTTCAACGATCTTTCAAAACCCCTTTGTGTACGCATGATGAATAGCGGCACGATCGCCAGCGTCAATCCACCAATGCGTCCACATAGACCAAAGTCCATATGCACAAACAGTGCAGATGGTAAGAACAGCTGTACGCAGCAATATGTTTTTTGAACAATGCTTAGTATACGATAATTCTTATTAGATCGCTCATTTTATAAACATTGAACAGTTATCACAAGCGATACGATAGTACTGATGACCAGGCGGCGTGCTATCTCCAAGCTTCATGTCTGCTTTGTTTCGCGTCATCTGCAATCGGCACCTCCGAAACCGTCGCGGCAATTCGTAACGCTTTGCGTACCGATGCTGGACATTGTATTAGGTTACGCTACGTCCAGGCCGTTTTCGAGGCATCATGGCGTTCGAAATACGCCGCGCCAACATGATCGGGTCCGGCACGTCGGACATTTCACCGGAAGAGTCGCGAACCACGCCCCTGCCGATCGCAGCGGGAACGGTCCGCGATGTACGGAAGCCGCGATGGCGACGTCCTGCGACGCCTTCAGAGAATAGGGGGCAGGACATCAGCGCGCGCCGACGCGATGTCCGTCGCCGCGTGCGATTCCGCCACACCGCCCTCCCCGACCTCGTGTGTCGGCGGCGCCGGGCACGATCCGTCCGTGGCCGCGGTCGCCCAGCTCAGACAATCCGTTGCAGCTGACGCGACAGGTCCACCAGGGTAGTGACGCCCATCTTCTTCATGACCCGGGCGCGATGCACCTTCACGGTGCTCTCGGCCCGGCCCGAACGATAGGCGACCTGCTTGTTCCGCAAGCCGCTCGCGAGCAGATGCGCAATCTCCCGCTCCGCTTCGGTAAGGCTCTGGTAGGCGCGCGTCGCCGCCTGCAGCTGCACCTTGTCGAGTTGCCCGATATACAGCCGCTCGAACGCGCCATCCACGGCATCGATCAACGCCTGCGGGCGAAACGGCTTGACGAGAAACTCGTACGCCCCCGCCTTCATCGCGGCCACGGCATCTTCGACATAGGCGACCCCGCTCATGAAGATGATCTGCACGCTGCTGCAGCCCTGCAGCTTCTGCTGGAGTCGAAGGCCGCTGACGCCCTTCAGACGCAAGTCGATGACCAGCACGCCCGTCGGTTCGGGATGGCTCGTCAGGAAGGCATCCGCCGTCGGATAGGCGTGGGCGTCATAGCCGACTTTCAGCAGCAACTGGGTCAGCTCCTCACACATGAGCTCATCGTCGTCGACGACGAAGACCGGGCGCCCCGGGGTCAAGACGCATCTCCATGGCGCGCGATCGCGACCGGCAGCGCCACCGTGACGCACAGCCCTCCACCCGCACGATCATCGAAGGAAAGCGCGCCTCCAAGGCGCTCCACCAGACTGCCGCAGATGCGAAGCCCGAGGCCTGCGCCACCGCCGCCCGCCGCGCCCCATCGCAACTGGGAGCCGGGCACCCTCTGCCGGCGGTGATCGTGCAAGCCACGGCCATCGTCCTCGATACGGAGGTGGCACCATCCGTCGCGCGCGGCAGTCACGGCCATGACGATATTGCTGCATCCTGCGTGCCGGATGGCGTTGTCGACAAGGTTCATGACGATCCGGGAGATCCACCCTCGATCACACGCCACGACCACCGGCGTGTCGGGATCGATCGCAAGATGGAGCCGGGCGGATACCGCCTCCGCCTTGAGCTCGAGCAGCAGGAACAGTTCCTGCAGCAGCAGCCGGAGGTCGACAGGCGCCACCGTCCGCCCCCCGTCATGCACGTCTACAGCATGGAGGAACAAAAGGTCCTCGAGCAGGGTGACCAGGTGCTCGGCCGCGATGCGCACCCGGTCCGCGTCGCGCCTGCATTCGGCCGCGAGACTCGCGGTCTCCGAGAGACGGAGTGCAGCCAAGATCAAGCTGCCGACAGGCGAACGGATCTCGTGGCACATTTCGGCAAGCAGGTCTGCCGTGCGCGCGCCCGGACCATCGTGTGCGCCCGCCTCCGCAGCGGAATGATGGAAGAAGGCGCTGCAGCCCGCAGCCTCCGAACAGTTTCGCCCCTTCTCGCAACCGGCACCGCGGCTTTGGCCTCGTTCACGACCGACAGGCATTCCGACGGGCCCCTTCACAACCGACGCTCATTCCCACTTCCACGTCTAATACAGATGTACCACCTTATATAGCATAATATACCACACAAATCGTACGACTGTACTGTTTTGTCGGCCTGGGGGAATGAGCGGGCGAGTAGCATAAGGCGGTTCAGCCGGGGCAAGGCGCGCGTCGCGTGCAGGGTCGCGCACCGCCGTACGGCGGAGGGGGTGTACGGATGTTCGGCGGGAGGGGTCGCGCTGGGAATTGGCGACCTGGTTCAGGCGCTGCACATGGCCCATCTCGAGCACCAACGCCGCAGGGCAGGGCGGAGGGAAACGCCCCGCCCACGGCTTCCGCTCGATCTTGAAAACCTCGTAGCGAAAGCGCCAGCGCAATACCCGCAGGGCTGTATGAAGATACGGGCCGGCGCCGTCCGACAGCCGATCGGGCGATCGCGCGGCTTCTGTGCACGGAGCTCGACGACGCTGGCATGGTGGGCCGCGCCTCCTGCGAGGCCCATGGTCCACCGATTCGCGCCCGGGCCTTCCTGGGCCTTAGCGGAACAACGGGAAAAACCAGGGGACCATCACCGCGATGTTATCGCAGTGTCCCGCGGCTCTCCGCGATCTTGTCACTGTGCATTGGTGCCCCTGGCCGGACTCGAACCAGCATGCCTTGCGGCGTTCGATTTTGAGTCGAATGCGTCTACCAATTTCGCCACAGGGGCAGCGAAGGATGCGCACGGCTAGACGAAGCGTAGCCGCGCCGCAACCCGCTTCATGTCTCCTCGCGTACCTGCGCATGCGCCAGCAATGCGAACAGCACCGATCCGCCGAGGATGTTGCCGAGCAGCGCCGGCGCCAGGAAACCGCCCAGCACCCAGCCGAGGCTCGCCTCGCCGGCCAGCCACAGTATCCACGCTTCCACCGCGCCCGCGACGACGTGCGCGAACTCGCCGAGCGAGATGAAATAGGTGCAGAACACCAGCACGAGGAACTCCTGCCGCCTGGCCCCCGGCAGCGACCAGGCGATCCCTGCCATCAGGAACCCCGCCGGCACCGCCGCCCGCACCGCGCCCCAGCCGGAAAGTTCGAGCAGGCTGCGCGAGGTATCGAGCATCGCCTTGGTGCTCGCCGGCGTGCCGACCCAACCCTCGGTCGCCAGATAGGCGATGAACAGCGTGCCGACGAGATTGGCCGCAAGGACCAGCCCCCATAGCCGGCCCAGCCGGGCGACATTGCGGAGCGACGGGTTCGCGGCGACGGGGATCACTGCGGACAGCGTGCTTTCGGTGAACAGCTGCAGGCGCCCGAGCACGACGATGACGAAGCCGAGGCAATAGCCGATGCTCGCCACCGGCAGCCGCCAGGGGGCATCCGGCAAATGGCTTTCGATCAGCCCGCGCCCGAGCACCGACCCGGCCATCGCCACCCCGGCAACGACGCCGGAGAAGAACAGCGAACTCGCCGGCCGATCGAGTTCCTCGTCGCCCTGCCGTCGAATAACCTCATGGATGACGCGAGACGACGCCGCCTCGCGTTCCTGGACGTCCTCTTCCTCGTCGGGGGGAAGATCGGGCTGCTCGCCATCGGGCGCTTCGTTTCGGGGCTGTTGCACGGGGGAGGAACGCGGAGGCGCACGCGAGGTTGCTCCTGATCGATCCAGAGACGGAAGGAATGGCTGGACGCGGGTGGTTAGCTGCCGTTCAGAAGATCTTGAGGGACAGGTACTACAGGCGCTCCATCGCACACTACCTCCTCCACCTTACCTGCTACTGGATCGAAGACCAGAGAAACTTCGGTGCAGCCAGCATCCATAAGTCTAGGCACCTGCTCAGAATCCTGCACCCATGTGCGCTCACCGCCTTTCCAAGACGGCGGAGCGTCAACCGCCGCAATATATATGCCTCGCACTTTTCCGTCGCGCCGGAAAGCATAGTACCTCACAAACTCATGCAGAGGGGCAGCTCCACTCGGCAACTGAACCTGCTTCTCAATTTTGTCCATTATCGCCTCTTCCCTGCCTCCTGATCTCGGAGAGCAGCCCAAGAGGCAGAACATGATGGGTAAGACGAGCAAGTTGTTCATCCGTGCACTCCCCCATGCAAATTGAACGGCTGCAATTGGGGCGAAAAGCGCCTTTCTACCCGCGGTATGCAAGCAGCACACAGACGATACCGCCCGCAGCGATCATCCCTACCCACAGCTTCCACGTCCCGCGATCCGGTCCGCCGATTGCCCCGAGATATTCCAGGATCGCCTCGATCAGCATCGGCCCTTCAACTCCGCGGTGCCTGCCGCCGATAGCTCAGCGCCTCGGCGACATGCAGGCGCCCCACGCCTTCAGCCCCCGCCAGATCGGCAATCGTCCGCGCCACCCGCAACACCCGGGTATACCCCCGCGCCGACAGCCGCATCGCCTCGGCCGCCTGGGCCAGCAGCTTACGGCCGGCATCGTCGGGCGCGGCGAAGGCCATTAGCGGCTCGCCATCGGCTTCGGCATTGGTGCGGATGCTGGTGCCCGCATAGCGCCGCGTCTGGAGCGCCCGCGCCGCCGCCACCCGCGCCGCGACCTCGGCCGATCCTTCGGCGGGCGGCGGCAGGACGAGATCGGCGGCGGTCACCGGCTGGACCTCGACATGCAGGTCGATCCGGTCGAGCAGCGGGCCGGACACCTTCGCCTGATAGTCGGCCGCGCAGCGCGGTGCGCGGGCACAGGCGAGCGCCGGGTCGCCGAGATGCCCGCAGCGGCACGGGTTCATCGCCGCGATCAGCTGCACCCGCGCCGGATAGGTCACATGCGCGCTGGCCCGCGCCACGCTCACCACGCCCGCCTCCAGCGGCTGGCGGAGCGAATCGAGCACGGCACGCTGGAACTCGGGCAGTTCGTCGAGGAACAGCACGCCGAGATGGGCGAGGCTCACCTCGCCCGGCTTGACCTTGATCCCGCCGCCGGTCAGCGCCGCCATCGAGGCCGAGTGATGCGGCGCACGAAATGGCCGGGTGCGGGTCAGCCGCCCGCCCTGGAGCGTGCCGGCGACCGAGGCGACCATCGACACCTCCAGCGCCTCGGCGGCTTCCAGCGGCGGCAGGATGCCCGGCAGGCACGCCGCCATCAGCGACTTGCCGGCACCGGGCGGCCCGACGAACAGCAGATTATGCCCCCCGGCGGCGGCGATCTCGAGCGCGCGCTTGGCCGTCTCCTGCCCCTTCACCTGGGCGAGATCCGGCCCCGCCCCCGGCGGGTCGACCTCGCCCGGCACCGGCGCGGGGAGCAGCTGGTTGCCCTTGAAGTGGTTGAGCAGGCCGATCAGGTCGGGCGCGGCGAGCACGTCTCCCTGCCCCGCCCAGCTCGCCTCCGGCCCCTGCGCGACCGGGCAGACCAGCCCCTTGCCCGCCTCCGCCGCGTGCATCGCCGCGAGCAGCACCCCCGGCGACGGCGCGATCCGCCCGTCGAGCGCAAGCTCGCCGACGACGACATAGCCCGCGATCGTCTCGGCATCGACCACGCCCATCGCCGCGAGCAGCGCCAGCGCGATCGGCAGGTCGAAATGCGATCCTTCCTTGGGCAGGTCGGCGGGCGAGAGGTTGAGCACGATATGCTTGGGCGGCAGCGCGAGGCCGATCGCCGCCATCGCGGCGCGGACGCGTTCGCGGCTTTCGGCCACCGCCTTGTCGGGCAGCCCGACGACGACGAACTTGGGCAGCCCGGCGACGAGGTTGCACTGCACCTCCACCGCGCGCGCTTCCAGCCCCAGATAGGCAACCGTCGAGACGCTGGCGACCAAGCGAGCCCCCTCCCCAGAATGGGAGCATAGCGACTTCTGCACGATACGGAAGGGATATGATCGGCGGGTGGCGGCGGAGGCGCGGATGCCCCGTTCGTGCCTGTTGGAACGATGCCGCACGCCCCTCCCCCTGTCATTCCCGCGAAGGCGGGAATCCATGGCCCTCACCGCCGGGGGAAGGAACCGCACCCGCAGCGCCAATGGATCCCCGCCTTCGCGGGGATGACGAGGGCTAACGGAATCCGATCGCGCAGCAACTTGCTTTGGCCCAGAAGTTCCCTATCTGTTCTCACGCCACCGCTCTTTGAACAGTCCAACTATCGAAATGCGCGGGTCTGCTATCACCCAGTTGCCGACATTCGGGACAGCACCTACGATCACGGGATCAAGGGAGGGGCGATCTATGAATGGCAGGCTTTGCTGGACCGCCATGATTCTACCTTTTGCTTGTGCCAATGCAGCGCAGCGAGAAGAATGGCGCGAGTACAAGCGCTCGGATCAACTGGTCGCCGCGTTAAATGTTGGAGAAGCGAAGCGCACTGGATCAATCGTGGTAGTGGCGATGCTACTGGTGCCCAAGGTTCAACCGCTTGCACCGGTGCTGACCTATACGATTATGGATGTTCGCGCCGATTGTGAGGCGCGTACTGCCCAGATATTGGGCTCCCAGAACTATGCCGGTGAGGTCCCAATGGGTGAACGAACGCCCGCAGATGCGGCTGCATCGCCATCCGGAGGGGAAGCACTCGATCCGCTTTGCAACTTGGCCAAGCTTGAGGCCCCGGGCGCGCGATCAGCCCTCGACTTCGCACGTTCGGTTTGGAAAACGCGTTAGCGTTTAAGTCCGTTTCCCACCCAGCTCCCGCCGTTCGCTCGCGCCGTTGAAATTGCCTCTTCAGTAGCCCCGGCGTCTTAGTCCGGCGGCCATCGACAATCCTAGCGACCCTAAACTTCCTAAACTTCGGCCACCGCGAAAACATCGCGACACCCTAAACTTCCTAAACTTCGCCACCGCAGCCGCCAGCCCCGCGCCCCCGCGTCTTGCACAACCAACACACCCCACCCATCTCCACGCCCATGCGCCAGGCACCCGCCCAAAACTCGCATCCCGCGTTGACTCTGGCGCCACTTGCCCGTAATGGCGCTCGACACGCGGCCGCCCCTGTGGCGGCCCTTTTACGTTCTAGATACTCGAGGATGAGCGATGAAGCGGACCTTTCAGCCGAGCAACCTGGTGCGTGCGCGCCGGCACGGCTTCCGTGCACGGATGGCGACCCCGGGCGGTCGCAATGTGATCCGCGCCCGCCGCGCCCGCGGCCGCAAGAAGCTGTCGGCGTAAGCACCGACACGCCCTTGCCGAGCCTCGACCGGCTCACGCAGCGCAAGGACTATCTCGCCGCCAACGGGGGAAAGCGGGCACCGATGCCCGGTTTCGTCCTTCTGGTGCGCGAACGGAACGATGCCGATCCGTCGATGCGGATCGGCATTACCGTTTCCAAGAAAGTTGGCAACGCCGTTATCCGCAACCGGATGAAGCGGCGTTTTCGCATGCTCGCGCGCGAACTCCTGCCGGAGGCGGGAATCGCCGGCGCGGACCATGTGCTGATCGGCCGCATGGGCGGGATCGAGCGCCCCTATGCCGATCTGAAGGCGGAACTCGCCAAGGCGCTCCGGCGCGTGCGCCCCAAGGGCGAACCCAAGGTGGAATCATGATCGCGCGGGTGCTGGTGCTGCTCGCGCGCGCCTGGCAGCTGGGCCCGTCGCTGATCCTGCCGCCCACCTGTCGCTACCAGCCTTCCTGTTCGGCCTATGCAATCGAAGCGCTTCGCCGCTATGGGGCGGTGAAAGGCGGCTGGCTTGCGCTACGGCGCATCGCGCGCTGCCATCCATGGGGCGGGCACGGCCCAGATCCCGTTCCTTGAGCTTTCCTTCCGGGGATTATCGGTGAAAGAAGAACAGAAGAATTTCATCCTCTTCGCGGCGTTCGCGGCATTGGTGCTGCTCGGCTGGCCGATGATCAGCCACTGGCTGTTCCCGCAGCAGCCGGCCGCACCCGCCAAGATGGTCGACGGCAAGCTGCAGCCGGTGCCGAACTCCGGCGTCGACGCAGCCACCAACGCGCCCAGGACGATTCGCGACCGCGACGCGGTGCTGGCCGACAGCCCGCGCGTCGCGATCGACACGCCGGCGCTCAAGGGCTCGATCAACCTAAAGGGCCTGCGCATCGACGATCTCGTCCTGCGCCAGTACGACCAGACCGTGGCGAAGAACTCGCCACCGATCCGCCTGCTCTCGCCGAGCGGCGCGGAGGGCAGCTATTTCGCGCAGTTCGGCTGGCAGGGCGCGGGCGCGCCGGACGCCAACACCGTGTGGAAGGCCGACGGCCAGACGCTGACGCCCGCCACCCCGGTCAGGCTCACCACCACGAACAGCGCCGGCCAGACCTTCACGGTCGAGCTCGGCGTCGATTCGAACTTCATGTTCACCGTTCGCCAGACGGTCGCGAACCGTGGCGGCGCGCCGGTGGCCGTCACCCCCTACACGCTGATCTCGCGTGGCCAGCGCTCGACCGATACCAGCCAGTGGGCCGCGCATGTCGGCCCGGTCGCCGCGACCAACGATGCGGCGCACTATATCAACTGGAAGGACGTGGAGAGCACGCCCCAGCAGTTCACCACCACCGGCGGCTGGGTCGGCTTCAGCGACCATTACTGGCTGACGGCGGCGATCCCCGACCAGCGCGGCGGCGTGAGCATCCAGCAGCGCGGCACTGCGGCGCAGCAATATCAGGCCGATGTCGCCCTTGCCCAGCCGATCGCGGTCCGCCCGGGCAAGGAAGCGACCTATACCAGCCACTTCTTCGCCGGCGCCAAGGAAGTGAAGCTGCTCGACGCCTATCAGAAGCAGTATGACATCGCGAAGTTCGAGCGCGCGATCGACTGGGGCTGGTTCGAGATCATCGAGCGCCCGATCTTCACCTACCTCAGCTGGCTGTTCAAGCTGGTCGGCAATTTCGGCGTGGCGATCATCCTGCTGACGATCACCATCCGCGGCCTGCTCTTCCCGATCGCCCAGAAGCAGTTCGCCTCGATGGCGAAGATGCGCCAGGTGCAGCCGAAGATGAAGGCGATCCAGGAGCGCTACAAGGACGACAAGGCGCGCCAGCAGCAGGAGATCATGCAGCTCTACAAGGCGGAAAAGGTCAATCCGCTCGCGGGCTGCGCACCGATGATCCTGCAGATCCCGATCATGTTCGCGCTCTACAAGGTGCTGCTGCTGACGATCGAGATGCGCCACCAGCCCTTCGTCCTGTGGATCCGCGACCTTTCGGCGCCGGATCCGGCGACGATCCTCAACCTGTTCGGCTATCTCCACTTCACGCCGCCGAGCTTCCTGGCGATCGGCGTGGTGCCGGTGCTGCTAGGCGTGTCGATGTTCTTCCAGATGCGGATGAACCCGGCGCCGATGGACGAGATGCAGAAGCAGATGTTCGCGATCATGCCGTGGATGCTGATGTTCCTGATGGCGCCCTTCGCCGTCGGCCTGCAGCTCTACTGGATCACCTCGAACGTGCTGACCGTGCTCCAGCAGCAGTGGCTCTATGCGCGGCACCCGGAGATGAAGGTGCCCGTGGCCAAGCCGGGCGCGGCCAAGGCGAAGTGAGAATGCCCCTTCCCACCCCCTCCAGCCAGCACGCGGTCAGAGCTTTCGCTCCCCTCCCGCTTGCGGGAGGGGTCGGGGGAGGGACTGACGTGGAGGCAGTGCTGCGCGGTTGCAGCCCCTCCCCTAGCCCCTCCCGCAAGCGGGAGGGGAACGCAGGCACCACCGCCTGTGATATGCTGAAAGGGCCCCGCTCGCCGGGGCAGCTGAACTAAATGTCCTTCGACCCCGACCAGATCGAATCCGCGCGCAAGCTGTTCGCCGGCCCCATCGCGTTCCTCAAGTCCGCGCCGGCGCTCGAGCATCTGCCCGCGCCGACCGTGCCGGAGGTGGCGTTCGCCGGCCGCTCGAACGTCGGCAAGTCGTCGCTGATCAATGCGCTGACCAACCGCAACAGCCTCGCCCGCACCTCGGTCACGCCCGGGCGCACGCAGGAATTGAACTTCTTCGACGTCGGCGAACCGCTGCGCTTTCGCCTGGTCGACATGCCCGGCTATGGCTTCGCCAAGGCGCCCAAGGACATGGTCCGCAAGTGGCGCTATCTGGTGAACGACTATCTGCGCGGCCGGCAGGAGCTCAAGCGCGCGCTGGTGTTGATCGATTCGCGCCACGGCATCAAGGATGTCGATCGCGAGATCCTCGAGATGCTCGACGACGCCGCGGTCAGCTATCGGCTGGTGCTCACCAAGACGGACAAGATCAAGGCGAGCGAGCTGGCCGAGGTCACCGCCCGCACGGTGGAAGAGGCCCGCAAGCGCGCCGCCGCCCATCCCGAGATCCTGGCAACGTCCAGCGACAAGGGCATGGGGCTGCCCGAGCTCCGCGCCGCGGTGCTCGAAGCGATCGGCTGAGCGCGGGCATGGAGCCGCTCTTCTCCTACGGCACGCTCCAGCTGGACCAGGTACAATTGAGTCAGTTCGGCCGGCTGCTCGACGGCAGCGACGACGTGCTCCACGGCTATGTGATCACCGAGATCCAGATCCGCGACCCGGCCGTGCTCGACGCCAGCGGCATCGAGACGCACCTCGCCCTGATCCCCGGCGATGGACCGCCGATCGCGGGCAAGGTCTTCCAGCTCAGCGCCAAGGAGCTGGAAGCCGCCGACATCTACGAAAGCGAGAATTATGTCCGGCAATGGGTGCCCCTCGCCTCGGGCACCCACGCCTGGGTCTATGTAAGGGCCTAACGCCGCCAGAACCGTCATCCCAGCGAACGCTGGGATCTCCCGAAGTAGCGCTGCTAGATCACAGCCCCGCCCCGACGAGACCCCAGCTTGCGCTGGGGTGACGGCTTTGGACGGGCACCTTCACGCCGGGTTGTACTTGGCGAGGAAGGCCTCCATCGCCTTGAGAAAGGTCAGTCGGTCGTCGGCGCGGCTGAAGAAATGGTCGGCCTCGCGCTGCTCGAGGAACTCGTAGGTCTTCCCCGCCGATTTGAGCGCGTCGACCATCACCTTGCTCTGGGTGAACGGCACGCGGCGATCCTTCTTGCCGTGGACGATCAGCACGGGGATCGAGAAATCCTGCGCATGGAACAGCGGCGAGACGCTCTTGAAGTCCTGCGCCTTGGATTTCAGGAAGTCCTTGATCGATTCGCCGCCGAGGAACTTTGAGTCATAGGCGACCATCCGCTGGAGATCGGACACCCCGGCATAGGAAACCGCGCAGCGGAACAGCGCCCCGTCGCGCTGCGCCGCCCGCAGCGCCGCATAGCCGCCATAGGAGGCGCCGACCACGCAGACCCGCTTGGGATCGGCGATGCCCTGCTCGGCCAGCGCCTTCACCGCGTCGTTGAGGTCGTCCTGCATCGCCAGGCCCCATTGGCCGTCGCCCTTGCGCAGGAACTTGGTGCCGAGCCCGGTCGAGCCGCGATAATTGGGCTGGATCACCGCATAGCCGCGATCGGCGAGGAACTGGACCATGAAGTCCCAGCTTTCGTCGTCGCGCGCCTCGGGCCCGCCATGCGGCATCAGGATCAGCGGCAGGTTCTTGCCCGTGCCGTTCCGCGGCAGGGTCAGCACGGCCGAGATCTCCAGCCCGTCGCGGGCCTTGTACTGGATGGTCTTCACCGGATGCAGGCGCCGCAACCCCAGCGTCTTGTTGTTCATCGAGAAGGCCTGCAGCGAATCGTCTTCCGCCCGGTAAAGGAAATAGGCCCCCGGCGCGCTCGCATCGCCGACATGGAGGAGCACCACCGAACGATCGGCGCTGTAGCTGGTGATCTGCACCCGCGCGCCCTGGATGCGGTCGCTCAGCTTCTTCTGGAGCGCCGCCATCGCCGGATCGAGCCAGGCGGTTCGCGCGAACTTCTCGGTGACCTCGACGCCGAGCAGCGTCGAGCTGCGGCCATCGACCACCGGCCCGTCAATGTCGTAGCCGGCCACACCGAACACTTTCTTGCCGCGCTGCATGGTGGTGAGATCATATTCCCACAACGCGGAGAAGCCCTCGTCATCGTCCTGCACCACCAGCGCCTTGCCCGGATCGGGCAGGAACAGCTTGGGCATCAGCAGGCCTTCGTTGACGCCCTTGGCCTTGTCGATCACCCGGAAGCTGTCCCGCGCCGAGGGACGGTAAAGCAGCCGGCGCTGGCGGCCGTCCATCGACGTGCCCACGCCCATGCGAACCGTGCCGTTGCCATCGGCATACCAGTCCATCACTTCGTCGCGGCCATCCAGCACCCGGCGGTGCCGACCGTTGGTCACATCGACCTCGTCGACCCGCGGCCAGAAGCCGGGCTCGTCGCTATAGATCGAGGTCTGCGCCGAAAGCAGGATGCGGGTGGAGCCGTCGTGCGGCGTCCACAGTACGTCATCGCCGTTCTGGCCGGTGTCCGGCGTGTTGAGCGGGACGAGCTTGGCGGTCGCCGCCTCGACGCCGAACACGCGGCTGATCCGCCACTTGTCGCCCTGCACGTCGACCTCGCGCCCGACGCCCATCACCAGCCAGGCGTCGTTCACCCAGTTCCACCAATTGATGTCGGTATCGCCCGCACCGATGATGTGGCGGTTCGAACCATCCAGGTCCATCACCGCGAAATATTGCGCGCCGGCGATCGCCAGCTTCGCCGCGACATGCTTGCCGTCCGGCGAAAGCTCGGGCCGCTGGACGGCCGGCAGTTCGGCGAACACCGCCGTGTCGATCTTCGCGCTCGTGCTTGCGGGCGCGCTCGACGCTGCCTTTTCCTGTGCCTCTACCGGCGGACAAACCGCTGCCATCGCCACGACTGCCGCCGCCGCGCACAGGAATCCCTTGCTCCGCATCGTCTTTTCGTCCCCCGATTCGCGGCCCCCTGCCGCAAGACCGTCAGACTGGAAATATTCGCGAAGTTCCGCAACGGCTTTGGCCTGGCGCAAAACGGTATCGGTTGCCGCTGCCGGCGCCCCCGTCTATCCCGGCGCCATGAAGCTCATCATCGGCAACAAGGCCTATTCGTCCTGGTCGCTGCGCGGCTGGCTCGCGTGCAAGCTTTCGGGGATTCCGTTCGAGGAAACGGTGGTGCCGCTCTACGACCAGGACTGGGACCGCCGCCGTGAAGGCGACGAATTCGCCCCCTCCTCGGGCAAGGTGCCGATCCTGTGGGACGGCGAGGCGGTGGTGTGGGACAGCCTGGCGATTGTCGAATATCTCAACGACAAGATCGGCAACACCCGGTTCTGGCCGGAGGATCCCGCCGCCCGTGCGATGGCACGATCCATGGCGGCGGAGATGCATTCGAGCTTCGCCGCGCTCCGCCGCAAGCACAGCATGAACATCCGCCAGGTCTATCCGCCTGCGCCGGTGGACGAGGATGTCGCGGCCGACCTGGCAAGGATCATGGAACTCTGGGCCCAGGCCCGTGCCCGCTATGGCGGCGAGGAGCCGTTCCTGTTCGGCACGTTCGGCGCCGCCGACATCATGTTCGCGCCGGTGGTGACGCGGATCGTCACCTATTCGCTGCCGGTGCCGCGCTTCGCCCAGGCCTATATGCTGGCCGTGCTCCAGCACCCGTATATGCAGGACTGGATCGCCGGGGCGCAGGAAGAGGATTGGGTGATCGAGAAGTTCGAGCTGCCGGTGGCGTGAGTACCACTATCTAAGCCCCTCCTCCTTGGAGGAGGGGTTGGGGTGGAGGGATTCCAGAACGTTGGTTGGTCTCGGTGAGACACGGCCCCACCCCAACCCCCTCCCCTGAAGGGCAGGGGCTAAAGAGCGGGATCACCGCAGCCGTTCCGTCTCGTACGGCGTCCCGTCCTTCCGGAAATACCCCTCGGGCGTGAATACCATGTCGATATCGGGATATTCCCCGCCGCCGCGCGGGCCCGCACCGATGGCGAGGAACACGGCATCTTCCTGGGACCGGTTCTGCAGATGATGCCCATCCGCCACCCCGGCCGGGAAGGCCGCGCAGTCCCCTGCCCGCAGGACGGTTTCCCCGCCCTCCTCCACCAGCACCGCCTCACCGGCCAGCATCACGACGAACTCGTCCTCGCTGTCATGCCAGTGCCGCTGCGAGGACCAGGCGCCCGGCTTGAGCACGACATGGCTCACCCCCATCGCGGTCAGCCCCGAGGGCGGTGCGAGCCGGCGGTACCAGCGCCCTGCCACCGCTGCGTCGAACGGTGCCGGATAGCCGGTGGCGTTGGTCTGCGGGATTGTATCCAGGTCCAGCTTGGGCAATGTCGCCTCCCTTGCGAATGGAGGTAGTGTGCCGGACGTCGTCGAACTCACCAAGGCCCTGATTGCGGCCGAAAGCGTCACGCCGGCCCGCGGCAGCGTGTTCGACGTGCTGGAGGCGGCGGTCACCCCGCTGGGCTTCCGGGTCGAGCGCTTCGTCGAGGGCGAGGCACCCGACGGGCCGGTCGAAAACCTGCTCGCCGTCCGCGGCAGCGAGGGGCCGCATTTCGCCTTTGCCGGCCATCTCGACGTGGTGCCGCCCGGCCAGGGCTGGACCAGCGGCGCCTTCGCTCCCGAGATTCGCGGCGAGCTGCTCTACGGCCGCGGCGCGGTCGACATGAAGGGCGCGATCGCCGCCTTCGTCGCCGCCGCCGCGCAGGCACCCGCACGCGGCATCACCAGCCTGATCATCACCGGCGACGAGGAAGGCCCCGCCACCTACGGCACGCCCAGGCTGATCGAGCGCATGGCCGAACGCGGCCTCAAGCCCGACCTCTGCCTGGTCGGCGAGCCCACCTCCGCGCACCGACTGGGCGACACGATCAAGATCGGGCGTCGCGGATCGACGGTGATCGAGATCGCCGTGATCGGCCGGCAGGGGCATGTCGCCTATCCGCATCTGGCCGACAACCCGGTCCCCCGCCTCGTCCGCGCCCTCGCCGAGATCGACGGGATCGAGCTCGATCAGGGCAATGCCTGGTTCCAGCCGTCCAATATCGAGGTGATCGATCTGGCGGTCGGCAACCCTGCGACCAACGTCATCCCGGGCCGGGCCGCGGCACGGATCAGCATCCGCTTCAACGATCAGCAGCGCGGGGAAGAACTGATCGCCCGCATTCAGGCGATCGTTGCCCGCCACGCACCGCATGCCGAGGTGAAGGGGCGCGTGTTCGGCGAGGCGTTCCTCACCCAGCCGGGGCCCCTCTCGGACCTGGTCAGCGGCGCGATCCGCGACGTCCTCGGCGTCGAGGCCGAACTGTCGACTACCGGCGGCACCTCGGACGCGCGCTTCCTCTCGCGCATCTGCCCCGTCGTCGAGTTCGGCCTGCTCAACGCAACGATGCACAAACTGGATGAAGCCGTCGCGCTCGCCGACCTGCGCGCGCTGACGGACGTCTATGCGGAAATCCTGAAGCGGGTGTGATCGCTCAGGCGGTCGCCCGGCGGGGCGCCATTTCCCGCACCCAGGCAAGGAAATCGGCCTCGCCCATCGGCGTGGCGATCGCATAGCCCTGCAGCACGTCGCAGCCGAGCACGCGCAGCACGGCGGCCTGCGCCTCGCTCTCGATCCCCTCGGCCACCGCCTGGCAGCCCAGCCCGTGGACCAGGCCGATCACCGCCTGGGTGATCGCCCGCGCCTCGGGATTGGTGGCAACCTGCTCGATCAGGCTGCGGTCCAGCTTCACCCGGTCGATCGGCAGCCGCCGCAGCCGGGCGAGGTTCGAATAGCCCGTCCCGAAGTCATCGACCGCCACCGTGGCGCCCGCGGCGCGCAGCGCGGCGATCGCGCGCAGCACCTCCTCCGAACAATGCATCGCCAGCGTCTCGCTGATCTCCAGCTCGAGCAACCGCGCGGGCGCGTTCGCTGCCAGCATCGCGGCGCGCAGATGGCGAAAGAAGGTGGTGTGGTCGATCTGGCGCTGGCTGACATTCACCGCCAGCCGCTGCTCCACGCCAAGCCGGGCCCAGCGCGCGATCGTGTTCGCCACATTGGCGACCACCCAGTCGCCAATCTCGACGATCAGCCCGGTTTCCTCGGCGCGCGGCAGGAAGACGCCGGGCAGCTTGGTGCCGTCCGGATGCTCCCAGCGCAGCAGCGCCTCGGCGCCGACGATCGTGCCGTCGGACGCCGCAACCTGCGGCTGGAAGACCAGCGCAAATTCGTCGCGCTCGATTGCCGCGCGCAGCTCGGTTTCAAGGCGCACCCGCGCGATCATCTGCGCGGCAAGGCCGTCGCTGAACGTCTCGACCCGGCCGCGCCCTTGCGTCTTCGCCTGGTACATCGCCGCGTCGGCGGCACCCATCAGGTCGTGTAGCGTCCGCCCATGGTCGGGATAGAGCGCCAGCCCGATCGACGCCCCGATCGACACGATCTGGCCGGCGAGATCGAACGGCGCCGACAGCGCCTCCAGCACCTTGGTACCGACCAGCACGCGGGCGTCCGGATCGGGCAGATGCGCGAAGAACAGGGTGAACTCGTCGCCGGCAAGCCGGCCGATCAGGGGCGCCTCACCCCGGGTGAAAACGGCGCACTGGTCGCCCACCGCGCGCAGCCGGTTGGCGACCATGCCGAGCAGCACATCGCCCACGGCATGGCCCAGTGTATCGTTCACCGCCTTGAAGCGATCGAGGTCGATGAAGAACAGCGCCGCCTTGGTGTCCTCGGCAGCATCCTCCAGCATCCGCTCTGCCCCGCGGCGAAAATGGGGGCGATTGGCGAGTCCGGTGACGGTATCGAACATCGCCAGACGGTGCACGCTTTCCAGATTGCCGTGGAGCTTGTGGAACAGCTCGTCGATCGCTTCGGCGAGTCGCGGCGCACCCCGCAGCAAGGCCGAAGGGAGCGGGCTTTCGAGATCGCCGAGTGCCGCGGCATGCAGCCGGTCGACCGCCGCCGACAGCGCCGCCGCACGACGCGGGCGCCCGATCATGGCCAAGGCGAGTGCCCCCAGCAGCGCCAGCGGCACCGCCAGACCCAGTGCAAGCCCAAGTTGTGCGAAAGTAAGGCCCGCCAGGCGCGCGATCAGCATCAGCATCGCCGCACCAACTATGGCGCCGATGGCAACTCGCCTGCTCGTCCTTCGCTCCCCCCAGCGCATTGCTGTTCGTTGCTCCAAGAATCCCCCGGCGCATCGATATACTCGAACGCCGGGCGAACCGTGCCACGGATTCGTTAAGAAACTCGCGCGTCAGCCCTGCCCACGCGGACGGCGCAGGACGATGTAGAGCGCGCCCGATCCGCCGTGCCGGGGATGGGCCTGGCGCACCGCCGCGATGCGATCGGCATGGCGCGACGCGGCGAGCCAGTCCCCCACCGCCGCCCGGATCGCGCCGCGCGCATGCGGCCGCTCCGATTCGGGGCGCGGCGGCTTGCCGGTGATCAGCAGCAGCACCCGGTCGCCATGCGCGATGGCCTGGGCGAGACCGACGTCCAGCCGGTCATAGGCGGCGTGCAGGTTGTGGCCGTGCAGATCGATCGAGCTTTCGGGCGCGACCAGCCCGCGCGACAGCCGCCGATCCCAGCTCGCATCGAGCGTGCGGCGCTCGTGCGTGTCCGGCATCGGCGTCGAAAGGGTGATGGCGGGCCGCCCCGGGCGGCTGGGCACCAGCTTGCCGGTGGGGACGTCCAGCCGGCGCGTCATTGGCTTGGGGACAGGCGCCGCTGCGGGCTCGGGCTCCGGCGGCAGCGGCTTGGGCACGGCGCGCACGTGCAGCGGCGTGACGCTCTGGATCACCTTCTGCCACAGCGCCGCTTCCTCGGGCGCCAGCGTGCGGCGCCCGCGCCCGCTCATGGCTGGGGGATCGGCGGCTGCGCCGTCGCAGGTTGGGCCGCGTTGAGCCGCGCCAGCGTGCCCTTGGGCAGCAGCAGCCAGGCGACGCCGCGCGCCGACATGCCGCCGGCGATGGCGCGCGCCTCCTCGCCGGCGCCCCAGAAGGTGTCGACGCGGTTCGGTCCCTTGATCGCGCCGCCGGTATCCTGCGCCACCCACAGCCCGGTCGCATCGGTGCGGTCCATCGACAGGAACAGCGGCGCGCCGAGCGGAATGAACTTCGGGTCCGCCGCCACGCTGGTCCAGCCGGCCACCGGATAGCCCATCGCGCCCAGCGGCCCGGCGCCGCTCAATTCCTTGAAGAACACGAAGCTCTTGTTCTCGCGCATGATCGCGCGGCCTTCCTCGGGATGCGCGCGCAGCCAGGCGACGATGCCCTGCATCGAGGTCTGGCCGGGGCCGAGCAGCCCGCGATCCTTCATCAGCTTGCCGATGCCGGTATAGTCGCGGCCGTTCTGCCCGGCATAACCGATGCGGACCACCTGCCCGTCCGGCCCCTTGAGCCGGCCCGAGCCCTGTACCTGCAGGAAGAACATCTCGATCGGGTCGGCCGCCCAAGCAACCACCGGCGCATGGCCTTCCAGCGCGCCCTGCTCGATCTGGGTCCGATCGTAATAGGGGACGAACTGACGGCCATGGACGCGGCCGCGGATCCGCTTGCCTTTCAGCGCATCGGAGAACTGGCCGAGATCGACCTCGATCAGATTGTCGGGAAGGCCGTAGACCGGCACGTCATAGCCGGACCGGCGCGCGCGCACGCCGGCAATTTCGGGCTCGTAATAGCCGGTAGCAAAGGCGGCACCGTTGCCGACCTGCACCGTTTCGAACCACCGCGCGAAAAAGCCCGTCGCATCTCCGCTCCAGCTGGCGGCGGCGGCACAGGCGTCCCCCCAGTCGCTGCCACGGGTCAGCCCGGAGGCATCGGTACGGCGCTGGAGGCCCGGGCAGCTCAGCTTAAACGCCGCGAGTGCGCGAGCGGCATTGTCCGGGGTGATCGGCAGCGTCTCGATGGCGGGGCCTGCGACGAGCCCGGCAGTGGCGGCCATCGAGGCGCCAGCCGCAGCGGGCGGAGCAGGCATCGCCGGCAACGGCGTCGCAGCACTAGGCTGGCGCGCAGGAAGATTGGAAGGCGTCTCGGGAAGCGTCGTGCCGGGGTGCGGACGCTCTGCCACGGGCACGGGACGGTCTGGTGCCGGACGCGTCGGCGCGGGCCGCGTACCCGCCTCTGGGGGAACGAGGCCGCTCGAACACGCGCCAAGCAGCCCAGCGAGCGCCAATCCCCCGAAAATCCGCATGCTGCCCCTCAGGCTTCGTCGGTCTCGACCAGCTTCCAGTTCGGATCGTCGCTGCGCAGCTTGCGGGCGAAGGTCCAGACATCGTGCGTGATGACCGCGTCGCTGAGCGAACCGGCAATCACATTGCCCTCGGCGTCGCGCGTTACCGCAACGATGTCCGCATCGAAGCGGACGGTCACCTGGGCGACCTTGTTCTCGACACCTGCTTCGGAAATCGTCGCGCGCTCGATCGCGATCAGGCGATTGTCGAGCACCTCGCCCTTCGCCTTGCGATCGGCGATGGCCTGTTCGAACGCGGCGCGCACGTCCTCGTCCACCAGGAAGCGCAGCGTGTCCTCGTCGCCCTTCCAGAAGGCTTCGAGTATCATGCGATAGGCGGATTTGGCGCCTTCGAGGAACTTGGCGACGTCGAAGCTCGGGTCGGCCGAGACCACGGCGCGCAGGCCCGTCTCCGCGCCCACCTCGATCGTGCGGTTGATCGAGTCGCGCACTTCCGGCACCGCCTCGATCGTCCGCGTCACGGGCGGCGCGGCGACGCGCTCCTCGGCGGGTTTCGGGAGCGCCTGCTCGTGCCCGGTACGCTTGCCGAGTACCGCATACAGCCGGAGCGCCAGGAAACCGGCCACCATCGCGAACAGAATGACGTAGAACACTGGCCCTCCAAAGCCTCCGTCTTTCGTACATAGGCCTTCGCGGCCTCGGTTTCAAATCGAACAATGGGGCATGCGATTGCGCCACCGGCACACGCCTGCTAGTCGCTTGCCCTGTAACGCGCCTGGAGCGCGAAAATCTCCTGATCTAAAGAGGAAAGTTGGATGGCCGAGAACGACACCTTCGCCGAATTCGGCGACGCCGCTGGCAATGGCGCCGATGATGCGCCCCAGGCGGGCGTGCTGTCGCAGTACGTAAAGGATCTCTCGTTCGAGAATCCGAACGCGCCGGCCATCTACCAGCAGCAGAACGCCCCGGCGATCGACGTGCAGTTCAACATCGGCTCGAACAAGGTCGGCGACGACGTGTACGAAGTCGCGCTGAAGATCGAAGTCCGCGCCCAGGCCGGCGAGCAGGTCGCGTTCATCGTCGACCTCACCTATGCGGGCCTGTTCGCGCTCCGCAACATCCCCCAGGAAGCGCTGGATCCGTTCCTGCTCGGCGAAGCGCCGCGCATCCTGTTCCCCTTCGCCCGCCGCGTGCTGGCCGACCAGGTCCGCGATGGCGGCTTCCCGCCGCTGATGCTCGAGCCGATCGACTTCGCCGGCATCTACATGCAGCAGCGTGCCCAGCAGGAAGGCGCGATCGGCTTCGAAGAAGCCGGCCACGCCTGAGCCGGGCGCATACAAGCTTGATTTCGGGGGCGCGCCGCATGCCGGTGGCGCCCCCTTTTCCTTCTAGGACGGCGATCTCTCGATGAAGCTCGTGCGCAGCCTGGGTTCGGTGGGCGGTCTCACGCTCGCCAGCCGTATCCTTGCCCTGGTCCGCGATTCGCTCCAGGCGCGTTATGTCGGCGCGAATTTCGCATCGGACGCCTTCCTCGTCGCCTTCCGCCTGCCCAACATGTTCCGCGCCTTCTTCGCCGAGGGTGCGTTCGCATCGGCGTTCATCCCGATGTTCAACCAGAAGCTGGGCGTGAACGGCGAGCGCGGCCCGGCCTATGATTTCGCCGAGCGCACGCTTTCCGTGCTGTTCGCGATCCTGCTGGCATTGACGCTGGTGGCGCTGGCCGCCGCCTGGCCGCTGACGGCAGTGCTCTCCGGCGGTTTCGAGAAGCAACACCCGACGCCAGAGCAGTTCGCCTTCGCGGTACAGCTGTCGCGGATCACCCTCCCCTATCTGATGCTGATCTGCCTTGCCTCGCTGCTCGGTGGCATCCTCAATTCGCTCGACAAGTTCTGGGTCAACGCCGCAGCGCCGATCCTGCTCAACATCGCCATGGTGACCGGACTGTTCTTCTTCCACGGCACACCCGAGCAGACCGCGCGGGTGCAGGCGATCAGCGTGCCGCTGGGCGGGCTTCTCCAGCTCGGCTGGCTGGCGCTCGCCTGCCGCGCCTCGGGCGTGTCGCTGCGCCCGCGCCTGCCGCGGATCGACGATGACGTGCGGCGGCTGATGAAGCTGATCCTGCCGGCCGCCGTGGGTGCGGGCGCGGTGCAGCTCAACCTCGTCATTTCCACCTCGCTATCGGGCAAGCTGCTCGGCGAGGGCTCGATCTCGTACATCTATTATGCCGATCGGCTGAACCAGCTGCCGCTGGGCATGATCGGCATCGGCCTCGGCACCATCCTGCTCCCCACCATCTCCCGCCTGCTCGGCGCCGGCAAGGAAGCCGAGGCGATGGAGACGCAGAACCGCGGCATGGAGCTGGCGCTGTTCCTCACCCTGCCCGCGATGGTCGCGCTGATCGTCGCCGCCGAGCCGATCGTCCGCGGGCTGTTCCAGTACGGCCACTTCACGCCGGAGGACACGGTGAAGTGCGCCTGGGCACTGGCCGGCTTCTCGATCGGCCTGCCCTCCTACATCCTCGTCAAGGTGCTGACCCCCGGCTTCTACGCGCGGCAGGACACGAAGACGCCGGTGCGGCTGGCAATGATCTCGGTCGCGGTGAACATCGCCGCCAATCTCGCGCTGATTCCGCTGATCGCCCATCTCGGGCCGCCGCTTGCCACCGCGCTCTCCTCCACCGTCAACGTGACGATGCTGTACCTTACGCTGCGCAAGCGTGGCCATTTCGAGGTCGACGCCCAGCTTGCCCGCCGCCTGCCCCGGCTTGCGCTGGCGGCGATCGTGATGGGCGCGGCGCTCTGGGCGGGCGACGGGCTGCTCGATCCGTGGCTCAACGGCCGGATCTGGGAGCGTTATGCCGGGCTGGTGATCCTCGTCGGTGCCGGCTGCGCGATCTATGTCGCCGCCTGCTTCGCCACCCGCGCCTTCCTGCTTTCGGACCTCAAGGCGCTGGTCCGCCGCCGCGCCGCGCGCTGAGCCCGGTTCCCCTTCGCCCCAAGCTGCTCTAGAGCCGCGGCGTCCTGGCAATTCGCGCGGCCTCATGCACCCCCGCCGCCACGGACCCGCGGCCGGTCCAACGGCCGAACGGTCAACCGGGTGCGGAGTGAATATCCCATGCGCGTCGTCTCGGGCATCCAGACCACCGGCAATCTTCACCTCGGCAACTATCTGGGCGCCATCAAGCAGTGGGTCGCGATGCAGGACTCCCTGGAAGAAAATGGGGGCGAGTGCCTGTTCTTCCTCGCCGATCTCCACGCGCTCACCGGCACGGTGACCCCGCAGGAGCTCGCCAACTCGACGGTCGAGATGGCGGCCACGCTGTTCGCCGCCGGCATCGACGATCGCTCGATCCTGTTCAATCAGGCGCGCGTCCCCGCCCATGCCGAATTGTGCTGGATCCTCCAGGGTACCGCCCGCATGGGCTGGCTCAACCGCATGACCCAGTGGAAGGACAAGGCGGGCAAGAACCGCGACGGCGCCAGCGTCGGCCTTTTCACCTATCCGGTTCTCCAGGCTGCTGACATTCTCGTCTATCAGGCGACGCACGTGCCGGTGGGCGAGGACCAGAAGCAGCACCTGGAGCTTACCCGCGACATCGCCACCAAGTTCAACCAGGACTTCGGCGTCGAGCTGTTCCCGCTGCCCGAGCCGCTGATCAGCAAGGCGGCGCCGCGGATCATGTCCCTGCGCGACGGCAATGCGAAGATGTCCAAGTCCGATCCCTCGGATCTGAGCCGCATCAACCTGATCGACGACAACGACACGATCGCCGCCAAGTGCCGCAAGGCCAAGACCGATCCCGAGCCGCTGCCGGATTCGTTCGATGCGCTCGCCGAACGGCCCGAGGCGCGCAATCTGGTGACGATCTTCGCCGCGCTGGCCGATCGCACGCCGCAATCGGTGGTCGAGGAATATGCGGGGCAAGGCTTCGGCGCCTTCAAGCCTGCGCTGGCGGACCTGACGATAGCTGTCCTCGGTCCAATCCGCGAGCGGCTGACCGCGCTGCTGGACGATCGCGCCGAGGTAGGCGCCAAGCTCGCTTCGGGCGCGGCGCGCGCCAGCGCGCTCGCCGCGCCCACGCTCAAGGCGGCGCAAGCGGCGGTTGGGCTGCAGGTTTAGGCCACAATAGGCCGTCATCCCAGCGAACGCTGGGATCTACCACAGCAGCGCTGTTCGGCCGCATCGCGCTTCTTCTGGAGACCCCAGCGTTCGCTGGGGTGACGGCCTGGCGGGGCGTCGGGGCGACCCTTCGCCCCGCGCGTCAATGCGTGAAGCTCTTCACCAGCGAGCCCGCGACCAGCGCCCAGCCGTCGACCAGCACGAAGAAGATGATCTTCATCGGCAACGAGATCGTCGGTGGCGGCAGCATCATCATGCCCATCGCCATCAGCACGGCAGAGACTGCCAGGTCGATCACCAGGAACGGCAGCAGCAGGAGAAAGCCGATCTCGAAGGCGCGGCGCAGTTCGGAGATCATGAACGCCGGCGCCAGCGTGGTCAGCGGCGTGTCCGCGCGCGTCGCGATCTTCTTGTTGGCAAGGTCGGCGAACAGCTTGAGATCGCTGTCACGCACCTGGCCGAGCATGAACTGGCGAAACGGCTCCGTCGTCTTCTCGAACGCCGCGACTTCGGTCAGCTTGCCCTTGGTATAGGGCTCCACGCCCTCGTTCCACGCCTTCTCGAAGGTGGGCGCCATCACGAAGAAGCTGAGGAACAGCGCGAGGCTGATGATCACCGGGTTGGGCGGCACGCCGGGCGTTCCGATGCCGGTGCGCAGCAGCGAGAGCGCGACCACCATGCGGGTGAAGCTGGTCACCGTCATCAGCAGGCCCGGGGCCAGGCTGAGCACGGTAAGCATCAGCACCAGCTGGATGGCCTTGGCCGACATCGGGCCTTCGCCGCCGATGGAGATGGTCGCGCCCTGGGCGGCCGCCTGTGCCGCCTGGGCAGCAGGCGCAACTGCTTGCGCGTGCGCCGCGACCGGCAGCACGATCAGCAGTGCGGCCGCGGCGAGAAGTTTACGCATTCAGCGCCTCGCGCACCGCGCGCTTGTTCCAGCGCGTGGTGTCGCGAGCGATGCGGGTGCGGGTGGGCGCCTTGCGGGCGCGGGTACGCGGTGCGGGCTTGGCAGCCTCTTCGATCGGGGCAGGCTCGGCATCGTTGGCGGCCTGCGGCAGCGTCGGCACCGCTTCGGCAACGACGACAGGGGCCTCCGCCGGCGTCGCTTCGACCAGCGCCGCTGCGAACGGCGCTTCCGGCACGACATCCTTGGTCTCGGCTGCGGCGTCCGGCCGCAGCTTGTCGACCATCCCCTTGAAATCGAGCTTGCCGGCCAGCTTCGCCACGCCGGCCTTGAATACCGCCAGATCGTCCTCGATCTTCGCCGGTGCGTCGGGCTCGGCCGCCGCTTCCGCCACCGGAGCCGGCGGCGGGGTGATGCCGGTTTCGATCGTCGCGTGCCCCTCCGGGCCGATCAGGATCAGATGCTCGCACCCGTCGCGGCGGATCAGCGCCACCGAGCGCTTGGCGTCCACCGCCAGCCGCTCGACCAACTCCACGCGCTTGCGCCCGCCCCCGGTCACGCGGCCCGGCAGCTTCAGGTCATAGCGGCGCACGACCCACAGGGCCGTTGCCAGCATCCCCAACACCAGGCCCAGCGCGCCCAGCGTACGCAACATCGACAAGAGGTCCATCAGTTACGCGACTTCTTCACGAGTTCGGAAATTTCGAGCGACATCACCTCGCCGTCGACGAGGATGCGGCCCAGGGCGACGAGCTCGCCATTGACATAGACCATGCTCGGATCGTCCTGCCCGCAGTCGAGCGGGATCATCGCGCCGCGGCTCATCTGCAGGATCTGCCGGACGGGCACTTCGGTCGAACCGAGCACCACCGACATTTCGATCATGATTCCATCGAGTACGGACATGCGTCTCCCTTTCCCTCCAGACTTATAGGAACCTTTTTTCCGCCCCCGGCGCCCGGCCCGGCAAAAATTGCCTACAATGTTGGCGTGGGCCGCTTGTCTGGCCCGTGGAGGATCAACGATGGATTTGGATGCTTCGCTGGGCGTTTCCGCCTCGGGTCTGCGCGCGCAATCGCTGCGGATGCGGACGATTGCGGAAAATCTCGCGAACCAGGATTCGGTCGCCGACACCCCCGGCGGCAATCCCTATCGGCGCAAGGTCGTCAGCTTCCAGGCGGCAGTCGACCGCGCGAGCGGCGCTACCGGCGTGAAGGTGAAGTCGATCCAGGGCGACCAGACCGATTTCGTCAAGGTCTATCAGCCCGGCCATCCGGCAGCCGATGCGCAGGGCTATGTGCTCAAGCCCAACGTCAACGGCCTCATCGAGAGCGCCGACATGAAAGCGGCGCAGCGCAGCTACGAAGCCAATCTCAACGCCATCGAAGCGGCCAAGAGCCTGACGATGCGCACCATTGATCTGCTCAAGTAAGGGATAGCGAACCATGTCTATCGGAGCATTGGACGCCACCAAGGCCTATGGCCGCGTCGCCTCGCTCGGCAACACGCTGGGCAAGGCTGCCGGCAGCGGCGAAATCGGCGACGGCGAGAATTCGGGCTTCGGCGCGATGGTCGAGAACCTGGTCGGCGGCACTGCCGACAAGCTGCGCTCGGCCGAGACCGCCTCGGCGAAGCAAGTCGCCGGCAAGGGCGATCTGATCGACGTCGTCACCGCGATCGGCGCCGCCGAGACCGCGCTCGACACCATGGTGGCGGTGCGCGACCGCGTCGTCGGCGCGTACAGCGAAATCATGCGCATGCAGATCTGACGGCCGGAGCCTGACCCCATGACGCCCGCGCAGCTGATCAGCCTCACCGAATCCGCGTTGATGCTCATTCTTACCGTCGCCGGACCGCTGCTGCTGACCTCGCTGATCGTGGGCGTCTTCATCGGTCTGCTTCAGGCGCTTACCCAGATTCAGGAAACCACCCTCACCTTCGTGCCCAAGCTGGTCGCGATGGGGCTGGTATTCCTGCTGATGCTGCCCACGATCGGCCAGGCACTTGGCCAGTTCATGAGCAAGATCAGCGACATGATCATCCACGGATGATCGTCCCCCCCGATCTCGCGCTGCAGGTATCGGCCTTCTTCATCGTGTTCGCACGGGTGGGCGCGGTACTGATGCTGCTGCCCGTGTTCGGGGAAGACGCCATCCCCGGCCGCATCCGGCTGTTCCTCGCCTTCGCCATGTCGTTCGCCTTTTACGGCATGATCGGCGAGCCCGCGCGCGCGGCGGTGCAGGCCGGTGCGGTGTTACCCGCGATCCTGGTGACCGAGCTGATCACCGGGCTCGCCATGGGGATGATCGTCAAGATCCTGTTCTTCTCCATCTCGATGGCGGGATCGATCATGAGCACCCAGATCGGCCTGTCCGCCGCGGTGATGTTCGATCCGTCGCAGTCGAGCCAGGCGCCGATCCTGTCCAAGCTGGTCGGCCTCGTCGCCGCGCTCGTGTGCATGGGCACCCAGGTCCACCATCTCTGGCTGGGCGCGATCATCCACAGTTATCAGACCTTTCCGATCGGCGGCATGCCGCCGATGCACGATTTCGCCGAGCTGGCGGTGCAAGCGATCGGCCGGTCGATGACGCTGGGTATCAGCCTCGCCGCGCCGTTCCTCGTCTACGGCATCGTGTTCAACGTGGCACTCGGCCTTGCCGCGCGCGTGGCGCCGGCGATCCAGGTGTTCTTCATCGCCCAGCCGCTCAACCTGCTGCTCGGGCTCGCGCTCGCCATCACCACGATCGGCACCATGCTCACCTTCTTCACCCAGGCCATGGGTGACGCGCTGCAAAAGGGCTGGTGATGGCCGGCGGCGGCGGCAGCGAGTCGGACGACAAGACTCAAGATCCTACCGACAAGAAACTCGAAGACGCCCGAAAACGCGGCGACGTGCCGATGGCGCCGGAAATGCGCCATGCGGCGATGTTCGTCGCGGCACTGGTCGTGATGGGCGGTCTCGGCACCTATACCATCCAGCAATGCGGCAACCTGTTCGTGCGGCTGTGGGGCGGCGCCGACGATTTCCGGCTGGAGCCGGACGGCGCGCAGAACTTCGCCACCGGCCTGTTCGCCGCGGTCGGCACCGCGCTGGCGCCGATCCTTGCCGCACTGTTCGCCTTCGCGATCCTGGGCGGGGTGCTGCAGGGCCGGCCGATGCTCGCCTGGTCGCGGCTCGCGCCCAAATGGAACAAGCTCAATCCCTTCCACGGCGCCAAGCGGATGTTCGGCAAACAGGCGCTGATGGAGTTCTTCAAGACCTTCGCCAAGCTCTGCTTGGTCGCCGGCATCGCCGCGGCAATCGCCTGGCCACATGCCGCGACGATCGACCGGCTGGTCGGCGCCGATCTGGTCGATGCGGGAACCGCAGCCAGCGACATCGTCCATGCGATGCTCCGCCCGATCGCGATGCTGGTCGGCGCGCTCGCGCTGTTCGACTTCGTCTGGCAGCGCATGTCCTACATGAAGCGCATGCGGATGAGCCTGCAGGAGGTGAAGGACGAATATAAGGAGAGCGAGGGCGATCCCAAGATCAAGGGCAAGATCCGCCAGCTCCAGATGCAGCGCGCCAGGAGCCGAATGATGTCGAACGTGCCCAAGGCCAGCGTCGTCATCACCAACCCCACCCATTATGCGATCGCGCTCCAGTACGATCACGGCGCGATGGCTGCGCCGATCGTCGTCGCGAAGGGCGTCGACGCGCTCGCGCTCAAGATCCGCGAAGTGGCCACCGAGAACAACATCCCGCTGGTCGAGAACCGCCCGCTCGCCCGCGCCCTCTACGCCAGCGCCGAGCTCGATAAGCCGATCCCGGTCGAGCATTACGCCGCCGTGGCCGAGGTGATCAGCTATGTCATGAAGATCGCCCGCAACCGCCGCTGAATGCGGCGATGGCATAAATTTGATAATGCGATTGACTCGCAATATCCTGCTTCTCTAAAGGCTCGCCCACACAACGAGACCCAAAGGGAAAAGCTGGATCATGCCTCTGTCGCTGCGTACCGCCCTGCTCACCTCCGCGCTGCTCGCGCTGCCCGGCACCGCCTTTGCCGGTTCCGACAGCGACAAGGACAAGACGAACGACCAGCAGAGCCAGATCGTCGTCACCGGCACGGCCGAGCAGGCCTCGCGCAGCGCCACCGGCCTTACCCTCACCGCGCGCGAGACCCCGCAGTCGATCACGATCATAGACCAGGCGCGGATCCAGGATTTCCAGCTGACCAACGTCAACGACCTGCTCGACCAGACGGTGGGCATCAATGTCGAGCGCGTGGAGACCGACCGGACCTATTACAACTCCCGGGGCTTCGACATCACCAACTTCCAGGTCGACGGGATCGGCCTGCCCATGCCCTATGGCATCCAGTACGGCGACCTCGACACCGCGCTGTTCGATCGGGTGGAGGCGATCCGCGGCGCCAATGCGCTGATGACCGGCGTCGGCAATCCCTCCGCCACGATCAACTATGTCCGCAAGCGCCCGACCGATACGCTCCAGGCGCGGGCAAGCGTGCAGGCCGGATCGTGGAGCCGCTGGCGCGCCGAGGCGGACGTCTCGGTGCCGCTGACCGACACCGTGGCGGTGCGCGCGATCTATGCGCATGAAAATCGAAACGATTATCTCGATTATCACCACGTCAACCGCAACGTGTACGGGCTGATCGCCAGCTGGAAGGTCACGCCACAGCTGACCGCGACGGTCGGCTATAGCCGCCAAGACAATGACGCACGCGGCGTGCTGTGGGGCGCGCTGCCGCTCACCTACAGCGACGGCAGCCGCATCCCCTATGCGCGCTCGGCCAGCACCTCGGCGCCGTGGACCTATTGGGACACCACCGACCAGCGGGCCTTCGGCGAACTCGCCTATGATCTGGGCAAGGGCTGGCAGGCCAAGGGCGTGTTCACCTACATCAACAACAAGCAGACCGCGAAGCTGCTCTACGCCTATGGCACCGCCGACAAGGCGACGGGCCTCGGCCTGCTGGGCCAGGCGGGGATTTACCCGTCCGAGGTCGACCAGTATCTGGGCGACATCACCGCCTCGGGGCCCCTCACCCTGTTCGGGCGCGAACACCAGCTCGCCTTCGGCGTGTCCACCGGCCGACTCGACGACCGCCAATGGCAGGGCTCCGGCCCTACCGCGCTTGTCTACCCGGCCGTCCCCAATCTCGCCTCCGCACCGATTCCCGAACCGGCATTCGGCGCGGTCAAGCTCGAGGCGAACGACAGCATCAACGTCACCCGCGCCTATGGCGCCGCGCACCTCAACCTCACCGACCAGTTGAAGGCGGTGGTGGGCGCAAGCGCCACCTGGCTCAAGGCGGACGGCGTTTCCTACGACGCGAACCAGTATCGCAAGAACAGCGACGTCAGCCCCTATGTCGGCGCGACCTATGACCTGACGAAGAACCTGTCGCTCTACGCCAGCTATACCAGCATTTTCAGCCCGCAGACCGAGGTGGACCGCACCAACCGGCGGCTCGACCCGATCACCGGCACGAGCATCGAGGGTGGCATCAAGAGCGAATGGTTCGGCGGCCGGCTCTACGCCACCGCTTCGCTGTTCCGCGCCAAACAGAAGAATCTGGCGACCGCCGCCGGCCAGTTCGGCGCCGGCGACACCGGACCTGCGGGCACCACTTATTACACCGGCGTCGACACCACCTCGCGCGGCTTCGAGCTGGAACTGGGCGGCCGGGTGACCGACAACTGGACGGTGAGCGGCGGCTATACCGGCCTTGAGATCGAGGACCAGCAGGGCCGCCCCGCCCGCGTCTTCCTGCCGACCAAGAGCCTGAAGCTCGCCACCACCTATGCCGTGCCAGAACTGCGCGACCTCAAGCTCGGCGCACAGCTGCGCTGGCAGAACGCGGTCCGCACCAGCGACCTGCTGGTGAAGCAGGGCGACTATGCCGTGCTCGACCTGATGGCGAGCATCCGCGTGGTCGACCATGTCCGCGCCGCGATCAACGTGCGCAACCTCACCGACAGCAAGTATCTGACCAGTCTCTACTGGACCCAGGGCTTCTACGGCGCGCCGCGCAGCGTGCTGGGCAGCATCAGCTTCAGCTATTGAGGCCGGGCATGGGCGCGCATCTCCGCCGCGGCTGGGGCTACCGGGCCAATATCGCGACGCGGGCGGTGGCGGGAAGCCTCGGCGCCTACCTCGTCGCGGCCTGCGTCGCAGCGGCGGCGGCGCGGACCCTGCCGCTGCCCCGGCTCGACGCGATCGTGCCGGCGACGATGCTCGCCTTCGTCGTCGCGCCGGGTGTGACGATCTGGGCGTTCCTCGCCCCCGGGCCTGTCCGGGCGCTGGTCGGGGTGCTGGGCGCGGCAGCGCTGCTGGCCGGCATCGCCTGGTTCGCGGGAATGCCGGCGGCATGAGCGCGGTCCGCGAGGGTGCCCGCCAGGTCATGGCATGGCTGCACGGGTGGACGGGGCTGCTGCTCGGCTGGGTGCTGTTCGTGATGTGTCTGGGCGGCACGCTCAGCGTGTTCAAGCCCGAGATCGGCCGCTGGATGCGCCCCGAAACCACCGCGACCGCCGACCGCGCGGCGGCGTTGACCGCCGCCACGGGCTGGCTCGCCACAAACGCGCCCAACTCGTTCGGCTGGTACCTCACCCTGCCCAACGACCGGATGAACACGGTGGAGGCGACCTATGATCCGGGGAGCGGCTTCGTCTACCGCGCGCTCGATCCGATCACCGGCGCGCCCGTCCCCCGCGAGACGCTGGGCGGCGAGTTCTTCTACCGGCTGCATTTCGAGCTGCAGCTGCCGTTCCCCTGGGGTCGGCTGCTCGCCTCGCTCGCGGCGATGGTGCTGCTGCTGGGGCTGATCACCGGCATCATCGCCCACCGCCGCATCTTCAAGGACTTCTTCACCTTCCGCCCCGCCAAGGGCCAGCGCTCCTGGCTCGATGGACACAATGCGCTGGGGGTGCTGCCCCTGCCCTTCCATATCATGATCAGCTTCACCGGCCTGCTGACGCTGGCGACGCTCAACATGCCCTGGGCGATCAGCGCCAATTACGGGCGGGACATGACCGCGATGTTCCAGGCCTTCCAGCCCGGCCAGGTCGACCGCCCCGCCGCCGGCAAGCCCGCGCCGCTTGCCCCGCTGGCGCCGATGCTGCACGAGGCCGAGCGCCGCCTCGGACAGCCGGTGGGCCGGGTGACCATCGCGCATCCCGGTGATGCCGCTTCGGTCGTCACCATGTTCCGCGACGATGCCCGGCAGATCGCCTATGCCGCCGGCGCGGTGAGCTTCGATGGTGCCACCAGCCGGGTCATCGCGGACTTCACCGAGAACCGGCCGGCACTCCAGACCTATAGCGTCGCCTATGGCCTGCACCTCGCGCGCTTCGCCCCGCTGGCGACCCGGTGGCTCTATTTCCTCTGCGGCGCGATGCTGACCCTGGCGGTGGCGAGCGGCATGGTGTTGTGGGTGGTCAAGCGCCGCGAGCGCGCGCCGCGCAGCCTCGGCAACCGGATCGTCGAGCGGCTGAATGCCGGCGTGCTGGCGGGCTTACCGATCGGCTGCGTCGCCTTGCTGCTCGCCAATCGGGTGGTGCCGCTCGGTCTGGCGGATCGCGCACAGGCAGAGGTGTTCATGGCCCTGTGGAGCGCAGCGGGCGTGCTGCTGCTGGCGGCCTTGCTCCCGGCAAAGCACAGCTGGCCCGTGCTGCTGACCCTCCTCGCGCTCGCCAGTCTCACCGCCGGGCTGCCTGGCGGCGCCTTTGCGGACAGCGTGCAGACCGGCGTCAGCCTTACCCTGCTCGCGGGCGCCGCCGCCAGCGGCTGGCTGGCATGGACTCAGTGGCGTCGCCCAGCCCCGGCACCGCGCCGCCGGGCACGGATCCAGCGCGCATGATCGCGGCGGGCCTCACCCTGTTGGGCTTCTTCGCGCTCGCCGGCGCCATGCCGCGCCATGCCCCCGTGCTGCTCGGGCAATGGGCGCCACGCGTCCGACCGGGAACGCTCCGCGCCCTTGGATGGCTCCTGCTGGTCGCGGCACTTGCGGCGACGCTGTGTGCAAGTGATTGGCCGAGCGCGCTGGTCCGCTGGTTCGGCCTGCTGCCGCTCGGGGCTGGCAGTGTGTTGCTGGGCCTGACCTATGACGCAAGGCTCGCCCGCGGCGTCGCGGTTCTGGGCGTTCTCGCGATCCTGCTGGGCATAGGTCGCTAGCCCGGTATCAGAGGTTGGCCTGCTCCTCCACGGGCAACTCTGCGTCGGGCGGATAATAAAGCGTCGCGCACTCCGCCTTCAGGCAGCCGCCTTCGATGACGATATCGTCGCGATAGGCATCGGCGATGAACGACAGCGTGTCGACGTGGCGCGCTTCGAAATACATGGCGTGCACATCGTCCCTTCCGGCGCCGAACACCACGCGCCCGACCTTGGACCAGATCGAGGCCATGGTGCACATGCCGCAGGGCTGCAGCGTCGAGTAGAGCGTGGCACCGCGCAGCTCGAGCTCGCCGGTGTTCTCGCAGGCCCGGCGAATCGCCATCATCTCGGCATGGGCGGTGGCGTCGGGAAGTTCATGCGTTTGGTTCCGCTCCGCAGCGAGCACCTTCCCGTCGAGCACGATCACGCATCCGAGCGGCGAGGTGGACGGATCCGATCCCTTCGACCGCGCGACCTCGATCGCCATCCGCATCCACTGTTCGTCGTCGTCGATCATCGCGTCTTCTCCCAATCGGGTGTGCAACGCGCGGACGTGTGCTTTGACCAACCGCCCTTAGGGGAAGTGCGACGGCACCGGATCAATACGGCGCCGTCGCGTCGCCTCGCTTATTTGCAGGCGGTGAACTGACCCTTTTTGGGCCCGCTCGCCACGCGGCACTTGCCCTTGGCGTCCTTGGTTACGGCGACGGCCGCCGGGCACTTGGTGAACTTGCCCTTCGCATCCTTGCACGGCGCCGCCGCAAAGGCGGGGCTGGCAAGCAGGGCAACAGCGGCGGCAACAGACGCTACACGGAACATTTGCGATCCTCTTTTTTTGATTGAGTCGGGACATCAGCATGCCACGACCGCGTGAGGCTTCAAACCGATGGATTAAAATGATTTTCATTGCGGTTCCGTACCGACAATGCGCCGATGGCGTCACAGGCGCCGATAGAGCACCAGCGCATCGACAAGGCCCAAGGTCGGATGCGCAAAGGCGTCCGGCACCCGACCTACCGTCTCGAAACCAAGCGCCTGCCACAGCCGAACGGCGCCGACATTGCTGCTGACCACGAAGTTGAACTGCATCGCCGTGAAGCCCCGCGCGCGGGCTTCGGCGAAACTATGCTCGGCCATCGCCCGCGCGATCCCGCGACCACGCGCCTCGGGCAGCGTCGCATAGCCACAATTGGCGACATGCCCGCCCCCGCCCGCCTGGTTGGCCCGCAGATAAAAGGTGCCGAGAATGAGTCGCTCCGTCTCGGCAACGAAGGTAGTGCGGTCGGCGCCCAGCCAGTAGGCGAGCGCCGCCTCGCGAGGCAGATCACGATCCAGCGCGTAGGTTTCGCCGGCACGGATCACCGGCTCCATGATCGCCCAGATCGCCGCGCCGTCCTCCGGCGCGGCCGGGCGAATCCGCAGGCTCACCCCTCCAGGGTGCGCATCAGCGCGCGGACGGCGCCATCGATCTCGACGTCCTTGCTGCGCAGATCCTCGATCCGCTTGACCGCATGGATCACCGTCGAGTGATCGCGGTTGCCGAACTTGCGACCGATCTCCGGCAGCGAGCGCGTGGTCAGCCGCTTCGCCAGATACATGGCGATCTGGCGCGGACGGGCGATCGCGACCGCGCGGCGGGCCGAAATCAGATCGAGCTGCTTCACCTCGAAATGCGCTGAGACCGCACGCTGGATCTCGTCGATGGTGATGCGGCGCTGGCTGGTGCGCAGTACCTCGCCGAGCACGCTCGTCGCGAAATCGATGGTGATCGCTTCGTTCGACAGGCTCGCATAGGCGACCAGGCGATTGAGCGCGCCTTCCAGCTCGCGAACGTTGGTGGTGATGCGCGCCGCGAGCAGATCGGCCACTTCCACCGGCATGTCGACGGCAGGCATGTCCTTCAGCTTGCGCTCGACGATCGCGCGGCGGAGATCCAGCTCGGCGGGCTTGATGTCCGCGACGAGGCCGGCGCCGAGGCGGCCGACCAGGCGCGGCTCGAAGCCTTCGAGCGCCTGGGGCGCGCGGTCGGCGGCGATCACCAGGCGCTTGCCCGCACTCATGAACTCGTTGACCGTGTGGAAGAATTCTTCCTGGGTCGCGTCCTTGCCGCCGATGAACTGCAGATCGTCGATCATCAGCAGGTCGACCGAGCGGAGGCGCTTCTTGAACGCCAGCGTATCCTTGTTGCGCAGCGCCTGCACGAACTCGAACATGAAGCGTTCGCCGGTCGAATAGATCGCGGTCGCGCCCGGATTGGCCTCGAGAAAGGCGTGACCGATCGCGTGCATCAGGTGCGTCTTGCCCTGGCCGGTGCCGGCATGGAGGTAGAGCGGGCTGAACATCGGCGTGCCCGGCACCGCCACCGAACGCGCGGCGTTGAACGCGACGCGATTCGTCGTGCTCACCACGAATCGATCGAAGGTGAAGCGCGGATCGAAGGACGGGCGCTCGGCCGGCTCGACGATCGATTCGGCGCGGGCCGCCGCCACCGGTGCGGGAGCAGGCTCGGCGCTCAGCACGCGCTGATCATTGTCCTGGATCGTCTCGAGCGTGACGCTGCGAACGCCGGGGAGAACCGCCCGGAATTCGAGCAGCAGCCGCTCGGCATAGTGATTCTTCACCCACTGGGTGAGGAACGGCGACGGAAGCCCCAGCCGCACGGCAAGCGAATCGCTGCCATCGACGAGCACCACGGGCTTCAGCCACTGATCGAACAGCCGCTGGCCGGCCGAGCGACGCAGGTTGGTGCGCACATGCGCCCAAGCCTTGGCGACGTCCTGGCCTTCCTCACGTTCCAGCGGTTGAACCTGAGTCACTACGACGCACCCTTCCTTCGCGGGAATCATGATTCCCGCGTGCCAAAATCAATATCGATGTGAGGCTCATCGCAGCCGGTCATGCCCCCGGAGACGCGCGATGAACTCGTTATTCCCTGCCAGCACTGCAGCCGGGAGGTTCGTTGTAGGTAGCTCGAACTGAGTCGAGCAAGGGCCTGCCATGTAAACTTTCTGAAATAGTTTTGTTGACAGCCCGAACCCCTAGGAAATCCGTGGGGGACCCTAAATTACCCAATTATGTCAGTCGTTTAACAAGGTAAAGGGCGATGCGGGCCCACTCGAATCGGCACGACTCGTGGATTTGTGCGATTCGCTTGCGAATCGATTTTGTTAACCATTTGTTGCAGCGCACATGCGCAAAAAGCCCCGCCGGACAGGTCCGGCAGGGCTTTTGATTACCGTTTGAAGACGGTGTTAGGCGAGCGCCTGCAGACGCTTGTTGAGGCGCGAGAATTTGCGCGCAGCCGTGTTCTTGTGGAGCACGCCCTTGGCAACGCCGCGTGCGATTTCCGGCTGCGCAGCGGCGAGCGCTTCGGTGGCAGCGGCCTTGTCGCCGGCGGTCAGCGCAGCTTCGACCTTCTTGACGAAGGTACGGATGCGGCCGACGCGTGCACCGTTGATCTCGGCGCGGCGGTCGTTGCGACGGATGCGCTTCTTCGCTTGCGGCGTATTCGCCATTCGGTCTTGTTCCTGCTCGAAATGGGTGAGGCGCGGAAGCGAGCCCACGCCGGAAAGACGGGCCCCTTACCGGCTCCGGCGATTCGGGTCAATCCTTTCAGCGCTGGCATTTCCCACAATAGAAGGTGGACCGCCCCGAATCCACGCGACGCTGCACCGGGCGCCCGCAGCTGCACGGCTCTCCTTCTCGACCGTAGACCCGCCACTCCTTTGCGAAATAGCCGAGTTCGCCGTCCGGCCGGGCATAATCGCGCAAGGTGGAGCCGCCCGCGCGAATCGCCGCCTCCAGAACCTCGCGTACCGCCTCGACCAGTTTCTCGAGCTTGGCGCGGCCGATCGAGCCCGCAGGCTTGGTCGGCGCAATACCCGAGAGGAACAGCGCTTCGCACACATAGATGTTGCCGAGCCCCGCGACGATTCGCTGGTCGAGGAGCAGTGCCTTCACCGGGGCGATTCGGTCCTCGAACGCCTTCACCAGATGCGCCGCCGTGAAGTCCGGGCCGAGCGGCTCCGGTCCCAGTGCCTTGAAGGCCGGCCAATCCGCCAGCTCGGATGCCGGGAGCAGATCGATCGAGCCGAATCGCCGGGGATCGTTGAGCGCCAGCACGTGCCGCGCGGTCTCGATCACGACATGGTCGTGCTTGCCCAGTTCCGCCGGATCGATCCGCCAGCGTCCGGACATGCCGAGGTGGAACACCAGCGCGTCCTCGCGATCCGTATATATAAGTCCGTATTTCGCGCGCCGGGCCAGCCCGGTAACCGTCGCGCCGGTCAGCCGCTGGCCGAGGTCGACCGGGAACGGACGGCGCAGATCAGCGCGATTCAGCACCACGCGCTCGATCCGCTGCCCCTCCAGCACGGGGGCCAGGCCGCGAACGGTGGTTTCTACTTCGGGAAGTTCAGGCATCTGATGCTACAGCTAGGAAGTACGGGACCGAATGTCACCTGCCCCTCAGCCCCCTTGGTTTGGCCGTCGCGTGTCGCTAAGGCACCATGCATGCCCGATACCGTCTCCTTCGGTTACGAAGACGTCGCCCCTGAGGACAAGACCCGCCGCGTCGGCGAGGTGTTCTCGAATGTCGCCAGCAAATACGACCTGATGAACGACGCCATGTCGGGCGGCATGCACCGGCTGTGGAAGGACCGCTTCGTCCGCCGGGTGAAGCCGCGCGCGGGCGAACACATCCTCGACATGGCCGGCGGCACCGGCGACATTGCCTTCCGCATGGCCGAGACCGGCGCGGCGATCACCGTCGCCGATATCAACCCTGAGATGCTGAGCGTCGGCGTCGAGCGCGCCGCCCAGCGCGGCATCGACGGGCTGGTGTGGACCGAGGCCAATGCCGAGACGCTGCAGTTCCCCGATCGCTTCTTCGATGCCTATACGATCGCGTTCGGCATCCGGAACGTGACCGATATCCCCAAGGCGCTCCGCGAGGCGCACCGCGTATTGAAGCGCGGCGGCCGCTTCTTCGTGCTAGAATTCTCGACCACCCAGTGGCCGGGCTTCGCCGAGATCTACGACGCCTATTCGCACAAGCTGGTGCCGAAGCTGGGCAAGCTGCTCGCGCAGGACGAGGACAGCTATCGCTACCTGATCGAATCGATCCGCCGCTTCCCCGACATGCCGAGCTTCGAGCGGATGATCGCCGAGGCAGGCTTCCAGCAGACCAAGGTCGAGCCGCTGCTCGGCGGGCTTGTCGCGATTCACAACGGCTGGAAGATTTGATGGCAGCCGCCGTTCGATCCTCCTCCGGGAGGATCTGGGCATGACCGCCCCTGCCGTCCATCTCTGGCGCCTGCTCAAATGGGGCCGCATCCTCGCGCGCCACGGCGCGCTGCGCGGTATCGAGCGCGACGCCAACACGCCCCGCCCGGTGCGCCGCCTCGCCCGCATCGCCCGGTTGGGTGCGCGTGTGCCCGCCGTGCCCGCCTATGCCGATGCCTTCCAGGCGATCGGCCCCGCCGCGATCAAGCTCGGCCAGACGCTCGCCACCCGCCCTGATTTGGTCGGCGAGGAAGCCGCGCACGATCTGCTCCGCCTGCAGGACGCGCTGCCCCCCGTCCCCTTCGACATCATCCGCGAGCGGATCGAAACCAGCTATGGCCGCCCGCTCTCCGCCATGTTCGCGGAAGTGGAGGAAAAGCCGATCGGCGCCGCTTCGATCGCCCAGGTCCACCGCGCGGTGACCACCGACGGCCGCCGCGTTGCGGTAAAGGTGCTGCGCCCGGGCATCGAGAGCGACTTCGCCCGCGCGATCGACACCTATGAATGGGCCGCCGCCCAGCTCGAAGCCTATGGCGGCGAGGCACGCCGCCTACGCCCGCGGCTGGTGATCGAAAGCTTCAAGCGCTGGACCGTGCGCGAGCTCGACTTCCGCCGCGAGGCCGCCTCGGCCTCGGAACTCGCCGAGGCGATGACTGCCGAGCCGGACTTCATGGTGCCCGCGATCGACTGGCAGCGCACCACCGGCAAGGTGCTGACGCTCGAGTGGATCGACGGCATCAAGCTCAGCGACCGCGACGCGCTGGTCCGCGCCGGGCACGACATGCCGGGCCTCGCCGGCAAGCTGATCAAGGCGTTCCTGCGCCAGGCGATCGCCGAGGGCTTCTTCCATGCGGACATGCACCAAGGCAATTTGTTCGCCCTGCCCGACGGCCGCATCGCCGCGATCGACTTCGGCATCATGGGCCGGATCGACCGCCGCGCGCGGGTGTGGCTCGCCGAGATCCTCTACGGCCTGATCACCGGCGACTATAAGCGCGTCGCCGAAATCCATTTCGAGGCGGGCTATGTCCCCTCGCACCACAATGTCGCCGAGTTCGCGACCGCCTTGCGCGCGGTCGGCGAGCCGATGCGCGGGCTGCCGGTCAAGGAAATGTCGATCGGCGGCATGCTCGACGGCCTGTTCTCGATCACCCGCGACTTCGACATGATGACGCAGCCGCATCTGCTGCTGCTCCAGAAGACGATGGTGATGGTGGAAGGCGTCGCGCGCGGGCTCGATCCGGACATCAACCTGTGGGACGTCTCGGCGCCGTTCGTGCGCGAATGGATCCGCACCGAGCTGGGGCCCGAGGCCAAGGTCGCCGATCGCCTGATCGAGGATCTGCGCACCCTCGCCCGCCTGCCCGAGCTGGTCCGCAACATCGAACGCCGCTTCCCCGCCCCCGGCGGTGCCCCGCCCGAACCGCCCTTGCGCGAAATCCAGGTGGTGCGGGTCGGCGGCGGCTGGCGTTATGCACTGGTGAGCATCCTCGCCGCGCTGGCCGGCGTGGCCGGAACGCTGCTGCTGAAATGACCGCGCGCACGCGCCGTGTCTGGACCCTAGCGCCGAGCCGCTTCGCCGCCCTGACGCGGGGCCGCGCGCGGCTGGCCTGGATCGCAGTGCTGCTGCTCCTGCTCGCCGCGCTGACCGCGCTGGCGGTGCCGTCGCTCACCGGCGACGGCGATGCGGCCGCACGGACCGCCGATCGGATGACCGATCTCGGCCTGTACGAACGCGTCGTCGCGAGCATGAAGGGCGGCGATCCCTATTATGTCGCGGCGAGCGACGCGATGCGCGCCGGCGGCTATCCGCTCCACCCGTTCCTGACGATGCGGCTGCCCGCGCTCGCCGCGCTGGAGGCGCTGCTGCCGGGCTGGGCGAGCGTCGCACTGCTGCTGGCCCTGGCGGCGCTGACCGCCGTTGCCTGGGCATCGCGCGTCGGCGTCGCGCTGACCGGCCTGTTCCCCCGCGCGGTACTGGTGCTGCTGATCGCCACCTCGATGCTGGCCTTTTTCCAGCCCGGCCTGGTGCTGTTCCACGAGGTCTGGGCCGGGCTGCTGGTCGCGCTGTCGCTGGCGCTGCGCCGCCCCGGCCGCGCGCTCGAAGCGATCGCGCTGGGTTTCGCCGCGATGCTGATCCGAGAGACGGCGGCGCTCTACACCATCGTGATGCTGGTGTTCGCCTGGCGCGAGGATCGGCGCGGCGAGGCGCTGGGCTGGGGCATCGCGCTGCTGCTGTTCGCCGGCGTGCTGGGCTTGCATGCCCATGCCGTGGCCGGCGTCACCGGGCCGCTGGATCCGCATTCGGCGGGCTGGGCCGCGTTCAACGGCCCCGGCTTCTTCGTTCGCGCGCTCGTCACCGCCACCGCGCTGCAGGCGCTGCCTCTCGTGGTGGGCACGCTGCTCGTCGCGCTGGCCCTGCTCGGCTGGGCGAGCTGGGACGAACCGCTCGGCCTGCGAATGTTCGCACTGCTGATCACCTATGGCATCGCCATGTCGCTGTTCGCGCGGCTCGACAATTTCTACTGGGCGCTGATGATCGCGCCCGTCGCGCTGGTCGGCCTGGTCTTTGTGCCGGACGCGCTGGCGGACCTCTGGCAGCGCGCGCTCGACAGGCGGCGGATCACGGTTACAACGGTGACGCCATGAAGCGCATCCTGCTCATCGTCGGCGGAGGCATCGCCGCCTACAAGGCCTGCGAACTCGTTCGCCTGTGCCGCAAGGCGGGGATCGGCGTCACCTGCGTGCTCACCGAGGGCGGCCAGCATTTCGTCACGCCGATGACGCTTGCAGCGCTCTCCGAAAATCAGGTCTACACCACGCTGTGGGACCTGAAGGACGAGGCGGAGATGGGCCATATCCAGCTCAGCCGCCAGGCCGATCTGGTCGTCATAGCCCCCGCCACGGCCGATCTGCTGGCGCGGATGGCCGGCGGCGTCGCCAGCGACCTGGCAACCACGCTGCTGCTCGCCACGGACAAGCCGGTGCTCGCCGCGCCGGCGATGAACGTGCGGATGTGGAGCCACGCCGCCACCCGCCGCAACGTGGCCCAGCTTCGCGCGGACGGCGTGACGGTGCTCGAGCCGGATGAAGGCCCGATGGCGTGCGGCGAATATGGCCCCGGCCGCCTGCCCGAGCCCGAAGCGATCCTCGCCGCGATCCGGCAGGCCCTTTCGCCCGTGGAGCCCCGGCTCGCCGGCAAGCACATCATGGTCACCGCCGGCCCGACGCACGAGCCGATCGATCCGGTGCGCTACATCGCCAATCGCTCGTCGGGAAAGCAGGGCTTCGCGATCGCGGAGGCGCTTGCAGCATTGGGTGCGCGGGTCACGCTGGTTGCCGGCCCGGTGACGCTGCCCACCCCGCCGGGTGTCACCCGCGTCGATGTGGAGACCGCCCGCGAAATGGCAGCGGCAGTCGATGCCGCGCTTCCCGCCGATGCCGCAGTGATGGTCGCCGCGGTCGCCGACTGGCATGTCGAGGCCGCCGACCAGAAGCTCAAAAAGGGTGATGCCGCCCCCCTCCTGCATCTTGCGCAGAATCCTGATATCCTTGCCGGACTGGCGCAGGGACCGCGCCGGCCGCGGCTCGTGGTGGGCTTCGCGGCCGAGACCGAACGAGTGATCGAACATGCCGTCGCGAAACGAACGCGCAAGAATGCCGACTGGATTGTCGCGAACGATGTTTCCGGCGACGTGATGGGGGGTGAAGCCAATGCCGTCCACCTCATCACCGCCCAGGGCGTCGAAAGCTGGGAGCGCGCGTCCAAGGCCGACGTCGCCCGCCGCCTCGCCGATCGGATCGCCGATGCGCTGTGAAATTCTCCGTCGTCACAAGCCTGCGCTCCCCTCCCGCTTGCGGGAGGGGTCGGGGGAAGGACTGACGTGGCAGAACGGCGGAGAGGCGTCAGCCCATCCCCTGGCCCCTCCCGCCAGCGGAAGGGGAACGCCGCCTGCCAAGTTCGTCCTACCGGCCCTCGCCGGCCTGGCGTTGCTCGCCGGCTGCACCACCACGCCGACCACGCCGCCGCACATGGCAACCAAGGCCGAACCCGCGCTCAACCTCCATGCGCGCACCTTCGGGCCGACCGCGCCGGACGCGGTGAAGACGGTAGTCGTCGTGCTGCACGGCGACGGCAGCGCCGAGACCCGCAGCGACCATTATCGCTTTGCCGAGGCTATCAGCCAGGCCATTCCGAACAGCGCCGCCTTCGCACTGCTGCGCCCCGGCTATGGCGATGCCGCGGGCAATCGCTCGCCCGGACAGGCCGGGCTCGGCTATGGCGACGATTACACGCAGGAGCGGATCAACGCCGTCGCCCAGTCGATCGGCATCCTGCGCCAGCGCTTCGCCACGGCGCGGCTGATCCTGGTCGGCGATTCGGGCGGTGCGGCGATCGCGGCGGATATCGCCGGCATGCGCCCCGATCTGCTCGACGCGATGGTGCTGGTCGGCTGCCCCTGCGCGCTGCCCGAATGGCGCAAGGGCATGCAGAAGCTGCGGCACGGCACCGCCTGGGCGACGCCGGTCGCCAGTCTCGATCCGCTCAAGACCGCCGGCGGGGTGATGCCCAGCCTGCGTGCGGCGGTGCTGGTGGGGGTGAACGACAAGGTCACTCCGCCCTCCCTCTCGCGCGCCTATGCCGAGGCCCTTGCGCTGCGCGGCATCGCTACCGATCTGCGTATCGTCCCCGCACGGGGACATGATTTGCTCAATGATCCCGAAGTGTTGGCGGCCACCACCCGGCTGGCAGCGGCGCTTCCCACGAAAGGCTGACCTTGCTGCCGCCGATCCGAATCGCGATCCAGCGCCTGCCCCATGGCGAGACCCTTCCCCTCCCCCGCTACGCCACCGATGGTGCGGCGGGCATGGACGTGGTCGCCGCCGAGGACCTGACGCTCGCGCCCGGCGCCCGCCACGCCGTCGCGACCGGTTTCGCCATGGCGATCCCCGCCGGCTACGAGGTGCAGGTGCGCCCGCGCTCGGGCCTCGCGCTCAAGAACGGCATCACCTGCCTCAACACCCCCGGCACGATCGACAGCGACTATCGCGGCGAAGTGAAGGTGATCCTCGCCAATCTGGGCAGCGAGGACTTCGTGATCGCCCGCGGCGACCGCATCGCGCAACTGGTCCCTGCGCCGGTGCAGCGCGCCGATCTGGACGAAGTGGCGGGCCTCGACGAAACCGCGCGCGGCACTGGCGGCTTCGGCTCGACCGGCCGGTGATCGGCGTCATCGCTCTCGGGCTCGCCCTGCAGGCGACGCCGCTTCGCATCGACTGGCCGTCGCTCGCGCCGCTGCCCTATCGCAGCGAACCGCAGATCACGCCGGACATGCTCGGCTTCGTCGCGAGCGAAGTGGTGGCGCGCAAATGCCCGCTGGCGATCGGCCCGGGGCTCACCCTCAGCGTCGACGTCGCGGTGCTCGTCGACACACAGGACAATATCCGCACGACCGTGCCGCGTGCGATTCAGTGCCCGTCGGTGGAGCAATATGCCGCGGCGATGGTCGCCGGCGCCGCACGGGGCAATCTGCTGCCGCGCATGGCAACGGCCGACCAATGGTACCGCGCGACCGTGACCTTCACCTGGCCGAAATGACGCTCTCCGACGAGGAGCTCGAACGCTACGCCCGCCACATCATCCTGCGCGAAGTGGGCGGCGCGGGGCAGGCCCGGCTGAAGGCGGCGCGGGTGCTGGTGATCGGCGCGGGCGGCATCGGTGCGCCGGCGATCCAGTATCTCGCAGCCGCCGGCGTGGGTTCGCTGGCGATCGTCGACGACGACATGGTCGATCGCTCCAACCTTCAGCGCCAGGTGCTCTTCACCACCGGGGATATCGGTTTGGGCAAGGCGGCGGCGGCGGCCGCGCGAGTCACTGCGATCAACCCCAACGTGGCGGTGACCGTCGAGGCCCGCCGCCTCTCCGCCGCCGACGCCCCCGCGCGGATCGCCGGGCACGACGTCGTCCTCGACGGCACCGACAATTTCGCCACGCGCCTCACCGTGGCCGATGGCGCCCTCGCCGCGCGCGTACCGCTCGTCTCCTCGGCGGTCGCGGAGTTCGAGGGCCAGCTCGGCACTTTTCGCGGCTGGGAGGCGGACAAGCCGTGCTATCGCTGCTTCGTCGGCCACGATCCGGAGCGCGAGGGCGTCAGTTGCTCCGAACAGGGCGTACTGGGGGCGCTCACCGGCATTCTCGGCAGCCTCGCCGCGCTGGAAGTGATCCGCGCGATCACGCCCTTCGGCGACGACAGCGCCGGCAAGCTGCTGCTCGTCGATGCGCTGGGCTTGCGCTTCCGCACGCTACAACTGCCCAAGGATCCGGGCTGCCCGGCTTGCGGCACGGGAACGCTCCGGTAAGGAGCGTCGGGCTAGGGAACGCTGCCCGCAACCGACAGGAACCACGATGCCCGAACCCACCGCCCCTTCGCCCCGCGTGCTCGTCACCGGATCGGCCGGGTTCATCGGCTTCCACACCGCCAGCCGCCTGCTGCAGGCCGGCGCCACGGTGCTCGGCATCGACAATTTCTCGGATTACTATGACGTCGCGCTCAAGGAAGCGCGCAACGACATGCTCTCCAACCACCCGAACTTCCGGGTCGCGCGGCTTTCGATCGAGGACTCGTCCGCACTCGCCGAAGCTTGGACAGCGTTCAAGCCGGACGTCGTGATCCACCTCGCCGCGCAGGCCGGCGTGCGCTTCAGCATCGAGCAGCCGGCCAGCTATATCGGCGCCAATGTCATCGGCACGTTCAACCTGCTGGAGCTGGCGCGTCACCATCCGGTGCGCCACTTCCTCGCCGCCTCGACCAGCTCGGTCTACGGCGCCAATACCGACATGCCGTTCGGCGAGACCCAGCGCACCGCCACGCCAATGAGCCTCTACGCCGCCACCAAGGGCGCGACCGAGCTGATGGGCCACAGCTACGCGCATCTGTTCCGCACGCCGATGACCTTTTTCCGCTTCTTCACGGTCTATGGCCCCTGGGGCCGGCCCGACATGGCGCTGTTCAAGTTCACCCGCGCGATCCTCGCCGGCGAGCCGATCGACGTGTACAACAATGGCGAGATGGTGCGGGACTTCACCTTCATCGACGATCTCGCCGAATCGATCGTGCGCCTGGTCGATGCCGTGCCGGGGGACCTGCCGGTAGAAGGCGACAGCCTGTCGCCCGCCGCTCCCTTCCGCATCGTCAATATCGGTGCCGGACGGCCTACCCCGCTGATGGATTATATCGGCGCGGCGGAGAAGGCGCTGGGCCGCACGGCGATCAAGAACTTCCTGCCGATGCAGGCCGGCGACGTGCCCGCCACGGAAGCCTCGGCCGATCTGCTCCGCCGCCTGACCGGCTATGCCCCCTCGACCACGCCGGAAGAGGGCGTGGCCAAGTTCGTGCGCTGGTATCTGGAGCATTATCAAAGCTGAAACCGGCACTGGTGCATGAGGGCCGCTCCCGAATGGAGCGGACCACATGACCTTCGAATGGCCGGCGCACGCACTGGCACTGCAAGCCCGGATTGAAAGCCGCACGGCGACGATCGGCGTGATCGGCATGGGCTATGTCGGCCTGCCGCTCGCCGTGGCCTTTGGCGAGGCAGGCTGCTCGGTGCTCGGCTTCGATCTCGATCCGGAGAAGGTCGTCGCGCTCAACCAGGGCGAGAGCTATATCAAGCACATACCGGGCGACCGCATCGCGCCGCTGGTCGCCGCGCAGCGGATCGCCGCCACCGCCGATCTCGACCGGCTGGGCGAAGTGGACGTGCTGCTGATCTGCGTACCGACGCCGCTCACCCGGCATCTCGAGCCCGACCTCAAATATGTCGAGCGCACCACCCGCGCGATTGCACGGACGCTCCGCAAGGGCCAGCTGGTGATCCTCGAATCGACCACCTATCCCGGCACCACCCGCGAGGTGATGCAGCCGATCCTCGAGGCCGAAGGTCTCACCGCAGGCAAGGACTTCTTCCTCGCCTATTCGCCCGAGCGCGAGGACCCCGGCAACCCGACCTTCTCGACCACCAAGATCCCCAAGGTCGTCGGCGCCGACGATCCTGCCTCGGCAGGGCTCGCGATGGCGCTCTATCGCCACATCGTGCCCCAGGCGATCCAGGTCTCCTCGGCGGCGACGGCCGAGGCGGTGAAGATCACCGAAAACGTGTTCCGCGCGGTCAACATCGCGCTGGTCAACGAGCTGAAGCTGATCTTCACCGCGATGGACATCGATGTGTGGGAAGTGATCGACGCGGCCAAGTCCAAGCCGTTCGGCTTCATGCCTTTCTATCCGGGCCCGGGCCTGGGCGGGCACTGCATCCCGATCGACCCCTTCTACCTCACCTGGAAGGCCCGCGAGTATAACCAGCACACCCGCTTCATCGAGCTGGCCGGCCAGATCAACGCCGACATGCCGCAGCATGTCATCCGCGTGCTGGCGGATACGCTCGACGCCCGCTTCGGCCGCGGCCTGCGGGGGGCGCGTATCCTGGTACTGGGCGTGGCCTACAAGAAGAATGTCGACGACATTCGCGAGAGCCCGTCGCTCCGCCTGATGGAACTGATCGAGGCTCGCGGCGCCACCGCCGATTTCCACGATCCGCACGTCACGCAGATCAACGGGACGCGGGAGCATCCGACGCTCAACTACCGCTACGGCATCACATGGGACGAAGCGGCGATCGCGGGCTATGACGCGGTGCTGATCGCCACCGATCACGACGCGGTCGACTATGCCGCGCTGGTCGCCTCGGCAAAGCTGGTGATCGATACCCGCAACGCCTGTGGCAAGGCGGGTGTGACGGGCGAGAACATCGCCCGCGCCTGAAGATACGGTGCGCCGGTAGGCCGGCGCACCGCCTTGGGGGTCAGCCCAGCGCCTTTTGCGCGAAGGCGCGCACCGCCGGCTCGAGATCAGGACGGGACAGCGCGACCGCGAGGTTGGCCTGGATGAATCCCGCCTTGTCGCCGCAATCGAAGCGCGTGCCCTGGAAGGTGACGCCGTGGAAGGCCTGGTCGCCGATCATCCGGCTCATCGCGTCGGTCAGTTGGATCTCGCCGCCGGCGCCCTTGCCCTGATTTTCCAGCACCCGCATCACTTCCGGCTGCAGGATGTAGCGGCCGATCACCGACAGGTTCGACGGCGCGGTGCCCGGCGCCGGCTTTTCCACCAGCCCCTGCACCTCGGTAAGCACACCGTCCTGCGCGCCCGGCGTGATGATGCCGTAGCGGTGGGTCTGATCGTCGGGTACGATCTCGGCACAGATCAGGTTGCCGCCGACTTGGTTATAGGCGTCGACCATCTGCTTGAGGCAGCCCGGCTTGCCGAACATGAAGTCGTCCGGCAACAGCACCGCGAACGGCTCGTCGCCGACGATGTCGCGCGCACACCACACCGCATGGCCCAGACCCAGTGGCTCCTGCTGGCGGACATAGGCGATGTTGCCCGGCTTCAGGCGCGTGCCGTCGAGCACCTCCAGCGACTTGCCGCGCGCGGCCATGGTCGCCTCCAGCTCATAGGCGATGTCGAAATGGTCCTCGAGCGCCGCCTTGCCGCGGCCGGTGACGAAGATCATCTGCTCGATGCCGGCTTCCACCGCCTCGTCCACCGCATATTGGATCAGCGGGCGGTCGACGACCGTCAGCATCTCCTTCGGCATCGCCTTGGTGGCCGGCAGGAATCGGGTGCCAAGACCCGCGACCGGAAACACGGCCTTGCGCAGCGGCTTGATCGTCATAACCCCCCTTGGGACGGAAAACTGGGTTTCGCCGCATAACGGTACGCGGCGCGTGTGGCAAACGCACCGATCGGGTAATGGTTCGGTGAGAGGATCAGGATATGCAACCTAGATGACCCAGGCCTCCAAAAAGCTGTTCGTCGTCTTCGGAACCCGGCCAGAAGCCATCAAGCTTTTCCCGGTCATCCGCGCGCTTGCCGCCACGCCGGGGCTGGCGGTCACCACCTGCGTCACGGCACAACATCGTGGCCTGCTCGATCAGGTGCTGGCGATCGCCGGGATCACGCCGGACATCGATCTGGACCTGATGACGCCCGGCCAGTCGCTCGACGCGCTGACGGCGCGGCTGCTCACCGGTATCGGCGGCGCGCTCGATGCGGCGCGGCCGGACCGGGTGATCGTGCAGGGCGATACCGCCACCGCCATGGTCGGCGCGCTCGCCGCCTATTACCGCAAGATCCCCGTTTCCCATGTCGAGGCAGGCCTGCGCTCGGGCGACATCTATCAGCCCTGGCCCGAGGAGGTGAACCGCCGCATCGTCGCGCCGATCGCCGACCAGCATTTCGCGCCGACCGATACCGCCGCCGGCGCGCTGCGCGAGGAAAACATCGCGCCCGCCTCCATCCACGTCACGGGCAACACGGTGATCGACGCGCTGCTCGCGACGCGCGACCGGATCATCGCCGATCCGTCGCTGGCGGCCGGACTGGACGCCATCGCCGCACGCTTCGCCGGCAAGCGGATCGTGCTCGTCACCACCCACCGGCGCGAAAATTTCGGCGGCGGCATGAGCGCGATCGCCGAGGCACTGCGCCGCATCGCCGCGCGCCCCGATGTGGCGATCCTGTTCCCCGTACATCCCAACCCGAACGTCGTCAGCGTGATGGACGCAGCGCTCGGCGACCAGCCCAACATCGCCCGCATCGACCCGCTCGACTATCCGCACTTCATCCGGGCACTCGGCCTTGCCCATTTGGTACTGAGCGATTCGGGCGGGGTGCAGGAGGAAGCGCCCGCGCTCGGCAAGCCGGTACTGGTGATGCGCGAGACGACCGAACGACCCGAAGGCGTCGCCGCCGGCACCGCACGGCTGGTTGGCACCGATACGGACCGGATTGTCGAAGAGGTCGGCCGTCTGCTCGATGACGGCGAAGCCTATGCCGCGATGGCACGCGCGCACAATCCGTTCGGCGACGGCCATGCCGCGACGCGGATCGCCGGCATCATCCGCGCCGGCTTCGGGCTTGCCTGAGCCGTCTTCCGATATTTTAACGCCTCTCTGCCAAGGTCGCCGCTCCTGAATTCGCGCGGAGTTTGCGATGCTTGTGACGACGGAGCCGAAGGTGGCGGTGCTCGGCCTCGGCTATATCGGCCTGCCGACGGCGGCGGTGATCGCCCGCACCGGCGCGCAGGTGCTGGGCATCGATGTCGACGCCCATGTCGTCGAGACGGTGAATTCCGGCCGGGTCCATATCGAGGAGATCGATCTGGACGGTCTGGTCTCGGGCGTCGTCGCGCGCGGTAATCTGCGCGCGTCGCTCGCCATCGAGCCGGCGGACATCTTCGTCATCGCCGTGCCCACCCCCTTCGGCGCCAACCATGCGCCCGACATCGGCTATGTCCTCCAGGCAGCGACCAGCATCGCGGCGGTGCTCAAGACCGGCGACGTCGTCATCCTCGAGTCGACCTCGCCGGTCGGCACCACCGAGAAGGTGGCCGAGCTGCTCGCCCGGCTGCGCCCGGACCTGAAGGTGCCCGGCCACAGCGCAGGCAGCGCCGATATCGCCATCGCCTATTGCCCGGAGCGCGTGCTGCCCGGCCGCATCCTGGTCGAGCTCATCGAGAATGACCGGGTGATCGGCGGCATCACCCCGCGTTGCGCGCGCAAGGCGCTGCATTTCTACCGCCGCTTCGTGCGCGGCGCCTGCGTCACCACCACTGCCCGGGCGGCGGAGATGACCAAGCTCACCGAGAACGCGTTTCGCGACGTCAACATCGCCTTCGCCAACGAGCTGTCGATCCTCGCGGAGGGGATGGGTGTCGATGTGTGGGAAGTGATCCGCCTCGCCAATCGCCATCCGCGCGTCAACATCCTGTCGCCGGGGCCCGGCGTGGGCGGGCACTGCATCGCGGTCGACCCCTGGTTCCTCGTCCACTCCAACCCCGAACAGAGCCCGCTGATCCGCACGGCGCGCGAAGTGAACGACGGCAAGGTCGCCTACAGCATCGCGCGCGCCGAAGCGCTGATTGCCCGCCTGCCGGGCGCGCCGATCGCCTGCCTGGGCCTCGCCTTCAAGGCGAACATCGACGATTTCCGCGAGAGCCCCGCGCTCAAGGTCGCCCAGGCCATCGCGGAGGCGCACGGCGCCCGCGTCCGCATCGTCGAGCCCTATGCGCAAGCGCTGCCCCCTGCCCTCGCCGCCACGGGCGCCACGCTCACCGACATCGACAGTGCGATCGAAAGCTGCCCGATCTTCATCGTCTTGGTCGATCACGACCTGTTCAAGTCGGTGCCGCTCGACGAGCGTTCGGGCAAGCTGGTGTACGACACGCGCGGAATCTGGCCCGACCAGCCCGCACCGGAGACCATCGTGAGCGACCTGCGCCTCGCTGGCTGAGCCGTGCTGCGCTCGCTCTTCCGCCGTGTCGAGCCGCGCGCCTATGCGGTGCCGGCCGACACGCGTGCCTATGCCATCGGCGACATCCATGGTCGGCGCGACCTGCTCGAGGAGCTGCTGGCGCGCATCGACGCGGAACGCGCCGCCGATCCGCGTGCCGTCGAGCACCTGATCCTGCTGGGCGACCTGATCGATCGCGGTCCCGATTCTTGCGGTGTACTGGATCTTGTGCTCGCGCGCGCTGCCGAGGATCCGACGCTGACGATCCTCGGCGGCAACCACGAGTCGATGCTCGTCACCCTGCTGGACGGCGACATGTGGCATCTCGAATCCTGGCTGCACTTCGGCGGCGAGGAATGCGCCCGCAGCTATGGGCTGGACCCGACCGCGCTGCTCGCAGAGCCCGATCGCGCGGCCGACCAGCTGCGCGCAGCGATCCCGATCGCACATCAGGCGCTGCTGCGCGCGCTGCCCGATTGGCGTCGGGTCGGGGACGTGCTGTTCGCCCATGCCGGCATCCGGCCCGGCGTGCCAATCGACGCGCAGGATCCCCAGGATCTGCGCTGGATCCGCCTGCCCTTCCTGCGCAGCACGGCGGACCACGGGGTGCTCGTCGTCCATGGCCATACCGTGGTGGCCGAGCCGGAGATCCTTCCGAATCGCATCGCCATCGACACGGGGGCCAGCGCGACCGGGCGGCTCACCGCGCTTTGTCTCGACGGAACCACGCGGCGTTTTCTCGCTACCGGTATCTGACGCGCACGAAAAAGCCCGCGAGGGTCACTCGCGGGCTTTTCGAAATGTGCTGGATCGAGAACCGCTTACTGGCCGGCGGGTTCGCCTGCCCCCTGCGGTACGCCACCCTGCTGCTGCATCATCTGGCGGATGACCGCGGCCGGCACCAGTTCCTGCATGTTCACGTCGAAGATCAGCACCTGGTCGGACAGCTCGTTCTGCTGGCCACCCTCGGCACCATAGCCGAGCTTCGGCGGGAGCCAGAAGCGATAGCGCGCCCCCTTCTTCATCAGCTTCACGCCTTCGGTGAAGCCCGGGATCATCGGCTGGCCGACCTGGAAGCGCATCGGCGTCTTCGGCTGGAATTCCTTGCCGCTGCGCAGAACGCCGCGGATCTCGAGCACGACACCGTCCTGATCGGCAGGCGTCGCGCCGCTGCCGGCCTCGATCACCTGATACTGCAAGCCGGACGCGGTGGTCTGGATGCCCGGCTGGCTCTTGTGCCAGGCCAGGAACCCGTCCGCATCGAGATGCGACGAGACGGGCGTACGGGTACCGCTCCACGCAAGCGCGAAGGCAATGGCGGCCGCAGCCAGCACCCCCAACCAGATCCAGAGCTTGTAGCTGCCCTTGACGGGCTGGAGCGGAACGGCGGTCACCGACATGATCGGACTCCGGCAGGGATTCGCATCCCTGTTATGAAAGACAGGAAAGTACGGCGCGCGCTGTACACGCGCGCCGGGCAGGCCTCAACGGGCGCTGTCGCGCTCCATGCGCTTGCGCTCCAGCTTGCGGGCGCGACGCACGGCGGCGGCACGCTCGCGGGCGCGCTTCTCGCTGGGCTTCTCGTAGTGACGGCGGAGCTTCATCTCGCGATAGACGCCTTCCCGCTGCAGCTTCTTCTTGAGCGCCCGCAGCGCCTGGTCGACGTTGTTGTCGCGAACGATGATTTGCATAAAGTCGTACAGCTCCGATCAAACTCAATAGCAAGGGGCCGCCGAAACCATAGTTGCGGCGTCGAACGGGCCTCCTATCAGCGGTCCAGCGATTCTTCAAGCAAAAGCGTGCGGGGCCTGTCGCAGCCGCGGGTTGTGGCGCGAAAACCACGCCATCGCAGATTACAGCAGATTGCAGCGCTGCAACCGGCTCGATAGGTTTCTGCGGCAATAGCCCTTTCATGATGCAGTTAGCCCACGCCGTGGATTTCGAAACCCGCCTTCTGATTGTCGATGACGACCCCGGGATCCGCGAACTCACCGCCGCTTTCCTGTCGCAACACGGCTATGTCGTCGACACTGCCGAGGATGCGACGACGATGCGCGCCGCCCTCGCCGCGAACGACTATGCGCTGGTCGTGCTGGACCTGATGATGCCGGGCGAGGACGGCCTGTCCATCCTCCGCACGATGGACCGCCAGGCCGGGCCGGCGGTGATCTTCCATTCGGTACTGAGCGAGGACATCGATCGCATCGTCGGACTGGAGATGGGCGCCGACGATTATGTCGCCAAGCCCGCCAATCCACGCGAGCTGCTCGCGCGGATCCGATCGGTGCTGCGCCGCCTGAGCAACGCGCCCGCCGCGATTGCGGCGCCCGAGCGCAACTTCCTCCGCTTCGCCGGCTGGCGCCTCGATCCGGTCGGGCGGCAGCTCTATGATCCCGATGCCGTGCTGATCAACTTGTCGGACGGCGAGTTCCGGCTGCTCCTCGCGCTGGTCGAGCGCCCGCGCCGCGTGCTGACCCGCGATGCCCTGCTCGACTATTCGCGCGGCGCCCATGCCGAGCATTTCGATCGCGCGATCGACGTGCAGATGAGCCGCTTGCGCAAGAAGCTCGCCCGGCCGGGCGACGACGAGCTGATCCGCACCATCCGCAACGAAGGCTATATGTTCGTCGCCGAAGTCACGACAAAGTGACCTGGAAGCCCGTCTCGATCGTCGTGCCGATGATGCTGTTCGCCATTACTTCGGCGGCAGTGGTGATGCTGGTGCAATTCGGGATGGTGTTCCGCGGGCCGCCGCCGGGCTTCGGTCCGGTGCCTATCGCCCGCGTGGCCGAGGCCTTGCGCACCGGCCATGCACCCGCGACCGGGCACGGGCAGAAAATCCTGCTCAGCGTTTCGGACAACGAACGTTTCGGGCGCAACGAAGAACGCGCCTCCACGGACCGGGACCGGGCGATCGCCGCGCTGATCCCCGCCCCCGCAGACCAGGTCCGTGGCTATTATGAATGGCCGGTGCAGGACCCTGACCAGGACATCCATGGCAGCTTCACGATCGGCCGCCGCACCGACAATGGCTGGCTGGTCGCCTCGGTCAGCCGTGCGCCCGCGCTGGGACGCTGGCGAATCGCGATCCTGCAATGGATGCTCGTGACGCTCGTCATCCTCTCGCTGCTGGCCTGGGCCGCCGCGCGGCGCATGTCGCGGCCGATCCGGCGGCTTGCGGAGGCGGCGAAGCGCGCGCGACTGGGCGCCCCCGTCGCCATCCCGCTGCAAGGGCCCCGCGAGATTCGCGAGCTCGGCAAGGCGATGGAAGCGATGCAGACCCGCATCCTGCAGCAGGCGGAGAATCGCACGGTGATGCTGGCGGCGATGGCGCATGACATCGGTACGCCTCTGTCCCGCCTCGCCTTCTGGATCGAGCAACTGCCCGATGCCGCACGCGACCGCGCCGTGGCGGACATCGACGAGATGCGGGCGATGCTCGCCGCCACGTTGCGCTTCACTCGCGACGACCGCACGCATGGCGAGATGGTCCGCCTCGACCTGGGCAGCGTAATCGAGAGCCTGGCCGACGACCTTGCTGCCGCCGGCAAGCCGGTGGGGGTGGAAGCCGGTCCGCGCATGGTCGTGCTGGGGGATGCCCAAGCCCTGCGGCGGCTGTTCGGCAATCTGGTGGAGAACGCCATGCGCTACGGCCACGCGGCGGACATCTGGTGGACCGTGGAGGGCGGTCAGGGCGAGATCCTGGTCGACGACAAGGGACCCGGCTTCGACCTCGCTCGCGCCGACACGCTCTTCGCGCCGTTCGTACGCGGCGAAAGCTCGCGCAATCGGACCACCGGCGGTACCGGCCTGGGGCTCGCCATCGTTCGCTCGATCGTCGAGCTGCATGGCGGCGACGTCGTACTGGAGAATCGGCCGGGCGGCGCCGGCGGGCGGGTGCGGGTCCGCCTGCCGCTTGCAACCTGATGCAATCTTCCGCCACGCACTGACATCGCCGCGCGACCTGCCCGCTTCATTTTGCCTTCACAATCAGGAGGGCAGCTTGCAGGACCATCACGACCACGGGCACGACCACGGGCTCGGTGCAGATTTGCGCGCCATGACGGCGCTTTCCAGCCGCCGACGCGCCCTGCGTCTCTTCGCCGGCGCGGGAAGCGCGGCGATCCTTGCCGGATGCGACGGTGGCGGATCGAGCGGCAGCGGCACCGCCACGGCAGCCAGTGCCACGCCGACGCCGAGCGCCACCCCCACCCCCACCCCGACACCCACCGCAACGGCGACCACGAGCGGCAGCTGCGTGGTGGACCCGACCGAAACCAACGGCCCCTATCCGGCCGACGGCACCAACACCGCGTCGGGCCTGACCTCCAACGCGCTGACCGCGAGCAACGTCGTGCGCAGCGATATTCGGTCGAGCTTCATCGGCACCTCCACTGCGGTCGCGCCCGGCGTTCAGCTGACGCTGACGTTGACGGTGGTCGACGTGAACAGCGGGTGCGCGCCCCTGGCGGGCTACGCAGTCTATATCTGGCACTGCGACCGCGACGGGAAATACTCGCTCTACGATCTGCCGAACGAGAGCTATCTCCGCGGCGTGGGGGTAACCGACGCAAGCGGCAAGGTGACCTTCAACACCATCTTTCCGGGCTGCTATGCCGGGCGCTGGCCGCACATGCATTTCGAGGTGTTTTCCAGCCTCACCACTGCCACCGGCGGTCGCTATGCGACGCTGATCTCGCAGCTGGCGATGCCGGCTGCGGCCTGCGCCACCGTATATGGCAGCGCGAGCGGGTACAGCACCAGCCAGACCAATCTCGGCAGCGTCTCGATCGCGCGCGACAACGTGTTCGGCGACAACAGCGCCGCACAGATCGCACAGCAGACGCCGACGCTGAGCGGCAGCATCGATACAGGCTACACCGCCACCGCGGTGATCGGAATCGCGCGCTGAGGCTTATCGCGCGATCGACGTCGCCCGCCGAGGGGACCGTCCCCCCTGCACGTGCCTTTCCGGCGGGCGACGCTCTGCTATAGACGGGGGCATGGCCTCTGCTTCCGAACCCGCGCTGGACCGCGGCACGCGGCTGCGCTCGATCCTCGGCGGATCGGCCGGCAATCTGGTCGAATGGTATGACTGGTATGCCTATGCGGCGCTCGCCAGCTACCTCGCCCCCCATTTCTTCGCGCCCGGCACTGCGCAGGACCTGAACGCCTGGATCGTGTTCGCGATCGGCTTCTTCATGCGCCCGATCGGCGGCTGGCTGATGGGCGTCTATGGCGACCGGCATGGGCGCAAGGCGGGGCTCAGCCTCTCGGTGACGCTGATGTGCGCCGGCTCGCTGCTGATCGCCCTTACGCCGAGCTACGTGGCGATCGGCGGCTGGGCCACCGCGGCGCTGATCCTGGCGCGACTGCTCCAGGGTCTGTCGCTGGGCGGCGAATATGGCGCGAGCGCCACCTATCTATCGGAAATGGCGGGGCGGCGCCACCGCGGCTTCTTCTCCAGCTTCCAATATGTCACGCTGATCTCGGGCCAGCTGACCGCGCTGGTCGCGCTGCTCGCGCTGCAGGCGATGCTGCCGGAGCCGGCACTGCGCGCCTGGGGCTGGCGCCTGCCCTTCGCGCTCGGTGGCGCGCTGGCGCTGCTGGTCTATTGGCTCCGCCGCCGCCTTGCCGAGACCGAGAGCTTCACCCGGCGCGATCGTTCGGCGCCGTCGGGTGCCCTCGCGCTGTTCCGCCAGCATCCGCGCGAGGCGCTGCTGGTGCTGCTGCTCACCGCCGGCGGCACGCTCGCCTTCTACGCCTACACCATCTACCCGATCACCTTCCTCAAGAAGACAGCGGGCTTTTCGGACGCGGCGGCGACGCAGGTGAATGCGGCGGCGCTGTTCGTGTTCATGCTGGCCCAGCCGCTGGCCGGTGCGCTGTCGGACCGGATCGGGCGCAAGCCGCTGATGATCGGCTTCGGTGTGCTGGGACTGCTCTTCACCTATCCGATCTTCGTCGCGCTGGAAGGGGTGCGCGACGGGCGCACCGCCTTCCTGCTGATGACCGCGGCGCTGCTGATCGTGACCGGCTACACCGCGATCAACGCGGTGGTGAAGGCCGAGCTGTTCCCCGCCCATATTCGCACACTGGGCGTGGCGCTGCCCTATGCGCTGGCCAACGCGATCTTCGGCGGCACCGCGCCCTCGGTCGCCTTGTGGTTCAAGCAGTCAGGGTGGGAACGCGGCTTCTACTGGTATGTGACCGCGATGATCGGCATCTCGCTGATCACCTACGCAACGATGCGCGATACCGGCCGCAACAGCCGCATTGCCGAGGATTGATCAGGCGAGGATCGCGCCGCCGCGCTTGGCCAGCACGCGCCCGATCGCATCGAACAGGGCATCCATCGCCACGGGCTTGAACAGCACATCGTCGGCACCCGTTTCGATGCAGCGCTCGCGCAGATCGACGGCAGTGTCTGCGGTAACGACGATCACCGGCAGGTCTGCCTTGGCATCGGGGCGGGCACGAATCTGGCGGATCGTCTCGAATCCGTCGGTGCCCGGCATCCGCAGATCGACCAGCACGATGTCGAACGTTTCGGAGTCGATTCGGGCAAGCCCTTCTTCCGCCCAGGCAGCCTCCGCCATGGTGGCCCCCGCCACATCCAGCATGTCCTTGACGACACGACGATTCATAGGATCATCCTCGATGAACAGGATGTTCATCGCGGGGCACCCGCCGGGGCAAGCAACGAGGTTCCGGCCAATGTCTTCATGTCAAAGTGTGTTATCGCCTTAAGCCGCTTGCGTTACAAGCGGGTCTTTCCCCACAACATCCGCTACCCGTGCCCAGGCCGGAACCGCGGCTTGCAGCAATTCCGCCCCGGCGACCGGCTTTTCTATAACTTGTGTTACGCCAGCGTCCATAAATTGCGCCCGACGCGCGGCATCTCCCGCCGCTATTAGTAGCGTGGACCGCATTTGGGACTGGGCCCGGCAAAGCGTAGCGATCGTTTCGAACACGTCTTCCGTTGCGGTAGCAAGCGCCCCATCGTCAATGATCAGCGCGGCCAACTGCTCCAATTCGAGTAGCTGGAGCGCTTCCTGAAGGTCGCTCGCGAACTGCAGGCGCGGCACCGCCTTTTCGAACACGGCCCGCAGCATCGCGCGGGTGATCGGGTTGCGTTCGACGATCAGCACGCCGGCCCCGTCGGCCGGGGCGGCCGTCGCGGTTTCCGGCGGCTGCGCGCGTACGAAGGGCAGGTCCAGCGTGAACGTCGATCCCTCGCCCGGCGTGCTGGAGACGAGGATGGCGCCGCCCAGCGCCTGCGCCAGATTGCGACAGATCGTGAGGCCCAGCCCGGTGCCGCCATATTGACGCGTCGTGCTCGAATCCGCCTGTCGGAAGCTGTCGAAAATCTCCTCGATCTTGTCCGCCGCTATGCCGATGCCGGTGTCGGAAACCGCGATATGGAGCCGCTCCGCCGCACCGTCGTCCGCGGGCGCGATCGCTACCCGCAGGCCGATCTGGCCCGCCGCGGTGAATTTGGTGGCGTTGGACAGGAGGTTGAACAGCAATTGCCGCAGCCGGCTGGGATCGCTGACGATCCAGTCGGGCGCACCGTCCAGGTCGCTGACAAAGGCCAGCCCCTTGGCAACGGCAGGCTCGGACCACAGCCGGGCCACTTCGTTCGCAAGCGCGCGGAAATCCATCGGCACGGGGTCGACGGTGAGGTTGCCGCTTTCCATCTTCGCGACGTCGAGAATGTCGTCGACGAGCGCACGCATGGTGAGCCCTGCCCCCTGCACCACCTCCAGCCGCTCGCGGAGGTCGTTGGCAAGCGCGCGATCGGCGAGCATCACCTGCGTCATGCCGAGGATGCCGTTGAGCGGCGTCCGGATCTCGTGGCTCGTGGTCGCCAGGAACTCGGTCTTGGCCTGCAGCGCCTTCTCCAGCGCGGCATTGGTGCGGGCGAGCACCGCGTTGGCGGCGCGCACCTGATTGCGGCTGCGCCGGATCGTGAACAGACCGACGCTCAGCAGGATGATGACGAGCAGCGTCGCGGCGCCGAGCGACAGGAACAGCACGCGCTGAAACTGCGCGGCCTTGCGCAACTGCTCGGTCTTGAGCCGCTGGATGGTGAGTTCCTGGTTCGCGAAATCGAACCGCGCCGCCATCAGCGCGGCACTGTTGGTCGTGGATGCCTTGGCCGCTTCTTCGTTCAGCCGCTTGAGCGCTTCCAAGTGCCGCAGGGCCAGCCGATCGGCACCCAGACGCCGGTAGATGAGATACGCATAGAGATGCGGCGTCCGATAATCCTGCGTGGTGGTGGCAAGATCCATGCCTCTGAAGGTATCGGCAATCAGGCCCGCCGCCCGCGCCGCATCCCCTTCGTCATATGCCAACCGCGCCGCGGTTGCGTTCAGCATCCGCCGCAAAGCGCTGGCATCCGCCCCCTTTGCTAGCGAGAATGCGCGCGCAAGTGTCGCCTTCGTGGCGCCGAGATTGCCGGATTCGACCTGACTACGGGCCAGGTTGTCGAGAACTCGTACTTCAAGAAACGGCTTTCCAAGCTTCCGCGCCAGCGCGACAGCTGCGCTGAACTCGGCAGTTGCCTCCCGATAGCGATCAAGCGCGAGAAGCACATTGCCTCGCCGGTTGTGCAACGCCAACGAAAACAGCGGATCGCCTTCGTACAGGAGCGCCGCCTGGCGAAGGTACCGCTCTGCACGATTATAGTCTGATGCGGCAGCATATAGCGTACCGATGCTCTGCAACGCGATCGCTTGGCTTCTGGGCTCGCGCAGCTGCTCGAATATTCGATACGCGCTTTGGAAGGCCGAGAGCGCGTCAGCGGATTTGTCCTGCGTGAGGAACAGGTTCCCGAGCGCGATCTGGAGATCCCCCTTGAGCGCAACGGGGCCTCTTATCTTGGCGACGGCCTGCAACGCCGAACTCAGGGAAGCGCGCGCAGCCGCCGTGTGGTCGGACCGCAATTGCAATTCGGACAAGAGCCACAAGGCTGTGCCATGCACCAAGGCCCGCTCGGCGGGATCCGCGCCACGCGCTGCCATCGCGTCGATGCGTTTGATGATTGGCAGGGGATCCGCCGACTGATCGACGATCCTGTCGCGGGCCTCGCGTACCAGCGCGGAAACGTCCTGGGGCAGCCGCTGCGCATGCGCGCTTGAAGGCACACCAGCAATGATCAAGATGCCTAGCAGCGAGCGGGCGAGTGCCTGCCGGAAGCGGTCGCTCACGCGCGCTTCCACGAACTTCCCGCACGAAGGAATACCGGGCGGCTCGCCATTGTCTCCGCCAGCCGATCCTGCTCGCCAAGATAGGCGCACAATGCCGGGAACGGTACCGGCCGGGAAATGAGATAGCCCTGCACCAGATCGCAGCCCATCACGCTCAGCAAGGCGAGCGCGGCCGGGGTCTCCACGCCTTCCGCCGTCACTTCCATTTCCAGCGCATGCGCCAGATCGATCGTCGAGCGAACGATCAGCGGGTCGCGGTGGCTGGACGTCAGCTGGGTCACGAACATCTTGTCGATCTTCAGCTCCTTGGCCGGGAGCTGCTTGAGATAGGCGAGCGACGACAGGCCGGCGCCGTAATCGTCGATCGCCAGCACCACGCCGTGGTCCGCAAAGCGCTGGAGGTGCCGGATCGCGCTCTGCGGATCGCGGATCACCGCGGTTTCGGTGATCTCGAAGCCCAGCTTGGCTTCGGGATGGGCGGTGATGATCGCGCAGGCTTCGTCGATGAAGGTGCGGTCGGCGAGCAGCATGCCCGAGATGTTGAGGAAGAGCGGAATGTCATGTCCGGTCGCGGCGAGCGCACGCTGGTCGGCGATGACCTGGCGCAGCGTCCACAATGTGAGCTCCGCGATCTGGCCCGATTCCTCCGCGGCGGCGATGAAGTCGCCGGGCAGCACCAGCCCGCGTTCGGGATGCTGCCACCGGATCAGGGCCTCGGCGCTCGATACCTGCTGCTGGCGGACGTTGATCTTGGGCTGATAGTGCAGGAACATCTCGCCCGCGGCGATCGCACGCGGCAGTTCCGCAATCAGCGTGAGGCGGTCGACCGACCGGCCATCCACCGAGAGATCGATGACGTTGAGACCATCGGCATCCGCAGCGCCCGCCAGCGCCGCCTCCGCCGCTTCCAGCAGACGAAGCATATCGCCTTCGCCACTGGGCGCCCAGGCCGCGCCGATCTCGAAGTCCAGACGTGCGGCAAGGCCCTGCTCTTGCTGGAAGCTGCCCAGCGTCTGGCGAAAGGCATCGAGCCGGGCCGCCGCCTCCTCGCGATCGGCGGCAGGGAACGACAGTTCGATCAAGTCGCGGCTGGCCCCCAACAACTCGACCGGCTCCGCCTGCTCGGCGAGTCGTTCGGCCGCGGTCGCCAGAACGTCTTGGAGAGCAGATTTTCCCAAGATGCGGCGTACTGTCTCAAAATTGGTCACTCGGCAAAGCACCGACACATTTACGCCATGGCTCACCGCATGCCCTCCCGCCGCCTGGTTCGGCCAAAGACCGAATAAAGGACAGTTTGATCAAAAACTACTGCCTGATGTGGAAAGCCCCGAGAAAACCGACATTTGCGGCGTTTGCGCGATCGCCGCAGCCCCCGATTTTGCACAGCGTCTCCGCCCCCAGCGCCCAGACCCTAGCAAGCTAGGGCAAGTAAATAAATGAATGGTAAATGAATATATTCACCCTTCTGAAGCTATCGCCTCCGCAGATTCCCCGATTGCGAGGGGGTAAATTTTTCATTAACGAAATGACTTGCGCGTAACAGCGCAGAAATGGGAGCCAAAAAAATGACCTTCTTCACCCTGTTCTTCCGTGACGGCGCCACCGGTACGGACATCCGTCCGCTCTGAACCCCGTTACGCGCCGGCGGCCAATGGTCGCCGGTCAATAACGAAGATGGGAAAGGCCCGCCCCCGCGGGCCTTTTTCTTTTTCTGCCCCGTCTCGATCTCCCGATCAACATGCTGCGCCGCAATGGGTTGCGGTACCAGACGGTTCGGCTAAGAGCCTTGCCGGACCGCTGGGAACAACCTTCTCGTCACAGGGGATTAGCGTGCGCATTGCGATGATCGGCACGGGCTATGTGGGCCTGGTATCCGGAGCCTGCTTCTCGGACTTCGGCCATGAAGTCATCTGCGTGGACAAGGACGCGCGCAAGATCGAGCTCCTCCACCAGAACGTCATGCCCATCTACGAGCCTGGGCTCGACGCGCTGGTCGCCAGCAACGTCAAGGCGGGCCGGCTGTCCTTCACCACCGATCTTGCCGAGGGGGTCAAGGATGCCGACGCGGTGTTCATCGCCGTCGGTACCCCCAGCCGCCGTGGCGACGGCCATGCCGATCTCTCCTACGTCTTCGCCGCAGCGCGCGAGATCGCCGAGAACCTCACCAAGCCGAGCGTGATCGTCACCAAGTCGACCGTGCCGGTGGGCACCGGCGACGAGGTCGAGCGGATCATCGCCGAGGTCGCGCCCAACAGCGGCGCCAAGGTCGTCTCCAACCCCGAATTCCTGCGCGAAGGCGCCGCGATCGAGGACTTCAAGCGCCCCGACCGCGTCGTCGTCGGCACCGAGGACGAGTTCGCCCGCCAGGTGATGCGCGAGATCTACCGCCCGCTGTCGCTCAACCAGTCGGCCCCCGTGCTGTTCACCGGCCGCCGCACGTCCGAGCTGATCAAGTACGCCGCCAACGCGTTCCTCGCGGTGAAGATCACCTTCATCAACGAGATCGCCGATCTGTGCGAACAGGTCGGCGCGGACGTGCAGGAAGTGTCGCGCGGCATCGGCATGGACAACCGCATCGGCGGCAAGTTCCTCCACGCAGGACCCGGCTATGGCGGCTCGTGCTTCCCCAAGGACACGCTGGCGCTGATGAAGACCGCGGCCGACAACGAGACGCCGCTGCGCATCGTCGAAGCCACGGTGCAGGTGAACGATGCCCGCAAGCGCGCGATGGGCCGCAAGGTCATCAAGGCGATGGGCGGCGACGTGCGCGGCAAGACGGTCGGCATCCTCGGCCTCACCTTCAAGCCCAACACCGACGACATGCGCGACGCCCCCAGCCTGTCGATCATCGCCGCGCTGCAGGATGCCGGCGCGACGGTGAAGGCCTATGACCCCGAGGGCGTCGAGCAGGCGAGCAAGCTGCTCACCGACGTCGAGTTCGTCGCCAATCCCTATGCCGCCGCCGAGGGCGCCGACGCGCTGGTGATCGTGACCGAGTGGGACGCATTCCGCGCGCTCGACCTCACGCGCATCAAGAACAGTCTGAAGGCGCCGATCCTTGTCGACCTGCGCAACATCTATCCGCCGGCCGAGCTGGAGCGCGCCGGCCTGCAATATACCGGCGTCGGCAAGCCGAGCCGCGACTGATCCGCCTGCCCGCTCCCGCAAGTTGGCGGGAGCGGGTATGCCGCGCTAAACAATAACTAGATCGCATGCAGCGGCGGGGCTTTTTACATGCCCCTTCATGCTGCAAACGAGCACCATGGATTCCGCCACCGCATCGCCGCCGCCGTCGCTGACCCACCTCCAGCGGCTCGAGGCCGAGAGCATCCACATCCTGCGCGAAGTCGTCGCCGAGGCCGAACGGCCGGTCATGCTCTATTCGATCGGCAAGGACAGCGCGGTGATGCTCCATCTCGCGCGCAAGGCCTTTTACCCGGCGCCCCCGCCCTTCCCGCTGCTCCATGTCGACACGACCTGGAAGTTCAAGGCGATGTACGAAATGCGCGAGCGCTCGGCGGCCGCCGCCGGCATGGAACTACTCGTCCACCAGAACCCTGAGGCCAAGGCGCGCGGGATCAATCCGTTCGATCACGGCGGCCTCCACACCGACTTGTGGAAGACCGAGGGGCTGAAGCAGGCGCTCGACAAATACGGCTTCGACGCGGCCTTCGGCGGTGCCCGGCGCGACGAGGAGAAGAGCCGCGCCAAGGAGCGCATCTTCAGTTTCCGCACCGCCAGTCACCGCTGGGACCCCAAGAATCAGCGGCCCGAGCTGTGGCGGCTGTACAATGCCCGCAAGGCCAAGGGCGAGAGCATCCGCGTCTTCCCGCTCTCCAACTGGACCGAGCTCGACATCTGGCAGTACATCCTCGCCGAGGGCATCGAGATCGTGCCGCTCTACTTCGCCGCGCCGCGCCCCACCGTGGAGCGTGACGGCATGCTGCTGATGGTCGATGACGAGCGCTTCCGGCTGCACCCCGGCGAGGTGCCGGTCGAACGCTCGATCCGCTTCCGCACCCTCGGCTGCTATCCACTCACCGGCGCCGTGGAGAGCACGGCGGACACGCTGGAGAGCGTGATCCAGGAAATGCTGCTCACCACCACCAGCGAGCGCCAGGGCCGCGCGATCGACCATGATCAGGCCGCCAGCATGGAGAAGAAGAAGCAGGAGGGGTATTTCTGATGACCGCCTACCGCCCCGACGCGCTGATCGCCTCCGACATCTCGGCCTATCTCGAACTGCACCAGCACAAGTCGCTGCTGCGCTTCCTCACCTGCGGCTCGGTCGACGACGGCAAGTCGACGCTGATCGGCCGCCTGCTCTATGATTCGAAGCAGATCTTCGAGGACCAGCTCGCCGCGCTGGAGAATGATTCGAAGCGCGTCGGCACCCAGGGTCAGTCGATCGACTTCGCGCTGCTGGTCGACGGCCTCGCCGCCGAGCGCGAGCAGGGCATCACCATCGACGTCGCCTATCGCTTCTTCGCCACCGAAAAGCGCAAGTTCATCGTCGCCGACACCCCCGGCCACGAGCAGTACACCCGCAACATGGTGACCGGCGCCTCCACCGCCGATCTCGCCGTGATCCTGATCGACGCGCGCAAGGGCGTGCTCACCCAGACCAAGCGCCACAGCTATCTCGCCCATCTGCTCGGCATCCGGCATCTGGTGCTGGCGGTGAACAAGATGGATCTGGTCGACTATGACCAGGCGGTGTTCGACCGCATCGTCGCCGACTATGCCGCGTTCGCCGGCTCGATCGGCATTCGCGACTTTACCGCCATCCCGATCTCCGGCTTCCGCGGCGACAATGTCACGACGCGCAGCGATGCGATGCCCTGGTTCGCCGGCCCGGTGTTGCTCGACCATCTGGAGACGGTGGACGTCGATGCGGAGGCGGACCGGATCAAGCCGTTCCGCATGCCGGTCCAATGGGTAAACCGCCCCAATCTCGACTTCCGCGGCTTCGCGGGGCTGGTCGCTAGCGGGACCATCCGGCCGGGCGATCCGGTCCGCATCCTGCCCTCCGGCCGGACCAGCAGCGTCGCACGGATCGTGTCGATGGGCGGCGACAAGGACATCGCGGTCGCGGGCGAGTCGGTCACGCTGACGCTGGCGGACGAAGTCGACTGCTCGCGCGGCGATGTGATCGCCGCCGCCGATGCGCCGCCGCAAGCGGCAGACCAGTTCAAGGCGACGCTCGTCTGGATGGACTCGGCCGAGCTGCTGCCCGGCCGCGCCTATTGGCTCAAGCTCGGCACGCAAACGGTAAGTGTCGTCGTCCGCGCGCCCGAATATGCGATCGACGTCAACACCATGGCGCGCAGCGCGGTGAAGACGCTGGCGCTGAACGACATCGGCGTCGCCGAGATCGCCACCGACCGCGCCATCGTGTTCGAACCCTATGCCGACAGCCACGACCTCGGCGGCTTCATCCTGATCGACAAGCTGACCAACGCGACGGTCGGCGCCGGCATGCTCGAATTCTCGCTGCGCCGCGCCCAGAACGTGCATTGGCAGGCGATCGAGATCACCCGCGAGGCGCATGCCCAGCAAAAGGGCCAACAGCCGCGCCTGCTCTGGTTCACCGGGCTTTCGGGTTCAGGCAAGTCGACCATCGCCAATCTGGTCGAGAAGAAGCTGCATGCGCTGGGCAAGCACAGCTTCCTGCTCGACGGCGACAATGTCCGCCACGGCCTGAACCGCGACCTCGGCTTCACCGATCAGGACCGGGTGGAAAATATCCGCCGGGTGGGCGAAGTTGCCAAGCTGATGACCGATGCCGGCCTGATCGTGCTCACCGCCTTCATCTCGCCGTTCCGGGCCGAGCGCGCGCTCGTACGCTCGCTGCTGCCCGAAGGCGAGTTCTTCGAGATCTTCGTCGACACGCCGATCGAGGAAGCCGAGCGGCGCGACGTGAAGGGCCTCTACAAGAAGGCGCGCGCGGGCGAGATCGCCAACTTCACCGGCATCTCCAGCCCCTATGAGCCGCCGATCGCCCCGGAGATCCGCATCGACACCACCCGCACGACGCCCGAGGAAGCCGCCGAGCAGATCGTCGAGGCGATCATGGGCGTGTGGAGCCCGGTGCTGTGAACGACGCCCAGCTCGCCCATGCCATCGCCGAAGAAGCCGGGGCGCTGCTGCTGCGCATTCAAAGCGAGTGCGCCGGCGGCGCGCGCGGCGATGCCGAGGCAAATGCGCTGATCCTCGCGCGACTGCGCGCTGCCCGTCCGGAGGATGCGATCCTGTCCGAAGAGTCGGCAGACGATCCGGTTCGGCTCCACCGCAGCCGGGTTTGGATTGTCGATCCGCTCGACGGCACCCGCGAATTTGGCGAGCGGCGGGAGGACTGGGCGGTGCATGTGGCGCTGGCCATCGACGGGCGCCCAGCGGTTGGTGCCGTCGCGCTTCCCCGCCTGGGCCTGACGCTGGCGAGCGATACGCCCCCCGCACTGCTCCCGGCGCAAACGCCCCCGCGCATGCTGGTGAGCCGCACCCGCGCCAGCCGGCTCTGCGCGGACGTGGGCGGCGCGATCGGCGCGGTGCATGTCGGCATGGGATCGGCCGGCGCCAAGGCGATGGCAGTGGTACGCGGCGAGGCGGAAATCTACCTGCATTCCGGCGGCCAGCACCAATGGGACAATTGCGCGCCTGTCGCCGTCGCGCTGGCTGCGGGGCTGCACGCCTCGCGCATTGACGGGTCGCCGATCGTCTATAACGGCGCCAGCACCAGCGTGCCCGACCTGCTGATCTGCCGCCACGAATGGGCCGCGCCGGTGCTCGCGGCGGTCGCCACCTGCACATCCTAGCAGGCATCCGGACAAACACGGATGGGGCTCGCCCCGAATTACCGCGGCGCGCCGCGGGCGGTATTCAGGGTCATGCGATGCGGAGCGACTCCCCCCGCCCGTTTTCGCCAGTAGCGCGTATCGGCCAGCCCTGAAGTGACGCAGGGCCCAGCCATTTTGGAGTGAGTCGGCGTTCCACACTCCGATCCCCCCGTGGGCGCCGACTCACTTTGAGCGTAGAAGAGCACTTGCGCATGGGCCGGTCCGCTTCCCCTCCCTCGGCGGACCGGCTTTTTGTTGACCGGCACCTGCTCCCGCCGCCGCAGCGGATTGGTATCTCTTTGGCGTCATAAGGCGTTCACATCCGAAGCCTAGGCGATGACGATGTCGCTTTCCCCCTTCTGGATGCTGCCGGCACTGGCCGGCCTGCTCTGCACCGCCACGCCGGGCCTTGCTCGTCCGCAACCCTCCACCGAGCGCGTGATCCTTCTGATGCGCCACGGCGTCCGCTCGCCGCTGGACGGCGAGGTCCCCGCCGGCACGCGCACCCGCCATCCCTGGCCGCGCTGGACCGCGCCTGCCGAGCAGGTAACGCCGCACGGCGCCGCGGCCCTCCGCGCGCTGGCGCAGGCCGATCGCCGCTGGCTGGCCACCGCCGGCGTGCTGCCCATACAGGGTTGCCCGGCGCCCGAGTCCCTGCGCATCTGGACCAACAGCTCGCCGCGCACGATTGCCAGCGGGACCTATTATGCCCAAGGCTTCGCGCCGGGCTGCGCCCTTGCGGTCGGCCACAAGCCGGTAGGCACAACCGACGCCTTGTTCGAACCGCTGAACCTCCACCCGCCACGCTTCGATGCCGGCAAGGCGGTGGAGTCCATCCAGCGTTACACCGGCGGCGCCGGGGCACTGACCGAACGCCACCGTGCGGGTCTGGCGATGCTCGAGCGCGTGCTCGCCTGTCCTGCAACGCCGTGCAGCCCGGCCGCCCCTTCTGCCGTAGCCGCGAGCGCCGACGGCCATGGCATCGACCTTGCGGGGCCGATCCGTGCTGCTTCCGGCACCGCGCAAGTGCTGATGCTGCAATATCTGGAGGGACTGCCGATGGCGCAGGTCGGCTGGGGGCGCGTTTCGCCGGCGACACTGGCGCAGCTGGGGGCGGTCCATGGCGCGCTGTTCGACGTGTTCAGCCGCCCGCCTTACATGGCCGCGTTCCAGATGGCGCCCACGGTCGACCGCATCACGCACGACCTGATCGACGACCATGCCCCCGCGTTCGACCTGCTCGTCGGCCACGACACCAATGTCGCAGCACTGGCCGCCGTGCTGGGCGTAGCGGTGCAGGCGCCGGGCTTTGCCGAGAACGACCCGTCGCCCGGCGGCGGCATCGCCATCGCGCTGATTCGTGCGCCCGACGGCACCAAGGCCGTGCGACTCTGGTATCGCAGCCAGAGCGCCGCCGATATCCGCACCGCGCGGGCCAGCGCCGCCTGGATCCCGCTGCGGCTCGCGGGCTGTGACGAAGGTGCGGAGCATCGCTGCCCGCTGCCGCGCTTCCTGAAGCGACTGGAGATCGCGACGGCAGCTGCGCGCTGACCCGACACCCCCGGCGATGGGACAAACATCCCACGCCGCCAGACGCGGTACAGGGTTCGACCTACCCTAGCGAAACCCGGTCCCGCAGCATCCCTGTTCGCGCTTCGTCTTTCCGCTGTGCCTCACGCCGCGCGCGAATAGGCCATCGCCCGGTAGCTCGCGAACAGCTCTTCGAAATGCTGGTCCATCGTGCGGGTGGACGGCGCATCGGCGGTCGCGCGCATGCGGTGGAACAGCGGCGTGGTCTCGACGAACTGAGTCAGCGCGTCGCGCAGGCTCACGGGATCCGCCGCGCGATAGAGCATGCCCTGTCCTTCGACGAACTGGTCCGCGGCGCCGCCCTCATCGGGCACGATCAGCGGCAGGCCGCTGGCGCGCGCCTCGGCCGCGACCATGCAGAAGGTCTCCGCCTCGCAGCCATGGACCAGCGCGTCCGAACTCGCCAGCACGCGCGCGAGTTGCTCGCGGTTGCTGGTCGGCTCGAACAGCTGCGCGTGCGGGTTGCGGCCGATCGCGGTGATCACCTTGGAACGCGCGGTGCCGGTGCCGATCAGGATCAGCCCCATGGGGTGCCGCCCCGCCGCCGCTTCCGCAGCCTCGATCACCATTGGCCAGCGCTTCTCCGCCGCCAGCCGGCCGACGCCGATCAGCAGCGTCGCCTCGGGGCCCAGGCCGCAGCTGGCCAGCAGCTCGGCGCGCAGGTTTTCGTCGCGCAGGCTCGGATCGAAATAGCCGGGCTCCACGCCCATCGGGATCGTCACCACCTTGGTGAGACCGCCTTCGGTCAGCCGACGGGCAAGATCGCGCCCCGCCGTCACCACCTGGTCGAAGCCTTCGTCGAGGCGACGCAGGTGCTGCCAGAACGAGGCGAAGCCCTTGTCGATCGTCTCGCGATTGGCGATCGTGCCGAACCAGCGATAGGCATAGGCGGCCAGCGGATCGGCATGCATCACCAGCGCGCGCGGTGCCGACCCCTGCCAGCGCGCGACCATCGAGGCGCTGCGCCACGGCGACGAGGCCTCGACGAAATCCGGTTTCCAGCGATCCAGCGCCGCGTGCAGCGCGGGCTCGTCGTCGAAATAGCGGTAGCGGCGGTCGAGCGGCAGCAGCGGCGCCGGGATCGTCGCCAGGATCGCGCCATCGCGCTCCTCGAGGATCTCCTCGCGCTCGCCGGGGGCAAGGATGATGATCTCGTGCCCCAGCTTGGCGCCGAGTTCCATCTTGCGACGGACATAGGTTTTCACGCCGCCGCCATAGGGGCTGTAGAAGGCGCAGACGTCGAGGATGCGCATCAATGCGTCTCCAGCAGTTCACGATATTGGCCGAAGCGGCCGCCCTTGGTCAGCGCACCAAGCGTCTTGTCGATGCTCGTCAGCAGCGCCGGTACGGTGACATCCCCCGGATGCACGCCGAGCCGCATCGCCGGGCGGCGCGGCAGCAGCGCGCGGGCGATCGCCGCCACCGCCAGCGACGAGGCGATCCGGCTCTTGCTGCGGCTGGCCCAGGTGATCACCGGGCCCTTGGCCAGCACGCGGTCCTGCTGCTGCGGCGCCCAGACGCGGAAATGATCTTCGGCCAGCGCGAAATCGAGGTCGCGCAGCGCCTCGCGGGCGCCGTCGCCATAGAGCCAGGCGGGCGCGATGAAGCCGGTGACCGGGCGGCCGATGATATCCTCCACCAGCGCCCGACCGCGGGTCATCCGGTCCCGCGCGGTGGCATAATCGAGGCCGAGGAACTCGCCCTCGCCCGCGGTCATGTGCTTGGCCTTGAATCGCGCGCCGGCCGAGGCATGCTCGGACACATCCTTGTGGAACCAGCCGTGCAGGAACATCTCGATGCCCGAGTCGGCCCAGGCGCGCAGCCGCGTGGCAAACGGGCTGCCGGGGACGAGCGGCGCCGATCCCCAGTGATCCGGGACCACCAGCATTGCATAGCGAGGACTGCCGATATGCTTCAGGAACAGCTCGGAAAGCTGGTCGACCGCGCCCTCGGAACGGGGCCCGACATCGTGGATCGATGCGAGCAGGCTGGGGCCCTTGGGCCGTTCGGAGGTGGGTGCGGTCATCATCGTTCTTTGCTGCAGGTGCGAGCGATATAGACCGCCGGAACCGGGCGGCAAGCGGGCGGAAATTCGACTTTTTCTAACGCACGGAACTTAAAGGGGTAAACGACGCGGTCCGGCGTGAACCGCAGCGAGACTGCCATATTTTCAGACGCTGGGCCAGTGGCGGCAAGCCTACCCTGCAAGGCAGGGGGATCGCATATGAAGCCAGGGACCGGCGGATTTCGAGAAGCGATCGTCATTCCCGCGAAGGCGGAAATCCATTGCCCTGAGCGCCGGGGGAAAGAATCTCGGCATCAGCGCCAATGGATCCCCGCCTTCGCGGGGATGACGACGTATTTTGGCCAAATGCGATGCCCTCCCGCCAAGGGAGGTGGCAGGCCGAAGGCCTGACGGAGGGGTGTCCACGCTAATGGGTCGCCCCCCCCTGCAAGTGGCGATGCCCCTCCACCACCGCCTTCGGCGGCGGTCCCCCTCCCCCTCCGGAGGAGGATCTGGGGGTCACTCCACCGTCACCGATTTCGCCAGGTTGCGCGGCTGGTCGACATCGGTGCCCTTGGCCACCGCGACATGGTACGCCAGCAGCTGCACCGGCACGGCATAGACGAGCGGCGCGATCAGCGGGTGGACCTTGGGCATGGTGATCGTGGCGATGCAGCCGTCGCCGGCCGCCTGAATGCCGTCATAATCCGAGATCAGCACCACCTTGCCGCCGCGCGCCTGGACTTCCTGCATGTTGCTGACGGTCTTGTCGAACAGCGGGCCCGAGGGCGCGATCACGATCACCGGCACGGCGTCGTCGATCAGCGCGATCGGCCCGTGCTTCATCTCGCCGGCGGCATAGCCCTCGGCATGGATATAGCTGATTTCCTTGAGCTTCAGCGCGCCTTCCAGCGCCAGCGGATAGTCCGTGCCGCGCCCCAGATAGAGCACGTCGCGCGCCGCCGCGATTACCCCCGCCATCGCCTGGATCGATTCGTCATAGGCAAGTGCGGCGTTGAGCGAGGCCGGGGCCTCCGCCAGATGCCGCACGATGCGGCGCTCTTCCGCCTCGTCGAGCTTGCCCTTGGCCTTGGCGAGATTGGCTGCCAGCGCCGCCAGCACCGCCAGCTGGCAGCTGAACGCCTTGGTCGAGGCGACGCCGATTTCCGGACCGGCATGGGTGGGAAGCAACAGGTCCGCCTCGCGCGCCATCGAACTGGTCGGCACGTTGACCACTGCGGCGATCGTCTGCCCCTCGCTGCGCGCGTGACGCAGGGCAGCGAGCGTGTCCGCCGTCTCGCCCGACTGGCTGATCACGATCATCAGCCCGCCCTCTTCCATCACCGGCGCGCGGTAGCGGAATTCGGAGGCGACATCGATGTCGACCGGCACGCGCGCGAACTGCTCGAACCAGTATTTCGCCACCATGCCGGCATAGAAGCTGGTGCCGCAGGCAACGATGGTGACGCGCTTGATCGCCGAGAGATCGAAGTCCGGGATCGGCAGCGTGATCGTCTCCTCCATGCGCTGAAGGTAGGAACGCAGCGTCTGCGCGACGACGATCGGCTGCTCGTAGATCTCCTTGAGCATATAGTGCCGATGATTGCCCTTGGAGATCAGCTCGCCGGTGACGCCGGAAATGGTGATCGGCCGTTCGACGGGGTTGTTGTCGCGGTCGAAGATCTCCGCACCTTCCCGCGTGATGACGACCCAGTCGCCCTCTTCCAGATAGGCGATTCGCTGGGTCAGCGGCGCCAGCGCCAGTGCGTCCGAGCCGAGATAGGTCTCGCCGTCGCCATAGCCGACGACCAGCGGCGAGCCGAGCCGCGCGCCGACCAGCAGGTCGGGGTGCTGGCGGAACAGGATGGCGAGCGCGAAGGCGCCGTGGAGGCGCGGCAGTACCTCGCGCACCGCCTCGGCCGGGGCCATGCCGGCCTCGACCTTCTCGCTCACCAGGTGTGCCACGACCTCGGTGTCGGTCTCGCTGGTGAAGGTCCGGCCGCGGGCGGTCAGTTCCTCGCGCAGCGCCTTGAAATTCTCGATGATGCCGTTGTGGACGAGGGCCACTTCGCCGGTGGCGTGCGGGTGCGCGTTGTTGGTGGTCGGGCCGCCATGGGTCGCCCAGCGGGTATGGGCGATGCCGGTGGTGCCGGGCAACGGGTGGGCGGCGAGTTCCTTGCCTAGGTTGACCAGCTTGCCCGAGGCGCGGCGGCGCTCGATCCTGCCGTCTACGTCGGTCGCGATACCGGCCGAGTCATAGCCGCGATATTCCAGGCGCTTGAGGCCTTCGAACAGACGCTCTGCGACGTCTTCCTTGCCAACGATTCCAACGATTCCGCACATGGCATCCGTCCTCCTGCCCCCGCCCCTAGCGCGGGCCGGCGGCCGCCGCTAGCGGGGGGATGCTGACAGGGTGCTGAATGCACGAGGGGCGCTTCAAGTCCCGCCCCTCCCGGGCATCCGGTGAGTAGCGCGAGGCGCTGGATTCAATGCGGGAAGTTGGTGTCGTTGAAGATCCGGGTGAACTCGGCCGGATCGGGTTCGTGCCCCTGCTCCTCACGAAAGCGAACGGCGCCCTTTTCCCAGACCTCGCGGATCGCGCCGGCAATGCCCTCGGGAAACTGCATCCGCTCGACGACGATGCTGCGCCAGTCGCTGTCGCCACCGAACGCCTCGCGCAGCGCCGGTTCTGCTGCGGTGAGCTGTGCATCGCTCTTATCGTCGAGATGGCCGATCGCGTCGAGTACATAGGCGTCGAGCAGCTTGAGGAACGGTTTGTCGGTATAGCGGTCGGTCATGGGCGGCCTTTCGTGCCGAAAAGGGGTGCCGGTGCAGCGACCGGCGCGAAGTTCAGCCAAGGATCTCGATCTGATCGATCGAATCGACGGCGATGCGGGTCTGGAAATGCGATCCTACCGGCACGCGCCGCGCCGTGCCCTTCACCCGCACGCGCTTGCCGGTGAGGACGTCCTGCGGATAGCCGCCCAGTTTCTCCTTCAGCGCGTTGATCGCGGCCGAATGCAGCTCGATGGTCAGGTTGCCGGGGTCCTTATAGTCGGCCGCGGAATTGAGATAGACGTTGAAGCCGCCGCCGCCGGCCGAGGCCACCACGAAGGAAAACACGCCGCTCACGTCGCCCGATTTGGCAACGGCGACGATGGTCTCCGCCGGTCCCATCGCGGTCTGGGCGAGCGCGGGCAAGCCGGCAACCAGCAGTCCAGCGCCAACGATACCGAGTAGCTTCTTCATTTACCGCGCTCCTTGCGTGCCTTCATGGCCGCACGGAAGGTCGTCGCCCAACCCGGCTTCGTCAACGTTTCCGGCCGCGTAACGGCCAGCGCATCGGCTTCCACATCACGCGTGATCACCGATCCGGCGCCGATGATCGCGCCATCGCCGATCGCCACCGGCGCCACCAGCGCGCTGTTGGATCCGATGAAGGCGCCTTCGCCGATCACCGTCTTCTGCTTGAGGTAGCCGTTGTAATTGCACGTGATCGTGCCCGCGCCGATGTTGGCGCCGGCACCCACACGGGCATCGCCCAGATAGGTGAGGTGGTTAGCCTTGGCGCCCTTGCCGAGCACGGCATTCTTCAGCTCGACGAAATTGCCGACATGGGCGTCCGCCTCCAGCACCGCGCCGGGGCGCAAGCGAGCGAACGGGCCGACGGTGGCACCGCTGGCGATCGTCGCACCTTCGATATGGCTGAACGCGCGGAGCACCACGCCGTCCGCCACGGTGACGCCGGGGCCGAACACGACGTTCGGCTCGATCGTCACGTCGCGGCCGAGGTGCGTGTCATAGGCGAACCACACCGTCTCCGGTGCGATCAGCGTGGCGCCCTCGACCATCGCGCGGGTGCGGCGGGCCTTCTGCCATTCGGCCTCCAGCGCGGCCAGTTCGCCCCGGCTGTTGACGCCGGTGACTTCGGTGGCGTCGGTCTCGATCACTGCCGCCACCCGGCCGTCGCCATTGGCCAGCTCGACGATGTCGGTGAGATAATATTCGCCAGCGGCATTGTCGGCGGTCACGCGTTCGAGCAGTGCGAACAGATCCACGCCGCGCACCGCCATCAGGCCCGAATTGCACAGCGTGACGGCACGCTCCTCGGCACTCGCGTCCTTGTATTCGACGATCTTCGAGAGGCGATCGCCGCCCTGGACGATCAGCCGGCCATAGGCGCCCGGTTCGACCGGGCGGAAACCGAGCACCACCACCGCAGGCGCATCTTCGCCATGCAGTCGTTCGACCATCCGTCGCATCGTCGCGCTGGTGACCAGCGGCACATCGCCATAGAGGATCAGTACATCGCCATCGAAGCCCGCCAGGGCATCCTTCGCCTGCAGCACCGCATGGCCGGTGCCGAGTTGCTCGGCCTGGTGCGCGGTCTCGGCCCCCAGCGGGGTGACGGCGGCCTCGACCTGCTCGCGGCCCGCGCCCACGACCACCACTTCGCGCGCGGCGCCCAGCGCCTTCACGCTGTCGATCAGGTGGAGCAGCATGGGCCGCCCGGCGATCGGGTGGAGCACCTTGTGAGTATCGGATTTCATCCGCGTGCCCTTGCCGGCAGCGAGGATGATCGCGGCGATGGGTGCAGTCACGTGGGCAGTCTCCGCTGATTGGGAGGCCGGCACTGCCACGCATCGGTTGCCATTTCCAGTAGGCCGGTGCCATGGGCCGCGCATGACCGGTTTTCCCTTCGCCACCATCGGCTTCGATCTCGACGGCACGCTGCTCGACACCAGCGGCGACATCGCCGCCGCGCTCAACCGGGTGCTGGTGGCGGACGGTCGACCTGCCCTGCCGATCGATCGGGTGCTGCCGATGGTTGGCCGGGGCGCGCGGGCGCTGCTGGCCCAGGCGGTGGACGCAACCGGCGGCGGCGATCCCGAGGTGGTGGATGCGCTCCACCCGCGCTTCGTCGACGCCTATGCCGCCCATGTCGCCGACCACAGCCGGCCCTATCCAGGCATGCTGGATGCCCTGGATGCGCTGGCGGCACGCGGGGCCACGCTCGCGGTGGTGACCAACAAGCCCGAAGCGCTGACCCTGCCGCTCCTGGAGGCCACCGGGCTGCTCGCCCGCTTCGCCACCGTGATCGGCGGCGACACGCTCGGCCCCGGCACCGCCAAGCCTTCCCCCGCGCCGATTCTGGAGATGCTGGCGCGCTGCGGCGGCCCGGCGGCGTTCGTCGGCGATTCGATCTACGACGTGCAGGCGGCGCAGGCGGCAGGCGTGCCGGTGATCGCGTGCAGCTTCGGCTTCTCGGCGGTTCCGGTGGCGACGCTCGGCGCCGAGGCGGTGATCGATTCCTATGCCGAGCTGCTGCCGACACTCGCACGAATGAGCGTTTGACAGCGATCGCCGCCACGGCGAAACACAAGATGTCGGAAAGGGAGAGAATCCGGGAAACCGGATCGCCGAAGGAGCAACCGCCCCGGAAACTCTCAGGCAAAAGGACCTTCCGACAACCACATTCTGGAGAGTGGTGCCCCGAGCACCCGCCGACGGGATAGCGATCTCAGGCAAACGGACAGAAGGGGCCCGCAAGTTTCAGGAGACGGGTTCCGTGGCGACCAAAGGCGTCGGGCCGAAGACAGGGCCGATCAGCATAACCGACGTGTTCACGATCGGCATCGGGCCGTCGAGCTCGCATACCGTAGGGCCGATGCGCGCCGCGCGCGACTTCGCCGCCTGGGTGGTGGCGGACGGCCGCGCCGTCACCAGGCTGTGCTGCGAGCTGTTCGGCTCGCTGGCGCTGACCGGCAGGGGCCACGCGACCGATCGCGCTGTCGTGCTGGGGCTCGCGGGCGAGCGGCCCGAGGGTGTCGATCCCGATGCGGTGGAGCCGATGCTGGCGCAGATCGCTGCCGAGCGTCGCCTCCTGCTGAACGGCACCGCCTCGGTGGGGTTCGATCCCGAAGCAGACATCAAGTTCCGCAAGCGCCAGTTCCTGCCCGGCCATCCCAACGGCATGAAGCTGCGCGCGACCTTGGTCGACGGCGCGGTGCTCGAACGGACCTATTACTCGGTCGGCGGCGGCGCGATCCGGCGCGAGGGCGAGGAAGCGGCCGCAGGCCTCTCCGCCGGCACCAACCATCCCTTCGCCAGCGCCCGTGAGATGCTGGAGCGCTGTGACGAGCTCGGGCTCGACATCGCCGGGCTGATGCTTGCCAACGAGCGCGGCTGGCGCGACGATGCCGCGACGCTGGCGTTTGTAGACGGCATCCACGCCGCGATGAACGCCTGCATGGATCGCGGCATGGCGCAGGACGGCATCCTGCCCGGCGGGCTGGAAGTCCCCCGCCGCGCGCGGAAACTCCACCAGAAGCTGATGGCGCGCGGTCCCCGCGTCGAGCCCGCCTCGGTGCTCGAATGGGTGAGCCTGTGGGCGCTGGCGGTGAACGAGGAGAATGCCGCCGGCGGCCGCGTCGTCACCGCCCCCACCAATGGCGCGGCGGGCGTGATCCCGGCCGTGCTGCGCTATTATGAATGCTTCGTCGGCAATGCGACCCAGGCGGGCAGCCGCCGCCTGCTGCTCACCGCCGCCGCGATCGGCATCCTCTACAAGCGCCAGGCATCGATCTCGGCAGCGGAAATGGGTTGTCAGGGCGAAGTGGGCGTCGCCTGCTCGATGGCGGCGGCAGGGCTCGCCGCGGCGCTGGGCGGCAGCAACGCGCAGATCGAGAATGCCGCCGAGATCGGCATGGAGCATAATCTCGGCCTCACCTGCGATCCGATCGGCGGGCTGGTGCAGATCCCCTGCATCGAGCGCAACACGATGGGCGCGGTGAAGGCGATCAACGCCGCGATGCTCGCGCTCCACGGCGACGGCACCCACAAGGTGTCGCTCGATGCGGTGATCGAGACGATGCGCCAGACGGGCGAGGACATGCGCTCCAAATACAAGGAGACGAGCCTCGGCGGCCTGGCGGTCAACGTCGTCGAGTGCTGAGGGACGACGGAGCTGGGACCAGCACGGCTCCGGATAGAAATTTCGCACCATCCACCCAACACGCGTCATCCCCGCCTTCGCGGGGATGACAGTGGTTGCTAGAGGATAACCGCCGACGCCAGCGGACACGTCTTGCTCAAGGCTGGGCGGGCTTGAACTCGAAGTTCATCCCCGACACCCGGCTCGGCTGGAAGCCCTTCCAGATCGTCGAGGCGGGCGCACCCGGGCTGAAGCCGGCATAGCGGCCGCCGGGTGCGCCCGGCCATTTGCCATCGTTGGAATTGGGCACGAGGCCGTCCAGATAGGCCGCCTTGGCCGCCTCGCCCTTGACGTTGCGGTCGAGGAAGGCGGTGATGAAGTGCGCCTGCACCGCCATCAGCCGGTCCTTGCGCCACACCGCGTCCTCGAACCAGTCGAGGTCCCAGAAGCTTTCGCGCATCGCCGGCGGCGCGCCGATCAATGCGATGCTGTGCGCCGCCTCGCGGAAGGTGAGCAGATAGCGGGGCGCATGCACTTCCTGCTCGAACAGCGGCCGCACGCCGGCCTCGTAGCCGACGACATGGTCCTGGCTGCCGACGATGAACAGCGTCGGCGCGCGGATCGCCGCGACGCCGGGGGCGGCCCAGAGCGGCGTGCCGTAGAGATTGCTCGCGGGCGAGATCGCCACCACCGCTTTCACGTCAGCAACCTTGAGCGTGTCCGCCCTTAGTCCCCCTGCAACATAGGGCGCGAGCACCCCGCGCGTTGCGCCCGCCAAGCCGGGATCGAGCGGAGCGCCCGCCGCCGTCAGTACGCCATAGCCGCCCATCGAATAGCCGACCAATGCCGTCCGGCCGGCGTCGGCGACGGCGAACACCCCCTGTCCGCTTCGCGCCCGCCGCTGCGCTTCGGCGGCAACGAACGCGATGTCGAGCGGCCGGCTCGCCAGCGGGCCGGCGCGGGCGGCGGGGGTCCGGATGGTGATCGGCGGGTCGCGGAACGCGGGCGCCACCACGACATAGCCCTTGCTCGCCAGATTCTCGCCCAGCCAGGACAGCACCTCGGGCGTGTTGCTGTAGCCGTGCGCCAGGATCACCAGCGGGAAGTGCCCCTTCGCAACCGCCGCGCCGGGCGTAGCGAGCCCCGGCACCTCGAATGGTACGTCCGGCCCCTTCTCGCCCGGCAGCCCCGTCCGGTAGCGCGTGCCCGCTCCCTTGGCGGCAGTCGGATACCATAGCTTTATGGGGATGTGCCGGTCGCCGACCGCCGGTGCGGCCGCGCCGTGCAGCGGATCGGCGCGGCCCTTGTCGACAAAGTCCAGATCGGCGACGCCGATGCCATAGCTGCCCAGCGCCGCCAGTTCCGGCGCGTCCACGCTCGGGATTGCCGGCGCCTGCTGCGCGCGGGTTTCTCCAAACGAAAAGATCGCGGCTGCACAGGCTGCGGCAGCGATCCAGTTTCTACCGATCATGCATATCCCTCCCGGTGGCGGGGCGGATGTCGTGCGTCCGCCCCGCCCCGGGCTGTATCAGTAATTCATGCCGAAACGGATACCCGCATAGCGGCGGAAATCGCGCGGCAGCACGCCCTGGGTGGCGATCGCATTGGCCGAACCGGCCGCGCTGCTGACGTTGAAGTTGCCCGAGCTGTTCACCAGCGACTGGAAATACTGCTTGTCGAACAAGTTGTTGACGAACAGCGTCGCTTCCCAGCGGCGGCCATGGTCGCGCACGCCGGCGCTCAGGTTAAAGATGCTGAACGCGCCCTGGAACGTCTCCGGATCGCGGGCGACATAGTTGAGGCTGGACGTATACTGCCAGCTGCCCTGCAGCACGCCGTTCAGCTTCTCGGTCAGCGCGGGGGCATATTCGAAGGCGGCGCTGCCCTTCCATTCCGGGGACTGGATCGCCCGGGTACCGGTGAGGTTCTGGTACGAGGGCGACCCCGCGACGCAGCCCTGCGCCGCGGTCTGCAGCGGGTAGCATTGCGCTACCGGGAACGAGGTGTAGGTCGCATCCAGATAGGTCGCGCTGCCGTTGACCGAAAGGTCGCGGGTGATGCGCGCCGCAGTTTCGAATTCCAGACCCTTGGTGTTGAGGCCACCCACGTTCGTCAGGCGGTAGTTGCTGGTGCCATCCGCCAGCGTCTCGATCGACTGTGCCTGCAGGTCGGTATAGTTGGTGTCGAAATAGGTGACGTTGAAGGTCATGCGGCGGCCGAAGAACTGGGTGCGGACGCCGAATTCCTTGTCCTTCGAACGCTCCGGACGGATCGGGCCGGCGGCAGCGCGGTTGGCGTTGAAGCCGGTGGTCAGATCATAGGTCTGGCCCTTGTAGCCGGTCGCGTAGCTGCCGAAGAGCATCACGTCGCGCGTCGCCTGATATTGCAGGCCCAGGCGATAGGTGGTCGCGTTGTCGCTGGCATGGCCGGCAAAGTTCGCAGGCACCGCCAGATTCTTGTCGAGGAAGGTGTACTTCACCCGCTCATTCTGCGCGCGCCCGCCGACGGTGGCGGTCAGGTTCTTGACGAACTCCCAGTCGATCTGGCCGAAGCCCGCGATCTGGCGCGAACCCGAGGTCGCGTACCAGTTGGCGAGCGAGAAGGCCGGGCCGCGCATGAACGGGCGCTGGAAGCCGACATTGGCGTAATAGACGCCCAGCGCATAGCGGAACGCGTCGGTGCCCGGCGAGAGCAGGCGGATTTCCTGGGTGAACAGCCGCGACTTGAACGCGCCGACCTGGACGTTGTGGCCATAGCTGCCCGCCGCCGCCGTGTCGTCATGGTCGATATAATCGTCCATGCGGAACTTGTCGTAGGAGGTGAGGCCCAGCACGTTCATCTTGCCGATGTTGATGTCGGTGCGGAGCATCGTGCCCCAGCCCCAGTATTTGGTGCCGGCGCGATCGTTGTTGGCCACCTTCTGGTTCAGCGGGTCGATGGTGATGCCGGGCAGGATAACGTCGGCGGTGAGCCCCGGCTGGCGGCGGAGCACTGCGCCCGGCGTCATGCGGATGAACGGGCGGCCCACCGTGGTGTTGCCGTTCATGTAGTTGCCCGAAAGCGTGAAGACGACGTCCGGCGTCGCCTTCCACTTCAGCTTGGCGCGAGTGCTGAGCGTCTCGCGACCGTTGACGTCGCGGCCATCGATCACGTTGCGGACATTGCCACCCCAATTCGAATAGCTGGCCGAAAAGACATAGCCGAGCGTCTCGTTGATCGGCCCGGTGACGCTGAAATTGCCGCCATATTCCTTGTCGTCTGTGGCGAGCAGGTTCGCCTTGACGTGGAAGTCGTTGGTCGGCTGGGTGGTCATGATCTTGATGAGGCCGGCCGAGGCCGCCTTGCCGTACAGCGTGCTCTGCGGGCCGCGCAGCACTTCGATCTGGGCGACGTCGGGCAGGTCGGTGAAGGCGCGCGCCTGGAAGGCGAGCGGCACACCGTCGACCGTCACCGCCACCGAGGATTCGACGCCGATGCCGAAGGCGAAGGTGCCGACGCCGCGCAGCGAGACGTTCGAATTGACCGGGTTCTCGGCGCTGCGGATGGTCAGCGAGGGCGAGACCTTGCCGAGATCCTGAAAGTGGCGGACGCCCTGCGCTTCGAGCTGCGCGGGCGTCACCACCTGCACCGCGAGCGGCACGTTCTGGATGTTCTCGAAGCGCTTCTGTGCGGTGGTGGTGACGATGATCTCGACATCGTCCTGCGCCGGCTTGGCGGTCTGGGCCGGTGCGGCCGCGCCGTCCTTGCGCTCTTCCGCGGTCGTCGCCTGGGCCGCGCCGGCAAGAAACGATGCGGCGAGCGCAAGCGTGCGCAGCGAAAACTGGTAACCCCTCATTAATCATGCCCCTTTGGAAGGTGAACTGCGTTCTCCTCTCCCCATGCCGCGCCGATGAACCCGATGGGCCGCCAGTCGTCTCGTTTGTATGAATTGTAGGACAAACCCGTAGAATTGCGGTGTTTCTTGGTTCATTCCGCAATGAAAACGATTGCCCACCGTCTGGGTGTTGCCGATCTGCCACAGCACCTTTTCCGGACAACAGAAAAGGGGCGGAAGCATCGCTCCCGCCCCCTTTCGGCATGACTGGTTTGGATCGGGATCAGTAGTTCAGGCCGAAGCGGATCCCCGCATAGCGACGGAAGTCGCGCGGCAGCACCGCCTGGGTGGCGATCTGGTTGCCGAAATTGCCCGCCGAGTTCACCAGCGACGGATAATACTGCTTGTCGAACAGGTTGTTGACGAACGCGGTCGCCTCCCAGCGACGCTTGTGGTCGCGCACGCCCGCGCTCAGGTTGAAAATGCTGAACGCCTTCTGGAAGGTCTGGGCATCCCGCGCGACATAGTAGACGCTCGACTGATACTGCCAGCTGCCCTGCAGCACGCCGTTCAGCTTCTCGGTGAGTGCCGGAGCAAAGTCGATGCTGGCCGAGCTTTTCCACTCCGGCGCCTGGACCGCACGCGTGCCGGTCAGGTTCTGGCGGCCCGGCGAGCCGGTGCAGCCTTGTGCCACGGTCTGCGCGGGGAAGCACTGCGCCACCGGGAAGGACGTGTAGGTCGCATCGAGATAGGTCGCGGCACCGCTGATCGTCAGGTCACGGGTGACGCGGACCGCGCTTTCGAACTCGAGGCCCTTGGTATTGAGGCCGCCGACATTGGTGAGGCGGAAGTTGGTGGTGCCGTCGGCCAGCGTCTCGATCGACTGCGCCTGCAGGTCGGTATAGTCGGTGTCGAAATAGGTGACGTTGAAGGTCATCCGGCGCCCGAAGAACTGGGTGCGGATGCCGAATTCCTTGTCCTTCGAGGTTTCCGGCCTGATCGGGCCGGCTGCGGCGCGGTTCTGGTTGAAGCCGGTGGTCAGATCGTAGGTCTGGCCCTTGTAGCCGGTGGCATAGCTGCCGAACACCATCACGTCCGGCGTCGCCTGATACTGCATGCCCAGGCGATAGGTCGTCGCGTTGTCGCTGGCATGACCGGCATAGTTGGTGCCGGGGATGTTATCCTGGAAGGTGTACTTCACCCGCTCGTTCTGGGCGCGGCCGCCGACGGTGGCCGTCAGGTTCTTCACGAACTCCCAGTCGATCTGGCCGAAGGCCGCGATCTGGCGCGAGCCGGAGGTGGCGAACCAGTTGGCAAGCGAGAAGGCGGGCCCGCGCATGAACGGCCGCTGGAAGCCGACATTGGCGTAATAGATGCCCAGCGCATAGCGGAACGCATCGGCGCCCGGCGACAGCAGGCGGATTTCCTGCGTGAACAGCCGCGACTTGAACGCACCGACCTGGATGTTGCTGCCCGCCGGCACCGTCGCCGAGGTATCGTCATGGTCGAGATAGTCGTCGAGGCGGAACTTGTCGTACGAGGTCAGGCCGAGCACGTTGAGCTTGCCGATATTGATGTCGGTGCGCAGCATCGTCCCCCACCCCCAATATTTGGTGCGGGAATCATAGTTGTTGCTGACGGTCTGGTTGGTCTCGCTGATGGCGACGCCCGGCAGCGTGACGTTGCTCGTCTGGCCGGCGACGTTCCGCAGCAGCGCCGTGGATGCCATGCGGATGAACGGGCGGCCCACCGTGGTGTTGCCATTCAGATAGTTGGCCGAGAGCGTGAAGGTGACGTCCGGCGACGCCTTCCACTTGATCTTGCCGCGGCTGTTGAAGGTCTCGCGACCGTTCACCTGCTTGCCGTTGAACAGGTTCTTTACGTTGCCGTCCCAGTTCGAATAGCTCGCCGAGAGCACATAGCCGAGCGTCTCGTTGATCGGACCGGTGACGCTGAAATTGGCGCCATATTCATTGTCGTCGGTGACCAGCGCGTTCGCCTTGACGTGGAAGTCGTTGGTCGGCTGGGTGGTCATGATCTTGATAAGGCCGGCGGAAGCGGCCTTGCCGTACAGCGTGCTCTGCGGCCCGCGCAGCACTTCGATCATCGCCACGTCGGGCAGATCGGTGAAGGCACGCGCCTGGAAGGCGAGCGGCACGCCGTCGACCGTCACCGCGACCGAGGATTCCACGCCGATGCCGAAGGCGAAGGTACCTACGCCGCGCAGCGACACGTTGGAGTTGACCGGATGTTCGGCCGGACGGACGGTCAGCGAAGGGGCGACCTTGCCGAGATCCTGGAAGTGGCGGACGCCCTGCGCTTCGAGCTGCGCGGGCGTCACCACCTGCACCGCGAGCGGCACGTTCTGGATGTTCTCGAAGCGCTTCTGCGCGGTGGTGGTGACGATGATTTCGACATCGTCCTGCGCCGTCTTGGCGGCGGACTGGGCCGCGGCGGCACCGGCGACGGCCGTCGTCGTGGCAGGGCTTTCGGTGGTCTGCGCATTCGCAGTACCGGCCATGCACGCTGCGATCAGCGCGCCATGCGCGACAGACACGTAGTAACCTCTCATTAATACTCCCCTTTCCCGCGGGTTCGACCCACTCTCTAATTTAGACGCTTGGATAATAAGTTAATCAAAACTCCGAGAAATATAGTGGAAACACGGAGAGGCGTTGGCTTACTCGACAAAAACACCATTCTGTTGCTCGAAGGCAACGGTCCGTGTTGGAAGCCCTTCGACCTTCAAGACATGATCGTTACCTGGGGGCAACAAAACCGTGAGGCCGGGTTCCACGGGCACTGCGCCGGTTCGGGTGATGCGCACCGTGACCACCCCCCCGTCCGACGTTCCTTCCACCCGCCAGCGTGTGACCCCGCCGGCACCGTCCCCCGCATCATCGATCGCCTCACAGCCGAAGCCCCCCGCCTTGGGCGGGAAGAGCCACAAGCCGCGCCGTATCGATGCAGGCCGCCAGCCGCCCTCCGCCAGATCCACGAGCATGGCCGATCCGGTGCGGGCGAACAGCGGCGGCGGTCCATCGAGCGGCGCGCCGACCGTGATCATAGCCCCGCCGGCAAAGGTCTCGCCCGTCCAGACATGCGTCCAGTCCGCACCCGCAGGCAGATAGACTTCGCGCTCCACCACGCCCTGTTCCACAACCGGCGCCGCGAGCAGGTCGGGCCCGAGCAGGTGCTCGTCGCTTTCCTCCCAGCAGCGGCGATCCTGCGGGAACACCGCCCAGGTCGGGAGCACCATCGGCGCATACTCGCCATGGTAGCGCAGCAGCAGATCGTAGAAGAACGGTACCAGTCGCTGGCGCAGCTTCATCAGCGCCTGGATGGCGGGCAGCGCCTCCGGGTACATCCAGGGCTCGTTGACCGTCCTATCGTCGTTCCAGCTGTGGATGCTGAAGCGGGGCATCAGCACGCCGGCCTGCACCCAGCGCACCAGCAGCTCGGCATCGGGCGCGGGACCGGCAAAGCCGCCCACATCATGTCCGCTGTTCGACACGCCAGACAGTGCGAGCCCCAGCGCCATGCGGGCGTTGTAGCGCAGCGTCTTCCATTCGGTGCGGTTGTCGCCGGTCCAGGTCTGCGCGTAGCGGTGCAGGCCCGCCATCCCGGCGCGCGTCACCACATAGGGACGCTCGTCCGGCCGCGCCTCGATCTGGGCGCGGCGCGAGGCGCGCATCATCAAGAGCGGTTGCACGGGCCGCATCACTGCCGCCGGAATGCCGGTACCGAAGCCGGCGAAGCGGGCGCGGGCGTCCCACACCTCATATTCGTTATTGTCGTTCCAGGTCGAGCGGATCCCCTGGTCGAGCAGCGCGGATTTCACCTGGTCGCGCCACCACGCGGCGGCGTCCGGGTTGGTGAAGTCGATATAGCTGCCGACCTCGTCCCAGAACTGCGCCTCGACCGGCTGGCCTTCCGCGTCGGCGACGAAATAGCCGGCCGCGGCGACCTCGTCATAGCGCGGATGGCTGCGCAGCAGCGCGGGCTTGATGTTCGGCACCAGTTCGACGCCCGCCTGCGCATAGCTGGAGACGAATGCCTTGGGGTCGGGAAACTTGGTCTGGTTCCAGTGGAACACGTAGCGCTTGTCGCCGATCGAGGTATAGCCCGAGGACAGGTGGAACGAGGTGCAGCCGATGTCATGCTCGGCGAGCTTTTCCAGGAAGCCGGCCATCTGCACCGCCGCGTCGGGCGCGTCGGTATAGGTCATGGTCGAACCCGAATAGCCGAGCGACCAGCGCGGCATCAGCGCCGGGCGTCCGGTCAGCCAAGTGAAGCGCCTGGTCACCGCCAGGGGATCGGGGCCGGCGATCATCCACAGGTCGACATCGCCGTGCTCGGCGACCATGTGGCGGTAGGGCCCGTGATAATTGTCCAGCTCGCGGCCGAAATCGAAGGCGACGTCGGCGACCGTGTCGTAGAAGGCGCCGTGGCAGCGCCGTGCCTCGTCCGCGACCAGCACATAGGGGATGGACTTGTACTGCGGGTCGCTCGTCTCCGCGTCATAACCCATCGGATCGAGATTGGTCAGGCGGAAGCTGCGGCCGGCGCGGTTGGCATCGCCGGTGCGATCCCCCAGGCCGTAGAAGCGCTCGCCCGGCCGGCGCGCGACATAGTGATGTGCCTTGCCGTCCCACCAGCCGAAATCATAGGCGTGGGTCGGACGGTCCTCGGCCATCGGCACCCAGGCGTCGCCGTCGCGCTGCTCCCAGCGGCAGTGCAGGCCGTGCAGCCGCGCGGTTAGCCGGATGCGGGCGGTCTCCAGCACCAGCTGCTCGGCATCTCGGGTAAGGCGGTAGGCGGGACAGGTAAAGCCGGACACGTCCAGCCGATCCCGTCCCGGCTCGTCGATATCGCTCTGCCCCGGCGCGATCGCCCAACTCGGCGGGCTGGTGACGGTGCCGTTCGCCAGCAGCAGCAGGCGGACGATATCGTCCTCCAGCACGAACAGGTGCGCGACGGCGCCGGTATCCGATTCCAGCGTGATCCGCCCCTGCCCTTCACCGGCGAGCGCGAAGCGCGGGGGATTGGAAAGCGTGGCGCGTCTCATTTCGCGGACTCCGGAAGGCGAAGATGGCGCAGGCCGGCGATCAGCACGACCGCGCCGAGAATGTCGAAAACGGACAGCATGCCGAACAGCGGCGCATAGCCGATCCGGTCCGCCAGCTGCCCGATCAGCAGCGAGAACAGGAGGCCGCCGGTCCAGCCGGCCTGGCCGATAAAGCCGTTGGCCGCGCCCACTTCCTCCGCTGTGAACACGTCGGCCGACAGCGTGTTGATCAGCACCGAGATCATCTGGTGGGCGAAGCCGCCGATGCAGAAGAGGGCGATCGCCGTATAGGGGCTGGCGGCGAGACCGATGCACCCCGGCGCGATCATCAGCACCGCGCCCAGCGCGACGCCGGTGACGCGCGAGGGGATTAGCTTCAACCGAAAGCGCCGGACGAGGAAGGGCGAGAGATATCCCCCCAGCACGCCGCCCAGATCGGCGGCGAGGAAGGGCAGCCAGGCAAACAGCGCGATCTGCTTCAGGTCCATGCCGCGCTCGCTGGCGAGATAGAGCGGGATCCAGAAGCTGAAGGTCTGCCAGGCGGGCTCGGCGAGAAAGCGCGGCACCGCGATGATCCAGAAGCGCCCCGTCCCCAGGATTTCCCGCGCCGAGGCACGGCGACCGACCGGCTTGGGCCGGCCCTCGGCGATCAACGCGAGTTCCTTGGGCGTGATCGCGGGGTGCGCCGCCGGCTGCCGGTAGAAGACCCACCAGCCGACCGACCAGAGCAGGCCGACGGCGCCGGTCACCACGAATGCCATCCGCCAGTCCGCCCACAGCGTGACGAACGCGACCACCGGCACCGCCAGCAGCGATCCCAGCGACGTGCCGGCATTGAACCAGCCCACCGCCACCGAGCGTTCGCGCGACGGAAACCACTCGGCGATCGCCTTGATGCCGGAGGGGATGGCGGCGGATTCGAACACGCCGAGCAGGCTGCGGAAGAAGACCAGGCCGATCCAGCCGGCGACCAGCGCGTGCAGCATGTTGGCGACGGACCAGGCCGCACCGAACAGCGCGAAGCCGGCGCGCAGGCCGATACGATCGACGATCATGCCGGCGATCGGCTGCATCACCGTATAGGCGAGCTGGAAGCCGCCGACGACATAGCTGTACTGCTCGGTGGACATGTGCAGCACGGTCTTGAGCTGCGGTGCGAGTACGCCCAGCGAATTGCGCGCGAGATAATTGGCAATGGTGCCGGCGCAGATCAGCCCGACGATCCACCAGCGAAGATGGGCAATGCGCCGCATAGACCTTCCACTGCCCTCCCTGAACGACCTCTACGGGTCGCCTGATTTATTTGTCAGGCCATCTTGAACCATTTGGCCTTACCAATCAAGCGTCGGTTTCGTGGACCTCTACCCGTGCGGCTGCACACGCCGCTGCGATCTCGGCATGTAGAAGACGATCGGTGACCAAATGATCAACGATACCGATCTCGGCGATCCGCACGGGTGCGGGACGGCCGAACTTGGTCTGGTCGGTCGCCAGGATCACGGTGCGTGCCTGCTCGAGGATGGTCTGCGACACGCGCACCTCGTCCATGTCGAAGTCGAGCAGCGTGCCCTCGGCGTCGATCGCGGAGGCGCCGATCAGCGCATAATCGAGCTTGAAGCCGCGCAGGAAATCCATCGCCAGTGCGCCCACCACCGCGCGGTCGCTCGCCCGCACCCGGCCGCCGGCGACCACCACCTCGATCGTCGGCACCCCGCCAAGGATGTCCGCCACATTGAGATTGTTCGTCACCACCAGCAGGTTGCGATGCTGGACCAGCGCGCGGGCAATGGCCTCGGTGGTCGTACCAATATTGATGAACAGGCTGGCCCCGTTCGGCACCAGCGCCGCCGCGGCGACGCCGATCCGGGCCTTGGCACCCGCCGCCACCTGCCGCCGCGCCTCGCGATCGATATTGTCGACGCCGGAGGTGATCACCGCGCCGCCATGCACGCGGGACAGCATTGCCTGGCTCGCCAACTGGTTGAGGTCCCGCCGAATCGTCTGCGGCGTTACCTCGAGTGCCGTTGCCAGCGCCTCCACCGTCACGCTGCCGGTATGCCGCGCCAGCTCGAGAATGCGCTGGTGCCGCATCGCGACCAGGTCGGGCAGTTCCTCGGCCATCAGGCCGATTTCGCGAGGGGCTGCGCCGCGCCGGCAAGATAGGCCTCCAGCCGCGCCTCGGTGCCTGGCGGCACATGCAGGCCCAGCTTGCTGCGCCGGTAGAGAATGTCCTCGGCCGTCGCCGCCCATTCCTGGTCGCGCAGATAGTCCACTTCCCGCGTCGTCAGCCCGCCGCCGAGATCGGTACCCAGATCGGACACGCTGGTCGCTGCGCCGAGCAGGTCGTCCACCCGCGAACCATAAGCACGGGCGAGGCGGCGGAGCAGGTCCGCCGGCAGGCCCGGCCGCGTCCGCTGCAACGCTGCCACGAAGTCCTCGAAACTGGCGTCGGGCAGATCACCGCCGGGCAGCACCACGCCCGCCGTCCAGGCGACGCCCGCCTTGGGGAAGAAGCGCGCCAGTTCGGCCATTGCGTGCTCGGCGAGCTTGCGATAGGTGGTGATCTTGCCGCCGAAAATGCTGAGCATCGGCGCCCGCTCTTCATCGCCATCGAGGTCGAGCACATAGTCGCGCGTGACGGCCGACGCGTTGCCGGCCTTGTCGTCGTAAAGCGGGCGGATGCCGGCATAGCTCCACACGACGTCCGCCTCGCCCGGCGGATTGGCGAAATAGCGCGCGGCCGTATCGAGCAGATAGCGCGTTTCCTCGGCGCTGATCTGCGCCTTGCCCGGCGCACCTTCCCACACCTGGTCCGTGGTGCCGATCAGCGTGAAGTCGCCCTCATATGGCACGGTGAAGACGATGCGGCGGTCCGGGTTCTGCAGCATGAAGGCGTGATCGCCCTCGTACAGCTTGGGTACGACGAGGTGACTGCCCTTCACCAGCCGCAGCCCGCGATCGGCCACCACGTCCGGCGTGCGGCCGAGCACGTCGGCCACCCAGGGCCCGGCGGCGTTGACCAGCGCCCGCGCACGCACCGTGCGCTGCCCGGCCGCGTCCGCAATCGTCGCCACCCACTCGGCGCCGTCGCGCCGTGCACCGACCAGCGCGGTGCGGGTGCGGATCGCAGCGCCGCGCTCGGCTGCGTCCATTGCGTTCAGCACCACCAGCCGGCTGTCTTCCACCCAGCAGTCGGAATAGACGAACGCCTTGCCCTTGGGCGTTTTCAGCCCGCGCCCGAACGGGGTGCGCTGGAGATCGATCGTGTCGGTGCCCGGCAGCTTCTTGCGGCCCCCGAGATGGTCGTAGAGGAACAGCCCCAGCCGCACCATCCAGGCCGGGCGCGGCGACTGGGTCTGCGGCAGCACGAAGCGCAGCGGCCAGATGATGTGCGGCGCCATGCCCCAGAGCCGCTCGCGCTCGATCAGCGCCTCGCGTACCAGGCGGAACTCGCCATATTCCAGATAGCGCAGCCCGCCATGGATCAGCTTGGTCGAGGCCGAGGAAGTGTGGCTGGCGAGGTCCTCCTTCTCGACCAGCAGCACGGAGAGCCCCCGCCCCGCCGCGTCGCGAGCGATACCGGCGCCGTTGATGCCGCCGCCCACCACCAGCAGATCGAAACGCTCGTCGGAATGCGCGGCCGTCATGCTTTGCCTCATGTTCGTTATTTTTCGTTTATAGCAAAGCGAACATGAAAACGAAAGCGTTGACGTTCGAGCGAAAATCTAGGAGCGTCAAACGAACAGTGGAGGGGATTTGCGCGTGGACCGGACTCACATTCTCGCGATCGACCAGGGGACGACCTCGACGCGCAGCGTGATCTTCGATTCGGCCGGCCGCCGTGTTGCCACTGCCCAGACCGAGTTCGAGCAGCATTATCCGGGCCAGGGCTGGGTGGAGCATGATCCCGAGACGATCTGGCGCGACGCGCTCGCCACCGCCCGCGAGGCGCTGCAGACTAGCGGCGTGGGCGCCGGCGGCATCGCGGCGATCGGCATCACCAATCAGCGCGAGACGACGCTCGTCTGGGACCGCGCCACCGGCGAGACGATCCACCGCGCCATCGTGTGGCAGGACCGCCGCACTGCCGATCGCTGCGCCGAGCTCAAGGCCGAGGGCGTCGAGGCCGAGGTGCGGGCGCGCACCGGCCTGCTGGTCGACCCCTATTTCTCGGCGACCAAGATCGGCTGGATTCTCGACCATGTCCCCGGCGCGCGGGCACGGGCGGAACGCGGCGAACTCGCCTTCGGCACGATCGACAGCTTCCTGCTCTGGCGGCTCACCAAGGGCGCGGTGCACGCGACCGACGTGACCAATGCCGCGCGCACCAGCCTGTGGAACATTCACAAGGGCGAATGGGACGCCGAGCTGTGCCGGCTGTTCGGCATTCCCATGGCGCTGCTGCCGGAGGTCCACGACAACGCCCATGTCTATGGGCTGGCCGATCCGGAGTGGTTTGGCGCGCCAATCCCGATCGCGGGCATGGCGGGCGACCAGCAGGCAGCGCTGTTCGGCCAGTGCTGCTTCGCGCCGGGCACCGCCAAGTCGACCTATGGCACCGGCTGCTTCCTGCTGCTCAACACCGGCGACAAAGCGGTGACCTCCGAGCATCGGATGCTCACCACCCCCGCCTATCGCCTGAACGGTCGCACCGCCTATGCGCTGGAAGGTTCGATCTTCGTCGCCGGTGCGGCGATCAAGTGGCTGCGCGACGGCATCGGCGTGATCACCCATGCCCGCCAGACCAACGACATGGCGACGCGGGTATCGGACAGCCACGGCGTCTATATGGTGCCGGCGTTCGTCGGCCTCGGCGCGCCGCACTGGGATCCCGAGGCGCGCGGTGCGATCTTCGGGCTGACGCTGAGTGCGACCCAGGCCCATCTCGCCCGCGCGGCGCTGGAGGCGGTGGCCTACCAGACCTATGATCTGGTCCAGGCGATGGTGCAGGATGGCGGCACCCGGCCGGCGATGCTGCGCGTCGATGGCGGCATGGCGGCAAACGACTGGCTGTGCCGGTTCCTCGCCGACATCCTCGACGTCGCGGTCGAGCGGCCCGACGATCTGGAAACCACCGCGCGCGGGGCCGCCTTCCATGCCGGACTGGCGGTGGGGCTATGGTCCGGGCTCGACGAACTCTCGGCGATCTGGTCGCGCCAGGCATGTTTCGAACCCGCGATGGAGGCGGGCCACCGCACCACCCTCCTCACCGGCTGGCACGACGCGCTGCGGCGGACGCTGGGGTGAACCTTCTTCTTCAGCCCCTCCTCCTCGGAGGAGGGGTTGGAGGTGGAAGGATTCCAGAACTTTGGTTGGTCTCGGTGAGACACCGCCAACCCCACCCCCTCCCCTGAAGGGGAGGGGCTGAGAAAGGCATTGCCTTCGCCTCCGACTTCACCTAACACTGAACCAAATGGTTCAGTATAACAGCGCGGACCTCGACGCCTCGTTCATGGCCCTTTCGGACGCCACCCGCCGTGGCATCCTCGAGCGGCTCGGGCACAAGGAAAGTTCGGTTTCTGCGCTGGCCGATGCATTCGACATGACCCTCACCGGCATGAAGAAGCATATCGGCGTGCTCGAACAGGCGGGCCTGGTCACCACCGAAAAGCTGGGGCGGGTGCGCACCTGCCGGCTGCGGGGGCCCGGCCTGGTGGCGGAGGCCGCCTGGATCGCGGGCCTGCAGCAGCTTTGGGAAGCGCGGTTCGACGCGCTGGACGCCATCGTGGAAGACCTCAAACGCAAGGAGCAGTCGGATGGGCCTGAGCACGCATGATGCCGCGACGTCGCGGACCAAGGTAGAACGCACCTCGGACGTGGACCTGGTCGTCCAGCGGACCTTCGACGCCCCTGCCCGCCTGGTCTTCCAGGCCTGGAGCAACCCGGATCTGTTCCGCCGCTGGTGGGTGCCCAAGTCGGCGCCGATTACGCTCCGCACCTGCGAGATGGATGTCCGCACCGGCGGCACCTACCGCCTCGAATTCGGCGCGGACGAAGGGCCGGTCCACGCCTTTTTCGGGCGTTATCTGGACGTGGTGCCCGACGCGAAGATCGTCTGGACCAACGAGGAGGAAACGGAAGGCGCCGTCACCACCGTCACCTTCGAGGAAGCCGACGGCAAGACGCTCGTGACCTATCACGATCGCCACGCGTCCAAGGAGTCGCTGGACGAGGCGTTCGTCGGCATGGAAGGCGGGATCGCCGAGCAGTTCGAGCAGCTCGAGGAAATGCTGGCGGCATAGTTCATCTGAGCCCCTCCCCTGAAGGGGAGGGGCTTAGTCTCCGGTCACAGCGTCACTGCGAACTTCAGCCCGAGCACGCCGACGTCCTTGGCGTTCTTCACCCCACCGGGCTGGTGGATCCACTGGAAGTTGGGCTGCACCACCAGCCAGTCGGCCGGCGAGACGCTGTAGTAGATTTCCGCCGCATATTCCGCGTCGCGCGCCGGCTTGCCAGCGAGGCGGTCCGCCGTTTCCATGCGCCCGTTCACATTGGTACGTGCCACGGCCAAGCCGATCACGTCGCCCGGCAGGCTCGGCGCCAGCCCCTTGTAGAACAGCCCCAGCGACACCTGATTGTCGGTCAGCGTCGTCGCGCGATCGGCGAAGGTGACGTTGGCGAACATGCTGAAGCCGGTGAGCGCGCGCCCGTCCTTCGAGGTGCCGGTGAGCTGCTGCTGAACGCTGGCGAACACGCCGTAGCGGCTCGAATGCTGGAGCGGCGCCAGGCCCGTCACCGCGCGCGGCTGACGGTTCACGTCGAGCACCAGATCGTCGCCGTCCGCGGTCGAGATCCAGCCGCCCAGCTTGTACGAGCCGACATGCCCCTTGTCGCCGCCCCGCGTCCAGCCGATCTCTGCGGGGAACAGCACGCCGGTGGCGCCCTTGAAATGGCCGATAAAGAAGGTGTTTTCCAGGTTGCGCGGGTTCACCTCATAGGCGCCGCCCTGCAGATAGACGCCCGGCGCGACGTCGACATGGACGTTCGCGCCCCACTGGCTGACCGGCCAGTTGTACCAATAATCCCCCGCCAGATTGCCCGGCTGCGCGCCGCAGAAGCTGAGGTTCTGGAAATGGCAGGAAAAGACCGCAAAATCCTCGCCGGGATTGGTGCGGCCCAGCTTCACTTCCACCTTGTCGCCCAGCTTCTGCTGGAGCCAGAACTGGGTAAGCCGCACGGTCTGGCCGCGGCCATAGACTTCCTGCACCTGCTGCAGCGTATCGAGGCCCGCGGTGGTCGTCAGGTCGATGCCGCGGCGCCAGGTCACCGTCGTCTGCAAGGCGGCGCCACCCCAGCCGACCAGCTTGTCGAGATCGAGCAGCGCGCCGAAGTCGAACTGGCCGGTCTCGGCAACCAGACTGCGATCTCCGCCGGCAACGTTATAGGCGGTCTCCGACGCATAGCGCGCCGAAAGCCCGATGCCGCGCTCCCCCATGCGGGTGCGAATTTCCTGCCAGTCCCCGATCAGCCCGGGTGGCGGCGCACTCTGCGTGTCGCCGGCCAGCGACGAAGGCGAGGGATCGCGGGGATGGAGCGCATGGCTGCGGGCACGACGCTGGGTATCGGCGCGCGGGCCGGCACTCGCATCCTGCTTTGTCGCATCGGGCTTGGGCTTGTCGATCTCGTCGGCGGGCGGCGGCGGCGCGCCGACATCCACCTGCTGCGCCCGCCCCGGCGTCGCCAGACCCATGCTCATGACCGCGCAAAGGGTCACCTGCCCCATGCGCCAACGCCCGCGCTTCATCCCTGATCCTTTTTCTGGTTGCGGCGCATCAAAGGACCAGGGCCGAAATGGTTGCGCGACATCGCAATCTTCGGTCCCGGGCTAGCGCGCCGATCCGGGCACGGCACCTAGCGCGGCGATGGTGCGACGAAGAGTCATACCAAGGGCTACCCTTCCTCCCCGCTCGGCGGGGGAGGTCCCGGACGAGGCTTGGCTGGCCCGCGACCGCGACCATGTTGGCGCGTCTTTGCAACGACCACGGCGTTCGAGGAGACAAGCCGCGCAGGCCCCACGCTCGCCCGCGCGACGTAGGGCCGCTCAGGCGGGCAGGCTCGGCGCGTCCATCGTGCGCAGCCAGTGCGGCAGCAGCACCTCGCCCGGTCCCGCCAGCGCTGCGGAGGCCGCCAGTTCGCCCGACGACGCACGCGCCTCGCTGGGAGTGATCCCAAACGCCGCCTTGAAGCCGCGCGAGAAGGTCGACCAGTCGGCAAAACCCCAGCCATAAGCGATCTCCGCGATCGACCGCCCGCGGCGCGCCGGATCGCGCAGATCGCTCATCACCCGCTCCAGCCGCTGGCGGCGGATGAAGTCGGCCACGCTGCCCAGCGGGGCGAACGCGCGGTAGAGCGACGCGCGCGACATGCCCATCGCCTTGGCCACCATGTCCGGCCCGAGATCGGGATGGGCGAGATTGGCGCGGATGAACCGCTTGATCCGGAACAGCGCCGCGACCGCGACCGACGCGCGGTGGCCGCCCTCCGCCGCCATCGGCGCGATCAGCCCGCCGAGCATCAGCCCGGTCGCGCGTGCGACGGCAACCGCATCGTCCGCGCTCGCCTGGGGAAGTCGATCGATGAGCATGCGCGCGTGATCGCCGATCATCTGGGCGGCCAGCGTCTCGCCGCGCAGCACCCGCCCATGCAATCCGTCGATCCGGGGTTCGTCGAGCCCGAGCGCGCTGTGGTGGACGACCAGGCTGATATTCTCGCAGCCTGCGGTGCGGGTGGCGAAGGGCCGGGTCATGTCGGCGATGCAGATGTCGCCGGGCCGGGTCACCAACGCCTCGCCATCGTGCAGGCGCACGTCGCTGCCCCTGGTGATGATCTGCACGAGCACCGCCTCGACCCCGGTCTGCGCGACCTTGCCGATGTCGCGATCATAGAGGAATTCGGCGCCCCACATGCGCGATCGGCCGAGCAGCACCGGCCCGGCATTGAACCCGACCAGCCCGACGCTGAACGACGGGTCGACCGCCTGCCGCCGGGTGTCGAAGATCGGGTCCACCGATTCGGCATAGGCATCGAAACGCAATTCGGGCGGCCGATGGGAGACGTCGAAATAGGGAATGCCGCGCACTTCACGCTGAGTCGGCACGTTCCGCTGGTCTTGCATGGCGCCGCCATACATCAGCAGCGGGAAATTGTGACGCTTCCGTTGTGACCCTGCATGTCGCGGAAAGAAACGGTCGTCCCGTTCCCGAACAGGGCCTTCAGGGCGCGGCGGGGCTCGCCGCCGTAAAGGCCGAACAGCAGGGCTGCCTCACCGGCTGATACTCCATCAGCTCTACCCGCGTCCCGTCAGGATCGTAGAAATTCGCCTGCCACTTGCCGTCCAGGCCCATTTGCGGACCGTCATGCCGCGGGCTCAGCCGGTTCTCGCGGTAGAGGGTGGTGACCGCCGCCTCCATGTTGACGACGCCCAGCGAGACATGGTTGAGCACGCCCAGCTGCCGCGCATCAACCGATTCAAGCGTCACGTCGGAGCCTGGCCCGACCATCATATATTCCAGCCAGTCGCGGCCGTCGGGAACCTGCTGCGACACCCAGTCGACCTTGTCGGCATGGAAGGCGCCGTACCAATAGGGCCGGAAGCCGAGCAGCCTGCGATAGAAGCCGTCCTGCCTGGCGCGATCCTGCACGGCATAACCGATATGCAGGATCCGGCCGCAGATCGCGCCTTTCTCGGGTGTGGTGGAGTTGCTGACCGGCTGGACGAACTGGACGGCGTTGCCCTCGGGATCCTGGCCGCCGAACCATCGGTCGCCCCCCGCCCCGCGCTGCACCGGGCTGAGATCGCGCATGCCCTGCCCGATCAGCCAGGCGCGCAAGCGGGCGGCATCAGCGGTGATATAGCCGACATGCGCGAGCATGCCGGGCCGATGGTCCTTGGGGGCGGGCAGCACCTCCACGAATTGCCGCGCACTGAAATAGTAGCGCACGCCTGCCGGATCCTCCGGATCCGCGCCCTTCCGTGCGCCGAGCACGACCCGGTAGAAACGGTCGGTCGCGGCCGGATCGGTCGTGTAGACGGCGAGGTGGGAGATGCCGGTGACCGGCGGTCGGCCCGGCTGGGCGGGCGCGGCCCCGATCATCGTCGCGGCGATCAGGGCAAGTCCGGCGCGGCGCGAGGCGGTGGTGCGAAGGGTCGGCATCGTGTCTCTCCCGGACGGCGCTGCTTTCCGGCGCCTTCCCAGTAGCATAGCAGCGCGCGACGGCCTGTCACCGGGGCTTGGGGGCGGGTCCCGTGCTGGCGCGGCGGATCAACTCGTGGGCCAGCGTCACCTGCCGTTCGGCAGGTGACGTCCCGCGCAGGATGCCGACCAGCAGTTCCACCGCCCGCCGCCCGATCATCCCCTTGGGCTGGGCGATGGTGGTCAGCGCCGGATGGAAGAAGCGGGCGAGCGGCAGGTCGTCGAAGCCGATGACCGACACGTCGCACGGGCAGGACAGCCCGCTCGCGCTCACCGCGCTGATCGCCCCCAGCGCCATCTCGTCGCTGAAGCAGAAGATCGCGGTGACGCCCTTCTCCAACAGCGCCCGCGCGCCCCGATGGGCGGAGTCGGCGCCGTAGTCGCCCTCGTACAGCTGCAGTTCGTCCGCCAGTCCGTGCCGCGTGGCGGCCCGCAGTGCGCCGGCGAGACGATCGCGGCTGATCGGGCTGATCGGCGGCCCGGTGATCACCCCGATCGCACGGTGACCGAGTTCGACGAGATGCTCGACCGCATCCGCGCTGGCCGCGGCATTGTCGATATGCACGCTCGGCACGCCGAGTTCGGCGCTGTATTCGCAACCATTGACGATCGGCGCCGCCACCCCTTGCCGTGCAACCAGCGCCTCCAGGCTGCCGGGCAGCCGGTGGCCAAGGAAGACGAGGCCGTCCACCTCGCGGCGCGACAGCATCTCGGCATATTGATCCTCGACTTCGGGGTCGTGCCGGGTATCGCCCAGCACCACCGCATAGCCGGTGTCGCGCGCCGCCTCCTCCGCTCCGCGGATGACGCTGGCGAAGAAGGGGTTCGAGATGTCCGGCACGGTCAGCAGGATCTTGGCGGCGCGCAGCGTGCGCAGCGTCCGCGCCGCGACGTTCGGGCGGTAATCGAGCGCCTCGACCACCTCCATCACCCGCACCCGGGTCGCCTCGGCCACCCTCCCGGGCTGGCTGAGCACGCGCGAGACGGTCGCCGTGGAAACGCCTGCAGCCGCGGCGACCTCGATAATCGTAGCCATGCAGATATCTTTGTCGGTTGCGACGAGCCGTGTCGAGCCCCGCAAATGTAATCCTTTACATCGTATCCGACTGTGCATAGGCTGCGAGTCGAACAGCGGCAAAGCCGCGTCCGGGGGAGAGGAAGCGCATGGTCGCTGCTGAAGGGTTGGTCGCGGGCCGCGCACAGCCGACATCGGGATTGCTCACGGGGCGCCTCAGCGCGCTGATGTTCCTGCAGTTCTTCGTCTGGGGGGCGTGGAACGTCACGCTCGGGCTGGTGATGCAGACCGTGGGCCTGGGCGGCCTGATCGCCAACGCCTTCTCGGTCGGCCCGATCGCCTCGATCGTCGGATCCTTCCTGCTCGGCATGGCGGCGGCGCGGTTCCTCAGCCCCAAGATGCTGATGGTGGTGCTCCATCTCGTCGGCGGTGTGCTGCTCTTCGTGCTGCCGACGCTGCTCACCCCCGAGCATGGCGCCAGCTTCGTCTGGCTGCTGCTCGGCTACATGATTCTCTACATGCCGACCGTGGGCCTCGCGAACACGATCGCGCTGAAGAGCTTCGGCGAGCGGGTCGATCGCTTCCCCTTCGTCCGCGCCTTTGGCACGCTCGGCTGGATCGTCGCGGGGCTGATCATCGGCTGGGCGCACCTTTCCGCCAGTCCGCAGATCTTCCAGGTAGCGGGCATCGTGTCGCTGGCGCTCGGCCTCTACAGCATCACTCTCCCCAATGTTCAGCCGGACGCGCCGCAGGGCAAGAGCCTCACGGCAGAGGTGTTCTGCACCGAGGCCTTCGGGCTGATGCGCAACCGATCCTTCCTGATCTTCATCCTCTGCGCGACGCTGATCTCGATCCCGCTGGCAATGTATTATGCCTATGCCTCGCCCTATGCCGGCGTGGTGGGGATCGAGAATGTCGGCGGCACGCTGGCAATCGGGCAGATGTCCGAACTCGTCTTCATGTTCTCGATGCCGTGGCTCTATCGCCGCTTCGGGGTGAAGCCGCTGCTGCTCGTCGGCATGGTCGCCTGGGCGCTGCGCTACGCCCTCTTTGCCATCGGCGACGGCGGTGCGGGGATCTGGGCGATCTATCTCGGCGTCGCGCTGCACGGCGTGTGCTACGACTTCTTCTTCGTCGCCGGCGCGATCTACACCGGCACCATCGCCACCCCCAAGGGCGTCAACGCCCAGGCGCAGGGCATGCTGACGCTGTTCACCTACGGCGTGGGGATGCTGCTCGGCTCGCAGATCGGCGGGCTGCTCTATGCGCAGCTGCCGGCGAATGCGACCGTCGCCGACTGGCACCAGCTCTGGTGGTACCCGGCGATCGCCGCGGCGGTGATCGCGCTGCTCTTCCAGTTCACCTTCAAGAACAATGCTTCGGAGACGCACGCATGACCGCGATGCAGGGCCCCGGCATCTTCCTCGCCCAGTTTCTCGGCGACACCGCGCCGTTCGACACGCTCGACCACCTGGCCGAATGGGCCGCGGGGCTCGGCTATGTCGGCATCCAGATTCCGTGCGACCCGCGGCTGATCGACCTTCGCCAAGCCGCCGAAAGCCAGGCCTATTGCGACGATCTCCGCGCCCGGCTCGACAAATTCGGCATCCAGCCGACCGAGCTTTCGACCCACCTGCAGGGCCAGCTGGTGGCGGTGCATCCGGCCTATGACGCGCTGTTCGACGGCTTCGCGCCCGCCGAACTCCAAGGCAAGCCGGCCGAGCGCCAGGCCTGGGCGGTCGAGCAGGTCAAGCTCGCCGCGCGCGCCAGCGCCCGGCTGGGGCTCAAGGCACATGCCACCTTCTCGGGCGCGCTGGCCTGGCCCTATGTCTATCCCTGGCCGCAGCGGCCCGCCGGCCTTGTCGAAGAAGCGTTCGCCGAGCTCGCCCGCCGCTGGCTGCCGATCCTCGACGTGTTCGAGGACGCCGGCGTCGACTGCGCCTATGAGATCCACCCGGGCGAGGACATCCACGACGGCGCGACGTGGGAGCGCTTCCTCGAGGCGGTGGGCCACCACCCCCGCGCGCGCATCCTGTTCGATCCGTCGCATTATGTGCTGCAGCAGCTCGATTATCTCGACTTCATCGACCGCTATCACGATCGGATTTCGTGCTTCCATGTGAAGGATGCCGAGTTCAACCCGACGGGGCGCAGCGGCGTCTATGGCGGATACGAGAGCTGGGTGAACCGCGCGGGCCGCTTCCGCTCGACCGGCGACGGCCAGGTCGATTTCGTCGGCATCTTCAGCAAGCTCGCCCAGTACGGCTATCGCGGCTGGGCGGTGATCGAATGGGAGTGCGCGCTGAAGAACAGCGAGGACGGCGCCCGCGAAGGCGCCCCGTTCATCCGTGACCATATCATCCGCGTCACGGGCCGCGCGTTCGACGATTTCGCGTCGAGCGGCGTCGACAAGGGCGCGATCCGCACCCTGTTGGGATTGGGAAGCGCGGAGGCATGATCCGGCACCCGCTGAAACTCGGCATGGTCGGCGGCGGCGAAGGCGCGTTCATCGGCGCTGTCCACCGCATGGCCGCCGCGATCGATGGCGACTGGCGGCTGGCCGCCGGCGCGTTCAGCACCGATGCGGGAAGGAATGCGCGGACCGGCGACCTGCTGGGGCTCGATCCGGCGCGGGTCTATGCGACCTATGACGCGCTGTTCGCGGGCGAAGCGGCGCGGCCCGAAGCGGAGCGCATCGACGCGGTGGCGATCGTCACCCCCAATCATCTTCACGCCCCCGTCGCGATCGCCGCGCTGAACGCCGGTTTCCACGTCTTCTGCGAAAAGCCGATGGCGATGAACGGCGACGAGGCCCGCGCCATCGCCGCCGCCGCGCGCGACAGCGGCAGGCAGTTCGCGCTCGCCTTCACCTATAGCGGCTATCCGCTGGTCGAGGAGGCGCGCGCCCGTGTCGCCCGCGGCGATTTCGGCGCGATCCGGCTGGTGCAGGTGGAATATATCCAGGGTTGGCTGAGCGCACCGCTGGACACCAAAGGCAACAAACAGGCCGAGTGGCGCACCGATCCGGCCCGTGCAGGCCTCGGCGGCTGCCTCGGCGACATCGGCACCCATGCCTTCCATCTGGCCGAGCTGGTCTCCGGCCTGCGCGTGGAACGCCTGTCCGCCGAGCTTGCCACCCATGTCCCCGGCCGGCGACTGGATGACGACGTGAGCGCGCTGCTCCGCTTCGAGGGCGGTGCGCGTGGGGTCCTGAAGGCGACGCAGGTCGCCGCAGGCGAGGAAAACGGCCTGCGTCTGCGCATCCATGGCGAGCGCGGCGGGCTGGACTGGGCGCAGATGGAGCCGAACACGCTCACCCTGCGCTGGATTGATCGCCCCGCGGAGATCCTTCGCGCGGGCGGGCCCGGCCTGGGGGCGAGCGCTACCCCCCTGCTCCGCACCCCGGCCGGGCATCCCGAAGGCTATATCGAGGCGTTCGCCAACCTCTATCGCGGCTTCGCGGCGCTGCTGCGCGGCGATGCCGAGGCCCAAGTGCCCGGCGTCGCGGATGGCCTGCGGACGATGGCGTTCGTCGAGGCGGTGATCGCCAACGCCACCGGCGACCACAAATGGACCGACATTCCCAACGGAGAGCGTGCATGAAACTCTGGATGGCCCTTACCGCGACCGCGGCGCTGACGGCGTCCGCGCCGGCCTGGGCGCAGACGGCCGCGCCGCCGGCCTTCGCCGCGTGCAAGGCGTGCCACACCGTCGAAAAGGGCGGCAAGAACGGCGTCGGCCCCAATCTGAACGGCGTAGTCGGCCGGCCCGCCGCCTCGGCGCCCGGTTTCAGCTATTCGACCGCGCTGAAGAATGCGAAGCTGAGCTGGGATCCGGCGACGCTCGACCAGTTCCTGACGGCGCCGATGAAGAAGGTGCCCGGCACCCGCATGCCGATCGGCATGGCGGATCCAGCCAAGCGCGCGCAGATCATCGCGTACCTCAAGGCGGTGGGCGGCAAATGAGCGTGTCGCGCCGCTCCGTGCTGGCCGGCGCCGCCGCAGCGCCGCTGATCGCCGCCGCCACCGCGCACGGCCAGTCGAACGCGGCGCGCTTCTCGCTCCATTTCGCGCCGCACGAGGGCAGCTTCGCCAGCCGCGGCAACCGGCTGGAGCAGATCGCCTTCGCCGCCGATCAGGGCTTCACCGCCTGGGAGGATAACGAGGCGGCCAGCCGCCCGATCGACGAGCAGGTGGCAATGGCCAAGGCGCTGTCGAGCCGCGGCATGAAGATGGGCGTGTTCGTCGCCGCCATGCCCAAATGGGCACAGTCGCGGCCGATCCTGGGCGCGAACGACGGCGCCGAGCGCGAGGCGTTCCTCGCCGACATTCGCGCCTCGATCGACGTCGCGAAGCGGTTGAACGCGACACGGGTCACGGTGGTCACCGGCTTCCTCGATCCCAAGGTGCCGCTGGATATCCAGACGGCGCGGGTGATCGACACGATGCGCCGCGCGGGCGATATCGTCGCCCCCCATGGCTTCGCGCTGGTGATGGAGCCGCTCAACACCCGCACCAATCATCCCGGCGTCTATATGCAGAGCATCGCGCAAGGCTATGCGGTGGCGCGCGGCGCGAACAGCCCCGGGATCAAGGTCCTCGCCGATCTCTATCACGAGCAGATCCAGTCCGGGAACCTGATCCCGACGCTCGACCTGTGCTGGAGCGAGATCGGCTATATCCAGTTCGGCGACAATCCGGGCCGCAAGGAACCGGGAACCGGCGAGGTCAACTTCGCCGGCATCGTCCGCTGGCTGCGGGCGAAGCACTATGCCGGCGTGATCGGCATGGAACACGGCAATTCGCTGGAAGGGCGCGCGGGCGAGGAGCGGCTGATCGCCGCCTATCGCACGATCGACGCCGGCTAAGGAGAGAAGCAATGTCGAGACGCAGCGCCCTGCTGCTGGCCGTTCTGACAGCGATGGCAGCCACCCCGGCCGCCGCGCAGGAGAAGCCGGGCTTCAAGGATACCCCGATCCTGCCGGGCGGCGGCAATTGGCACGTCCATGACTCGGACCGGCCCTATCCCGCCACCGTCACCCCCGCGGCCCAGCCGGGCGGCGCGCCTTCGGACGCGATCGTCCTCTTCGACGGCCGCTCGCTCGATGCCTGGACCGCGCAGCGCAAGCTGTGGCCGGTCGAGGGCGGCGTGCTTACCGTGCCCAGCCGCGCCAGCAGCGGCGGCGAGAATGCGCTGATCACCAAGCAGAGCTTCGGCGACGCCCAGCTGCACCTGGAGTTCCGCTCGCCGAGCCCGCCGACCAAGAGCTCGCAGGATCGCGGCAACAGCGGCATCTGGTTCATGCAGCGCTACGAGATCCAGATTCTCGACGGCTATCAGAACCCCACTTATGCCGACGGCACGGTGGGTGCGGTCTATGGCTGGAAGCCGCCGCTGGTGAACCCCTCGCGCAAACCGGGCGAATGGCAGAGCTATGACGTGGTGTTCGAGCGGCCCCGCTTCGCCGCCGACGGCAAGCTGCTCCGCCCCGCCTATATCACCGCCTTCCTCAACGGCGTGCTGGTGCAGAACCATCAGGCGATGCTCGGCACCACCAACTGGCGCCACGTCGCCGAATATACCGCGCATGCCGATGCCCTGCCGATCCAGCTGCAGGACCATGACTCGCCGGTGTCGTTCCGCAACATCTGGGTGCGCCCGCTGCCCGAAAGCGCCATCGCCCAGGACCTGCCGGGAGACCGCAAATGATCCTCGACCGCCGCGCCGCCCTCACCGGCGTGCTCGCCCTGTTCGGGTCGGCCGTGTTCGCCCCCCTTGCCCGCGCCGCGCAGATGACCGCCGCGCAGCTGATCCCGGACGGCCCGCCCAGCGTCGCCGTGTTCAGCCCCAGCCAGCGCGCGCTGATGACCGCGCTCAGCGAGCGGGTGATCCCCACCACCGACACGCCGGGCGCGATCGCCGCGGGCGTGCCCGCCTTCATCGAGAAGCTGCTCGCCGACTGGGCCTCGCCGACCGACCGGGTGCCGATCCTCGCCGGGCTCGACGCGATCGAGGCGCGCGCGCAGCAGGATTACAAGGTCGCCGCCGACAAGGCGACGCCCGAGCAGCAGGATGCCCTGCTCACGCTGGCGATGAACGGGGCGATCCCCGGCGGCCAGACCTTCTTCGAGGCGTTCCGCCAGCTGGTGATCACGGGGTATTACACCTCGGAGATCGGCATCACCCAGGAACGCGAATATCTGCCGGTGCCGGGCGAATATAACGGCGCCTTCCCCTATTCCCAGGTCAACAAGGTGTACAGCGCATGATGCTCGATCGACGCACTCTGCTCGCCGGCGCGGGCAGCGCCACCGCCCTTGCCGTGATGGGCCGCCTGGTTCCCACAGCGCAGGCCGCCTCGATCCAGGCGGTGGGCATCCAGCTCTATACCGTTCGCGACATCTTCCAGAAGGATCCCGCCGGCACGCTCGAGGCGATCGCCAGGGTCGGGTACCGCGAGGTCGAGTTCGGCGGGGGCGGCTACGAGGCGATGGACCCGGCGATGCTCCGCCGCACCATGGACAAGGTCGGCCTGCGCTGCCCCTCGCTCCATATCGGCTATGACGCGCTGCTCGGTCAGTTCGACAAGTCGGTGGCGATGGCCCGGACGCTCGGCGCGCAGACCGTGGTGCTGCCCTACATGACCGACGAGCACCGCACCGAGGCAGGCTGGAACGCCGCGCTGCCCAACTTCAACCAGTTCGCCCGCGCGCTGAAGAAGGCGGGCTTCGGCTTCGCCTATCACAACCATGATTTCGAGTTCACCACCAAGCCGGGCGGCCTTTCGTTGTACGATCGCCTCCTCAAGGAGACCGATCCGGCGCTGGTGAAGATCGAGCTCGACCTCTACTGGGCGAAGCGCGCGGGCCAGGACCTCGCCGCGCTGGTCGACCGGCTGAACACCCGCCTCTATTCCTATCACGTGAAGGACATGCGCGCCGATGGCAGCATGGCCGCGGTCGGCACCGGGACGATCGACTTCGCCGCGCTGTTCAAGCGCAAGGCAAGCGCCGGCGTGCGGCACTTCTATGTCGAGAACGACCAGGCGCCCGCGCCCTATCTTCCGGACATCACCACCAGCTTCAAGACGCTGCAAACGCTGCGCTTCTAACCATAACACTCCCTGGGAGAGGGAACATCATGGCTGCAACCAACAGGTTCGACGCGATCGTCATCGGCTCGGGCGTCAGCGGCGGCTTTGCCGCGAAGGAACTCACCGAGAAGGGTCTTCGCGTGCTGATGCTCGATCGCGGCCGCATGGTCGAGCATGGCGAGGACTATCCGTACGACGGCAAGCCCGCCTATGACGTCCCCGCCCGCAACATCATGCCCAAGGAGCTGCAAGAGCGCGACTATTTCATCGCCAAGCGCGGCTATGTCGCGCCCAGCAACATGGGCTTCTACAACAACGACCGGCTGAACCCGTACGCGTTCGACGAGGGCAGCAAATTCTACTGGATCCGCCCCGGCGCGGTCGGCGGCAAGTCGCTGATCTGGGGCCGCTGGAGCTTCCGCTGGGCGCCGATCGACTTCGAGGCGAACCAGCGCGAGGGCGTGGATGGCGCCTGGCCGATCGGCTATGACGACCTCGCCCCCTGGTACGCCAAGGTCGAGGACTATATCGGCGTCTCGGGCTCGCGCGAGAACCTGCCCTATCTGCCGGACAGCAACTTCCAGCCGCCGATGCCGATGAACGTCGCCGAGAAGTGGCTGAAGGAACGGCTGGAGGCGAAGTTCCCCGGCCGCAAGCTGATCCACACCCGCCTGTCCAACATGACCGAGGACAAGCCCGACCAGGGCCGCACCAAGTGCCAGTTCCGCAACCAGTGCGGCAATGGCTGCTCGTTCGGCGCCTATTTCTCGACCCAGGCGGTCACCCTCCCCGCCGCGCGCGCGACCGGCAAGCTGACGCTCCAGTCCGATGCGGTGGTGACCAACATCGAGTATGACGCGGCGAAGAAGCGCGTCACCGGCGTGCGCTATGTCGATGCCAAGACCGGCCAGGCGCAGGTGGTGAACGCAGACCTCGTCTTCCTCTGCGCCTCGGCGATGGGATCGAACCAGATCCTGCTCAACTCGCGGCCCGCCGGCAGCGAGCGCAGCCATTTCGACAGCAGCGGCACGCTCGGCCGCTATGTGATGGATCACATCTTCCGCGTCGGCGTCGAAGGGGAGATCCCGGGCATGACCGACCTGATCGAATATGGCCGCCGCCCCGGCGGCGTCTACATCCCCCGTTTCCGCAACCTCGGCGGCGAAGAAGGCGTGGGGTTCAAGCGCGGCTATGGCTATCAGGGCAGCGCCTGGCGCGTCCCCGCGTCGCCGGTCGGCTTCGGCGCGTCGATGAAACACGCCATGCGCCAGTACGGCCCGTGGCGGTTCAGCATGGGCGCGTTCGGCGAGTGCCTGCCCTACAAGGACAATCGTGTCTCGCTCCACCCCAGCAAGGTCGATCGCTTCGGGGTGCCGCTGATGCGCTTCGACGTCACCTTCCGCGACAACGAGCTCAAGCTGATTGCCGATGCCCGCATCCAGGGCGAGGCGATGCTGCGCGCGGCGGGCCTCCAGAACGTGAAGAGCAGCGAGGGCGACCACGTCCCCGGCGACGCGATCCACGAGATGGGCGGCGCGCGCATGGGCGCGGATCCGCGGACCTCGGTGCTCGGCAGCTTCAGCCAGGCGCATGACGCGCCCAACCTCTACGTCACCGACGGCGCGCAGATGGCCTCGGCCTCGTGCGTCAACCCGTCGCTCACCTTCATGGCGCTGACGATGCGCGCCGCAGACCATGCGGTGAAGCAGCTCCGCGCCTGATGCACGCGAGCGTCGTTACCGGCCCGGCCGGTAGCGACGCTCGACATGCCCGGCGAGTTCGTCCGGGTAGAAATAGACTTTGCGCAGAGTGCCGCTGGCATAGCGATCAATCTGGTCGGCGAAGTGCGGCGAAGCCGGGTCGCCGCTCTGCCCGCCCGCCATCACCGCGCTGGCCGAGACGCGCGGCCCGAACGACACCACCGCGACGAAGCTGTTGCCGCTGGTGCCGTAATAGCGCTTGGTCCCCCAGGCTTTCGCTCCGAACGAGGCGAGGCTGCCCCATTGCGCCGAGGTGAACGGCACCGGCACCGAGGGCTTGGCATCGTCGAAATGCGGCTGGAGCGCATCGTCGAGCCGTTGGAAGCGGTTGATCTGCCCCCAGGCCGTCTTCCAGCTGCCGAAATCGCGCTGCAGCCGCTCGACCGCCGCCGACAGCGCCGCCAGACGGGTGCCTGCATCGACCTTGGCGGCGATATAGTCGGGCACGTTCATCCGCTCGGCCTGGGCAAAGCTGCCCACCTCGCGCCACAGCTGGTCGCCCCAGAACACGGCGAGGCTGGTCGCAACCGAGTCCGCACGCCAGCGATGGTCCCAGCCAGCCAGCACCGCCACGGGGTCGGCCAGCGCCGCGCGGCGCGGATCCCCTTCCGGCAGCGCACGCCACGCCGCGACCAGCTCGGGCACCAGCTTGGCGAAGGCGGGCAGATACGGATCGAACGCCGCCGCGCGCAGCCGCTCGGCCGTCCAGTCGCTCTTGCCGGTGAGCAGCAGGTCTGCATGCACGCCGCGCGCATTGCCGCCCACCTGGTCCATGTAGCGCGGATAGTCCTTCACCTTGGGGCTGTCGGGCCCGGCGGCTTCCCACGGCCAGTCATTGGTGTTGTGCGCCCAGCCGACCTTGGGGTTGAGCACGCTCGGCAGGCTGGGGAGCGTGTGCAGCCCCTTCCAGTCGGTCGCGGGATCGCTGCCGTCGACGGGGCGGGTATAGTCGAACCGATCGTCGCGCACCGGCATGAACTGCGGCATCAGGAACGCGATCTCGCCCTTCGAATCCGCGAACAGCGTGTCGTTGGACGAATTGGCCTTGCGCTCGGCGACCTGCAGATAGCTGGCAAGATCGGTCGCCTTGGTACGCAGGAAGCTCTGCTCCAGCGCCGGCACCGGCCGCCACATCAACGCGGTGGCGATCCAGCGCCCGTGCTTCGCCGCGACGATCGGCCCGTGATGCGTGCGCCAGGTGGTGAAGCGCCGCTCGCCCATCGTGCTGTCCGGCTTGCGATAGCGCAGCGTCACCTCACGCGCCGCTACCGGACGCATCTCGCTGCCATAGCGATAGGCCCAGCCCTGCCCCGCCCGCACGATCCGCTCGGCAAAGGCATCGACATTGTCGACCGTGGACGAGGTGTGCATCCACCCCGCCTGCGCGTTGAAGCCCTGATAGATGAAGAACTGCCCCCAGGTGCTCGCGCCGTACGCGTTCAGCCCCTGCTCGCTGGTCACCTGCGCCTCGGAGCGGAAATAGAAGCTGGTGTGCGGGTTGATCAGCAGCAGCGCATGGCCATCCACCGTCAGCTTCGGCGCGATCGCGATGCCGTTGGAGCCGCTGGGCTCGCGCGGCACATTGCCCTGCTCCTCGGGCGTCGGCGGAGTGGGCGTGCCGTAGAAAGTCTTGAGGTCGCTCAGCGATATACGCTCGATATCGCCGCCGATGCTCCCCTCGGTGAAGCTCAGCGCCATCCACGGCTCGAAGCGGGCGAGCACCTTGGGCCTCACCTGCGGATGCGTCGCCAGATAGAAGTTCAGGCCGTCCGCCCAGGCCTGCATCAGCGCCTGCAGCCACGCCGGACTGCGGGAATAGCCCCGCTTCAGTTCCTCCGGATCGACATACAGCCGCTGGCGCAGATCGGCCCAGAGCGCGCCCTCGCCTTCCGCCTCGGCAGTGCGGCCGAGCGCGGTCAGGTAATTCGCCTCGATCCGACTGAAATCATCCTCGGCCTGGGCATAGATCATGCCGAACACGGCGTCGGCGTCGCTATTGCCGCGGATATGGGGCACGCCCCAATCGTCGCGGGTAATCGTCACGCGGGCCGCCTGCGCCTGCCACCGGGCGCGCTCCGGATCCGGCGCGGCAGCGGTCGCCCCGAACAAGGCCAGCAACAGCAGCGGATTGCGCGCACGGCGGATCAGCGTATCCATGGCGCGAGACTAGAAGAGGGGGAGCAGATGGCCAAGCACTGGTTCGCGGTCCTCGCCGCGCTGGCACTGGGCGGCACGGCGACGGCGCAGCAGGCGGAACCTGCCGCCCTCCTGCTCAAGCCCGCCGCGGTGTTCGACGGCATGGACGGCCAGAGCCATGCCGGCTGGCAGGTGCTGGTCCGCGGCGACCGGATCGTCGCGGTCGGTCCCAATCTCCCCGCCCCCGCCGACGCGAAGGTGATCCCGCTCGACGGCGATACGCTGATGCCCGGCATGATCGAGGGCCACGCGCACCTCTTTCTCCACCCGTATAACGAGACGAGCTGGGACGATCAGGTGCTGCACGAGCCGCTCGCGCTGCGCACCGCCCGCGCGGTTGCGCAGGCCCGTGCGACGCTGCACGCCGGCTTCACCAGCCTGCGCGATCTCGGCACCGAGGGCGCCGGCTATGCCGATGTCGGGCTCAAGGCGGCGATCGACCAGGGCATCGTCGAGGGGCCGCGCCTGCAGGTGGCGACCCGCGCCATCGTCGCGCTCGGTGCCTATGGGCCGAAAGGGTTCGAGCCGGGCGTCGAGGTGCCGCAGGGCGCCGAGGAAGTCTCCGGCCCCGAGCAGATCGTCGCCGCCGTCCGCCGACAGATCGCCGCGGGCGCCGACTGGATCAAGCTCTACGCCGATTATCGCTGGCGCCCCGGCGAGGACAGCCGCCCGACGCTCAGCCTGGAAGAAATGAAGGCCGCCGTCGCCGCCGCGCACGATGCCGGCCGCCCGGTCGCGGTGCACGCCGCCACTGCGGAAGGCATGCGCCGCGCGATCGAAGCCGGCGTCGACACGATCGAGCATGGCTATGGCGGCACGGCCGCGATCTTCGCCGCGATGGCCGCAAAGAAAATCGCCCTTTGCCCGACCCTTGCCGCCTCGGATGCAACCTCGCGCTATCGCGGCTGGAACGGTGCGGAGCCTGCGCCTGCCGCCGTCCGCCTCAATCGCGAGAGCTTCCGGCTGGCGCTGAAGGCGGGCGTGCCGATCTGCATGGGCGGCGATGTCGGCGTGTTCGCGCATGGCGACAATGCCCGCGAGATGGTGCTGCTGGCGGCCTCGGGCATGCGTCCGGCAGACGTGCTGCTGGCCGCCACCTCGGGCAATGCCCGCTGGTCCGGCCAGGCCGAACGGCTGGGGGCGATCAAATCGGGCCTGCTTGCCGATCTCGTCGCCGTGACAGGCGATCCCACCCGCGACATCGAGGCGATACACGCCGTCCGCTTCGTCATGAAGGGGGGCAAGGTGGTGGTGCCGACAACGGGGTGAACGGATCGCCGCCGCGTGCGCGCGTCCCTTCTACGTGCCCCCGGGGCAGGCGATGCCATGACCACGCAAACCGCTAGGTGCCCGATATGACCCTCGAACAGCTCCGCATTTTCGTCGCTGTGGCCGAACGCGAGCACATGACGCGGGCGGCGGAGGCGGTCGGCGTCACCCAGTCCGCCGCCTCCGCCGCCATCGCGACGCTTGAGGCTCGGCACGACATCAAGCTGTTCCACCGCGTCGGTCGCGGCATCGAGCTGACCGATGCCGGCCGCTTTTTCCTAGGCGAAGCGCGCGCCGTCCTCGCCCGAGCGGCGGAAGCCCAGCTGGCGCTCGGCGAATATGCCGGGTTGAAGCGGGGCCATCTTCGGCTCGTCGCCAGCCAGACGATTGCCGCCTATTGGCTGCCCGAGCGGCTCGCCGCCTTCCATCGCCGCTATCCCGATATCGAATTGTCCGTCGCCATCGCCAATACCGAAGGAGCCGCGCACAGCGTCCGCGATGGTGACGCCGAGCTGGGCTTCGTCGAAGGTGCCGTCGACGAGCCGTCGCTCGCCCACTGGAAGGTTGGCGAAGACCATCTGTTGCTGGTCAGCGCCACGCCGGCGGAAGCGATCACCAACGCCTGGCTGGCCGCCGCGCCCTGGGTGATGCGCGAGCCTGGCTCCGGCACCCGTTCGACCTGCGAAGCCGCGATCCGGGACCGGGGATTGGACCCGCGCGACCTCAATGTCGTGCTGACCCTGCCGTCCAATGAGTCGGTGCTCGCCGCCGTCCGCGCGGGTGTCGGCGCGGCGATGCTGTCGCAGTTGGTCGTCCTGCCGCTCCTGGAAGCACGCGCATTGTTCGCCCTGCCCTTCGCGCTACCGCCGCGCCGCTTTCATGGTCTGCGGCAGAAGGAACGGTATCGCAGCAAGGCCGCCGACGCCTTGCTCGACGTCCTTGCGAGCTTCGACGTGCAGCCCGAATGGGTAATCTAATCGCCATTGGTGATCGGATTGAAGGCGGCCGCCCCCCTAACTGAACGACATCTTCCTGGACGTTTGTGGAGTTTGTGCAGCATCGCCTGGGCGCGGTGATGAAACGCGCGGACCAATAACATTGGACGATCAGAACCATATGGATTGATCGTTGGAATGATCGGTAAGCCCCGTCGCATCTGTGTCTCACCAAGGAGACACGAAGTGACTGCGCAGAGCCTGCCCCGCCGCCCCGACCTGCCCGGCAGCACCGTTTTGCCCGGCCTCGCGCTTTGCCTTGCCGTGACCGGCGCTGCCTTCGTCCTGCAGCGGATCGAAGAGGCGGTGTTCGGACGCGCCTGGCTGGAAGCGTTGGTCCTTGCCATCCTGATCGGCACGGCGGTGCGTACCGCCTGGACGCCGGACAGGCGCTGGTTCCCGGGCATCCGCTTCAGCGCCAAGTTCCTGCTGGAACTCGCGGTGGTCCTGCTCGGCGCCTCGGTGAGCGCCGCGACGATCCTCGCCGCCGGCCCGGGCCTGTTGTTCGGGATCGCGGGCGTGGTCTGCGTGGCGATCACCAGCAGCTATCTGATCGGCCGAATGCTGCGGCTGCCAAAGCGCATGGCCCTGCTCGTCGCCTGCGGCAATTCGATCTGCGGCAACTCAGCGATCGCGGCGGTGGCGCCGGTGATCGGCGCGGACGGCGACGACGTTGCGGCCTCGATCGGCTTCACGGCCGTACTCGGCGTAGTGGTCGTCCTGTCGCTGCCGCTGCTCGCCTTCGGCCTTCGTCTTAGCGGCCACCAGTTCGGCGCACTTGCCGGCCTCACCGTCTATGCGGTGCCGCAGGTGATCGCCGCGGCTGCGCCCGGGGGTGCGGCCGCCGTCCAGATGGGCACGCTGGTGAAGCTGGTGCGGGTGCTGATGCTTGGCCCGGTCTGCCTGGTCCTGTCGCTCGTCGCGCCTGCGCTGCGGGCGGAAGCCGATGAACGCCCCCCGCACGTCACCGCTGGAGAGCGCCCTGCCCGTGGCCGGCCGGCGCGGCACCACCTGGTGCCCTGGTTCATCCTCGGGTTCCTCGGCCTGGTGGCTTTGCGTTCCTTCGGCCTGATCCCGCATGCGGCGCTGGCCCCGGCGAACGATATCGCCACGCTGCTGACCGTCGTCTCGATGGCGGCACTCGGTCTGGGGGTCGATGTTCGCACCGTCGCCCATGCCGGCGGCCGAGTGAGCGCGGCCGTGATTCTCTCGCTACTCGTGCTCGGGGCGATCAGCCTCGGCCTCATCCACCTGCTGGCGCTGGCCTGACGTTCATGGTCCGCTTCGACACCCCCATGCCGTAGCGTCGCCTGCCCAACCTCCAGTGTATGCCGATAGGCGCAAGCTCAGCGCCCCGACGCTAGGCAGCAGTGTGGACCGGCAGTTTACAACTCACCCGGCGGCGGAGGCCCGGAAAGCGCACCACAGACCTGCCCCACACGAAGCGAAAACTTCGGGGTAGGAGACTGAGGCAACGATTTTTGGGAAAACTGGCTGGGGCGGGAGGATTCGAACCTCCGAATGACGGTACCAAAAACCGTTGCCTTACCACTTGGCGACGCCCCAACGGGAAGCGGGCTTATAGAGCCTCAGAAGAGGCGTTCAAGCCATCCGTGCGAGTCTGCCGCCGTTCCGCGCTGAATTCCCACCAGCTGCTCGCGCAGCCGCTCGGTCAGCAGGCCCGGGCCGCCATTGCCGATCTGGAAGTCGAAGCCGGCCCCGCGGACCGCACCGATCGGCGTGACCACCGCGGCGGTGCCGCAGGCGAACGCCTCGCGCAGGCGGCCGCTCTTGGCGTCCTCGCGCCACTGGTCGATCGAATAGCGTTCCTCGCGGACGTCCACCCCGGCATCCCGCGCCAGCGTGATCAGCGAGTCGCGGGTGATGCCCGGCAGGATCGTGCCCGAGAGCGGCGGGGTGGAGATGCTGCCGTCGTCGAACACGAAGAACACGTTCATGCCCCCCAGTTCCTCGACATAGCGGTTCTCGACCGCGTCGAGGAACACCACCTGGTCGCAGCCCTGGCGGATCGCCTCGGCCTGGGCGACGAGGCTCGCGGCATAGTTGCCGCCGCACTTGGCCGCCCCCGTGCCGCCCGGCGCCGCGCGGGTATAGTGATCGGACACCCACAGGGTCACCGACGGCGCGCCGCCCTTGAAATAGGCGCCCGCCGGCGAGGCGATGACGAGGTAGAGATATTCGCTCGCCGGCTTGACCCCGAGGAAGGTCTCGCTCGCGAACATGAAGGGGCGGAGATACAGCGCGGCGCCCTCGCTTTCCGGGATCCAGTCGCGATCGGCCTTCACCAGTTCGCGGATCGAGGCGAGGAACAGTTCCTCCGGCAGCGGCGTCATCGCCATGCGCTCGGCCGATTCGCGGAAGCGGCGGGCATTCTCGCCCGGGCGGAACAGCCCCGCGCCGCCATCGGGCAGGCGATAGGCCTTCAGCCCCTCGAAAATCTCCTGCGCATAGTGGAGCACCGCGCAGGCCGGATCGATCTGGAGCGGCGCATAGGGCTGGATGCGCGCATCGTGCCAGCCCTTGTCGGCCGAATAGCGGATCACCGCCATGTGATCGGTGAATACCTTGCCGAAGCCGGGATTCGCGAGGATCGTCGCGCGCTCGTCGCCGGTGCGCGGATTGGTGTGGGCCTCGAATTCGAAATCCAGGATCGTCGCGTCTTCCATCACTCGGTCTTTCTCGTCCCCAGAGCCTCGGGTTGCGCAGGACTAGGCGCGGTGGCAGAAACGGTCAACATGGCTGCCCCAATTCCTGCCTCTCCCCTCTTCCTGCGCGAACCCGAGATCCGGCGCGGCATCGAGCTGCTCTATTTCGGCTATTCGCATCTCACCCGCTCGATCGATGACGGGCTGGCGCGCCTGGGGCTGGGCCGGGCGCACCACCGCGCGCTCTATTTCATCGCGCGCAAGCCCGACCTGACGGTGAGCGAGCTGCTCTCGCTGCTGGCGATCACCAAACAGTCGCTGGGCCGGGTGCTGGGGGAGCTGGCGGAGCGCGGGCTGGTCGAGACGCGCGCCGGCACGCGGGATCGGCGGCAGCGGCTGCTGCGGCTCACCGACGCCGGGGCGAAGCTCGAGGCCGAGCTGTTCGAGGCGCTCCGCGAAAAAATGGCCGGCGCCTATTCAAGCGCCGGCCAGGGAGCCGTCGGGGGATTCTGGGCCGTGCTCGAAGGGCTGATGCCCGAGGACGAGCGCGGCCGGGTGGCGACGCTGGGGCGCTAAACGCACCCAGCCGCCGCCGGGTTCAGGCGACCTTGAAGCCTTCCTTGTTCATCGCAAGGGTGAGGGCCTTGTTCTTTTCCTCGCTGAGCTGGGCGCGCAGTTCGGGGAACAGCGTGTCCTCTTCCTCGCGAATGTGCTTCTCCAGCGCTGCGCGAAATTCCTTCACCTTCGCCAGCCATTTGGGCGAGGTGCTCGGCATGTTCTCCAGCTCGTAGAGGAACTGCTTCACATAGCCATGCTCGGCGTTGAGCGCGTCCGCCTGCGCGGTCTTGCCCGCTTCGCGGAGTGCCGGGTAGATGACATTTTCTTCTTCGATCGCATGCTTCACCAGCGCGTGCTTGATGTGCGCGAGCAGCATGTTACGACGTATCGTCGCCTTGTCGTCGGTCGCTTCCAGAGTGTCGAACACCTTCAGCACCGCCTTGTGCTCGGCCTTGAGCGCATCGTCCCAATTGCCGGCGAGCGCGCTCGGCGCCTGTACCGCCGCCTTGCGGCCGAGCATCGCGAGCAGGCCTAGCGCCGCACCACCGGCCACGGCGCCGGCGATCACGCCCACGCTGCTGCCGCTGCTCGTCTTGGCCGTGTCCTTGGCCGTCGTCTTCGTCGTGCGCTTGGGGTCGCGTTCGGTCGTCGTCGCCATGTCAGCCTCCGTCGATACTAGGATCGGAGGCTTAACCGCTGGAAATCGCAGCCGTTCCGTAGCGGTGCGCGCTATTTGCGCGCTTCGGCGGCCATTTCGGCGTTGCGCCGGGCAGAAGCGGCGAGCGTTTCGCGCAGCAGCGTCTTCAGTGCCGTGTCGCGATCGAGCACGTTCAGGCCCTCGCGCGTCGAGCCGCCCGGGCTGGCGACGCGATCGGCGAGCACGGCCGGGCTTTCGCTGGCAGCAGCCGCCATCAGGCCCGATCCCTCGACCGTGGCAAGCGCCAGCCGCTGCGCCTGATCGGCGGGCAGGCCCAGCGCCGCGCCGGCCTCGGCCAGCGCATCGACGAAGCGGAACACGAAGCCGGGGCCACAGCCGGCAAGTGCCGTCAGCGCATCGAGCATGGTCTCGCTCGGCACCCATTCGACCAGCCCGAGCGGGGCCATCAGCGTCTCGGCGGTGGCGCGCGCTTCGGCATCGTCGCTCGGCGTGGTGAGGCCGACGACGCCCTTGCCGATCGCGACCGGCAGGTTGGGCATGGCACGCACGACCGTCTTCGCGCCCAGCGCCTGCGAGAGCGTCGCGACCTCGACACCCGCCAGGATCGACACGAGCAGCGGCACGCCGGTGACCGCCGGTGCCAGCACCGGCGCAACGGCGTGAAGCTGCTGCGGCTTCACGGCCAGGACGACCGCGGTGGGGCGCTCATCCGCTGGCGGCGCGGTCACATGCCGCACGCCTTCAGGAATGGCAGGGCTGCCCGGATCGATCACGGTAATCGCGGACGGGTCGATCCCCGCCCCGGCCCAGCGGCGCAGCATCGCCCCGCCCATATTGCCGGCCCCGATCAGCCAGATCCGCGGCAACAGCGACATCTCAGGCCTCGCCCTGGGTCTCGATCAGCGCGGCGGCGATCGCCTCGCTCGGCGTCTTGCCGCCCCACAGGACGAACTGGAAGACAGGATAGAAGCGCTCGCACTCGTCGATCGCGCTTTCGACCAGCAGTTCGGCCTGGGCGAGCGTGAGCGAGGCGCCCTCGTCGCCGTCGATCAGCGCGGCGTGGCGGAACAGCAGAATGCCGGTCGACGACCAGAGCTCGAAATGGCCGATCCACAGCTGTTCGTTGACCAGACCGATCGTCTCGTAGACCAGTCCGCGCCGCTCCTCGGGCACGCGCACGTCGGGGAAGCCCATGAACTGCAGCACGCCGTCGTCCTCGCGCCAGATCGCGCGGAGTTCGTACTGGGTCCAGCTGCCCTTCACCTTGGCGACGATCTCGTCGTCCTCGCGCTCGTGCGTCCAGCCATGCGCGGCGAAATAGGTCTCGAGCATGTCGATGGGTGCCGCGGCGTCGCGGTCGAATTCCGCTTCGTCTAGCATGCCCATGTCGCCCCCGGTCGTGTAGCCATAGCCGCTAGTGCCAAGCACGCGAACGGGGCACAAGCTTGCGCCTGCGCCCCGCCGCTTAAAGCTGTGGACAAGGATCGCGCAGCCAGCGTCACGCAGTCCCTTGCGGGTTCAGCTTCGCTTCCAGCGCATCGAGGCGCGCCTTCAGCGCATCGGCCTCGTCGCGCGCGGCGGCAGCCATGGCCTTCACCGCTTCGAACTCGTCGCGGCTGACGAAATCGAGCCCGCCGATCCATTCACGGGCGCGCTCGCGCGCGCCGGCCTCGGCTTCGCGGGCCACCCCGGCGAAGGTGCCGGCGGCGCCGTTCACCATCTTCACCAGATCGTCGAACAGGCGATTGTCGGTCTGCATGTCAAAAAATCCCAGTCAAAGCGTTTCGAGGTGGATGTGGGCGTTCGACGCCGCCGACGCAATCTTTTCCGCATCGGGATTGAGATCGCGCACCTGCGAGAACAGCACGCTCGCGAAGCACACCCAGGCGAGATAGGGCAGCAGCATCAGCCCGGCGAGCGTGCGGACGCGCCAGAAGGCGACCATCGTCACCGCCACCAGCACCGCCAGCGCCACGATCACGATCAGCGCGAGGTCGAGCTTGTGGAAGCGGAAGAAGATCGGCGACCAGGCGAGGTTCACCGCGAGCTGGAGGACGAACAGCGCGACCGCCGCGGTCCGCCCGCGTGCGCCCCGCGCGCTCAGCACCAGCGCTAGGGCGAGGCCCATCAGCACATAGAGGATCGTCCAGACGACCGGAAAGGCGATGTTGGGCGGCTGGATCGCGGGTTTGGCGAGCGCGGTGAACCAGGGGTTCTGGTCCCCGGCGGGCGCGACCATCGCCGATCCGAAGCCGAGCAGCACAACCAGCGGCACCGTCACCAGCGCGCGAAGCCAGAAGCCACGCCGCAGTTGCGCCTTCGATGCCAGTGCGTTCACGTGCGTCTCTCCTGCCTACCCCTTTGCGAGTGCTGTTGCCTAGGCGATCAAAGGCTGGCTGCAAAGCCGTGTTGGGATGCCAACCATGCGCTGGCGGAGTCGATCATCCGCACCGATCGCGTCCCGCCAGCAAGGCAAGCGGGGCAGACGCAAGCAACAGCACCGCCCCCGCCAGGAATGCGGCGCCCGGACCAGCCCTGTCGAACAGCATCCCGCCGCCCGCCGCGCCCAGCGCAATTGCGAGCTGGATCACCGCCACCATCAGGCCGCCCGCCGCTTCCGCATCCTCGGCCAGCCGCCGGCTCACCCAAGCCCACCAGGCGACCGGCACGGCGGTGCCGATCAGTCCCCAGCCGGTGAGCAGCACGACGACTGGAAGCGGCCACGCGCCCACCGCGACGAGGCCCGTAGCGATGGCCGCCATCAGCAACGGGGCGATGACCAACGTCGCCGCCAGCCTTCGCGCGACGGCGCGTGCGATCAACCAAGTCCCGGCCAATCCCGCACCTCCCATCATCAGCAGCACCAGGGAAAGCGAGGTGACGCTGAGCCCGGTCACGGTTTCGAGGAACGGGCGAAGATAGGTGAACAATGCAAATTGGCCCATGAACAGCAATGCCACGGCCGCCATGCCGATGCGTGCCGCAGGCCGGCACAGCACGCGGAAAGGACTGACGCGTACCGCCGTGCGGGGCGAAGGCATCTCCGGCAATGTGCGCCAAAGCCAGACGAGCGTCGCGGCCGCCAGCGGAACCACCAGAAAGAAGGCCCCTCGCCAACCGATATACTGGCCAAGGAAACTGCCGAGCGGCGCGGCGATCGTCGTGGCGAAGGCATTGCCAGCATTCAGCGTCGCCAACCCCTTGGGCACCTGTGCCTCGGGCAGAAGGCGCATCACCGTGGCTGCCGACATCGACCAGAAGCCGCCGATGACGATTCCGATCAACGCGCGGCCCAGCATCAGCACCGCAAAGTTGGGCGCAAACGCAACCGTGACGCCCGAGGCCAACATCAACATCGACAGCCCGAGCAGAAGCCGGCGCCGGTCGATTCCTGCGGCCGCCCATGAGAGCGAAAGGCTCGTCAGCACCGCGAACAAGCCGGAAATGGAAATCGCCTGTCCCGCGGCCCCTTCGGTAAGGCCGAGATCGGATGCGATCGGGGTCAGGATACTGACCGGCATGAATTCCGATGCGATCAGCGTCGCGACGCACAGCGTCAGCGCGACGACCGCAGACCAGCCGCCGCGCCGGTCAGACGCCGGAGGATCGATGGAAATGAGATCCGCTTTCATGCCGACTTTTTAAGCGCGCGCGCTGGAGACGATAACATCGCAAAATCGGCACGCGGTACTGAATCCAATTCAGCAGTTTGCTAGGAGGCTTCTTCCTCGGCTCGCACCGCGCCGATCAGGAACTCCACATTGCCTTCCGGCCCGGTGATCGGGCTGCGGGTCACGCCCAGCACCTGCCAGCCCTTGCCGTCCAGCCAGGCTGCCACCTCGGCGCAGACCCGCGCGTGCACCGCCGGATCGCGCACCACCCCGCCCTTGCCGACTTCCTCGCGCCCCGCCTCGAACTGCGGCTTGATCAGCGCCGCCAGCCGCGCGCCGGGGCGGGTGAAGCCCAAGGGCACGTCGAGCACCTTGGCCAGCCCGATGAAGCTCGCGTCACACACCACCAGGTCGATCGGCTCGGGAATGTGCGCGTGCGTCAGGATGCGCGCGCTGGTCTGTTCGTGGACCACCACCCGCTCGTCCTGCCGCAGCTTCCAGGCGAGCTGGTTGGTGCCGCTGTCCACCGCATAGACGCGCGCCGCGCCGTTCGTCAGCAGCACGTCGGTGAAGCCGCCGGTCGACGAGCCGACGTCGATCGCCACCGCGCCGGTCACGTCCCAGCCGAAATGCTCCAGCGCATGGGCGAGCTTGATGCCGCCGCGCGACACCCAGGGATGGTCGCGCCCGCGCACCTCCAGCGCCGCATCCTCGGCGAGCATCTGGCCCGCCTTCTCGATCTTGCGCTCGCCGGTGAAGGCGAGACCGGCCATGATGAGCGCCTGGGCCCGCGTGCGGCTCTCGGCGAGCCCGCGGTCGACGAGCAATTGATCGGCGCGAAGCTTTGCCATGCCCGCCCTTTAGGCGCGGGCCACGCCTTGGCGCAACCGCTCCTCCATTCGGCGCACGCCGTATTGCCCACTAAATCAGTGGAGATTATAGAGGAAGTCCGGCCAGTCCCTCCCAAGGACACAAGGAGAGGAACGCAATGACGATCTTTTCGCCGATCGATGATCGCTCGCCGATCATCCTTACCGTACCCGGTCTCGGCGGCTCCGGGCCGTCGCACTGGCAGACGCTGTGGGAACAGTCCCGCCCCGATACCCACCGCGTCGAACTCGGCATGTGGGATGCGCCGCACCGCAACGCCTGGGTGACCAAGCTCGACCAGGCGATCCGGCAGGCGCAGGCGCCGGTGGTGCTCGCCGCGCACAGCCTGGGCTGCCTCGCCGTTGCCTGGTGGGCGACGCTGGCGGGGCAGACCTTCGGCACGCCGGTGGCCGGCGCGCTGCTGGTGGCCCCCGCCGATGTCGACCGCGACTCGGCCCCGGCCGAACTGCACGCCTTCCGTCCGACGCCGGCGTCCCTGCTGCCCTTCCCCAGCGTGGTCGTGGCGAGCAGCGACGATCCCTGGGTCAACCTCGCGCGCGCCGAAGACCTTGCTCGCGGCTGGGGCAGCCTGTTTGTCGATGCGGGTCCGCAGGGGCACCTCAACGCCGCCAGCGGAATCGGCTGGTGGGAAGAGGGCCAGGCGTTGCTCGACCGCCTGCTCGATACCGCCACCGAGCGTAGCGGCACGGTGCGCAACACCGCCGAAGCGCGCTCGCTGCTGGCGGTAAACGCCACCGATGCGGCGCAGGCGCATTATCTGGGCAACCGCGCAACCCGCGCTGCGCAAAATGCGATCAAATCAACCCAAGCACGCTGGTAAAATCGTGGAGAATCTCCTATAGTAACACGCATGGGAATGGCCGGGTGACGTACCCTAGAGCGGCACCCGGCCTACCCTTGCCGATCCTCTAGTATCTTGCGCCCATGCAGCCTTCCATTTGCCGTGGTGCAGTTGCAATCCCGCACACGCACGGCACGTTCCGACCATGACTGATATGGATCGTCGCGGTCTCCTTGCCGGCGCACTCGCCAGCCCGATCCTTGCCGGGGCGGCGCGAGCGGCAGCGGATCCTGCGCCGCAGACCAGCATCCGACTCTGGCCGAACGACGCGCCGGGCTTGCAGAATGGCGCCCTGACCGATCATATCGTTGACCGCACCATCGCCGGCGGCCCCCGCGACCGGGCGTATGACTCGATCCGCACGCCGCGACTCGACGTCTTCCCCGCCGAGACGCCGAATGGTGCCGCGGTGCTGATCACCCCGGGCGGCGGCTATGCGCGGGTGGTGATCGACAAGGAAGGCTATGAACTCGCCGCATGGCTGCAAGCGCGCGGGATTACTGCCTTCGTGCTCTTTTATCGGCTGCCTGCGCAGGGCTGGGCCGATCCCGCCGACACGCCGCTCGCCGATGCGCAGCGCGCGATCCGCCTGATCCGCGCGCGGGCCGCAGAATGGCGCGTCGATCCCGCGCGGGTGGCGACGATCGGCTTTTCCGCCGGCGGGCATCTCTGCGCCGATGGCTGCACGCGCTTCGATCGCCGCGTCTATGCCCCCATCGACGCAGCCGACGCGCTGTCCGCGCGGCCGATGCTTGCTGCCCCGATCTACCCGGTCATCGCGATGGAGTCGCCGATCGCGCACACGGCGTCGCGCGCCAATCTGCTGGGGCACCATGCGGTCCCTGCCGACCTCGTCGAACATGCGCCCGACCAGCAGGTCCGTGCCGACACGCCGCCTTGCTTCCTCGTCCATGCCGAAGACGACGGCACCGTGCCGGTGGAAAACAGCGTGCGGTTCCGCGCTGCCCTGAAGGCTGCCGGCGTGCCCGTGGAGATGCACCTGTTCGAACGCGGCGGGCATGGGTTCGGCCTGCGCGGCGCCGCGCATCTTCCCGCCGCCGGCTGGCCCGATCTCTGGCATGCATGGGCGGCCGGGCATGGCCTGTTCGGCGCCAGCGCCCGCTGACCAAGATTTTACGCGATGATATGTTGTACCGCCGCCTGGACAGGTCTATATGCCGTCCATGTCGCTGAGTACCCCCATTGCCCGCTGGTGGGCGAGCCTGGATGGCGCGTTCGATCGCATCGCCATCGGAATCAGCGGCCTGTGCCTGATCCACTGCATCGCAACGACCGTGCTGCTCACCCTCGCCTCCACCGCGGGCGGGTTGCTCGACCCGCATATCCATGAGGTCGGGCTGGTGCTCGCGATCGGCTTCGGCATCTTCGCGCTGGGTCGCGGGATTCTGCATCATGGCTATATGGCGCCGGCCGTCGTCGGCGCGTTCGGGCTCGGGATCATGAGCGGGGCGCTTACCCTGCCGCATGGCGGGTTCGAAACCTTCTGGACGCTGGTCGGCGTGTGCCTTGTCGCCCTTGGCCACGACCTGAACCACCGCGCCAGCCACTGAGCGCCCGGCGCGCCCTGCTTGCCGGAACCGGTCGCAGCGCCTAAATCCACGCCATGTCCGCGCATCATCATCACGAGCATCACGGGGCCGATCTCACCAAGGCGGCCCGCACCCGGCTGGAAGAGGCCGGGGAGCAGTGGACGGCGATGCGTGAGCGCGTGTTCGAGGCGCTGGCCGGTTTCGACAAGCCCGCGTCGGCCTATGACATCGCCGAGGCCGTTTCGAAGGCCGAGGGGCGCCGCGTCGCCGCCAACAGCGTCTACCGGATCCTCGACCTGTTCGTCGGATCGAACCTCGCGCGGCGGGTGGAAAGCGCCAACGCCTATGTCGCCAATGCCCATCCGGAATGCCTGCACGACTGTATTTTCCTGGTATGCGACAGCTGCGGCCAGACCACCCATCTCGACGACGATACGATCACCAAAAACGTCCGTTCGGCAGCGCAACATGCTGGTTTCTCACCGGTTCGCCCGGTGATCGAGGTGCGCGGCAAGTGCGGCAAGTGCGATTGACCTGCCCATTTGACCGTTCGACTCGGCCGTAACACTGCGCTAACAAACGCCATGGCTGACCTACCCAAGACGCCGCTGCTCGACACGGTCGACACGCCGCAGGACCTCCGGAAGCTCGCCCCCGCCCAGCTTCGCCAGCTGGCAGACGAGCTTCGCGCCGAAACCATCAGTGCCGTGGGCACGACCGGGGGCCATCTCGGCTCCGGCCTCGGCGTCGTCGAGCTGACGGTGGCGATCCACTATGTCTTCAACACCCCCGACGACCGGCTGATCTGGGACGTCGGGCATCAATGCTATCCGCACAAGATCCTCACCGGCCGGCGCGACCGCATCCGCACCATCCGCCAGGGCGGTGGCCTCTCCGGCTTCACCAAGCGCAGCGAGAGCGAGTACGACCCGTTCGGCGCCGCGCACTCCTCGACCTCGATTTCGGCCGCGCTCGGCTTCGCCACGGCGAACAAGCTGAAGGGCGCGCCCGGCAAGGCGATCGCGGTGATCGGAGACGGCGCGATGAGCGCCGGCATGGCCTATGAGGCGATGAACAATGCCGAGGCCGCCGGCAACCGGCTGGTCGTGATCCTCAACGACAACGACATGTCGATCGCACCGCCGGTGGGCGGGCTTTCGGCCTATCTCGCGCGCCTGATTTCCTCGTCCGAATATATGGGCCTGCGCAGCCTCGCGCGGCGGGTGACCCAGAAGGTCTCCCGCCGCCTGACCGCCGCCGCCGGCAAGGCGGAGGAATTCGCCCGCGGCATGGCGACCGGCGGCACGCTGTTCGAGGAACTGGGCTTCTATTATGTCGGCCCAATCGACGGCCATAATCTCGAGCATCTGATCCCGGTGCTGGAGAATGTCCGCGACGCCGAGCAGGGCCCGATCCTGGTCCATGTCGTCACCAAGAAGGGCAAGGGCTATGCCCCGGCCGAGAATGCGGCGGACAAGTATCACGGCGTCCAGAAGTTCGACGTGATCACCGGCGCGCAGGCCAAGGCGCCCCCGGGCCCGCCTGCCTATACCAAGGTCTTCGCCGACGCCCTGCTCGCCGAGGCGGAGCGTGACTCCACGGTCTGCGCAATCACCGCGGCGATGCCCTCGGGCACCGGCCTCGACAAGTTCCAGACGATGTTCCCGGAGCGCACCTTCGACGTCGGCATCGCCGAGCAGCACGCGGTCACCTTTGCAGCGGGCCTCGCTGCGCAGGGGATGCGGCCGTTCTGCGCGATCTACTCGACCTTCCTGCAGCGAGCTTATGACCAGGTGGTGCACGACGTCGCGATCCAGAACCTGCCGGTCCGCTTCGCGATCGACCGCGCCGGGCTGGTCGGTGCCGACGGCGCGACCCATGCCGGCAGCTTCGACGTGACCTATCTCGCCAGCCTGCCCAACTTCGTGGTGATGGCGGCGGCCGACGAGGTCGAACTCGTCCACATGACCCACACCGCCGCGCTGCACGACAGCGGCCCGATTGCGCTCCGCTACCCGCGCGGCAACGGCATCGGGCTGGAGCTTCCGAAGGTTCCGGAGCGGCTGGAGATCGGCAAGGGCCGCGTGGTCCGCGAGGGCAAGAAGGTGGCGATTCTGTCGCTCGGCACCCGCCTCGCCGAGGCGCTCAAGGCCGCGGACACGCTCGACGCCAAGGGACTTTCGACCACGGTCGCCGACCTGCGCTTCGCCAAGCCGCTCGACGAGGACCTGATCCGCCGCCTGCTCACCACCCACGAGGTGGCGGTGACGATCGAAGAAGGCGCGATCGGCGGCCTTGGCGCGCATGTGCTGACGCTGGCCAGCGACACTGGCCTGGTCGACGCCGGTCTCAAGCTGCGTACCATGCGCCTGCCGGACGTGTTCCAGGACCAGGACAAGCCCGAGAAGCAGTATGACGAAGCCGGCCTCAACGCCGCGCACATCGTCGACACGGTACTCAAGGCGCTGCGCTATAACGAGGCCGAACTGGCCGACGGGGTGCGGGCGTAACTTCTTGATCCTCCCCGGAACGGGGAGGGGGACCAAGACGCGCAGCGGCTTGGTGGACGGGAATTGCAGCGAAGGACGTCCTTCGTGGAGATCCCCCTCCACCACCGCCTGCGGCGGCGGTCCCCCTCCCCGTGCCGGGGAGGATCTGGGCCTCCCCGCCTTGAATCTTTAACATGCACATGTCATGTACATGCACATGGCAACCCAGCTTCCCCAGACTCGCTCCAGCCGCGTCGTCGTGCTGGTATCGCCCGAGGAAAAGCGGCGCATTTCGGCCAATGCGGAAGCCGCAGACATGACGGTCAGCGACTTCATGCGCACCGCCGCCGAACGCTATACCGAACCAACCGATGCCGAGATGGCGCTGATGCGCGACCTGCTCTCCCAGCTCGAGCAGGCTAATGCCCGCACCGACCAAGCCTTCACCCAGCTGGAAGTCGCCCGCACTGCTGCCGCACAGTTCGACGAGGATGCCTATCGCGCCCAGGTCCGCGAACAGCTGCTGGCCGATTCCTCGATCGACTGGGACGCGCTGTCCACCGCCCTGTCCGGCTGGGCCCGCCAGTGAGCTTCTGGACCGATGCGCTGCGCGCCCTCCAGCAGGTCGCGCTGCTCCAGCACAAGGTCGAGCAGGCGCTGACCACCGCTGAAGAAGCGCGACGCTATTCGATCGAAACGCGCGAGCGAGTGATCCGCCTGGAGACGCTGATCGACATCGCGATGAAGCGCTCGGCCACACCGCCTCCGGCCCCGCCCGTCCTCCCCGATCGCTGACGTGACGTGCGCCGCACGCCGCTTTGACGCGCCGGCAAAATCGTATACGTTTCGGTGATGATCCGACGTCTCGATTCTCGATCCAGGTTCCTCGCGCCCGTGCTCGCCTGCGCCGCCTTGGCCGGACTGGCCGCGGCAGGCACCCCTGCCGCGTCGCAGGGGCCCAAGGTCCGCGCCAGCCATGTCGTGCCCTTCAAGGTCATCCGCAGCGGCGGCAATCCTCGTCCGATCGTCGTCGCGCGCTTCAACGGCCATCCGCTGAGGATGATGGTCCATTCGAACGCCAGCTTCTATGCTCAGCTGGAACACGCCAAGGCGGCGGCATTCGGCGTCGTGCTCACCGCCGGACATCGCGCCTTCGGGATCGACCGTCCCGGCCATGTCAGCGATCTCGGCCTCGATCCAGGGATCGTCGCCACGCTGCAGGTGGGCAACGCAACCGTCCGTGACGCGCGCGTCAGCGTGTTCGAGGTCCCGCAGGATGACTATGGCATGCTCGGGATCGGATGGATCCGGGACAATCGCGTCGTGCTCGACTTCGCTAGGAACCAGGCGCTGGTCGCACCCAGCCCGGCCGAGGTCAGCGCAAAGGCGGCCGCGCTGCGCAAGGCGGGCTATGTCGCCTTGCCGATGCAATTTGACGAAAAGGAACAGCGCTATACCGTGCGGGCGACGCTCCACGGCATCACGCGCACGATGGCCGTCACCTCGGCCAGCGAACTGACGGTCGACCTGCCCTGGGCGGAAGCCGCGAAGCTCCCGCTGGGGAAGGATACCGGCGAAGGCAGCGGACCGACCGGCACGCATGTTTCGGAATATCGGCTGGATGCCCCGATACGGCTCCAGATCGGCGACTGGACCTCGCCCGACATTGCCGGCGGATCGATCAGCGACATTTACGGCTATGCCGCCCGCCCGCGCCCGGCCGACCCCGATGCCGGGATCAGCGGATATCTGGGCGGCGTATTCCTGAAGCGGACCGGCGCGGTGATCGATTTCGGATCGCGCATCCTCTACGTGCGCAGTCGATAGCCCCGCGATCCTGACCGAAAGTCCATCGGCCGGAAGCTAGCGCCTGCTTCCCCCACGGCCTACATCGCGGTACGTGCTGAAGATGACCGTCCTTCCCCTCACCGCCCGCCCCCGCGCGCTTGCGCTCTGGCTGTTCGTCGTCGCCGCGATGATCGTCGCGATGGTCGTCGTCGGCGGGATCACCCGCCTGACCGAATCGGGCCTGTCGATCACCGAATGGAAGCCGATCTCGGGGATCATCCCCCCGCTCAACGACGCGCAATGGCAGGCCGAGTTCGACCATTACAAGCAGATCGGCCAATATGAGCAGCTCAACCAGGGCATGACGCTCGCCGGGTTCAAGGGCATCTTCTTCTGGGAATATGTCCACCGCCTGCTCGGCCGGCTGATCGGCATGGTGTTCGCGCTGCCGCTCTTGTGGTTCGCGATCCGCCGGCAGATCCCCAAGGGCTATGGCTGGCGGCTGGTCGCGCTGCTGGCGCTGGGCGGGCTGCAGGGCGCGTTCGGCTGGTGGATGGTGAAGTCGGGCCTCAACCATACCCGCACCTCGGTCAGCCATTTCTGGCTGGCGACGCATCTGATGACCGCGCTGTTCACGCTGGGCGGCATCGTCTGGACGATGCTCGACCTGCGCGCGCTCGCCGCCAACCATGCCGAACGCCCCGCGCGACTGACCGGCCTCGGCGCGGGCGTGCTGGTGCTGCTGGCGATCCAGCTCTTCTATGGTGCGCTGGTCGCCGGCCTCGATGCGGGGCTGGTCACCAACCAGTGGCCGCTGATGAACGACCATTTCTTCCCCGGCGTCAGCCAGGTGGGAGAGAGCCCGCTCCACGCCGCCCTCTACGATCCGGCAATCGTCCACTTCATCCACCGCTGGTGGGCCTGGGTGGTCGTGGGCGGGCTGATCGTCCTCGCCCGCAAGGCCAAGGCCGCCGGTGATCGCCGCGCCTCGATCGCGATCCATTCGGCCTTCGGCATCCAGATCCTGCTCGGCATCGCCACGGTGATGACCGGCGTGAGCCTCCATGTCGCCGCCACCCACCAGCTAGTCGGCGCGCTGCTGGTGTGCGCGACCGTCTGGGGCGTCCACGCGACCGGCCGCACGCGGTGAGCGACACCGCGCTGCTCTACGTCACCTTCGCCAGCCGCGCCGACGCCGAGCGGGTGGCCGAGACGGTGCTGGCGGAGCGGCTGGCGGCCTGCGTCAACCTCCTCGCGCCCTGCACCTCGATCTATCGCTGGCAGGGCGCCATCGAGCGCGGCGACGAGGTGCCGGCGCTGTTCAAGACCCGCCCTGCCCTGGCACTCCGCCTGCGCGAGCGGATCGCGGCGATCCATGGCTATGACCTGCCGGTGATCGAGCAATGGCCGGTCGAGGCGGGCGCCGCGGTCGCCCGCTGGATCACCGAAGAGACACGCTGAACCGACAGGTATCATTTTACCCGTCAGCAAACCCACGCATTTCTTGACTTTCAGCCCTCCTATCGGCATTGGGGCGTGGATCGCGCTGCCGGCAACGGTGGCGCGTATGCATTTCCTACGCGAAAGGTCACAGGCCATGAAGGCGCTGATGAAGACCACCAAGTCGGCCAAGCCGGCCGAGGTGGAGAAGAAGTGGCACATCGTCGACGCCGAAGGGCTCGTCGTCGGTCGTGCAGCGGTGGTGATCGCGAACGTCCTGCGCGGCAAGCACAAGACCAGCTTCACCCCGCACGTCGACTGCGGTGACAATGTCATCGTGATCAACGCGGACAAGATCCGTTTCACCGGCAAGAAGCTCGGCCAGAAGGTGTACTACAAGCACACCGGCTATGCGGGCGGCATCAAGGGCATCACCGCCGCCAAGGTTCTTGAGGGCCGCTTCCCGGAGCGCGTTCTGGAGAAGGCCGTGGAGCGCATGATCCCGCGCGGCCCGCTCGGTCGCCAGCAGATGCGCAACCTGCGCATCTTCGCCGGTTCGGAGCATCCGCATGAAGCCCAGAACCCCGAGGTTCTCGACATCGCCGGCATGAGCCGCAAGAACAAGGTGGGTGCATAATGTCTGACAACCGCCAGTCGCTTTCCGACCTGGGTGCCGCGCTGGGCCAGCAGCCCGCCGCGCCGACCGAAGGCCAGGCCGCCGCTCCGGCTGCCGCCGCTGCCGACGCCTATCTCGCCGGCCAGATCGACGAGCCGGCCGCCCCGACCACGCCGCTGCGTGCGCAGGAGCTGGACCAGTATGGCCGCGCCTATGCCACCGGCCGTCGTAAGGACGCCGTGGCCCGCGTGTGGCTGAAGCCCGGCACCGGCAAGATCACGATCAACGGTCGTGACCAGGAAGTCTATTTCGCGCGTCCGACGCTGCGTCTCGTCATCAACCAGCCGTTCGGTGTCGCCGAGCGTGAGGGCCAGTATGACGTGATCTGCACCGTCAAGGGCGGCGGCCTCTCGGGGCAGGCCGGTGCCGTCAAGCACGGCATCTCGCAGGCGCTGACCAAGTATGAGCCGGTGCTGCGTGCCCCGGTGAAGAAGGCCGGCTTCCTGACCCGCGACAGCCGCGCCGTCGAGCGTAAGAAGTACGGCAAGGCGAAGGCCCGCCGCAGCTTCCAGTTCTCGAAGCGCTAAGCGTCTCGGCTTCGGCCAGGAAACAAGGGGCGGTCCGGCAACGGGCCGCCCTTTTTCTTACGATTCAAACGCAGCCTCGAGACGCCCCTAAATCGACAGGACGCGATCGGCGATCGCGGGCCGAAAGTGGTGAAGAACGCCCGCACCCGCAGAGCAGCAGCTGACCGAAGTTTAGGAAGTTTAGGCGTGCGCGCGTTTCTGCTGGAATCGCGACAGGGCAGCGAGGCGAAGTTTAGGAAGTTTAGGTGCACGACGATGCAGTGCACCTCGTCTGCGATGACGCCGACCACAGAGATACAGTGCGCCCCTCATCGTACGCAACTAGCGCATCTAACAAGATCAAAGAGCGGCCGTACCATCCGGCAGAGACGAACATATAGTGAACAAATGACATTTCACAATCCGCCGATCGCCTGTAGATTTATCATCACGATGGCCGGCAGTTTGTGGGAAGCGGACAGCGGTCACAACCTGGAAAGGTGGTTAGCACCCTTCCGCTGGCTGTAACTCATTTATTCAAAGGTTTCTAAGCCGCCGCCACCAAGGAGGTGTGGCAACGACAGGCAAAGGATAGCCGCCAAGGCGAGCTTGGGGGTGTTCGGCGAAGAGGGTGTTTAGCATGCCCTTGGTTAAACCGTTGGGTATCGGGACAATCGCTGAGGCAGATTCCTGAAGCACATCATCGACGAACACGGCCACGGTTGGTCCGTTTGCCCAGATGATGAGATTTTCGGGTCCCCACTCTATTTCTCCCACAGTGCCGCTTTCAACACCATCTGGGGTTTTCAGGGTTATCGTAGCGCTGGGAGGTACCTCAAACTCGTCACACCACGGTTCAACCCAAACGAGAAGCGTGCCCGGTCCCGGATTGCATAGGCTCCATTCATGGTCGGTCCGGGTCATTAGCAGCAGCTTTCCAAATGGCGCACATGTCTGCAAGTGGGGGAACCGGACGCGCTGCCATTACCCGCGGTCCCGATAGCCCAAACCCTATCCCTTCGGCAAAAACCCCAGCACCTTCTTCCCCAGCTTGATCAGCGTCATCAGCCGGGAGGGCGGGATGGCGATCATCTGCTGGTACCAGTCGTCCAGCGTCACGGTGAAGCCGTGCAGCGCCTCGATCCGCGCACGGGCCACGGGCGAAATGTGCGGATCGGCCTGGGCCTCGGCGACGCAGGTCTCCAGCGCGGCGACGGCGGGATCAATCTCGCGCTCCTTTCGGCCTTGCGCGATGCGGGTGAGCATCTGCATCAGGTCCACCTCCGCCTCATAATGGTCGCGGCGGTCGTGGAGCACCGGCACCCGGCGGATCAGCTTCCAGCCGAGCAGTTCCTTGAGGCTGTTCGAGGTGTTGCTCCGCGCGATCCGCAGCCGGTCGCTGATCTCCTCGGCGTGCATCGGCCGGTCGCTGAGGTAGAGCAGCGCATGGATCTGCGCGACCGAGCGGTTGACGCCCCATTGGCTGCCCATTTCACCCCAGTGCAGCACGAACTGCTGGACGGCGACGGGAAGCGAAGGCTCGGCAGCATGTTCTGTCATGACAGAAATATCAGCTTAGTACAGAGCAGCGTCAAGAGGACGTGCGACCGTCCCTCAAAGCTGCACGCTTGCCTCCCCCAGGAAGCGGGCGCGGGTGGAGAAGGTCGTCCCCTCCACGGTAATTTCGTTGAACGAGGGCGGCTGGTCACGGGTGCGCTCCGAGAGCGTGCCCGCGCCGATCAGGCGGACCACCTGATCGTCGACGCGGTGCTCGATGTCGAACGGGTCATGGACATGGCCGCTGAGCACCGCATCGGCGCCAGCCTGGGCGAGCGCGACCAGCGCCCGGCGCCCGCCATGCGTCCGCGACGTCGCCCGCGTCCCCGCCTCGATCAGCGGGTGATGGGCGGCGACGAACACCAGGTCGCCCGTCGGCACCGCCTCGGCCAGCGCCAGCGACCGCTGCAGCGCGTGCATGCTGACATGCCCCTTCGACCAGTTCGTGCGAAACTGGAAACGCGCGGTGGTCTTGAGCGGCACGATCGACACGCCTCGAATGTCGAGCGGCCGCTCGATCATGTGCTCCAGCGCCTTGTAGCGACGGTACGGCATCGCCAGCCGGGCGAAGGGATTGAAATAGGGCAGATCGTGGTTGCCCACCTCGACCGTCACCGGCACGGCGAGGCTCTCCAGCCATTCGGCGGCGGCGGCGAACTCCTTCGCCCGGGCGCGCATGGTGAGGTCGCCGGTCATGATCACCGCGTCCGGCTTCTCGTCGCGCACCTTCGCGTTGAACCAGTCGACCGCCTCGCGATTCTCCCGGCCGAAATGGACGTCGCTGACATGGAAGAGGCGCATCATGCCGCCACCCCTTCGGCGCGGGTGGCGATGAACGTCTCCAGGCTCCGCCCGGCACGGACGGTGGTGCCGGGCGCGAGCGTTTCGGGCTCGCCGTCGAACAGCGCCAGCACCGGGCGCCGCTCGCCGAGGCGGAGCTGCTCGGTGCGGCTTTCGGTGACGGCACGCGCCGCGACCCAGTCGCCGGTCACCCATTCCCAGCCGAGCTGCGCGATCGAGCCCCAGTCGCGCGCGTCGACCGCAGCGACCTCCAGCCCGTCCAGCGCGGGGCTGACGAACACCGCCTGATAGCGGTCGCCGAGCCCCTGCGCGCCTTCCACCCGCACCCCGCGCCGGTGGAAGGTGTTGCGCCAGGCGCCGCGGACCGCCGCGAGCAGCCGCCCGAACCGCCCCTTGCGCACCACTTCGCGGGCGCGGAACCAGCTCGCCGCCGGCCCGAGGATCAGCCCGACGAACGCGCGATGCTCGCCCGCGACGATATAGGGCAGCGCCACCCGCCGGTCGCAGCCATGCGCGGCGTGGAGGATCTTGTGCGGATCGGTCTCGTCGTGCAGCGCCTTGGCGAGCAGGTTCATCGTGCCGCCGGGCAGGATCAGGAACGCACCGTCCCATTCGGCGAGCGCGCAGAGCGCGGCGTTGATCGTGCCGTCGCCGGCGAACAGCACCACCGTATCCACCCCCGCCGCCTCCAGCGCCGCGCCGTCGGGCAACGGATCGGCGGGGAAGCGGGTGCGGCCGGCGAGCGACAGGCCGCGCTCCGCGAACACCGCCTCCAGCGCTTCGCATTTCGCCGCGGAGGTGGTGCCGGAATTGGGATTGGTGATGAACCAGAGTGTCTGCATGGCCCTCGTAACGTCCGACAACCGATTTCGCCGCGCGCGCTCAGTAGCGGTACAGCCGCACCCGCTGCACCCCGATCGCGTCCGGCGGCAGGCGGACATGGCGGCCCTGATGCGTCTGGTCGCCATTGAGGCGGCGCAGCGGCACGAAGCGGCCCGCCTCGAACCGCCCCTCCTCGACCGACTCCAGCCCGGCCTTGCCGTCCCCCGAAACCGGCGCGGCCGTTACCGTGATGCCGGTGCCGGCGACCAGATAGTCGTCACCGCCCTGCCACAGGAGCATCCCGCCATGCTCGGCCGGGGTCTGCGCGGTACGGGAAGTCCAGGGATCGACGAAGCGCACCGTGAATCGATAGCCCCCCAGCGCCACCGTCTGCGGCTGCTCGTCGACCGCGCCGTCGGGCGTCACCGGCGGAGCGAAGCCGGCGATGCGGGCGTTCGCCTGCGCGTCGAGGATGACCGGCGCCATGCCGCCGAGCAGCGCATAGAGCGCCGTCAGCCGCGCCGCGCCGGGCGCATCGATCGTGTCGATCGAGAAGGGGCTGAAGCCGATGCCGTTGAGCCCGCCGAACACCAGCAGCGCATTGGCAGCCGCGCGCGGGTCGCCGGCATTGTTTGCCTCGGGCACGAACAGCGGGTTGCCGGGCAGCGCATAGCTGCGCGCGATCTCGCCGAAATTGGGGAAATAGATGTCGGGGGCGAGGAAATCGAGCGACGGCGCGGCGCGCTTCCACGCCGCCAGCAGATGGACCAGCGGGCCGCCCGCCGGATACTCGCCGGGCTTGCGCCCCGGCCGCCCCTGCGCCCCGTTGACATACATCGGCAGCGGATAGGCACGCTTGCCGGCGGCGGCCACCGCCTCGGTATAGCGGGCATAGGCCTCGGCGGTGAACGCTTCCTCGCTGCCCCGAAAGCGGGCGAAGGCAGCATCGGCAATAGGGCCGTGCTCGCGTGCGTCGGGCAGGAAGCCGATCTCGTTCTCCACCTGCACCAGAATCACCGTGTGCCGATCGCCATCGACGGCGCGCAGATGCGCCATCAGTGCGGCAAAGGCGCGGGCGTCGGCATCGCGCGTCGCCGCCGCGAAGGCGGAGAGGATTTCCTGGTGCGTGCCGTCGGCGGCAAGCGCGCGGGGGAAACGGCGCGCGTCGCGCTTCACCCAGGCGGGGACATAGGTGGACATGGAATTCTTCCACGCCCCGAACCACAACAGCCCCAGCCGCAGCCCGTGCGCGCGGGCATCCTCGATCAGGCCGTCGACGCCGGCGAAATCGAACCGGCCCTCCGCCGGCTCGATCAGTTCCCAGCTCACCGGCGCCAGCACGGTGTTGAGGTGCATCGCCTGCAGCCGGGGCCAGGCCGGCGCCAGCCAGGCGCGCTCCGATGCCGAGGAGTTGCCGAGCTCGCCCCCCAGGATCAGGAAGGGCTTGCCGTCAACGATCAGCTGGCCGTGGCGCAGGGCCGGTATCTGCGCCGTCGCCGGAGGTGCCGCGAGCAGCGCCAGCAACAGTGCGGTCCAGCGCCATCGCATTTCAGCGGCCCTTGAACTGCGGTTCGCGCTTGGCGAGGAAGGCGGCGATCGCCTCGCGGCAATCCTCGGTCCTGGCGGCGATGCTCTGGTGATCGGCCTCGATCTCCAGCGTCTCGGCCAGCGTGCCCGAAAGGGCGGCCCCGACCTGCCGGCGGATCAGGCCCAGCGCCACCGTCGGCATCGCGGCCAGCTTGGCAGCGAGGCCGTGGGCGACCTGCCACAGCCCGCCATCCTCCACCACCCGCGTCACCAGCCCGGCGGCCAGCGCCTCTTCGGCCGGCATGCGTTCGCCGAGCAGCGCCATTTCGAGCAGCCGCGCGCGCCCCGCGGCCTTGCCGATCAGCCAGGTCGCGCCCGCATCGGGCACCAGCCCGATATTGGCGAAGGCGAGCAGCAGATAGGCGGACTGGGCCATCACCACGATGTCCGCCGCGAGCGCGATCGAGGCCCCCGCCCCCGCCGCCGCGCCGTTCACCGCGCTGACGATGGGAATCGGCAGCTCGGCCATCGTCGCGATCACCGGGTTATAATGCTGCCGCAGCGCCTCGCCCGAATCGCGCATGCCGACGCTGGCGGTCAGATCCGCCCCCGCGCAGAAGGCACGCCCCTCGCCGGTGAGCAGCACCGCCCGCGCGCCCTCGTCCGCCGCCTGCCGTAGCGTCGCGGCGAGCAGATCGAGCATTTCGGACGTCAGCGCGTTCAGCCGATCGGGGCGGTTCAGGCGCACCACCGCGATATCGCCTTCCCTCGCAAGCAGCACCGGCGCGTCGGACATCCTCAATTCTCCCTTTGGCTGGGGGATGGGATGCCCGCCCGCGCGCGGCCGCGCAACTCAAAGCTCCTTCAGCACCACCGCCGGATCGGCGAGCCTGGCGGGATCGACCACCATGCGCTCGGCCACCAGCCGCTTGCCCTGCACATAATCGCGCATGGCATTGACGCAGTCGAGCGCGATCACCCGCCCCTGCTTGAGGTAGATCACCGAAAAGGCGCGCGCGGCCGGGTCGCCGCGCACCACCGTCGCGTCATGGCCGATCGACAGCCCCACCGTCTGCAGCTTGAGGTCGTACTGGTTCGACCAGAACCACGGCACCGCATCATAGTGCGCGTCCTGCCCGGTCAGGATCTTGGCGACGACATTGGCCTGATCATTGGCGTTCTGCACCGATTCCAGCCGGATCTCGGCGCCGTCGGCATAGGCGTTCGCGTGCAGCGCGCAATCGCCGATCGCATAGATGTCCGCCAGGCTGGTGCGGCACTGCGCATTCACCCGCACGCCGTTGCCGCCCGCAGCGCCCGCCGCCAGCAGCGGCGCGACTTCGGGCACGATGCCGATGCCGACGATCACCATGTCCGCCGGCAGCATCTCGCCGCCTTCCAGCCGCACGCCGGCGACGCGGCCGTCCCGTTCCTCCAGGCACTCGACCTTCGCGCCGGTGCGGATCTCGACGCCTTGGGCGCGGTGCTCGGCCTCGTAGAAGCGCGACAGCGGCTCCCCGGCGACGCGGGCGAGCACGCGGTCCATCGCCTCCAGCACCACCACCTGCTTGTCCGCCTTGATCAGCGCGGCCGCGGCCTCCAGCCCGATATAGCCGCCGCCGATCACCACCACGCGGCGGGTGGCGGGCAATTCGGCGAGCAGCTGGTCGACGTCGCGCCGGGTGCGGATCGCATGGACGCCGGCGAGGTCGTGCCCGCTGCACGCCAGCCGCCGCGCGCTGCCACCGCCTGCCCAGACCAGCGCGCCATAGCCGATCGTGGCACCGCCCGCGTCGGTAACCGTCTTCGCCGCCGGATCGACCGCCACCACGCGCCGGCCGCACAGCATCGTCACCTGCCGCTCGTCCCAGAAGCCGGACGCGCGAATCAGGATGCGATCGAAGCCCTTTTCGCCCTTCAGATAGTCCTTGGACAGCGGCGGCCGCTCATAGGGCAGGTCGGGATCTTCCCCGATCACCGCCAGCGTGCCGGCAAACCCGGCCTGGCGCAGCGCGATCGCACATTGCGCGCCGCCATGGCCGCTGCCGACGATCAGGATATCGTACTTCGTCAACACACCCTCTCCCTGCTCGCATTGGATCCAATTGCCAGATGCCATAGCAAGGTCGATCCACGGGGTCACGCATCGCCGCCGCCCCTATCGCAGCAACGGGACCCCGCCAATCGGGAGAAGTGCGCCTTGACGGCACGGTCAGGGGGCAGCGGCCACCTGCTTGGTGGAAACCGGGACGCAATTCACCAAGGCCTGCAGCGCCGCGGCCAGCAGCACGAGCAGCAGTTCGAGGCAGACCAGTCCGGCGACAGGATGCGCCTCCAGCCACGGGCAGTGCAGCGGATCGAGAAACGCGGGCCGATAGCCGCTCCACCACGCGAGGGCGCCGGCAACGGTTAGGACGACGGACAGCGCCGAGGCGAACCACTGCGCCGCCTCCAGCCGCACCACGGGCGTCCAATCCTTCTCGATCGTCATGCCCGGATCGTCGCGTCCCCGGTTATCGTTCTGATGCCGGGCCAGGCGCCAGCCGTACCAGGCGCCGGTCGACCAACGGAGCAGCCCGGCGAGCAGGATCGCACCAGCGACGATGGCGAGAATCGGCCAGACACTGGCATGGAAGGTCGCGAAGAAATCGCTGCTGCTGGGCTTCGCACCGGGCGTCGGAAAAATCATCTGCTTGCCGAGTCCACCGCCGACGGTAACCAGCGCGACGGCTGCCGCGGCCAAGGTGGCGGTGAGGATCAACACCGCCAGCGCCGCGGCCAGCTTGCCGAACCAGAGCGGCAGGCGAACGGTGGCGATGTCCAGACCGGGATTCTCGCCGATCAGCCACTGCGCGACTTGGGTCCGCTGGGTGATGCCAACGCCCTGCTTGTAGGACTGGCTATTCTGGAAATAGTTCAGATGAGCCAGCAGATAGGGCTGCCAGATCGGCGTGCGATAGGTCGTGCAAGGCGGCACATCGCCTTCGAACGGCCTGGTCTTGAACTTGCTGCTCGTCACACGCTTCGCGCCGCCCTCCTCGACCCGCGTGGCGCCGAACCGGTCCAACGTGCCGGCAACGGGACCCTGCGGCGCCTGCAGATTGAGCCAGCGGCAGCTGCCCTCCGGAAACACGCTCGTGCCATCCAGGCGCCTGGTGGCGGTGGCGACGATCCGCGGCCAGAGACCGGCGAACTTGTTGAGCGGGCTGCCATAGGTGACGACCCCGCGCAGCCGCGCGAACAAGGCCTTGCGATCGATCACATCCGCATCGTGCAGCCAGTCCGCGCGCGCCGGCATCATCAGATGTTCCTCGCCCTCCCGGCGCGGGCATTGCGGATCGCGCTTCAGGTGCGGCGGCAGCGCGTCCCACTGGTCCTTGCCGAGATAGTTGGGCAGCGCATGGCCGATTTCCGTGAGCCCGTTATAGGCGACGACCGAGCCCAGGCTGTGGCCGAGAACATACCAGCCGTGCAGATCGGTGCGGGCACCCATCCCCACCATCTGCGTGACCATCCGGCGCCGGATTGCCACCCGGCGCGGAAAGCCGGGATCGCTCAGGGTCGAATCGCCCGGCCGGGCACGCTCCTCATAGGTGCGCACATCGCCGATATACTGGACGAGCAGCGTGGGGGACGGCGCCGATTGCGTAAGGCTCGCCGCGACGCGCTTGACCAGCGACAGCGTTACTAGCGTCAACAAGGCGCCCACCCCCGCGATCCACAGCTTGAGCCGCCCGCCCAGTTCGCTCCAGAATTCACCGGCGACCGATGCCGGCATCGCCGTGAGGTGGGAACCGAACGTCATCGTCCTGCCGTCGGCGGCGGGTTTCGCCACCTGCTTGACCTGCGCTGCGTCGAGATCGCGGTAGATCGGCGCCGCCCATTGGCCGAGACCCCAGATCCAGAATTTCAGCACGTCGAACAGGCCGCTGCGGGCACCGAGATCGGCCCAATAGACCTCGTGGCAGTGAAATTCATAATGCCGTCTCGCCGCGTCCCCCGCCCCCTCCCGTGGCACGACGTTCACCCGCAGCGTGACGGGCGCGTCGCCGCTCGCGGTGGGCGTTCCCACCGGCAGCGCCCAATCGGCGGTGCGATCCTCGACCGCGCAGGAAACGAACGACGTATCCGATCCGCGCGCCAGCAGTTCGGCCAGCTCCGACACGCTGCTCTTCAGATGTTCGAACGGCTTCTGCTCGCCAATGCCATGCACGAACAGCAGCCCGATCTTCTCGGTCGCTTGCGTCATTGCCCCCCTCCCATGCCGCCCGCAGCGGGTTTCGGTGCGACGCCGGTCGAACAGAGATCCTCTCCCGGCCTGGACTCCTTCTGCGCCACGGTCGCGAGCACGAGGCACGACCTGGTCAGTTCCGCATCCCAGAGCGTCCACCCCGCGCGAAGGCGCCGAACATCGTATCGCCAGCCGGACGGGTCGCGCTTGGTGAAACGGCGGTGGACACTCAGGGTTTCGCGCGCGTCGCGGAGATAGGCATCGCCGTAAATGCGTATCTCCTGGACCGTCGCGATGCCCGCGAGCGAATCCTTCAGGATCGCGTTGAAGGCCCCCTTGATCGGCGTGCTGAACGCCGCGACGATATTGCTCGCGCGATCGAGCGACTGCTGCAGGTCGATCCGCTCGATATCGACGCCGATCTGGAACACCCGCAGCAGCCGGGTGGTATAGCCGTACCAGCGCAGCACCGGCTGGAGGTCGTCGATCCCGTCGGAAAGGGTGAGCGTCGACGCCTTGTCGATGTCGTGGCCGCCTGCTTGATCGCCGACCGTCAACAGTCCGGTGCCGGCGACCTGGGCGCGCAGTTCGGCGTTCCACACCAGGCTGGCGCTGCGCAGGGCCTTTTCGGCCTCGGCCACATGCCCCAGCAGCAGTTCCGCCTGGGTCACCTGTTTCTTGCCCGGGTGCGAGACGATCAGTTGCGTGCCGAACCGCGTCAGCAGCGTCAGCAGGATATGCGCGCGCAGCAGCCGCCCCTCGATATCGTCGTCGCCATTCTGCGCCCATAGCCCGGGAGCACCGGTTGCCGTCTTCAGCGCATCCGGTGCGCCCACCGGCGCGATATAGCAGTCAAGGAACCGGTTGAGGCGCCAATCGGGGCGATCGGCCCCACCCTTGGCGAAGTCGCCGATGCCGTTTTGCGGATGCTCGGGATAGTCGCGCGGGGCCGGCATCAACACATAGGGAAGATTGCGGCCATGATCCTCCTCACCTCGCGTGTCGTCGAACGCCGCCGCGCCGGACGTCTCGGCTACCCCCGTGCCGCTGCGACGATCGCCGGGCTGCCAATATTGCAGGCTGGGCATCAGGCCATTGGCGATGATCGTCGAAGAACGGAGAACGAAATTGGCCGAGGATTCCTCCAGGAGCGTCCGCGCCTCCGGTGTCGGATGCCGCACGTCCCGCGCCGCGAATTTCGGATCCCGGTGCCGCCGGCGCCAATCCGCCGCGGCGATGCCGCTGAGCGCCTGGTGCGAATAAAATCCGTTATCCAGCAAACATTCGCGGAACGCGTATTTGTTGATTCCCGGCGGCCCCGTCACGACGCCGCTGCCGATCGTGGTACATCCGCCGAGCAACACGCTCGTCGCGAGCACGGCGGTCGCCGTCGTCCACCGCAGCTTCATCGTCACACCCCCCGATACGACGCACGCCCCCGGCGTGAACATTGAACAGCTTACAGGAGAATTACGCGAAACACGCGATCGTCCGAATTCAAGGGAATCGGATAGTATCGCGTTAATTTCCGCCCATTGTATCTACACGTCAACTACGCATCCCTTACGGATGGGACGTCGCATATCTGGCGACAGCAGCCGCAGCAACATCTATGCATTCTGGAATATCTTCTGGTGCGGCACAGCGCCGGACGGCAGGCATCCCGGCCTGCGCTACGCCGCGTCCCCACCCCGCACGTAAGCCATTGCCAGCGGCGTCGCCCACGGCTATTGCACCGCGCACTGGCAGTCGGCGCAATGTTCGCTGGGCCATGGCGAGACGTTGCGGTAACGCAACGCGGCGCGGGTGTAGCTCAATGGTAGAGCAGAAGCTTCCCAAGCTTACGACGAGGGTTCGATTCCCTTCACCCGCTCCAATTCCCGCTGCCGAGAAATTACGGAACGCCTTCTAGCCTGTAGAAACTATCGCAGCCTGTCCCCGGGCAGTCTTCGCGATGCTCGAAGAGGCGGCGTGCGCCCCGCTCTCCTCCTCGGCCCCGGGCGAACAGGGCGAGAGGCGCCCTGCTGGCGTGCCGGTGGAGCCCCCCCGCCTCCGCATCACCCGCGGCGATCGCCGCAAGCATCGGCGCTTCGGCGATGCGGCGCGGCACCGGCCACCGACCCGCTCCCCGCCGCGGCAAGCGCCTCGCCGACCAGGATGAGGGTTGGCTGATCGCCGGGAAAGCCGGCCACGGCGATCGGCAGCAAATCGAGCCGGGTGTGGAGCAGACGCTCGCCGGCAAGGCTGACGTCGCACGCGAGCAGGACCGGGGTGGTGCCCGCAAGCCCCGCTGCGGCGAGATTGCGGCTGATCTCCGCTGCCGCGCTGCGCCCCATGTAGAAGACCGTGGTGCAGTGCGCGTCCGCCAGCGCCGCCCAGTCCAAGTCGAGCGGCGCGGCGCCCCGCTTGTGGGCCGTGGCGAACTGCACCCGCCGCGCCAGTCCCCGCAGCGACAGCGAGACGCCGGCCGACGCCGCTGCCGCGCTGGCAGCGGTGATGCCGGGGCAGATCCGCACCGGCACGCCGGCCTCGGCGAGCGCCGAACATTCCTCCATCGAACGGCCGAAGATCGAGGGATCGCCCCCCTTCAGCCGCACTACCCGCTCGCCGGCCTGTGCGGCAGCGACGAGCAGAGCGTTGATCGCCCCCTGGTCCTTGGAATGCCGGCCGGCGCGCTTGCCCACCGGCACCCGGCGCACGGCGGCAGGGATCAGCGCGAGCACACCCGCACCGACCAGCGCGTCGTAGAACACGATCGTGGCGGTGCGCAGCAGCCGCTCGGCCTTGCGGGTGAGCAGATCGGGATCGCCCGGGCCGGCACCGACCAGCCAGACGCTGCCGGCGGGAAATTCGTCAGCCATGCGCGGCCTCCTTTGACATGTCCTTCAGAATACGGGCGAGCGCCGGACGGCACGAACCGCAATTGGTGCCGGCCCCCAGCGCCGCCCCGATTCCCGCGACGTCGACAAGCTGCTGGTCGCGAATGGCAGCGGTAATGCGGTGCAGGCCGATGTCGAAACAGGCGCAGACGACCGGCCCGCGATCGGTCGTGCGGCCTGGGGGGCAGCCGGCCAGCACCTGGGGCCCCTGGGGCGCATCCAACTGGCCGATCAGCCAGTCGCGGCTCGGCAGTTCGCCCGCGCGGGCGACGAACAGCACCGCCGCCAGCCGGCCATCGCGCAGCACCGCCACGCGACGCGATCCGCGGGCGGGGTCGCTCGCCTCGATCCGCTCGCCTGGCGGGAGCACGCGGTCGAGTGCGGCAGCGTCGCCGATGCCCGCCAGTTCGTAGAGCGCCCCGCCCGGCACGGTCACCCGCGTCGCCCACAGGCAGTCGGGTGCCATGCCCTCCCCGCGCAGGATCAGGAACCCCCGCCAATCGATCGCGACCGGCACGACGCGGGCAGGCGCGAGCTTGAAGCCGGGCTGGCCCGAATGCGGATCGACGAGGTCGCGGGCGAGCAGCCCGGTGCGGCCGCCGCGCGCCTGCCGGTCCGTCCAGTGGATCGGCGTGAACAGCTCACCGCGGCGCTGGCCGGGATGATGCGCGGCACGGAACAGGCTTTCGCCCCGCGGCGTCGTCACCCGCGCCAGCGCGCCATCGGCAATGCCCAGCGCCGCGGCGTCGTCCGGGTGGATCTCGACCAGCGGCTCCTCGCGGTGGCGGGCGAGCTTGGGTGACAGGCCGGTACGCGTCATCGTGTGCCATTGGTCGCGGTAGCGGCCGGTGTTGAGCGTCATCGGCCAGTCGCGGAGCGGCGCCTCGAGCGGCCGCTGCGCCACCGGGACCAGCCGGGCGCGACCGCTGGGGGTCGGGTAGCGGCCGTCCGCGAAGGGCTGCGGATGCCAGGAAAACGGCGCCATCGCGTCATAGGCCTGGTTGCCGATCGCCGCCTTCGCCTTGAGGTCGAGCATCCGGGCGCCGCCGTTGCGATAGGCGGTCAGCCGCGCATGTTCGCGCCAGATCTCGGCCGGACGATCAAAGGTGAAGGCGGTGCGGAACCCCATGCGGCGCGCCACCTGGCTGACGATCCACCAGTCCGGCCTGGCCTCGCCGGGCAGCGGCAGGAAGGCGCGCTGGCGGCTGATCGTGCGTTCGGAATTGGTGACGGTGCCGTCCTTCTCGCCCCAGGCGGCGGCCGGCAGGCGGACATGGGCGTGGATGCTGGTGTCGGTCTCGGCGACCACGTCGGAGACGACGACGAACGGACAGCCGGCCAGCGCCTCGCGCACGCGGCCGGCATCGGGCATCGAGACGGCCGGGTTGGTCGCCATGATCCACAGCGCCTTGATCCGCCCCTCGCCCACCGCGCGGAACAGGTCGACGGCCTTGAGGCCCGGCTTGGTCGCCATCCGCTCGGCGGCCCAGAAACGACCCACATCGGCCACGTCTTCCGCCCCGAAGCCGCGATGCGCCGCCAGCGTCGAGGCGAGCCCGCCCACCTCGCGGCCGCCCATCGCATTGGGCTGGCCGGTGATCGAGAAGGGCGCCGCGCCGGGGGTGCCGATCCGCCCGGTGGCGAGGTGCAGGTTGAGGATCGCGTTGACCTGATCGGTGCCGCGGATCGACTGGTTGATGCCCTGGCTGAACAGCGTGACGGTGTGCGGGTGCGCGGCGAACAGCCGGTAGAAGCGCTGGAGATCGGCAGGCGCGACATCGCAGCGCTGCGCGGTGGACCAGAGGTCGTGCCCCTCTCCCAGCGCTTCCCAGAAACCCTCCGGCACGTCGAGGTTGTCCGCACCGGCCAGCCCCTCGGCGCGGCAATGCGCGAGCAGGCCGTTGAACAGCGCGACGTCGCTGCCGGGGCGCAGCGGCAGGTGCAGGTCCGCTTCCTCGGCCGTTTCGGTGCGCCGGGGGTCGATCACCACCAGCTTCGTGCCGCGCTCGGCTCGCGCCGCCATGATCCGCTGATAGACCACCGGATGGCACCAGGCGGTGTTCGAGCCGACCAGTAGGATCAGGTCGGCCGCGTCGAGATCGGCATAGCTGCCCGACACCACATCCTCGCCGAACGCGCGCATGTGCCCGGCCACCGCGCTCGACATGCACAGCCGCGAATTGGTGTCGATGTTCGCCGATCCGATGAAGCCCTTCATCAGCTTGTTGGCGACATAGTAATCCTCGGTGAGCAGCTGGCCCGAGACGTAGAAGGCGACGCTGTCGGGTCCGTGCTCGGCGATCGTCGCGCGGAAGCGGCGGGCGACGAGGTCGAGCGCCGTGTCCCAGCTGGCGCGGCGGTCCCCGATCATCGGGTGGAGCAGGCGCCCCTCCAGCCCGATCGTCTCGCCCAGATGGGTGCCCTTGGAGCAGAGCCGGCCGTGATTGGCGGGATGCTCGGGATCCCCCTCGATGCGGACGCTGCGCTCGCCGGTGACGGTAGCGCGGATGCCGCAGCCGACCCCGCAATAGGCGCAGGTGGTGCGGATCGTCATTGATCCTCCCCGGCACGGGGAGGGGGACCAGCCGAAGGCTGGTGGAGGGGGGCCTCCACACGGGACGTCGCTGGTGGAGAGCCCCCTCCACCCCCCGCTTCGCGGGCGGTCCCCCTCCCCGTGCCGGGGAGGATCTGAAGGTCCCCCCTCACGCCGCCGCCCGCACCGGGCCGGCGAGCAGGATCCGCTCGCCCTCCACCCGCACCGGCACCACCGGCGTGCAGCCGGCATCCTCTCCCAAGGCCGTGCCGGTTGCCAGCGCGATCCGCATGTTGTGGAGCGGGCAGGCCACCGCATGGCCATGCACGATCCCCGCACTCAGCGGCCCGCCCTTGTGCGGGCAGCGGTCGATCAGCGCGAAGACTTGGTCGTCATGGGTGCGGAACACCGCCACCGGCTCGCCGGCGAGCGTGAGCGTGCGGCTGCCCCGCAGCGGCAGGTCGGCGAGGGTGCCGATATCGATCCAGTCGGTCATCGTGTTCACTCCGCGGCGGCGAGAAGAGGCTGGTGGAGACCGGCATCGGCGCCCGCGACGCGCTCGGCCCAGGGGTCGTCCTGGCTGAAGGATTGCGAATGCCAGAAGCGCGCCGCCAGCGCGTCGCGCCCGGCCTCGTCCTCCACCACCCGCGCCTTCACATACGCAAGCCCCACCCGCTCGATCCACGGCGCGGTGCGCTCGAGATAGCGCGCCTCCTCGCGGTAGAGCTGCACGAAGGCGGCGGCGTAATGCATCGCCTCCGCCTCGGTACTCACCTTCACCAGCAGATCGGTCGCGCGGACATGGATGCCGCCATTGCCGCCGACATGGAGCTCATAGCCGGAGTCGACGCACACCACGCCGAAGTCCTTGATCGTCGCCTCGGCGCAGTTTCGCGGGCAGCCGGAGACCGCCATCTTGAACTTGTGCGGCATCCAGCTGCCCCAGAAGCCGCGCTCCAGCTTGATCCCCAGCCCGGTCGAATCCTGCGTGCCGAAGCGGCACCATTCGGAGCCGACACAGGTCTTCACCGTGCGCAGCGCCTTGGCATAGGCATGGCCCGAGACCATCCCCGCCGCGTTGAGATCGGCCCAGACGCCGGGCAGATCCTCCTTGCGGATGCCGAAGATGTCGAGCCGCTGGCCGCCGGTGACCTTCACCATCGGCGCGTTGTACTTCTCCACCACATCGGCGATCGCGCGCAGCTCGTTCGGGGTGGTCACCCCGCCCCACATGCGCGGCACCACCGAATAGGTGCCGTCCTTCTGGATGTTGGCGTGGAGCCGCTCGTTGACGAACCGGCTCTGCTGGTCGTCGAGATACTCGCCGGGCAGCGCGCAGAGCAGGTAGTAATTGAGCGCCGGGCGGCACGAGGAACAGCCGTCGGGCGTGGACCAGTGCAGCGTCTGCATCACTTGCGGGATGGCGCGCATGCCCTGCTCGACGATCGCGCGGCGTACCTCGTCATGGCCGTAGGTCGTGCATTTGCACATCGTCTTGGGGCCGCTCTGCACGCCCTCCTCGCCCAGCGCCAGCGCCAGCAACTGCTCGACGATGCCGGTGCACGATCCGCAGCTGGCCGAGGCCTTGCAGCCGGCGCGCACCGCATCGAGGCTGCACGCCCCGCCGTTGATCGTGGCAACCACCTGCCCCTTGGAAACGCCGTTGCAGCCGCAGATCTCGGCATCGTCCGAGAGCGCCGCAACGGCCGCCTTAGGGTCCAGCTGCCCCCCTCCCGAGGCGAAGGCCTGGCCGTAGATCAGCACGTCGCGGATCGGGGCGACGTCCTCGCCCTTCTTGAGCAGATCGAAATACCAGCCGCCGTCGCCGGTATCGCCGAACAGCACCGCGCCGATCACGCGGTCGTCCTTCAGCACCACCCGCTTGTAGATGCCGCGGGCGGCGTCGCGCAGGACGATGTCCTCGCAGCCCTCGCCGCCGGAGAAGTCGCCCGCCGAGAACACGTCGAGCCCGGCGACCTTGAGCTTGGTCGACGTGACCGAGCCGCGATAGGGATTGGCGCGCGCGACCAGCCCGTCGGCCAGACTGCGGCACATGTCCCACAAGGGCGCGACCAGACCGTAGCACTGCCCGTCATGCTCGACGCATTCGCCGACCGCGAGCACGTTCGCGTCGCTGGTGACCATATGGTCGTCGACCTGGATGCCGCGCCCCACCGCCAGCCCCGCCTCGCGGGCGAGCTTCACCGAGGGGCGGATGCCGACCGCCATCACCACCAGCTTGGCCGGGATGACGCGCCCGTCCTTGAGCTGCACGCCTTCGACCTTGCCGTCGCCGAGGATCGCGGCGGTGTCCGCGCCGGTGAGGATGGTCTGCCCGCGCGCCTCCAGCGCCGACTTGAGCAGCCACCCCGCCGCCTCGTCGAGCTGGCGCTCCATCAGCGTCGGCATCAAATGGAGCACGGTGACCTTCATGCCGCGCAGCGTGAGGCCGTGCGCCGCCTCCAGCCCGAGCAGCCCGCCGCCGATCACCACCGCCTCGCCGCCGCCTTCCGCCGCCGCCAGCATCGCGTCGACATCGGCCATGTCGCGGAAGCTGATGACGCCGGGCAGCTCGTGCCCCGGCACCGGAATGATGAACGGATCCGAACCGGTGGCGATCAGCAGCTTGTCATAGCCGGTAACGCGCCCCGATTTCGCCGTGACGGTGCGCGCGGCGCGGTCGATCGCCACCACCGGATCGCCGGCGACCAGCTCGATGCCGTGCTGCGCGTACCAGGCGTGGTCGTTGATCACGATCTCCTGGAACGACTTCTCGCCCGCCAGCACCGGCGACAGCATGATCCGGTTGTAGTTCACATGCGGCTCGGCGCCGAAGATGGTGACGCGGAAGCGCGTACCGTCGCGGGCGAGCAGTTCCTCCACCGCGCGGCAGCCAGCCATGCCGTTGCCGATGACGACGAGATGCTGGCGCGGTTCGGCCGATGCAGGCGCCGGGGCGACGCTGTCGTCGGCAAGGACCGCCGTGGCTTCGAGAAACTCCATCCGCTTCGCTCCAAAACCAAAAAAGCCGCCATCCGGCGCCCGGTCTTGTGAACCGAGCGCTGGATGGCGGCTTTGCCATCAACGGGACCACGTTCGCCCATCGGCGGGCTGGCGTGGCGATGTGGGGAAGGACAGCCTTGTCCTTCGCAGTGCAACATAAACCGATTCGGGAGGCGGCTCAAGCGATTCCGAGCATTGCCGCAACTTGGTTCCCCTCCTGCTCGCGGGAGGGGCTAGGGAAGGGACCGACGTGGAGGCTCTTTCGCTGCCGCCTTCACAGGGCCCAAGCCCTCCCCTACCCCGCCCCCTCCCGCAAGCGGGAGGGGAGCGCAGGCTTCATTCGCTCCCAGACCTCAGTACTTCCAGTCCGCCTGCAACCAGAACTTGCTGGTATCGGTGGCGAACCGGTCCGCCTCGTAGCGGGCGTAGCGGGCCGAGAGCTGCGTCTTCTTCACCTGCGCGGTGAGCAGCAGGTTCCACTCGTTGCCATAATGCTGGTCCAGGCGGTCGCTCTGGTAGCGGTGCCACACCGCCTGCAGCCCCAGCGCGTCGATCTTGCCCAGCTTCTTCCAGCCATAGCCACCGCCCGCGTAGAAATCGCGGACGCCATTGGGCGGGGTGACGGTCAGCTTGTCGGCCCAGCCCTGGAACTTGAACACGCTGCCGAGCGGCGTCTGGAAGCTGGTCAGCGCCGCGCCGGTATCCGCGCCGAGCACCTCATACCCCGCATTGAGCTGCCAGCTGCGGATCGTCAGCGTCGCATCGGCGAGCCAATAATCGGCCTGATAGCGGGTGGGATTGTGGTGATAGTCGGACTGGCGCGCCCAGCTCAGCTGATAGCCGAGCTTGACCTGCGGCGCGATCGCCCGGCTGCCGGCGAGGCGCGCGCCATAGCTCTGGTTGGAGAGGCGGAAGCCCTGCACCTCGGCCTCGTCCTGGTCGACCAGATAGGCAAAACCCGTCAGCGTGCCGACCGGCGTCGCCACGCCCAGATTGGCGAAAACATTGTTGCCGCCCACGCCCCGCTGCCGCGCGCCCCGCCCCTCGGTGCCCCAGATGGTGCGCACGTCCCAGGCATAGGTGAGGTCGAGCTTGACGCCCTTGGCCGGCACGATCTCGGTCCGTACGGCGTCATAGGTCTGGGCGTTGTTGCGAAATCCGGCGTTGCCGACGAAGCGCTCGTCATCGAGCATGATGCGCTGGCGACCCGCCGTGACGGTAAGAGGCTTGGTGCGATATTGCAGCTGCGCGCGGTAGATGGCGACATTCTCCGGGTCGCCGATGGTCGGCCGTGTCGCCACCCCGTGCAGGCCGTCATAATAGTCGCCGATCACGGCGAGATTGCCTTGCGCCTCGCCCAGCGCGACCCAGGGGCCGTGGCTGAGCTCGACGCCGGCACGGGCGCGGATCGTCACTGCATCGGCGGTATCGGCAATGCCGGCCTGGTCGACATGCTCGTAGCGCGTCCGCGCCTCGAGCAGCGGCTTGATCGCAATGTCCTGGGCGCAGGCCGGCCCGGCGGCGGCCAGCATGACAGCCGTGCTGATCCAGAAACGCATGCAGTCCCCCCTTTCATGCCAACGCGGCGGCGCTAGCCCCGGCAGCGCCGCCATCCCAGTTACAAATTATATCCGCGCGCCGCTCGTCCAGGTCGCCCGCCAGCGGCTTTTTACCAGGCGGAGCCCGACCAGTGCCACCAGCGCAAGCCCGGCGAAGATCAGAAAGCCCGGGGCGAAGCTGCCCGCCAGCTGCTTGGCGAGGCCTAGCGACGAGGCGAGGTAGAAGCCCCCGATCCCGCCGGCCATGCCGACCAGCCCGGTCATCACCCCGATCTCCGCCTGGAAACGCTGCGGCACCAGCTGGAAGACCGATCCGTTGCCGGTGCCCAGCGCCAGCATCGCGAGGACGAAACAGCCGAGCGCCGCGGGCAGCGTCGGTGCGACGCTCACGCCCGCCAGCGCGGCGGCGGCGACGAGGAGGACGCCGGTCAGTGCCTTTACCCCGCCGATCCGGTCGGCGAGCGCGCCCCCCAGCGGTCGCACCAGCGATCCGGCGAACACGCAGCCGGCGGTGCAATAGCCGGCGACGATGGTGCTCAGCTTGAACTGATCCGTGAAATAGATCGGCAGCGACGCCGCCAGCCCGACGAATCCGCCGAAGGTGACGGCGTAGAAGCCCATCAGCCACCAGGCATCGGCGGACTTGAGCGGGTGAAGATATTCGACCAGCGTCTTGGGCGCGGGCGGGTTGGGCGCGTCCTTGGCCATGGCAAGGTAGATCAGGAAGACGATGCCGAGCGGAATGCACGCCAGGCCCAGCACCGCGTTCCAGCCGAACAGCTTGGCGAGTGCGGGGGCGAACAGCGCGGCGAGCACGGTACCCGAATTGCCCATGCCGGCCAGGCCCATCGCCTTGCCCTGGTGCTCGGCCGGATACCAGCGGCTGGCGAGCGGCAGCGCGATCGCGAAGCTTGCGCCGGCAAAGCCGAGGATCACGCCCAGCGCCAGCGTGCCGCCGAAGCTGTTGACCCCCAGCAGCCAGGCCGAGAGCAAACCGCCGATCACGATCATCTGGCTGATCGCACCCGAGCGCTTCGGCCCGATGCGATCGACCAGCAGCCCGTTGACCACGCGCAGGACCGCGCCGGCGAGCGTCGGCGTCGCCACCATCAGCCCCTTCTGCGCGGCGGTGAGGTGCAGGGTCTTGGCGATCTCGGGCGCGAGCGGGCCGAGCAGCACCCACACCATGAAGGCGAGGTCGAAATAGAGGAAGGCCGCCACCAGCGTCGGCCAATGGCCGCTGCGCCAGAAGCTGCTCCCGTCCGCCTTGGCAGCCTGAATTGCCACCCGTTCCTCCAGAAATGCCGTTGCCATGCTGATTTCCCCAATGCCGATCTGAAAAGGACAAGAAAAAAGCCGCTCGCCGGACGTTCGCAGGGTGCGACATCCGGTCAGCGGCTTTGCTGCGTTCAGAGGGGAAGGATGCCCCGGCGTTGGGGCGGCCTCCCGATGGGCGCGCTTCCTTGCGCGACTCGGGGATGATCGCGCGGATTGGCGCGTGCTGCAAGTGCGAAGTTGTTCGCATCCCAGCCCCTCCCTTCAGGCAAAGGTTGGGGTGGGGCCAAGGGAGGCTAGCCTCGCGTGCCGCTAAACCCCGCCAGATACGCGTCCAGCCGTTCCGGATCGAACACGCGGCCATCGAAGAAACGATCGGGCCCGAGCGTCAACGCGCCGCGATGCGCCCCCACGCCGGTCGGCGCATCGACTGCCCCTTCCAGCTTCATGCTGGCGCCCGGCATCGGCTCGCCGCTCGCACCCAGCGCACGGCGATACACATCCGGACGAAACACCGCGGCCGCAGCCGCTTCGGCCGCCGGACTGGGGTCGGCCTGGTGCCAGCGGACGAGCTGCGAGTAGATCCACAAGGCCTGGCTGCGCCACGGGAACGCCGTCGCCTCGCGGTGGAACAGCAGGAAATCGGACTGGTCGATCGCCGGCAGCCCGGCCCGGGGGACCACCTGCCCCGCCAGCCCCGCCTCGATCAACTCGGACGGTTCGCCGACATAGTCGGGGCGTGACAGCAGCTCGGCCAGCGCGCCCCGGTTCGCGGGATCGTCGCACCAGCGCGCCGCCCCCGCCAGCGCGACCAGCAGCCGGTCGACGGTCTCGGCGTTGGCCTCCATCCAGTCGGTGCGCAGCGCCAGCACCTTCTCGACGCCGCGCTGCCATATCCGCGCGCCGATCGCCACCGCCTCGGCCAGCCCGTGCGCGATCGCTGCCGCCGGCCACGGATCGCCGGCGATGAAGCCGTCGATCTCGCCTAGCCGCATCGCCTCGACGGTGAGCGAGGGCGGCAGGACGCGCAGCACCACGTCGCGGTCCGGGTCGATGCCGACGCTGCCCAGCCAGTAGCGCAGCATCAGCGCGTGGCCGGAAAAGCGATGGACGATGCCGAGGATCGGCTTGCGGCGAAACAGCCCGATGGCGGTGGCGAAGTCGTGCCCCGTGCCCAGCGGATCGGCCAGGCGCGCGGCGAGGTCCGGCTCCAGGGCCGCGGCGAACTCGCCCGACATCACCAGCATGTTGCCGTTGCTGTTGAGCTTGAACGGTGCCGAGAGTGCCGCCGGCTGCTGGCTCAGCCCCAGCGTGACCGCCACCGCCAGCGGCGCCAGCATCTGTGCGGCCTGCACCTGGCCATAGACCAGCCGGTCGCGCAGCGTCGCCCAGCTGGTGGTGCGCACCAGCTCCAGATCGATTCCCTGGGCCTCGGCGAAGCCCTTCTCGCGGGCGGCGACGAGCACCGCGCTGTCGGTAAGCGGCAGGAAGGCGGCGCGCAGCGGCGTCATGCCGCACCGCCGCCGAGCAGGCTGCTCGCGGTGATTAGCGCCTCGGCCACGTCGACCAGCCGCCGCCCCTGGTTCATCGCCGTCGAGCGCAGCAGCGCATAGGCATCGGCTTCGTTCAGTCCGCGCTGTGCCATCAGTATCGCCTTGGCCTTGTCGATCGTCTTGCGGTTGGCGAGCGCGGTGCGCGCCTCGTCCAGTTCGCTCTGCATCCGGGAAAAGGCGTTGAACCGCCGCACCGCCAGGTCGAGGATCGGCTTCACCCGATCCTTGCGCAACCCATCGACGACATAGGCGGAGACGCCCGCATCGATCGCCGCGCCGATCATCGCCTCGTCGGACTGGTCGACGAACATCGCGATCGGCTTGGCAAGCGCGCGGCTGACGAACAACATCTCTTCCAGCGTGTCCCGGCTCGGGCTGCCCAGGTCCATCAGCACGACGTCGGGCGCCATCCGCTCGATCCGGGCGACGAACGCGCCGCGCGGCGGCACGAAGTGGATGTCGTCATAGCCGGCCTCGCGCAGCCCCTCTTCGAGGACCGATGCACGCGCCCCGCTGTCATCGACAATGACGATCCGCACCCCGATGCCTTTCGCAGTTGCAACAGCAAGTGGCAGCAAAGCGCGAGCGCGTCAAACGGGCGCCAGCGGGAGGCGAGCCGTTGCGAATGCTGGCCATGGGATCACATCGTCATCAGCATCGCGACTGAGGCGACGCCCATCACCAGGGTCGCGGCCCAGCCGCCGCGCATGAGCCAGGGGGACGCGGTGAACTTGCCCATGGTCCGGTGGCGCGAGGCGACGAGCATCATCGCGGCCATGATCGGCACCGCGATCACGCCGTTGACCACCGCGCTCCAGAACAGCGCCTTGATCGGATCGAGCGGCGACCAGTCGATCGCGATGCCGAGCACCGTCGCCGCGCCGATCACGGCATAGAAGCCCACCGCCTCGCGCGGCTTGTATTCGAGCCCGCAGTCCCAGCCCCGGCTCTCCGCCACCGCGAAGGCGGCCGATCCGGCGAGCACCGGCACGGCCAGGAACCCGGTGCCGACGATCCCGATCGCGAACAGCAGGAACGCGAACCGCCCCGCCACCGGCTGCAGCGCGCGGGCGGCATCGGCGGCGGTGTCGATCTGATCGTGCCCGGTCGCATGCAGCGTCGCGGCCGTCGCGATCATGATCGCCAGCGCGACGACGTTCGAAAACGCCATGCCCGCCCAGGTATCGACATTCATCCGCCGGAACTGGCGCCGGGCCTGCCACGGCGCGTCCTTGAGCGGCTCGGCGTGCTGGTCGCCATCGAGGTCCTCGACCTCCTGCGCGCTCTGCCAGAAGAACAGATAGGGGCTGATCGTGGTGCCGAACAAGGCGACGATGGTCACGATGGCCCCCGTGCCCTCGATCCGCGGCACGACAAGCCCGCGAACCACCTGCCCCCAGTCGAGCTTCACGAACAGCAGCACCGCGACATAGGCGAGCAGCGCCAGCGTCAGCCATTTGAGCAGCGTGGCATAGCGGCGATAGGGCACGAACAGCTGCAGCGTCAGCGACAGCAGCGCCAGGACGACCGTCAGGATGTGCGAGTCGATGCCGCTGACCATCTCCCCCGCCGCGCCCATCGCGGCGAGATCGGCGCCGATGTTGACCGTGTTGGCGAGAAACAGCAGCGCGACGAGCCCGGTGACCAGCCAGTGCGGCAGTAGCGCGCCCATGTTGCTCGCAAGCCCCTTGCCGGTCACCCGGCCGATCTGCGCGCTGATCAGCTGCACCGCGCTCATCAGCGGATAGGTGAGCAGCATCGTCCAGAGCAGCCCGAAGCCGAACTGCGCGCCCGCCTGCGAATAGGTGGCGATGCCGCTGGGATCGTCATCGGCCGCGCCGGTGACCAGCCCCGGACCCAGCTGGCCCAACAACGCTACTCTACGGAACCGCCGCCTGAACTTCATCGCTGTTCCTATCGACTCCGGGGGGCCCGACGCGGAGTGCGGTGTGCCGGAGCCGGCCTTGAATAGCAAAGCCTGTTCAACGAGATCGGCGAACCATGGCAGACACCGCGCCGGGCGTCGCCACGCATCGTCCAGGCTGATAGGGTGGTACGATGGCAGGGATTGCAGGGCAAAACGGCGCGCGCTTCAACAGGGGGGACATTGCTGCGGGCCTCGCTGTCGCCGCGCTGATGCTGCCGGAGGCGGTCGCCTATGCCGGGATCGCCGGACTTTCGCCGGCGCGGGGGCTGCTTGCCGGCGTGGTCGGCTGCCTTGCCTATCTGGCGCTTGGGCGCAGCCGGTTCGCGATCGTCTCGGCCACCTCGTCCTCGGCGGCGATCCTGGCGGCGGCGCTGGCAACCCTCGCGCCGCTCGGCGCGGATCGCGACGCGCTCGCCACGATCGTGATCCTGATGGTCGGCGCCGCCTTCCTGATCGCGGCGCTGCTGCGGCTGGGCGCGCTCGCCGCCTTCGTCTCGCGGCCGGTGCTGCGCGGCTTCGCCTTCGGGCTGGCGATCACCATCGTGCTGCGGCAGGTGCCGACGATGCTGGGGCTGCACGGGCTGGGCGGCGATGTGGCAACGCTTGCGCTCGGCCTGACCCGCGCGCTGCCGAGCACCAACCCGGCAAGCCTGGTGGCGGGCGGCGGGGCGCTGATCGGACTGTTCGTCCTTCGGAGATGGCCCACACTGCCCGGCGCGCTGATCGTGCTGTTCGCCGGGATCCTCGCCTCGCTGGCATTCGACCTGCCGGCGCACGGGGTCGCCATGGTCGGGCACATCGACATCGCGCTGGCGATGCCGCGCCTGCCGGACCTCGACGGCGGCCAGTTGATGCGGATCGCGCAGCTTACCGCGCCGCTGGTGCTGATCCTGTTCGCGGAGAGCTGGGGCACGATCCGCTCGCTGGCGCTGCGCCACGGCGACACGGTGCGGCCCGATCGCGAGCTGGCCGGGCTGGGCGTCGCCAATCTCGCCGCCGGGCTGGTGCAGGGCATGCCGGTCGGCGCGGGCTTTTCGGCCGGCTCGGCCAACGAGGCGGCGGGGGCGGCCACGCGCTGGGCCGCGGCGATCGCGGGCGTGACCCTCGCGATCCTGGTCGCGGTCGCCCGGCCGCTGATCGCGCATCTGCCCGAGCCGGTGCTCGCCGCTGTCGTCGTCGCCGCCCTCAGCCATGCGCTCGATCCGGCCCCGCTGGTGCGGCTGTTCCGGCTGCGGCGCGACATGCTGATCGGCACCGGCGCGGTGCTCGGCGTCCTGGCACTGGGCGTGGTCAACGGCATGCTGCTCGCGATCCTGCTCTCGATCGCCTCGTTCCTCCACCGCGCCTCGACCCCGGCCATCGCGCGGCTGGGCCAGCTGGGCGACAGCCACGACTTCGTCTCGCTCGAACGGCACCCGGAGGCGCGCGTGCCCGCCGGCATGGCGATCTGGCGGGCGGGCGAGCCGCTGTTCTTCGCCAATGCCGAGCGGGTGCTGAGCACCATGGCCGAACGAACGCCCGCCGACACCCGGATGGTGGTCGTCAGCCTGGAGGACAGTTTCGACCTCGACAGCACCGCGCTCGACGCGCTGATCGAGTTCGACCGGACGATGGCCGCGCGCGGCGCGCAGGTGCGGCTCGCCCGGGTCCGCGACCATCTGCGCGATCTGTTCCGCGCCGCCGATGCCCAGGCGCTGGCGGCACGCAGCTTCTACAGCGTCGCCGATGCGGCCGCCGGGCCCATTCCCCTGGAGGAACCCGTCGCATGAGACACGACTATCGCCCGCTGCTCACTCCCACCCCGATCAAGGCGCTGCGCCCGACGCAGATGACCGTCGGGCGACGCGAAGTCGCCGAGAAGCGCCGGCAATGGCGGGCGCGCTGCCTGGAGGAAGGGCCGGACTTTCTAGGGCGCCACATGATCCCGGTGGTCGTGGGTCCCAAGGGGCGGCCCTGGCTGGTCGACCATCACCATCTCGCCCTTGCCCTGCACGAGGAGGGCCAGGAGCATGTCCTCACCAGCGTGCTTGCCGATCTGTCGCATCTCGGCGCGCGCGAGTTCCTGACGTTCCTCGACAATCACAGCTGGCTGCACCCGTTCGATGCCGAGGGCGTGCGCCGCGACTATGCCAAGCTGCCGCGCCATATCGAGGATCTGCGCGACGATCCCTATCGCTCGCTCGCCGGCGCCGTGCTGGACGCGGGCGGCTATGCGAAGAGCCCGGCGCCCTTCGCCGAGTTCCTGTGGGCGGACTTCTTCCGACAGCGGATCGATGCCAGGCGGCTCGAGAAGGATTGGGAGGACGCCGTCGCCAGGGCCGTCCACCTCGCCCGCAAGCACAAGGCCAGGCATTTGCCGGGTTGGGCCGGCGCCCACGCCTGAACCGTCTCCTAGCCGCGCACCTGCAGGTCGACATGGATGCGGATCGCGTCGTGGCGCCAATATTCGCGGTCATATTCCACCACCGCGCCGTTGGCCGCGAAGCTGGTGCGGACGACGAGCAGCCCCGGCGTCCCCGTCTTCACCCCCAGCATCGACGCGATGTCGGCGGTCAGCGCGCAGGGGCGCATGTCGACGCGGTTGCGCTCGGCCTTGAGGCCGTACTGGGTGGTGAGGATCTGGGTGAGCGAGCCGTTGAGGTCGTGCTCGCCCAGCCCCGGCGCCAGCGCGGGGTCGACCATGATCCGCTCGATCAGCACCGCGCGCCCGTCGATCGAGCGGCGGCGGGTCAGCAGATGGAGCGGCGTGCCCGGCGCGCGGCGGAAGATGTCCGCCACCGCCGAGGGCGCGGCGACGCTCTCGATCGCCAGCGTCTCGGTGGCGGGCACCCGCTGCTGCTCGACGACATAGGTCATGAAGCCGGCCCAGCGGGTGGGGTCATAGGTCACCGGCGGCGGCGATACATACCAGCCGCTGCGATCGCGGCGGTAGATCAGCCCTTCGGCCTCGAGCTGCGACAGCGCCTCGCGGATCGTGCCGCGGGCGGTGCCGGTATCGGTCTGCATCTGGCGCTCGGACGGCAGCCGCGCGCCGGCGGGCAGCTTGCCGAGATCGATGGCGTTCGCGATCTGGTCGCGCAGCGCCAGATATTGCGGGCGATCCTCCGCGCCGCGCGCGGCACCCAGCAACGAAATTCCGGAGGGCATGGGGTGGGTAGGTCCTCGCGCGAGCAGCCGAGCCCCCCGATTGGCAGCGCCCGCGCACCCGCGTCAAGCACGGCGTGGGCGGCGGGAGCGGCGCCTGCACGCCGCCCCCGCCCGCCCGATCAGAAGTTGACGTTGGTCCGCAGAATGAAGGTGCGGCCCGGCTCCATATAATCCTTCTGGTAGCTCGGATTGTCGCCCTTGGTCGTGTAATAGCGCCAGTCGTTCAGCAGGTTGGCGACGTCGAAATCGACCGCCACCCGGCGCGTGATGTTGTAGCGCGAGTGGAAATCGACGCTGCGATTGTGCTGCACCCACTTGTCGACGGCGTTGTCGCGCAGATCCTCGATATATTTGCCGCGATAATTGTACGAGAGCTTCATCTCCAGCCCGTATTTCTGGTAGGTGATCGCCGCGTTGTAGAGCAGGTGCGGCGTGTTGACGAACCGCATCTTGGCGCCGTTGCGATAGGCCTGGCCGCTGTCCGCCGCGCTGTGCTGGACGGTCAGGTTGCCCTCGACACCGAAGCCGTCGAACGGTGCCGCCAGCCCCTGGAGCTGCTTGATCACGCCGAGTTCGACGCCGTACACCTCGGCGGTCTTGCCGTTCTGCGGCTGGGTGATCTCGATCGTGCCGTTGCGCGTGTCGGCGTTGATCTGGTTGCCGTTGGTGAAGATGAAGTTGCGGATGTGCTTGTAATAGCCCGCCAGCGACAACTGGCTGGAGGCATCCGGATACCATTCGAGCGAAATGTCGGCGTTGGTCGATTTCGCCGGCTTCAGATCCGGATTGCCGCGGCTGATCGAGAGGATCTGCTTGGTCACCGGATCGCGGCCGATCGACTGGCCGCTCGACAGATAGCCATATTCGGGCGGCGAATAGCCGGTCCACAAGGCGGCACGGTACACGTGCTTGTCATCGGGGCGCCAGTTGGCGGTCACGCTCGGCAGGAACACGGTATAGCCGCGCGAGGTGCTGGCGAAGCCGCTGTTCGCCCCGTCGTCGGACCAGAAGCGGTTGTAGGTCTCGCGATGCTCGACGCGGCCGCCGGCGACGATGTCGATCGCGCCGGTCTTGAAGTCGGCAAGCGCGTAGCCCGAGGTGATCGTCTCGCGCCCGCTGCGGTCGTCACGCAGCAGATCGGTGCCGCTGGAAACATTGCCGGGCTGCGCCTTGATCGCGGCGTTGATCGCGGCGACCACCGCGTCGCGGCCGAGCACCGGGCCGTAATAATATTCGCCGCCGAGGATGCTGTTGACCGTCTTCTGGATCAGCCCCGAGGCCGCGAGCGACTTGCCGTCGAGCGCCGTCCCGCTGAAGTCCCCGCTCCACACCGGCGTCGAATCATAGCTGCGGCTGGAGCGCAGCCACTTGGCGCCGACCTGGACATGATCGAGCACCCCGCCGACATCGTAGCGCGCATCGAGCTTGGCCGCCCAGCGATTGTCGGTCTGCTTCCAGCGGTCGAGGCTGGCGCCGTCGAGCGGCAGCAGCGAGGGATCGCGCTCCACATTGGCGGCGAAGGCCGGCAGGCTGGCATGCGGGAAGCGCGGATCGCGCGAGACCCAGTCGATGCCGGTCGCGTTCAGCGGATAGCTGCACACGTCGCAATTATAGCTGACACTGTAATGGTCCGGCGATTCCTGGCTGCCGGTGCTGTAGCTTAGGTCATAGGTCAGCTTCAGCTTGTGGAGCGTGCTGGTGCCGCCCACCTGCACGGTCGCCAGATACTGGGTATTGTCCTGCGTCTCGAAGCTGCGCGCGAACTGGAACACCTTGGGGTTCCACACACCCGACCGGCCGTTCAGCGACCAATATTGCTTCGAATTGCGGTCCGCGTCGGTGATGCGGCCGTCGCCGTCGACGTCGACGATCTGCGCGGGCGTATAGCCGTAGATGTTGCCGAGCTTCGGATCCCTGCCGATGATCATGTCTTCGGGCTGGCGCAGGCTGGTGTCCTCGGGGTTCACCTGGGTCAGCCGCGCGCTCTTGCGGTTGCGATAGTCGGTATAGTCGTTAGTGCCGGTCTTCTCGGCATGGGCATATTGGCCGCGCAGATAGAGCTGGGTGGTGTCGCCGTGCCAGTCGAGCGAGGCGTTGCCGCCCCAGCGGGTCTGCTGGAACCGGCGATAGTCGAGGTCGATGCCCGGCAGGTGCATGTTGGTCTGCGAGATCGTCTCGGTGGAATTCTTGCGCCAGACATAGGGCTCCCACTCGCCGTCATTCTCGGTTTCCTGGCTGTTGCCATGGGTGACGCCGTAATTGCCGGAGACGAAGATGCCGAAGCGATCGTCGGCGAAGCGCCGGCCGAAATCGAGCTGCCCCTGGTAGAGCGCGGCATTCTCGCCGGAAGTGCGGGCATAGCTGTTGAAGCCGCCGCTCAGCCAGGCGCGCAGCACCTGTCCGGTCTTGAAATCGAACGCGGTGGGCGTGCGGAAGTTGATCGAGCCGCCGATCGCGTCGCCGTCCTGATCGGGCGTCAGCGTCTTGGTCACGCGGATCTCGGCGAGGCCGTTGGGCGGCAGCAGGTTGAGCGAGACGTCGCGGCTGCCACTATCGGTCTGGGCGACGCGGACGCCGTTGATCGACACCGCATTATAGGTGCCGGAAAGCCCGCGGATGGTGACATACTGGCCCTCGCCGGTCTCCTGGTTGACGATCACGCTGAGGCCGGGAACGCGGGCGAGCGCGTCGGCAACGGTCGCGTCGGGGATCTTGCCGAGATCGTCGGCGCTGATCACTTCCACCACCGAAGTGGCGGTGCGCTTGGCGGCGATCGCGGCCTGGGTGCTGAGCAGCTGGCCGTTGACGACGATCTCGGACTCGCCGTCCTGCTGCTGTTGCTGGGCCCAGGCGGTAGCGGGCGTGAGCGCCGCCAGCATCGTGCCGGCGAGCACCAGCCGGCGGATGCGCTGCGTGCGAATGGTCTGTTGCATGCTTTCCCCCTCGTCGTTGCCGACGATTCCTCACTGCATCGCCGTTCGGGCCGAGCAGGCGCACGCCTCCCCCACGCCCGGCGGGGGCCGGACGGCAAGGGAGTTGGCAATGCACACGCTACGGGCGCAGACCGGGCTGGCGACGTCTCCCGGGCGGCATCTGGTATAAACCAGATTCGAATGACGCAGCGGTTACAGCGTGACGGAAATTCCGCCTTTGAGCGCCAAGAGATTGATCAGGCGCAACGTTTTTCCGTTTGCGCGCCTCAGGCCGGCGCAGACTCGGAAGGCGCAGGCGCCGCGAGCGCTTCGAGCAGCGGGCGGTAGGACTCCAGCGGTGCCACCGGGCAGCCAATGCGCTTGCCCCAGTCGTCGAAGCGGCGGAGCAGCAGCGCGTCCTCGAAGAACGGCTCGCGTTCGAACGCCGCCACCTCCGCCGGACCCATCGGGCCGCCCTGCACCTTCAGGCTCAGCAGCGAGGCGGCACTGAGGCCGGCGACATAGTCCGGATTCACCGCGCACAGATAGCGCTTCGCGGCGACATGGAGCCGCACCGGCTCGGTGACTTGCGCCGGAAAGGCACGCGAAAGCGCCGCTGCACCGGTTTCCTCGTGCAGCGCATCGCTGCCCTCCAGCTCGGCAGCATTGCCGTCGGGATCGAGCATCCGGCCGATATCGTGGAGCAGCGCCGCCGCGATCATCGTGTCCGCACATCCCTGCTCTGCGGCAAGCTGCGCGCATTGCAGCGCATGCTGAAGCTGCGAGACATTCTCGCCATAATGCGCCTCGCCGTGCCGGGCGAACGCCTCGAAAACCTGCGCAACCACCGGGTTCGACCGCACCATGAAGGCTCCTTCTCGGGCGGGCACCTCCCCCGCCTGTCGTCAAACTGTAGCGATATTGGACTATACCAGTTCCACTAGCTTGGTTCGGGGAGGAAGGGAACCATGAATTCGATCCATCGCCGCGATCTGCTGAAGGCGGGAAGTGCCGGCGGCCTGGCATCGCTCTGGCCGGGGCTGATCGATCGCGCGCTGGCGATTCCCGCCGCCGGCCGTACCGGCACGCTCCGCGACGTGCGCCACATCGTCGTCCACATGCAGGAGAACCGGTCGTTCGATCATTATCTCGGCATGCTGAACGGCGTGCGCGGCTTCGGCGATCCGCGCCCGCTGCGGCTGCCCGGCGGGCGCAGCGTCTGGGCGCAGCCCTCGACCGAGCATCCCGACGGCCATGTCCTCCCCTATCACGGCGATTCGCACACCAGCCGATCGTTCAAGGTCGACGGTGCCGACCAGTCGCATGTCGAGAACATGCATATCTTCAACCGGGGCCGCTATGACCGCTGGGGCCATACCGGCGAGCTGCACAACCGCCTGCTCCATTACGGCCCGGGCGACCTGCCTTTCTATTACGCGCTCGCCGACGCCTTCACCGTATGCGACGCCTATCACTGTTCGACGATGACGCAGACCTACCCCAACCGCCTGCACCTGTTCAGCGGGTGCAACGGCGGCGGCGCGGTGGGCGGCGATCCGCAGATGCACAATTACGGCGAGGACGAGACACCCAGCGCCGACATGGCGCAGGACCAGCCGCTCCGCGCCGACGCCTATCGCTGGACCACCTATGCCGAGCGGCTGCAGGCGGCCGGCGTTCGCTGGAAGGTCTATCAGGAATACGACAATTTCGGCGACAATCTGCTCTCGGTGTTCCCGCCCTTCCGCCCTTGCGCCAAGGATTCCCCGCTCTACCAGCGTGGCCGTTCCTGGGTGAGCGAGCATAAGGACGGCCCAGACCGCACCCGCTCGGACGGCGAGCAGCTGGTCGAGGCGTTCCGCCGCGATGTCGCCGCCGGCACGCTGCCGCAGGTCTCGTGGATCGTCACCGCCGCCGACCTCTCCGAACACCCGACCGCCGAGCCGGCCAAGGGCGAGCACGTCACCGCCAAGCTGATCGAGGCGCTGGTCGATCATCCGGCGGTGTTCGCCAGCACCGTGTTCCTGCTCGTCTATGACGAGGCGGGCGGCTTCTTCGATCACATGCCGCCGCCCGTGCCGCCGGTGGGGCGCTATCGCGGCCATTCGACCGTGCCGGTCGACGGCGAGGCCAAGGATTATGCCGGCAAGGCCCAGGCCGGCGACGAGGCGCATCCGATCGGCCTCGGCATCCGCACGCCCGCCATCATCGTCTCGCCATGGAGCCGGGGCGGGCAGGTCTGCTCGCAGTTGTTCGACCACACCTCGGTGCTGCAGTTCATGGAACGCTGCTTCGGCGTGGCCGAGCCGAACATCAGCGCCTGGCGCCGATCAGTGTGCGGCGACCTGACCAGCGCCTTCAATTTCGCCCGCCCGGACGCGCCGCCTCCATCAAGCACCCTCCCCGCCACCGACGATTTCCGCGCGCGCGTCGCCCGCTCGCACGCCGGCGTGGCGAATGCGATCCCCGCTACGCAGGCGCCGACCGCGCAGATGCCCGGCCAGCGCCCGCACCGGCCGCTGCCCTATGCGGTGGACGTGCTCGCGAGCATCACGGCGGAAGGGCAATTGCGGCTGGACTTCGTCAATCAAGGCAAGATCGGCGCGACCTTTACGGTCCACGACAATCACGACCTTGCCGAACCCTGGCATTTCACCATCGGCGCGGGTGATCGTCACGCCGCCAGGGACTGGCGCGCCGATACGCCTCACGACCTCACCCTTCGCGGCCCGAACGGCTTCTGGCGGCGGCTGGCGGGCGGGCAGACGCCGATGCTGGACGTCGCGCTCGTCCAGCTGCCCGCGCGCGGCACCGCCGAACTGGTGCTGCGCAATCGCGGCACCGCGCCGATCACGGCGACGATCGCGATGGACCCGCGCTACCCCGTTGCCGGCGAACGGCACCGCGCGCTGGCGATCGCGCCGGGCGCGACCGTGCGCGACGCCTGGCCGCTCGCCGTCTCGGATCATTGGTATGATCTGCATGTCGCCATAACAGGCGATCCCGCGTTCCTCCGTCGCTTCGCCGGCAAGATCGAAACCGGCCGCCCCGGCCGCACCGATCCCGGCATCGGCGCGATGGAGCTGACGGCATGACTGCGCTGTCACAAAGGCGTCGCGCGCGGCCGCCACAGAAGCGCTCATGACACGGGGAATCGGCATGCAGGCGAACGAAATCGATCGGACCGGAGCAGCGCGCTCGAGCCTTACGCTGTTCCTCGGCGGGCTGGCGGCGTTCGGCGCCTATTTCGCGATGTACGCTTTCCGCAAGCCGTTCGCCGCGGCGACCTATGCCGATGTCGCCGGCTGGCATTTCGCCATCGACTACAAGTCGGCGCTGCTGATCGCCCAGGTGCTCGGCTATGCGCTGTCGAAGCTGGTCGGCGTACGGATCATCGCCGAGGCCGGGCGCCATGGCCGCGCGCGGATGATCCTGATGCTGATCGGCCTGTCCTGGCTGGCGCTGCTTGCCTTCGCGCTGATCCCCGCGCCGTGGAACGTCGCCTGCCTGTTCCTCAACGGCCTGCCGCTGGGGCTGATCTGGGGACTGGTGTTCAGCTATGTCGAGGGCCGGCGGGTGTCCGAACTGCTCGGCTCGATGCTCTGCGCCAGCTTCATCCTGTCCTCGGGCGTGGTGAAGTCGGCGGCGGTGCTGCTGATGCAGGCGGGGGTCGCTGAGCGGTGGATGCCGGCCACTACCGGCCTCGCCTTCGTGCCGCTGCTGCTGATCGCCCTGTGGCAGCTCGAGCGCCTGCCGCCGCCCGATGCGCGCGACGAGGCCGAACGCGTCGTCCGCGTGCCGATGCGCGCCGCCGATCGTGCCGCCTTCCTACGGTCGCATGGCGGCACGCTGGCGCTGCTGATCACCGGCTATGTGCTGCTCACCGCGCTGCGCGACATCCGTGACAATTTCGCCGCCGAGATCTGGACGGCGCTCGGCTATGGCGGCGAGGCGTCGGTCTTCTCCGCCAGCGAACTGCCCGTCGCGGTGGTGACGCTGGGCGCGCTGGCCCTGCTCGCGCTGGTGCGCGACAATCTCCGCGCGCTTTTGGCGATGCACGGCATCATCCTGCTCGGCGCGGCGCTGCTCGGCCTCTCGACCCTCGCCTTCCAGGCCGGGCTGCTCGCGCCCCTGCCCTGGATGATCATCACCGGCGCCGGGCTCTATTTCGCCTATACCCCGTTCAACGCGATGCTGTTCGACCGGATGATCGCGACGATCGGCACCGCCGCCAATGCCGGTTTCCTGATCTACATCGCCGATGCCTCGGGCTATGTCGGCAGCGTCGCGCTGCTGCTGGTGCGCAGCCTCGGCGCGCCGGCGATGCAGTGGCTGCCCTTCTTCGTCACCTGCAGCTATGCGACCGCGCTCGCGGTCACGCTGTTCACCCTCGTCTCGGCGCTGCATTTCCTGCGCGCGCGCCCCCGTGGAGCGTCCCATGTCCCGGCATGATCTCGTCATCGTCGGCGCCGGTATCGTCGGCCTTGCCCATGCGCTGGCCGCCGCCCGCCGCGGCCGGCGGGTGCTGGTGCTCGATCGCGACGCCGCCGCCAACGGCGCGTCGATTCGCAATTTCGGCTTCGTCACGGTTACGGGGCAGGGGGCGGGGCGCGTCTGGCAGCTGGCGATGCGCAGCGCGCGGATCTGGGCCGAGGTCGCGCCCGCCGCCGGCATCTCGATCCTCCAGCGCGGCCTGCTGCTCGCCGCCCACCGGGCCGAGGCGGAAGCGGTGCTCGATGCCTTTGCCGAAACCGAGATGGGCCGCGACTGCCGCCGCCTCGCCGCCGCCGAGATCGCCGCCGACTGGCCGATGCTGGTGCCGCCGCGCGCCGCGCTGTGGAGCCCGCACGACCTGCGCGTCGAATCGCGCGAGGCGATCCCCCGCCTCGCCGCCTGGCTGGCGGCCGAGCACGGCGTGACCTTCGCCTTCGGCACGGCGGTCCACGCGGTCGAGTCCGGCCGGATCGAGACGAGCCGGGGCACCGTGCATGCCGACCAGGTGATCGTCTGCCCGGGCGACGACTGGTCGACGCTGTTTCCCGCACTCTATGCCGAAGCCGGCATCACCCGGTGCAAGCTGCAGATGCTCCGGCTCGCGGCGCCGGGCTGGCGGCTCCCCTCGCCGGTGATGGGCGATCTCAGCATGGTCCGCTATCTCGGCTATGCCGCGCTGCCCCAAGCCGCTGCGCTCCGCACCCGGCTGGAGGCCGAGCCCGAGGCCGCCGCCGCGCTGGCCGACGGCATCCACCTGATCGCGGTGCAGAGCGCCGATGGCAGCCTCGTCGTCGGCGACAGCCATCACTACGCGCCGACGCCCGATCCCTTCGCCTCGGACGCGGTCGATGCCCGCATCCTTGCCGCCTATGCCGAGCTGCTCGGCAACCCGCCGGCGGTGATCGCGCGCTGGACCGGCACCTATGCTTCGGCGAGCGGCCACAGCATCGTCCGCACCCCCGCGCCCGAGGCGCGGCTGGTGGTGGTGACCAGCGGCACCGGCGCCTCGACGGCGTTCGCGCTGGCCGAAGAGACACTCGACGAAATGATGGGGGACGATTCGTGACGCAGCCGCTCAAGGCCGTGGTGTTCGACTGGGCCGGGACGATGATCGATTTCGGCAGCCGCGCGCCGGTGGTGGCGCTGTGCCGTGCCTTCGCGGCCGAAGGCATGACGATCGAGGAGGGCGAAGCCCGCGCCGACATGGGAATGGCCAAGCGCGACCATATCCGCGCGCTGCTCGCCCAGCCCCGCGTCGCCGCGGCATGGGCCGCGCAGCACGGCGCCGCCCCCGCCGAGGCCGATGGCGACCGCATCTTCGCCGCGATCGAGCCGATGATGCGCGAGGCCGCGCGCGACTGCGCCGATCTGATCCCCGGTGCGGCCGAGGTCGCGATCTGGCTGCAGGCGGCGGGCGTGCCGGTAGGCTCGTGCACCGGCTATACCCGCGCGATGATGGCGGACATCGTGCCGCGCGCCGCCGAACAGGGCTATCGGCCGGACCTGCTGGTCTGCGCGGGCGAGACCGCGATGGGCCGCCCCTCGCCGCTGATGCTGTGGAAGAATCTGGTCGAGTTCGGCGCCTGGCCGGCCGAGGCCTGCGTCAAGGTCGACGACGCCCCCGTCGGCATCGCGGAGGGCCGCGCGGCCGGCGTGTGGACGATCGGCGTCGCGGCGAGCGGCAACGGCGTCGGCCTATCCGCCGCTGCGCTGGCCGCGCTGCCGGAGGAGGAGCGCGCCGCCCGGATCGCCGCCTCGGGCGGGGCGCTGCGGGCGGCGGGCGCGCATCTGGTGATCGACACCGTCGCCGACCTGCCGGAGGCGCTCCGCCGGCTGGAACTGACCGTCCCCGGCGCCGCCTGACCGGCGCGACGCCGCGATTGACGGCGGCCACCGGGCAGCTAGCATGCGGCGTCTTTTGTCCTGGGGGATGTTCATGCGTTCTTGTTTTCTTCGCGCCGCGGCGCTGCTCGCGGCGGCATCGCTCGCCCCCGCCGCCCATGCCCAGGGCCATCCCCAGGCCGAGGCGCAGGCGATGGAGCTGCTCAAGCGCGGCATCGCCTTCCGCACCGTCGCCGGGCCGGGCAACCAGACGCCCGCCTATGCCGCCTATCTGAAGCAGGCGCTGGTCGCCGGCGGCTTTGCCGACAGCGATGTCGAGATCGTGCCGATGGGCGACACCGCCTATCTCGTCGCGCGCTATCGCGGCACCGGCAAGGCCAAGGGCGGCGCCAAGCCGCTGCTGATCTCCGGCCACATGGACGTGGTGGAGGCCAAGCCCGCGGACTGGACGCGCGATCCGTTCACCGCGGTGGTCGAGAATGGCTATGTCTATGGCCGCGGCGCCACCGACATGAAATATGACGTGTCGACCATCGTCGCCACGCTGATCGACCTCAAGCGCACCGGCTTCAAGCCCGGCCGCGACATCGTGCTGCTGCTCTCCGGCGACGAGGAGACGATGATGCGCACCGGCGCCGCCCAGGCCGATCGCTTCGCCGATGCCGAGCTGCTGCTCAACATCGACGGCGGCGGCGGCCGGCTGGACGAGGCGGGCAAGCCGCTGACTTTCGGCGTCGACGGCGCCGAGAAGACCTATGCCGATTACGCGCTGACCTTCACCAACCCGGGCGGCCATTCCTCTGCGCCGCGCAAGGACAATGCGATCTACGCGCTCGCCCATGCGCTGGAGAAGATCGAGGCGTACCAGTTCCCCGGCCAGGTGAACGAGATCACCCGCGCCAGCTGGACCGCCGCCGCCGCGCAGGCCGAGCCCGCGCGGGCGGCGATGATCCGCCGCTTCCTCGCCAACCAGGCCGATCCGGAAGCGCTCGCCGCGCTGCGCGCCGAGCCGGGGCTGGTCGGCCAGACCGGCACGACCTGCGTCGCGACGATGGCGAGCGCCGGCCACGCCACCAACGCGCTGCCCCAGCGCGCCACGGCCAACGTCAACTGCCGCATCTTCCCGGGCACGCCGGTGGAAGAGGTGCGCAAGACGCTGGAGCGCGTCGTCGGCGATCCCGGCCTGCAGATCCGCACGCTCGACAGCGGCAGCATCGCCAGCCCCGCCTCGCCGCTGCGGCCGGACGTGATGAAGGCGGTGACCGACGCCGTCCATGCCCGCTTCCCCGGCGTGCCGGTGGTGCCGGCGATGACCTCGGGCGCCAGCGATTCGATGTGGTTCCGCGCCAAGGGGGTGCCGAGCTACGCGGTGAGCCCCAAGTTCATGAAGGACAGCGACGATTTCTCGCACGGCCTCAACGAACGCACGCCGGTGAGCGAGATCGCGCCCTCGATCACCTATTATCGCAGCCTGCTCACCGCCCTCGCCCGCTAGAGCCAGCCGAGCGCGCGAAAGCTGACTGCGCCGCCGCGCGCGAGGATCAGGTGATCGACCAGCCGCACCTCCACCGGCTCCAGCGCGTGGAGCAGGCGGCGGGTGGCGGTGCGGTCGCCGCGGCTCGGGCGCGGATCGCCGCTCGGATGGTTGTGCGCCATCACCACGCCCGCCGCATCGAAGGCGAGCGCATCGGCGACGATCTGGCGCAGCGGCAGGTCCAGCGCATCGGCGTAATCGCCGGAGACGTGCCGCATCCCGAGCAACCGCCCGTCGCCCGCCAGATAGGCGAACCCGGCCGTTTCCGTCCGCGCCTCCGCCAATTGGCCGAACAGTGCGCGGGCGGCGGCAAAGTCGCGGATGCAAGGCATGGCGTGGAGGGTCTGCATGGGATCAGCCTGCCACCTCCGCCCACCCGTCCGAAGCGCAACACGATCCGATCCGGAGGTTCAAATCGGAGCGAAGCCGGGTGACTCCGCCCGCCCTCCCCGCTAGGCTTCCGGCCATGCGTCAATATCTCGATCTCATGGCCCGCGCGCTCAACGACGGCGTGGAGGTGATGGACCGCACCGGCACCGGCACGCGCAGCGTGTTCGGCGCGCAGATGCGGTTCGATCTGCGGGCAGGCTTCCCGCTGCTCACCACCAAGAAGCTGCACCTCCGCTCGATCCTGATCGAGCTGCTCTGGTTCCTGCGCGGCGATACCAATGTCCGCTGGCTGCAGGAGCGCAAGGTCAGCATCTGGGACGAATGGGCCGACGAAAACGGCGATCTCGGCCCGGTCTATGGCAAGCAGTGGCGCGACTGGGAGACGGCGGACGGCCGCCATATCGACCAGATCGCCGAGCTGATCGAGACGCTGAAGACCAACCCCGCGTCGCGCCGGATGATCGTCTCCGCCTGGAACCCGGGCGAGCTCGGCGCGATGGCGCTGGCGCCGTGCCACTGCCTGTTCCAGTGCCATGTCGCCAATGGCCGGCTGAGCCTCCAGCTCTACCAGCGCTCGGCCGACATCTTCCTCGGCGTGCCGTTCAACATCGCCAGCTATGCGCTGCTCACCCATCTGCTCGCCGAACAGGCCGGCCTGGAAGTGGGCGACTTCATCTGGACCGGCGGCAACTGCCACCTCTATCTCAACCATCTGGAGCAGGCGCGGGAACAGCTTTCGCGCACGCCGGGACCGCTGCCGCGGCTGGAAATCCTCCGCAAGGCGCCGTCGATCGACGCCTATGAGTATGAGGATTTCGCGATCCACGACTATGTCGCGCAGCCGCACATCAAGGCGCCCGTCTCGGTATGATCAGCTTCCACCTCGCGCGGGCCGATAACGGCGTTATCGGCCGCGACGGCCAGCTGCCCTGGCGGCTGCCGGCCGATCTCAAGCGGTTCAAGGCGCAGACCATGGGCAGGCCGATGATCATGGGCCGCAAGACCTTCGAATCCTTCCCTTCGCCGCTCCCGGGCCGCCGCCATATCGTCCTGACCCGTGATCCCGCCTGGTCGGCCGAGGGCGCGGAGGTGGCGCACAGCGTCGATCACGCGCTGGCGCTTGCCGGCGCGGATGCGGCGATCATCGGCGGCGCGGAAATCTTCGCGCTGTTCCTCGACTGTGCCGATCGGATCGAGCTGACCGAAGTGCATCTCGATGCCGAAGGGGACGCGCAGGTGCCGGCGTTCGATGCTGCCCGATGGCAGGAAACGGCGCGCGAGGAACACGCGGCCGATGGCGACCGCCCGGCCTATGCCTTCGTCACGCTGGAGCGGCGCGGATGAAGCGCAGGATCCTGATCGGCCTGGTCGCGGTGCTCGTCATCGCCGCGATCGGCTTTTTCGGGATCGCGCCGGTGGTGGTCGAAGCGGGGATGAACCGCGTCGTCGCCACGCCCCTGCCCAGGGTCAGCCCCGCCACCCGCGCGCTGCACGCCCGGCTGGCAATCGCCGACATGCATGCCGATACCTTGCTGTGGCGGCGCAGCCTGCTCGATCGCGCCGATCGCGGCCAGGTCGACCTGCCGCGGCTGGAGGCAGGCAATGTCGCGCTGCAGGTCTTTTCCTCGGTCACCAAGACGCCCCGCCACCAGAATTACGATGCGAACGGCGCCGACAGCGACAACATCACGCTGCTCGCCATCGCCCAGCTCCAGCCGCCGCGCACCTGGAACTCGTTGCTCCAGCGCTCGCTCTGGCATGCCGAAAAGCTGTCGCGCGCGGCGGCCGCATCGGAAGGACGGCTGCGCGTGATCCGTACGCCAGACGATCTCGACCGCCTGCGAACGGATCGCGAAGCGGGTGCCAAGGTCGTCGGCGGCATGCTCTCGATCGAGGGGCTGCAGGACCTCGAGGGCAATCCCGCCAATCTCGACCGCCTCTATGCCGCCGGCTTCCGCATGGCCGGCTTCGCGCATTTCTTCGACAGCGAGGCGGCGGGATCGATGCACGGCCTCGCCAAGGGCGGGCTCACCCCGCTCGGTCGGCAAGTCCTTCGGCGGATGGAGGCGCTGGGCATGGTGGTGGACGTCGCCCATGCCAGCCACCGCGCCGTCGCGGATATCCTCGCCATGGCGCGCCGCCCGGTCGTCTCCAGCCATGGCGGCGTGCAGGCGACGTGCAAGGTCAACCGCAACCTCACCGACGACGAGATCCGCGGCATCGCCCGCACCGGCGGAGTGGTCGGCATCGGCTATTGGGAAGCGGCGGTCTGTTCCACCAGCCCGAGCGCGGTGGCGGCGGCGATCGCGCATGTCCGCGATCTGGTCGGCATCGACCATGTCGGGCTGGGATCGGACTTCGACGGCGCGGTGACGACCGGCTTCGATGCCGCGCAACTGGTGGTGGTGACGCAAGCGCTGGTCGATCGGGGCTTTTCCGAGGCGGACATCGCCAAGGTGATGGGCGGCAATGTGCTGCGCGTGCTGCGAGCGGGGTTGGCCGCGAACAGTTCCGCATCCGACGCTATCCGCGTGGTCCCGCGATAGCCACCTCGACGCGTGCCACAGAGAATGCTAGCTGCCTGTTCGTAGTTCAACGCGTACCTCACAAGAGGTTAGCCATGATCAACGATCCTTTGACAGCAACGCCCGATACTCCTGTGAATGAATCCCAGGAATCAAAGGATGCGAGCACCTTCAGAGTTGCGTTCCTGGCGCTCATATTCTTGTCCGTCATCGCCTACCTGTTCGTCTTGGCTGCATATCTTGTAGCGCGGGCATGGAATGGTTTGAAATGGGATGGTCTGATCAGCCTGGTGCACGAGGCCGGCCCGACCAATGTCTTCGGGCTCCCGATTGCGGCCGGTGCAGCCTTCGGAATCGTCACCTTGTTCGAGCATTTGTCGTCGTCGAGGAAGGAAGCAGGCGAGATTTCCTTCAAGATTTTCGGCGCCGAGTTCTCCGGGCCGGCAGGTCCGACCACGCTTTGGCTGGCATGTTTCCTGACGCTGCTTCTGGGTATCAAGGTCGCCTCCGAAATCGACGCGCAAAAGGCGGAGGCGGCGGCCAATCGCGCGCCCAGCGCGGTGGTTACAACGCGGCACTGATCGTCAACCCAACCCATTGGCATCGCCCCGGCCAATCCCTATAGCCAGCCGCATGCAGCGGCTGGACGGCGGCTCGGCGGTTCCGCAGCCTCTCCGGGGCGCGATCGTCGCGCTGGGGAATTTCGATGGCTTTCACCTCGGGCACCAGGCGGTGGTCGGCCGCGCGGTGGAGCGCGCCCGCGCCGAGGGCCGGCCGGCGATCGTCGCCACCTTCGATCCGCACCCTCGCCGCTTCTTCCAGCCCGACGCCCCGCCCTTCCGCCTGACCACGCTCGACCAGCGCGAGCGGCTGTTCGGCGATGCGGGTGCCGCCGCGATGCTGGTCTTCCACTTCGATGCGACGCTTGCCCGCCTGACCGCGCGCCAGTTCGCCGAGCAGCTGGTCGAAACGGTCGGCGCCGCCGGGGTGGTGACCGGCGAGGATTTCACCTTCGGCAAGGGTCGCGAGGGCAGCATCGCGACGCTGGCCGCGCTCGGTGCGGACCTCGGCTTCACCGCCGAGACGGTGGCGCCGGTGGCGCTCGACGGCAGCACGGTTTCGTCCAGCCGCATCCGCGAGGCGCTCAAGGCAGGCGATCCGCGCACGGCGGCGACGCTGCTCACCCGCCCCTTCGCCATCGCCGCCGACGTCGAGGGCGGCGCCAAGCTCGGCCGCCAGCTCGGCTATCCGACCGCCAACATGCGGCTCGGCACCTATCTGCGCCCGGCCTATGGCATCTATGCGGTGCGGGGGCGCCTGCCGGACGGCCGCGTGCTGGACGGCGTCGCCAATTGCGGCATCCGCCCCAGCTTCGATCCGCCGGTCGAGCTGCTGGAGAGCTTCTTCTTCGATTTCAGCGGCGACCTGTACGGCCAGCGGCTCGAGGTCGAACTGATCGACTATCTGCGCCCCGAGGCGAAGTTCGACAGCCTGGACGCGCTGATCGTCCAGATGGACCAGGATTCGGCGCGAGCGCGGGAGATTTTGGCGCGGGTTTAGTGTCCCGGAGCGCTGGACACAGCTACTCGGTCACGCCCCACCCCAAACCCCTCCCCTGAAGGGGAGGGGCTTAGACGTTCGAAAGCGGTTCTACTCTCTTCAAGCCCCTCCTCCTGGGAGGAGGGGTTGGGGGTAGAGGGATTCCGGAGCGCCGATTAGGTTTTCTCTCAGATCCCGCCGTCCACCGCCTCGAACCCCCGCGCCGCCAGCCCTTCCGCCAGCACCGCCACGCAGCGATCGACCAGCGCCGCATCGGTCGCCCGCACGACGAAATTGGCGCCGACCCGCCCCTCGCGGAAGAACGGATAGCTGCCGATCGCGACCCCCGCATGCGCGCGTTCGGTGTCGCCCAGCAGATCGGCGATCTCGCTTTCGGCGACCCAGCAGCCGAGCGTGCGCGATACCACCGGCAGCCCGCCTTCCAGCGTGCCGGTCAGCGCATCGAGCATGCCCGCGGCGATGTGCGGCACGCCGGCCAGGATGAAGATATTGTCCCAGCGGATCCCCGGCGCGCCCGACATGCGGTTGACGATCAGGTCCGCACCTTCCGGCACCCGCGCCATGCGCAGCCGCGCCTCGGTCAGCCCGCCCTTGCTGGCATAATAGCCCTCCAGCGCCGCCCGCGCCTCCGGGTGGACGACCACCGGCACGTCCAGCGCGGCGGCGATCGCATCGACGGTGATGTCGTCATGCGTCGGGCCGATGCCGCCGGTGGTGAACAGATAGTCGTTGCGCGCCCGCAGCGTGTTCACCGCCTCGACGATTGCGTCCTGCTTGTCCGGCACCACCCGCACCTCGGCGAGCCGGATGCCCTGCGCGTTCGCCCAGGTGGCGAGCTGCGCGATATTCTTGTCCTGGGTTCGGCCCGACAGGATTTCGTCGCCGATCACCACCAGGGCAGCTGTCCAGATCCGCTCTTGCATGGGCCTAGCGCTACGCCCTCGCAAAGCCCGGCGCAAACGCCTATATGGGCAGGATGACCGAATATGTGAACGTCACCGCGGACATGCCGCAGTCGCGCAGCCATGCCATCAAGCTGCACGGGCCCGAGGGTTTCGAGGGCATGCGCAAGGCCGGTCGCCTTGCCGCCGAAATTCTCGACGCGCTGGTGCCGCATGTCGTGCCGGGCGTGACGACGCAGGAGCTGGACGACATCGTCCGCACGATGACCGTCGCCGCCGGCGGCGTGCCCGCGACGCTCGGCTATCGCGGCTATACCCATAGCTGCTGCATCTCGATCAACCATGTCGTCTGCCACGGCATCCCGGGCGACCGTCCGCTCAAGGACGGCGACATCGTCAATATCGACGTGACCCCGCTGCTCGGCGGCTGGCACGGCGATACCAGCCGCATGTATCTGGTCGGGGACGTGCCGATCAAGGCGCGCCGGCTGGTCGACGTGACCTATGAATGCCTGATGCTCGGCATCGAGCAGGCCAAGCCGGGCAACCATCTGGGCGACATCAGCCATGCCATCCAGCGCCATGCCGAGAAGCATCGCTACGGCGTGGTTCGCGATTTCTGCGGGCACGGGCTGGGCCAGGTGTTCCATGACGCGCCCGAAGTGGTGCATGTCGGTCGCCCCGGCACGGGTCCGGAGCTGAAGCCGGGCATGTTCTTCACCATCGAGCCGATGATCAATATCGGCCGGCCCGACGTGAAGCTGCTCGACGACGGCTGGACGGCGGTGACCCGCGACCGCTCGCTTTCCGCGCAGTTCGAGCATTCGATCGGCATCACCGAAACGGGCTGCGAGATCTTCACGCTCAGCCCCAAGGGCCTGCACCAGCCGCCGTATTGAGAGGCTCGGGCAGAACCTAAACCACGGTCATTCCCGCGAAAGCGGGAATCCATTCGCCTGTGCGCTGGGGGAAGGAACCGCGGCACCAGCGCCAATGGATCCCCGCCTTCGCGGAGATGACGGTGTTGGCTCGACGCGGGCGCCCCCTCCACCTGAACCTGCACCCGCAACAATCTTGCGCCCTCCAGCAACTTCCGCTATCCGGCCGCCAGCATCAAGAGTCGGGCCGACGCCCGGCACCAACCTGCCCCGTGCAAGGTGGTGCCTCCGCGATGAGTGGAGGGATGTGGCCGAACCCGGCAACACGGTGTCCACGCCACATTTCCGGTCGTCGCCCGCCTCCTGCTCCACAGCAAGAAGGCCCGTAGCGCGTGACGACCGAAGCCCAGCAATTCGCCAGCGACAATTATGCCGGAATCTGCCCCGAAGCCTGGGCAGCGATGGAAGCCGCCAATCGGGGCCACGCGCCTGCCTATGGCGACGATCCCTGGACCCACACCGCCGCGGATGCCTTTCGCACGCTGTTCGAGATCGATTGCGAGGTGTTCTTCGCGTTCAACGGCACCGCGGCGAACTCGCTGGCGCTGGCGGCGCTCTGCCAATCCTATCACAGCGTGATCTGCTCGGCGGCAGCCCATGTCGAGACCGATGAATGCGGTGCCCCGGAATTCTTCTCGAACGGATCGAAGCTGCTCGTCGCGCAGAGCGCCGACGGCAAGCTGACGCCGGACGCGGTCCGCGCGGTGGCGACCAGCCGCTCCGACATCCACTTCCCCAAGCCGCGCGTGGTGACGATCACCCAGCCGACCGAGACGGGCCAGGTCTACACCATCGCCGAGGTGCAGGCGCTCTCTGCCGTGTGCCGCGAACTCGGCCTCAAGCTCCACATGGACGGCGCCCGCTTCGCCCATGCCGTGGCGACGCTCGGCTGCGATCCCGCCGACGTCACCTGGCGCGCGGGCGTCGACGTGCTCTGCTTCGGCGGCACCAAGAACGGCATGGCGGTGGGCGAGGCCGTGCTCTTCTTCGATCGCGCGCTGGCGCAGGACTTTGATTACCGGTGCAAGCAGGCCGGGCAGCTCGCCTCGAAGATGCGCTTCCTGGCGGCACCCTGGGTCGGCATGCTGGAGAACGGCGCCTGGCTTCGCAATGCCCGCCACGCCAATGGCTGCGCCCAGCGGCTGGCGTCGCAGATCGATGGCCTGCCCGGCGTGGAGCTGATGTTTCCTGTGGAGGCGAACGGCGTGTTCGTCCGCGCGCCCGAGCCGGTGCTGGAGGGCCTGCGTGCCCGCGGCTGGCGCTTCTACACCTTCATCGGCGGCGGCGCGCGGTTCATGTTCGCCTGGGATGCCGATCCGGCACGGGTGGACCAGCTGGCAGCGGATATCCGCGCGGTGAGCGGGGCGACGGCGCTCGCTGCCTGAACGGGCGATCCCCCGGAGCACCGCTCCGGGGGGAAGCCGGGCTCAGCCGACGAAGGCGCGCTCGATCACGAAGTCGCCGGGGGCGTTGTTCGAGCCTTCCTTGAAGCCCTTGCCCTCGAGCAGCGCGGCGAAGTCGCGGATCATGTCCATCGACCCGCACAGCATGATCCGATCCGTCTCCGGGTTGAGCGCCGCCTCGCCGGGGACGCCCTCGAACAGCTTGCCGTTCTCGATCAGCGCGCCGATCCGCTCGCTGGTGTGGAACGGCTCGCGGGTGACGGTCGGCACATAATGGAACTGCGCCGCCGCCTGCTCGCCGATCAGCGGATCCTCGGCCAGCTTGCCCGCCAGTTCGTCATGATAGGCAAGGTCGCTCACCCGGCGCACGCTGTGCACGGTGACGACCTGCTCGAACCGCTCATAGATGTCCGGATCGCGCGCGACGCTGAGGAACGGCGCGAGACCGGTGCCGGTGGAAAGCAGGAACAGCCGCTTGCCGGGCAGCAGCGCGTCGGCGACCAGCGTGCCGGTCGGCTTCTTGCCCAGATAGATGTCGTCACCGGCCACGATCCTCTGCAGCTTCGAGGTCAGCGGGCCGTCCTGCACCTTGATCGACAGGAACTCGAGCTCCTCCGCCCAGGACGGGCTGGCGACCGAATAGGCGCGCATCAGCGGCTTGTCGTTCTCGCCCTGCAGGCCGATCATCACGAACTCGCCCGAGCGGAAGCGGAAGCTGGCCGGGCGCTCGATCGCGAAGCTGAACAGATGCTCGTTCCAGTGGCGCACCCACAGCACCTTGGCGGTGGCGAAGGCGGGATGCTCGGGGAGCAGCGCGGGCGCGCGCGTGTCGACGGTCATGAAAAGCGGGTCCTCGTTCGTAACGCTCTGGACCCCCGCCGGCCGCACGGGGCGCAAGGGTCCTGCAAACATGAAGGCGGCCCTCTGCCATCAGAAGCCCGCTGCGTCCAGAAAGTAGCGCTAGGGCCGCCTAAACCCTGTCCTCGATGGGGACGCCGGCCTCCCAGTGGCGCAGCAGCGCCAGCGCGTCGTCGGCACTCAGCACGTCCTGCCCCGCCTCGATCCAGCAACGCTGCCGATCCGGACGCGCGACGGCGCACAGCGCGTGGACCAGCAAGACCAACGGCCCCTGCGCGATCGTCCGACTGCGCGCGCCGCCGTCCGCGCCCGGGTCCATGATCCGTTGCCGCAACTGGGCAGGCGCATCCATCGGCAGGGGACGCATCGGCGGTATCCCTTACTGGGACGCGGACGGCCATGCCCGCACCCGACCGCATCAACGGACAGTCGATATCAAGGTTGCGCAGATTGGATGGGCAGGTGTCGCGAAGCTGTCATCAAATACTAAGCGCTCGTTTACCCTCCTGCCCTACCGAGGGCGCCGATGCTGACCACGCCCGCTCATCTCCGCTTCCTCCTCGAGTGGCTCACCAATGCCGAGCGCAACCCGCGCTCGCTGACGTTGGAGACGCCGCTCGGCGAAGCGGTGCGCTGTTTCCAGGACGATCCCGGCCTGCGGCTGCTGCCGGTGCTCGACGGGGTGCAGCGCCCGATCGGCGCGGTGTTCGAGAAGGACGTGCGCCGGCTGCTGCTCAATCCCTATGGCCACGCACTGCTGCGCAATCCCGCGTACGGCCAGCGACTGGGTACGCTGGTCCGCCCTTGCCCCATGGCCGATTATGCGCAGGAGACGCGCACGCTGGTCGACGCCTATGCGGCGGCGGACGGGCAGGAAGGCATGATCCTCACCCGCGACGGGCAGTTGTTCGCGGTGATCAGCAACCGCCGGCTGATCCAGCTTGCCGCCGAGGACCAGGTCCGCGCCGCCGAACGCCAGACCGCCCGCGCGCGCCGGATCGAAGCCGCCAGCGAACGGATCGAGGCCGAAGTGAGCGCACTGACGGTCGAGCTCCGCCGCCTCGCCGCAACGCTGCGGAGCGGCGCCGATGCCACCGCCGACCGCGCCGCCACCAACAGCGCGGCGGCGACGGCGCTGGCCGCCGCCGTGGCCCAGAGCCATGACAATCTCGCCGCGATCGCCGCCGAATCCAGCGCGCTCGCCGCGACGCTGGAGGCAATCCGCCGCGATACCGCCACCGCCCGCAGCTGCGCCGCCGAGGCGGTGCTGCTGGTGGAGGACAGCCGGAGCCGCACCGCCGAGCTGGACGCCTTCGCTCAGACCGTCGGCACCGTCACCGGCGTGATCGGCGAGATTGCGGGCCAGGTGAACCTGCTCGCGCTCAACGCCTCGATCGAGGCCGCGCGCGCCGGCGAGGCCGGCCGGGGCTTCACCGTCGTCGCGCAGGAAGTGAAGGCGCTGGCGGGGCAGGTAGGGCGGGCCGCCAAGAGCGTCGGCGCACAGGTGGGAGACGTGCGCGAACTGGTCGACCGGGTAACCGCCAACCATTCCCGGGTGGAGGAAGCGATCCACGGCATTGCCGGCCTCTCCTCAAACATCGAACGCGCCGTGGCTGCGCAGCACGACGCCACCCGCAGCATCGCCATCAACGTCAGCGAAAGCGTATCCGGCACCCGCGGCGTGCGCAGCGACATCGAGCAGGTGGGCGATACGGCAGAGGCCGCCGCGCGCAACGCCGCCGCGATCGCCGACCTCGCCACCGGCCTGCTCGGCGGCGCCGAGGCGCTGTCGGACGGGGTCGACCGCTTCCTGGCGGACATCCGCGCCGCCTGACCGGCCACGGGGGCAATATGCCACAGGATTGGGCAGCGCCTGCCCAAAGTTCAGGCAATCCCGCACGACGAAAACCGTTCGGCGCGTGCGCCCACGCTGGCTCTTCCCGTTCTGGCATGCAGGTTGCTAAACAACCGTCACACACACCGATCGCGGCTCGACACCCGCTGCCTGGGGGAACACGTGAAAAAGATCGAAGCCATCATCAAGCCGTTCAAGCTCGATGAAGTGAAGGAAGCGCTGCACGAGGTGGGCGTTTCCGGGATTACCGTCACCGAAGCCAAGGGCTTCGGGCGCCAGAAGGGCCATACCGAGCTCTACCGCGGCGCCGAATATATCGTCGACTTCCTGCCCAAGGTGAAGCTCGAGGTCGTCGTGGAAGACACGCTGGCCGAGCGCGTGGTGGAGGCGATCGCCGCCGCCGCCCAGACCGGCCGCATCGGCGACGGCAAGATCTTCGTGATTCCGGTCGAAACGGCGCTGCGTATCCGCACCGGAGAGCGGAACGAAAACGCCGTTTGACGAAGGCGGACGCGGGCGCGATGACGCACCCGCGAAAGAAATTTTATTGCCCGATTCGTCGGGCAGACGAAAGAGAGCGAAAGGGCACCTACGATGGCGAATTCGGCCAGTGACATCCTGAAGATGGTGAAGGACCAGGAGATCGAGTGGATCGACCTGCGCTTCACCGACCCCAAGGGCAAGTGGCAGCACCTGACCATGGTCGCGTCGGTCCTCGGTGAGGACGAGCTGACCGACGGCCTGATGTTCGACGGTTCGTCGATCGAAGGCTGGAAGGCGATCAACGAGTCCGACATGATCCTGAAGCCGGATCTGGACGCGGTGTGGGTCGATCCGTTCTCGGCCACCCCGATGCTGATCCTGGTGTGCGACATCGTCGAGCCGTCGACCGGCGAACTCTATGCCCGCGACCCGCGTTCGACCGCGAAGCGCGCCGAGGCGTATCTGAAGACCACCGGCATCGGCGACACCATCTATGTCGGCCCCGAAGCCGAGTTCTTCATGTTCGACGACGTGCGGTTCGAGAACAGCTACTCGACCAGCTACTACAAGATCGACGACATCGAGCTGCCGGGCAATTCGGGCCGCGAGTACGAAGCCGGCAACCTCGGCCACCGTCCGCGCGCCAAGGGCGGCTATTTCCCGGTCGCGCCGGTCGACTCGGCCGTCGACATCCGCGGCGAGATGGTCTCGACCATGCTGGAAATGGGCCTGCCCTGCGACAAGCACCACCACGAAGTCGCTGCGGCGCAGCACGAGCTGGGCCTGACCTTCGGCACGCTGGTGACCACCGCCGATCGCATGCAGATCTACAAGTATGTCGTGCACCAGGTCGCCCAGGCCTATGGCAAGACCGCGACCTTCATGCCGAAGCCGATCAAGGAAGATAACGGCTCGGGCATGCACACCCACATGTCGATCTGGGAAAAGGGCCAGCCCCTCTTCGCCGGCAACGGCTATGCGGGCCTGAGCGACACCTGCCTCTACTTCATCGGCGGCGTGATCAAGCACGCCAAGGCGCTCAATGCCTTCACCAACCCGTCGACCAACAGCTACAAGCGCCTGGTCCCGGGCTATGAGGCGCCGGTGCTGCTCGCCTATTCGAGCCGCAACCGCTCGGCCTCGTGCCGCATCCCGTACGGCGCGGGCAGCAAGGCGAAGCGCGTCGAGTTCCGCTTCCCGGACGCGCTGGCCAACCCGTATCTCGCCTATGCGGCGCTGCTGATGGCCGGCCTGGACGGCATCCAGAACAAGATCCACCCGGGCGACCCGATGGACAAGAACCTGTACGATCTGCCCCCGGCCGAGCTGGCCGAAGTGCCGACCGTGTGCGGTTCGCTCCGCGAGGCGCTGGACAGCCTGGAAGCCGATTTCGACTTCCTGCTGAAGGGCGACGTGTTCTCGAAGGACCAGATCGAGGCCTATATCGAGATCAAGCGTGGCGACGTGGCGCGTTGGGAAATGACCCCGAGCCCGGTCGAGTACGACATGTACTATTCGAGCTGATCCGCCCGGATCGGTTTCAGGAAAGGGCGTCCGGAGCGATCCGGGCGCCCTTTTCCTTTGGGGGCACCGGCCAAAGCGCGCGGAGCATTGTCGCGCCGGCCTGCAGCGTGCTAGCCCGCTACATCACCCAGTAAGGACCCCGCCTCCATGCGTTTTAAGCGTCTCGCAGCCCTGCTGCTCGGTACGTCGCTGCTTGCCTCCCCCGCCCTCGCGCAGACCGCCAGCCCGCCGAAATACGGCCCCTGGGGCGTCGATCTCACCACGATCGACCGCAGCGTGAAGCCGGGCGACGATTTCTTCGGCTATGCGCTGGGCAGCTGGCTGCGCGACGCGCCCTTTCCCGCCGACAAGGCGCGGATCGGCTATAATTACGACTTGCCGGACGAGACCGAAGTCGAGATCCGCAAGCTGATCGAGGATGCCGGCGCGTCGCCGAGCGACCCGGTGCTGCGCCAGGTCGCGACCTATTACCATGCCTATCTCGACCAGGCAGGGATCGAGGCGCGCGGCACCGCGCCGCTCAAGCCCTATCTCGCCCGCATCGACGGCGTGCAGGATCGCCGCAGCCTCGAGCTGCTGATGGCCGATCCCGGCTATGCCAGCCCGATCGGCATCGGCATCTCCGCCGACGAGAAGGACCCGACCCGCTACACGGTGATGGCCGGCCAGTCGGGCCTGGGGCTTCCCAGCCGCGACTATTACCTCCTGCCCGGTGAAAAGTACGAGACGATCCGCAAGGCGTACCGCGCCTATATCGTGAAGATCCAGCAGCTGGCGGGCATCCCCGATGCCGAGGCCAAGGCGGATGCGATCCTGGCGCTGGAAACCAGCCTCGCCAAGGACCACTGGACGCCCGAGGCGCGCCGCGATCCGCAGAAGACCTACAACCCGATGACCCGCGCGCAGCTCGCCAAGCTGGCGCCCGAGTTCGACTGGAACGCCGTGCTCGCCCATCAGGGCCTCGCCAAGATGCCGATCGTGGTGGTGCGCGAGACCACCGCGGTCACCGCTGCGGCCAAGCGGCTGGGCGATGTGCCGCTGGCCACCTGGAAGGACTGGCTGCGCTTCCGCTTCGTCAGCGACCATGCCGATACCCTGCCCAAGGCGTTCGACGCGGCGCAGTTCGATTTCTACAGCCGCACGCTCCACGACGTGCAGCAGCAGTCCGAGCGCTGGAAGCGCGCCGTCCGCCAGGTGAACGGCGCACTGGGCGAGGCGCTCGGCAAGATCTACGCCGAACGCCATTGGGGCCCGGCGTCCGAGGCGCTGTCGAAGGAGCTGGTCGAGGATCTGCGCGCCGCCTATGCGGACAAGATCAAGGGCGCGGCCTGGATGGACGAACCGACCCGCAAGGAAGCGCTGGCCAAGCTCGCCGCGTTCGAGCCGCGCATCGGCCATCCGGACAAGTATATCGACTATGCGGCGATGCCGGTCAGCGCGACCGACCCGCTGGCCAACGACCTTGCCGCCGGCGACTTCGGATGGAAGCTGCAGCTCTCCCGCCTCGGCAAGCCGGTGGACCGGACCCTCTGGGAAATGACCCCGCAGACGGTGAACGCCTATTACGATCCGGTGATGAACCAGGTCACCTTCCCGGCCGCCCAGCTCTCCCCGCCCTTCTTCGATCCGGCCGCCGATCCGGCGGTGAACTATGGCGAGACGGGCGCGACGATCGGCCACGAAATGGGCCATGGCTTCGACGACGAGGGCCGCCAGTTCGATGCCGCCGGCAAGCTGCGCGACTGGTGGACGCCGCAGTCGGCCGCCCGCTACACCGCGCACGCGCAGGCACTGGTCAAGCAGTTCGACGCCTATGAGCCGATCCCCGGCACGCACATCAAGGGCCAGCTGACGCTGGGCGAGAACCTGGCGGATCTGGGCGGGCTGGAAGTCGCCTTTGCCGCCTATCGCCGCTATGTCGCCCGCCACGGCGAGCCCAAGGTGCTGGACGGGATGACCGGCGACCAGCGCTTCTTCCTCGCTTATGCCGCCAGCTGGCAGGGCAAGGCGCGCGAAGGCGCGCTGCGGGCGCAATTGCTCTCCGATCCGCACAGCCCGGAACAGTACCGCGTCAACGGCATCGTCCGGAACATGGACGCCTGGTATGCGGCGTTCAACGTCAAGCCGGGCGACAAGCTGTACCTCGCGCCCGACGCGCGCGTGCACGTCTGGTAAGAGGCGCTCAACCGCCTCGGTAGGCGAACACCCCGGCACGCTTCGGCGTGCCGGTTTCGCAGACGCTATAGTCGGCGAGCAGCGTCAGCCGGTCGAGCGGCAGCGGCGCCCGCCAGGGATCGCCGACCAGCACCGCGATGCCGGCTGCCACGCAGCGATCGAGAAAGGCCGTCACCCGCACCGCGACGTCGGGTGCATAGAAGACGTCGCCGACCAGCAGCAGATCGGCCGAGGGCACATCGCCCGCAAGCGGGTCGCCCGCGATGCCGGCCAGCGTGACGTCGTTCAGTTGCGCGTTGCAGGCGATCGCCGCGCGTGCATGCGGATCCATCTCCGCGGCGACCACTTGCGCCGCCCCTGCCCGCGCTGCGGCGATGCCGACCAGGCCGGAACCTGCCCCCAGATCCACCACGCTGCGCCCCGCCACTTGATCGGGATAGTCGAGCAGGTGCCGCGCCAGCGCGAGGCCACCGGCCCACCAATAGGCCCAATAGGGCGGCGCCGCCCCCAGCCGCCCGATGCCGCTCGCCGGACCGGCCTTGTGCATCCGCAGCTCGGGCACGCCGGGCACGGCTGTCACCGGGAGATGCGCCGTCACGAACGCGGCAACCTCGGCGTCGGTCACAAGGCGCGCCCCAGCCACGCCACCTGCCCGAGCAGACGAAAACTGCCCGAACGGACGAAGCGGACCGCATAGGCCGGGTTGTCGCTGACCAGTTCCACCCCGCCCACCGCCGGCCGCAGCCGCTTGACGAACAGCGCCTCCTCCACCCGCAGCACGAAGATGCCGCGCGGATCGATCCGGCACCGGTCCCGATCGACCAGGATCTCGTCGCCGTCGTTGAGCGTCGGCGCCATCGAGTCGCCCGCCACACGCACCATCGATGCCGCCTCGGCGCGAACGCCCAGCTGCCGCAACAGGGCAGGCGGAAAGGCAAAGGGCGCCCGAAGCGCATCGTCCTCTGCCCAGCCACCCGGCCCGGCCGACGCGCCCAGATCGATTCGCGGTACCGCGACCAGCTCGGACGACGACCGGCCGCCCAGCAGCACCTCGTCGACGCCCAGATATTCCGCCAGCCGTGCCCGGTCGCGCTCCGCCAGGATACGGGGCGAACCGCGCATCAGATATTGCTGGAGATAGGCCGGATTGCGTCCGAGCACGCGCGAAAGCGTCGCCAGCGTCACGCCGCGCTGCGCGACCAGCCTCGCAAAATTCGCCCTGTGCACATCGGCTTCCATGCCCTCTTTCCTACACACAGGATTTTTCCTACGCAAGGGGCAGATGAGAACATATCGTGATCATCCGAGTCGACAGGAGGAGGACATGGATGTCCTTGCAGGGCGAAATCGAATTGTTTCTGGCGCGGACGCGGATGGCCGAGACGCGCTTCGGCCGGCTTGCAGCGGGCGACCCGCGGCTCGTGGGCGATCTGCGGCGGGGGCGCATGCCGGGCCCGGCGCTGACGGCCCGGCTGCGCGCGTTCCTCGCCGCCCCGCCGGACTGGACGCCCGGGCGGCGCGGCGGCGCGGCGTCGGCGGGCGGCTCGAGCGGGCGCTGATCGGATCGGCGGCGGCGCAGGGCTGCGCGGTGGCCGTGGTCGAAGCGGATTCCACGCCCTGGGCAAGCGTGACCTTCACCGGTGCCCGGCATCGCCTGGTGCTCGCGGCGCAGGAAACGCCGGCGCTTCGGGCTTGGCTGGCGGCGCTGCCCGACCTCGACCTGCCGCTATCCGGCCATCTCGTCGCGGACCTGGCGGTCGAGGCGGAGGAACGGCGCGGCGCAGCGCTGCAGGTCTCGCTCGCGGTGTTGACCGTCGAGGAATGCTGAACGCCGGTCAGGCCTGGCGGGCAAGGTTCCGCAAGGTGGCGAGGGCATCCTCCGGGCTGCGTTCGGGTCGTGCCTTGCCCCGCCCCTGGACACCCTGGTTGCGCCGGACGACCCCGCGCTCCAGCCGGTCGAGCAAGGCATGGACCGTGGCGTCGGTCTCGGGGCGGACCAGCCGCTCGGCCGGGTCGCGCGCGAGCCCGGCACGGGCGCCGGCATCGGCCATCCGCTCGCGACGCGGCGGCACGGGCGGCGGCAGCGGCACCGTCGGGATCGCCTCCGGATCAAAGGCCGCGAGCGGCTGGTCGAGATCGACCGGGATGTCGCGCTCGGTCATCGCCGCAGCGGCGATCGACAGCGGCATTCCGAGTGGCGGTGCCGGCAGGTCGACTTCCTGGTCGACACGAAGCGGCGGCCTTGGGCGAGCATCCGGATGCGCATCGGCACGGCGGATGATCGGCATGCGCGTCACGTCCTCCGCCTCCACCAGGGGCACGACGTCGGCGGGGCGACGCGCGGGCGCCAGCAACGCCGCCAGCGCGCCGGCACCGCTACCGATGGCGCCGGTAGCGACCATTACCATCGGCCGGGCCGCTTCGGACCAGGGCAGCGACAGCCAGCCGCAAATGCCGTTTTCCGCAAATACGGTATCGAGCAGCGCTGTCGGTGCGGCAGCCGCCGAGAGTGCAAAGACGCCGCCAACGAGGAGAGCGGCAAGGGGTACGAGCGGCAGCCTCATGCGTTCACCCGATACGTGTGCGACCACGTGGTTCTCATGCCATACTTATGGCAAGGTTTTCATACAGGCCGGCATACACGGCAATATTTACAGACCAGTTGCGCTTCGCCTCGATATACGCACGGGCTGTCTTTCGGCGCAGATCCCATTGATTGCGCGCAACAAAAATATTTTCAAGCGCTTTTGCAAGGGCGCGCGGATCGTCGGCGGGAAACAGCGTGCCGGTGACACCATCGGTAACAAGCTCGCGGTGCCCGCCGACGTCCGACGCCGCGACCAGCCGCCGCTGCGCCATCGCCTCCAGCGGCTTGAGCGGGGTGACGAGATCGGTCAGCCGCATCTTCTTGCGCGGATAGACCAGCACGTCGATCAGGCTGTAATAGCGCTCGACGGCGTCATGCGGTACGCGCCCCAGAAAACGGATGCGGTCGGCAACCGGCGAAGCCGCAGCCTGCGCGCGCAACGATGCCTCGGCCGGACCACCGCCGACCAGCAGCAATTGCATCGCCGGCCGCGCCGCGAGCAGCGCGGGCATCGCCGCGATCAGCACGTCGAGCCCTTCATAATCGTAGAAGCTGCCGATGAAGCCGATGGTCTCGGCATCCCCCAGCGTCAGCTCCGCCGCGAGCGCAGTGTCATAGGGCAGCGGCTCGCCAAACATCGCCATGTCGACGCCGTTGGGCGAGACCGCGATCTTGGCAGGATCGATACCGCGCCCGATCAGGTCGTCGCGCAGGCCCTCGCAGATCACCGCCACGGCATCGGCCTTGCGCACCGCATGCGTCTCCAGCGCCTTGGTGACGCGGTAGCGCAGGCTACCCTCGCGCCCGGTGCCGTTGCCGACCGCGGCATCCTCCCAGAAGGCGCGGATCTCGTAGAGCAAGGGCACCCCGGTCCAGCGCCGCACCCGTAGCCCGGCGAGCGCGCAGAGCACCGGGGAATGGGCGTGGAGCACGTCCGGCTGGAATCGTTTCACCACCTGATGAACGCGCCGGGCAAAGGCATCGATCTCGCGCCATTCGCTGAGCCCCGGCAGCGCAGGCGTAGTGGGCCGGGTGCGGAAAAAGCGCAGGCCGTCGATCTCCTCCTCGCTCGCAGGGGCAGGGCCGTGCCGCGGGCCGGTGACCGCCGCCACCTCCCAGCCGCGCGCCATCTCTGCTTTGAGGATGGCGCGGGTGCGGAACGCATAGCCGCTGTGGAGCGGCAGGCCATGATCCAGGAGATGGAGGACTCGCATGGCCGCCTGCATGCCACGGCGCGCTTAACGGCACGTCAACTGAAACCCACGATTTCCTGCGGCGCGCGGGGCGAGTTTTCCAATAGTTTTCCCGTTCACCTTTTTCCCCCCTCCAGTTTGAGGATGGCGGCATCCGCCAGCCGGCGGGTGGAACGCCGCTTCGCGTAGTGCTCGACCATCTGGAGAGATTGGCCGGTGACGGCCGAGGTTTCCGCAACGCTGCAGCCCGCTTCCAGGAGCGCGTTGACGGCGTTCTTCCGCAGCCCGTGGGGAACAACCTTGTGCCCCTGCGCCTCGGCGAAGCGCTGCAGGCGAGCTCGCAATGCGTTGACGCTCAACGGCCGGCCACGCGGATCGGCAAGGATGGTGATCGATCGCCTGGCAGTGCGTTCCAGCTCGGCCGCCAGATCGCGATGCACGCGTATCTCCAGCTCCTTGCCGGTCTTCTGCTGGCGAACGATGACCAAGCCATCACGGATGTCGCTCCACCGAAGGGCGCAGACATCCCCGATCCGCTGAGCAGTGTAGTAGAGCAGCGCCACCGGAAGGCGGACGGCAGCATCCGCGCTCGCCAGGGCAGCGGATAGCAGATCCTCCGGCCACGGCGCATGATCGGTCGAGGCAAACAGCTCCACGCCGCTGCACGGATCGTTCGTGACATGCTCCCGCCCCCTGCCCCAGCCGAACAGCGCGCGGGCGGTCCGGATCATTCCGTTCGCTGCGCCGGGGCGATCGCCCATCTTGTCCCGCAGCATCAGCAAGTCTCGGCGCTCGACCTCCTGCGCCGGCGCCGTGTTCAGCTCGTCGGCGATGCGGCGGAGATAGATGCCGTAGGTGTTCTGTGTGGAGTGGGCGAGCTGGCGGAACTCAGGGCTTCGCTGGAACAGATCCACCAGCTTCGGGACCGTCAGCTCGGTCGCGACATTCTCGCGCCTGGTGCGCCCCGCCAGTAAGGCCGCATAGGTGGCGCCGAACGCGGGGTCCCCCAGCGGCGGCAGTCGCTTGTAAATCTTCCGACCGGAAGGGTTGAGCACGCCAGTGTCGAAGTACGCGTATCGCTTGCCCTTGGCGGTGACGATCTTGACGTAGAGGAGGCTGCTACCTTTGCGCATACAGTTTGCTCTCGCTCCTCCAGTCAGGAAGCGCCGAGCCGGAGAGCCTTTCCAGCGCTTCATCGAGCGCGCGGCGATTCCACCGCTCCGCATTGCCCAGCCGAACGGGAAGCGGCAGGCGACCCGCCACCACCTCACCTTCGAACTCGGCAGCCGACATGTCGCAATACCGCGCGGCAGTCGCGCGGAGCATCATCGCCGGCCAGTCGGGAGCGGTGGAGCGGGCCATCAGTCGAGCGCGCGGCGGCTGAGGGACGCGAGGGTGTCGCCGGCAGCGTCGTTCCACTCTTCCACTTCGCCACTGAGAACTCGCTCGAGGCGATGAATCGACAGAGCGATGATCGGACGAAGCCGGAGAATGAGCGGAACCATGCCGAACTGATCATCCTGAAGTTTGATCACCTCGTCAGCAAAGACCATCGCCATCCAGTGGATTGGATCTTGTTGGCTCGGTTGCCCATGGATGACGGCATAGGGCCCACCGGGACGTAGTTCCTTGTGCTCCGCCCACTCGCGATCGATCTTCGCGATCATGTCAGGAAGATAGGGCCGCAACGCATTGACGATAATCGCCGCCGGCGCGGCCGCCATGGATCGATCGACCGTCAGTCGCTGCATCATGATCAGCATCACGACATCCGTGATGTCGTACCGTGGGTGACCGCCGGGCCGGCTTTCGCCGAGCTCCAGTGCCCAGGTACGAGCGGTGGTGGGGGGAACGCGAGCAGCACCGTAGACGGCGCCAGCGCGAAGGTTCGACATAGAGGCCAGGTCAGACATTGTTCGCTCCGATTTCAACGGACACCCGTCTAAATCAAACCCTTGAACAAATCAACGTACATCCGTCGAATTTCAGCACGGCTGCGAGCGCAACAGCCGTTGCGCGTCCTCCATCACCACGTCAGCGAATTCCTGACACCATGCGGCGGTGCAGCCATTCTCCTGTCGCCCATCAGGTCCGAGTAGACGCGCGATCTTCCACAGCAACGCCGCGTGATGGGGGGCCGGCATCAAGATCAGCCGGTCTTCCAACTCGCCCCAAGCATCCTCCAGCTCGTTGAACCTTTGCAGGAGGGGATCGTACCCAAGAGTCTCCTTCGCGACCTCCCATGCGCGCCAGCGTTCCCCCAGGGCAGCCGCACTCTCTCTAACCGGAACTACGACATGATCGTGGTAGGCATCGAGCGACCACGGATAGAGCGGATACCGGGCGACCTCCCCGCTACGTGCTCCGACCTCGAAGTACATCGGCGGTAGCGGCGCTACCCGATCCAGCTTTTTCTGGATCGGTTCAAATGCCGTGACCCTAAACTCTTCGGCGCGTGCTTTCGCGGCCTGCATCCGGGCGTGAAGATGGTCCCAGTCAGTGACGGCGGCGGCTGGTCGCCCTTCTGCCAATGCCGGGAGCGCCAGGGCAGCGCCGGCGATCATCGCGCCTAGGGCCGCGCGTCGAGTAGCGGAGAAGTCTTCGGAAAATCCAGATGCGCGCGAGGGCGCGCCCGTGATACGGGCGGCATCAGCCATAATCGTCTCCTCAACAGACGTTGTGGTTAGGGCCGGGGTGGAAGCGCCAACTTCCCCTCGGCTCGCATTCGTGTTATCACGAGATCATGCCGACTGCAACTGGTGATAACACGAAACGCAAACGCCCGGCTCAGGCGGGCCAGCTGATCGGCGTCCGCCTTCAGCCGGAGCAGCTGCAAGCTCTCGACGTCTGGATCACCCAACAGACGCCGCCGCCTACCCGCCCAGAGGCTATTCGGATCATTCTCGCAGAGCATCTGAAATAGCGCGCGAGGGTGGGGGACCACTCCGCCCGCTCAATCTTGGACGATACAGCGCGGCCAAAGAGAGGCGTAACGGGGCGGGCTACGCGCACCCACGGCTTGCACGAATCAAAGGCTAGATGCGCCCCTGTTCTCCGTAGCATCCACCGCGCGGCCACGAGACCACCCTTGTTACAACGGTGCTCTGGAAGCGACAGCAGCGCCCGCGCCCTCCGAAGGGGGGACCGTTGTGGATAGCACGGATGAGGCCTTTGACGTCACTCTTGTAACGGCCATGCCGTACAATCTCTTGAGCCGCTGAGGAGGAACGTAAAAAATTTAACAGCTTCGCCTAATCAATAAACGAGCTTCCAGAGAACATTAAAGGCATTTTTCCATCATCAAAATTCGATGAAACCTCGCCTCATTACCGCCATTTTCTTGACGATTCGGCCAGCCGCTGCAGGATCCGGCTTTCGGAAAGATTCCACGTTATTTGATACATTTTTTGAAACAAGGTCAGCTCGACCAATATATTGGCACCGGTCATTCTTGATCTTAGCCATTACGTTTCACCTAAGAAGGTGCGAATTTCACCATCGGTCACGCTACGACACATCGCCTTGATACGTCTTTCTGTTCCCGAGGGCGAAACCTTGACACATGTGGCATGCCCAGCCGCATTGACTTGGAGCTTGATTTCCGTTCCGCCTTCGTTCTTCGCCCAAGTGCGTGTTCCGGAGACTTCTGTCAACTGCCAATCCATTTCGGGCCCGTCGACTGTGGCCAGCGCATTCGCAACCTCGATCGCGCTTTGATAGCGTTCCGCAGGATCAACTTTGAGGCATTTCTTGATTACGGTGCGCAAGCGCGCAGGCACATGCGGCGGAAATCGTTTTCGGTCTGGGAACGTTCCTGCTCTCACGTCCCTAATGAAGTCGGTCTGATTGGTGTAGGTCTGAAACTGCCTATTAAATTCCTCATTGCCTACACACATGCGATACAAAGTTAAGCCAATCTGATAAATGTCGTAGGTCAGATCAAATTTAGAATGTCCAGCCAGCACTTCGGGGGGAACCATCGAAGTATAGAACTTCCCCGGGTGGGCCACCCCACCCAGCATCTGCTTTGCCAAACCAAAGTCTGACAACATCGCGTCTCCACGATCCGATAGCAAAATATTGTCCGGCTTCACATCGAAATGAATCAATCCTTTAGAATGGATATTGTGAAGACCACTCAATGTCTGACAGGCAAGCACAACGATTCGTCGAACCGTCAGGTGCGCCCCATTGGAAATCAGCGGCTTGATTGATCCGTTAGAGTAGAATGGCATCGCAATAAACACATTTGACGCATCCTGGCAGGCATAATGCAGCTGAACCACGTTTGGATGAGCACTCGCATAAAGTGCGCGAGACTCACTAAAATACTCCTGTGGAGAAGTCAGGCTCGATTTTGAAACTTGTTTAATCACTATATCGGCGTTCAGCTGCAAATCATGAGCCGTAAAAGTCTTAGAGTTCCTTCCATCCTGTCCGATCTCGTTGATCTTCCTGAAGGCCACCTGACCAAGTTCATATGGATTAAGCATCAACAGCCCCCATTGCACAAAGTATCGCCTCTCGCTCAACCAGCGAGTGCTGGGACCAATTTTCTACTTCTGGCTCCTTCAAGCCCGCCGTGAGAGGCTTGAAGTCGGTCCGCTTTAAGCCGAGCCGCGCCGCAATGGAGGATATTTGGCCAACATAGTACGCAGAGACAGCACTACTCGCGAAGGCCTCCTGAACAACACCTTCTATCTGGATCCGCGCAATACTCATACTATGAGCATTAGGCTCCGTTACTCGCACACCCGCCTTTGCCACCTTGTACTCACGCAGCACGTCCAGAAGGTTGCTGCGGACGTATTTCAATCCCTCAGGCACTGTGAATGCCGCTGGAATCCGAATTTCTTCGACGTTCAAAACCCTGCGATCATTGCTATCGAATATGGCGAACGTGAGCCCCTTCGGTTCAGCTCGAATACCGATAGTGATCACTTCCCATCAACTCCTGTCGAGAAGAGCCGTTCTTCCATATTCAACCGCATGAGTCATCTTCCTCCAAGTCCGAGCCGACCACGTCCCACCAGTCAGACTCATCATCTTCAATATTGGATACATATCGCTCGCCGGTTAGCAACTCACGTAGTATCTTTAACTTCTCTAACAGTTCATCGAAGGTTACAATTCGCACGTCTTTTAGTTGACTACGAAATAACTCGAATGACGCGACAAGTTCTTCACCCACAGGCGTCTGCCCAGCCACTACGACGCATTCAACGGCTGATACATCTAGATCGTTTATCTTACTGGTGTAGCGGGTCTGAGCGATGCTGGTGAGCAACTTCAAGCGCTGGTCGAGCACTTGCGTTACAGATCCCAGTAGGTCACGCGATGCAGGATAGACGCCACCACGATACTCACTCCCCAGTAGCGGGGTATTAGGCCGTTTAATTTCGACAAGGGCCGCATTGTGAGTGATCGAATTCGCGGCCAAAAAGTCAGCTATCTTTGTTCCATTGCCTGCAATGGTTTGCCCACCAACAGATGCACTGGGCCTGATGATTACCACCGGCTGTCCAAAAAGCATCGAGAGAAGAAAAGGATTCAACTCAAGGAGTCGCTGCCAAGCGCCTTCGACGCTATTACGTCGCAGATGCCTACGGAAAGATTCTATAAGCCGATCCAGACTAACAACTTCTATATCTTTCTGAAGTTGAGCAAACTCTTTAGGATCTCGCTCCGCTATAGCATCCGCATTCGCGGTTATCGCATTGATTATACCTATTCTGTCTCGACCACGGAGTGTTACTAAGCTGTTTTTGTACCCCCTAGAAGCTTGAATACTGTACCCGGCTTGTAAGGTCGCTCTTTGAACTCAAATAAATCCGGCCTCGCTTTATGTATTGAAGCATTGTGCGCCATCAGCTCACGCTCGACCAAGCTTTCAGCTTGGTGCAAACGCGCGATTCTATTCATCCCGTTTCTTAGCGAGAGATATTCTTCCATATTAAGATAGAATCTATTTGACTCTACTCGCGTATTCTCTCGCTCGGAAATAATTAGACAACTAACGCCATTTATCTTCTCAATAGAATTTATCAGGGGACGCATCTCTTTGACAAAACCAAGTCCAAAAGATGGGTCCTTGATAAAGCCGTTAGGAATTTCCCTCATTATACTAACAACACCGAAATGATCCGTCGGCATTTTAGATTGTTCTGGCAGAGGGATTTCAATCTCGCGAATGCTACGATATTTTTGGCCGTAGAGGCGATCGGAGAAATAGATTAACTGTGGAAATATGCTGATTGTCTTAGCATCAAAATCCATGACTAGTGCGGCGCGTGGCTCGGGCTGTTCTCCATCAAGGTATTGCGTAGCGACACCTCGAACCAATGCATCGGGGGCGCGAATTGTAGCGATCGCCCGCTGACCTTTAGACGACACGACGAAGCGCGCTTCGCCGAAAGGGGACGGGCCCGTCGTCGAGATTTCATCGTCGTCTTGTTGCTCGGGTGCGAAGAGGTCAGCGGACATGGGCCAAAAGTATCGACCCTGACTTATTGTGCAAGGTGCTCATCTGAGACCTATCGCTGGCGGCACGCTGGGAGGGTCGGCCGTAGGCCGATTTTGGAGTGGATACCGGCAACAACTACCTGGTTGGCCCGCTCGCAATATACTGAGGCGTCATGATCATGCAGCTGTGATAGCACCCGCTGACAGCGATTAAGTGCTTCGATTTTCCCTTCGCGACAATAGATGCACAGCACCTCGAGTCGCATGGGGGGCGTAGCTACGACGGCTACCGGGAGACGACAGCTACCCTCCCCGGCTTGCGGCCTGCCGTTTGCCGTCGCGGTCAGGATGTCAATGGGCCAGGAAACGAGCCCAGGGCGGTCCCTTACCCCGCGAATATCCGCCCTTCGCTTCTCCTCAGATCGCGATACCGGGCAGATACGCCAGCACGGTTGCGTCGCCCGCCGCGGCAGCAGCGGCGGCGGCCCCGACGTGGGTGTTACTGGTCGCGGTCGTAGTCAGAACCTTGGCGCTATTGTCCCAGTAGAGCTTGACGCCCGCCGCGATGGCACTGGCTGCCTTGGGCAGCTGAAAGATGCCGCGCAGCTCGAACGGTCCGCTCTGTCCGGATGCGATGGCGATCTTGGCAACGCCGAACAGGCCCGGGCCGATCAGCGCACCTCCGCCAGATGCCACCGCGTAGGGAGCAACGAAACTCGCGCCATCTGGCGCGGAGATGTAGTTCTTCATGCTCAAGCCCCCTTGTTCAGATAGGCGCCGCGATAATCGACAAGGCCACAGCCGAAATCGAGGACGACACGCGTTTCCATGCCCAGCACGTCCCATCCCATTTGGGTGTCCATCTGCGGCCCCTCTTCGCCAGACAGATATGCGTATTCGAGTACCGGGAGGGCCGAGGGTTCTGCCCAGAGGCTCCACGCCTGCGCCGGCAGGCGCGAATCGATCAACGGCGTCAGTTTGCCGCTGAACGGGTTGACGCTTGCCACCTGGTTCGCCGCAAGCGTGGTGAGGAGCTGTTCGATCGTGGTTTCCTGCCCGGCGCCCGCCAGGATGTAGCGGGGAACGGCGTTGAGCGGGGTGACACCATCGGCATCCATCTGCTTCCGCATCGCCTGTCGGCCCGCATCCAGCGTCGCGACGCTCGGCGCGGCACCCGTTGCCGCGATGTTGTTGTGTGCCGGATCGAACAGCGGTTTGAGGTCAGACATGGGAAAGCCGAGGCCATTATTGGCGTTCAGCAAGGCGACCAACTGCTTGGCTTCCGTTTCGGCTGCAGCCCTCGCCATCGTGCGGACAGGATCGGTGAAAGCACCCAGATCATCGTTGATCATGGCCTGACGGGACATGCTGAAGATCTTCGCGAAGGTCCCGATCGCGTAGGCTTCACCGCTGGCACCGAATGTGCCGCGCTTGATCGTTCCGCTTTCCGGCACCTGCTCCAGAATACCGAAACCGCTCAATTGCAGAGCGTTCATTGCCCGAAAGTCGTTGGCGGACCGCTGACGCGCGATGGTTTTCAGCGGTGTCGCTGCAGCCTCGAACATGTCCAGAAGGAAACGCTGGCCGGCAGTCTGTAGGAGGCTGGGAAAGTCGCTGATGGTGTGCTCGCCGACGTTGCGCGGCATCATCGTGGCCGTTTTCAGCACCTCTTCGGCACGCATCCGGCGGACGCCACGAACGCCGGAGTGTTCAAGGATCTCCCGCGCCATGTCCGTCATGCTGAGGGCGATGACCTCCGCAGCAGCGCCCTCGGGGCGACGGCCGGACATCCGGCAGTACAAGGCGTCGGCCATCGCCTGTGCGTGGAACCCCGGGTTTCCGAAGCGCTGGTCCTGCGGAAGATAGCTGGTGATGACGGGCGCGCGTTCCGCGAGCTGATCAATCACGGCATTCCGCACGTCCTCGATCGAGAGCCCCCGCTCCGCCAGGTCGAGCGCGAATTCGGCGGGAAGCTTGGCCTGTGCGACGATCTGCCGGATCGTCGCAATTGGCGCGATGGGAACGCGGTTCATGATTTGCGGCGCGCCGGCCGGAGATGCGGCGGGCGGCGGAAGATTTTTGTCCATCGAAATGCCTTTCAGGTGAGAGGGGATGTTGCGGAAGCCGAAGGAAGCCAGATCGGCGACGGCAGCGATTTTCAGGCGAGGGCCGATGGCGGTGACGAAGCCGTATCCCAACGCCTCCTCGGGCCCCATCCAGGTCTCGCGCGCCATCATCGCAACCAGCGCTCCCGGCTCCAGCTGCGTCCGGCTCGCGTAGATGCGAACCAGCTGGTCACGAACCTTATCGAGGGTGTCGGCACTCGACCGGAAAGCCGAGGCGTTCCCGGCCACGTCGGCTTCGGGATCGTGGATCATCATCATGGCGGACTCCGCCATGATGATCTGATCCGCCGCCATGACGATGATGCTGGCGATCGAAGCCGCCAGACCGTCCACGTACGCGATAACCTTGCCCGGGTACGAATTCAGCGCCTGGTAGATGGCTAGCCCGTCGAAGACCAAGCCGCCAGGCGAATTGACGCGAAGGGTAAGATCCCCCGATGCGGCTCGGATGCGGGCGCAGACCGCGTTCGCGTCCAGCCGCGCCTTTGGGTCCCCGATAGTGCCGTAGAGCAAGATTTCCATGACAGGGAACCTGCGCAGGGCCGCTGCGATTTGCGATTACCCTTGTGCGGCCGTTTGCGTCGTCACGCGGCCGGAAGTGACATGCACCCGGGAACGACGCTGCAGTTCGAGCAGATCTTCCATGGTGTAGCGGACGCGCCCGCCGGGGGTCCGGTGATGCGACACGTTGCCGGCGACGCGCCAGGAGCGAAGTGTGCGCGGCGCTACGCCGAGGATGCGCGCAGCGGCCTTCTCGTCATATTCGAACAGTACATCAGCCACGGTGCATTCCTTTGATCGCGCGTCCAGCGCGGCGGACCCAAACCGAAAGAACAACAACAAGTGTCGAAGAATTAAGCGATACTCGCACGAACCACGCCTTCGGCCCCCGTATAGCAAGCGGGCCGGGGAAGGACCCAAGGCACCCCACCCCTTTCGCCGCGTGCGCTTCACCGGCCCAGCCCACTCGCGATAGGTGGGCGTCAGCAGCGGCTCGCGCTCTTACGCGGTCAGCGACTTCCGGGCGGCCTGCCGCCTCCCCTTTGCGGATCGCAATACGAGCGCCGCCTACTCCTTCCATTCCGACGCCGGAAGCGACGCGGAACGATGACACCCAAGCCATCATCTTTATAAGCACCTGATATTTATTGCTTATTTTTTGAACTGGAATGAACTGGAAGGGTCGGAAGCGTTTGTGTGTTTTTCGCATCGCGCGCGCCCGCACATGTGCGCGTGCGTGCGCAGGTGAGGGAAATGGCATGCGGATGGTTCCGACCCTTCCGATGGCGCGGAAATCTGCCGTTTCTGGCTTCCGGAACCATTCCGACACCATTCCGAACCGGAAGGGTCGTACTTTGATCGGCCACCCCGGCCGCGCGCCGATCACGCTGCGCCCTCGACTATGCGCGTTCGCAACTCGATCAGATCGGCTGCGATCGCATCGAGGCGCGCCAGCAAATCCAACGTCCCTGCATTCTGCAGGAAGGAGAGAGACGGTGCGCAGACCAGCTGCGACTCACCTTCGCCAATAAGGCCGACATCGCGATAGTAGGAGCCGTTGCTATAGAAATGCTCATGCCCGAGCGACTGCATAAGCGCCTTCAGCCGCCGGAAGCCGATGCTGTGCGCCCGCTTCTCGTGCGCCAAGTTCTCCTGGTACGCATGCATGACGTCGCAGGCCTTCAGTCGAGCACCGACCACTCTGCGTAATCGCGCCGCGTAGAAACAGCCGAACTGCACCTCGACAGGATCTGCCGAAGCCAGCGGGCGGCGGGGTAACTCACTCATGATATCACCTCACGGAAGGTTTGGATTGATCAGGCCTCCAAGGATGCCAGCCGCCACCCTTGGTGCAGCCCGCCGGCCACCCTTCCAGACGGAAGGGTGGGGTTCTCCTCGGCGCAGGGATCGGTTTTCCTCTGAAACGCTAAGCCATTGACCATGCAGCTTCAGGTTTTCTCGGCAAATCTCCGGAAAACGGCGGATTTCTGCCGTTGTTCGTTTACGGCACGTCAACTGCACTGCGGCTAGAGCGGGCGCGGAAGGAAGCGCCCGGCCGATGATCGACAATCTCTCGCTCGCCCTCACCCATGGGCTGATGCTGCTGGCGGCCTTCCTGCTGCTCCGCCGCCCGGACCTCGACCGCGAGGATGCCGCGCCGCCCGAACGCAAGAAGAAGCGCAGCGGCTGGGGCAAGCGCGGTGCGTGACTGGGTCTTCGTCCTTTTCCTCGCGACCTTGTTCGGCACCGGCTTTCGCAAGCCGTTCCTGTTCGTGCTGGTCTATGCCTATATCGACATCGTCGCGCCGCAGCGGCTGACCTATCTGCTGCTCAATTCCCTGCCGATCTCGGCGATGGCGGCGGCGCTGGCGCTGGGCGGCTTCCTGCTGTTCGACGACAAACGCGACGTGCGGGTGGCGCCGCGCCAGCTGATGATCGTGGCGCTGATCGGCTATTGCTGGTTCACCACGCTCCACGCAGACTTTCCGGTCGAGGCCAAGGACAAATGGGACTGGGTTTGGAAGGCCCTCGCCTTCGCCGCCTTCCTGCCGCTCACGCTGCGCACGCGTCTCAGGATCGAGGCGCTCCTCTTGTTCATGATTCTCTCGGCCAGCTCGATCATCATCGTCGGCGCGATCAAGACGATCATCTCGGGCGGCGGCTATGGCGAACTGAACCTGATGGTGGCGAACAACTCCGGGCTGTACGAGGGCAGCACCATCTCGACCGTCGCGATCGCGATCCTGCCGCTGATCCTGTGGTTCACCCGCCACGGCACGCTCTTCGCGCCGGACTGGCGGATGAAGGCCTTCGCCTATGCGCTGTGCTTCGCCTGCCTGCTGATCCCGATCGGCACCTCGACGCGCACCGGGCTGCTCTGCATCGGGCTGGTTGCGCTCCTCATGCTCCGCGACAGCCAGAAGAAGCTGCTCTACCTGGGCAGCGTGGCCGCGATGGCGCTGGTCGCCCTGCCCTTCCTCCCCTCCGCCTTCACCGAGCGGATGGGGACGATCAAGACCTACAAGGGCGACGCCTCCGCCTCCACGCGCCTCGCCGTGTGGCAATGGACGATGGACTATGCCCGCAGCCATCCGCTGGGCGGCGGGTTCGAGGCGTATCGCCAGAACCAGATCCGCTACGAGAAGGTCTCGGTGGAGGACAAGGGCGGCGTCGCGGTCGTCGACCGCTCGCTCGAGATCGACAAGGCGCGCGCCTATCACAGCGCCTATTTCGAGATGCTGGGCGAACAGGGCTATCCGGGCCTCGCGCTATGGCTCCTGATCAACCTGTCGGGTCTGGTACGGATGGAGGTGCTGCGCCGCCGCTATGCCCGTGCCGGCCCCGAGGACGCGTGGATCGCCCCGCTCGCCGCCGCGCTGCAGAACGGGCATATCGTCTATCTGCTCGGCGCGGCGTTCGTCGCGATCGCCTTCCAGCCCTTCGTCTACATGCTGATCGGCGCGCAGATCGGGCTCGACACCTATTGCGCCCGCAAGCGTGCGGCGGCGGACTGGCGGCCGCTGCGCAAGGCGCGGCCGGCAGCCGCATGACCGGACGCACCGAGCTGCGCGCGCTCACCGCCGCGCGCGGGATCGCGGCGTGGTGGGTGGTGCTGTTCCATCTGCGGGGCGCGCTGGAGGGACTGCCCCGCGTCGCCGAAGCCATATTGGCCAAGGGCTATCTGGCGGTCGATTTCTTCTTCCTGCTCTCGGGCTTCGTGCTGGCGCTGAGCCATGGCGAACGGTTGCGCGCCGGCGGCCTGGCCGCCATCCCGGCGTTTCTCCGCCGCCGGATCGCGCGGATCTGGCCGCTGCACGCCGCGATGCTCGGCTTCGCGCTGCTGCTCGTCGGAATCCTGCGGGCGAGCGGCCGCACCACGCAGGACTTCCCGCTCGCCGAGCTGCCCGCGCACCTGCTGCTGGTGCAGGCCTGGGGCTTCGCCAACCCGCTCTGCTGGAACGATCCGGCCTGGTCGATCTCGTGCGAGCTGGCGGCCTATCTGCTGTTCCCGTTCTGGGCGTTGGCGGTGGACTGGCGCCGCCAGCGGACGCCGATCCTGCTCGCGGCCATCGCCACGCTGCTCGGGCTGCTGCACGGCGCCTTCGCGGCCCGTGCGGCCGCCGATCTTGGGCAGGACATCGCCCATCTGGGCGTTCTGCGCTGCCTGTTGGAGTTTGCGACGGGGACCCTGGTCCATGCGCTCTGGGAACGCTGGCGGGAACGGCGCTCGCTGCCCGCAATCGGTGTCGCGATTGCGATGGGATCCGGCTGGATGCTCGGGGTTGCCGAGACCGCAATGGTTCCGGCAATGCTCGCTGCGCTGCTGCTGGCGCTTGCGCTCGCGGCCCGCCGCATCCGTACGCCGCGCAACGGCGCGCTGGTCCACCGACTGGGGGAGATCAGCTACGCGACCTATCTCAGCCACTTCCTGCTGTGGTTCGCGTTCAAGCTTGCCTTTGTGCACGGCGAGACGATCGGCTGGCCGCTCGCCCTGCTCTATATCGCGCTTGTCCTCGCCGCGTCCGAGGCGCTCCACCGCTTCGTGGAACGCCCCGCACAGGCGTGGATCAACCGCCTGCCGCTCAGGCGGTCGCGGAGACCTCTTCCAGCGCCGCGAGCACCGCGCGGTTGAAGGCGGGGATGTCGTCCGGCTTGCGGCTGGTGATCAGGTTGCGATCGGTCACCACCTCCTGATCGACCACGTCCGCACCGGCATTGGCAAGGTCGGTGCGGATCGACGGCCAGCTGGTCAGCCGGCGCCCGGCGACCACGTCCGCCTCGGCGAGCAGCCAGGGCGCGTGGCAGATCGCCGCCACCAGCTTGTCCGAATCCATGAAGCCGCGGACGATCTCGATCGCCTTTTGCTGCATCCGCATCTTGTCCGGATTGCCGACGCCGCCCGGCAGCACCAGCGCGTCGAACTGGCCGGGCTCGACCTGATCGAGCGTCGTGTCGGGCGTGATGCTCTTGCCCTTCTCGCCGGCGGTCTCGCCGGTGATGGCATCGGTCTTGATCGAGGCGAGCGTCACCTGCGCGCCGGCATCGAGCAGTGCCTGGCGGGGCTCGAACAGCTCCGATTCCTCGAAGCCGTCGGTGGCGAGCATCAGCACGCGGGCATTCTGCAGATTGGCCATGGGGGCATCCTTCCGGTATTTTCTGAAGATATCGCGCCAACCCGCCGGCCGTGGCAGGGGTTCCGGAACAGTTTGTCGTCACGGCGCATTTGCCTTGGCTCTGGCCGAGGAGTTGGAATGGACAGCGCCGACATTGTCTATGTCGAGGATCAGGGACCCGGCATCACCCGCCGCAAGATGCGCCACGGCTGGGGCTATTTCGACGCGGCAGGAACCCGCATCACCGACCGCGAGGAAATCGATCGGCTCAATGCCGTCGGCCTGCCGCCGGCGTACGAGAATGCCTGGTTCTGCCCGGACCCGAACGGCCATATCCAGGCGACCGGCTATGACGTGAAGGGCCGCAAGCAATATCGCTATCACACCGGCTTCCGCGAGGCGCAGGAGGCGGCGAAATACGATCGCTGCGGCATGTTCGGCGAGCGCCTGCCCCGGCTGCGCCGCGAGGTGGAAGCAGACCTGCGCCTGCGCGGGCTGTGCAAGGAAAAGGCGGTGGCCGCCGTGGTGCGACTGCTCGACCTTGGCTCGATCCGCGTCGGCAACGAGACCTACGCACAGGCGAACAAGAGCTTCGGCGCCACCACCTTGCGCAAGCGCCACGTGAAGGTGACCGGCGGCACGCTCAGGCTCCAGTTCCGCGCCAAGTCCGGCAAGCTGCGGGTGATGACGGTGACGGACAAGTCGCTCAGCCGCTTCGTCAAGCGCTGCCAGGACTTGCCGGGCCAGAACCTGTTCCGCTGGATCGACGACGCCGGCGAAGCGCACCCGGTCACCTCCAGCGACGTCAACGCCTATATCCGCGAGGCGATGGACGCGCCGTTCAGCGCCAAGCATTTCCGCACCTGGGGCGCCAGCGTGATCGCCTATCGCACGCTCGCGCAGGCGCCCGAGCCGATCGGCCTCAAGACGCTGCTGGAACCCGTTACTGAGGCGCTGGGCAACACGCCCGCCATCGCCCGCAAATCCTATGTCCATCCGCGCCTGATCGAGCTCGCGCGCGACAAGGCCGCCCAGGCGCTGTTCCGCGCCGGGTTGCGCCTGCCCCGCACCACGCAGTACCTCGATCGGTACGAACGCGGCCTGATCGTCTTCCTGGAGACCGATCCGGCCGAACAGCCCGCCAAGGCAGCCTGACGAGACCCGATGCTGATCACCACCAAAGCCCCCACCCATTTCCAACGCCAGCTTGCGGCCTTTATCGGCGATACGCCGGAGTGGATCAGCGAGCATTGGCTGAGTATCTTGGTCGCCACTGGTATCGCCATCGGCATCGTGCTGATCCTCCACACGCTGCGCTCCTGGGGCATGCGACTGTGCCGGAACAGCGACGGCAATGGCGGCGCCAACTGGTACACGATCCTCGGCCGCACCGTCGCGCGGACCGGCAATTTCTTCATCGTCATGACGGCCGTCCGGCTGGTGGTGAACTATGCGCAGACGCCATCGCTGCTCGACAAGACCGTCACCTTCCTCTTCACGATCGCCGTCGCCTTTCAGGTGGCGATCTGGATCCGCGAGATCATCTTCGGGCTGATCGAGCACCGCACCCGCGGCGACAATGCCAGCGAGAGCCTGGCGAGCGCCGTCGGCATCATTCGCCTGCTGATCTCGATCGCGCTGTTCGCGATCGCGCTGGTGATGATCTTGAGCAATGTCGGCGTGAACGTGACCGGCCTGGTCGCCGGTCTCGGCGTCGGCGGCATCGCCATCGGTCTCGCCGCGCAGGGCATCGTCGGCGACCTGATTGCGGCGCTGTCGATCCTGTTCGACCGCCCGTTCCGCGTCGGCGACAACATCAAGTTCGGCACGACCAGCGGCACGGTGGAAGGCATCGGCCTCAAGTCGACGCGGATCCGCGCCTTCGAGGGCGAGATGCACATCATCTCGAACCGCCAGCTGCTCGACAAGGAACTGCACAACCTCACCGATCGCACCAAGATCCGCCTGCCGTTCACCATCGGCGTGGCGTACGAGACGCCGCCGGAGAAGCTCGAGCGGCTGCCGGAGATCTTCAAGTCAATCGTCGAGGCCAATGGCGCGACGGCGGTGCGCAACGGCTTTTCGGGGTTCGGGGCGAGCTCGATCGACTATGAGCTGATCGCCGAGCTCCACACCGGCAGCTGGGATATCGGCCATCCGACGCGCGATCGCATCCTGGTCGGCATCGTCCGCAAGCTGGCCGAAGAGGGGATCAGCATTCCCTACCCGACCCAGACGACCTACACCGCCGCGCCGGACGGGCGGATCATCATGCCCTATCCGGACGTGCAGCCGGTGCTGCGGGTGGACAAGGAGGATGGGGAGCGGTGAGCTTCCAACACCGCCTGCCCTATCAGCTGTCATTCCCGCGAAAGCGGGAATCCATTGGCGCTGCATCGTCGGTTCCAGCCCCCAGCGTCCTGGCAAATGGATTCCCGCCTTCGCGGGAATGACGGAGCTGGAGGATCAGGCGGTCAAATCCTCAATCGTACGTCGTCACCAGCCAGCTCCACACGCCCCAGGCGAGCAGCGCCCACACCCCCAGCACGATCGCGATCCCGCTCCAGCTTACCGGCCGGTGGCTCGCCTCCTCGGCCGCGGCGCGGTGTTCGGCGAACTGCTCGGGCGGGATCAGTCGCTCGAACAGCCAGACGCCGAGCGGGATCAGGATCGCGTCGTCCACCAGCCCGAGCACCGGGATGAAATCGGGGATCAGGTCGATCGGCGACAGCGCATAGGCGGCCACCAGAACGCCGACGATCCGCGCCGCCAGGGGCGTGCGCGGATCGCGGATGGCAAGCCATACGGCATGCGCCTCGGTGCGGACGCGGTGTGCGAGCGAGGGACCCATGGCCCTGAATCGCGCAGCCGCGCCAGCGGGTCAATCTCGGCTCATCGCTCGGCGGTGGTTTCCACCTTGGCGTGGCTGCCGGTCTCGTCCGACTTGATCTTGCCGCCGAACAGCATCTTGAGCTTGCCGGTCACCGACATGTCGGTTTCCCACATCTCCGCGTCGTCGATGTCGATGCGGAGCAGCGCGAGGTTGGGATCGGACTTGCCGCCCGGAAACCAGGCCTCGACCTGGCTGTTCCACAGCTTGTCGATCATCGCGAAATCGTTGTCGATGCGCGCCGTGCCCGCGAGGCAGGCGAAGAAATCATGCCCCTTGGACACGAACTGCAGCATCGCCGGGCCACCCTTGGCCATGCGATTGTCCTTGCCGATGAAGAAGAAGATCGTGTCGACCTGATCCTCGTCGAGCTGCGCGGTCAGCGGCTCGCTGTGCTGGCCGTCCTGCAGGCCCACCATCAGGAACGGGCTCGACGCCAGCTTGGACCAGAAATGCTTCTTCAGTTCGACCGTATCGGCCATGATCGTCTCCCGGTGTGTGTTCAGCCGGGTAACGTGCAGGCCGGCTCAGGCGTTCCGGATCGCTGCCGCCGCGCCGATCAGTTCGAGATCCGCCCGGTTGACCAGCGCGACCGGCGTCTCGGCCAGCTGGCGACGGAAGGAAGGCCGCGCCTCCATTCGGCGACGAAAGCCCGGTTCCTTCAGTTGCGGCTCCAGCGCCCGGGCGATCGCGCCCGTGAGGAACACCCCGTCCCACGCATCGAAGGTGAGCGCCAGATCGCCGACGAACGCGCCGAGATGCTCGACGAACATCCGTACCACCGCGGTGCTCACCGGATCGCGACCGATATTGCGGGTCACGTCCTCGGGCGTCGGCAGCTTCCTGCCGCCCGACAGCGCCTCGTATGCGAGCAGCAGGCCGTTGGCACTCAGCAAGGTCTCGACCTCGACCAGTCCGCCCCGCGCCTTGCAGAAGGTGACGAAGCGCTCCTCGTCGCCGGTCTGGGCGGCGAACCCGATATGGCCCGCCTCGCTCTGCACCGGCACATGGCGCCCCTCGACGCTGATCAGCGCGGCGACGCCGAGGCCCGTGCCGACGCCGATCACCGCGTAATTGCCGCCCGGCGCGATCGGCCGTGGGACGGGGCCGCTGAGCGCGGTAAACGCTGTCGGCGGCAGGCGCGTCAGCGCCAGCGCGTTGGCGGCGCATTCGTTCAGCGCCAACGGCTTCTCGCGCAGCACCGCCTCCACCCCTGCCAGCGAGATATACCAGCGGCTGCCGGTGAGGTTGATCAGGTCGCCCCGCACCGCCCCCGCGACGGCGAGCACGCTCGGCATCCGCGCGTCCCGCAGGCCGACGCTGGATAGATACGATACCAATGCACTTGTGAAGGTCGGATGGTCGCTGTTGTAAAAACGCTGAATATCGCGCGGCTCGGCGCCTTCTGCACCACCGGTAAGGCCGAACCGAACCGATTGGCGGCCAATATCAGCCACCAGTGCCACACTTTCTCCCATCGCTTCCTCTCCGAACGCCGCCGAATATTTCCCGCGTGCGTCCGGGGTATCGCTAACAATGGTTACGAGAACAATAAATATTTGAGGCTGGGAACGGTTGCATGAGGAGTTTCAAGCAGTTCGCGGATCGGCACCGAACCGATTGGTTCCATTTTCGGGGGACCAGTAGAGCGCGATGACGAGCAGGGCGAGCGCCACCGGCCCCGCCATCGGCAGCACGGGCACGCCTGGATAGAGGCCCATCGCCGCCTGGGTTCGGTTCAGGTCCGATGCCACGACGATCGCGGCGAGCAACAGCCCCGGGATCGCCGGCAGCCCGGTATCGTGCAGCCGCCGCACGATCAGCCCGAGCAGCGGCACCAGCAACAGCAGCGCCAGCGCTTCCTCGAACGCGGCGCGAAGCTGGAAGGTGTGCACGCTCGGCGCCGTCGGCGGGTGGAAGAAGTGGATGAGCAGGAACAGCGCGGCCTCGGCCAGCGCGATCAGGATCAGCGCGCTGGTGAGTTCGCTCCGCGTCGAGCGGCCGCGGAACAGGAAACTCCGGCCGATCGCCCGAAGGCCGGTCCGCAGGGAAACGCCGTCACGATACACAACTTCCGTCATGGGGCGGAGGGTGCAGCGCGCCGCACCCTCCGGTCAACCCCTTAGAGGACTTCGAAAAGCCCGGCCGCGCCCATGCCGCCGCCGATGCACATCGTGACGACCACATACTTCGCGCCGCGGCGCTTGCCCTCGATCAGCGCATGGCCGGTCATGCGGGCCCCCGACATGCCATAGGGATGGCCGATCGAGATCGCGCCGCCGTTGACGTTGAGCAACTCGTTGGGGATGCCCAGCTTGTCGCGGCAGTAGAGCACCTGCACCGCGAATGCCTCGTTGAGCTCCCACAGGCCGATATCGTCCATCTTGAGGTTGAAGCGTTCGAGCAGCTTCGGGATGGCATAGACCGGGCCGATGCCCATCTCGTCGGGCTTGGTGCCCGCCACCGCCATGCCGACATAGCGGCCGAGCGGGGTGAGGCCGCGCTTCTCCGCGAGCTTCTCCTCCATCAGCACCGCCGCCGACGAGCCGTCCGAAAGCTGGCTGGCATTGCCCGCCGTCACCGTGCCGTTCGGTACCACCGGCTGGAGCGCCTGCAGGCCTTCCAGCGTCGTTTCGGGGCGATTGCCCTCGTCCTTGGCGAGGGTGATTTCCTTCTGGGAGACTTCCTTGGTCTCCTTGTTGACGAGGTTCATCGTCGCGGTAACGGGCACGATCTCGTCGTCGAACTTGCCCGCGGCCTGCGCCGCGGCGGTGCGCTGCTGCGACTGGAAGGCATAGGCATCGCACGCATCGCGGCCGATGCCGTAGCGCGCGGCGACGATTTCGGCGGTCTGCAGCATCGGCATGTAGGTTTCGTTATGCATCGCGATCAGCTCGCGATCGGGCTCGACGCGCATCTGCGGGGTCTGGACGAGGCTGATCGATTCGACGCCGCCGCCCAGCGTGATGTCCATATTGTCGACGACGATCTGCTTGGCGGCGGTGGCGATCGCCATCAGGCCCGAGGCGCACTGGCGGTCGATCGACATGCCGGCCACTTCGACCGGCAGCCCGGCGCGGAGAAGTGCCAAGCGGGCGATGTTGGGCGCCTGGCTGCCCTGCTGGAGCGCGGCACCGAACACGACGTCGTCGACCTGGCCGGGCTCGATGCCCGCGCGCTCGACCGCGGCGCGGATCGCGTGCGCGCCCAGCGTCGGCGCCGGGGTGGCGTTGAACGCCCCGCGATAGGCCCGGCCGATGCCCGTGCGGGCGGTGGAAACGATGACTGCGGAGCGCATTTCTTCTATCCTCCAAGGCGTCACCCCAGCGAACGCTGGGGTCTCTTTCAGTATTCCTCTCGACGAGATGCCAGCGTGCGCTGGCATGACGATCGAGTTTAGACGTACACCAGCGCGATCCACTCGGCGATCACCGCCGGCTTCTCCTCGCCTTCGATCTCGAGCTGATAGTCCTGCACCTGTTCCCAGACGCCGGGCTGCCGCTCGACGAACTTCTTCAGCGTGAACCGCCCGCGCACCCGCTTGCCGGAGCGCACCGGCGTCAGGAACCGGACCTTGTTCCCCCCATAGTTCACGCCCATCCGCGCGCCTTCGATCGCCGGCGCATCGGTGCGCGCGGCGAGCATCGGCATCAGCGAGAGCGAGAGGAAGCCATGCGCGATGGTGCCGCCGAACGGCGTTTCCGCCGCGCGTACCGGATCGACATGGATGAACTGGTGGTCGCCGGTCGCTTCGGCGAACTGGTCGATCATCGCCTGGGTGACCTCCACCCAGTCCGAGACATGCGCGGTGCCGACCCGTTCGGCCATCTCCTGCGGGGTGACGGTCGCTGCCAAGACTATCCTCTCGCGTAATTATCTTTCATAGGCTCGCCATATCTAAGGGGGGCACCGGCCTCCCTGCAAGCTTTAGCCGACCGGAAACTGGAAAATGCCGACTGCCGTACCGTCACACCACCGCGAAATGATGGCCAAACTGCACCGCGCGGCCGAACCCGATGTTCTAAAACCGCTTCTGGAGCGTGCGCGACTCACCGCTGATTCGCGTGAACGGGTGATGGACCATGCGCTGGCGCTGCTGGCGGACCTGCGCGCCGCGCAGAACCGCGGCTGGGTGAACCAGTTCCTTCAGGAATACCGGCTGAATTCCTCCGAAGGCGTCGCGCTCCTGAGCCTCGCCGAGGCCTTCCTGCGCGTGCCCGATCCCGAGACCGCCGACCTGCTGATCGCCGACAAGATCGGCGACGCCGACTGGAAGGCGCATTCGGGCAAGTCGAACTCGGTGCTGGTCAATTCGGCGACGTGGGGGCTGATGCTCGGCCGCGCGCTGGTCGGTGACGAGAAGACGGGCGCGCTCCGCCGGCTGATCTCGCGCGCCGGCGAACCCTTCGTCCGCCAGGCGGTGGGCGCGGCGATGAAGCGGATGGGCGAGGTGTTCGTGATGGGCCGCACCATCGACGAAGCCTCGAAGCGGATGAAGAAGCCCGAGAACAAGGGCTTCACCGCCAGCTTCGACATGCTGGGCGAGGCCGCGCGGACCAAGGCGGATGCCGAACGCTATTTCCAGGCCTATTTCGAGGCGATCCGCGCGGTCGGCAGCGATCCCAAGGCGGGGCATTCGATCTCGGTGAAGCTCTCCGCGCTCCACCCGCGCTACGAAGTCGCACAGTACGATCGCTGCGTGCCCGAGCTGACCGACATGCTGGCGCAGCTCGCCTCGGAGTCGGCGGCGCAGGGTATCCCGCTCACCGTCGACGCGGAAGAGAGCGAGCGGCTGGAGATGAGCCTCGACATCATCGGCTCGGTTGCGCGTCGACCAGAGCTCAAGGGCTGGAACGGCTTCGGCATGGCGGTGCAGGCCTATGGCAAGCGCGCCCGCGCGGTGATCGGCTGGGCCGACGATCTCGGCCGACCGATGCACGTGCGGCTGGTCAAGGGCGCCTATTGGGACAGCGAGATCAAGCGCACCCAGGTCGAGGGCCTGTCCGATTACCCCCTGTTCACCCGCAAGGCGGCGACCGATGTCTCCTACCTCGCCTGCGCGCGCGACATGCTCGCGGCGAAGAACATCGTGCCGGCGTTCGCCAGCCACAACGCGCTGACCGTCGCGACCATTCTCGACTGGGCCGGCAACAGCCGCGACTTCGAGTTCCAGCGCCTCCACGGCATGGGCGAAGGGCTGTACGAGCGGCTGGTCAACGAGCAGGGCTATCACTGCCGCATCTACGCGCCGGTCGGCGGCCACCGCGACCTGCTGGCCTATCTCGTCCGTCGCCTGCTGGAAAATGGCGCGAACTCCAGCTTCGTCCACCAGCTCGCCGACGAGCAATTGAGCGAAGCCGAGTTGCTCGCCGATCCGGTGGAGAAGATCGCGGCGGTGGGTGGTACGCGGCATCCGAGCATCCCGCTGCCCGTCGAACTGTTCGGCGCGTGGAAGAACTCCGGCGGCATCGACCTTGCCGAGCGGACGATCCTCGCCGAAACGGCGGCGGCAATTGCCGCGAAGCCTCTGCCTGCGGCCACCACCAGCGCGACCACCGATGTGCGCGCGGCCATCGACCGCGCGACTGCCGCCTTCCCCGGCTGGGCCGCGACGCCGCTTGCCACCCGCGCCGCGATCCTCGAGCGCCTTGCCGACCTGCTCGAGGAAAACCGCATCGAGCTGATGGCGCTCGCCGTCAAGGAAGCCTTCAAGACCATCCCCGACGCGCTCGGCGAGGTTCGCGAGTCGGCCGATTTCTGCCGCTACTATGCGCTCCAGGCCCGCACCGGCCTCGCCCCCATCACCCTTCCCGGGCCGACGGGCGAGCGCAACGAGCTGCGCATGGAAGGCCGCGGCGTGTGGGCGACGATCGCGCCGTGGAACTTCCCGCTGGCGATCTTCCTCGGCCAGACCGCCGCGGCTTTGGTCGCGGGCAATGCCGTGGTCGCCAAGCCCGCGCCGCAGACGCCCGAGATCGCCCGCGCCGCGGTGCGCCTCGCCCATCAGGCCGGCGTGCCGGAAGATGCGCTGGTGCTGGTGACCGGCGGGCCGGAGGTGGGCGCAGCCCTCACCGCCGACCATCGCATCGCCGGCGTCGCCTTCACCGGCTCCACCCCCACCGCCAAGAAGATCGCCGCCGCGCTGCTGGAAGGCGAGGATCGCCCGCTGGTGCCGCTGATCGCGGAGACGGGCGGCATCAACGCGATGATCGTCGATTCGACCGCGCTGCCCGAGCAGGTGGTGGCCGACGTGCTCACCTCGGCCTTCCGCTCGGCCGGCCAGCGCTGCTCGGCGCTGCGCCTGCTGCTGCTGCAGGAGGAGATCGCCGACGGCGTGATCGAGATGCTGCGCGGCGCGATGGAGCTGCTGATCCTCGGCGACCCGGCCGATCCGCGCACCGATATCGGCCCGGTGATCGACCAGGCGGCCTATGACAAGCTGATGGCCTATCGCGACAGCGCCAAGGCCCAGTGGCTGAAGACCGTGCCGGTCCCCGCCACCGGCCTCTTCGTGCCGCCGACGATGATCCGCATCGACCGGCCCGAAGACCTGACCCGCGAATGGTTCGGGCCGATCCTCCATGTCGCCACCTGGAAGGCGGGCCAGCTCGCCGAGACGGTGGCGCGGGTGAACGCCAAAGGCTTCGGGCTCACCATGGGCCTGCACAGCCGCATCGCCCGCTCGGCCGAGCTGGTCGAGGCGGAAGCGCGGGTGGGCAATCTGTACATCAACCGCTCGATGATCGGTGCGGTGGTGGGCTCGCAGCCGTTCGGCGGCGAGGGCCTGTCGGGCACCGGCCCCAAGGCGGGCGGGCCGCACTATCTGCACCGCTTCTGCGCGGAGCGGGCGGTGTCGGTGGACACCACCAGCGCCGGCGGCAACGCGACGCTGCTCAGCCTGGACGAAGGGGGGATTTGAGGGCGCCGAGTCTATCCTCCCTCCCTGCGAGGGAGGATGGGGCCGGCCTCTTCACACACCAACCGTCAGTCCCGCGAAGGCGGGACTCCATTAGCCAGAACGTTCGGGGAAAGAACCGCGCCTTCAGCACCAATGGATTCCCGCCTTCGCGGGAATGACGATGTATTTCTGGGTAGGTAGACCCTCTCCCCGGTGGGGAGAGGGAAATCAGGCTCACCCGCTATGCGCGGCCATCCACTGCTCGACGACCGGCGCAATCCGGTTGCGCCACTTCGAGCCGTTGAAGATGCCGTAATGGCCGACGCCTTCGGCCAGGTGATACTGCTTGAACGACTCAGGCAGGTTGGTCGCGATGGTCAGCGCCGCCTTGGTCTGGCCGATGCCAGAGATATCGTCGCGCTCGCCCTCGATCGCAAGAATGCCGATATCGGTGATCGCGCCCGGATCCACCTTGCGGCCGCGGTGCAGCATCTCGCCCTTGGGCAGCGCATGCGTCTGGAACACCACATCGATCGTCTGGAGATAGAATTCGGCGGTCATGTCGCAGACCGAGCGATATTCCTCGTAGAACTTCATCGTCGAATCGGCGCTCTCGTCGTCGCCCTGGACGAGATGCTTGAACATCTCCCAGTGCGAGATGAGGTGGTTGCCGAGATTCATCGTCATGAAGCCGGCGAGCTGGAGGAAGCCCGGATATACCTTTCGGCGCGCGCCGGGGTAGCTCATCGGCACGGTGGCAATCACGTTCTGCTCGAACCAGCTGAACGGCCGCTCGGTCGCCAGCGTGTTGACCGCGGTCGGCGCCTCGCGCGTGTCGATCGGGCCGCCCATCATGGTGAGCGTGCGCGGGCGATTGGGATGCTTGTCCGCGCTCATCAGCGCCGCGGCGGCGTAGCAGGGCACCGAGGGCTGGCACACCGCCAGCATGTGCGGCCGCGGATCGCCCTCGGCGCCGATATGGGCGAGAAAGTCGATCACGTAATCGACATAGTCGTCGAGGTCGAACTTGCCCTCGCTGGTCGGCACCAGCTTCGCGTCGCGCCAGTCGGTGATGTAGACGTCCGCCACCGGCAGCATCCGCTGCACTGTGCCGCGCAGCAGCGTGGCATAGTGGCCCGACATGGGGGCGACGATCAGCAGCTTCGGCCCGCCTTCGACGCCCTGGCGCACGAAGCGCTTGAGCTGGCCGAACGGCTTGCGGAGCACGATCTCCTCCCGCACCGCGACCTGACGGCCGTCGATCTCGGTGAAGTCGAGCGCGAAGGCCGGCTTGCCGCGCGGCGCGGAGGCGTGCGCGAAGACTTCCAGCGCGGAAGCCATCACCGGCCCGCCGCCGAAATAGGCAAAGGGGTTGGTAGGATTGTTGAGCAGGCCCGCGCTGAAATTGGCCAGGGCACTTGCCCCGGCCAGCATGGAACGTTGAATCTCGTAAGCGTCGTACAGCATCGAAAATCCTTCCCCGTGCCCCGATCCCTGCAGCGGGGGTTGTCTTACCACCCATATAGACGGCGCCCTTGTGCACCGCAACGTCGTAGCTATGCGGAACAGCGATAACCGGAGGTGGTTCCCCTGCCCCGCGAACCGCGCTAGTCGCTGGCCATGGCCGACACGACCCCGCCGCCGGCGCAGCGCCGCAAGCTCAGCAGCCTGCTCGTCATCTGGCAGTTCACCCGCCGCTATCCGCTGCAGATCGTCATCGCGATGGTTTCGCTGGTGACGTCGTCGCTGGCGACCCTATGGATCCCGTACACTTTCAAGCAGATCGTCGATAACGGCTTCGCCGCCGGTGCCGACACGAGCGAAATCGGCATCTATTTCCAGGGACTCCTGGCGGTGATTCTGGTGCTTTCGCTGGCGACGGCGATCCGCTTCTTCTTCATCTCCTGGGTGGCCGAGCGGACCGTGGCGGACCTTCGGGTCGCGGTGCACCGCAACCTGCTGCGCCTGCCGCCGAAATGGTTCGAGGAAAACCGGCCGTCGGAGATCGCCTCGCGACTCACCTCGGATACTGCGCTGGTCGAGCAGGTGGTGGGCTCGACCGTCTCGATCGCGCTCCGGAACCTGCTGACCGGCATCGGCGGCGTGATCTATCTGTTCGTGCTGGCGCCCAAGATCGCCGCCTATCTGATCGTCGGCATGCCGCTGACCGTGTTGCCGATCGTCTGGCTGGGCGGGCGCGTCCGCCAATATTCGCGCAACAGCCAGGACCGGGTGGCGGACATCGGCGCGATCGCCTCCGAGACGCTGGGCGCGATGCGGATCGTCCAGGCCTTCGGGCAGGAGCCGCGCGAGAGCAAGCGCTTCCAGGACGCGGTGGTGCGCAGCTTTGCCGCCGCGCAGAAGCGGTTCGCGCTCCGCGCGGTGATGACCGCATTGGTCATCGGGCTGCTGTTCACCGCGATCACGCTGATCATGTGGGACGCGGTGTCGGGCGTCGCCGCCGGGCAGATCACCGGCGGCGCGATCACCGCCTTCGTGATCACCGCCGGCCTCGTCACCGGCTCGTTCGGCGCGCTGACCGAAGTCTATGGCGACCTGCTCCGCGCCTCGGGCGCCGCCAGCCGGCTGGCCGAGCTGCTCCAGCAGGAACCGGACATCGCCGCGCCCGCCAACCCGATCGCCCTGCCCAGCCCCGCCGAGGGCGCGATCGCGTTCGATGCGGTGACCTTCCGCTACCCCACCCGCCCCGAGGTTTCCGCGCTGCAGGACTTCTCGCTGTTCGTGGCACCGGGCGAGACGGTGGCGGTGGTCGGCCCCTCGGGCGCGGGCAAGTCGACCTTGTTCCAGCTGCTCCAGCGCTTCTATGATCCCGAGGCGGGCGAGATTCGCATCGACGGCGTCGCCATCCCCAAGGCCGATCCGTCGGAGGTCCGCGCCCGCATGGCGATGGTGCCGCAGGAAACGGTGATCTTCGCCGCCAGCGCCCGCGACAATCTCCGCTACGGCAACTGGGAGGCCAGCGACGACGCGATCTGGGCCGCCGCCGAGGCCGCCAACGCTGCCGAGTTCCTGCGCGAGCTTCCGGACGGCCTTGAAACCTTCCTCGGCGAAGGCGGCGCGCGCCTGTCCGGCGGCCAGCGCCAGCGGCTCGCCATCGCCCGGGCGCTGCTCCGCGACGCGCCGATCCTGCTGCTCGACGAGGCGACCAGCGCGCTCGACGCCGAAAGCGAGAAGCTGGTGCAGGATGCGCTGGAGCGGCTGATGGAAGGCCGTACCACGCTGGTGATCGCCCACCGCCTCGCCACCGTGCGCGCGGCGGGGCGGATCATCGTGATGGACGGCGGCCGCATCGTCGAGACCGGAAGCCATGCCGAGCTCGTTGCGCAGGGCGGGCTCTACGCCCGACTGGCGGCGCTGCAGTTCAGCGAAGCGGCCTGATCAGCGGGCGGCGAGCATGCTCGCCGCCACCGCCTCGGCGACTTTGATGCCGTCGATCGCGGCCGAGAGAATGCCGCCGGCATAGCCCGCGCCCTCGCCTGCCGGGAACAGCTGCGGGGTGTTGAGGCTCTGGAAATCCGCCCCGCGGGTGATCCGCAAGGGCGACGAGGTGCGCGTCTCGACGCCCGTCATCACCGCTTCGGGATGGTCGTAGCGCGCGATCTGGCGCCCGAACACCGGGAGCGCCTCGCGGAACGCCTCGATCACGAAGCCGGGCAGGCAGGCGGAAAGATCGGTCGGCGTGACGCCCGGCTTGTAGCTCGGCACCACCTGCCCCAGCGCGGTCGAGGGGCGACCGGCGAGCAGGTCGCCGACCAGCTGGCCCGGCGCGTTGTAGTTGGAGCCGCCGGCAATGAACGCCGCGTCCTCCCATTTGCGCTGCAGCTCGATGCCGGCGAGCGGCCCGCCCGGATAGTCGCGCGCCGGGTCGATCGCCACGACCAGTCCCGAATTGGCGTTGAACTCGGCGCGCGAATATTGGCTCATGCCGTTGGTGACGACGCGGCCCTCCTCCGAGGTCGCCGCCACCACGCGCCCGCCCGGGCACATGCAGAAGCTGTAGACGGTGCGGCCATTGGCGCAGTGGTGCGACAGCGCATAGGCGGCCGCCCCCAGATCGGGATGCTTGGCGCAGTTGCCGAAGCGCGCCTGGTCGATCCAGCTCTGCGGATGCTCGATCCGCACGCCGATCGAGAAGGGCTTGGCCTCGAGATGCACGCCCATCTGGTGGAGCATCTCGAAGGTCGGCCGCGCACTGTGTCCCACCGCCAGCACGACGTGATCGGCCTCCAGGAAGCTGCCGTCGTGCAGGTGCAGGCCGCGCATCCTGCGCTGGGCGTCCAGCTCGATGGCGTCGACACGGGTCTGCCAGCGATATTCGCCGCCCAGTTCCTCGATGGTGCGGCGCATGCTCTCCACCATGGTGACGAGGCGGAAGGTGCCGATATGCGGGTGCGCCTGCCACAGGATGTCGTCGGGCGCGCCGGCCTTCACGAACTCTTCCAGCACCTTGCGGCCGAGGAAGCGCGGATCCTTGACCCGGCAATAGAGCTTGCCGTCGGAGAAAGTGCCCGCCCCGCCCTCGCCGAACTGGACGTTGGAGTCCGGGTTGAGCTCGGAGCGGCGCCACAGGCCCCAGGTGTCCTTGGTCCGCTCGCGCACGATCTTGCCGCGATCGAGGATGATCGGGCGGAACCCCATCTGCGCGAGGAGCAGCCCGGCGAACAGCCCGCACGGCCCCGCGCCGATCACCACCGGGCGCAGGCCCTGCCAGCTCTCGGGCGCATGCACCGGCGGGCGATAGGTCATGTCGGGGGTGGGCCGCACATCCTTGTCACCGGCGAAGCGTGCCAGCACCTCGGCCTCGTCCGCCAGGTCGACATCGACCGTGTAGACCAGCAGGATCGCGCTCCGCCGCCGGGCATCGTTGCCGCGCTTGAACACGGTGAAGCCGCGCACGTCCGCTGGCGCCACCCCCAGCCGCGCGGCGATCGCGGGCGCGAGCGCATCGACGGGATGATCGAGGGGTAGGGAAAGTCCGGACAGGCGCAGCATCGAAACGGGGGTTCCAGCAGATTTCGGGGATTGAATGTCCCCCTTAGCCGCAAGGGCCCGTGCGGCAAACCGGGATTGCTGCGGAGATCACCCCCGCGCCAGCGAGTCGCGCAGCGCCTGGGCCTCGCGGTTCAGGCCCGCCAGCCGCTCCAGCGACAGGTCGGTCTTCTCCAATACCGCCTCGCCCAGGCAGCCGCATTCCTCGCGGATCGCCCGGCCCTGCTCGGTGAGGAACACCTGGACCTGCCGCTCGTCCTCCGGATTGCGGCGGCGCGTCACCAGCCCGGCCGCCTCCAGCCGCTTCACCAGCGGCGTGATCGTGCTCGATTCGAGCGCCAGCCGCTCGCCGATCGCGCCGACCGTGCGGCCATCCTGTTCCCACAGCGCGTGCAGCACCAGATATTGCGGATAGGTGATCCCCAGCCGATCGAGGATCGGCTTGTAGACGCGCGTGATCGCCATGCTCGCACTGTAGAGCGAGAAGCAGAGCTGGCCGTCGAGCGGAAGCGGGGCAGGCATGGGCAGGAACTCCTCTCCCACCGGACGGCGGCGGGATAAAACACATATCGCGATAACGAATCCTCTGGACAAGGGGCACGGCTTCGCCTATCTGATCGTTATCGCGATAACATTTATCGCAGTTATCAAGGAGACACCCGATGTCGGTCGATGTGAAGTACACCACCAAGGCCACTGCAACCGGCGGCCGCGACGGCAGCGCGCGCAGCGAGGACGGCGTGCTCGAGGTCAAGCTGTCGACTCCGAAGGAACTGGGCGGCGCCGGCGGCGACGGCACCAATCCGGAGCAGCTGTTCGCGGCGGGCTATTCGGCCTGCTTCATCGGCGCGCTGAAGGCGGTGGGCGCCGGCATGAAGATCAAGGTGCCGGCCGATGTGTCGGTCACCGCGACGGTGGGCATCGGCCCGCGTTCGGAAGGCGGCTTCGGCATCACCGCGGACCTGCTGGTCAGCCTGCCCGGCCTGGAGCGCGACGTGGCGCAGCAGCTGGTCGACGCGGCGCATCAGGTGTGTCCGTATTCGAACGCGACGCGCGGCAACGTGAATGTCGGCCTGACGCTGGCCTGAGGCCTACAAGGATCCCGCGGCGCGCCCGCGGGGTCCTTATACCCTGGTGTCGAGCAGCGACCCCATCATCTGGTCCTGCGTGCGGATCACCGAGAGGTTGGCGCGGAACGAGAACAGCGCCTTGCGTTGCTCGACATCCTCGCTGGCGAAGTCGACGTCCGGCGCCTCGACATTGCCGTCGCTGTCCGCGTCCTGCGATTCCGGATCATAGCGCGGCCCGGTACCCGGTACCTGCGGCACCGGCTTGGCGTTGACGCCCCCCGCCGCTGCCGCCGCCTGGTAGATGGCGATCGGCTGATAGGCATGGTTGACCGTCTTGCCGATCGCGGTCGCCGCGGTCACGGCCTTGGCCGTCTCGCCCGTCGTGTTGACGTTGGCGACGTTCTGCGCGCTGACGTTCAGCCGCGCGACGCTGGCCTGGACTCCGGAAAGGGCGATGTTGGTGGCGATCATGGCGCTACTCCAAGGCGCTAGAATCGCATTCGCATCTTACCAAAGCCTTGCCGAACGCGGTTAACCGCGCGTCAACGACCTTTCGCCCGCGCAAGCACGATCGCATCGCCCCGGCGCTGCGGCGTCATCCCGACCAGCGCGCCGATCAGCACCGTGCTCTGCTCGGGTGTGTCGAGCCGGAAGCGGCCGCTCAACCGGGTCGCCCCCAGTGCCGGATCGGCGAGCCGGATCGGCACCGCGCTGTGCCGTCCGATCCGCCCGAGCGCGGCATCGAGCCGCATGCCGTCCGCGCTCAGCCATACGCTGTCGAAAGCGCCCGACGTCTTGGGATCGAAGCGCTGGACGCGCAACGGCTGCGCGCCGACGCTCACCCACTCGCCGCCGGTCACGACGATCGGGGATCGCCCCGGCTCGTCCACCCGCACCCGGCCGCGATAGACGTGGAGTTCGACGGCCCCCGGCAGCTGGTCGACACTGAAATTGGTACCGAGCGCGGTGAAGCGCACCTGCCCCGACTGGACCGAAAAGGGTCGGCTGGCATCGTGCGCCACGTCGAACCGCGCCGCGCCGCGCTCGAGCGTCACTGGCCGGGCATGCGCGGCAAAGGCGACGCGCACGGCCGAGGCCGCATCCAGCGTCACCTGCGATCCGTCGCCCAGGCGCACCTGCGCGCGCATCCCCACCGGACTGGTGTGGAGGACGCCGGCAACCGCTGCCACCTTCGGCGCGGGCGGCAGCGCCTCGCGCCACAGCAGCGGCACCGCCACCACGGCCGCGAGCCCTGCCGCGGCTGCCGCGATCCGCATGCCCCGCGCGCGCTGGAGTGCCGGGCGCGGATGGCGATCGCTGCGGCGGCGCTGCGGCACCGCGTCGGGCAGCGGCGGCAGGACCGACAGGGGCTTGGCCGCCTCCAGCACCGCGAGCAGCGCCGGATCGCGCAGCAGCTCGTGCATCCGGGTGAAGGCGCGAAGATTGGCCTCGGATTCGTTGAGCCAGGCGATCAGCACGCGCCGCTCGATCGCATCGAGCTCGTCGATCCGATCCGCCCAGTCCGCCGCGATTTCCAGCGTCTGCACGTCGCTCATGCCGACGCCCCATGCGCCACGCCGTCGAGATCGCCGCACTCGGCCAGGTCGATCATCGCGCGCACCAGATGCTTCTTCACCGCTTCCAGGCTCAATCCCATTTCCTCGGCGATCTCGGCGCGCGACTTGCCGTCGAGATGGCGCTTCACGAATACGTCGCGGCGCAGCGCGGGCAGGCCGGCCAGTACCGTCTCGAACCGGGCGAGCCGGCGGCGATAGTCCAGCACCTCCTCGGGCAGCGGCAGGGTGCAGGCGATCTCGGTATCGAGCGGCTCGGTATGCCCGCCGCCCTTGCGCGCGCCGGCGAACAGGATCGAATCCGCCACGCGAAAGGCATAGGCGAGCGGCTGCTCGATCCGCTGCTTGCGCTCCTGTTCCACCACCCGCACGAACGTCTCCTGCACGATATCGTCCGCCTGCTCCGGGTCGCGGAGCCGCTTGCGGACATAGGCGGTCAGGCGCGTCCGATGTTCAGCCAGAATGTCGGCCGCGTCCATCAGGCGCATCGTCCCGGCCCGGCCGTTACGGATGGGTAGAGTCGCGGCGCGCGGAAACGGGGACATGCGCCCCGCCCCTGCCCTGCACCGCCGTCAAAAAACATACCGAATCCCCGCACTCAGCACGCGCCCGCTATGGGTGATCGCCAGCAGCCGGCGTGCGTCGCGGTCGGTATACTGGAGAATGGGCGCGTTGGTAAGGTTCTGCGCCTCCAGCACCAGCTTGGCGCGCCGCCCGAGTGCGACATGCGCGGCGGCGTCGAGCGTGGCGGCAGGCGCGACCCACTCGCCGATATTGCCGCTGTTGCCGATCCCGGTGCGGTAGCGATCGCGATAGGCAAGCGCGACGCGCGCATCCCAGCCCCGCCCGGTATAGTAGAGCGTGGCATTGCCCTGCCAGCGCGACAGGTCGATCAGCGTCAGCCGCACCGGCACGCCGGCATAGACCACGTCCGAGCGGCCATCGGCATAGGTGCCGTTGAGCTGCACGCCCGTCCGGTCGAACGGCGCGGGGAGGAAGCGCAGCTCCTGCTGCACCGCCAGCTCCGCGCCCAGAATGGAGGCGCCGCCGCCGTTGAACGGCTGGACGACGTTGAACAGCGTGTTCGCGCTCTGGCCGGGAAACAGGAAGGCGAGCGGATAGCCGGTGGCGACATAGGGCTGCACCGTCGTCGCCGAGGTGATGAACGAATTCATGTGCTTGTAGAACAGCCCGAGCGCGATCAGCCCGCCGTCCGCGCCGTAGCGCTCCAGCGCGAGGTCGAAGGATTGCGCGCGGAACGGCTTCAGGTCGGGGTTGCCGGTGGTGATCGTGCCGCCGAAGGGCGAGACCGACACCACCGCCGCCGCGCGCAGATCGGCGAGGTCCGGTCGGTTGACGTTCTCGCTGGCGGTAGCGCGCAGCAGCAGCGCGGGCCGCAGGGTCAGCCGGACTTCCAGCGAGGGCAGCCAGGCGCGGCTGTCGGTACTGTGCGTCACCGGGGCGGCGAACATGTCGCTGGTGGCGGCACCGGTCGAGCGCGTGGTGATCGCCTGATAGCGCAGCCCGCCGCGGACCCGCAGCGGCAGCGCGCCGAGACGGCCGTCCCAATCGAGCAGCGCGAACCCCGCCCTGCTTTCCTCGCGCAGCCGGTAATCGGTGCCGGGGACGTTGTCGGCGGCGGTCAGGTCGCGGCGCTGACCGGTGGCGGCATAGGTCGCGTCGACATCGGCGACGACGTAGGGGGCGATCGTCGGCCCGTCGAAGACCGCAGTTACCGCCGGTCCGCCATCGGGATAGTCCACCCGGGTGCGGCGCTGATAGCCGCTGTTGGTGAAGCGGTGCCAGCTGCCGCCCGCGCGCAGCGTGAGCCCCGGCGCCAGCGTGCGGTCGAGCGTCAGTCGCGCCTGGGCGTTGGCGTTGTCGATCGCATCTTCCCGCGCATCGGCCCGCATCAGGCTCCACACCGCCGGATCGGCCGGATCGAAGCCATAGCGGTTCTGCGGATCGGCGCCGGTGGAGGTCGTTGCGAAATCGCGGTTCTTCGCCTGCAGGAACGCCTTATCGAACACCGGCCCGCGAAACACCGATCGGTTGTAGCCCAGGGTGAGCTGGACGATCGTCGCGGCGTCGATCGGCTTGCGCAGCGACAAGGTCGCCTGGTCGAACCGGGTGCGGTCCTCCGATCGCTTGGCTTCGGTGCGCAGGTCGACGCCCGAATAGCGTGCCGCCGCCAGGGTATCGCCGACGATCGTCGCGGCAAGCAGCCGCTGGGTGCCGGTGACATTGCCGGTCAGCCCGTTGTCGCCCGCCGCGGCCAGCGAGCGTTCGTCGCGGTGGTCGGCGAGCGCGGCATGCACCCAATCGACGCTCAGTTCGGTGCCGTCGTCGCCTGCATGCTGGACGGCGGCGACGAGATTGAGCCGGTCGAGCCGGTTGATCCAACTCGAATAGGTCGCGGCGCGCGGGCCGTAGACCGGGCGCCCAGACGTACCGGTCAGCCGTGCCCGCTGGTCAGCCGTGAGGTTCGGCCCCAGATTGGCGGCGCCGAAGGTGACCGGCGCCCAGTCCCAGTTGCGATAGCCGAACTCGGCGACATGGTTGCTGCTGAACGAGGCGGCGACCAGCACCCCCCAATGGTCGCTCCGACGGGCCAGCTCCACGGTGCCCTGCGGCGTCGTCGCCATGCCGTTGCCGCCGGCGCGGGCGCGCAGCGAGACCAGCGTCTCGTTCTCCGGCCGGTCGAACGGGCGCACCGTCTGCAGCGCGACGGTGCCGCCGATCCCGCCGGCATCGGCATCAGCCGCCCAGCTCTTTTCCACCACTACCTGCGAGAGCAGGCTGGCTTCGAACACCGAATAGTCGAAGCGCCGCTCGCGGCTCACCGATCCGCGATTGTCGAAGCCCGAGGCCGTGGTGGCGAGCGCATCGACCCCGTTCAGCGTGGTGCGGGTGAACAGCGGCCCCAGCCCGCGCAGCGAGACCTGGCGCCCCTCGCCATTGTCGCGGCTGATCGCCACACCGGGCAGCCGCTGAAGGGCATCGGCGACGTTGCGATCGGGGAAGTCGGCAATGTCCTGCGCTCGCGTCGCCTCGCGTACGCCGGTGGCGCGGCGCTTGAGCGCGACCGACTGGCGCACCGCCTCGCGATAGCCGGTGACGACGATCAGCGGCGGCTCGGGCGGCGGAGCTTCGAGGTCAGGTTCCGGTGCAGCGGGGCCCGGCACGACGACATACCCTCCGCCTGCCGCCCGCGCGACGAGCGGCAGACCGGCAAGCGCGCGGGCAATCGCTGCCGCCCGGGTCATGCGTCCGCGGATCGGGCGCGCGACGCGGGTCGAGGCCGGCTGGGTGGTGAGGATCTCGATGCCGGCCTGGCGCGACAGGGCGCGGAGCACCTCGGCCAGGGGGCCGGGCGGGATATCGAAGCGGATGCGCGCTTGCGGCGAGGCCGCCTGCGTCTGGCACGGCGCGGCGATGGGCGAAAGCGATCCCAGGATCAGCGCCGCCCCAGAAACCCACCGGTACGATTGCCGACGCCCGCGCAGACCCTTTGCCTCCGCAGGCGCGGCTATCAGTCGATGATGACAGATTGTTGACCCCGAAGGCCAACCGGGGCCGGGGCGGAACGGTAGGACCGTCCCGCCCCGGGGCAAGGCTCAGAACGAGATGCGGACGCCGCCCATCACCGTCGTCCCCGCGCGGGTGACGACATAGAGGCGCTGGGTGCTGTCCGAATATTGCTTCTCGCGCTGGTTGGTCAGGTTGATCGCGTCGAGGGTCAGCTGGACCTTGCTGGTCAGGTTGTAATGCGCCGAGGCATCCACATAGGTGGTCGGCGCATAGCCGGTCAGATCCTGATCCTTGCCGAGGCTCGTCGAGACCGGCGAGGCGCTGTAAACATAGCCGCTGCGATAATTGACCGAGACGCGCGCGTCGAACCTGGCGTCCTGGTAATAGAGCGTCGCATTGGCGTTGACGTGGCTCAGCCCTTCCAGCGTGGTGCGGATCGCGTCCGCGCCGTAGATCTTGCGATAGTCGTACTTCGAATCGAGGTAGGTGAAGTTGCCGCTCGCGCCGAAGTGATCGAACGGCGCCGGCAGGAAGGTGAAGTCGGCCTGGCCGGCCAGCTCCATGCCGACCAGATCGGTGCCGTCGAGGTTCACCGGGATCGAATAGCTGGTGATGATCGTGTTCGGCGTCAGGTTCGGCGCCAGCGTGGTCGGCTGGCCGGTGATGCTGTAGGGCACGTTCGACAGCGTCTTGGTGGCGATGAAGCCGTCGAGATGCTTGTAGAAGCCGCCCAGCGCGACATAGCCGACCCGGCCGAAATAATGCTCGATCGACAGGTTGAGGTCGGTCGACTTGTAGGGCTTGAGGTCCGGGTTGCCGACCGAGACGCTGTAGGTGCCGTCGTCGTTGAGCGATACCGAGGCATTGGCGGCCAGCGCGCTCAGCGTCGGACGGTTGATGTTCTTGGCGGCCGAGAAGCGGACCTGCAGGCCCTTCTGCAGCTCCAGCGTGAGGTTCATCGCCGGCAGCACGCCGTCATAGCTCTTGCCGATGCTGGCACTGCCGCTGCCGATCGTGTTGCCCTTGCTGTCCGTCCCGGTGGAGAAGCCCGACGAGGTCAGATCGGTGCGATAGTAGCGCACGCCGATATTGCCGCGGAACGGCAGGCTGCCGAGATGGTGGTCCCAGTCATATTGCGCGAACGCCGCGCCGGTGCGCTCCTCGACGCCGTAGACGCTCAGCTTCGGCCCCAGATAGGCGTTGCGATCGATGCCGAGCTGGCTCAGCGCCTTGTTGTAATCGACCACCACCCAGTTCTGGCCGCTATAGCCGGTATAGACCTGGGCATAGTTGGCGATGTTGGCGCTGACCTTCCCCGTCTGGAACTCGGTCTGGTAGACATTGACCTGGCCGCCGCGGCTGTAGCCGCTGTTCTCAAACCGGCGCCATTCGCCGCCGAACGACAGCTTGTCGTCGGGGCTCACCGAGAATTCGAATCGGCCCTTGGCGGTGTCGAACGCCGAGTCCTGATAGTTGGACGAGATCAGCAGGTTGTGGGCGTGCCACAGCGCGGGGTTGCCGGTGTCCCACTTATAGGTGTTGACCAGCGAATAGGTGCCGCCGCGATAGTCCGAGATCACGCCGCCATAGGCTTCGAGGTAGAATTTGTCGCTGACCGGCATGTCGTAGCTCGAGCGCTCGACCCCGCCGGTGAAGAAGAATTTGAGGTTGTCGCTCAGCGCCGCGTCGCCGCTCAGCACCAGCTGCTTGAAGATGTTCTTGGTCTTCTGGGTGCGGGTTTCGGTCGCGGTGTTGGCGCCGTCGACGTCGAGATAATCGACCTCGTTCTGGTCGTTCCAGTGGATCTGGTTGATCTTGGAATTCTTGTAGGTGACGCCCGCAAAGGTCTGCGCGCCGCCCAGCCACGTCGAGCCGCCGCCGCCGCGCGAGGCGAGGTGCGTCTCGAAGCGGTCGGCCTTGAACTCGCCGTACAGGCCATCGAGCGCGAGGTTGATCTTGTCGCTCGGCTTCCACTGGATCGCGGCGGTCAGGCCCAGCCGGTCCTGGGTGCTGTCCCACACCGACAGGCGGTTGCCGCGCGCGAAGCGCAGGTCGCCCGATGCGATCTTGGCCTGCTGGTCGGCGGTCAGCGCCGAGACGTCGCTGCCATTGGCCTTGTTGCGGCGCCAGCGATAGGTGTCGAAGCCCTCTTCGCGGGTGTTGCGGTGGCTATAGGCGCCCGAGATCAGCACGCCGAAATTGCCCCAGTTCTTCGACAGCAGCCCGGTGAAGCGCGGCTGCGCGTCCTTGGTCAGCGTGTTGGTGCCGAGCTGAGCGGAGACGACCGCCTTGGTGCCGGCATAGTCGAACGGCCGGCCGGTATGCAGGCCGACGGTACCCGCCAGGCCGCCCTCGGTCTGGATCGCCTGGTAGGACTTCTCGACGTCGACGCGGTTGAACAGCTCGGCGGCGAACAGGTTGAAGTCGAAGGCGCGGTCACGCGAATTCTGGCCGCGGCTGTCCTGCGGCGAGTCCACGTTGCCGAGCACTTCCATGCCGTTGAGCTGGACGCGGGTGAAGTCCGGGCCGAGCCCGCGCAGGCTGATGCGGCGCCCTTCGCCGGCTTCGCGGTTGATCGCGACGCCCGGCAGGCGCTGGATCGCCTCGGCGAGATTGAGGTCCGGGAAGGCGGCGATGTCGTCGGCCGCGATCGAATCCTGGATGATCGCCGACTTGCGCTTGAGGTCGCGTGCCTGCTCGAGGCTGGCGCGATAGCCGGTGACGACGATGTCCTGCGGCGCGTCGGCGGCGCTCTGCTGGTCCTGCGCCAAAGCGGGCTGCGCGACGCAGCCGAGCGCCGTCGTCACCAGCCAAAGGGTGCGCTTGTTCACCATGATCTTCGATATCCCCCGTGGATGCGGTCGTGTTGCACCGCGCAATAAGCGCGGTTCGACCGGGTAGAGGGCGCCGGAGCGCCAATGGGGACAGAAGAAATTTGTTAAATTTTCATGACGATTATTACTTTTTTATTACATGGCCTCTGGAGAAAGGGCCGACCTTCGGTCCCGGAAGTCGGCCCCGCCTCGTTTACTTGCGGATGAAGGCAAGCAGATCGGGGTTCAACACGTCCGCATGGGTGGTGAGCATGCCGTGGGGCAAGCCTTTATAGACTTTGAGTTCGCCCTTCTTGACCAGCTTCACCGCGAGCTGGGCGGAATCGGCGATGGGCACGATCTGGTCGTCGTCGCCGTGCAGGAACAGCACCGGCACCTGGATCTTCTTCAGATCGTCGGTCTGGTCGGTTTCCGAGAAGACCTTGATGCAATCATATTGCGCCTTGGCGCCGCCCATCATGCCCTGGCGCCACCAGTTCTGGATCACACCCTGCGAGACCTTGGCCCCCGGCCGGTTGAAGCCGTAGAACGGGCCGCTCGGCACATCGAGATAGAATTGCGCGCGGTTGGCGGCGAGCGCGGCGCGGAAGCCGTCGAACACCTCGATCGGCAGGCCGCCGGGGTTGCTGGCGGTCTTCAGCATCAGCGGCGGGATCGCGCCGACCAGCACCGCCTTGGCGACGCGGCCGGGCTTCGCCCGCGCGACATAGGCGGCCACTTCGCCGCCGCCGGTCGAATGGCCGATATGCACGGCATTCTTCAGGTCCAGCGCATCGGCGAGTTCGATCACGTCGGCGGCATAGGTCGCCATGTCGTTGCCGGTATCGGTCTGCGTCGAGCGGCCATGGCCGCGGCGATCATGCGCGATGACGCGGAAGCCGTTCGCCAGGAAATACAGCATCTGCGCATCCCAGTCGTCCGACGAGAGCGGCCAGCCATGGTGGAAGACGATCGGCCGGGCGGTCTTGGGGCCCCAGTCCTTGTAGAAGATCGTCGTGCCGTCCTTGACGGTGATCGTCGCCATGGTCGTGTCTCCATGTTGTGGGTGGCCCTGCGCCATTGCCTGCGCTGCCGGCGCGAGTGCTGCGACCGCACCCACCGCCAGCGCGCCCTCGAGCAGTTCGCGGCGCGTGACGCCAAACCTGTCTCCAAATCCGTTCATCGCCGCGTTCCCTTGTATCGATGCGTGAATCGGTGCCGGTCCGAACGGGACCGCCCCTGCCGGCAAGCAATGGCAGCAGCGTTACGCGGGCGAAATTGAACGGGCGTATAGGGTGGGCCGTCGCCGGCGGGGGCCTTTCGGGCATATCGGGGAAGCACGCACCCGCACGCGATGCCGGCGATGACGATCCGCCTGCTCGGCGGGGTCGCCTGCCACGAAGGGCGACAAGCGCCGGAAGACATCGCCGCCGCCCAGCGCTATGGGTGCGGCATGCCCCGGCTGCTGCTGTTCAACAAACCCTTCGGGGTCCTTTCGCAATTCACCGATCGCGGATCGCCGACGCTGCGGTCGACCTTGTCGGATTTCATCGCGGTCAAGGGCGTCTATCCCGCCGGCAGGCTCGATCGGGACAGCGAGGGCCTGCTGCTGCTGTGCGATGACGGGCGGCTGCAGGCGCGCATTGCCGATCCGCGCTTCAAGATGCCCAAGACCTATCTCGTCCAGGTCGAAGGCGATCCGCGGGACGCCGACCTGGAACCCCTGCGGCACGGCGTCATGCTCAACGACGGCATGACGCTGCCGGCCGAAGTTGCGCGGATCGACGCGCCGGACCTGTGGCTGCGCGATCCGCCGATCCGCCAGCGCAAGTCGATCCCCGACAGCTGGCTGAAGATCACCATCCGCGAAGGGCGCAACCGGCAGGTGCGCCGGATGACGGCGGCGGTCGGACTGCCCACGCTGCGGCTGGTCCGCTGGTCGATCGGCGACTGGTCGGTCGCCGGGATCGCGCCGGGCCAGTTCGCGGAGGGCGCCAGCCCCGGCAAGACGGGCAGCGGCGCGCCGGGCCGATGACGCCGTTCGGCGGGCGCCCGGGGGACAGCCGGCGGGAGGGCGGAGCAACGCTGCCCGCGCTGCCCGGTTGCCGTCGACCGCGAAAGCTGATTTGAGGGGTCGCGCAGAGCGGCGTCGACGCCCTCCGCCCGGCACAGGGGCGTGCCGGATCGGTTGCCGCCATCGTCTCGCGATCGGCTTCCTCGCCCGGTAGCGGGTACAACAGCCAATCGGCAGGGTTTTCGACGTCCATGAATTATCGCCACTCGTTCCATGCCGGCAACAGCGCCGATGTCGTCAAGCACAGCCTGCTGATCGCGCTCGTCCGGGCCCTGCAGCAAAAGCCGGGCGCGCTGACCCTGATCGACACCCATGCCGGCTGCGGGCTCTACGATCTTGGCGGGGAGCAGGCCCAGCGCACCGGCGAGGCTGCGCACGGCGTGCTGCGGGCCTTTGCCGACACGAATCCCCTGCTGGACGCGTACCGGGCTGCGGTGCAGGCGGTGAATGCAGGGGCAGCGCCGCACCTCTACCCCGGCTCCCCGCAGTTCCTCGCGCAGTTGCTGCGCCCGCAGGACATGCTGATCCTCAACGAGAAGCATCCCGAGGACGCCCATGTCCTGCGCGGCGCGATGCGCGGCACGCCTGCCGCCGTGCACGAGCGCGATGCCTATGAGCTTTGGCTGGCGATGCTGCCGACGCGCACGCCGCGCGGTGTGGTCGTCGTCGATCCCCCGTACGAGCAGACCGACGAACGCGCCCGCATCACCGCGACGCTCGCCGCCGCACACCGCAAATGGGCGCATGGCGTGACGGTGATCTGGTACCCGCTCAAGGACCGCGGGACGCACCAGCAGTGGAAGAACAAGCTGCGCAACCTCGGCATCCCGAAGTTCCTGTCGGTGGAGCATTGGCTGTACGATGCCGATCAACCCGGACTCTACAATGGCGCGGGCCTTTTCATCGTCAACCCGCCCTATGCCTTCACCCAGGCGCTGCCGCCGCTGCTGGAAGCACTCCGCGCCGCGCTCGCGCCGGAAGGGCACCGGGGCGAGATCAGCGCGGACTGGTTGAATGCGTGAAACGGCGCCTGGTCGAGGGATCGGCGGCTCGGCTGCACCCGCGGGCTTGGGACGCCGCGGCGCTGTCCCGCGACGCAGCGCGGACGCCACGCGGGCCGGTTTTTGCGGAAGGTGAGAGGTAGGTCTTCCCCATCGGAAAGCGGCTGCCCGCCCCGGGCCGGATGCTCATGGTGCGGTTGACGGACCGGCGTCGTCCGTCCGCAGACATGAACCGCTACGCCATCGCGGCCCGCACCACCGCGCTGTCGACCACCTGCTCCATGCTGACGATCTTGCCGTCCTTCAGCCGATAGAGGTGCGCGAAGGTGGCCCGCATCGCCTTGCCCGTGGCTTTATACGTGCCGGAATACACGCCGAACGCGGCCACCCGGTCGCCGTCCGCGAGGTAGCTATGCACCTCCGCGCGATAGCCGATCCATTCGCTGCCCAGCCGCTGGAACACGCCGGCGGCAATGGCGTCCGGCCCCACATAGGTGCCGGCATAGGGAAAGCCCGCCGCTTCGGTCCAGCGGGCGTCGGGAGCCAAGGCCGCCATCAGCGCCCGGCCCTTGTCTTCCGACGCGCCTTCATAGGTCGCGCGGATCACCTCCAGATTCGTGCGCATCTCAACCCCGCTGCATTTCGCCGGTGGCGCCCTTGGAACCAATATCGAGGGCGACACCCATGCCCAGCCCGGGAAAGCGCGCGCCCATCGCGGCCTTGAGCGCGGCGGCGAGTGCGCCCGCATCGCCGAACAGCGCGTCGGCCGGTAGCAGCCGGCACACCTCGCCGCTGCCGGCGAGCATCGCGGGTACGCCATTGGCGCCGAACCGGCGCATTGCCGCCTGGCCCTGCTGGACACGCGCCGCGCAGGCGGTGCGCAGGGCGTCGTCGGGCCGCGCCAGCCGGTCGGCCGCCTCGGCAAGGTCGAGCCCGCGCAGCGTTTCGATCAGCACCGCGAGATCGGTAACATCGTGCCCCTCCACGAAACGCGCTGCCTGGATGGCCCGCAAGGCCTCCGCCTCGCGATCGGCGGCCGTCTGCGCGACGGCGGTGAGCGCCAGGGTCGCAGGGCCGGAGTCGAACCATCCGGGCACGCCCAGCACCCGATCGCGATAGGCGGCGCTGAACGGCTGGCCGGTCATCTCGGCGATCCGTTCGTCGTTGCGCCACGCATAGGCGGCGAACGCGGTGTCCATCGCCCGCGCCCCCGAGCCTGCGAACAGCCCGGTCGGCAGATAGGTGATGGCAAGCGCGGCATCGGCGGCAAGTCGTTCGAGAACCGGCGCCGCGCCATAGCACCAGCCGCACAGCGGATCGAACAGGTAGGTAGCGTGCGCAACATCGGCCATGACGGGTCTCCTCGGCCCCTGGATATGCCACGCGCGAATTGGCCGCAGAAGACCAACAAACTATACATACCATATGCCGTTGGCTTACAATCAGGCCTCCCCCATCGGTGCGCATCATGAACTTGAACCGCCTCTCCTATTTCGCCGCCGTGGTGGACACGGGCTCGTTCACCCGCGCTGCCGAGCGCCTGGGCATCACCAAGGCGGTGGTCAGCCAGCAGGTCGCCCTGCTCGAGCAGGACCTCCAGACCAGTCTGCTGGTACGAACGACACGGCGGGTACAGCCCACCGATGCCGGCCGGATGCTGCACGCCCGCTGCGTGCTGATCCTGCGCGAAGCCGAAGAAGCGGTCGACGAGCTGACGCTGGCGGGTGCCGAGCCCAGCGGGGTGCTGCGGATCACGGCGCCCAACGATTACGGCACCACCGCGGTCGTGCCGGTGGTGACCGCCTTCACCGCGCGCTATCCATCCTGCCAGGTGGAACTGACGCTGGGCGACGCGACCCAGGATCTCGCCGATGGCCGGATCGACCTGGCGATCCGCGTCGGCTGGCTGCCCGATTCCAGCCTGCTGGCCCGCCGGATCGGGACATTTCGTCAGTTGCTGGTGGCCGGCCGGGGTCTTTCGGACCGGATCGCGGCGGTGCATCGGCCGGACGATCTCGCCGCCCTGCCCTTCATCGCCAACCGGGCGCTGCGCGACCCGCTCGCCTGGACCTTCGCGCGCGGCGACAGCGAGCAGCAGACGGTGCGCCTGCGCGCCAGCATCGCGATCGACACGACGCCGGGGGTGCTGGCCGCGGTGCTGGGCGACGGCGGGCTTTCAGTGCTGCCCGACTATCTCGTCGCGAAGGATCTGGCCGCGGGCCGCCTGCACCCTGTCCTGCCGCAGTGGGAGCTTCCGTCGGGCGGCATCTATACCGTCGCGCCGGCCACGCGATTTCGGCCGCGCAAGGTGACGGCCTTTGTCGACATGCTGCTCGCCGCCGTCCGGTCCGACGCGCTCGACGATCGAGGATAGCAGTCGAGGACAGGTCCAGGCACACGAACGGCTGCAGCACCGTGCCATGCGCGCGGCCTGAACAGCGCACCTCAGCTGGCCCGGGGCCTACCCCGCACAGGCGTTCACGTCGTCGAAAGCAGACTCGCCTTCGCTGCTACCGAGGTCGGCCATCCCGCACCGCAATTCTGAATCGCAGAGATGTGCGGGGGCGGAAGCTGCGGCCGATGGGAAGGCCGGGCTGCGGCGCATGCGGCGAATCGGCCCCCTGCCCCAAGGCTCCGACCGGAGACGTGCGACGCGAGCGCCTCGGCAAGCCGGGTCATGACCTTCGTCGGCGTCAGGATTACTGTGGTGAGAGGATCTGCGAGGACGGGAACCGTCCGAGAAAAACCGAAGCGACGTTAGTCGCTTGGGAGGGGAAATGGTGGAGCCGAGGGGGATCGAACCCCTGACCTTCGCAATGCCATTGCGACGCTCTCCCAGCTGAGCTACGGCCCCATTCCCCGGGAAGGCGGCCCCTCTATAAGGGCCTCGCCGGGTTGGCAAGCGCCTTTTTCGCGCTTGCCAAATTTTTTCGAACTTACTGCTCGTCGTCGTCGCTGACGGTCTCGACGCCCAGGTCATCGTCGCCGCCCAGATCGACGTCGTCGTCCGGCGAGGGCTCCTCGTCGTCCGCACCGATGTCCAGATCGTCATCGCCCACCAGATCGGAATCTTCCGCTTCCGGCTTGTCGGTATTGGCCTTCACTGCCTCGAACGGCAGCGGCTGCTTCGACTTCAGGATGGGCTCGGGCTCCCAGGCGAAACCGCAGTTGATGCAGGTGACCGGCTCGTCCTTGGTCAGATCATAGAAGCGCGTACCGCACTTCGGGCAGCTGCGCTTGGTGCCCCATTCCGGCTTCACCATGTGTTGCCTCTTCGCCTTTCGCTGTGTTCGGAGATTTCGGGATGTGATCCCGGAAAGTGGGGCGCGCCTTGCCATGCTGCAAGCCGCCTGTCAAAGCCGCGGCCATGTCGAACGCTGAACCCCGCCCTCTCACCCTCGCCGCCCGTGGTCCGCTGCGCGGCACCGTAACCGTCCCCGGCGACAAGTCGATCAGCCACCGCGCGATCATGTTTTCCGCGCTCGCGGTCGGCGAAAGCCGCATCGAAGGCCTGCTGGAGGGCGAGGACGTGCTCGCCACTGCCGCGGCGATGCGGGCGATGGGCGCCCAGGTGGAACGGGGCGAAGACGGCATTTGGCGCGTCCACGGCGTCGGCGTCGGCGGGCTGCAACAGCCGGCCCAGGCGCTCGACATGGGCAATAGCGGCACCTCCACCCGCCTGCTGATGGGCCTCGTGGCGAGCCACGGCATCACCGCCACCTTCACCGGCGACGCCTCGCTCTCCAGCCGCCCGATGGGCCGCGTGATCGAGCCGTTGAGCCAGATGGGCGCCGAGATCACCGCCAGCCCCGGCGGCCGCCTGCCCCTCATGCTCCGCGGCATGTGCCCGGCGGTGCCGATCGCATATACCCTGCCCGTCGCATCGGCGCAGGTGAAGTCGGCGATCCTGCTCGCGGGCCTCAACACGCCCGGCATCACCCGCGTGACCGAGCCCGTCCCCACCCGCGACCATAGCGAGCGGATGCTGCGCGGCTTCGGCGCCGAGCTGACCGTCGAGGACTCGCCCGAGGGCAAGGTCATCAGCATTACCGGCGAGGCCGAGCTGAAGCCCCAGCACCTCGTCGTGCCGGGCGATCCTTCGTCCGCCGGTTTCTGGATGGTCGCGGCGTCGATCGTGCCGGGATCGGAAATCACCATCGCCAATGTCTGCATGAACCCGACGCGCACCGGCCTGATCACCGCGCTGCGGCTGATGGGCGCCGACATCGCCGAGACCAACGCCCGCACCGTCGGCGGCGAGCCGGTCGCCGATCTCGTCGTCCGCCATGCGCCGCTCAAGGCGATCGAGGTGCCCGCCGATCTCGCGCCGAGCATGATCGACGAGTATCCCGTGCTGTTCGTCGCCGCCGCGCTCGCCGAGGGCCGCACCGTCGCCCGCGGCGCGCACGAACTGCGCGTCAAGGAATCGGACCGCATCTCGACGATGCGCGCCGCGCTCGAGGCCTGCGGCGTGGTGACCGAGGAGTATGAGGACGGCCTCGCCATCCAGGGCTCCGGCGGCACGCCGCTCGCCGGCGGTGGATCGGTCGCGACCAAGCTCGACCACCGCATCGCGATGAGCATGACGGTGGCGGCGCTCGCCGCCGCACAGCCGATCGCGATCGACGACGTGGCGCCGGTGGCGACCAGCTACCCCAATTTCTTCCCCACGTTAGACGCGCTTACCGCCGCATGATCCGGGCCGGGCGCCGCGATGTCCTGACCGGCCTCGCGGCCGGACTGGTCGCGGCGCCCGCGCTCGCCCTCGCCGAACCGGCGCCGATCCGGATCGATCCGGACCGCGAGCTGATGGTGCCGGTGGAGGGCGGTCAGGTCTATGTGCGGATCAACGGCGACCTGCAGGCCCCGCGCCCGCCGCTGATCTATGCCCATGGCGGCCCGGGCGGCGGCCATGCCGGGCTGCTGCCGCTCACCGCGCTGGCCGACGAGCGCGCGGTGATCCTGTGGGACCAGCTCGACAGCGGCCGCTCCGACGCCCCGCTCGATCCACGCAACTGGCGCGTCGAGCGATTCGTCGACGAGTTCGATCGCATCCGCGACGCGCTCGGCATCGCCCGCTGGCATGTCGGCGGCGGCAGCTGGGGCGGCACGATGGCGCTCGAATATGGCGCGCGGCAGCGCCCCGGCACCGCCAGCCTGATCCTGCAATCGCCGCTGGTCGCCACCAAGCGCTGGCTCGCCGATGCCGCGATCCTGCGCGCGGAGATGCCGGCGCAGTGGCGCGCGACCCTGTCGGCCTGCGAAACCGCGGCGTCGCCTGCGATCGCGCAATGCGATCTCGCGACCGACGCCTATTACGCCGCACACGTCGTCCGCAGCCGCACGCCTGCCGTCATCGCCGACTATCGCGCTGCCCATCCCGCCCGCGCCGGCCACGACCTCTACCAGCGCATGTGGGGATCGAGCGAATTCGTCTCCACCGGCACCCTGCGCAGCTATGACGGCGAACCGCTGCTCGCGCGGCTGCCGGGCGCACGCACGCTGTTCGCCTGCGGCGAATGGGACGAGGCGCGACCGGCGACGATCGGCGACTATGCGCGGCGGGTGCCGGGGGCGAGCTTTCGCGTGATACGCGGCGCGGCGCATGCGCTCACCATCGACCAGCCCGACGCCTATCTCGCGCTGCTGCGCCGCTGGATGGCGCGCCACGACGCGGCCTGATTGCGGCAATTTCGCGGCAAAGTCCCTTGACGGGACGGCCTGCACTGGCGAGGGAGCCGCATGATCATCGCTGTCGACGGACCCGCGGCTTCGGGCAAGGGCACGATCGCCCGTGCGCTCGCCCGCCATTATGGCCTGCCCCATCTGGATACCGGCCTGCTCTACCGCGCCGTCGCCGCGTCCGTGCTGCGCGAGGGGCTGGATCCCGCGAAGGAAGCCGATGCGGTGGCTGCCAGCAGCTTTGACGACGCGCTGCTCGACGATCCGGCGCTGCGCAGCGATGCGGTGGGCCAGGTCGCCTCGATCGTCTCGGCGCACCCGCTGGTGCGCGCCGCCCTCCTCCAGCGCCAGAAGAAATTCGCCCAGCAGCCCGGTGGCGCCGTGCTCGACGGCCGCGACATCGGCACGGTGATCGCGCCCCAGGCCGAGGTGAAGCTGTTCGTCAAGGCGACGCCGACGATCCGCGCCCAGCGCCGCCATCTCGAGCTGCGCAAGGCCGGGCAGAATGTCAGCCTCGACAAGGTGCTGGCCGACATCCGCGCCCGCGACGAACGCGACTCGAAGCGCAGCGAAGCCCCCCTCACCCAGGCCAGCGACGCCGCGACGCTGGACACCAGCTTCCTGTCGATCGACGCCGCCGTGCAGCGCGCGATCGAGATCGTCGAGCGCCGCTGAACAATCGGCGGCCCCGATCCCGGCGCTCACGACGCGATAGGATCGCGGGCGTGGCTGGTTTATGCGGCGAACCATGTATCGACCGCCTGCCTTCCGGGAAGATCGTCCCGACATTCTCCACGCCCTTATCCGGTCCTATCCGCTTGGCACGCTGATCACCTGTGGATCGGCGGGTCTGATGGCCAACCTGCTTCCGTTCACGCTCGCCGTGGCGCAGGGCGGCACGCGGCTGCTGGCCCATCTTGCCAAAGCCAACGAGCAGGTCGCGCAGCTGCGGGAGGGAACGCCGGCACTGATTCTGTTCCACGGACCGCAAGGCTATGTCAGCCCGAACTGGTATCCGACCAAGCACGCGCACGGAAAAGCGGTGCCGACCTGGAACTATATTGCGGTGGAAGCCCGGGGCACGCCTCGCATCCTCGAAGACCGGGACTGGCTGCGCGATCAGCTATCGGGCTTGACCGCCACCCACGAGCAGGGCCGTCCGGCGCCGTGGCGCCTGACGGATGCGCCGGCAGACTTCATCGAAGGCCAGCTGCGGGGCATCGTCGGCCTGGAGATCGCGGTGGACCAGCTCACGGGCAAGTGGAAGGTCAGTCAGAACCAGCCGCCGGAAAATCGCGCCGGAGTGGAACGGGCGCTGCGGGCGGACGGTAATGCAGCCCTCGCCGACGAAGTCGGCACCGGACCGCGCGCCTAGCGCATTTTCAAGTCGACCGTTTACGATCGACGCCTCTGAAAATGCGGCAATCAAAAGCTGGAGCGTCTTCGCCCAAGGTGTTTGCTCAAGGTGAAAGCGCCCTAGCGCCGACCGCGACACGAAGACTGCCGCACGCGGCGGTCCAGCCGCTGTCTTTGGCGGCATCTTCTGCAGCGGGGATCGCTGCAATTTATGCCATCCGTCACGCCGCCACCGGCTCCGCATGCGCGTGGGCGTCGGCGTGCAGGCAGCAACTGCTGCAAACCTCTCCTTCCACGGTGTAGGTGAGGACGTTGTGCTCCTTGCCGACTCGTTCCACTCGGATCCGCTGCCGATGGCCGGGCCGGTGCGGATCATCCAGTCGATACACCCCCCCGTCGACGAGCGGCAGGCACGCGACCTGCGGGCTCCATCCGATCTGGTCGAATTGTTCACCGCCCGGAGTCGCCGTCGGGGAATGGCTGGAAGCAGCCAACGTGGCGCCGCTGAAATACTCCTTGAGTAAAAAGGGCATCGTGCCGCTCCCTGTTCGAAGCCACCGAGGATTCTCGGGCAGCTTATCCTCCAGCGATACAAGATTACGATAGGTAGAACACTCCGACAAACTTCTTTGTCTCCGAAATGGAACCGATCGTTCGCCGTTGGCACGATGCGCGAAAACCTTGCGTTTCCGACCCGCTCGCGGTACAGCGCGCGCGTCCTGCGGGCGGGTGCTCGTGGGGGATGGTGCTGGAAGCTTGCTTCCATGCGCCCTTTTCGCGTTTCGGCGCGGCCTGCCCGTCCTCCACCTGTCGCCGTACGAAGGATGTCGCGACCGGCATTCGGCCGCCGCGGCATTTCTGGCCCACAAGACCGCCGGATCCAACCGGTTGGCCGGAAAAACGAACGTTAGGAAACACTCTTTTATGGCCACTTCGGCAACACCTTCCCGCGACGATTTCGCGGCACTGCTCGACGAAACCTTCGGTCAGGCGGACGGCTTTGAAGGCCGCGTCGTGATCGGCACCGTCACCGGCATCGAGAACGACCTCGCCGTCATCGACGTGGGTCTCAAGTCCGAAGGCCGCGTGCCGCTGCGCGAATTCGCAGCCCCCGGCCAGAAGGCGGACCTCAAGGTCGGCGACGAAGTCGAAGTCTATGTCGACCGCGTCGAGAACGCGAACGGCGAAGCGATGCTCAGCCGCGACCGCGCCCGCCGCGAAGCCGCCTGGGACAAGCTGGAAGCGGAATTCGCCCAGAACACCCGCGTCGAAGGCGTCATCTTCGGCCGCGTCAAGGGCGGCTTCACCGTCGACCTCAATGGCGCCGTGGCCTTCCTGCCGGGCAGCCAGGTCGACATCCGCCCGGTGCGCGACGTCACCCCGCTGATGGACATCGCCCAGCCCTTCCAGATCCTCAAGATGGATCGCAAGCGCGGCAACATCGTCGTGTCGCGTCGCGCGGTGCTCGAGGAAACCCGCGCCGAGCAGCGCTCGGGCCTGATCCAGAGCCTCGCCGAGGGCCAGGTGATCGACGGCGTCGTCAAGAACATCACCGATTACGGTGCGTTCGTCGACCTGGGCGGCATCGACGGCCTGCTGCACGTCACCGACCTGAGCTACAAGCGCGTCAACCACCCGTCGGAAGTGCTGAACATCGGCGACACCGTCCGCGTTCAGATCATCCGCATCAACCGCGACACGCAGCGCATCTCGCTGGGCATGAAGCAGCTCGAGAGCGATCCGTGGGATGGCGCGAGCGCGAAGTACCCGGTCGGCGCCAAGCTGTCGGGCCGCGTCACGAACATCACCGAATATGGTGCGTTCGTCGAGCTGGAAGCCGGCATCGAGGGCCTGGTCCACGTGTCGGAAATGAGCTGGACCAAGAAGAACGTCCATCCGGGCAAGATCGTCTCGACCTCGCAGGAAGTCGAAGTCGTCGTGCTCGAGGTCGATCAGGAAAAGCGCCGCATCTCGCTCGGCCTCAAGCAGGCCCAGCAGAACCCGTGGGAGAAGTTCGCCGAAGAGCACCCGGTCGGTTCGACCGTCGAGGGCGAAGTCAAGAACGCCACCGAGTTCGGCCTGTTCATCGGCCTGGACAACGACGTCGACGGCATGGTCCACATGTCCGACATCGCCTGGGGCATCTCGGGTGAAGACGCGCTGGCCCTGCACCGCAAGGGCGAGACCGTCACCGCGATCGTTCTGGCCGTCGAAGCCGACAAGGAGCGCATCTCGCTCGGCATGAAGCAGCTCGAGCGTGGCGGCGTCGCCGCCGCCGGTTCGACCGGTGGTGCGGATCGCCTCGGCAAGAACTCGGTCGTAACCGTCACCGTCCTCGAAGTCCGCGACGCGGGCCTCGAAGTGCAGGTTGGCGACGATGGCGCGACCGGCTTCATCAAGCGCACCGATCTCGGCCGCGACCGCGACGAGCAGCGTCCGGAGCGTTTCCAGGTCGGCCAGAAGTTCGACGCGATGGTCACCGGCTTCGATCGTTCGAAGAAGCCGACCTTCTCGATCAAGGCGATGCAGATCGCCGAAGAGAAGCAGGCGGTTGCGCAGTACGGTTCGTCCGACTCGGGCGCGTCGCTGGGCGACATTCTGGGCGAGGCGCTGAAGGCGCGCGGCGAACAGAAGTAAGCCTTAGCCTGCCGACAAGGCGGAAACAGGAACGGGGCGCTCCAGACACGGAGCGCCCCGTTTTTTCGTTCATTCGAAAGGCGGATTGTTACGGGTGATAGACATAGGTTAGTGCAAACGATTGTCCCGATCGCACCGTTCCGGGATATGGTTCTGAAATGGCGGGGGAAATAATGATCCGATCCGAACTGGTTCAGCAAGTGGCCCAG
>NZ_CAJYTI010000021.1 GCF_913777625.1 uncultured Sphingomonas sp.
TGGGTCGCGACCGTGACGAGCAGCGCCCCGAGCGCTTCCAGGTCGGCCAGAAGTTCGACGCGATGGTCACCGGCTTCGACCGGTCGAAGAAGCCGACCTTCTCGGTCAAGGCGATGCAGATCGCCGAAGAGAAGCAGGCCGTGCAGCAGTATGGCTCGTCCGACTCGGGCGCGTCGCTGGGCGACATTCTGGGTGAGGCCCTCAAGGCTCGCAGCCAGAACAACTGATTTTGCGACCTGAAGAGGGGCTCGGGCACCGCGAAAGCGGTTCCCGGGCCCTTCTTTTTTGATTTTAGGACACCGTCAACCACATCTTCTGGTTGATGCAGATTGGAAAAAAGCGCTAAGGTTTCCTTGGGGATAGCCGTTCGCGGCCAGGTTGGGCGCGGCCGCCAAGGGAGGGGCGCGAATGATCCGTTCTGAGTTGGTTCAATTGCTGGTGCAGGATAATCCGGGCCTTTCGGTCCGCGAGGTCGAGCAGATCGTATCGATCTTCTTCGACGAGATTGTCGGCCGGCTGAGTGAAGATGGTCGCGTGGAACTGCGCGGCTTCGGGGCTTTTTCCACCCGGGCGCGCGATGCGCGGCTGGGCCGCAACCCGCGTACCGGGGAAGCGGTGGAGGTGGACGCCAAGCGCGTTCCCTATTTCAAGCCCGGCAAGGAGATGCGGGTTCGCCTGAACATGTGATGTTCGCTTGACACGCGGCGTGCGGCAGGGTCTTGCCTGCCGCCCACTGCGGACGTGGCGGAACCGGTAGACGCCGGAGACTTAAAATCTTCTGCCCCTCGGGGCGTGCGGGTTCGAGTCCCGCCGTCCGCACCAGCCTTGCCAGCGTTACCAGGCCTCGGGTACCGGCCGCCCGTCGCGCCATTCGGCAATGCGGCGGCGGGTACCCGCGGTCGTGCCCTCCGGCAGCGCGTCCGGATCGAAGGCATCGGCTTCGACGATCTCGAGCGACGGCCGGAAGGCGAAGACCACCTGCTCCACCAGCGCCAGCGTCACCGTGTCGCGCCGGAAGTTCGGCCGATGCTGCAGCGTGCCGAGCAGCCGCACCGCGCCGTGCGACACCATGCCTGCCTCCTCGCGCAACTCACGCAGCGCCGCCGCTTCGGCCGATTCGCCCGCGCCCTGGCCACCGCCCGGCAGATGCCATCCATCGATATAGCTGTGGCGGACCAGCACGAGCTGCCCCGCTGCGGTCAAGGCGATGGCGCGCACGCCCCGCGTGCGGGTCCGGGTGAAGAACCATCCCGCCGTCCGCACCGCCAGATAGCCGCGCAAGGCCATTGCGATCAGTCCGGCGAGCCAGGGGAGCGAACGAAAACGATGCAACGCCATGCCCGCGATTCTAGGCCGGTGCGGCCGCGCGGGGAAGCCACCGGGGTTGGCAGCCGCGGCCCGCTACCATAGAGCTTGGCCTTCGCCGCCCGGAACCCGCCGATGCCACGCCTGCGCCTGCCCTTCATCGCCTTGCTGCTGACGCTGTCGTCCTGCGGCGCCGAAGGCCAGCGCAAGGACGACACGCCGGTGGTGGTCAGCGCGATCGGCTCGGCAAAGCTGCTCGCCGATCCCAGCGAAATCCCGATCGACGACGCGCAGGCCGTCGCCCTCTCCGCCACCGCCCAGGGGCTGGTGCGCTTCGACGGAAACGGCCAGATCGAACCGGCGCTGGCCGAGCGCTGGAACGTGTTCGACGATGCGCGCAGCTATATCTTCCGGCTGGGCGACGCGACGTGGCCGGATGGACAACCCGTCACGGCCGGCGAGATCGTCCGCGCGCTGCGCCGTGCCGTCACGGCCAACAACCATAGCCGGCTCGCCCATTATCTCGCGGCGATCGACGAGATCGTCGAGATGACGCCGCAGGTGATCGAGGTTCGGCTGAAAAGCCCCCGCCCCGATCTGCTGAACCTGTTCGCCCAGCCGGAACTCGCGGTGTTTCGCGGGCGCAATCTGGCCGGATCGGGCCCCTTCCGCATCGTCGCGGGCAAGCGCGACGGCCTGTTGCTGCGCCCCGCCGAGACCCCGGGCGACGATCCCAAGGCCGCTCCAGCACCCCATGATTTCGTGCGGCTCCGCGGCGAATCGGCTGCCGTGGCCATCGCCCGCTTCCGCGCGGGGGCCTCCGACCTGGTGCTCGGCGGCGCCCTGGTCGACTGGCCGATCATCGAGGCGGCCGGGATCGCGCCGGAAAATGTGCGGGTGGATCGCGCGGTGGGATTGTTCGGGCTGGCGGTGCTCCACCGCGACGGCTTCCTCACCACGCCGCAGAACCGCGCGGCCATCGCGATGGCGATCGATCGCGATGCGCTGACCTCGGCGATCGCGCAGGACTGGGCACCAGCCGAAACCATCCTCCCCGCCCAGCTCGATTCCGCGGCGCCGCCCGCGCCGGGGAGCTGGATGACGGTTGCCCCGGACCAGCGGCGCGCGCTCGCCGCCCAGCGGGTGCGGGAGTGGCAGGCGGTGCACCGCGGCCCGGTGGAGATCCGCCTCGCCTTGCCCAACGGCGCGGGCGCGACACTGCTATGGGGCCATCTTGCCTCGGCGATGATCTCCATCGGCATCACCCCGATCCGCGTGGCGCTCGGCGATCCGCGCGCGGACCTGATGCTGGTCGACGAAGTGGCCCCCTATAACAGCGGGCGCTGGTATCTCGATCAGGCGTGCCGCGCCTGTTCGGACGACACCGCGACGCTGATCGCCGCCGCGCGCGATGCCCCGGACCTCTACAACCGCACGCACCGCATCGCCGAGGCCGATGCAATGCTGGCCAGCGACGTCGCCTTCATTCCCATCGCGCAGCCTTTGCGCTGGTCGATCGTCGCGCTGCGGCTGGTGAACTGGCAGGGGAACGCACGCGCCTGGCACCCGTTGAACCATCTGCGCAAGCAGTGAGGCAAGGAATGGCACGGGCGACACGGATGAACGAAGGTTTCGCGCAGCGGCTGCCGATCGGCACCGATGCCGCGGCGGTGCGCCAGCGCATCGAGGCGATGGAGCATCTGCTGGAAGGCCTGGTCCGCATCCCCGGCCTGCGCCGCAAGGTGGGCCTGGACGTGCTGCTCGATTTCGTCCCCGGCATCGGCCCGACGGCGGCGGCGGCGATGGGCGCCTATCTCGCCTGGGAAGCGCGCAATCTGGGCATGCCCAAGCGGACCATCGCGCGGATGGCCGGCAATATCGGCATCGACTGGGCGCTGGGCATGATCCCGTTCGTCGGCGCGGTGCCGGACTTCTTCTTCCGCTCGAACACGCGCAATCTCAAGCTGATCCGGCGCTATCTCGACAAGCACCACCCGGCGAGCCGGGTGATCGACATCTGCTGAGGCGCTCCGGGCGTGGGCCCTCAGCCCGCGGTCTTCAGCCCCTGTCCGCCGATCGGCACGGTTTCTGTAATCGTCTGCATGCCGGCGATCAGCGGGCGTGCCTTGGCGATGGCGGCACGCACCGCCGGCAGCGACAGCGAGCGGGAATGCGCTTCCTTCGTCTCCCATACCTCGGTGATCCAGAGCGCGTTGGCGTCGGCGGGATCGTTGGCGACGATATAGCTCAGGCAGCCGGGCATCCCCGGGATCGCCCGCATGAGTATCGCCGCCAGCGCATCCCGCTGACCGCCGCGTGCGGTCATCTTGCCGATGGTGCCGTACATCGCGACCATCTGCATCACCGCCGTCTGTGCTTCCGCCTGGCTAGCCGCCGCGACGCCCAGCGCCGCTGCGCCGGCGAGGAAGCTGCGTCGTTCCAGTGTCATGCGCTCACTTCCCCCGCCAGATCTTGAGCGCGGCATCGTCCGCCGCGCCGCCGGTGCCCGCCTCGCAGCGATGGTAGCGGAAGCGTGTGTCGAGGCAGAGCCACAGCTCGTCGAGCCAGCCGTCGCGGTTGGTCGTCACCCGGATCGCTTCCGCCGGAATGGCGCGGTTCGCGGCCGCAAAGGCGCGCTTGAAGTCACCGACCGTGGGCGTGCCGCGCGACAGCGCGCCCATGTCGGGGAAGCGGATCTGGCGGTACAACCCGGTCGAGCGCTGGAAATAGGCTTCCGGCGTGGTCTTCATGCAGGTGCCGTGCTTGGCCCATTCGTGCTGGATCAGCTGTTCGGAAGGCGTCGCGCACATCGTCTTGGCGATCAGCGCGGGCGGCAGGATCGGCGTCGCCTTGCAATATTGCGGCCAGGTCTTGCCCGCCGCATCGGGCCACAGCCCGTGCAGGGTGAAGCCGAAGCGCCCCCCGGCGCAGCGGAAGGCGTTGGCCGGCTCGTCGCCATGCGCGCGGCAGAAGCCGGGCGCCCAGGTGAGCGCCAGCGTGTAGCTGCTGATCGGCAGCACGCGGCGCGGCTCCTTGGCGCTCGGCAGCTCGGGCAGCGGCCGCGTGACCTTGCTCGGCGCCACGCACATGCCCGCCTGCGCCAGCGCCGCACCCGGCAGCAGCGCCGCGATCAGCCCCAAGCCTGCCACTGTCGCCTTCATGCCATCCTCCCTCAAACGCTCGCGAAATCGAGCCCGATATCGGCGGCCGGCGCCGATTGGGTCAGCCGCCCGACACTCACATAGGTCACGCCGGTCTCGGCGATTGCGCGGATCGTATCCAGCCGAACGCCGCCCGAGGCCTCGGTCGGCACGCGGCCCGCGACCAGCGCCACCGCTTCGCGCAGTACCGGCGGAGGCATGTTGTCGAGCAGCAGGTGCGTGGCGCCCGCGCCCAGCGCGGGTTCGATCTGGTCGATCCGGTCGACCTCGACGATGATCCGCTCGATCCCCGCCGCCACCGCGCGCGCCACGGCCGCCTCGACCGAGCCGGCAACCGCGACATGATTGTCCTTGATCATCGCCGCGTCCCACAGCCCCATGCGGTGGTTGGTCGCCCCGCCCATCCTGGTCGCATATTTCTCCAGCACGCGCAGGCCCGGCAGCGTCTTGCGCGTGTCGAGCAGCGTCGCGCCGGTGCCGGCGACCGCATCGACATAGGTGCGCGCAAGCGTCGCGATGCCGCTCAGATGCTGGACCGTGTTGAGCGCCGAACGCTCGGCGGTGAGCAGCGCGCGCGCCGCCCCGCGCAGCCGCAGCAATGCGGTGCCCGCCGCGACCTGCGCGCCGTCCTCGACCAGCCGTTCGATCTCCACCTGCGGATCGAGCGCGCGGAAGAACGCCTCCGCCAGCGGCAGGCCGGCGACGGTGATCGGGTCGCGGCTGTCCATCACCCCGTCGAACCGGGCATCCGCCGGGATCACCGCCGCCGCGGTAATGTCGCCGCGGTCGCCGAGATCCTCGGCCAGGGTCGCACGCACGAACGAGTCGATGTCGAAGCCGGGAAGCAGGAAGGTCATGCCCGCGCTGTAGAATCCCGCAGGCGGCGCGTCTATCCGAACTGCACCAGCGGCGGCCGGCCATCGACATACTGGCTGGCCGGCTGGTCGAAGCGGAACCCGCCCGCCGCCAGCCGGATCAGGATCTGGCGGGTGTGGAGCATGCTGGTGTGCCCGTCCGCCGCCCAGGCCGGATCGGTGAGCTTGTCCGCCGCGAGCAGCACCCCGCGCGCGCGGCGGTGGAGCAGCCCGCTTTCCACCATCACCCCCACTCGCCGGTGCGCGGTCGAGGGCGGCAGACTCAGCGCGCGGGCGATGGCCCCCGTCGACACCGGCTGCCACAGCGATTCGGGCGGCACCGTGCCCAGTTCGCCATACGCCAGCGCCAGCTCGCGATTTTCCAGCACCGGCCGGGCATTGGCGCACAGCACCGCGTTGAGCAGCACCATGTCGGTCCAGGAGTGGAAGCGGTGGGCGTGGAACTCGATCCCGGTCAGCAGCACGTCGTGGGCGGCGGCGAGCCCCATGTACCAGTCATAGGACAGGTGATGACGCGTCTCGGGAAGCGTCAGGCCGAAGGCGGCGAAATCTTCCACCATTCGGACCAGCGCATCGTGGCTGCAGCGGAACAGCGCGGCGATCTCCGGCCGGGCATGCACCGCCTCGGGCACGCTGACCCCCGCCGGGCCCCGCTCGCACAGCCCCATCGCGCACAGCGCATGGATATGGCGCCGCATCGTCTCGAACGGCCGCCCGAGCGACGCGGCGAGCGCGTTGATGCTGATCGCCTTCGCGCTCCCGCCCTGGCGGCGGGCATGGCCGGCGCCGTGCGGCGACAGCATCTCGCTGGCGCGCGCCACCACCATGAAGATGATCGCACGATCCAGATCGCCGTCCAGCGCACGGATGCCGGCGGCGATCATCGTGTTCTGCATCTCGGCGATCAGCCGCACCATCAGTCGCCCGCGCGGCAGGGGTGCCTGCGTCGGATCGAATGGAGGAACGGCTCTAATCAACTCCTGCATCGGCGAACACGCCCTACGGCGGGACAAGGAACAGGCAAGCACCCATTCCCCCACCGGAATGAGTACCCAAAGATTTGCGAATCGTTACTAGACCATATCAATGCTCGGGTCGACGTCCGGGGGGTCGCCGAACAATAATGATGCACTCTACGCTGCCAGAGCCTTGGCCAGAGGCCTGGATCGCCGCCGCCGCCACTCTCCGTGCCAAACGCGAGGCCATAGGGCTGTCGCTCGATCAGCTCGCTGCATGCACGCGAATCGGCCGCACCCATCTCGAAGCGATCGAGGCCGGGCGGTTCGATCGCTGCGGCGCGCCGATCTATGCGATCGGCTTCACCCGCTCGATCGCCCGCGTGCTGGATACCGCCGAAGCCCCGATCCTCGCCGCGATCCGCGCCGGCAATGCCGAGCGAACACCGCATCCGCCGGTGCCGGCAACACCGAGCCCGGCACGGCGGCTGGTACCCGATCTGGGCTTCGCCACCACCGGTACCTTGCTGTTGTCGCTGCTCGGCGCTTCCCGCGGCTGAGCGATCAGGCCGGTACCGGTCCCAGATCGCCCTGCCCCACCTTGCCGCTGGCGAGTTCGAGCATGCGGTCGAGGCTCTTCTTCGCCTGCACCCGCAGCCCCTCTTCGATCTCGATCCTGGGGCTCAGGTCGCGCAGCGCGAGGTAGAGCTTCTCCATGGTGTTGAGCGCCATGTAGGGGCAGATATTGCAGTTGCAGTTGCCGTCGGCCCCCGGCGCGCCGATGAAATTCTTCTCCGGCATCGCCTTCTGCATCTGATGGATGATGTGCGGCTCGGTCGCGACGATCAGCGTGTCGCCGGGCATCGTCTTGGAAAAGTCGAGGATGCCCTTGGTCGAGCCGACATAATCGGCGTGATCGAGGATATAGGCCGGGCATTCGGGATGCGCGGCAATCGGCGCGCCCGGGTGCTCGGCCTTGAGCTTGAGCAGTTCGGTCTCGCTGAACGCCTCGTGGACGATGCACACGCCCGGCCACAGCAGCAGTTCGCGGCCGGTCTTGCGCTGGAGATAGCCGCCCAGGTTGCGATCGGGGCCGAAGATGATCTTCTGGTCCGCCGGGATCTGCGCCAGGATCTTTTCGGCCGAGCTGCTGGTGACGATGATGTCGCTCAGCGCCTTCACCTCGGTCGAGCAGTTGATATAGGTCAGCGCGATATGATCGGGATGCTGCGCGCGGAAGGCGGCGAACTGGTCCGGCGGGCAGCTGTCTTCCAGGCTGCAGCCGGCGTCCATGTCGGGCAGCACGACGATCTTGTCGGGCGAGAGGATCTTGGCGGTCTCGGCCATGAAGCGCACGCCGCAAAAGGCGATCACGTCCGCATCGGTCTCGGCCGCCTTGCGGCTGAGGTCGAGGCTGTCGCCGACGAAATCGGCTAGGTCCTGCAGCTCGGGCTTCTGGTAGTAATGCGCGAGGATCACCGCGTTGCGCTCCTTGCGCAGCCGCTCGATCTCGGCGCGGAGATCCAGTCCGCTGAGGCTGCCGCCGATGCCGTTGCGCGCGTCCATGTCCCAAAACTCCCGTGGTTCGGCCGCCACATGGCCCGGCTGGGCGGCCGGATCAAGGGAGCGAACGCAGCACGGGCGTTCGGGGTGCGGCCGGCCCGGACTACCGCATCACGGCCATTGCGGCGTCAGGGGGCGATGGCTGCCGGCCGTACCGGCGACGATCCCTTGTGCCAGCGCCGTGCCGGCCGGGCTGAACGCAATGCCATCGGCGAGCACCTGCACGCCCAGCATCAGGCCGATGCCCCAGGCCCAGGCGGGATGGATGCGCCCACTCCGTCGATAATCGGCGATCACGCCGAGGATCGGGAACACCAGCACCGCCGCCAGCGCCGCATACCAGGCATAGGGCATCAGCAGCGGCATCGGCAGCAGCCGGCCGAACCCCGGGCCGGTCAGGATCGCCATCGCGCAGTACATCAGCCGGCGGTGCCATCCGGTCTGCCGACGCGTCGCCAGCGCCGCTCCGACCAGTCCGGCGAACAGCAGCAGTTGCAGGGGATTGCTGATCAGGAACTGGCGAATGTCGAAGAAAAAGGGCGCGCCATGCTGCACCGAGAGCACCGTCATCAGCGTGCCCATCACCACCATCAGCGGCACCCAGAGCACGGACACCCAGCCCAGCCGGCGATGCAACGCCACCGATCCGGTATCCACCAGCAGGTTCTGCGCAAGATAGAGCGCCACCCAGCCAAAGAAAACAAAGGCGTGAACGTGGAATATGGCAGGAACGGCGAAGCTCGATCGCCCCATGGCGAGACTCAGCGAAAACCCGGCAACGATTACCGCCGCCATCACGAACGCCATCACCAGAAAAAATCGCGTGTCGCCCCTCCGCACGCGCGGCACATCCTGCACAATCGTTGCCATGATCAACCCCCCTTGACCTGGCACGACTCCCTACCACTATCCGGTCACCGCGACAATCGGACACCGACAGCAACGAAGGACTTGCCGCCGCTAGGCCGGCAGGCGCTGCCACCCCTCGCCTGCCGGTGCCACCCGCCCGCGCGCCTCGAGATCGAGCAGATGCGCGAGCACCGATCGCCCCGCCGCGCCGTGCAGCCGCGGATCGAGACCGGCATACATGCGCTCGACCATGTCCGGGATCGTCGCGACGTCCTGCTCCAGCAGCCGCAGGATCTGCCCTTCGCGCTGCTTGCGGTGCCCGGCCAGCCCCCGGACGAAGCGATGCGGGGTGCCGATCGGATCGCCATGCGCGGGATAGTAGATGCGATCCTGCGGCCGCTGCATCAGCGTCTCGAGGCTGGCCATATAGGCCGCCATGTTGCCGTCCGGCGGGGCGACGACGGTGGTCGACCAGCCCATCACATGGTCGCCGGTGAACAGCGCGCCGCTTTCCTCCAGCGCGAAGCAGAGATGGTTGGAGGTATGCCCCGGCGTTGCGACGGCGGTGAGCGTCCAGCCCTGCCCCGCGATCTGCGCGCCGTCCGCCAGCACGGCATCGGGCGCATAGCCGGTATCGAAGGCGGCATCCGCGCGCGGGCCGGCATCGTCGAGCACGAGCGGCGCACAGCCGATGATCGGCGCGCCGGTCGCCGCCTTCAGCGCCGGTGCGGCCGGGCTGTGGTCGCGGTGGGTATGGGTGCACAGGATCGCCCGCACCGGCCGGCCGTCGATCGCCGCCAGCAGGGCTGCGAGATGCTCGGCATCGTCGGGGCCCGGATCGATCACCGCGAGGTCGCTGGTGCCGACCAGATAGGTCTGCGTGCCGGTGTTGGTGAAAGGCGAGGGATTGCCCGCGAGGACCCGCGTCACCAGCGGTTCGAGCGCGATCGCAAGGCCCGTGGGCGCGTCATCGGTCATGCCCTGCATTTGGGCATTCCGCGCGCCGAGGCAAGCGGAAGGGGGAGCGGGGCCGGCCCCGAAGGAGTAGGCCAGCCCCGCCGAGTGCGCCGCTGCGGGGATTGTGCCGCGGCGCCCTACGCTCAATCGTCGCTATCGTCCTTGGCGTCGTCGCGCAGTTCGGCCAGCGCCTCGTCGATGCCCTTCAGCGCTTCGGCGCGCTGCGAGGGGCTGAGGCTGGACTGTGCCTCGATCGTGCGGCGGGCATGCTGCAGGCTCATCAGCGCGCTCTTCATCGCCATGTTCTTGCTCATCGCGGCCAGCTTTGCCGACTGGTCGGCATGCATCGCGCTCATCGCGGCGATGCGATCGCTGCAGATGATCATGATCTGCTTGTTGCCCTCCGTGCGGTGTTCGACCGTGGGCGAGGTGCCCTTGCCGCAACTGCCGTTGCGGATCTCCGGCAGGCTCGCCTGGAGCGCCGCCATGTCCGGCATGTCGGGCATGGTGATTTCCTGACGGGTCCCGTCCTTCCGGACGATCACCATCTTCTTGATCACCTTGCCGTCAGTGGCAGTGCGATCGACGCGAACGACCTGGTGCTTGCCGGCCGGCACCGGGGGGACAGGCGGCACCGCAGGCGCGGCGGGCACGGCCCGGATCGCAGGCACGGCCGGTGCGGCAGGCGCGGCTCCGGTTACCGGCGCGACTGGCGCGACCGGCGCCGGCGGCGCGGGCGGCGACGGCGGCGCGTCCTGCACCTGAAGCGCCGCGCCCATGCTGGTGCGGATATGCTCGGCGGCCTGGCTGCCCGAGGCGGTCAGCGCCAGCGCGGCGAGCGAAACGGTGGTGATCCCGGCCAGCCCCGCGCCGATGCGGATGGGGGAAAGCTTCCGGTGGATCGAGAGCATGCGTAATCTCCCTTTGACGTCGTTTATGGTGTGGAGGTGACAAGCCGCCGAGACCGCGCCCCCATGCGCGGACTTGACGATCGCACGGCCATAAGCATGGCGCAGTGCCTGGGCGCGGCCGGCGAGCACCAGGGCGTCGCAGGCCATTTCCTGGTCGGCACGGAAGGCGCGAAACGCCCGCCATGCGACCGGATTGAACCAGTGGAGGGCCAGTACGATCAGCGCGGCCCAGTTGGCGATCAGGTCGCCGCGCAGATGGTGGCCAAGTTCATGGGCGAGCGCGAGATCGCGTTCGAGCTCGTCATAGCGTTCGGAAAAGTCGCGCGGAAAGGCGACGTACTTGCGGAAGATGCCGAAGGCGAGTGGACCGTGCGCGGCATCGGTCTCGATCACCCGCACCCGCCCTTCGGCCACGGTACGGTCGACCCGCGCCCGCGACAGCAGGTGGCGGCAGAAGCGGCGATGCGCGACGAGATGATAGGCAAGGAAGATCAGCGCGCCCGCGCCCCATAAAGCGAGGAGGAGCAGCGTCACGTTCAGTCCCTCGGCCACCGGCGTCGGCGCGACCAGCGCGGCGGGCAGGTGATGGCCGCCGGCGCTCAGGTCGATGGTGACCACCGCGCCCTGGTCGATGGTCGCCGGCAGCTTGGCGGGGTTCAGTACCCCCATCGCCACCGCCGGGGCCTCGGCCGCCCTGCGAGTGAGCGGCGCGAGCAGCGCGCTCAGATGCCACTGCCCCGGCAGCGGCGGCAGCAGCATCCGCGCGGCGGGCAGCACCCACAGCGCATAGGCAAGCTGCGGGCCGAACGCCTTGCGCACGGGTCCACGGAGGGCAAGCGCCAGCAGCATCAGCAGCGTGCTTGCGAGCAGGGTCTCGATCCACCAGCCGATCATTGCTTCAGCTCCTTCAGGAGAGCTTCGATTTCGGCGATGTCCTGGTCGGTGATGGCGTCGCGTTCCGCCAGATGCGCCACCAGCGGCGTCAGCCGGCCGCCGAACAGCCGGTCGATCAGTTTGCGCGATTCCCCTACCACATAATCGCCCCGCGCGACGAGCGGGCGATAGCGATAGCGCCGCCCCTCTTCCTCATGCGCGATGACGTTCTTGGCGAGCAGCCGCCCGAGCAATGTCTTGACCGTGTTGGCGCTCCAGCCGCGATCGGCGGGCACCCGCTCGGTCACTTCCTGCGCGGTGAGCGGCGATTCCTCCCACAGAACCTCCATCACCGCATGTTCGGCTTCGCTGATTCGCTCGGTCATACACCCTCACTGACTACGCTTGTAATCGTCTCGATTACGTCTGTAGTCAAGCCGCTGAATGCTTGGTGAACGGCAGCGTGCCGGCAGCCGAAGCGTCGGTGCGCTTTACAGGTGGCGACGATGGTTAACGGCGATTGACCACCGCAAGCCGCAGGCGGCCGCACTTCGCCGATCTTGGCACGCGCCCTGCAACAAGAAAGGCACGAAGCGTCTCTCCCCCAAGACGCTCCAGCGTCCCCCCAGACGCTCAGGGCGGATCGATGGTTCACCGGCATGGCCATCGATCCGCCCACACCGGCTTTTTTGCCCCCCCCATCACCGCCCCATCGTCATCCCCGCGAAGGCGGGGATCCATTGGTGGGGGCGTCTCGGCTCTTTCGGAAACGTCCTGGCAAATGGATTCCCGCCTTCGCGGGAATGACGGATAGGGGTGCAGGGAGAGCCCCCCCCCCAAACGAAAAGGGCCCCCGCCGCCAGCGAGAGCCCTTCCCTTCCTCCGGTACGAACCGCGTCTCAGGCCGAAGCCGCGACGCCCTTGTCGGCCATCAGCTGGGTCAGCTCGCCGCTTTCGTACATTTCCATCATGATGTCCGAACCGCCGACGAACTCGCCCTTCACATAGAGCTGGGGGATGGTCGGCCAGTCGGAAAAGGCCTTGATGCCCTGGCGGACGCCCTGGTCCTGCAGCACGTCGACGCTGTCGAACTCGACGCCGAGATGGTTGAGGATCGCCACCGCGCGGCTCGAAAAGCCGCACTGGGGGAACAGGGGGCTGCCCTTCATGAACAGCAGCACGTCGCTGCCGTCGACCAACTGCTGGATGCGGGCCTGGGTATCGTCGGTCATTGCTTACTCCTCGGGCGTCGCTTCGGTGGTCAGCTGGAGCGCGTGGAGCACGCCGCCCATCCGTCCACCCAGCGCCGCATAGACGGCCTGGTGTTGCCGCACGCGCGGCATGCCCCGGAACATGGGGGCGACAACCCGCGCTGCATAGTGGTCGCCGTCCCCTGCCAGATCGGTGATCTCGATCTGGGCGTCGGGGATGCCGGCGCGGATCAGCGCCTCGATCTCGGCAGCGGGCATCGGCATGTTACTTGGATTCCATCAGCTGGCGGCGCGCCTCGACGGTCTGCTCCTCGATCGCGCGGCGCACGGTGGCGTCGTCGATCTCGACATTCGCCGCGAGCATGTCGCCGAGCAGCTTGCGGATCACGTCCTCGTCGCCGGCTTCCTCGAAATCGGCCTGGACGACGGCCTTGGCATAGGCGTCGGTCTCTTCGGGCGTGAGGCCCATCTTGGCGGCGGCCCACTGGCCGAGCAGCTTGTTGCGGCGCGCGGTGATGCGGAACGCCATATCCTCGTCGCGCGCGAACTTCGCCTCGAACGCCCGTTCGCGATCGTCGAATGCGGTCATCATATGCCCCTTAGCTAAACTCGGGACCGAGATAGGAGGGCGGGGCCGCGCTGGCAACGGGGGAGGTTCCGGATGGCGGGCCGAAGCGTCCGTCCTACGCCACCAAGGCCGAGTTATCGACTTCAACGTCAAGGTATAACGGAGCCTCCAAACCATCGTCATTCCCGCGAAAGCGGGAATCCATTCGCCTGTACGCTGGGGGATAGGACCGCGGCTTCAGCGCCAATGGATCCCCGCCTTTGCGGGGATGACGCCGATATTGGGACCGGGCGAGTCCAACAGCGAGGGGAAGGATAGAGGTGCGGACGGTTGCGGAGGTCACAGGCGTAGCGCGATGGCGATGATCGCAGCGGCAATCAGAAATGGCGCCAGAAACGCCGCAACACCGCCGAACCACCCCCATTTCCGATAGGCCCGCTCGATCCCGAACTCCCAGCAGAATTCGAAAACGGCTCCCACGACCTCCGCCATGCCAACACCCCCAGGTACTACCGGAGCATCGCGCGCCTCCACTTTGAAGGCAAGCCGGAGACTCAAGGGCGCGTCGGTACCCCCTACCCCGCCACCCGCACCACCACCTTCCCGATCACCGCCCGCGCCGCCATCTTGGCGATGGCCGCGCCGCCCTCCGCAAACGGAAACACCTCCGTCACCCGCGGCGCGATCTTGCCGTCGCTCCACAGCCGGAACAGCGTGTCGACATGCGTGCGGTTGGCCTGGGGATCGCGCGCGGCGAAGGCGCCCCAGAACACGCCGCACACGTCGCAGCTCTTGAGCAGCGTCAGGTTGAGCGGCAGCTTCGGGATGCCCGCCGGGAAGCCCACCACCAGATAGCGCCCCTCCCAGCCGATCGCGCGCAGTGCCGGCTCGGCATAGTCGCCGCCGACCGGATCGTAGATCACGTCCGCCCCCTTGGGGCCGACCGCCGCCTTGAACGCCTCGGCCAGCGCCTTCGATGCTTCCTTGTCGAGGGGCCCGCGCGGATAGACGAGCGTCGCATCCGCCCCCGCCGCCCGCGCCGCCTCGGCCTTGTCCTCGGAGGAGACCGCCGCCACCACCGTCGCGCCGTATGCCTTGCCCAGCTCGATCGCCGCGAGCCCGACGCCGCCCGCCGCGCCGAGCACCAGCAGCGTCTGGCCGGCCTTCAGCTTGCCGCGATCAAGCAGCGCATGGATCGTCGTCGCATAGGTGAGCAGCAGTGCCGCACCGTCCTCGAAGCTGCGACCCTCGGGCAGCCGGTAGAGCTGCGCCGGGCTCAGCACCAGCTTCTCGACCAGCCCGCCATGGCCCGGCACCGCGATCACCCGGTCGCCCGGTGCCCAGTCGGTGACGCCCTCGCCTACCGCTTCGATCACACCGGCGATCTCGCCGCCCGGCGCGAACGGGCGGGGCGGCTTGAACTGGTAGCGATCCTCGATGATCAGCACGTCGGGATAGTTGATCGCGCAGGCGCGCACGCCAACCAGCACCTGGCCTTTCCCGACTGCGGGATCGGCCACCTCTTCCAGGCTTAGAGTATCAGGTCCGCCCGACGCCTTCGACAGCAACGCCTTCATGTCCGCCTCCACCAGCGATCCACGGGCGTTCATGCGCAACCGCGGATTCGAATTTCGAAATCGCGGTATCTTGTGCCAGCGTCATGCCGATCTCGTCCAGCCCCTGCATCAGGCAGTCGCGGCGGAACGGGTCGAGCTCGAAGGCGAAGCGGTCCTGGAAGTCCGTCGTGACGGTCATCGTCTCCAGGTCGACGGTGATCTCGTTGGCGGTCGCCACCTGCACCAGCCGGTCGATCGCCGCCTGCGGCAGCACGACGGTGACGATACCGTTCTTGAAGGCGTTGCCCGAGAAGATGTCCGAAAAGCTCGGCGCGATCACCGCCTTGATGCCCATATCGGCGAGCGCCCAGGCGGCATGCTCGCGGCTGGAGCCGCAGCCGAAATTCTCGCCTGCCACGAGGATCGGGCTGCCGGCATAGCGCGGATCGTCGAACAGGTTGCCCGGCTCCGCGCGAACGCTCTCGAACGCGCCCTTGCCCAGCCCCTCGCGCGTCGTGGTCTTCAGCCAGTGCGCGGGGATGATGATATCCGTATCGATGTTCTTCGCGCCCCAGGGATAGGCGCGCCCCGAAACCTGCTGGATCGGCTCCATCAGCGGCGCTCCGCCGACACGGTGTTCAGATGCATGGACACAGCTTTCCTAACGAGTGGCCGGCAGCCACCCCAATTTCCGGCAATCGGCCGCCCGCGTCAGCGCGGTGCGACGACGGCTCGCTCGAGCGCCGGGATCGTCTTGATCGGCGTCTCCGGCCGCGGATAGGCACCCGCATAGGCTGCGGCGACACCGCTCAGAATGGTTCCGGCAATCAATGCGACGAGCGCCTTTTTCACGGCGTCTCTCCCCTTAACTATTACGCCTGGTTCGCCATCAACTCGCGAACGTCGGTCAGGTGCCCGGTCACTGCCGCCGCCGCCGCCATTGCGGGCGAAACGAGGTGCGTGCGCGAACCCGGACCCTGGCGTCCTACGAAATTGCGATTCGAAGTGGAAGCACAACGTTCTCCGGCGGGAACCTTGTCCGGATTCATCGCCAGGCACATCGAGCAGCCCGGCTCGCGCCACTGGAAGCCCGCCTCCAGGAAGATCCGGTCGAGCCCCTCTTCCTCGGCCTGGCGCTTGACCAGTCCCGAGCCCGGCACGATCAGCGCCTGGCGGATGCGGTCGGCGACCTTGCGGCCCTGCACCACCGCGGCGGCGGCGCGCAGATCCTCGATGCGGCTGTTGGTGCACGACCCGATGAAGATGTGCTCCACCGGAATGTCCTGCATCGCGGTGCCGGGGGTGAGGCCCATATAGTCGAGCGAGCGCTGCGCGGCGGCGCGCTTCGAGGGATCGGCAAAGCTTTCCGGATCGGGGACGACGCCGGTGATCGGCACCACGTCCTCGGGGCTGGTGCCCCAGGTGAGCGACGGTGCGATGTCGGCCGCGTCGAGCGTCACCACCTTGTCGTAGGCCGCGCCCTTGTCGGTCGGCAGCGTCTTCCAATAGGCGACGGCGCGGTCCCATGCCTCGCCGGTCGGCGCCATTGGCCGGCCCTTGAGATAGTCGAACGTCTTCTGGTCCGGCGCGATCAGGCCCGAGCGCGCGCCGCCCTCGATCGACATGTTGGAGATGGTCAGCCGCCCCTCGATCGAGAGGTTGCGGATCACCTCGCCGGTGAATTCGATGACATAGCCGGTGCCGCCGGCCGCGCCGATCTTGCCGATGATCGCCAGCACCACGTCCTTGGCGCTGACCCCGTGGCCGAGCGTGCCGTCGACGCGGACTTCCATCGTCTTCGACTGCTTGAGCAGCAGCGTCTGGGTGGCGAGCACATGCTCGACCTCGCTGGTGCCGATGCCGAAGGCCAGCGCCCCCAGCGCGCCATGCGCCGAGGTATGGCTGTCGCCGCACACCAGCGTCGTGCCGGGCAGGGTGAAGCCCTGTTCGGGACCGACGACATGGACGATCCCCTGCCGCGCATCGAGCGCGTCGATATAGGGCACGCCGAACTCGGCGACATTGGCGCGGAGCGCGGAGAGCTGGCCGGCGCTGGCCGGATCGGCGATCGGCAGCGGGTTGCCGGCGGCATCGACGCGCGGGGTGGTCGGCAGGTTGTGATCGGGCACCGCGAGGGTAAGATCGGGACGACGCACCGTGCGATCCGCCGCGCGAAGGCCGGCAAAGGCCTGCGGGCTGGTGACTTCGTGGACGAGGTGCCGATCGATATAGATCAGGCAGGTGCCATCGTCCCGGCGCTCGACGACATGGTCGGCCCAGATCTTCTCATACAGGGTGCGCGGTTCACTCGACATGCGCGCGCTTTAGTCGAATCGTGCGCGGATGCAAGCTTTGGGGACATTTTCTGCTCCACCTTGCGCCTGCCTCTCCCGCTCCCGGACCGCCTGAGCGCCCGCAACCCGCCATGGCCATGCACCATGCCTCCCGACAAAGCTTTTATATTGGGCGTTGTATGATCGTGCGGGTTAGGTGGATAACTCTGGAGCAAGGGCCTTTTCGAAAAACCCTCGCGTCTTTTGGGGCAAATCCATGGAAGAAGACGAAACACCGGCGGATCACGACGGCGCCACGCTGCTCTACGATTACTTCAAGCATCTCACCGGGCTATGCCTGTTTTCGCTGGGCGGCGTAGCCGCGCTGACCGACAAGCTGGCGGGACGATCGCTGGTGCTGCTGGTCCTCACCTTGCTCGTGATCGGGCTGGCGGGCCTTGTCTCCTTCACGGCGACCGGAAGCATCGTGGACTCGCGCTCCACGGGCAAGCCGATCCGGCGCGACATCACCTATTGTCGCCATGCGGCGCCGCTGATGCTCTCGGTCGGCCTCGGCATGTTCCTCTATCTGTTCGTCACCGCGCGCGGCCACTGAGCGGCGGATCCAGGCGGGCCGGTTACTTCGCCGCCACCCCCCGCAAATAGCGCTGCACCGCCGCCACCTCGTCCGGCCGCAGTGCGTGGAGGTTCTCCTTCACGATCGTGCCCATGAAGCCGACGTTGCGGCCCCCTGCCCCGACGCCCTCGTGCAGCAGCCGCTGGAACTCCCCCGGCGCATAGCTTGCCGCCATCGGCGCGAGCGGGGGCACGGGCTTGCCGTCATGGGTGCGCGGCTCGGTGAGCGCGTGGCATTCGGAGCAGAGCACCTGCGTCAGGTACCGCCCCGGATCGGCGGGCCGTTTTGCCACTCCGTGCGGCTCCGCCACCAGGCTCGGCCGGGTGGCGCCGGTCAGGATCTTCCAGCGGCCGACGGGGCCGAACCAGGTGCTCGCCAGCACATCGTCGGGCGCGGGCCTGAGGCTGCGGACCCAGGCGATGATCCGGCCGACATCGTCGTCGGCGAGATAGGTCATCGACCAGGCGGGCATGAGGAAGACCGTCCGCCCTTCCTTCGTCACCCCCTGGCGGATCAGCCGGGCGAGTTCGGCATCGGAATAGCGCGCGGCGCTGCGCGCGATCGGCGGCGGGGCGACCTGCCCCTCGCGCCAGTCGACCGGGGTCCACACCGCGCCCTTGCCGTCGCCATGGCAGCTCTTGCAGCCGGTGAGCGTCGCCAGCCGCGATCCTTCGGCCAGCGAGGCGGTATCGTGCGGCACCGCGATGGCGCTCAGCGGCACGGCGTGGCTGCGGCAAAGTACCCATTCGGAGGCGCCGTACAGCCCGCCCGCCCCCAGCACCGCCAGCGCCGCCACGCCCAGCCCCAGTCGCACCAAGATCCGCATCGTCATTCCCCCCGGAAGGATGCGCCGCGCTATGCCAGAACCGGGCCGTCTCCGCCACGCTCCTTGGGCGAAACATAGGCCGGGTCGTGCGCGAAGGGCAGCGGGCCGCCGTTGCGGAGTGCCGCCAGCACGGCGGCGAAGTCGGTCTCGCAGCGGAACCCCAGCACGCGCTCGGCCAGCCCCGCATCATAGACCCGGCCGATGCTCGCCGGCAGCGTCCAGCCCCGCGCCGCATAGAGCGCCGCCGCCTCGGGGAACGCCTGCGCGATCACCGCCGCCGCGTCGCGCTTGAGGTCGCCGCAATCCGCCCGCACGAACGGCGTGGGCGCGGAGATCACGAACACGCCGTGGCCCACCATCGGCGCGCGCTCCAGCGCCGCCAGATGCGCCCGCGCCGCATCCTCCACCGTCAACCGGCGGTGGAGCAGTTCGTTGGCCTTGAGGTTCTCGCCCGAGGGCACGGCATGGGTGTCGTCGTCCTCCGGGAAGAAGCGGCTCGTGCGCAGCACGATCGTCGCCAGCCCCTGCTCGGCCCAGGCGATCCGGCACAGCCCCTCGGCGGCGAGCTTGGTGACACCGTAGATGTTGCGGGGGACAAGCGGGCCGCTGGTCTCGTCAAGCCACACCGCCGCCTCGCCCGCCTCGTCGCGGATCGCCTGGCTGATCATCAGCGAGGTGGTGGAGGTGAAGACGAACCGGTCATGCCCCGCCGCCGCCGCGCATTCGAGCAGGTTGAGCGTGCCCGCGACGTTCACGTCGAGGAAGGTCTGCGCCGGATAGCGGACGATGTCCGGCTTGTGCAGCCCGCCGGCATGGAGCACCGCCTCGATGCCCTGCTCGGCGAACACGCGCTCGACCAGCGCCCGATCGGCGACCGAGCCCAACACCTGCGTGTCCGCTCCCGGTGCCACGTCGAGCCCGATCACCGCATGCCCCGCCCCCCGAAGCATCGGCGCCAGGAAGCGTCCCAGCCAGCCCGACGATCCGGTGAGCAGCACCCGCATCAGGGGCGGCTCCCATATTTCCGCGCCAGCACCGCGCAGACGAACAGCTGGAGCTGGTGGAAGATCATCAGCGGCAGCACGATCAGGCTCACCGCGCCGCCCGGGAACAGGATGGTCGCCATCGGGATGCCGCTCGCCATGCTCTTCTTCGAGCCGCAGAAGACGATGGCGATCTCGTCCTCGGTCGAGAAGCCCAGCTTGCGGCTGCCGACCGTCGTCACCGCGATGACGATGCCGAGCAGCACCGCGTTGAACGCCAGCACCAGCGCAAGATCGGCCAGCGACACCCGGCTCCACACGCCGGCGACCATCCCCTCGCTGAACGCGGCATAGACGACCAGCAGGATCGATCCGCGATCGACCACCATGGTCAGCGTGCGATGCTTGAGGATGAAGGCGCCGATCAACGGCCGCGCCGCCTGCCCGGCCGCGAAGGGCAGCAGGATCTGCATCGCGATCGATTCGAGCTGCGCCAGCGAGAAGCCCGCGCCGCTGCCGTGCGGCAGCAGCAGCGCGGCGAGCAGCGGGGTGATGATCACCCCGATCAGGTTGGAGAGCGAGGCGCTGCACAAGGCCGCCGGCACATTGCCCCGCGCGATCGAGGTGAAGGCGATCGACGACTGCACCGTCGAGGGCAGCAGGCAGAGGAACAGCAGGCCGAGCGCGATTCCGCCCGGCAGCAGCTGGCCGGCAACCGCATAGACGCCGAGCCCGAGCAGCGGGAAGAACAGGAAGGTGCTGAGGAACACCGTCAGCTGCAGCCGCCAGTTCGTCAGCCCCGCCCAGATCGCCGAGGGTGCGAGTCGCGCGCCATAGAGGAAGAACAGCAGCGCGACGGCGATCGTCACCGCCTGGTCGGCGATGCTCGCGCCGATGCCGCGCGCAGGGAACAACGCGGCCAGGCCCACCGTGCCCAGCAGCATCAACAGATAGGGATCGATCCAGCGACGAAGGGCGGCCATGCGGGTACTCACACCATGGATAGTGCGGTCGCCCATGCGCGCACCTGCAGCCCCGTGCAAGCGCTCAGGCTGCAGCCGGCAAGGGGCTCCGCTGCACCTGCTCGCCCGCATCCGCCCAGTCGGGGCGGCGGCGGACAAAGGGGTTGAGGAACAGGAAGGGCAGCTTCACGAACAGCAGCTCGGAATGGATGAAGCTGTCCACCGCGCGCTCCCACCAGCGCGGCGCGCGCTTGCCATGGGCGCGCAGCCAGCCGTCATAGGGCGCCCAGTGGCTCGGCTCGTCCTGCTCGATGATCCGGAAGATGCGGGTGAGCACCTTGTCGCTCAGCACCGCCGGGTGGTTGAGCAGGATGTGGACCTGCCGATGGCCGCGCTGCTCGGTGAGCGAGATCACCCGGCAGAGCTTCTCGAACTCGGCATCGTCCTCGATCAGTTTGCGGGTATCGAGCGTGTCGATGGTGCGGCGGAACATGATCTCGACGAAGCGATCGATGTGGCCGAAGGTCCGGTCGAGCGCGAGCGGCATGCGGCCCTGCAGCTCGAACCACCGCTTGAACATCTGATAATGCTTGCGCTCGTCGGCGCGGTGCTGCTCGATCGCGGCGATCAGCGCGTGGTCGTGCGGGGCACGGGCGCGAACCGCCTCGAGCACCCGGTCGATGCTCGTATAGCCGCGATGCTCGTTGTAGATGTAGATCGACCCCAGCAGGTCGAGATAGCGGCGGCGGAACGCGGACAACATGGGCCAGACGCTATGCGTCTGATTTATTTCCGTCAATCAATCGTTCTTGACGAAGAAATGGTCGATCACGTCCTTGGCCAGCCGCGCCGGGCGCTTGGTCTCCGCATCGAGGCAGCACCAGCTCGACTTCACCTCGGCGAGCACCTCGGAACCGCGGCGGATGATCGTTTCGTAAAAGGCACGGGCACCCTGGACCTTCTCCAGCAGCACGGTGGCGACCACGTCGTCCTCCAGGAACGCCGGGCGGCGATAGGTGATCTCGTGCTTGAGCGCGACCCAGAGGTGCTCGGCCACCGCCTCGACCGGGGCCAGCGCCTGCCAATGGCTGACCACCGCCGCCTGTACCCATTTCAGATAGGAGGCGTTGTTCACATGTCCCATGAAGTCGATGTCGTCCTGGGCGACGTCGACCCGGAATTCGAAGGGAATCGCGGTGTTGCTCACCCCTGCATCATAGACCAGCGGGGCCGAACAAGCGAGCCGGCGACAGACGAAATTCGGCGGATGTCGAGCACGTCCGCCAAGCCGCGCATGCCGTAGCGGAAGCCGATCAGGCCGGGCCGATTTCCAGCCGCTTGGCCAGCGTGTCGCGGCGCGCATCGAGCTCGTGCCGGGCGCGCTCGATCAGCTCCAGCTCGGTGGCTTCGAGCAGGTCGTCGACCACCCCGCGCAGGTGCCGCCGCATCGCCGCGCGCGCCCCGTGCGGATCGCGGGCATGGAGCGCGTCGAGGATCGGGCGATGCTCGTCATAGCGCGGATTGACGCCGTTGCGGCGCGCGCGATCGAACATGTTGGCGCACAGCGGCGAGCGGCTGCGCAGGTCCCACAGATATTCCACCACGCTGCGGATCGCCGAATTGCCGGTCGCGTTGGCCACCGCGATGTGGAAGCGGTGATCGGCATCGAACAGCGTCGCGTTGCCGGTCGCCGGATCGGCCATCTCGGCGGCGATATGGTCGAGTTCGGCCAGCTGCTCGGCGGTGATCGACACCGCTGCCAGTGCTGCCGCTTCGCCCTCGAACAGGATCCGCGCCTCGGTCAGGTCGAAGGCGCCGATATCGAGATTGAGCGCATCCTCGCGCAGCCCGCCCGAATTGTCGCGGTGGGTGACGTAGAGGCCCGAGCCATGCCGTGCCTCGATCCAGCCCTTCATCTCGAGCGCGATCATCGCCTCGCGGATCGTCGGGCGGCTGACTTTATATTCTTCGGCCAGATCGCGTTCGCCGGGAAGGCGCGTGCCGGGCGCCCAGCGGCCCGCCTCGATTCCGTCCGCGATCGACGCGGCCACGCGCTGGTAGAGTTTGCTGCGGTTTAGTTTCATCAACTCATCTCATAGGCGAGCGGCGGATTTTCGCAAAGCCTTTGGCCTTACCAATCAGTCCCGAAAGCGGTCGGGGCGATAGCGGCCGGGATCGAGCGCGGGCGTGCCGCCGAGCAGCAGCCGGCATGCCAATTGGGCAGCCGCGGGCGCCGTCTGGATGCCGAAGCCGCCCTGCCCGGCGCACCAGAAGAAGCCGGGGGTCGCGGGATCGAAGCCATAGACCGGCCGCCGATCGGGCGCGAAGCTGCGCAGGCCCGCCCAGCGATGCTCGAGCGCCGCGACCCGCCAGTCGACCACCTGCTCGAAGCGGTGGATGGCGGTGGCGACGTCGATCTCCTCCGGCGCGGCATCGCAGGGTGGGCTGTCCACTTCGTCATGCGGCGTGAGCCACAGCCGCCCGCCGGCCTCGGGCTTGAAATAGAAGGTCCCGCCGAGGTCGCTGACCAGCGGGCAACCGGCAGGGGGCGCGGGATCGGTGCGCAGCTGCACCATGGTGCGGCGATAGGCGCGGATGCCGATCGGCGTGGCGCCGGCCAGCACCGCCACCGCGTCCGCCCAGGCACCGGCGGCGTTGACCAGCTGGGCGGCGGCGAACGCACCGGCACGGGTTTCGAGCTGCCAGCTACCGTCCGCGCGGGTCGCCCCGATCAGCGCCGCCGAGCAGTGGAGCACCGCGCCGGCCGCCCTGGCGCGGGCGAGGAAGTGCTGATGCAGCGCGGCCACGTCGATATAGGCGCAGCCGGGTTCGAGGACGCCGAGCGCCCAATCCTCCCGCAGCCCCGGCACCAGCGCGCGCGGATCGACGGCATCCAGCGCCACGCCGCTGCCCTCGAAGGCGGCGAGAAAGGCGTCGACCTGCGCCTGGTCGCCCGCACGGGCGAGGTGCAGCTCGCCGAGCGGGTCCAGAAAATCTCCGTCGCGCAGCATCGGGCCCGAGGCGGTGGTCAGCGGCTGGATGTCGGGCCCGCCATAGGTTTCGGACCAGAAGGCGGCCGATCGGCCGGTGGCGTGATAGCCGGGCCGGTCCTCGGCTTCGAGCAGCAGCACGCGGGCGTGCGGCGCCAGTTCGGCGGCGAGACTGGCCCCGGCGATGCCGGCGCCGACAATGGCAACGTCGTAGCGGCTCACCGGCGGGGCGCCCGCGCATCGAGAAAGCCCGCGATCGCGGCGAGGGCACGATCGCGCACCGGATCGGCCTCGCGCAGGATCTCGTGCGCGCTCTCCGGCCCGAAGCGCAGCAGCGCCGCATCGGGCAAGCGCGGCGCGATCCGAAGTGCTGCCCGCGCATCGACCAGCCCGTCCGCCTCGGCGACCAGCAGCAGCAGCGGCGTGCGCACCGCCTCGATCGGGCCTGCCTCGAGATCCGCCATCGAGCGGAACGCCTCGACCAGCCATTGCCAGCTGGGCGGGCCGGTCAGCAGCGCGCGGTCCTGCGCCTGCCACCAGAGTTCGTCGGCATAGCGATCGGGATCATGGGTGAGCAGATTGGCCCGCGTTTCGGTGGTATAGGGCTTTTCATTGCCCTTCCAGGCAGGCCGCCGCGGATCGCCGAGCCGCGACAACAGCCGCGCCGTCGGTGCCGCCAGCCGACCGAGCGCGCTGCGCACGCCCAGCATCGGCGCGATCAGCACCGCCGCGTCGGGCGCGATCGCGCCTTCGACCAGTCCGCGCAGCACCAGATGCCCGCCCATCGAATGCCCCATCACCACATGCGGGCCGGGCGTCTCCGCCATCCACTGCGCGGCGAACGCGCGGAGGTCGGCGATATAGGCCGCGAAATCGCCGATATGCCCGCAATTGGCCTTGGGCGTCAGCCGGCCCGAGCCGCCCTGCCCGCGCCAGTCGAACGCGGTGATCGTCCAGCCCTGGGCATGCCAGTACGCGAAGCTCTCCAGATATTTCTCGAACACGTCGCCGCGGCCGGTCTGGAACAGGATGCTGCCGCGCCCGCCCGGCGCGGGCCAGTGGAAGCGCCGGAGCATCCAGCCATCGGGCGCCGGCCAGCGATCGACGTTCGCGCCTTCAGGGATTTCGCGCGCAACCTTCCGGGAAACTGCCATGCGTCGTGGTTACGGTTTCGTAAGCCGGTCCGTCTACCCATTTGGGCCATGGGGGCGATCTTCCAGGCATGTCTGCTCGGCGCGCTCGCGCTGGTCCTGGTCTCGGCCGGGGTCGAGGACGTGCGCTTCCGCACCATCGCCAACGCCAAGAACGCAGCCATCGCGCTGGCCGCACCGCTCTGGTGGTGGGCGAGCGGGATGGGCCTCTGGCCGGACATTGCCGTCCAGATCGGATGGGCCGGCCTTGTCTTCGCGCTGTTCGCCGGTGCGTTCGCGCTGAACATGATGGGCGGCGGCGACGTGAAGCTGATCGGCGCGCTGGCGCTGTGGCTGCCACTGGCGCCGCTGCTCCGCATGCTGCTGCTGATGTCGCTGCTGGGCGGCGCGCTCACGCTGTTGATGTTGCTGCACAAATGGATCCGCCGGCGCGGCACGGCTGCCGCCGCGATCGAGGTGCCCTACGGCGTCGCGATCACCCTCGCCGCGCTGATTGTCCTTTGCGAACCGATTCTTAACCGAATTGGATGATGCTTAACGCGGCCAATACCGGGTCGGCCAACGAAGTGTGAAGAGGCACAACACAGGATGGACGCACGTAGGCTATTGCTGCTCGTCGGTGCGCTGGTGGTCGCCGCGATCACCGCGTTCATGGCGCGCAGCCTCGTCGTGGGGAGCCCTGCGCCCGTCGCCGGTGCGATGCCGAACGGCGTGGCCGCCCCGCCGGCTGCCCCGGTCAACACCACCGAAGTGCTGGTCGCCAAGCGCGCGCTGCCGGTGGGCACGATCCTCGATCCGACCGCACTCGAATTCCGCCCCTGGCCCAAGGATCTGGTGCAGGGCGCCTATTATGTCCGCGGCCAGAGCGAGCCGGCCAAGCTGCAGGGCACCGTCGTCCGCTTCGCCATCCCCGCCGGCCAGCCGGTCACCCAGGGCGCGCTGGTCAAGCCGGGCGACCGCGGTTTCCTTGCCGCCGCCCTCGGCCCCGGCATGCGCGCGGTGACCGTCCCGGTTTCCGCCCAGAGCGCGGTCGCCGGCTTCGTCTTTCCGGGCGACCATATCGACCTGATCCTGACGCAGACGGTGAATGGGGACGGCCCGCCGCTGCGTGCCTCGGAAACGGTGCTGCGCAACCTGCGCGTGCTCGCCACCGACCAGCGCACCGACAAGCAGACCGACGACAAGGGCAAGACCGTCGTCGTCGGCTATTCCACCGTCACCGTCGAGGCGACGCCGAAGATCGCCGAGAAGATCGCGGTGGCGCAGACCGTCGGCAGCCTCTCGCTGTCGCTGCGCTCGATCGCCGACACGCAGAGCGACCTGGACGAGGCGATCGCCAGCGGCGCGGTGACCGTGCCGGACGATCCCAAGAAGGAAAAGGCGTTCCTCGCCCGCGCCGCCAGCCGCCCCCAGGACGATGGCGACAGCTATGTCACCGGCGCGGACGTGTCGCGCTTCCAGCGTCGAACCGTGCCCGCCAAGGAAGGCGCGCCTGGCGGCATGGCGCCAGCCGGCCCCGCCTCTGCTGTCGTGTCCGGCTATCCCGGCGCCGCACCGCAGCCGATCGGGCCTGTCGTCCGCGTCGTGCGCGGCAGCGATGCGAGCCTCGTCCCCGTGAGCGGAAAGAACTGAGATGCAGCGCACCCTTCCCCTCGGCCTGGGCGCGCTCGCGTCGCTGCTCGCCGCCCAGCCTGCGCTCGCGCAGGGCCGCCCCGCCAAGCCGGTCGCCCGCATGGCGCAGCTGCCCGCCGGCAGCCAGCGCCCGGCGCGCGAGGTGCTGCTGTCGATCGGCGAGGGCGAACTCGTCACCCTGCCCGCCGCCGCGACCAATGTCTGGACCTCGAACCCGAGCGTCGCCGACGTCTATGTCGCAAGCACGCGGCAGATCCACCTCTATGGCAAGGCCTTTGGCGAAGCGACGGTGTTCGCCACCAACGCCGCCGGCGCGGTGATCTACTCGGCGAGCGTCCGCGTCAGCCAGAACATCAGCAGCATCGATGCGATGATGAAGGCGGCGATGCCGGATTCCGACATCACCGTCACCACCGTCGGCCAGATCGCGGTGCTCAACGGCACCGTCCGTTCGCCGCAGGACAGCGAGCAGGCGCAGCGGCTGGTCACCAGCCTGCTCAATCCGGGCGTGAAGATCGACGATGCCAGCACGCCGCTCAAGATCGGCGTGGTCAATCGCCTGCGCACCGCCACCCCGTTGCAGGTTCAGTTGCAGGTGCGCTTCGCCGAAGTGAGCCGCAGCTTCGTCAAGAACCTCAACGTCAACCTGACCAACCGCGACCATGGCAGCTTCCTGTTCGGGATCAATCAGGGCAAGCAGGGGTCGATCACGACCTGGACCGGCGACACGCAGGATCCCGCGAGCGGCGCGGTGAAGGGCAGCAAGGTGTTCACCTTCCCCAGCCCCAGCACCGGCAACACGCTGCTCGGCGCGGCGGGGCATTTCCTCGGCACCGATCTGCTCGCCAGCCTCGATTTCGGCGAGACGATCGGCCAGGTCTCCACCCTCGCCTCGCCCAGCCTCACCGCGCTCTCGGGCGAGACGGCGAACTTCCTGGCCGGCGGCGAGATCCCGATCCCGATCGCCCAGGCGCTCGGCACGACCACCGTCGAGTACAAGCAGTACGGCGTCAGCCTCGCCTTCACCCCCACCGTGCTGGCGGACGGGCGCATCTCGCTCCACGTGCGCCCGGAAGTGTCGCAGCTCTCGTCCTCGGGCGCGGTGACGCTGGCCAACACCACCATCCCCGCACTCACCACCCGCCGCAGCGAGACGACGGTCGAGCTGGGCTCGGGCGAGAGCATGGTGATCGGCGGGCTGCTGCAGAACACCCACAACAACTCGATCACCAAGACGCCGGGGCTGGGCGACATGCCGGTGCTCGGCGCGCTGTTCCGCTCCAACGCCTTCCAGCGCAACGAGACCGAGCTGGTGATCGTGATCACGCCGTATCTCGTGCGGCCGGTCAACGCGAACCAGATCCGCCTGCCGACCGACGGCTACAAGGCGCCGAACGATTTCGACCGCATTTTCATGGGCGAGCTTGCCGGCGGCAAGAGCGGCGGCGACCGGCCGATGCCGAGCATGGCGCCGCCCAGCGCCGCGCCGTCGACCGAGGCGCTGGCCCCCACGCCGATCGCGCCGCCCCGTTCCGGCCGCAAGTCCCGGGGCGCGGCTGCCGCGCCGGGCTTCGGCCTGTGATGCGCCTGCTGAGGAGAACCGCCTTGTTCCCGCGCCCCGCCCTCGCCCTCGCCGTCCCTGCGCTGCTGCTCGCCGGATGCGCCGGCTATAATGGCAGCCTCGATTCGGTGCACCAGCCGGTGGTCAGCCGGCAGGACCTGACGCTCGACCTCCAGGCCTCGAACGGCCGCCTCGCGCCCGGCGAGGACCACCGGCTCGCCGAATGGATGGGCGCGATGAACCTGCGCTACGGCGACCGGCTGTCGATCGACGACGGCGCCGACGGCAGCACCGGCCGCACGCAAGTCGCCGCCGCCGCCGGCCGCTACGGGCTGATGCTCGCCGATCGCGCGCCGGCCACCGGGCGACCGAGCGGCAGCGACAGCGTCCGCGTCGTGCTCACCCGCACCAGCGCCAGCGTGCCCGGCTGCCCCGATTATTCGCACCCAAGCATGATGACGGCGGATGCCAGCACCAGCTCCAATTTCGGCTGCGCCACCGCGTCCAACCTGGCCGCGATGGTCGCCGATCCGGCCGATCTGGTGCGCGGCGCCCCCGGCTCCCCCACCGCCGATCCGCAGACCATGACCAAGGCGATCGGCGCCTATCGCGCGGCCGTGCCCTCGGGCAGCGGCGGCACGACGGTGAAGAGCGAGTCCGCCGGAGGGCCGAAGTGAACGCGCCGTTCAACCCGGGCCGCGCCGCCAGCCGCGAACCGTTCACCGCCTTCGTGTGCGACGAGGCCACCGCCGAGCTCATGCGGCCGATCGCAGTGGAGCTCGGCTGGTCGCCGGAAAAGGTCAACAAGGGCGGCCTGCGCAACGCGGTGCAGACGCTGGCCGTCTCCGCCAGCCCGAACATCCTGTTCGTCGACCTGTCGGAATCGGGCGACCCGCTCAACGACATCAACGCGCTCGCCGAGGTTTGCGAGCCCGGCACCATCGTGCTCACGGCCGGCGCGGTGAACGACGTGCGGCTCTACCGCGACCTGATCGCGAGCGGCATCCAGGATTATCTGCTCAAGCCGATCAACCCGGACATGCTGCGCGACGCGTTCCTGCATGCGCAGGTGACGCTCGCTGCGCCCAAGCAGACCGAGGCGATCGTCGGCCATCCGCACTGTACCGTCGCCGTGATCGGCACCCGCGGCGGCTGCGGCGCCACCAGCATCGCCGCCTCGATCGCCTGGCTGCTCAGCGAGCGCGCGGCGCGGACCACCGCGCTGCTCGACCTCGACGTGCATTTCGGCACCGGCGCGCTGGCGCTCGATCTGGAGCCGGGCCGCGGCCTGACCGACGCGATCGAGAACCCCAGCCGCATCGACGGGCTGTTCATCGAACGCGCGATGGTCCGCGCCTCGGAGCGACTGGCGGTGCTCTCCGCCGAGGCGCCGATCAACGCGCCGATGCTGGGCGACGGCGCGGCCTTCTACCAGCTGCAGGAGGAGATGCGCGGCGCCTTCGAATGCACGGTGACCGATCTGCCGCGCCAGATGCTGGTGCAGCATCCGCATCTGATCGCCGATGTGCAGGTGGCGGTGCTCGCGACCGAGCTGACCCTCGCCGCCGCGCGCGACGCGATCCGCATCCTCAGCTGGTTCAAGTCGAACGCGCCCCAGACCCAGCTGTTCATCGTCGCCAACAAGGTGCCGCAGGCCGGCCTGCTGGAGATCAGCCGCAAGGATTTCGAAGGCTCGATCGAGCGCCGCATCGATTTCCTCGTGCCGTTCGAACCCAAGATCGCCAGCCAGGCCGCCAAGCTGGGCAAGACCATGGCCGAGGTGGGCAAGAACCAGCGCAGCTTCGCCCCGCTGACCGACCTCAGCCGCCGCATCCTCGAGATCACCGACGCCGGCGAGGAGGGCGACGCCAAGGCGACCGCCAAAGGCGGGTCGCTGCTCAGCAAGCTCGGCGACCTCAAGGCGCTGATGGCGAGCAAGAAGAAATAGGGCGATGGGGCTGCTGCCGCTCCTGATGGTGGGCCTGGGCGCCGCGGCGGTGCTGGCGCTGCTCGTGCTGGCGCTGTCCGGCCCCTCGGCGCAGCGTGCCAGCGCGCGGCGGCTGACCTCGCTGCGCGACCGGCATCTGGTGAGCGCGACCGGCGCCAACGCGATGGAGGCGCAGCTCCGCCGCATCTCCACCGCCCAGGCCAGCGGCTTCGAGCTTACCTTCGCGCGGCTGCTGCCCAACCAGGCGCAGCTCGAAAAACGGCTGGCGATGACCGGCAAGAGCTGGACCGTCGGCCAGTACGGCCTCGCCACGCTGGGCCTCGGCATCGCCGTCGCGGCGTTGCTGCTGGTCAAGGGCGCGCCGCTGCTGCTGGCGCTGGTGTTCGGCACGTTCGTCGGGCTGTGGGTGCCGCATTTCGTCGTCGGCTTCTTCGTGAAGCGCCGTGTCGCGAAGTTCACCGCCACCTTCCCCGACGCGATCGATCTGCTCGTCCGCGGCCTGCGCTCGGGCCTGCCGATCACCGAGACGATGGGCGTCGTCGGTCAGGAAATGACGGGTCCGGTGGGCGAGGAATTCCGCGGCATCAGCGACAAGATGAAGATCGGCCGCACGCTCGACGCGGCGCTGCAGGAGACCGCCGATCGGCTCGGCACGCCCGAGTTCCAGTTCTTCACCATCACCATCGCGATCCAGCGCGAGACCGGCGGCAACCTCGCCGAGACGCTGAACAATCTGTCCGACGTGCTGCGCAAGCGCTCGCAGATGAAGCTCAAGATCAAGGCGATGTCGTCGGAGAGCAAGGCATCGGCGCTGATCGTCGGCTCGCTGCCGTTCATCGTGTTCGGCCTCGTCTGGTTCATCAACAACAACTACATGATGCACTTCTTCACCGATCAGCGGCTGATCGTCGCCGGCGGCGGCGGGCTCGTGTGGATGGCCATCGGCGCCTTCATCATGGCCAAGATGGTCAATTTCGAGATCTGACGGCGATGGAACCCACCGGCCCCACCCTGCTCGGCATCGACGTCACCTGGGTCGCGACGATCCTGTCGGCGGTCGCCGCCCTCGCGGTGCTCGTCGCGATCTACGCCGCGACCACGGTGCGCAACCCGATGTCGCGGCGGGTGAAGGCACTCAACGAACGCCGCGAGGAGCTCAAGGCGGGCATCGCCGCCACCCCGTCCAAGCGCCGCGTGAAGCTGGTCCAGCGCAGCGACACGACCGATCGCATCCGCAGCCTGCTCTCCTCGCTCAAGGTGCTCCAGGACGAGCAGCTCAAGGTCGCCCAGCTCAAGCTGCTGCGTGCCGGCATCCGGCGGCGCGAATGGGCGGTGGGCGTGATCTTCGGCCGGCTGGTGCTGCCGATCGTGGTCGGCGGCCCGATGCTGTACGTCGTCTACGGCACCGATACGTTCGCCACCTGGTCGCCGCTCAAGGCCTATGGCCTGGTCGCCGGCAGCTTCATCCTCGCGTACAAATTCCCCGACCTCTACCTGAAGAACCGCATCCAGAAGCGCAGCGACGCGATCCGCAAGGGCCTGCCCGACGCGCTCGACCTGCTGGTGATCTGCGCCGAGGCGGGCCTGACGGTGGACGCCGCCTTCGGCCGCGTCGCCAAGGAACTGGGCCGCGCCTATCCGGAACTGGGCGAGGAATTCTCGCTCACCGCGATCGAGCTGGGCTTCCTCACCGACCGCCGGGCGGCGTTCGAGAATCTTGCGCTCCGCATCGATCTCGAAGCAATTCGCGGCGTCGTCACGACGATGATCCAGACCGAGAAGTATGGCACCCCCCTCGCCTCCGCGCTGCGCGTGCTTTCTGCAGAATTTCGTAACGAAAGAATGATGCGCGCAGAGGAAAAGGCCGCACGACTTCCTGCAATCATGACCGTGCCGCTGATCCTGTTCATCCTGCCGGTATTGTTCATCGTCATTCTTGGGCCCGCAGCATGCTCAATCAACGATGCGTTGATGCGCTGAGGCCGGGGGAACCTTGATCGTCCCGGCAGGTTGTGCGCGAGACTGTTGGAGCCCGCGCATGAACGACCTGCCCTACACCACCCCGCTGCAGTTTCTCGGGCTCGCGCTTGCCCTGGTGGCCGGGTGGCTGCTCGGTCTCGCCAGCAACCGCAGCGGCCGCAAGTGGCGCGATCGCTTCGAGGCGGAAGAGGCCGCCCACCAGGCGCTCCGCGAGGAACTGACGGTGGCGAACAGCCGCATCCGCGATCTGGAAGCCGCCAATAGCCGGCTCGAGCGTAGCCTGGCCGACCGGCGGCCGGCGCCCGTCGCGGACCCGGCACCCGACAAGCGTGACTCGGCGATGCGCAGCTGGTTCTATGGCGGCACCGATGTGCTCGCCCGCATCCGCGGCATCGACGAGCATCGCGAACGCCAGCTCAACCAGCTGGGCATCCAGCATTTCCGCGACATCGAGAACCTGCCGGGCGAGGACGAACTGCCCCTCGAGGATCGGCTCGGCCTGCCGCGCGGGACGATCGTGGACGAGCATTGGCGCGAGCAGGCCGCGCTGCTGCGCGCCGGTCGTACCGACGAACATGCAAGGCGGTTCGGCCAGCGCGTCTGACCAACGCGAACAATTCAGTTGACTGTCGCCCGGGCACCACGCCCGGGCGCTTTCGTTTGTGCAGCAATCTGCCGCAGCTCTCCCATTTGCAAACGCGCATTCACCTGTGATAGCTGTGCAATGCCAGCAGGTTGACGGACCGGCCGCCCCCCGGAACGCGCGATAGCGACGATGCGGCTGCATAACCGATCCAACACCAGCGCCGCGAAAAATTCCCACAGGTAGCACATTTGTCCGCAAGTGGCTTGACAATTGGTCAGGCCTCTATGACAGTTCAGGTCATACCGGACGTCAGTTCCGGGACAAAATGAAGAACGCCGCAGACAGGGTTCGCTAACCGGAAGAGGGGTGGTTTGATGCCGTTTCAACCAGAAATTGGGGCGCATCGCGCCCGCGCCGGTACCAAGTTGGTACTGCTCTCCGCAGCCTGTGTGGCAGCGCTCGCCTTTGGCGGCTCCGCCATGGCCCAGACCAGCGACCAGCCCACCGCCCAGAGCCAGGACGAGCCGGGCGGCGAGATCGTGGTAACCGGCTTCCGCTCCAGCCTCGCCTCCGCGCTCGACGCGAAGCGCAAGGACATCCGCATCACCGACGGCATCTCCGCGGAGGATATCGGCAAGTTCCCGGCGCAGAACATCACCGAGGCGATCCAGCGCATTGCCGGCGTCCAGATGTCGAACATCAACGGCCGCGGCTCGACGATCAGCATCCGGGGCCTGGGCGCCCAGTACGCCCGCACGACGATCAACGGCCAGACCTTCGCGAGCGCCGACTTCAAGGACGGCTTCCGCTACGACATCATCCAGACCGACCTCGCCAGCGCGATCCAGGTGGTCAAGTCGCCGACGGCCGACATGGACACCGGCGGCCTGTCGGGCACCGTCAACATCGATACGGTCAAGCCACTTGCCTATAAGGGCCCGCACTTCATCGTCGGCGTGAAGGGCTACAACTCCGAATATCGCGGCAAGGAATGGACGCCCAAGGTCAGCGGCGCGTACATCGACAGCTTCGCCGGCGGCACGCTCGGCGTGATGGCGAACGTCAGCTACCAGAAGCTGAAGGATCGCGGCGACTACGTCTTCATCAAGAACTGGTACAATGCCGGCGTCATCGATCCCGATGTCCGCGTGCCGGGCAATCTGCGCTATCGCCGCATCGATCGCGACACCGAGCAGCTGATGGCCAGCGGCGCGATCCAGTGGAAGCCGGCCGACAATTTCGAAGCGCTGCTCCAGGGCGAATATTCACGCGACCACACCCGCTACACCACGCGCCAATATGTGTTCGGCCGCTGGGCTTCCAGCGCGGTCACGGTGAACGGCAAGGCCAACGGCATCGCCAACAACATCACGATCAGCAATTTCAACGTCGACAACAACACCCAGCCCGAACTGCGCAACCTCAAGACCCAGGCCTATACCGGCACGATCAACTGGCAGCCGGGCGACAGCTGGAAGGTGCATGCCGTCGCCCATTATACCAAGGGGGACGCGGCGCTCTACGAATGGGCGTCGATCGACGAAGTGAAGTTCGCCCAGGGCGGCACGCTCGACATCTCGAACCCGAGCAACATCAAGTGGACCACGCAGAGCCTGACCGACGGCTCGCTCTGGAACAACGCCAACCGCACCTGGTTCGCGTTCGTCGACGGCGCGACGCACCTCCAGACCGCGAAGGACAAGGCCGCGCAGGTCGACCTGACCAAGGACCTTGGCTGGCACGGCATCCAGTCGCTGGTGCTCGGCGCCAAATACCATCATGAGAGTTTCTCGACCCGCGCCTTCCGCCACGATCGCGACGGCGACGTCACCGATCCGGTGACCTACCCCGAGTTCAACTATATCCCGAACCTCGGCACCACGGGCCAGCTGGTCACCAACTTCCTCGACGGCGCGATGTCGATCCCGCACGCTTTCCTGTCGACCAACGCCGATGTCTGGCAGAGCCTGCTCGCCTCCAAGGGCATCACCGTGCCCGACGTGCCGGACTGGCCCAGCACCTACCGCGTCGATCGCTACGTGCCCGCGGTCTATGCGATGGCCAATGTCAACACCACCGTCGGCGGCATGGCGCTGCGCGGCAACCTTGGCGTGCGCTACGAGCATACCCACCAGAACGTCACCGCCAGCCTGACCGACGGCACCGGCAGCGATGCCGCGCTGCTCGGCCTGCAGCACATCGTCCAGGATTACGGCAACGTCCTGCCGAGCGCGAGCTTCGCGCTCGATATCACGCCGAAGCTGGTCGCCCGCTTCGCCGCCGCCAAGGTGCTGGTGCGCCCGCTGCTCAACAGCCAGACGCAGATGGCCGACACCATCAGCACCGGCATTTCGCAGCAGAAGCGCCCCTTCACCAGCGTCTCGGGCGGGGAATCGCGCCTCAAGCCGCTCACGGCGAACCAGCTCGACCTCAGCCTGGAATATTACCATGGCCGCGGCAACTCGGTGAGCATCGCCGGCTTCTACAAGGCGGTGAAGAACGGCACCTTCACCCAGTTCTATTGCCCCAGCTCGTACAACGGCGTGGCGCTGAACGGCGTGACCACGGACTGCCAGTCGGCGGACCTGAAGAGCGACTACAGCTTCAGCCGCGTGCTGAACGACAACCGCACGATCCACATCAAGGGCGTCGAGATCGCGGCCTCGGAGAATTTCGACGGCATCCTGCCGATCAAGGGCTTCGGTGCCACGGGCAACGTCACCATCGTGGATACCGACGCCAGCGCGCTGGGCACCGGCTTCAACCTGCGCGACCTGTCGAAGTTCACCGCCAACATCACGCCCTATTGGGAAAACGAGATGTTCAGCGTGCGCTTCTCGGTGAACCACCGCAGCTCGTACCGGCAGGATGCCGCCAGCAGCTTCTTCGTCAACGGCGGCGAGATCCACACGGTGCGCGCCCGCACCCAGATGGACCTGGCGCTCGGCTTCACGCCCAACAAGTGGCTGAGCTTCACCGGCGGCATCATCAATCTGAACAACACCCACGAAGACGCCTATCAGACCACCGCGGACACCTTCCAGATGGCCAGCCGCACCGGTCGCACCTTCTATTTGTCGGCCACGACCAAGTTCTGATCGACGAACCCCGGGCTATCCCCGGAAGCGCCCCTCTTCCCATGCGGAAGGGGGGCGTTTCTCGAAAATACGCAAAGGGTACCCAGCGTTCAGTCTACGCCGGGATCGCGGTAGCCGTATACATCCATGTCGATCGATCTAGGCGTCCAGTCCCGGTCCGCCCATTCGCTAGCAAACTTCAAAATATGTTCGCAGAATTTACCGTAACTCACGCCTTGAGACATTGCCAAGCGCTCACGAACAATACGATCATATATAAAGAATGCATCCGGAATATGAAAATGAAGATATTTCGAGCAGAAAGATATACGAGCATTAACTGCACGACGATCTTTAGGGGCTCCCCACTCCTCGCAGATAAATGAAACTATTTCCTTTTGAAGATAAGCGTGAATATCTACAATTTCCGGCAGATTTCCAATACTAACCCTTCCCAGGGATCGGACATCAGCTAGTTTTTGATCGAGATCCGACCTCTTTAGTCGCCGTGCGACGCCCTCAAAAAAGCTTCCCTCGTAACCAAAACATGAGTCGCCTATGCCCCGCTTTGGTGAAGCGAGGTAAAATTTTCCAATAAGGTCGAGTTTGGAAGCGGTCGCTCCGACGTCCGAATGATCCGGAAATCGCTCGCATAATTCATAGAGGAACAGGTTTGCTACGCCCCCGGCAGCCTCGCGATCGGATGGACGAGGAGAACGTCGCGCCTTACTGATCTTGGCGGAGTCTCGACCGCTCTGGGCCCGCACTGCTCGCTCGACGTCCACGTTCCCCCGCAAGAATTCCCTTCCGTGGAAACCAAATCCTGCTGGCCACCCGAAGTTGGCTGAAAACAGATCATGCCCCTCGGCCTGGTGATGTGTCAGGCATAGGTTCTGAACGAAATCATCCTCGTTCCTCCAGCTAATGTCACCCGGGATGCGGCTCTTCGAAGTGTTGAATGGGGCAGCGTCGCGCAAGCCATGATGCTTTGCCGCCACTGGATTCTGGCATCCTGGAAATTCACAAATAGACATAGCACTCCCTCCTAGAAAGAGACGAGCACAAAAGGCCTTACTAAAATACTAATGCTGGAAGATGTCACTTCGATTGGAAAAATAGAAAATATACCCGGCACCCCCATCAAGGCGAGCCAAGAAATTTTCACCAAAGAATAAGCAAATACGCTTCTACCGTATCACGGCCGGGGTATAGTTCTCGACCACTTCCGCCAGCGCCCGGCCGTCGCCGTCCAGCACCAGCGCGCGGTGGCGCAGGACATAGGGCGCGACACCCGCCAGCACCTGCTCCAGCGGCTTGCGATGGGGCTTGAGCGGCCGGATCACCGCGCCGAACGGGGTATCCCCCTGCTCCAGCGCGGCGTTCATCTCGGGGGTGAGACGCGAGGGCACATACCAGTTCTCGGCGACCGACAGGGCCTCGCCCGCGCAGCTGAGCACGACGCTGCGGTACACAACTCGCTCACCCGGCCCAACGCCCAGCCGTATCCGCTGCTCCGGCGTCGGGTCCTTGTGCGCCGAGCGGTCCACCTCGGCCCGGATCGGTCCACCGCAGCGGCGTTCCAGCACGGCGGTGGCGGTAGGGCTGGCGAGAAGCTCGCGGCTGAGGGCCGCCGCATCGTCCGTCGCTACCGCTACCGCCACTACCAGCATCACTTTCCTCGAATTGCCGCCTGCGCTGCCGCCAGCCGCGCGATCGGCACGCGATAGGGCGAAGCCGAGACATAATCGAGCCCCGTCTTCTCGCAGAACGCGATCGACGCCGGATCGCCGCCATGCTCGCCGCAGATGCCGAGCTTGATGTCGGGCCGGGTCGCACGGCCGCGCTCGGCGGCGAGCGCGATCAGCTGGCCGACGCCCTCCACGTCGAGGCTGACGAACGGATCCTTGGCGTAGATGCCCTTTTCCACATAGGTGGTCAGGAACCGCGAGGCGTCGTCGCGGCTCACACCCAGCGTGGTCTGAGTCAGGTCGTTGGTGCCGAACGAGAAGAAGGCGCCGACCTCGGCGATCTCGCCCGCCATCAGCGCGGCGCGGGGCAGCTCGATCATCGTGCCGACGAGATAGTCGAGCGTGCGGCCCTTCTCGGCGAACACCGCCTGCGCCGCCTTGTCGACCACCGCCTTCATCAGTTCCAGCTCGCGCCTGGTGGCGACCAGCGGGATCATCACTTCGGGCACCGGTGCCGCGCCGGACTTTTCCGCCACCGCGATCGCTGCCTCGAAGATCGCGCGCGCCTGGATCTCGTAGATCTCGGGATAGGTCACGCCGAGACGGCAGCCGCGATGGCCGAGCATCGGGTTGAACTCGTGCAGCTCCGCCGCGCGGCGCTTGAGCGTGTCGATATCCACGCCCGCCGCCGTCGCGACTTCGGCGAATTCCGCCTCTTCATGCGGGAGGAATTCGTGGAGCGGCGGATCGAGCAGGCGGATCGTCACCGGCAGGCCCGCCATCACCTCGAAGATTTCGAGGAAGTCGCTGCGCTGTTCGGGGAGCAGCTTCTCCAGCGCGGCGCGACGGCCGGCCTCGTCCTCGGCGAGGATCATCTGGCGTACGGCAGTGATCCGCGACTGCTCGAAGAACATGTGCTCGGTGCGGCACAGGCCGACACCCTCGGCACCGAACTCGCGCGCGGTGCGGCAGTCGAGCGGCGTCTCGGCATTGGCACGGACCTTGAGGCGGCGGACTTCGTCGGCCCAGGTCATCAGCGTTCCGAAATCGCCCGACAGCTCGGGCTGCACGGTCGGCACCTGGCCGGCCATCACCTCGCCGGTGGCGCCGTCGATCGTCACCATGTCGCCCTCGCGGACCACGCGGTCGCCGACGCGCATCACCTTCTCGCGCGCGTTGATCGACAGGCTGCCGGCGCCGGAGACGCAGGGACGGCCCATGCCGCGCGCGACGACCGCCGCATGGCTGGTCATGCCGCCGCGCGCCGTCAGGATGCCGCGCGCCGCGTGCATGCCGTGGATGTCCTCGGGGCTGGTCTCGACGCGGATCAGGATCACCGAATCGCCGGCATTGGCGCGCTTCTCGGCGGTGTCGCTGTCGAACACCGCATAGCCCGAGGCGGCGCCCGGGCTGGCGGGCAGACCCTTGGTCAGCACGTCGCGCGGCGCCTTGGGGTCGAGCGTCGGGTGGAGCAGCTGGTCGAGCGCCTGCGGATCGACGCGCAGGATCGCCTCTTGCCGCGTGATCAGCCCCTCGTTCGCCATGTCGACCGCGATCTTGAGCGCCGCCTTGGCGGTGCGCTTGCCGCTGCGGGTCTGCAGCATCCACAGCTTGGCGCGTTCGACGGTGAACTCGATGTCCTGCATGTCGCGATAGTGCGTTTCGAGCCGGTCGAACACCGCCGCCAGCTCGCCGTAAACCTCGGGCATCGCCTCTTCCATCGAGGCGGGCTTGGCCCCCGCCGCCTCGCGGGCGCGCTTCGTCAGGTACTGCGGCGTGCGGATGCCGGCGACGACGTCCTCGCCCTGCGCGTTGATCAGGAACTCGCCATAATAAGCGCGCTCGCCGGTCGAGGGATCGCGGGTGAAGGCGACGCCGGTGGCCGAGGTGTCGCCCATGTTGCCGAACACCATCGCCTGCACGTTCACCGCCGTGCCCCAGTCGGCGGGAATGTCGTTCAGGCGGCGATAGACCTTGGCGCGCTCCGACTGCCACGAGCCGAACACCGCCCCGATCGCGCCCCAGAGCTGGTCGTGCACGTCCTGCGGGAACGGCTTGTTCCACAGCTCCTCGACGATCGCCTTGTATTCGGCGACCAGCGCCTGGAGATCGGTGGCGCTCAACTCGGTATCGAGCGTGAAGCCGCGATCCTCCTTGGCGATCTCCAGCGCTTCCTCGAACCGGCCATGGTCGAGGCCCAGCACCACATCGGCATACATCTGGATGAAGCGGCGATAGCTGTCCCAGGCGAAGCGATCGTCGCCGCTGGTGGCGGCCAGGCCCTGCACCGTCTGGTCGTTCAGCCCGAGGTTGAGGACCGTGTCCATCATCCCGGGCATCGAGACGCGCGCGCCCGAGCGGACCGAGACGAGCAGCGGATCGGCCGCGTCGCCGAACTGCTTGCCGGTGATCGCGGCGATATGCGCGATGCCGTTCGCCACTTCGGCCTTCACGCTCTCCGGGAAGCTCTCGCCTTCCTCATAATAACGCGTGCACATCGCGGTGGAGATGGTGAAGCCCGGCGGCACCGGCAGCCCGATCGAGGCCATCTCGGCGAGGTTCGCGCCCTTGCCGCCGAGGAGATTCTTGTCGCCCGCACCACCGTCCGAAACACCACCGCCGAAGCGGTACACATATTGCGTCATTCTGATCCCCTTCCGATCGAAAGCGCCCCTTCAAGACTGAAGGGGCGCTACCGCAGCTGCGAAGATGGAGGAACCGCTGATTGCGTTGTCGGTGCCGGTTTATTTCAGGACAATGGCAGTTTCAGGCCAATTTTCGCGATATTAATCTTACAATTAGGCGGTTCAACCTTCGATCTTGGCGAAGTCCGCCACCTTGTGCACTGCATCACGCATCCGCGCGAGCAGGCCGAGGCGCGCGGCGCGCTTGACCGGATCGGCGTCGTTGACCGTCACCTGATCGAAGAAGGCGTCGATCGGCGCGCGCAGGATCGCGAGCGCGGCCATCGCATCCTCGAACTGCTCGGCTTCGATCGCGGCGGTCGCCTTGGGCTCGGCCGCGTCGAGGGCTGCGGCGAGCGCGGCCTCGGCGGGTTCGGGCGCGGGGTTCACGGCCCCGGCTTCCCATTCCTCCTTCTTGAGGATGTTTGCCGCGCGTTTGTAGCCGGCGAGCAGGTTGGCGCCGTCCTCGGTACCGACGAACGCCTGCAGCGCAAGTGCACGAGCTGTTACACGATCCAAGCGTCCGTCGTCGCGCGCATTCCAACGCCTAGATGCCTCAACGATATCGTGGCGTACACCTCGCTCACGCAGCTGGACGGTCAGCCTGTCTAGGAAGAAGTCCAAGACGGTCGTCAGCAGTTTACGCCGCGCGACGTCTTCATTTGAGAGTTCCGCGCCAGCATCTTCTTGACCTAACCAGTGCGTGATCGGAGCGTCAGTTACTAAGGCAAGGCCGTTGTCAAGGATCAGGCGAATAGATGCCAATGCTGCTCGGCGGAGCGCGAAGGGATCCTTCGAGCCGGTCGGTAGCTCGTTGATATCGAAAAACGCGAAGAGCGTATCCAGCTTGTCGGCCAGCGCCACTGCCACCGTCACCGGATCGGTAGGTACGTCGTCGCCCTGCCCGACCGGCTTGTAGTGATCGCGGATCGCCGCGGCGACCGCCGGGTCTTCGCCCTGCGCGGCGGCGTAATAGCCGCCCATCAGGCCCTGCAGCTCGGGGAACTCGCCGACCATGCCGGTGACGAGGTCCGCCTTGGCGAGGCGCGCGGCGCGTTCGGCGAGGTCTGCAAGATCCTCCCCGGCACGGGGAGGGGGACCGCCAGCCGCAGGCTGGTGGTGGAGGGGGGGCTCAGCAGAGGACGCCGCCTGTGGCAGCCCCCTTCCACCATCGGCTGACGCCGATGGTCCCCCTCCCCGTTCCGGGGAGGATTGAATTACTCCGCTCTCCACCAGCCAGCGTGCGAGCTTCGCCACGCGCTCGACCTTGTCGGCCACCGTTCCCAGCTTCTCGTGGAAGACGATCTTCTCGAGCTTCCCCGCCTGCGCCGCGAGCGGCACCTTGAGGTCGGTCTCGTAGAAAAACCGCGCATCGCTCAGCCGTGCCGCCAGCACCTTCTGGTTGCCCGCGACGATCTTCTCGCCGCCATCGGCCGCGTCGATATTGGCCACGCAGACGAACGCATTGGCGAGCTTCCCCGCAGCGTCGCGGCACACGAAATATTTCTGGTTCACCCGCGCGGTGAGCTGGATCACCTCGGGCGGCACCGCCAGGAAGGCTTCGTCGAAGCGGCCGAGCAGCGGCATCGGCCATTCGGTCAGCCCGGCATTCTCGTAGAGCAGGCCCTCGTCCTCCACGAGCGTAAGCCCGGCCTTCTGCGCCGCCATCTTCGCGCCCAGCGCGATGATGTTGCGCCGCTCGGCACCGTCGACGATGACATGGCAGGCGCGCAGCTTCTCGACATAGTCGTCGGCCGAACCGATGGTGATCGTGCCCGGATGGTGGAAGCGATGCCCCACCGTCGCCGCGCCGCTGGTCACGCCGGCGATCTCGCACGGCACCACCTCGCTGCCGAACAGCGCGACGATGCCCTGCAGCGGACGCACCCAGCGCAAGGACTCGGTGGAGAGCGAATCCGCCCCCCAGCGCATCGACTTGGGCCAGGGAAAGGCGCGGATCACCGCGGGGATCGCGGCGGCCAGCACCTCGGCGGTCGCGCGGCCGGGCTTGTCGACCACCGCGAACAGCACGCCGTCGCGCTCGACCAGCTGGTCGGCGGTGAGGCCGGTCTTGCGCAGAAAGCCTTCCAGCGCCTGAGGCGGCGCGCCGACGCGGGGGCCCTTGGTCTCTTCGGAAACGGCGGCGGTCTGCTCGGGCAGGCCCTTCAGGATCAGCGCCAGCCGGCGCGGCGTGGCGTAGGACACCACCTCGGCGGCCTTGAGCCCGGCCTTGTCCAGCTCGGCGGCGAACAGGCGCGCGAGATCCTCCCGCGCCTTTTCCTGCATGCGCGCCGGGATTTCCTCGGAGCGGAGTTCGAGAAGAAAGTCAGTCATGGGCAATTCCAAGTGCACCTGCGTAGCCAAGTGCCCAGTGTTGGAGAGCGAGTCGCTTGGGGCTCTGGGCTCCTGCTTCCGCAGGAGCACGAAGGAGGAAGCGCCGGTTACGCATCATGCCGACCAGCCCGGATAGGCGGCTTCCCATTCGGGGCTCTTCTTCTCGATCCACGCCGAACAAGCCCCCTTCGCCAGATCGCGCACCCGGCCGATATAGGCCTGGCGCTCCGCCACCGAGATCACGCCGCGCGCATTGAGCAGGTTGAAGATGTGGCTCGCCTCGATCGCCTGCTCATAGGCCGGGATCGGCAGCTTGGCCTCCAGCGAGCGCTCGCACTCCGCCGCGGCCTTGCGGAACAGGTCGAACAGCGCGTCGGTATCGGCAATCTCGAAGTTCCACGTCGACATCTCGCGCTCGTTCTCCAGGAACACGTCGCCGTAGGTCACGCCCGCGTCGTTGAAGGCGAGGTCGTACACGCTGTCCTTGTTCTGGATGTACATGGCGAGGCGTTCGAGCCCGTAGGTCAGCTCGCCGGCCACCGGTTTGCAGTCGAACCCGCCCATCTGCTGGAAATAGGTGAACTGGGTGACTTCCATCCCGTCGCACCACACTTCCCAGCCAAGCCCCCAGGCGCCGAGCGTCGGCGATTCCCAATCGTCCTCGACGAAGCGGATGTCGTGCTTGGTGAAATCGATGCCGATCGCCGCCAGCGAGCCCAGGTACAGCTCCTGCAGGTCGGGCGGGCTCGGCTTCAGGATCACCTGATACTGGTAGTAATGCTGGAGCCGGTTGGGGTTCTCGCCATAGCGGCCGTCGGTCGGGCGGCGGCACGGCTGGACAAAGGCGGCGTTCCAGCTGTCCGGCCCCAGCGCGCGCAGCGTGGTCGCGGGGTGAAAGGTGCCCGCCCCCATCTCCATGTCATAGGGTTGCAGGATCACGCATCCCCGCTCGCTCCAATAGTCATGGAGGGTGAGGATCATGCGCTGGAAGGAAAGTGGTCCTTCCGGGGGGCCGTTTCGGGTCTGCATAATGGGGCAGGCTTTGGCGGATGGCCCTTGTGCGGTCAAGGACGGCCGCCATCCTCATCCCCCGTCATTGCGAGCGCAGCGAAGCAATCCAGAGCGTGGTCGCCAGTGGCTCTGAATTGCTTCGCTACGCTCGCAATGACCGAGCAAAGTCAGTCAACCATGATATTTTGTCAGGTCTTATTGACAATGTCGCGACTCACTGTCACTTTGTCATGGTCACCTGACATTACGTCATGCACGGGTGACAAAGGGAGGTTGGCCATGCAAGAGGAGGTGGACATGAAAAATCGCCTCAAGGTGCTGCGCGCCGAACGCAACTGGAGCCAGGCGGAACTCGCCGGGCGACTGGATGTGTCGCGCCAGGCCGTCAACGCCATCGAAACGGGGAAATACGACCCCTCGCTGCCGCTCGCCTTCCGCATCGGACGGCTGTTCGAGATGCCCATCGAGGAGATTTTCGATGATGAACATGACGGCGAGTAAGCCCGCCGGATGGGGCGAGGCGCGGGTGGCCGAAAAGAGGGCGCGGACGAACCGACGGCGGGTGGCGCTCGCGGTCGTGACGATAGCGGTTGTGCTGGGCTTTCCTTTTATCAATGGCTTTCTCGACGGCGTACGCGGCGGCGCGCGCCACCCGGCCCCGGAATGGGTCCTCGATGCGATGCTGATCCCGCTCCTGCTGCTGGCCGTGCTGGTATCCTGGCGCAACTGGCGCGATGCCGACGAGGTTCAGCGGCTGCTGGCGGTGCAGACATGGGCGGTGATCGGATTCAGCGGCTTTCTGCTGCAAGCCATCGTGACGATCGCGGCCAAGTACGTCACGCTGTCCAATCCGGGCTATGTCGCGTGGCTGATGTCTGCCGCGTTCGGCCTGGGCTTCTACTTCATCCGGCGGGTGCGGTCGTGAGCGGCCGTCTGACCCACCTCGCCATAGGGGCTGGCATCGCGCTATCGCTGCTCGGCTGGGGCGCCGGACAGATGGGGGTGATCGCGCTGGATGCGCTTCGCCCCGCGATCCGGGCCACCGCCCCGGCCGCCCATAGCGCGCCGACACGCCCGTTCTCCATCCAGCTTTCCGTCGAGGTGCGACCATGACCGCTTCGCCCATTGCCAAAGGCCCCAGCGAAAGGGCCAATCACCGCCTGGTCGTCCTGTCGGGCGCCGTCGGCGGCATCATGGGCCTTTCCATGGCCGTCGTGGCGATCCTCTCCACCCCGGCCGGGACGAAGCCCAGTGCGTTTCAGATGTGGACGTCGCCGCTGCCGCTCTGGTTCGCGATCCTCATGGCCGTGATGTGGGGCATCGTGATACCGATCATCTCGTGGCGCTGGCACCGCGTCGTCGATGAGCATGAAAGCCGCGCCTATCGCGATGGTGCCTTGGCGGCCTTCTACGTCGTGGCGTTGGGGGCGCCCGTCTGGTGGTTCCTGTGGCGCGGCGGCGTGCTGCCTCCCGTTCAGGTGGAATGGGTATATGGCGCGATGATGGCGACCTGCGGCATCGTGTGGATGTGGCGCAAATATGTCTGATTCCGCCCCCTTCCCCTTCCCTTTCCGAAAGTCCGATCCCATGAAGACGATCATGAAAGCCGCCCTCACCTCGCTCGCCCTGATGCTGGCCCTGCCCGCCTGTGCGCAGAGCAAGCCCGCGCCGATTTCCAACGATGCCGATCCCGCTTTGTGGGTGGTCAAGGATGCCGACACCACCATCTATCTGTTCGGCACCATCCATGTGCTGAAGCCCGGCCTCTCCTGGTTCGACGAGGCGGTGAAGACCGCCTTCGACAAGTCCGACCAGCTGATGCTGGAAATGGTGCAGCCCGATCCGGCGACGATGCAGCAGATCGTGATGAAGAACGGCTTCGTCACCACCGGCCCGACCCTGACCGAGCAGCTGCCCGCCGACAAGCGTGGTGCCTATTTGAAGGCGGTGACCGATCTGGGGGCCGATCCGCGCAACTTCGACCGGATGAAGCCTTGGCTGGTGGGCGTCACCCTGTCGCTCGCGCCGATCCAGAAGCTGGGTTACGATCCGAAGAACGGGCCGGAGACGGTGCTGGCCGACGCGGCCAAGGCGGCGAACAAGCCGGTCGCGGGGCTGGAAACCGCCGAGCAGCAGATCGGCTTCTTCAACGGCCTGTCGCAAAAGGCGCAGATCGAATTCCTGACCTCGACCATCGACGACCTGCCCAAGGCGGGCGAGGAAATGGCCGAGATGGTCGACGAATGGGCCAAGGGCGATCCCGACGCGTTGGCCAAGACGATGAACGAAAGCCTGAAGGACTCGCCCGAAGTCGCCAAGACCCTGCTGACCGACCGCAATGCCCGCTGGGCGACGTGGATCAAGCAGCGCATGGCCAAGCCCGGCACCGTCTTCATCGCGGTCGGCGCGGGCCATCTGGCGGGCAATGACAGCGTCCAGGCCCAGCTGGCCAAGCAGGGGATCGAGGCGCAGCGTATCGCCTATTGATCCACCCCCGCGCCGCCGTGCCTCTGGCTTGGCGGCGCGGACTGCCTATGCTTCCTCCGCCATCAGATCGTCGTCGGAGGGCTAGTAACCCAAT
>NZ_CAJYTI010000022.1 GCF_913777625.1 uncultured Sphingomonas sp.
CTAGGGCCTGTCTGCATTTAGCGGAGCCAGATCCTGGCGCATGCGAGATGGACGAATCCCATGAAGGCGGAGATCGTCTTCTCGCAGCGCAGGGCAATGCGGCGGAAGCGTTTGAGTTTGTTGAAGAAGCACTCGATCTGGTGGCGCTCTTTGTAGAGCTGCCAGTCGATTGTCGGCTTTCGGGTCCGGCTGGAATTGGCCTTGATCTGCGCCGTTGCGCCGAGATCATCGGCAATGAAGATGCGCAGCGGATCGGCATCATAGGCAGCATCTGCGATGACGTGACCAATGCCACGCAGGCCTTTCAAGAGATCGTGCGCCTGTGGAGCGGCGCCACGTTGCCCCGGCGTCGGGTGGATACGGATCGGCAGTCCGATGGCATCGACGGCCGCGTGTAGCTTGGTCGTCAGTCCGCCACGCGAACGGCCGATTGCGGTAGCTTCAGCCCCCCTTTTGCGCCGCTTGCGTCGGCGTGAACCTTCGAGATCGTGCTGTCGATCAGGACATATTCGAAGTCCGGCGTGTCGGCCATCGCATGGAACAGCTTCTCCCAAACGCCAGCGTGCGACCAACGGCGGAACCGCGCATGGACCCCGCTCCATTTGCCGAACACCTCCGGCAGATCACGCCAGCGCGCTGCATTGCCCGCCATCCACAAAATGGCATCCACGAACAGCCAATTATCGACCCCGCTGCGCCCACGCAGCCCATCCCGCCCAGGAAGATGTTCCGCAATCCGCTCCCTTTGCTCGTCCGTCAGCGTGCGTCTGCTCATGACCTGGCTCCTTCACCAGCCTTGAATCAGAACGCACCGGTCATGGGAATCCTCAAATGCAGACACAGCCTAGGCGGTCAGCACGCGGTCGTCGAACAAGCCGAAGGCCAGGGTGGAGGCATAGAACGTCACCGCACGGTCGCGCGGCATGGTGCTTGCCCATTTGCGCATGTCGAACGCGGCATTCTGCAAGGCCATCACCGCCTGGCTCGCAACCAGAGGGTCGATCGGGCGGATCGTGCCTTCGGCGATGCCGTCGGAGAGCATGCCGGCAAAGCGACGGGCGATCCGGTTCGAGCGATCGAGCATGGTGTTGCGCACCGCCACCGGCAGGCCCGACAGCGCCGTGGTGCGCAGCAGCGGCCCGCGCTCGGAAAACTGATAGTCGAGCAGCGTCGCGATGGTGCTTTCCAGCCGCGCCCATTGGGTGCCGGCATGGCGCTCCGCCAGGCGCTGGGCATCGGCGAGAATGTCGAAGCTGCGCTTGTAACAGGCGATCACCAGATCGTCCTTGGCGTCCAGATGGTGGTAGAAGCTGCCCTTGGTGACGTTCAGTTCCGATGCGATCCGCTGCACCGAGGCGCCGCGATAGCCGAGTTCGTTGATCAATCGGGTGGCCGCCAGCAGGAAGGCCTCGCGGCCGGGCTCCGGTTCCTCATGGACAAGGTCGAACAGCGCCGGCGCCCAGCGCTGCCCGGGGGCCGCAATGCCATGGCGGAACACATCCATCAGCCGCGCCTCGACGCGCGGATATTCGTCGATCTCGTAGCGCGACATCCAGGCGTTCAGCCAGAAGCTGTTCTCCAGCAGCACATGGGCGCGCGCGCCGCGCAGATCGGTCTCGGCGCGGCTGCCCTCATTGCCCCACAGGCTGCGGGTCTTGCGGAAGATGTTGCGCCACCCGGCAAGCAGCTTGCCCTTGAGCGGCTCCTCCATCGCCCGCAGGTCCGAAAGGATCGCGACCGCCTGCTCCTCGCCGCGTCCGATCCGGGCCAGCCGCTCCATGTTGATCGCCAGGAAGCGTGCGACGCGCGCCTCCGGCGTCGGTTCGGCAAGCGCCTGGTCGAGGATGGCATCGAGCCAGGCCAGCGTCTGCTCGAACGCGGCTGCGGCCAGATCTTCCTTGCGCTTGAAATAATAGGTGACCGAGGTGGTGTTGAGCCCCACCCGCCGTGCGACGTCGGCGAAGGTCATGCCCTTCGCGCTCTGTTCGTTGATCGCGGCGGCGGCGGCGGCCAGGATGGCGTCGCGCTTGGCCTGGAACCGCTTCGTGTTGGTGGTCTCGATCGGGGTGGGCGATTGCATGGCGCGAGCTTAGCCGTTTCCGCCCCGCGCCAAAACGATTTTTTGAAGCTGGCGTGTGGTCAATTTGCTTCGGCGCGGGCCTTTACCGAATATCGGGTACGGTATAGGCTCGCCCCAACGACAAGCAGGAGAGCGATGCCATGGACTTCACGCTGAACGCGCGCGAGACCCATTACCGCGATCGGGTGAAGGCCTTTATCGACGCTGAGATCCGTCCGCGCGAGGGCGACTATCGCGCTGCGGCGGCAGCCGCGGACCGCTGGTCGGTCAACCCGGTGCTGGAGGACGTGAAGAGCCGCGCCAAGGCTGCGGGCTTGTGGAATTTCTTCATGCCGCCGCATTCCGGCCAGTCCCATGTCGACGACAGCTTCGTGTTCGAGGGCGAGCAACTCACCAATCTGGAATATGCGCTGTGCGCCGAGGAAATGGGCCGGGTTGGCTGGGCGTCGGAGGTATTCAACTGTTCGGCGCCCGACACCGGCAACATGGAGGTGCTGCACCGTTACGGCACGCGGGCGCAGAAGGATGCGTGGCTGGCGCCGCTGATGCGAGGCGAGATCCGATCCGCCTTCCTGATGACCGAGCCGGCGGTCGCCTCGTCGGACGCCACCAATATCGAGACGCGGATCGAACGCGACGGCGATCATTATGTGATCAACGGCCGGAAATGGTGGTCCTCCGGCGCGGGCGATCCGCGGTGCAAGATCGCCATCCTGATGGGCAAGACCGATGTCGGTGCCGCCAAACACGCCCAGCAAAGCATGATCCTGGTGCCGCTGGACACTCCCGGCGTCACCATCGAGCGCATGCTTTCGGTTTTCGGGTATGATCATGCACCGCATGGCCATGCCGAGATCGTGCTTCGCGACGTGCGGGTGCCGGCGAACCATCTGCTGCTCGGCGAAGGGCGCGGGTTCGAGATCGCGCAAGGGCGTCTGGGGCCGGGGCGCATCCATCACTGCATGCGCACGATCGGGGTCGCGGAAGAAGCGATCGCCGCCATGGCGAAGCGCCTCGTTGCGCGGGTCGCATTCGGCAAGCGCATCGCCGATCACTCGATCTGGGAGCAGCGTATCGCCCGCGCCCGGATCGACATCGAGATGACCCGGCTGCTCTGCCTCAAGGCCGCCGACATGATGGACAAGGCCGGCAACAAGGCGGCGCAGCTCGAGATCGCGATGATCAAGGTGCAGGCGCCGGCGATGGCGCTGCAGATCCTCGACGACGCGATCCAGGCGCATGGCGGGGCAGGGGTGAGCGACGATTTCGACCTCGCGCACAACTGGGGCAGCGTGCGCACGCTGCGGCTGGCCGACGGACCGGACGAGGTCCATGCCCGCGCCATCGCCCGCGCCGAATTCGGCAAATATGCCGCACAGAAGAGCGACCGGGCCAGTTCCGGCGATCTCGGCGTCAGCCGGTAAGGCGCGGGCACATGAAAGCCGCCGTCCTGTTCGAGGCCAAGACGCCGCTCCAGATCGAGGAGGTGCAGGTTTCCAAGCCGGGCCCCCGCGAAGTGCTGATCCGCACTGCGGCGGTAGGGGTCTGCCGGTCCGACCTTCATTTCGTCGACGGTGCCTTCTCGCATCCGGTGCCGACCGTGCCGGGCCATGAAGCGGCAGGCATTGTCGAGGCCGTTGGCTCGGACGTGGCCCGGCTGCGTCCCGGCGACCATGTCATCACCTTCCTCACTGCCTTTTGCGGGTCGTGCGAAATGTGCGTGAGCGGCCGCCCCTCGTTGTGCATCGATCCCTCGACGCGGCGGCCGGCGGATGCCGAACCGCGACTGAAGCTCGCCAGCGGTGCGCCGCTCGCGCCGTTCCTCAATCTCTCCGCCTTTGCCGAGATGATGCTGGTGCACGAAAATGCCTGCGTTGCGATCAACAAGGACATGCCGCTCGACCGTGCCGCGCTGCTCGGCTGCGCGGTGATCACCGGCGCGGGAGCGGTCTTCAACGACAGTCGCGTGCGCCCTGGCGAAAGCGTGGCGGTGATCGGGGCAGGCGGCATCGGGCTGGCGGCAATCAATGCCGCGAAGATCGCCGGTGCGGGGCAGATCCTCGCGCTCGACCCGGTCGAGGAAAAGCGTGCGCTGGCGAAGAAGATGGGGGCCACCCACGTCTTCGATCCCGCGGCGGAAAACATCGTCAAGCAGGTGCTCGCGCTGACCGATGGCGGCGTGCATTACGCGATCGAGGCCGTTGGGCGTCCCGCCACCGCCGAGCTCGCCTGGCAGATCCTGCGCCGGGGAGGCACCGCCACGATCCTCGGCATGATCGCGCCGGGTCAGAGCGTCACCCTGCCGGGCCCCAGCTTCCTTACCGGCAAGAAGATCCAGGGGTCACTGCTCGGCAGCACGCGTTTCCCAATCGACATGCCACGGCTGGTCCAGCTCTATCTCGACGGGGTGCTCGATCTCGACACGTTGGTCGCCGAGCGGATCGGCCTGCCGCAGGTGAACGATGCGCTGGAGAAGCTGCGCCAAGGCACCAGCGTCCGCTCGGTGATCGCGTTCGCATGAGCGACCTGGATGAAATCCGCCTCGCCGCCTGGGGCGCCGCGAACGTCCCCGGTTTTGCTGGACCGCTAACCGTGGCAAAGTTCCCAGGCGGACAGAGCAACCCAACCTATCGTGTTGATTCTAGATCCGGAAGCTATGTGCTTCGGCGCAAGCCCTTCGGGACGATCCTGCCCTCGGCCCATGCGGTGGAGCGCGAATATCGGCTGATCGCCGCGCTGCACCCGGCGGGCTTTCCGGTCGCACGGCCCTATGCGCTGTGCGAGGACCGCCAGGTGATCGGCGCGCCTTTCTACCTGATGGAAATGGTCGAGGGGCGCACGCTGTGGGACGGCTCGCTGCCCGGCATGTCGCCGCCGGAGCGGACCGCCATCTACCACGCGATCGTCGACACGCTCGCCGCGTTGCACCGCATCGATCCGGAGACGGTCGGGTTGGGCGACTATGGCAAGCCCGGCAATTATTTCGCCCGCCAGGTCGAGCGCTGGACCCGCCAGTACCGCGCCAGCCAGACCGACGATCTGCCCGAGATGGAACGGCTGATCGAATTCCTGCCGCGCACCGTGCCCCCGCAGACGCGCACCAGCATCGTCCATGGCGACTATCGGATCGACAACATGATCTTCGCGGCCGACCGGCCCGAGGTGCTGGCGGTGCTCGACTGGGAGTTGTCGACGCTCGGCGATCCGCTGGCGGACTTCTCCTATTTCCTGATGAACTGGGTGACCGAACCCGAGGGGCGCTCGGGCGTCAAAGGCCTGGCGGGGCCGGCGACGGGGATCCCGACGATCGAGGAGATGGTCGCCCGCTACTGTGCCGCCACCGGATCCGACGGCGTGCCGGATCTCGACTGGTACTTCGCGTACAACCTGTTCCGCCTCACCGGCATCGTCCAGGGTATCAAGAAGCGGATGATCGACGGCAATGCCTCGAGCGCGCAGGCGGCGGCGACCGTCGAGCGGCTGCCGGGGCTGGCGTCGGCGGCGTGGCATTTCGCACAAAGGGCAGGGGCATGAACTTCGCGGGCAAGGTAGCGGTGGTGACCGGCGCTGCCTCGGGCATCGGCCGGGCTACGGTCCGCGCCTTTGCGGCGGCCGGGGCGCAGGTGGTCGCGGCGGATCGCTCGGCTACGGTTACCGATACGATCACCGGGCTGCCGGACGCGCTGGCGGTGGAGATGGACGCGGGCGACGAGAGCGACGTCCAGCGGCTGGTAGAGGGCGCGTGCGCCCATTTTGGCGGCATCGATATCTTCTACGCCAACGCCGGGATCAGCGGCGGCACGGCAGGCATTTTCGACGCAGATATAGCGCTTTGGACCGAAGTCCTGCGGGTCAATCTGATCGGGACGGCGCTTGCGATCAAGCACGCCGCGCCACGCATCGTCGCGCGCGGCGGCGGCGCGATCCTGTGCACTGCGAGCGTCGCCGGGCTGCGATCGGGGGCGGGGGGCACGCCCTATTCGGCTTCCAAGGCCGGGGTGATCAACCTGGTGCAGACCGCAGCGCAGCAGCTCGCTACGTCCGGCGTGCGGGTCAACGCGATCTGCCCGGGCCTGATCGAGACCGGCATGACGCAACGCGCCTTCGACTATGCACGCGAGCGAGGCAAGGAAGACAAGCTCGGCCATCTCAATCCCTTGCGTCGCGCCGGTCGACCGGAAGAAATCGCGCAGGTGGCGCTGTTCCTCGCCTCCGACGCGGCAAGCTATGTCAACGGGCAGGCCATCGCGGTGGACGGCGGGCTTTCTGCCAGCCATCCGGTCACGCGTCAGGAATTCGGCCGCGCGGCCTTCTGATCCTTCGCTGTTTTTCGCTTCCACGCTTGTCTTGTCCCTCCCGTACAGGCAAGGTGGTAGCGCTAACGTGAATGGGATCGGGAGAGGTACATGCGAACGGCTGTTGCGACGCTCGCCTTGGCGGGCGCGCTATTGGGCGCCACGTCGGCACCAGCGCAGGACCGCACGATCCGGATCGATGCCACCAAGCCGCTGGGACCCGTCGATCGCTTCTTCGATCTGTCGATCGGCTCGGATTTTCCCGGCACCTTGGCGCGGCCGGATAGCCAGGCGCAGCTTGCGACCGCCGTGCCCGAACTCGGGTTCCGCTATATCCGCTTCCACGCCATCTTCCACGACGTGCTGAAGACGGTGCAGCGGCAGGGCGACAGGATCGTCTATGACTGGTCGGGCATCGACAAACTCTATGACGACCTGCTCGCCAAGAAGATCAAGCCGTTCGTCGAACTGGGCTTCACGCCGGAGGCGCTGAAGACGTCGGACAACAGCATCTTCTACTGGAAGGGCAACACCTCGCACCCGCAACTGGAGGGCTGGCGCACCCTGATCGACGCCTTCGCCCGCCACCTGCTCCAGCGCTATGGCCAGCAGGAAGTGCGCAGCTGGTATTTCGAGGTGTGGAACGAACCGAACCTCGATGGCTTCTGGGAAAAGGCGGACCAAAGGGCCTATTTCGAGCTGTACGACGTCACCGCCCGCACGCTGAAGGCAGTGGACCCGGCACTGCGCGTTGGCGGGCCGTCGACCGCAGGGGCCGCCTGGGTGCCGGAATTCCTCGCGCATGTCGCCGCGAGCAAGGCGCCGGTCGATTTCGTGACCACGCACACCTACGGCGTCGACGGCGGCTTTCTCGACGAAAAGGGGCAGCAGGACACCAAGCTTTCGGCCAGCAAGGACGCGATCATCGGCGACGTGCTGAAGGTCCGCAAGGAAATCGCCGCCTCCGCCTTTCCCGCGCTGCCGCTCTATTTTACCGAGTGGAGCACCAGCTACACCCCGCGCGACGCGGTGCACGACAGCTATGTCAGTGCGCCGTATATCCTCACCAAGCTGAAGGGCGTGGCCGGGGCGGTGCAGGGCATGAGCTACTGGACCTATACCGACCTGTTCGAGGAGCCGGGGCCGCCGCCCACGCCCTTCCATGGCGGCTTCGGGCTGATGAACCGTGAGGGCATCCGCAAGCCCGCCTGGTTCGCCTACAAATATCTGAACGCCGTGCGCGGCCAGGCGCTCGCCACGGGCGACGGCTACAGCCTGGCCGCAAAGGATGGCAACAGCGTGGTGGCGCTGGTGTGGGACTGGCACCAGCCCGAACAGAAGGTCAGCAATCGGCCCTTCTACACCCGGATCGTACCCGCCAAGGCCGAGGCACCCGCCGAACTTACGGTGACGGGTCTGGTGCCGGGCAGCTATCGGCTGCGCGTGCAGCGCACCGGCTACCGCCATAACGATGCCTATTCGGCCTATCTCGATCTCGGCATGCCTAAGGCGCTCTCGACTGCGCAGATCGCGCAACTCCAGGCGCTCACGCGGGATGTGCCGGAGGAGACGAAGGTCACGGTTGGCCGTACCGGTCGACTCTCCTACCGCCTGCCGCTGAACACGAACGACATCGCATTGGTGACGATTTCGCCCGCACGTTGAGGAAAGCTTAGGCGGGCAGGGCTAGGATAGCCCCCTTGATGTCTGACCAATCCTGCCAGACTTGACAGAAGTGGCTGGATTGGTCAGGCCGGTTGCAACGCTCAGCCTCGCAGGGATAGCTCCATGAAGATCGTTTCGGCCAAGGTTATCGTAACCTGCCCCGGCCGCAATTTTGTAACCCTGAAGATCCATACCGACCAGGGCGTGTACGGCATCGGCGACGGCACGCTGAACGGCCGTGAGCTTTCGGTCGTTTCCTATCTCGAGGATCACGTGATCCCCTGCCTGATCGGCATGGATCCGCGCCGGATCGAGGACATCTGGCAGTATCTCTATCGCGGGGCCTATTGGCGTCGCGGCCCGGTGACGATGCGCGCGATCGCGGCCGTCGACATGGCGTTGTGGGACATCAAGGGCAAGATGGCCGGCATGCCGGTGTACCAGCTGCTCGGTGGCCGCAGCCGCGACGGCGTGATGGTCTATGGTCATGCCAATGGCAGCGACATCGACGAGACCGTCGATGCCGTCGGCCAGTATATCGACATGGGCTACAAGGCGATCCGCGCCCAGACCGGCGTGCCGGGCATCAAGGATGCGTACGGCGTCGGCCGCGGCAAGCTCTATTACGAACCCGCCGATGCGGCGCTGCCTTCGGTCACCGGCTGGGATACCCGCAAGGCGCTCAACTATGTGCCCAAGCTGTTCGAGAAGCTGCGCGCCACCTATGGCTTCGACCATCATCTGCTGCACGACGGCCACCACCGCTACACGCCGCAGGAAGCCGCCAACCTCGGCAAGATGCTCGAGCCCTATCAGCTCTTCTGGCTGGAGGACGTGACCCCGGCCGAGAACCAGGAGGCGTTCAAGCTGATCCGCCAGCACACCGTCACGCCGCTGGCGGTGGGCGAGATCTTCAACACGATCTGGGACGCCAAGGACCTGATCCAGAACCAGCTGATCGACTATCTGCGCGCGACGGTGGTCGGCGCCGGCGGCCTGACCCATCTGCGTCGCCTCGCCGATCTGGCCAGCCTCTACCAGATCCGCACCGGCTGCCATGGTGCGACCGATCTGTCGCCGGTGACGATGGGCTGCGCGCTGCACTTCGACACCTGGGTCCCGAATTTCGGCATCCAGGAATATATGCGCCATTCCGAAGAGACCGATGCGGTGTTCCCGCACGATTACCATTTCGACAAGGGCTATCTGTTCTGCGGTGAGGCGCCGGGCCACGGTGTCGACATCGACGAGGATCTGGCGGCAAAATATCCGTACAAGCCGGCCTATCTGCCGGTCGCCCGCCTCGAAGACGGGACGATGTGGAACTGGTGATCCGCGACGGGGCGGCCCTGGCCGCCCCGCTCATCGAAAAAAAAGGCGGCCATGGAATGCCATGGCCGCCTTTCTTGTTTCTGATGGCGAAGGTTCAGTCCTTCCACGCCCACCAGAGCTGGGCCGGCGGGATGTTCCACCATTCCATCTCGTGTTCGATATGGTCCCAGTGCGGGGTCAGGAAGTTCCGGACGTTCGGGTTGTACTGGTAGACCAGGAACGCGCCGCCGGGCCGCAGGATCTCGCGGGTCGCCTGGGCGATCGCGTCGCCCACGCCGTCGGGCAACGTCGAGAAGGGCAGGCCCGAAGCGATATAATCGGCCTGCGCGAAGCCATTGTCGCGCACGATCTTCTGCACATCGGCCGCCGAGCCGAGCACCGCGACGAAACGCGGATCGTCGATCGACTGGCGCAGATAGCGGATGAAATCGGGGTTGGTGTCGATCACGATCAGCTTGCCGTCGGGCGCGAGGCGCTCGAGGATCGGGCGGCTGAAGGTGCCGACGCCCGGGCCATATTCGACGAACAATTTGGTGTTCGCCCAGTCGACCTTGCTCAGCATCCGGCGAATCAGACGGCCCGAGGACTGGGCGACCGCACCGACCATCACCGGGCGCTTGAGGAACTGCTGCAGGAAGAACATCGTCGGCGAGGGCACACCGGCGGGGCGGCTGCGGCGGGTGCTGCGGCGCTTGGCGGTGGCGGTCGAAGGGGGCATGGGCTTCCTTACGAAAATATTACGCTTCAGAGACATCGCCTGCGCAAAATCTTTCCAACATGCAAGCGATGGCGTCGCAAATCGGTCCCGATCCTGGCCAGGAGACAACGCGGCGCGGCGGCTTTGTTGCCCTGTACCCCGGCTGTTCGCACGATACTCTAGGAAAAGCGCGGTCGGGCGGCTACACCTGTACGCATGACATCGCTCGATAAGCCCCCGGTCGGTACCTCGACGGTGAAGTGGCGTTTTCCCGATATCCACCCCGAAGGCCGCAAATATGTGCTGATCGCCGCAGCGATCGCGCTGGCAAGCCTTTGGGTATGGGACGTCCTCACCTGGCCGCTGCTGTTCCTGACGCTGGGCGTCGCTGCCTTTTTCCGCGATCCCGTCCGGGTGACGCCGGTCGTGGAAGGCGCGCTTGTTTCCCCTGCTGATGGCCTCGTCACGATGATCCAGCGCGTGCCGCTGCCGCCGGAACTGACGGGCCCGCACGCGCTCGGCAACGCACCGATGGTCCGCGTGTCGATTTTCATGAGCGTGTTCGACGTCCATGTGAACCGCACGCCGATTACCGGTACGATCCGCCACGTCATCTATATCTCGGGCAAGTTCCTCAACGCCGACCTCGACAAGGCGAGCGAAGAAAATGAGCGCCAGCACCTCGTCGTCGAGGATCGCGACGGGCTGCGCATCGGCTTCACTCAGATCGCCGGCCTGGTTGCGCGCCGCATCGTCGCCTTCGTCAAGCCGGGCGACATGGTCGTTGCCGGCCAGCGCATCGGCCTCATTCGCTTCGGCAGCCGCGTCGACATCTTCCTGCCCGAGGAATATGGCGCGCAGGTCGTTCTCGGCCAACGCACCATCGCCGGCGAGACGATCATCGCCCGCCGCAACGTCGCAAGTGCAACCGGGGTGGCGCAATGAGCGACGAAACCCCGCGCGTCCGGCGCGGGCTGGCCCGGCGCTCTGCTCAGGGGCGTCCGCCGGGGCGCCGCCCGGGGCTCCCTCGCGGCATTCCGCTGCGCGCCGTGCTGCCGAACGCTGTCACTGCGCTCGCCCTGTGCTCGGGCCTCACCGGCATCCGTTTCGCGATCCTCGGCAACTGGGAAGCCGCGGTACTGATGGTGCTCGCCGCGGCGGTCCTCGACGGGATCGACGGGCGCATTGCCCGCCTGGTTCGCGCCGAGAGCCGTTTCGGTGCGGAACTCGACAGCCTGTCGGACGCCATTTCGTTCGGCGTCGCGCCGGCGCTGATTCTGTACCTCTGGTCGCTTCAGTCCCTCGGCCGATTTGGCTGGCTGGTCGCACTCCTCCACGCGCTCTTCTGCGCACTGCGGCTCGCGCGCTTCAACGCGCAGATCGACCTTGCCGAACAGCCACACAAATCTGCCGGTTTCCTCACAGGCGTGCCAGCCCCTGCCGGGGCCGCGCTGGCGCTGACGCCGCTCTATCTCTGGCTATGGACCGGCGAACCGCTGACCCGCGCACCGATAGCGATCGCGATTTGGACGGCGTTCATCGCCGTGCTGATGGTCTCCAGCGTCGCGACCTTCGGTCCCAAAATCCGGCTGCGCCAAAATGTCCGCTTCGAAGCGATCGCCGTGCTGGTCGCGCTGGCGGCTGCGCTGGTCTCGGCCCCCTGGACGACGCTGGCGATCGTGGCGATCGCCTACCTCGCCAGCATCCCGTTCAGCATCCGCGCCTATCGCCGGATCAGGCGACTGCGCACTGCGGACGAAGACGCGGCATCCGTGCCGGAGCAGACCGCACCCTGACCCGCGACAGCCGCGGCGAGGGGGCGGGAAGTGCTACCGGCCCTGCCACGCCGAACAATTCGGCAAAGCGATGCAACTGCGGACGAATGCTTGCATACAGCGTCCAGCATGCGGCCGCAAACGCGGCGCTGAACAGAAGAAAGACAGCGAATCCAGTCATTACCCGGCTCCTGATCTTCAACGCCGATCCCAGCGGAACCCAAGACCCTCGAACCGCCGAGAGTCCTGCCTGTTCCATCAATCGCGTTCTGATCGCTGTATGTTCCATTCATGTTCCGCCGTCAAGCGATGTTCTGATAATGTTCCAGCTTGTGCCGGGGCGCGCAATCGACTAAGCGGCCCGCCTCAACCCCGCATGGGAAGCATCATAACCCGGTGTTCGGAGCCTCTCCGAATTCCCGCTTCCCAGAGGACCAACCGGAAGGAGTTATCCCTATGGCGGCACCTGTCGTCTCCATGCAGCAGCTGCTCGAGTCGGGCGCACACTTCGGTCACCAGACCCACCGCTGGAACCCGAAGATGAAGCCCTACATCTTCGGTGAGCGCAACGGCGTTCACATCATCGACCTGTCGCAGACCGTTCCGCTTTTCGCACGCGCGCTCGAGTTCGTTAGCTCGACCGTCGCCGCCGGCGGCAAGGTGCTGTTCGTCGGTACCAAGCGCCAGGCGCAGGAGCCGATCGCCGAGGCAGCGCGTCGTGCGGGCCAGCACTTCGTCAACCACCGCTGGCTGGGCGGCATGCTCACCAACTGGAAGACCATCAGCAACTCGATCAAGCGCCTCAAGACGCTCGAAGAGCAGCTGTCGGGCGACACGCACGGCCTCACCAAGAAGGAAGTGCTCCAGCTCACCCGCGAGCGCGACAAGCTCGAGCTCTCGCTCGGCGGCATCCGCGACATGGGCGGCATCCCCGACATCATGTTCGTGATCGACGCGAACAAGGAAGAGCTGGCGATCAAGGAAGCCAACACGCTCGGCATCCCCGTCGTCGCCGTGCTCGACTCGAACGTTTCGCCGGACGGCATCGCGTTCCCGGTTCCGGGCAACGACGACGCCAGCCGTGCCATCCGCCTTTACTGCGAAGCCATTGCCATCGCCGCGACCCGCGGCGGCCGCGAGGCGCTGATGCAGCAGGGCTATGACTTCGGTGCTGCCGAGCAGCCGCCGGTCGAGGAAGCCGTCGAAGGCTGATCGCCCGCGTCATCGAACCGTAATCGGGGCGGGGCAGGGCAACGCGCACTGCTCCGCCCGACTTTTAACTGAGGAATAGAGACATGGCCGAGATCACTGCAGCCGCCGTCAAGGAACTCCGCGAAAAGAGCGGCGCCGGCATGATGGATTGCAAGAAGGCGCTCTCCGAGACCAACGGTGACATGGAAGCCGCGGCCGACTGGCTGCGCGCCAAGGGCCTCGCCGCTGCCGCCAAGAAGTCGAGCCGCACCGCCGCCGAAGGCCTGGTCGGCCTGGCGGTTGCCGGCACCAAGGGTGTCGCCGTCGAGGTGAACTCGCAGACCGACTTCGTCGCCAAGAACGAGATCTTCCAGAACTTCGTCCGCGAGACCACCACCCTGGCGCTGGAAGCCGGCGACGACATCACGACCATCAAGGGCGCGAAGATGGAGTCGGGCCAGACCGTCGACGAGACGCTGACCGCCAACATCGCCACGATCGGCGAGAACCAGGTGCTGCGTCGCGCCAAGAAGGTCGAAGTCGCCAAGGGCGCGGTGATCCCGTACGTCCACAATGCGGCGGCCCCGGGCCTCGGCAAGATCGGCGTTCTCGTCGCGCTGGAATCGGAAGCCGGTGTCGACGTGCTCGAGCCGCTCGGCAAGCAGCTGGCTATGCACATCGCCGCCGCCTTCCCGCTGGCGCTCGACGAGAGCGGCCTGGACCAGGACGTGCTCGCCCGCGAGCGTGCGATCGCGGCCGAGAAGGCCTCCGAGAGCGGCAAGCCGGCCGAGATCATCGAGAAGATGGTCGACGGCGCGGTGAAGAAGTTCGCCAAGGAAAACGCCCTGCTCAGCCAGCTGTTCGTGATGGACGGCAAGACCCCGGTGTCCGACGTCATCGCCAAGGCGGCGAAGGATTCGGGCTCGGCGATCGTGCTGAAGGACTATGTCCGCTTCCAGCTCGGCGAAGGCATCGAGAAGGAAGAGAGCGACTTCGCTGCCGAAGTGGCGGCGACGGCCGGTCTCACCAAGTAATCAGGCGCGCCGGGAAGGGCCGTTTCGGCGGCCTTTCTCCGGCATCCCCGCTTGTTCGCGCGGCGCGGCTCCTCTAGGGTCCGCGCCGCTTCGCTGTCCGCTTCTCAAGATTTCAGGAACCCCATGACTGCTCCGACCTTCCGCCGCATCCTTCTCAAGCTGTCGGGGGAGGTCCTGATGGGCCAGGGCCAGTTCGGCATCGATCCGGAGACCTGCGAGCGCGTCGCGCTCGAGGTGAAGGAGGCCAAGGAAAGCGGCCTGGAAATCTGCATGACCGTCGGCGGCGGCAACATCTTCCGCGGCATTGCGGGCGCGGCGCAGGGCTTCGACCGCGCCAGCGCCGATTACATGGGCATGCTCGCCACCGTGATGAACGCGCTCGCCATGCAGAACGCGCTGGAGAAGGTGGGCGTCGAGACCCGCGTCCAGTCCGCCATCCCGATGGCCAGCGTCTGCGAGCCCTATATCCGCCGCCGCGCCGAGCGGCACATGGAGAAGGGCCGCGTCGTGCTGTTCGCGGCCGGCACCGGCCTGCCGTTCTTCACCACCGACACGACGGCGGCGCTGCGGGCGGCCGAGATGAAGTGCGATGCGCTGTTCAAGGGCACCTCGGTCGACGGCGTGTACGATGCCGATCCCAAGAAGGTGCCGACCGCGACGCGCTACGAGACGCTCAGCTACGACCGCGTCCTCGCCGACAATCTGAAGGTGATGGACGCCTCTGCCGTCGCGCTGTGCCGCGACAACCATATTCCGATCGTGGTGTTCAACATCCGCGGCGAGGGCAATCTCGCCTCGGTGCTCCGGGGCGAGGGGACTTCCACCATCGTCCAGGATGCGAACGCCGCGTAACCCGTACCACAAGCTTCAAGGAGAGCCGAAATGGCCGCTTACGACAAGGCAGACCTCGAGCGCCGCATGGCCGGCGCAGTGGAATCGCTCAAGCACGATCTGACCGGTCTGCGCACCGGCCGCGCCTCGACCACCTTGCTCGATCCGGTTACCGTCGAGGTCTATGGCTCGCACATGCCGATCACCCAGGTGGCGACCGTCTCGGCCCCCGAGCCGCGCCTGCTTTCGGTGCAGGTGTGGGACAAGTCGAACGTCGGCCCGGTCGACAAGGCGATCCGCTCGGCCGGTCTCGGCCTCAACCCGATCGTCGATGGCCAGACCCTCCGCCTGCCGATCCCGGACCTGACCGAGGAGCGCCGCAAGGAACTCGCCAAGCTGGCGAACCAGTATGCGGAAAAGGCCCGCATCGCCGCACGCAACGTGCGCCGCGACGGCATGGACAGCCTGAAGACCGACGAGAAGAAGGGCGTGTTCGGCGAGGACGAGCGCAAGCGCCACGAAACCGACGTCCAGAAGCTGACCGACGCGACGATCGCCGATATCGACGCGGCGGCGGCGGCCAAGGAAAAGGAAATCCTGGGCAAGTGATCCGCCCCGGGGTTTCTGGTGCGGCCGGAAGGGCAGGGCGCGGTGGCCGTTAAGCTGGCTTCCGCTTCGGGCGGCGAGACGCCGCCGCCCCGCCATGTCGCGATCATCATGGACGGAAACGGCCGCTGGGCGAAGAAGCGGCTGCTGCCACGCATCGCCGGGCATCGGCAGGGCGTGGAGGCAGTCCGCCGTGTCGCGCGCGCGGCCCGCACGCTCGGCATCGAGGTGCTGACGCTCTACGCCTTCTCGTCCGAGAACTGGCGACGCCCCGAGGAGGAAGTCGGCGCGCTGATGGGACTGCTGCGGCAGTTCCTGGCGAGCGAACTCGACGAGCTGATCGCCGAGGGCGTGCAGCTCAAGGTGATCGGAGACTGGCGCAGCCTCTCGCCCGATCTCGTGGCGATGATCGAGGGCGCGGTTGCGCGTACGGCCGGCAACCCGGGGCCGACGTTGGTGATCGCGCTCAATTATGGCGCGCAGGCGGAAATCCTCGCAGCGACCCGGCGGCTCGCCGAGCAGGTGCGCGACGGCACGCTCGATCCCGCCGCGATCGACGAGGCCTGCTTCGACGGCGAGCTCGAGACGGCGGGGCTGCCGCCGCTCGACCTGCTGATCCGCACCTCGGGTGAGCAGCGGCTTTCCAATTTCCTGCTGTGGCAGGCTGCCTATGCCGAGCTGCTGTTCGTCGACACGCTCTGGCCGGATTTCGACGAAAAGACCCTCGCCGACGCACTCTGCGCGTTCGGGCGGCGGCAACGCCGGTTCGGTGGCCTGTGAGCAAGAATTCCGACCTCCCCAAACGCGCCGTGGTGGGCCTAGCCCTGATCGGGCTGGCACTTGCCGCCTTATGGGCCGGCGGCTGGGGGTTCTGGCTGGTCATCACCGTGATGGCGGTGCTGATGATCGGCGAGTGGACGCTGCTCGCCGGCGACACGGCCAAACGCCGGTTTTCCCAATATGTGCTGATGGTGCCGCTGGCGATCCTGAGCCCCGGGGCTGCGGGACCTGGTTTCCTCGCGCTCGGCCTGGTGTTCGGCGCCTTCTTCTTCGTCGCGATCGTGACGCGGAGCGGCAAGCTGGGTCTCGGCCAGATCTATGTCGGACTGCCGGTGCTTGCGCTGCTGCTGCTGCGGGATCACCCGCAGGGCTTTGCCGCGACCCTTTGGACGATGGCGATCGTCTGGGTATGCGACAGCGGCGCCTATTTTGCCGGGCGCGCGATCGGTGGTCCGAAGCTGGCGCCGGGCATCAGCCCCAACAAGACCTGGGCGGGCTTCATCGGCGGCCTGGTCGCGTCCGTCGGCTTTACCGCCGCGTTCGTCGCGCTGGCGCCGGGTGTAGCGATCGGGTGGTGGATGGTGCTCGTCTCGCCGATCGTCGCCGTCGCGTCGCAGGTCGGCGATCTTTATGAAAGCCATTTGAAGCGCGTGGCGGGCGTGAAGGATTCGGGCACGCTGCTGCCGGGCCATGGTGGTATCCTCGACCGGCTCGACGGCCTCGTCTTTGCCGCGCCGGTCGCGGCCCTGTTTTTTGCGGTCCATCATCAGGTGGCGCTGGGAGGTTTCTGGTGGTGAAGCGCGTTACGGTGCTGGGGGCGACCGGATCGGTCGGCACCTCGACGCTCGACCTGATCGAACGCAACGCCGATGCATTCGAAGTCGTGGCGCTGACTGCCAATTGCGATGTCGAGAAGCTTGCGGCCGCGGCGATCCGTACCCGCGCGCGCTACGCGGTGGTTGCCGACGAAACCTGCCTGCCGGCCCTGCGCGAGCGCCTTGCCGGAAGCGGCACCGAGGCGCTGGGCGGGGCGCATGCGGTGTGCGACGTCGCGCGAATGGGCTCCGACTGGACGATGGCGGCGATCGTCGGCACCGCCGGCCTCAAGCCGGTGATGGCAGCGCTCGAAGGCGGCGGGACGGTCGCGCTCGCCAACAAGGAGTCGCTGGTCTCGGCGGGCGAGGTGATGATGGCGGCCGCCCGCGCGCACGGCACCACGCTGCTGCCGGTCGACTCGGAGCACAATGCGGTGTTCCAGTGCCTCGATCGCACCGCGCCCAAGGGCGTGCGCCGGATCATCCTCACGGCGAGCGGCGGCCCGTTCCGCGCAACGCCGAAGGAAGCGATGCGCGGCATCACGCCGGCGCAGGCGGTGGCGCACCCCAACTGGTCGATGGGTGCGAAGATCTCGGTCGATTCGGCGACGATGATGAACAAGGGTCTTGAGCTGATCGAGGCCTTCCACCTGTTCCCCGTTGCCGCCGAGCAGCTGACGGTGCTGGTGCACGCCCAGTCGGTGGTCCACTCGATGGTCGAATATGTCGACGGCTCGGTGCTGGCGCAGCTCGGCACGCCCGACATGCGCACGCCGATCGCCTATGCGCTGGCCTGGCCCGAGCGGATGGAGACGCCCTGCGCGCCGCTGGACCTTGCCGCAGTAGGCCGGCTCGACTTCGAAAATCCCGATCTCGATCGCTTCCCGGCGCTGGCGCTGGCGATCGAGGCGCTGAAGGCGGGCGGTGCGCGCCCGGCGATCCTCAACGCCGCCAACGAAGTCGCGGTCGCGGCCTTTCTTGCCGGGCGGATCGGATTTCTTGAAATTGCCGCAATCTCTGCCGATACGCTTAGCCGCTATGACCCGGCCGCTCCGGAAACGCTCGACGCCGTGCTGGCAATCGACGAAGAGGCGCGGACTTTTGCGGCTGAGCGAGTGAAGGACTGCGTCGCTTGATCCAATCCCCCGGCATCCTGCTCACCATTCTGGCGTTCGCGCTGGTGATCGGGCCGCTCGTGTTTCTGCACGAGCTGGGACATTATCTGGCCGGCCGCCTCTTCGGGGTGAAGGCCGAGGAGTTCTCGATCGGCTTCGGCCGCGAGATCGCCGGCATCACCGATCGCCGCGGCACGCGCTGGAAGTTCAGCCTGTTGCCGCTGGGCGGCTATGTCCGCTTCGCTGGCGACATGAACCCGGCGAGCCAGCCCTCGCCCGAGTGGCTGCAGCTGCCAGCGAGCGAGCGCGCCAAGACCTTCCAGGCCAAGCCGCTTTGGCAGCGCGCGATCATTGTCGCGGCGGGTCCGATCGCCAACTTCGTGGTGGCGATCGTCATCCTCTCTGCCTTCGCCTTCATGTTCGGCGAGAACCGCACGCCGTCGGTGGTGGGAACGGTGCTTCCGGGCAGCGCCGCTGCGCACGCAGGCCTGCAGCCGGGCGACCGCATCACCGGGCTCGATGGACGCTCTGTCGCGACCTACGCCGATCTCGCGCAGTTCACGCAGTTGCGGCCAAACGAGCAGGTACGCGTCGATTTCATTCGTGGCGGCGCCGCGCGCAGCGTCGACGCGACGATCGGCACCCGGCTGGAGCGCGATCGCTTCGGCAACGAGTTTCGCATCGGCCAGCTCGGCATCGGCGCCGCGGGATCGGTCCAGGTACCGGTAAGCCTGATCGAGGCGCCGCTGGTCGGTCTGCGCAACACCGCCGACATCGTCCGCATGACGGTGGACGGGCTGGGACAGATCATAACCGGCCGTCGTTCCGTTGCGGAACTCGGCGGTCCGCTGAAGATCGCGCAGGTCTCGGGCGAACGACTTTCCATGGGGCCGATCGAGTTCGCGTTCCTGATCGCGCTCGTCTCTATTAATCTGGGATTCATCAACCTGTTGCCAGTCCCGGTGCTGGATGGTGGTCATCTCCTGTTCTACGCCGTGGAAGCGGTCCGCCGGCGCCCGGTGGAGCCGCAGGTGATGGAATGGGCGTTCCGGGGCGGCATGCTCGCGATCCTCGCGCTGATGCTGTTCGTGACGCTCAACGATTTGGGTGCATTCGGTGTGTGGAGACATCTGGCCGGCTTGATCGGCTGAGGGGGTTCGTGCAGGGCGGCAAGGTGCCGCGCGCGTTCCGGTAATATTTGGATTCCGACTGGGGTGGGATGGTGACTGCGATCAAGGCAAGCAATTTGGGCGCGCGGGCGACGGCTACGCTGTTGGCAGGGACGATCCTGTCGGGCGTGGTAGCGCCGGCAGAGGCGCAGACCGCGGCCAAGCCCGCGGCGCCGGCGACCCAGCCTCAGGCTGCGCCGGCACCGGCGACTCCGGCAGTGGTCCGGACGATCAAGTCGCTGCGAGTGGAAGGCTCGCAGCGCATCGAGCCGGAAACGGTGCTCAGCTACACCCGCCTGCGGGTGGGTGACAGCTACACCAACGAGACGGTCGACCAGGCGATCCGCGATCTCTACGCGTCCGAACTGCTCGCCGACGTGCAGATCGAGGGCGTCGAGACCGGCAATCTGGTGATCCGCATCCGCGAGAACCCGGTGATCAACCGCGTCGTCTTCGAAGGCAACAAGCGGCTGAAGCAGGACAAGATCGACAAGGAGATCAAGCTCAAGCCGCGCCAGATCTTCACGCGCACCGCGGTGCGTGCGGACATTGCGCGGATCATCGAGCTGTATCGCCGCCAGGGCCGATTCGCCGCGCGCATCGAGCCGAAGATGGTCAGTCTCGACCAGAACCGCGTCGACGTCATCTTCGAGATCCACGAGGGTGCGAAGTCGAAGGTCCGCCAGATCAACATCATCGGCAACGAGGTGTTCGGCGACAAGAAGCTGCGCGCGCAGATGGCCACCAAGGTCGCAAGCTTCTCGCACTTCCTCAGCTCGAACACGTCGTACGACCAGGATCGCCTGGCCTATGACCAGCAGAAGCTGCGCCAGTTCTACCTGACCAACGGCTATGCCGACTTCCGCGTGATCTCGGCGGTGGCCGAGCTGACGCCGGACAAGAAGGACTTCATCATCACCTACGTGGTGGAGGAAGGCCCGCGCTACAAATTCGGCCCGGTGACGGTCGACAGTGCGATCCGCGACTTCGACGACAAGAAGCTCGCCGCCGCGCTGCCGATCAAGGAAGGCCAGTGGTACAACGCCAAGACGGTTGAAGACACGATCGAGCAGTTGAGCGAGACCGCCGGCCTGTTCGGCTACGCCTTTGCCGATGTTCGCCCCGATTATCAGCGCAACAAGGATGCGCTGACGATGACGATCAACTTCCACATCGGCGAGGCGAACCGCACCTATATCGAGCGCGTCGACATCACCGGCAACCGCCAGACGCAGGACAAGGTGATCCGCCGCGAACTTCGCGTCGCGGAAGGCGATGCGTTCAACACTTTCCTGGTCAAGCGCTCGCAGGACCGCATCAACAGCCTCGGCTATTTCCAGGACAAGTTCGAGATCGAGCGCAAGGAAGGCTCCGCCCCCGACCGCATCGTGCTCGGCGCGAACGTGGAAGAGAAGCCGAACGGCGAGCTGACGCTGTCCGCCGGTTTCTCGAGCCTCGAGCGCTTCATCCTCCAGGCCTCGATCCGCCAGCGCAATTTCCGCGGCATGGGCCAGACGGCGAGCATCTCGGCCGATTATTCGAGCTATTCGAAGTCGGTCGAACTGGGCTTCACCGAGCCCTATCTGTTCGACAGCAACATCGCGCTGGGTGCCACGATCTTCCGCCGCGACTATAACGCGTTCAACTATCTCGGCACCAACCGAAACACCACCTATCGCCAGGTCTCGACCGGCTTCCAGCTGGTGGCGGGCCTGCCGCTCACCGAATATTGGACGTTGTCCGGGCGCTATTATCTGGCCAAGGACAATGTGACGCTCGATCAGAGCACCTTCTATACCAACGGCAAGTGCGATCCGTTCAAGGCCGGCCGCTATTATTGCGAAGCGGTGGGCAATCGCCTGACCTCGCTGGTCGGCATGTCGCTGATCTACGACAGCCTCAACAGCCGCCTGCGGCCGACGCGCGGCCATCGTGTGTCGCTGGGCGTCGACGTGGCGGGTCTGGGCGGTGACGTCCGGTATGTCCGCGGCAAGATCGACGGCGCCAAATATTGGGGCCTCGGCAGCGGCTTCGTCTTCTCGCTGACCGGCGAGGGCGGGGTGATCAAGAGCCTCGATGGCAGCGAGATCCGCATCACCGATCGCTTCTATCTGGGCGAGCCGCAGTTCCGCGGCTTCGACATTCGCGGTGTCGGCCCGCGCGTGCAGCGCTATTATTACAACGGCACGCCGACCAACGATCCGCAGACGAATACCCAGCTGCTCAACACGGCGAAGGACCAGATCGTCGACGACGCGCTGGGCGGCAAGGCCTATTACCTGACCAAGGCGGAGCTCGAGCTCCCGCTGGGCTCCGGGGCAGCCGAGCTGGGTCTGCGGCCGTCGATCTACGTCATGGCCGGCTCGCTCTTCTCGATCCGCCGGCCGTCGACGAACACCTATTTCGAGCAGGCAAAGTCGGGGAACACCCTGCTGTACAACAAGGATGGATCGCCGACGCTGCTGCCGCTCAACACGCCAGTCTTCGATTCGTCGGGCAATGCGATCTACACCGTCAGCAGCGGTACCAATCAGGGCCTGTCGACGACGTGCAACATCGGCTACGCTGCCACCGCGGGCGCGCCGTGTGTGGGCACCTCCGTCAATGCGCAGGCGGTGACGACGACGCAGCCATTCTACGAAATCTATCGTGGCAGCACGGCGTCGCCGCGCATCTCCGTGGGCTTCGGCGTGAACTGGAATTCGCCGTTCGGTCCGCTGCGGATCGACGTCGCAAAGGCACTCGTCAGCCAGCCGGGTGACGACAAGAAGCTTGTTACTTTCAACGTAGGGACTCAGTTCTAATGATGAAGCACCGTGTTCTCGCAGCGGCCCTTGCCGCTTCGGCGGCGTTCGTCGCGGCCGTGCCGGCCTCGGCGCAGGTTGCCGGTATCGCCACCGTCAACACGATGGAGGTGATCACCAAGGCCAAGGCGTTCACCACGGCCGAAACCCAGCTCGACACCACGTTCAAGCCGGTGCGCGATCAGATCCAGGCCCGTCAGGCCAAGTTCCAGGCCGACGCGCGCGCGCTGATCTCGACGATCGACACGAACAAGGACGGCCAGGTTTCGGAAGCCGAGGAGCAGGCTGCAGCCGCGCGCAAGGATCCGAACTACACCCAGCTGATGACCCTGCAGAACCAGGCGAACGAGGACATCCAGAAGCTGCAGCTTCCGTCGATCGTCGCGGAGCTGTTCGCGTTCGAGAAGATCCTGCAGCTGTATGATGCGGCCCAGATTTCGGTCGTCAACGCCCGCAAGGTCAACGTCATCCTGTCGCCGGAGGCGATCGTCTACGCGCCCGACGCGGTCGACATCAGCGACGCGATCGTCGCCGAGATCGACAAGACGCCGACCGTCTCGATCACCCCGCCGGCCAACTGGCAGCCGCAGCAGCGCACCGTGCAGTTCCAGCAGCAGGTGACCGAGCTGAAGCGTCGCGCCTATCAGCTCGCCGCCGCACGCCAGCAGCAGCAACAGCAGCAGGGCGCCGCTGCGGCCCCGGGTGCGACCGCTCCGGCAGCCCGTCCGGCAGCCGGCACCAAGCCGGCCAAGCCCGAACCGCGGTGAGCGGGGAAGCCCAGGGGGGCAGCAACATCGGTCCGCTCGATATCGGGCGGGTGATGGCAGCGCTGCCCCACCGCTTTCCGATGCTGCTGGTCGACCGTGTCGAGGAGCTGATCCTCGACCAGTCGATCGTGGCGGTGAAGGCGGTGACGATCAACGAGTCCTTCTTCCAGGGCCATTTCCCCGGCCGCCCGATCATGCCGGGCGTGCTCACCGTCGAGGCACTCGCCCAGGCGGCGGGCGTGCTGGCGGTGGAGTCGCTGGGGCTCGCCGGCTCGGGCAAGCTCGTCTACTTCATGGCGATCGACAACGTGAAGTTCCGCAAGCCGGTGGAGCCGGGCGTGCTGCTCAAGCTCCATGTCGAATTCGTGCAGAAGCGCTCGCGGGTCTGCAAGTTCGCGGGCAAGGCGCTGATCGACGGCGAACTGGCGGCCGAATGCGAATTCACCGCGATGATCGCCGATCCGCCCAGCGCCTGAGCGGGGCAGGGGCCGCACCATGGACGCACTGACCTGGTTCGGCCTGTTCGCGGTGACGGCGATGCTGGTCACCTATGCGCTGGAGGCGCGCTCGACCGGGTGGGTGCTCGGCTTTGCCGGGGCCTGCCTGCTCGGCTCGGCCTATGGCTTCCTCCAGGGGGCCTGGCCGTTCGGGCTGGTCGAGGCGGTCTGGTCGCTGGTCGCACTCCGCCGATGGTGGGGATTGCGGCAATAAACTTGCGTCGATGCCTGGGCTCTGCTAGGCGCGCGCGTCCGCTGCCGGTCGGAAACCGGCGGCTTTCATGCAAGGAATTCGCTGTGAAGCAGAACACCCATCCCGATTACCACTTCATCAAGGTGCAGATGACCGACGGCACCGTGTTCGAGACCCGCTCCACTTGGGGCAAGGAAGGCGACACGATGCAGCTCGACATCGATCCGCTGGCGCACCCGGCCTGGACCGGCGGCTCGCAGCGCCTGCTCGATCAGGGTGGCCAGGTCGCGCGCTTCAACAAGCGCTTCGGCGGTCTCACGCTCGGCAAGAAGTAAGCGCGCGCGCCGGGCGGTTCCGCCCGGCAGCCGCCTCGAAAGGGCTCCCCCGCATCCCTGCGGCGGGAGCCTTTTTCGTGGGCGCTGCTGCGCGGCACGGACCGGCTATACGGGGTTGAGGGCGAGTGTGATCGCCTGCGTCGGATCCTTCCGCGAATAGTCCCAGGTACGGCCGGTGGACCGCCCGGCGGCTGCCTGTACTTCGTCGGCGATGTGGAGCAGCGGCAGGACCCCGCCGCTCGGGGCGCGCTGGAAGCGCATGTTCACCGCAGCTGGCGGGGTTACGACGCCGTACGGGGACCAGGAGTTGACGATGTGCACGATCAGCGTATTCGCGCGCGTCGTCGCCACGCTCGGCGTCGTCGGATTGACGCCCCCGGCATAGGACAGCTTCGGGAAGACCGCGACGGCATTGGCCGCGATGGGTAGCGCGGGATCGACGCCACGATACGCCAGCATGGCCCAGTTCCAAGCGCGGGTAGGCGCGGTGGTGCAGGTCTGCTTTCCCGCCCAGGTGCCGGAAGCGGCGGCGGCAACATCGGCCGCCCCCGCAATCTTCCAGTAAATCACCAAATCGGTCTGATTTCCCGTCGCCGCATTGTTGCGATAGCGGTTCAACTTCGTCCAGGCTCCGCCATAGGCGTCGGTCGGCAAGGCAAAGCCATGGTCGACATCGGCGCCGCTCGCATCCAGCCCGTGGACGAACAACAGCATCAGATCGCCCGCCGCCAGGGTGTTGCCGCCCAGATGCACGGGCAGGCCGGCGGTGGCAGGATTGGGAAGATTGGCATGTGGGTCGCGGCCGGAGTCGGCGGTCCAGACCAGGCCGGCCCGTCCTGCCTGCAGCCCGGAAGGCCCGAAGCCGGCATTGGCAAGATAGGGTGCCGTTCCGATCACCGTCAGGTTGCCCTTGCTGCCCGCGATGCCCTTGTTGACGAGGAACGACGTGCGGTCGCCATGCCAGAAGAACTGCGGCTGAAATCCCAGCGGTACGGCGCCAGTGGTACCGTAGTCGACGGGACCGGCATTGTAGAACCGGGCGACGATCGCCGGGTCGATGTCACAAAAGTCGCCGCTGGGCGCACGGACGATCGAGGTCGTGATGTCGAGCAGGACCTGCCCATAATCGGCGGACCCGCCGTTGATGGCGATGTAATTGTCGCCCCAATAGTTGAACTGCCAACCCTTGGCGGAATTGATTTTGGGAAAGAACGGGTTGGCAAGCGTGCCGATCTCTCTGCCGGCATAGAGAATTTTCTGGTTCACGCCGTTGATATAGAGCGCCTGGCGCTTGGCGCCCGCCGCGCCGCGGCCGTCCCAGGCGAACAGATAATGGACCCAGGCGCTGTTCTGGTTCGCGATCGCGCTATAGGCGACGTTTTCCCAGCTATGGTTGGTCTTTCCCGCGCCGGCGACCGACCCGGCGTCCGCAAGGTTCAGACGCAAGCTGCCGCGCGTCGTTGAGCGGTCCTTGGCGGCGTTGTCGATGATGATGTTGAGCCCAGCCGAGCCCTCGCTATTGCCCCCCGCGTCGCTGCTGTCATTGCCCATGATCATGGCGATCGTCTCGGCATAATTCGTGCCGGTCAGCGCGTCGGCGGTGTCGCTGCTGGTCGAGCAGCGCAGCCAAAACGAAAGGACGCCGTGGGGCGTCTCCGTCACGCCCAGTGCGCCGCTCGTCCGCAAGCCGCCCCACCGGCTGAGCGATACGGATGCATCCAGTCGAAAGCTGCCGCTTGGATTCGCTAACATGGCATTGCTTGCCGGGGCAGCGGGCAGGGGCGGCGGCACGGAATCGACCAAGGGACTCGGCGCAGGGTCCGTCGCGCCCTCCGGCGCGGCCCTGTCCGAGGTTAGAAGCGTCGCGGCAGCGGCCAGCGAAATGGCAGTCGCCGCTACCTCCATGCCGTCGAGGACGGCATGGCTTTCGATATCCCCGTCCGGGGTCGGTGGGTCGACATCAGGCATGTCCGCAAGTCTCCTTGCCCTGGGGAATGGGATACGCGGTCGGCAAAGCTTCTGCGCCGAAACTGTCGTGCGCCACGCGAACTGTACCCGAAATGAGCGATTTGGTTCCGGGCTCCCGCCGCGCGACCTTGCCCGGAAGGGCGAGGGTTGCTGGCGGAGAGGGTGGGATTCGAACCCACGGTGAGCTTGCACCCACGGCGGTTTTCAAGACCGCTGCCTTAAACCACTCGGCCACCTCTCCGCGCGGCACAGCGCCTAATCGCAGTTGGCGCCGGGATCAATCCACCTCCGCCCGAACCTTCGCCACCCTTTCAGCCTCACGCCGGGCCGGCCAAATGGCGAATGCTGGTGAACGCGCGACCGTCTCCGTTGCGTGGCGGGAGACGGTCTTCGCCCGAGCCAACCGCCTTGTCGAAGCCGCGGCGCCGTTGCCGATGTTTTCTGTTGGTCGACGCTGGTCAGCGCTTTCGTCGCGTTCGCTGCGGGGCAGCCCTTCCGATCGGCGCGGTGCTGTGCAACAGCGCGGGGCATGCCGCGTCTCTGTTTGTTTCCTGCAAGGGTTGCCGCCCTGCTCGTCGCCACCGCCGTTCCGTTTGCGCCTGCCGCGGCACAGGATGCGACGGGCTTCCAAGCCTATCTGCCGACGCTTTCGGCCCAGGCCGCGGCCGCCGGCGTAAGCCGGCGGACGATCGACGCGGTGATCCCGACCCTGGTGTACAATCCGCGCGTCGTGGAGCTCGACCGGCAGCAACCGGAGAGCAGCCCCAACGCGCCGGTGCCGCCCTTTGCGCCCTATCGCTTGCGCCATGTCGACGCCGATCGTATCGCCCGCGGCCGTGTCGCCTATCAGCGTGCCCGGGGTAGGCTGGCGGCCATCGAGCAGCAGACCGGCGTTCCCGAATCGATCATGGTGGCGATCTGGGGACACGAGACCAATTATGGGCGGGTGATGGGCGGCTTCGATCTGCCGCGCGCGCTCGCCAGCCTTGCCTATGAAGGCCGGCGCCGGGCGCTGTTCACCGACGAGTTCATCGCCACCCTCAAGATGATTGATCGCGGCGTGCCGCGCGAGAAGCTGGTCGGCAGCTGGGCGGGAGCATTCGGCGGACCGCAATTCCTGCCCAGCGTCTATCTCCGCCTCGCCCGTGACGGCGACGGCGACGGCATGGCCGACATCTGGACCAGCGATGCCGATACGCTCGCCTCGATCGGCGCCTATTTCGTCGACGCCGGCTGGCGCCGCGGGCAGCCTTGGGGCTTTGCCGTCTCGGTTCCCGCTACCCTCGATCGCCGACTGATCGCCAGCCGCACCACCAGCCCGCGCTGCTCGCGCGTGCACAGCCGCCAGAGCCAGTGGAAGACGATGGCGGAGTGGCGGGCGCTCGGCGTGGTGCCGCAGTCGCGGGCCTGGCCCGCCGACGACGTGCTGGCGACGCTGATCGAACCCGACGGGCAGGGCGCCACCGCCTATTTGCTGACCGGGAATTACCGGGTGATCCTCGACTATAATTGCTCGAATTTTTACGCTTTGTCGGTAGGCCTCTTGGCCGATGCAGTGGAACGCTAGACCTTTCGCGCTTGCCCTCGCGCTGTTTGCCGCAACGAACGCTCATGCGCAGGACGCCGATCCGGCCGCCTCGGCAAGTGGGCCGCACGGCACCTCGCAGCTCCAGCCCGGGGATGGCCGCTATGATGCGGTCGGCTATGCGGCCGTGCTGCGGTTCGGTGCCGCCGCTTTGGCGATCAGCCCCAATCTGCCGGTCGAAAGCTATGCCGAGGTGACCGCGCTCGACAGCGGCCGCACGATCCTGGTCCGCATTGCCGAGACGGCCGAGGCGCAGGGGGCGATCGCTGGGATCTCCGAAGGTGCGGCCAGCCAGCTCGGCGTTTCGGCCGATCGGCTGGTGGCGGTGCGGATCCGTGCCGTGCACCCCTCGACCGAGGACCAGGCCGCGCTGCGCAGCGCCGGTGCAGCACAGCCCCGCATCGATTCGCCGCCGGCCTTGCTGCGCGCGCTGCGCCTGCAGCTCCCGCCGACGACGATTGTTTCGAACGCTCCCTTGCCGCCGCCACCCTCGCCGCCGGTGCAACCCGATCCGATCGTCGACGTCATCCCGCATCCGGCCGCGAGCCCCGTCGCGGCGCCGAAGCCTCGGCTCGCTGCCAAGCCCACGCCCGCGAAGCCGGGCCAGGGCCGCTATCTGGTGCAAGTTGCCGCACTTTCTTCGTCGGAGCGCGCGACTGCGCTTGCCCAAAAGCTACAGGGCTTCGTAAAGGCAGGAGGCGGGCTCTACCGCGTCCAGCTCGGCCCCTTCGCCACGAAGGAGGCGGCCGAGCGGGCACGGGCAGGGGCCGTTCGGGCCGGGTTTGGAGATGCGCGCCTCGCTTCGGTCCGATAGGGGTTATTTTCGCGTTCTGGACCGATCATCATGAAGAAGCTCGCCGCCGTCTCGTTCCTGGCGCTCGCCATCGCCGCACCGCTGCAGGCCGCCGGCCCGGATTTCCCGACGCCCGCACCGATCGCCTATATGGAAGACATGTCTTCCGGCGCGGTGCTGTTCGCCAAGGACGCCGATCGCCGCATGCCGCCGGCCTCGATGGCGAAGATGATGACGGTCTATGTCGCATTCGACCTGATCAAGAAGGGCGAGCTCAAGCTCGACCAGAAGATCGAGGTGCGGCCCGAGACCTGGAAGAAGTGGCACTCGCAGGGCTCGACCATGTTCCTCGGCGTTGGCGAGCAGCCGACCGTGGCGGACCTGCTCAAGGGCATCGTCACGCTTTCGGGCAACGACGCCTGCGTCGTGCTGGCGGAAGGCATTGCCGGCACCGAGGAAGGCTTCGTCAACCTGATGAACGATCGGGCCAAGAAGATCGGCCTGACCAACAGCCATTTCGGCACGTCGAACGGCTGGCCCGATGAAGGCCGCACCTATGTGACTGCGCGCGACCTGGCGCACCTCGCGGCGGCCACGATCCGCGACTTCCCCGATCTCTACAAGTCCTTCTATTCGCTGCCGAGCTTCAAATGGGGCAAGACCCTGGGCGCCGGCGCGGACATCGAGCAGGGCAATCGCGACCCGCTGCTCGGCAAGGTGCCGGGTGCCGACGGCCTCAAGACCGGCCACACCGAAGAGGCGGGCTATGGCTTCACCGGCTCGGCCGAGCAGAATGGCCGCCGCCTGGTGATGGTGCTGGCCGGGGTCAACAGCTACAGCGCCCGCGCCGACGAGTCCGTGCGCTTCATGCGCTGGGGCTTCGCCGCGTGGAGCACCAAGCCGGTGGTCAAGAAGGACCGCACCGTCGGCACGGTCGACGTGCAGGGCGGCACCGCCAACAAGGTCGCCGTGGTCGCACCGCGCGACCTCAACATCACGCTGCCCTCGGGCCTGAGCCCGAAGCTCGCTGGCAAGATCGTCTATCAGGGCCCGGTCAAGGCCGGCTTCCACAAGGGCGACCATATCGCCGACCTGATCATCGAAGGCGAAGGCATGCCGCAACAGGTGCTGCCGCTGGTCGCTGCCGACGACGTCGGCCAGGCCGGGTTCTTCGGCCGCGCCTGGGCCGGGCTGATGTCGCTGCTCCACCTGGCCTGATCCAATTGACCTCGGCCCTGATCGGCAACCAACCGGCGCGTGACGCGCTCGCCGCTGCCATGGCGAGCGGCGCGTTGCACCATGCCTGGCTGATCGCCGGGCCGGAGGGCGTGGGGAAGGGCGCCTTTGCCCGCATCGCCGCCGCGCGGATGCTGGCGGAGGCGTCCGAGCCCGATCGGCTGGTGCCCGGCTGGGACGTGCCGGAGACGACCCGCACCGCCAGCCTGCTCGCGGCGGGCAGCCATCCGGACTTCAAGATCCTCGCGCGGCTGCCCAAGGATGCGGACAAGCCCGATGAGGCGCTCGCCCGCTCGATCACCATCGCGCAGGTACGCAGCCTCCAGCCGCTGTTCGCGACCAAGCCGTCGCTGAGCCCGCGCCGGGTGGTCCTGATCGACGCGATCGACGATCTCGAGCGCGCCGGTGCCAATGCGCTGCTCAAGAACCTCGAGGAGCCGCCGGCAGGGACGATCTTCCTGCTGGTGAGCCATGCGCCGGGGCGGCTGCTGCCGACCATCCGCTCGCGCTGCCGGCTGCTCCGCTTCGAGCCGCTGAGCGATGCGGAGACGACCACCGTCCTCCGCCGCCAGATCCCGGAAGCCAGCGAGATCGAGATCGCCGCGCTCGGGGAGGCGGCAGAAGGCTCGCCGGGTCGGGCGATGCGCTTCGCCGGGCTCGACCTGTCCGCGCTGGAGGCGGACATGGCGCAGCTCGCCGAGCACGGCGATCCGGACAATGCCTTGCGCACCCGGCTCGGCCGCCAGCTCGGCGCAAAGGCCGCCCAGCCGCGCTACGAAGCCTTTCTGGAGCGCACGCCGAGCTTCATCGCCGGGCGCGCCAAGCGGCTGGAGGGAGAGGCACTGCGCTCCGCCCTCGACGCCTATGCCGCCGCACGCGAGCTTGCCGGCGCGGCGCTGGGCCTGTCGCTGGATGCTACCGCCACGGTGTTCGAAATGAGCGGCATCCTCGCCCGGCTCGCCCGGCGCTGAAGAATGGCAACCGCTTTTGGCCAAAGAACCCCGTCATCCCCGCGGAGGCGGGGATCCACTCGCGCTGCAGGTGCGGCTCTTTCCCCAGGCGTCCAGGCCAATGGATTCCCGCCTTCGCGGGAATGACAATGGGGTGTCGGGGGGGGCAGCATCCCCTTTGACCCTTCGAGCGTCGACCGTACAGGTTGCCCGTTGCTGCGCCGCATCCTAAAGCGGCGGGCATGGCTGACCCCTTCTACATCACCACCGCGATCCACTATCCCAACGGCAAGCCGCATATCGGCCATGCCTATGAGATGATCGCCGCCGACGCGATCGCCCGCTTCCAGCGCCAGCAGGGTCGCGACGTGTTCTTCCAGACCGGCACCGACGAGCATGGCCTCAAGATGGTGCAGACCGCGCGCGCCCGCGACATGACAGCGCGCGAGCTTGCCGATGAAATGTCGAACCATTTCCGCGTGATGGCGGATAAACTAGACATTTCGTGCGATCGTTTCATCCGCACCTCCGAGGCCGATCACTACCGCGCCAGCCAGGCGATCTGGGAAAAGATGGCAGCCAAGGGCGACCTGTATCTCGATCGCTACGAGGGCTGGTACTCGGTCCGCGACGAAGCCTTCTACGAGGAGAAGGAACTGCAGGAGGGGGAAGGGGGCCAGAAGCTCTCGCCCCAGGGCACGCCGGTGGAATGGACCAAGGAGGAGACCTGGTTCTTCCGCCTGTCCAACTACCAGCAGCCGCTGCTCGATTTCTACGCGGCCAACCCCGACTTCATCCGCCCGGAGTCGCGCCGCAATGAGGTGCTGCGCTTCGTCGAGGGCGGGCTCGTCGATCTCTCGGTCAGCCGCACCAGCTTCGACTGGGGCGTGCCGGTCCCGGGCTCGCCCGGCCATGTGATGTATGTGTGGGTCGACGCGCTGACCAACTATCTGACCGGCGCCGGCTTCCCCGACGATGCCGAACGGCTGGCACGCTACTGGCCGGCCGATCTGCACCTGATCGGCAAGGACATCGTCCGCTTCCACACCGTCTATTGGCCGGCCTTCCTGATGTCCGCGGACATCGCGCTGCCGAAACAGGTGTTCGGCCACGGCTTCCTGCTCAACCGCGGGGAAAAGATGTCCAAGTCGGTCGGCAATGTCGTCGATCCGATGGCACTGGCCGAAACCTACGGCGTCGACGCGCTGCGCTATTTCCTGCTGCGCGACGTCAGCTTCGGCCATGACGGCACGTTCAGCGACGAGGCGATCGTCACGCGCGCCAATGCCGATCTGTCGAACAGCTTCGGCAATCTGGCGCAGCGCACGCTGAGCTTCATCGCCAAGAATTGCGAAGGCGCGGTCCAGGCCGGTCGCGCCGACGAGGCCGATGCGGCACTGCTGGCGGAAGTCGACACCGCCTGCGCCGCCTTCACCCGTGCCTTCCAGGATCTGGCGCTGAGCCAGGGCGTTGAGGCCTGGATGACCGGCGTGTTCGCCTGCAACCAGTATATCGACGCGCAGGCCCCCTGGACGCTCCGTAAGACCGATCCCGAGCGAATGCACGCGGTGCTCGGCACGCTGCTCAAGGCGATCCGTCGCCTGGTCGTCACCATCGAACCGGTCGTGCCGACCTCGGCTGCCAAGCTGCTCGCGCAGCTCGGTCCCGAAGGCGATGCGGCCTTCAAGATCGCAGCCCCGACTCCCATCTTTCCGCGACTTGAACTGCAAACTTCCGAGGACGCATGAAGCTCGCCGACAGCCATTGCCATCTGATCTACAAGGGGCTCGGCGAGCAGCAACCCGAGGTGCTAGCGCGTGCCCGCGAGGCAGGCGTGGTGGCGATGCTCAACATCTCGACGCGCGAGAACGAGTGGGACCAGGTGATCGCCGTCGCCGAGCGCGAGGCCGATGTGTGGGCGAGTGTTGGCATCCACCCGCACGAGGCGGATACGCACCCTCATGTCGATACCGCCAAGCTGGTCGAGCGCGCGCAGCATCCGCGCGTCGTCGGTATCGGCGAGAGCGGGCTCGACTATTATTACGACCATAGCGACCGCGACCGCCAGCGGGCGAGCTTCCGCGCCCATCTCGCGGCTGCACGCGAGACCCAGTTGCCGATCATCGTCCACACCCGCGAAGCCGAGGAGGACACGGCGGAAATCCTGCGCGAGGAAATGGGGAAGGGGGCCTTCCCCGGCGTGATCCACTGCTTCACCGCGAGCAAGGCCTTTGGCGAAATCGCGCTGGAACTCGGTTTCTACATATCGATTTCCGGTATCGTGACGTTCAAGAACGCCAGGGATCTGCAGGAAACCGCCGCCGCGCTGCCGCTCGATCGGCTGCTGATCGAAACCGATGCACCGTTCCTCGCGCCGGTGCCGCACCGGGGCAGGACGGGCGAGCCTGCCTTCGTCGCGGACACCTGCCGCTTCCTCGCCCAGCTGCGCGGCGAGGATCCGGAGATGCTGGCGGAGGCAACCCGCGCCAATTTCCACAAGCTCTTCGCCAAGACATGGGCGTGACCGGGCAGGGGAGCCGCCCATGCTGAGCATCCGGATCCTCGGATCGGGCACCTCTTCCGGCGTTCCCCGCATCGGCCCCGATTGGGGCGCGTGTGACCCCGCGGAACCTCGCAATCGCCGCACCCGCGCCTCGGTGCTGGTCCGCAGCGACATCACGACGATCTTGGTCGATACCAGCCCGGACATGCGCGAGCAGTTGATCGCGGCCGGGATGTCGGATGTCGATGCCGTCCTCTGGACGCACGACCATGCCGATCATTGCCACGGAATCGACGATCTCCGCCAGGTGATGCACGCCCGCAGCGGTGATCCGGTGCGCGGTCTGGCGCGACCGTTCACCTTCGAACAGCTTGGCAAGCGTTTTCCATACATCTTCGAAGGACGTGGAACATTCTACCCGCCCGTGGTGGCGCTGGAGGCGATGCCGGATCGCTTCATCATCGGTGACATCACGGTCCATATAGCCGATCAGCCGCATGGCGGCATCACCTCCGCCGGCCTACGGTTCGAACACGGCGGCAACAGTATCGGCTATGCCACGGATTTCCATGAAATGACGCCTGCGATGCGGGCGCTCTACACCGGCCTGGACATCTGGGTGGTCGACGCACTTCGCCGCGCGCCACACCCGACGCATCCGGACCTGGCCTCGGTGCTCGGCTGGATCGAGGAACTCCGCCCGGGGCGTTCAGCGCTGGTCCATATGGATCATTCCATGGATTATGCGACCCTCGTCTCCGAACTGCCCACCGGCGTCGAGCCAGGCTATGACGGGCTGGAGCTGCACGCGTGAACGGTTTCCAAGGTGTCAACCTGGTATGGATGATCGGTGCGCTGGTGCTGGTCGTCAGCGCGCTGTCGGTACGCCGGATCGGCTTCGGGCTCTTGGTGCGGACCGTGCTCGCCTGGGCGGCGATCATATTGCTGGTGCTGCTGGCCGTTGGTCATCGCTACGAGCTGGCAGCGGCATGGTCCTCGCTGAACGCCGGGCTTGGCCTGGAAGACCAGCGTGTCGAGGGCGGCACGGTCCGCATCCGGATGAGCCCGGACGGCCATTTCTGGGCACTGGTGCGTCTGAACGGGATCGAGCGCCCCATGCTGATCGACAGCGGCGCGACCATCACGGCCATCTCCGAACAGACTGCCGGCAAATCCAAGGTGCAGGCCTCGGACGGACTGCCGGCGATCATCGAGACGGCCAATGGCAACGTCGCAGCGCATCGCGGCCGGATCGAGACGCTGGCGCTCGGGCCGCTGAAGATGCACGACCTCGGTGTCGTGGTTTCGCCGAACTTCGGCGACCTGGACGTGCTGGGAATGAACTTCCTGTCACGGCTGCACAGCTGGCGCGTCGAGGGAAATGTGCTGGTGCTGGAGCCTAAGGCGCCAACGTCGCCCGAGTGAGGGACGCGAGATCGCGAAACGCGAAACCATCGCCGCAGCTTTACATAATGTATATTATCGACATTTGGCCACGGTGCGCAGGCTACGCCCTTTCGTGGCCCGGCGCCTGTCCGTGCGGTTACCCCTCGACCAGCTGACCGGCTGGCGGCACGCGGACGATGAAATGCCCCTTCACGCCTTGCGGCCACTGGCCAAAGGGCACGCGGCCATGCTCGCTGGCGGCGTAATGGACGGCATAGTCGAGGATCGCCTGCGCGGCGTCCGCATCCGGCGTGAAGCGGCCGAGGACATAGCCGACCTTGCCCGGCGCGCGCAGATGCACCGCGCAATGCTCGTTGCACGCGAACAGGCACGGCATCTGCTGGATGGCAATGCCCGCATAGCGCGGCTCCGCATCGCGGCACGCGGAGAGCGCCTCGACCAGCAGCGCGCCGCCGCGCCGCCCTTGCCCGTCCTCGCGGACCTCGGCGGAGAAGCGGCACGTGTTGCATACGACGATCGCAGGGCCGTCTTCGACCGGGGTCAGCATCGGGAAGTCTCCTTGGAAATCAACGGTAGAACAGCCGTTCAGCAAGCGCCTCGCGTGCCTGCCAGCCACGGCGTTCGAGTTCGGGAATGTCGGACGGTTCGGCGGGATAGCCGAGGCACAGCAGCCCGATCAGCGTCCAGTCCGGCGGCACGGCCAGCAGCGGGACTATCGCCGCGGGTTCGAGGATCGACACCCAGCCGAGCCCGATCCCGCGCACACGCGCCGCAAGCCACAGCGTGTGGATCGCGGTGACGCAGGAATAGCGGAGCATCTCGGGCATGGTGGCAATGCCGAGGCCGTGGCCCGCCTCGGGCCGCTCGTCGCAGAAGACCGCGAGCAGCTCGGGCGCCGCGCGGATGCCGTGGAGCTTGAGCGCGCGATAGGCCTGTGCCGCCTCCCCCACATAGCGGTCGGCAGCCTGCGCATTGGCCGCGTCAACATGGGCTGCGATCGCAGCGCGACACTCAGCCGAGCGCACGCGAACGATCCGCCAAGGCTGCGCATTGCCGACCGACGGCGCCAGCATCGCGGTTTCCAGCACTGCCGCGAGATCCACCTCGGCGATCGGGCGATCGGCGAAATGGCGGACATCCCGGCGCCAGCGCAGCAGCATGTCAAACTGCGCCTGAAAACCGGCATCGAAGACGGGCGGCGCGCTCAGAACTCGATCCCCTTCTGCGCCTTCACACCCGATCGGAACGGGTGCTTGACCTGGGTCATCTCGGTGACCAGATCGGCCGCCTCGATCAGTGCGTCGGGCGCGTTGCGGCCGGTGGCGATGACATGCTGCATCGGCGGGCGGGCGGCGAAGATCGCCAGCACTTCGTCCAGCGGCAGATAGTCGTAGCGCAGCACGATGTTGAGCTCGTCGGCCAGCACCATGTCGTAGGACGGATCGGCGATCATCCGCTTCACCTCCTCCCAGGCGGTGCGGGTGACGGCGATGTCGCGGGCGCGGTCCTGCGTGTCCCAGGTGAAGCCCTCCCCCATCGGCTTGAACTCGACCTGCTCGGGGAAGGCATCGAACACCGCCTTCTCGCCGGTCAGCATCGCGCCCTTGATGAACTGGACCACGCCCACCTTCATCCCGTGCCCGATCGCGCGGACGACCATGCCCATCGCGGCGCTGCTCTTGCCCTTGCCCTTGCCGGTATGGACGATGAGCAGCCCCTTCTCCTCGGTCTTGGTCTCCATCATCGTGGCGCGGGCGGCCTGGATCTTGCGCATCTTCTCGGCATGCGCGGCGTCGTCGCGGGTCATTGCGGGTCCTTTCGAAGCAGGTAGACGTCCATGATCCAGCCGTGGCGGGCGCGGAGCGCGGCGCGGGTGGCGACGATGCGCGGCCCCGCCTCGACCAGCGGCCCTCGATCGAGCGCCTGCTGGGGCATGCCGAGATATGCGCCCCACCAGATGGAGAGCCCGGCAGGGTCGAGTGCCTCGAAGGCGCAGCCGCCGTCGAGCATCACCACAAGCGTCTCGGCACCGACAGGCCAGCCCTGCGCGCGGAGCCGCCGGCCGGTGGTGATCGTCACCGGGCCCGCGAGCGGGTTGAGCGGGATGGCGTGGGCGGCGGTGAGCGCCTGGATGCTGGTGATGCCGGGGACGACCCGCACGCCCATGTCCGGCAATCGGGTGGCGATCCGCAGCGTGCTGTCGTAGAGTGAAGGATCGCCCCAGACGAGCAGTGCGACGGCACCACCGCCGGGGAGATGTGCATCGATCGTCGCGCGCCAGGTGGCGGCGATGGCGTCGTGCCAGGCGTGCACCGCGTGCAGATAGTCGCCCTCCCCCGCCCGCACCGGCATATCGAATTCGGCGATCGGAACATCCTGGGTGAGCACCGCCGCGCAGATCGTCCGGCGCAGATCGGCCAGATCGACGGCATTCTCCTTCCTCGGCACCAGGATGAGGTCGGCGCCGTTCAGCGCGCGGATTGCCTCCCCGGTCAGATGCTCGGGATTGCCGGTGCCGATGCCGATCAGGTGCAGCTGGATCATACCGCGGCCGCGATCAGGTGGAAGAAGCTGCCGGTCACCCGCCCGCGAACCGATCCGGTCTCGGCAACGGCACTGCCCTCGGCATCGGTCACTGCGGCGAGCGGTGCGTCGGTCTGGGAGACGATCGTCGCGTAGTGGAACTCGTGCCCGGCCAGTTCGGCACCAGCCGGAATGCCCGCGATCGGCGTCGCCAGCGTCGCGCGGCGATAGCCGAGATGCATGCGGCGCTGGGCGTGGCTGGTGACGAGGCCGAGCAGCCCCGCCATCCGGTGCGTCTCCCCGCTCTTGTCGACCAGCGCCTCGCCCAGCACCATATAGCCGCCGCACTCGCCGTGCACCGGGCGGGTTTCGGCATGGCGGCGCAAGCCTGCGAGGAACGTGCCGGCCGCGGCGATCGTGCCGGCATGCAGCTCGGGATAGCCGCCCGGCAGCCAGACCAGCTCCGCGCCCGCATCCGGCGCCGCGTCCGCCAGCGGGGAGAAGGGCAGGATCTCGGCACCCACCTGCCGCCAGCCTTCGAGCAGATGGGGGTAGAGGAAGGAGAAAGCGGCGTCCTGCGCGATGGCGATGCGCTGCGCCGGCGGTGCGGGGAGACGGCCGCCGCCATTAGCCAAGGGATTGCCGACCGCGGCAAGGCGGAGCGCGGCGAGATCGACATGGGCGCGCACGAACGCCGCATAGTCGGCGATCCGCTGGTCGAGATCGGGATGCTCGACTGCCTGGACAAGCCCGAGATGCCGTTCGGGCAGCACCAGGTCCGCGCGGCGCGGCAAGGCGCCGAGCACCGGGATCCCCGCCGCTTCCATGCCGGCGCGCACCAGCCTTTCATGGCGGGGACTGGCCACCCGGTTGAGGATCACGCCCGCGAACGGCAGCGCCGGGTCCAGCCGGGCGAAACCGAGCGCGGTTGCCGCCGCAGACTGCGCCTGTCCCGAGACGTCGACGACCAGCACTACCGGCCAGCCCTTGCGCCGCGCGAGATCGGCGGTGGCACCGGTACCCGCCGCGCCGGCCGAGGCGACGCCGTCGAACAACCCCATCGACCCCTCTGCCAGGATCAGATCGGCCCCCTGCCCGCGCCTCGTGATCGCCTCGAGCAGCCCCTCGTTCATCGCCCAGCTGTCGAGGTTGAACGAGGGGCGCCCGCAGGCCGCGCGGTGGAACGCCGGATCGATATAGTCCGGGCCGTTCTTGAACGGCTGCACGGCCACGCCGTCCTCTGCCAACGCGCGCAGCAGGCCGAGCATCACGGTGGTCTTGCCGGTTCCCGAGGCGGGCGCGGCGATGATCAGCCCGGGCGGGATCATTCGGCGGACTCTGCAAAGCGCGAGCCGGCACTTTGCGGACGGAAGCGGCGGTCATAGCCGGGGGCGTAGAGGCTGCTCTCGCCGAAATGCTCGGCACCGAGGACCCGGCCGACGAGGATCAGCGCGGTCCGCTCCATGCTGCCCGCGACCGCCGCTTCGATGGTGCCGAGCGTGGCGCGGACGATGCGTTCGTCGGGCCAGCTCGCCCGCCACACCACCGCGACCGGACAATCGGCGCCGTACGCCGGCAACAGATCGGCGACGACCGTCGCAAGGTTGTGGATCGACAGGTGGATCGCCAGCGTCGCGCCGCTGGCGGCGAAGGTGGTCAGGCTTTCCCGCTCCGGCATGCGGCTGGCGCGGCCGGGGGTGCGGGTCAGCACCAGCGACTGGCCGAGCTCGGGCAGCGTCAGCTCCGCCTCCAGCGCCGCCGCCGCCGCCGCGAAGGCGGGCACACCCGGCGTGACGGTGAACGGGATATCGAGCGCGCGCAACCGCCGCAGCTGCTCGCCCATCGCCGACCAGACCGAGAGATCGCCCGAATGCAGCCGCGCGACATCCTGACCCGCAGCATGCGCCGTCACGATCTCGGCGAGGATCGCATCGAGGTCCATCGGCGCGGTGTTCACGATGCGGGCGCCGGGCGGGCAATGCGCGAGGATCGCCTCCGGGATCAGCGAGCCGGCATAGAGGCAGACCGGGCTCGCGGCGATCAGGTCGCGACCGCGCAGGGTCAGCAGGTCGGGCGCGCCGGGGCCGGCGCCGATGAAATGGACGGTCATGCTTGGGGTCCTTCGGCGATGGCGCAGGTGGCCATCCGATCGGGGGAAATGCAGCGCGCGACGAGGAGCCGGGCGCCCGGTCCAGCCGCAGCCAGGGCGGCGGCTTCGGCGACGCTGCCGGTGCCGCGCGCGGCCAGGCTGGCCACCGAGCGCGTGGGAGTGACGATCGCGCCCAGCTCAGGGGTCGCGATCGTCCGCAGCCCGAGCCCGCCGAGCAGCGGCAGCTTGTCCGGCACGCTCGCGACGTGGGTGACGCCCGGCGCACCGGCCTGCGCCAGGGCGAGTGCCGCGCGCAGCGAGTCGAGAGTCGCGCCAGAGCGATAGCCGAAGCCGGCAACGATCATCGCACGACGCTCCACTGCACCACCGGATAGCGCGCCTTCCAGCCGTGCCGGTTGCCGAGCGGCACCGCGTCGGCCAGTTCGATGCGCAGCAGACTGCCGCCGACGCGGCACTGCCATTGCGCGAGCAGGGCCTCGGACTCGAGCGTCACCGCGTTGGCGACGAGCCGGGCGCCGGCGGGCAACCGCGCCCAAAGCGCCTCCAGCAGTGCCTTCGAAAGCCCGCCGCCGACAAACACGGCGTCGGGCGCGCCTTCCGGCAGCAGGTCCGGCGCGCGCCCCGTGTGCACCTCCAGCCGATCCGCACCGAGCGTGGCGGCATTGGTACGGGCACGATCGGCGCGTGCCGGATCAGCCTCGATCGCCACGGCGCGGTTGGCGGGATGGGCAAGCAGCCACTCGATTCCGATCGACCCCGAGCCCGCGCCAATGTCCCACAGCAACTCCCCGGGGCGCGGCGCCAGCGCCGACAGAGTAAGCGCGCGGACGGGCTGCTTGGTCAGCTGACCATCGGAGGCGAACCACGCATCCGCACGGCCGCTGCTGGCGGGCAGCACCTGCCCCTCGCCCCGAACCTCGACCCCGACCGCCACCGGGTGGGCGACGTCCTGCAGCCCATAGACACCAGCCTCGATGTGGCGAACGCGCTCGCGCGCCCCCCCCAGGGCTTCGAGAACGTGCAGCATCGAGCGGCCGAAGCCCGTCTCGACCAGATACCGGGCCAGGTCCGCGGCGGCGGCACCGTCGCGCACCAGCACCAGCAGCCGCTGCCCGGGGGCAAGATGCGGGCGCAGACGCGAAAGCGGCGCGGCATGCAGCCCGAGGCACAGCGTCTCCTCCAACGCCCAGCCGAGCCGCGCGGCTGCCAGCCCAAAGCTGGAAGGTGCGGGATGCGCAATCCATTCGTCGGAAGCCAGGTGCCGCGTCACGCTGGTGCCCGCACCGAACCAGAACGGATCCCCCGACACGAGCAGCACCACGCGTCGCCCCCGCTCGGCCAGTAGCAGCGGGATGCCCTCGGCAAAGGGCACTGGCCATTCCACCGCTTCGCACCTAAGCCCCGGCAACAGCGCAAGGTGGCGGCGTGCGCCCATCACCCGCTCGGCCGCATCGAGTGCCGCGCGGGCGGCGACGGACAGTCCGTCGGCACCGTCTTCACCGATCCCGAGGATCGTCAACCAGGGGGAGTCAGCCATGCCGAACGTCCTGCTGCTCGGCGGCACCACCGAAGCGAGCGCGCTGGCGCGGCTGCTGGCGGCGCGCGGCATACCGGCGACGCTCAGCTACGCGGGCCGCACCGAAAACCCCCGTCCCCAGCCGGTCTCCGTGCGGGTCGGCGGCTTTGGCGGGATCGAGGGGCTCGCCGCCTATCTGCGGGAACACCGGATCACCCATCTGGTGGACGCCACCCATCCCTTTGCCGCGACGATGAGCGGCAATGCGGTCGCGGCGGCCGCCCTGGCAGGCGTGCCACTGCTCGCCCTCACTCGCGCCGCCTGGATGCCCAGGCCGGACGACCGCTGGCAGCACGTCGCCGATATCGAGGCTGCCGTCGATGCGCTCGCAGGCCCGGCCCGACGCATCCTGCTGGCGCTCGGGCGGGTGCACGTCGAGGCCTTCGCGGCGCAACCCCAGCACCGCTATGTCCTGCGCTTCGTGGATATGCCCGCCATACCGCCGGCGCTCCCGGATCACCATCTCGTCGTCGATCGCGGGCCCTTCACGCCCGAGGGTGACCGGGCGCTGATGGAAGCGCACAGCATCGACCTGGTCGTCTGCAAGAACGCCGGTGGCAGCGGGGCCGAGGCCAAGCTGATCGCCGCGCGCGCGCTGGGCGTGCCGGTCCTGATGATCGACCGGCCGATACTGCCGCCCCGCGAGGAGGTGACCGATCCGCAGGCCGTGCTCGACTGGCTGGATCATGCGCCCGTCTCCGCGAAGCGCGGGGTGTAGAGGATCGGGCGGCCCGCACGCGGGATCAGCCGCGTCGTGCTGGATCCGAGGATCACCATCGTCCGCATGTCGGCCATCTCGGGCCGCGCCTCGCCGAGCGGCACGATGCGCAACGCTTCCTCCGGCGTGGACACGGCGCGGGCGAACAGGATCGGGCGCGCCGGGCCGCAGCATTCGAGCAACAGCGCCAGCACTCGGGCAAAGCCCTCCGGCCGCATCTTGGAGCGCGGATTGTAGAAGGCCATGGCGAAATCGGCCTCGGCCGCGAGGCGCAGGCGCTTCTCGATCAGCGCCCAGGGCTTGAGATTGTCGGATAGGTTGATCGCGCAGAAATCATGGCCGAGCGGCGCCCCTGCCCGGGCGCTCGCCGCCAGCATGGCGGTGATGCCGGGGAGAACACGGATGTCGAGGTCGCGCCAGGCGACAGGCCCCGCCTCCAGCGCCTCGAACACCGCCGCCGCCATCGCGAACACCCCCGGATCGCCCGAAGAGACGACGACGACGCGCCGCCCCCGCGCCGCCAGATCCAGTGCCAGCGCGGCGCGATCCAGCTCGACGCGATTGTCCGAGGCATGCAGGGTCAGGCCCTCGCGCGGCGCGATGCGTGCCACATAGGGGATATAGCCGATCACGTCGGTTGCCTCGGCCAGCGCCTGGCTGACCTCGGGCGTGACCAGGGCCTCGTCGCCGGGTCCCAACCCGGCAATGGCGAGCCAGCCGCTCACGGCCGCCGCCCCCGGCCGTGGATCAGGAGGATCGAGAAATAGGGGGTGACGCTCGTCGCGTCCGCCAGCGGCGTTACCCGCTGCTCGGGCATGGCGGCGTGTTCGACGAGCCAGGCTTCGCCCTCGCGGCCCGCTTCGGCCACCGCGCGGCGGAGCTTGGCGAGGTTGCGGCCGATCTTCATCACCACCAGCGCATCGGTGTCGCGGATGCGGCGGACCAGTTCTTCTTGCGGCAGCGTCGCCATCGCGATGGTGAGGACGTCGTCGCCCCAGGTGATCGGCTGGCCGGTGGCGTTCCACGCCCCTGCCATGCCGGTGATCCCCGGAACCACGGCCACCGGCACCTGCCCCGACAGCCGCGAATGCAAGTGCATAAACGAGCCGTAGAAGAACGGGTCCCCCTCGCACAGCACCACCACGTCTTCGCCGGCACGGGCCAGCGCCAGCAGGCGTTCGGTGCAGTCCGCGTAGAAAGCGGAAAGGCAGGCATTGTAGCGCGGATCGCTGACCGGGATTTCGGTGGTCACCGGATATTCCATCGGCAGCTCGACGGCATCGGCGCGCAGCATCCCCTCGGCGATGCGTCGCGCCTGTCCCGGGCGGCCCGCCTTGCGGAAATAGGCGACATGGGCAGCGCCGCGCACCAAGCGATCGGCCCGGACGCTGAGCAAATCGGGCGCGCCGGGGCCGAGGCCGACGCCGTGGATCGTCCCCATGCTCATTCGGCGCGGCTCGCCAGTGCGTTTACCGCAGCGACCGTGATCGCGCTGCCGCCCAGCCGCCCCTCGACGATGCAGCACGGCACCGGCGGTGCCGCCCACAGTGCCGCCTTCGACTCCATCGCGCCGACGAACCCCACCGGGCAGCCGATGATCGCCGCCGGGCGCGGGCAATGCGGATCCTCCAGCATGTTGAGCAGGTGGAACAGCGCGGTCGGCGCATTGCCGATCGCGACCAGCGCGCCGGCAAGGTGCGGGCGCCAGCGCTCCAGCGCGGCGGCGGAGCGCGTATTCGCCATTGCCTGCGCCAGTGCCGGCACCTGCGGATCGTGCAGGGTGCACAGGACCGGATTGTTGGCCGGCAAGCGCGCCCGCGTGATCCCTTCGGATACCATGCGGGCATCGCAAAGGATCGGCGCACCGTCCGCCAATGCGCCGCGCGCCACCTGCGCGAACCCGGGCGAAAAGCGAATATGCCGCGCCAGCTCCACCATCCCGGCGGCATGGATCATGCGGACCGCCACCGGCTCCTCCTCCGCGAAGAAGCGGGCGAGATCGGCTTCGGCGCGGATCGTTGCGAAGGACTGGCGATAGATGGCGGCGCCATCGGTTTCGTAGCTATGCGGCATCTGTGGATCCGAAGAGGGAAAGCAGCGCGTCTGCGCTGAGCCCGGCATGCAGCGCGGGCGCATCGGCGCGGGCATCGAAGGCAAGGTCGTAGCGGCGGTCGCGGCCGGTGACGGTCACCTCGCTCGGCAGGGCACGCGCGCAGCCCTTGGCGCAGCCCGACACGTGCAGCCGGCCCGACACCCAGGGTGCGAGCCGGCGCGCCAGATCGCGCGTCTCCACCTGCCCTTGCGGACAGGCCGGCGCGCCGACACAGGCATCGGTCCGCAGTAGCGGACTGGCAGGATCGGCGATCAACGCCGGGTCGGTCGGCAGCACGTCTTCGACGAGCAGCGAACGCCATGGCGTCACGCGTACGGCGGAAAAGGGATGATCGAGCAGGCGCGCGATGGCGCCGGCATCGATCTGACCAAATGCCAACCCCACGACGCCGCCCAAAGGATGCCCCCCGGGACGCATCGACGGTGCGGCGGCTGCAGGCACCCGGTCCCCGGCGGCGAATGCCGGGAGCGCCTCGGCGTGCCGCCGCATCCGCCCCACAGCGACACCACCACTGGCCACGAACCACTGCGCGAGCGCCACCAGGGCTTCGGCTTCCCGGCCATGTTCCACCGGGGCACCGCGCGCGCGCCCGTCGGCACGCAGGAGCACCTCGCCGGCACGCCCCCGCTCGATGCGGAAATCCCCCGGCGCGTCGGCGAGCAGCGGCGCGGGGCCAGCGTCGATCACGAAGCCCATCTTGCCCGGCAGCGCCGGCAGGTCGCCGAGCCGCGCCAGCATGTCGGTGGCGATGCGGTGCGTGTCGTCGCCCGGCAGCCATTCGGGGGCAACCAGCAGGGTACGGCGCTTCTCCGCCTCGGGATCGGCATCGACCAGATCGAGCGCGATCAGCCGCTCCAGCAGCGCCGGCCAACCGGCTTCGGAAACGCCGCGCAGTTGCAGATTGGCGCGGCTGGTCAGATCGATCAGGCCGTTCCCATAGGCGGCAGCCGCCTCCCCCAATGCGGCGAGCTGCGCGCGCGTCAGCCGGCCGAGCCGCGGCTTCACCCGCACCAGCAGGCCGTCGCCCGCGACCATCGGCCGCCAGGCATCGGGGCACCAGCCACGGATCGCGAACCCGGTCATGCGGTGCCTCCCAGAGCGGCGAGGATCGAGTTGCGCCGCGTCGCCCACAGCCCTGCCGCGTGCAGCGCCTCGAAGCGCGCCTCCATCGCCGCGAGTGCCGCCGAGTTGGCCGCGGCGAGGAAGGCCCGCACCTCGGGCTGGCCCAGCGTCGCGTCATGATACAGGTCGAACAGCTGCGGCGGCACCGCGCCCGCCAGATGGGCGAAGGCCCCGAGATGGTCGAGCGTCGCCGCGATCTCGGCCGCGCCGCGGAAACCGTGCCGCATCATCCCCGCAATCCAGCCGGGATTGGCCGCACGCGCGCGTACCACGCGGGCAAGCTCCTCGGTCAGCGGCCGGGCGACGGCCCGCGCAGGATCGCGGGCATCGAGATGGTAGAGTGCCGCCTCCCCGCCTGCCAGCGCCTTGGCGGCGGCGAAACCCGCTTCGTGCGCGGCATAGTCGGCAGCGAGAAGCAGGTCGGTCTCGGCGAGGTCCTGGAGATGGACGAAGGCGTCGGCGGCAGCCACGCGGGCGCGAATACCCTCCGCATCGGCTTGCGCCTCGCGGCCATCAAAAGCGTGGTCGGACGCGGCCAGCCAGGCCTCCCCCGCCGCCTGCCGCGCCGCGTCCGTATAGGTCTCGGCTGCGGCGCCCATGCCGAGGCCGTAGCTGCCGGGCTGTGGCCCATAGACACGAGCGCCCGGCGCCTGCCTAGCGAAAGGGTTCCAGTCGGCCGGCTCGTCCCGTGCCGCCAGTGCACGCACCGCCTGGCCGAACAGCTGCGGCAGGGTCGGGAAGGCATCGCGGAACAGGCCGGATATCCGTAGCGTCACATCGATGCGCGGGCGGTCGAGCATGGCGAGCGGCAGGATCTCGACGCCGGTCACCCGCTCCGAGGCGCTGTCCCAGATGGGCGCCGCGCCGAGCAGATGCAGCGCCATCGCGAATTCCTCGCCGGCGGTGCGCATCGTCGCCGATCCCCACAGATCGACCACCAGCCCCTTGGGATAGTCGCCCTGGTCCTGGAGGTGGCGGCGGATCAGTTCGTCGGCCAGCACGATGCCCTGCGCATGGGCCGCGCGCGACGGCACCGCGCGCGGATCGATGGTGTAGAGGTTGCGCCCCGTCGGCAGCACGTCGCTGCGTCCGCGGAACGGCGAGCCGGACGGCCCCGCCGGCACGCGCCTGCCCGCCAGCCCGGCAAGCAGCCCCTCCCGCTCTGCCGCCCCGCACGCGCCGCGCCCGAAGACGTGGAGGCCGTCGCCGAACTGGCCCTCCTTCACGTCGCAGACGAAGCGATCGATGCGCGTGATCACCTCGGCGGTGCTGGTAGCCGTATCGAGCCCCAGTTCCGCCTCGAGCCCCACCGCGCGCGCCTCGTCGCGGATCGCCGCCTGGAGCCGGTCGCGGCGGGCGGGATCGAGGCCGACGGCATTGGAAAACTCGTCGAGCAGCGCCTCGATCCGGCCGAGCCCGGCGCCGGTACCGGCCGTCTTCAAGGGCGGCGGCAGATGGCCGATGGTGACCGCACCGGTCCGTCGCTTGGCCTGGGCCGCTTCGCCCGGATCGTTGACGATGAACGGGTAGAGGATCGGCAGGCCGCCGGTCAGCGCCTCGGGCCAGCAGCGATCGGAGAGCGCCACCGCCTTGCCGGGCAGCCACTCCAGCGTGCCATGGGCGCCGATATGGACGAGCGCGTCGACCGCCTGCGCCCGCAGCCAGAGGTAGAAGGCGACATAGGCGTGGCGCGGCACCCGGGCGGTATCGTGATAGCTGTCTTCCCGCGTGGCGGGATCGCCCCGCTCGGGCTGGAGCGCGATCACCAGGCGACCCGCGCGGATTGCCGGGAAGTGGAAGCTGTCGTCCTGGGCCAGCGCATCCGCCACGGGCGCGCCCCAGGCCGCGTCCAGATCGCGGCACAGCGCTTCCGGCAGGCTGCCGAGCGCCTGTCGATACTCCGCCAGCGACCAGCAACACCGGGCCGTTTGCAGCCGGCCAGCAAGATCCGTCACCGTCTCGCCCAGATCGGCGGCGATGGCTTCGGCGGAGGCCAGCGCATCCAGCCCGACGGCATGGGCGAGCTGCCAGTCCTTGCCCGGATAGGTCGAGAGGACGAGCGCGACCTGCTGCTCGGCGCGTGGCTTCGCGGCGAGCGCGATCCAGCCGGCGACGCGATCGACGATGGCGGCGATGCGCGCGGGCTCGGGCTGGTGGACGGTGCGCGCAAAGCCCAGCGCCGCGTCGCGCGCCTCAGCCTGCTTGAAGCTGGCGACGCCCGCGAAGATACGGCCGTCAATTTCCGGCAGCACGACGTGCATCGCAAGATCGGCCGGCGACAGGCCGCGATCCGAACCGGCCCAGGCATCGCGCGAGGCGGTTGCGAGCGCGAGCTGGAACACCGGCGCGCCAGCGGCGTCGAGCGGCGAGTGCCCGGCGTCGTCGCGGGCGGAAAAGGCGGTGGCATTGACGATCGCGGCGGGGGCGAGGTCGCGGACCCAGGCCTCCACCTGTGCGCGGGCATCGGGCGCCTTGAGCGAGGGCACGAAGATCGACAGCGTGTCGAAGCCCTTGCGCTCGAACGCTTCATGGAGCGCTTTGAACGGATCGATGTCGCGGGCGGCGAGATAGGAACGATAGAAGACGATCACCACCAGCGGGCGGCCGGTGCGGGTCCAGCCCTGCCATTCTGCATCCCCACTCCCACCGTCATCCCCGCGGAGGCGGGGATCCATTTGCCAGGACGCGGGAGGCAGGGTCCGATAGGTTCCCACCAATGGGTCCCCGCCTCCGCGGGGATGACGGGTGTAGGGTAGGAACGCGCCATGTTCCGGATGCCACAGACCGAAGCTGGGGAGCGGGGTGTAGAGGGCAGCGGCGTCACCGCCGATCCCCGCCGCCCTCGCCAGCACCCCCAGCGCCGCCCGTGCCGCCTCGGCACCGCCGGCGTCGCATAGCTCGGCAAGCGCCCGCAGCACCGGTGCCGCCACCGTCGACGCCGCATCGAGCCGCGCATCCGGTCGGCCATCCGCGGGCAGCACCGCGAGCGCGATCCCCCGCGCGCGTGCCAGCGCCTCCACCTGCTGGAGGCCATAGCTCCAATAGGGCATGCCGCCGATCAGCCGGATCAATATGCCCTTGGCGCCGGACAGCGTCCGCTCGACATAGGTGTCGACCGACAGCGGGTGCGTCAGCGCCGCCAGGTCGGCCAGCCTCAGCGACGGCAGCACATCCCTGCCGACCTGCCACGCCGCCGCGAACGCACCGAGGTCGCTGTCGGAGAAGGACAGCACCACCAGGTCCGCGGGCGCCTGCCCGAGGTCCTGGGGCACGGCGTTCTCCTCGAGCCCGTGCGTTTCGCGGAACAGGACGTGCATTGCGCGCGCTGCCTCAGCCGTTCAGCACCGCGCGGAAAGCGTCGGGGTTCACATCGTCATGCTCGGCGATCGCGACCAGCGCGGTGCCGCGGGGTTCGCCCGGGCGCCAGGGCCGGTCATACTGGTGTCGCACGCGGCTCCCCACCGCCTGGACCAGCAGCCGCATGGGCTTGCCGGCCACGGCCGCATAGCCCTTGACCCGCAGCACCTTGTGCTCGCGCGCCAGCTGCTCGATCCGGGCGACCAGATCGGCCGGATCGGCGATCTCGCCGAAGGTCACGACGGTGCTGTCGAAATCCTCATGCTCGTGGTCGTCGGCGCCGTCATGGTGCGAGGGCCGCGCGGCGAGGTCGTCCTCGGCGGCGGCGCCCAACCCCAGGATCACGCGCGGGTCGATCGCACCTTCGCGGATCTCCACGACCGGCACCGGGCGCGGCGCCTCGGCGGCGATGACCGCGCGGGCGGCGGCAACGCCCTCGGGACCCGCAAGATCGACCTTGGTGAGCAGCACCATGTCGGCGCAGGCGAGCTGGTCCTCGAACACTTCGGCGAGCGGCGTCTCATGGTCGATGCCCGGATCGGCCGCGCGCTGCGCCTCCAGCGCGACGAGGTCGGGGGCGAACCGGCCCTCGGCGACGGCTTCGGCATCGGCCAGCGCCAGCACGCCGTCGACGGTGATGCGACTGCGGATCGCTGGCCAGTCGAACGCCTTTAGCAGCGGCTTGGGCAGCGCGAGGCCCGAGGTCTCGATCAGGACATGGTCGGGGCGCGGATCGAGCGCCAGCAGCCGCTCGACCGTGGGGATGAAGTCGTCGGCGACCGTGCAGCAAATGCAGCCATTGGCCAGCTCGACGATGTTCTCCGCCGGGCAATCGGGGATCACGCAGGACTTGAGGATCTCGCCGTCGACGCCCAGCGTGCCGAACTCGTTAACGACCACCGCGAGGCGGCGCCCCCCGGCGTTCTGGATCAGGTGGCGGATCAGCGTGGTCTTGCCGGCGCCGAGAAAGCCGGTGACGATGGTGACGGGGACCTTGGCAAGGTCGGTCATGGTATCTTCCCCCCGCGCCGGAGCGAACGAGGCGGGGGCTTGCCGGACAAGCGTCCAGCCGGCGCGCGACGACGGGCGGGCGCGAAGGACGCCCGACACCGCGCGACCGTGCAGCCCCAGCCGCACAGCTTCGTCGCTCGAACGGAAGCAGATACCGTGCCGCGGCCATCCCCTGGACCAAGGCAAGAGCGACCGTTGCGCCGGCAGGTCTCCTGGCTTGCGGGTCACGGCACGCTGCACGCCTTCCCAGGCCGCATCGGCCCAGTGGCTGCCCCTCAGGCGGGGCCAGTGCATCGCGCTATCCGCTCACAGTTGCAGGGACAGCCGCGGATTTGGGGGAGGCCCCCGCACCACATTCCCGATTAAGCCCGTTCTACCGGGCACCGGCGCGATCTTCGAAGGCAAGCCTTCGCCCTTCGCTCTAGCCGCGCACCTCGATCTCGTCCAGTCTCTGCCAGCGATAGATGGCGAAGCTGACCAGCCAGCAGGCGACGAACAGGCCGATGATCGCGAAGCCGAGGCCGTTGAAATGGGCGCCCAGATCCGCCGCAAGGCCGAAGGCGCCGCCCGACCAGCCCATCTTGTCGCCGATCAGCGCCAGCGTTTCGATCCCGCCGATCACGATCGCGACGAGCGCCGAGATCAGCGTAATCGTGACGTTGTAGTAAAGCTTGCGGATCGGCTTCACGAACGCCCATTGATAGGCGCCCAGCATCACCACGCCGTCGAGGGTGTCGACCAGCGCCATGCCCGCCGCGAACAGCGCCGGCAGCACCAGCAGCGTGCCGAGCGAGACGCCATGGGCCGCCTGCCCCGCCGACATGCCGAGGATCGCCACCTCGGTGGCGGTATCGAAGCCGAGGCCGAACAGGAAGCCGAGCGGCGCCATGTGCCAGCTCCTGCTCACCAGCCGGAACATCGGCCCGAACAGCTTCGACAGCGGCCCGCGCGCGGTGAGCAGCAGGTTCAGGTCGTCCTCGACATAGGCGCCGCCGGCGCGGACGTGCTGGAAGGTCTTCCATACCGACCGCAGGATGATCAGGTTCATGCCCGCGATGGCGAACAGGAACAGCGCCGACACGCAGGTCGCGACCACGCCGCCCAGTTCCTTGAGCGCCCCCATCCCGGCCAGCGCGCTGGTGGTGAGCGCGATGCCGGTAGAGGCGATGGCGATGATCCCGGAATGGCCGATCGCGAACCATAGCCCGGTGGTGATCGGCCGCTGGCCGTCGTTCATCAGCTTGCGGGTAACGTTGTCGATCGCCGCGATGTGATCGGCGTCGACGGCATGACGCAGGCCCAGCCCCCAGGCGAGCAGCGCGGTGCCGAGCATCAGCGGCTGGGCGTGGAACAGGGCCAGAGCCCAGCCCCAGGCGGCGAGATTGGCGGCGATCAGCCCGGCAAACAGCAAGGCGATGCGGACACGCAAGGCGAGGATGGACAAGCAACGGCACTCCGGCGTCGGGCGACCTGGCAGGGGCCCACCGCGAGCGGCCGGCCACACGCCCCGGCCGGACGCTTCCCAAGCGACCGGGCCACGCGACCACGAGCGGCCCCCGCCGCTTCGTTCGTCGCTCAAACGGAGTACACCGTGCCGCGGCCATCCCCTGGGCCAGGGCAAGAGCGACCGGACGCCGGCAGGTCTCCTGGCTTGCGGGTCACTGCGCGCTGCACGCCTTCCCAGGCCCCAGGGCCCAGTGGCTGCCCCTCGCAAGGAGGCCAGTGCATCGCGCTATCCGCTCACAGTTGCAGGGACAGCCGCGGATTTGGGAAGTCGCCTTCCCGCACCGCATTCCCGATTAAGCCCCGCCAAGGGCACCGGCGCGATCGGCCCCCTGCCTAGGCGATGCGCGAGAGCGGATCAACGGGCCTGTCGGGGCTTCACCAGGGCCGCACCGCCAATGCCGCCGCTTCGGCTGCGCACGCCTCGCCGCCCGGGCGCGGCGCTGTCGATCGCAGCGCCGCCACTTCCGCGCGTGCCGCCTCCACATCCCGCCGGAAGGCGGGCGCCGCATGGAGCGCGGCGAACACCACCGCGCCGGCCATGTACCCGGCCTCGATCGCGCTCTTGCTGTGCGATCCGCAGATCGCCCGGCTTTCGCCGTAGGCCCGGCCGCGGGCGAGGATCGCGGTCGCGCGGTCCGGCATCACTTCGGCGAGGATCAGCGCCTCCATCCAGCCATTGGCGGTGTGCCCCGAGGGATAATCGCCATTCCCGGCGAGATGGGCGGTCTTGGCCTCGCAGATATTGCCCTCGGTACGCAGATAGGGGCGCGGCACTTGATAGGCGGCCTTGACCGTGCTGACCACCGGGCCGGTGCCCGCACGATCCAGCAGGCGTGCCAGCACAGGCGCGCGCTTCGCGTCGAGCACCAGCCCCATGGCGCAGGCGTTGCGGCGAAGTGGATCGTTGGTCACGTCGTCGGTCGCGATTCGCCAGCGCGGGCTTCCCTCGAGCTTGCGGGTATCGCGAAAGATCTTGAGGTCGAGCGCGGCGGCCGCGCTGTCCATGGCGGGGGGCGGCGGCACGATCGCCATGCCGTCGGGATACTGGTCCGGCGCCAGATAGGGGCCGCTGTCGCTCGCCTGCGGTGCGGCAAGCATCAGGGCGGCGGCAGCGGCGATGGCGACGCGGATCATGCCGAGAATTCCTTCCAGAGGCGGCAGCCAGGCGACACGGGGCAGACCCGTATCCGTTTCGCGCGCGGCCCTAGCATCCGCCGCCCCTGCGTTGCTACGTAGTTTTACAGGCGATGCCGTTATGCCCGGCGCAAGGCGCGCTCTGTCATCCATGCAACAACGTGCAAAGGTGGCGATACGCGTGGACATTTCGCTTCAGAACAACATTTTGGAGCTGGTCGCGAAAGGCGCCGACCTTGCATCGGTCACCGATCGGCTGTGCAGGGAAGTCGAACAGCGCGCGCCCGAGGTCCGCTGCTCGGTGATGCGGGTGGATGTGGCCGGGCGGATGATCCCCGTCGCCGGCCCCAGTCTGCCGGAACAGTATCTTCAGTCGCTGGAGGGGCTGATGATCGGGCCCAAGGTCGGGTCCTGCGGCGCGGCGGCCTATCATGGCCAGCCCTATGTCAGCACCGACATCGAAACCGACCCCAACTGGACCAAGTTCCTCGACCTCACCCGCCCGCTGGGGCTGCGTGCCTGCTGGTCCAGTCCCATCAAGAACGGCCGCAGCGAAGTGACCGGCGTGGTCGCCTTCTATTATGCGGTACCGCGGGGGCCGACCCCGCTCGAGCGGCGTATGGTCCAGGTCTGCCTCCATCTCTGTGCCATCGCGATCGAGCAGGATATCTGGCGCGCCAAGCAGGTGCGCCGCGCTCAGCTGGACGGCCTCACCGGCCTGCCCAACCGATCCGCCTTCACCACGTCGCTGAGCGATCTCGATTGCAGCGAACCCGGCGCCTGGGGCCTGATCCTGCTCGACCTCGACAATCTCAAGATCGTCAACGACACCTTCGGCCACATCGCCGGAGACGACCTGATCATCCACACCGCGCACCGGCTCGCCGAGGTGGCAGCGCCCGACCGGGCCTATCGCCTCGGCGGCGACGAGTTTGCCGTGCTGCTCCAGAGCCCGGAGGCGCTAGCCGCCCCTGCCGACACGGCGCGACGCCTGCTCACCGCGCTGGCGCAGCCGATCGAGGGGAGCGAACGCAACGTCCTGCCCCGCGCAACCGCCGGCGGCGCGCTAATCGGCGAAGGCGAAACCGCCGAACAGGTGCGCCTCAACGCGGATCTCGCGCTCTACCACGCCAAGGAAACCGCGCGCGGCAGCTTCGTGCGCTACTGGCCGGGCATCGCCAGCCGCATGGCGCGGCGGCTGGAGGCGATCCACGCGGTCGAGCGGGCGCTTTCCGAGGACCGGCTGCTTCCCCATTACCAGCCGGTGTTCGACCTGGTCACCGGCGAGGTCATTGGCTTCGAGGCACTTTGCCGGATGCGAGTGGGCGATCGGATCGCCTCCGCTGCCGAATTCTTCGAGGCGACCACGGACGGCAAGGTCGCCGGTGCGATCACCGCGCGGATGCTCGAGCGCGTTGCCCTCGATCTGCGCCGCTGGTGTGACCTCGGCATCGCCCCGCGCCACGTCGGCATGAACTTCTCGTCGAGCGACTTCCATGGCGGCCGCCTGCGCGAGGTGATCCCCGAAGTGCTCGGCCGCCACGGCGTACCGCTGCACCACCTGGCCCTCGAGATTACCGAGTCTGTCTATCTCGGCCAGGGCGACACGCAGGTCGCCGACACGCTGCGCTGGTTCCGCGACAGGGGCCTTGCGGTGGCGCTCGACGATTTCGGCACCGGCTATGCGTCACTCACCCACCTGCTGACCATGCCCGTCGATTATCTGAAGATCGACAAGACCTTCACCGACCAGCTGCTGCAAAGCAGCGCCAGCCGCGCCATCCTGGAGGGCGTGCTCCACATTGCGCGCGAGCTCGACATGGCGGTGATCGCCGAGGGCGTCGAAACGGAGCTGCAGGCAGAGCGGCTTCGCGGCATCGGCTGCGCCTATGGCCAGGGGCACCTGTTTTCACCGGCGGTCGATGTCGAGCGAGCCACCCAGATCCTGCGCGAGTCGCACGCGCTGCTGGCGAAGCGTGCTGCCACTGTCGCGGACGGCAAGCATCTCCACTAGCTACCGGCCTGTATCAACCTGAATGGATGTGGATGCATCCCCCCTTCGCCCTCTTCGCCATCAGCCGCATCCCCGCCGAAACGAAGGTTTCGCAACAGCGGGCAAGAGCGGAACCGCGCATCTGCAGGAGACGCCGGCTTCCGCCGGCATGACGACGGGTCGGCACCCGTCGCCCCCACAGCACGGTATCAGAGGTGCTTCTTGTCCAGCTTGCGGGCCAGCGTGCGGCGGTGCAGGCCCAACCGGCGCGCCGCTTCCGAGAGGTTGTAGTTGGTGTCCGCCAGGGTCTGGTGGATATGCTCCCATTCGAGCGTCTTGATCGAGGTGGGTCGCGCCTTCAGTTCGGTATCGACATCGCCGTCGACGCGGTCGAACGCGGCCTCGATGTCGTCGGTGTTCGCCGGCTTCATCAGATAGTTGGTGGCGCCCAGCTTCACCGCCTCCACCGCCGTACTGATGCTGGCAAAGCCGGTGAGTACGACGATCCGCATCGTCGGGTCGAGATCGTGGAGCTGCTTTACGCATACCAGTCCGGAGCTGCCGCCAAGCCGCAGATCGACCACTGCTCGCGTCGGCGCGAAGGCGCGCGCGGTCGCCTCTACGTCTTCCGGGCCGTTGAGCATCTCGACCATGTAGCCGCGCCGCTCGAACGACCGCGCCAAGGTCCGAGCGAATACGGCATCATCCTCGATGATCAACAACTTGTGCGCCGTCATTCGATCTTATCCTCGAGTGCGAGAGCCGCAACGGGTACGCGCAGCTGCACCTCGGCGCCACCGCCCTCGAGGTTCCGTGCGGTAAGCGTGCCGCCGAGCGTCCGCAGCACGTTATGCGCCAGGAACAGCCCGAGGCCAGCCCCCTGCCGGTCCTTGCTGCTGTTATAGGGGTCGCCGATGTGCGGCAGCACCGAGGCCGGAAAACCGCGGCCATCGTCGCGTACCGTCAGGACCAGCAGGTCGTCCGGCGCGCTGACCGACAGACGGATGCGCTCGGCGCCTGCCTCGACCGCATTGTCGAGAAGGTTGACGATCGACTGGCCGAGCGCGCGGTCGGCGACGATCGGCAGGTCGGTCGGCAGCCGATAGTCGAGCGTGACGCTGTCGTTGCGCGGCCAGTTCTCGATCAGCCCGGTGACGAAGCCGCGCAGCGTCGTGCGCTCGGGCGCTTCGCCGCTCACTTCGCCGGCGGCGAACAGAATGCCGGCGACGATCGCCTTGCAGCGGGCGACCTCGGCCTGCATGTCGGCCACCTCGGCGCTGAGCTGGGGGTCGCGGCGGATCTTGGCGTCGGACCGCCAGTCGCCCAGCGCCACCGAAATCGAAGCGAGCGGCGTGCCGAGTTCGTGCGCCGCGCCGCTGGCAAGCAGGCCCATGCGGACGATATGTTCTTCCTCCGCCGCGCGCTGGCGCAGTTCGGCCAGGCGGGCATCGCGGTCGCGCAAATTGCGGGCGATGCGGGTGACGAACTGCACGACGAGGGTCGCGATCAGCGTGTAGTTGAACCACAATGCAAAGACGAAAGGCCCGGCAAGGCTACTGCTCAGCGCCGCCGGCAGCGGCAGCGGGCGGTGGACGATGGCGAGGGCGGCAAAGGCGGTGCTGGTCAGCGCCACCAGCGCCCAGCTCGAACGGGTGTCGAGCAGCACAGCCCCCAGCACCACCTGCAGCAGATAGAGGGAGACGAAGGGGTTGGTCGCGCCGCCGCTCAGGTAAAGAAGTACCGTGAGACAGGCGACGTCGACCAGCAGCCCTGCCATGACCTGGCCGTTGGTCGCCGGCCGCAGCGCGCGGGCGGGAACCATCGCCAGGTTGAGCGTGACGAGCACACCTACGGTCGCCAGCATCGGAACCAGCGGCAGCCGTACCCCGAACACCAGATGGACGCCGAGGATCGTCGTCAGCTGCCCCAGCACCGCCAGCCAGCGGAGCTGGACCAGCAGCAGCAGGTTGCGGCGCGCGGCGTCGTCCGGCGTCCGCGCGGTCATGCCTCTCCGCGCCCGCGCCATGCCCGCCACGCGAACCAGGCGGTCAGCAGGGCGAGGCCGAACCAGGTCAGCGCATAGACGAGATGGTTGTTGGGAAAGCGCAGCACGGTCATGCCGCCGCGCGGCCAGCCATCGCCGCTGCGGTCGGCGTCGACGAAATAGGGAGCGACGGCGGGCAGCCCCTGCCCCATCGCCGCGACGTCGCGCGAATACCAGCGGTTTGCCGCCGGATCATTGGCGCGGAGAAAGCCGCCCTTGGGCTCGCTCAGGCGCAGCAGGCCGGTAACGGTGACGCTGGTGTCCGGCCCCCGCTCGCAATCCGGCAGCGTCTGGCCGTCGGGCAGGAACCCGCGATTGATGAAAAGAGTGAAGCCGCGATCGGTGACCAGCGGGGTCATGACCCATTTGCCGGGGCCGAGATCAGTAACGGCCTGGGCCAGCCTGGTGCGGCAGGGCAGATAATGGCCGGTGACGCGGAGCTTGCGATAGGCGGCGTCGCTGTCGATGCGGGGCCATTCGGCGGGTCCGGGGGCAGGAACCGGCGCTGCCGCCAGTCCCCGCTCCACCCGTTCGATCAATGCCAGCTTCCAGCTGCGCCGCTCGACCTGCCAGATGCCGAGGCCGAGCAGGATGGCGATCAGCGGCAGCAGCGCGATCGCCATCCAGTTCCGGGAAGCCGGCCGGTTCACATGCCTGCGCCGGAATCCATCCCGGGCATCATGTTGATGTTCATGTTGTACATCACCCACAGCGAGCCCGCGAGCGCGATGACGATGATGATCACGGTGAACACCAGCGCCATCAGGGTCCAGCCCTGCTCCGACTTGCTGTTCATGTGGAGGAAGTAGATCATGTGGACGACGATCTGCACCATCGCCAGCCCTGCGCAGATCGCCACCGCCAGCTGGGTGTTGGCGATCCAGCCGCCCATCACGATCCCGAACGGGATCGCGGTGAGGACGACCGACAGCAGGAAGCCGGTGATGTAGCCGCCGCGGGTCGAGTGCGGCGCGTCATGGCCATGATCATGGCCGTGGTGGTGGGCGGCGTGCCCGTGGGTGTCCGCGCTCATCGCATGGCTCCAAACAGATAGACGAAGGTGAACACGCCGATCCAGATCACGTCGAGGAAGTGCCAGAACAACGACAGGCACTGCAGGCGACGGACATTGGCCGGGATCAGGCCCTTGCGGCCGATCTGCACCATCAGCGTGAACAGCCAGATCAGGCCGAAGGTGACGTGCAGGCCGTGGGTGCCCACCAGGGTGAAGAAAGACGACAGGAACGCCGAGCGCCACGGACCCGCGCCCTCATGGATGAGGTTCGAGAATTCGTAGAGCTCGATGCCGAGGAAGGCGGCGCCGAACAGCGCCGTCAGCAGCAACCAGGCTTGGACGGCACCCTTGCGCTGCTCCTGCATGGCGATCATCGCGAAGCCGTAGGTGATCGAGGAAAACAGCAGCATCGCCGTGTTCACCGCCACCAGCGGCAGCTCGAACAGCTCGTGGGAGGTGGGGCCTCCCGCATAGCTGGTGCCATAGACGCCCCATGCCGCGAACAGCATCGCGAAGATAAGGCAGTCGCTCATCAGATACATCCAGAAGCCGAGCAGCGTGCTGCCGCCGGGTTCGTGATGCTCCTCCTCGAGCTGGTAGAAGACGGGCGTGTCGCCCGTCGATACGGTCGTGGCGCTCATCGCCTCAGGCTCCCAGGCGCGCGAGCACCGCGGTGCGCGCATTCTCGGTTTCGGTCACTTCTTCTGCCGTGATGTAGAAGTCGCGATCATAGTTGAAGGTATGGGCGATCGCGGTGGCGATCAGACCCAGGAACGACGCCGCTGCGAGCCACCAGATGTACCAGATCATCGCGAAGCCGAACACCAGCGAGAAGCCCGCCAGGATGATGCCGGCGCCGGTGTTCTTCGGCATGTGGATCGGCAGGTAGCCCGAGACCGGACGCACCGCGCCGCGCGACTTCATGTCGTACCAGGCATCCAGGTCGTGGATGACCGGCGTGAACGGGAAGTTGTAGGCGGCCGGCGGCGACGAGGTCGCCCATTCCAGCGTACGCGCGTTCCACGGATCGCCGCTCTCGTCCTTCAGCGCCTCGCGGTTGCGGATGCTGACGAAGATCTGGAGCAGGAAGGCGGCGATGCCGACCGCGATGATCGCGGCGCCGATCGCGGCGATCACGAACCAGATCTGCAGGCTCGGATCGTCGAAGTGGCGCAGGCGACGGGTCACGCCCATCAGGCCCAGCACGTAGAGCGGCGTGAAGGCGACCCAGAAGCCGACGACCCAGCACCAGAAGGAGACCAGGCCCCACTTCTTGTCAAGCTTGAAGCCGAATGCCTTGGGCCACCAGTAGTTGATGCCGGCGAACAGGCCGAACAGCACGCCGCCGATGATCACGTTGTGGAAGTGGGCGATCAGGAACAGGCTGTTGTGCAGCACGAAGTCGGCCGGGGGCACGGCCAGCAGCACGCCGGTCATGCCGCCGATGGCGAAGGTGGCCATGAACGCCACGGTCCACATCATGGGCAGCTCGAAGCGGATGCGGCCCTTGTACATGGTGAACAGCCAGTTGAAGATCTTCGCGCCCGTGGGGATCGAGATGATCATCGT
>NZ_CAJYTI010000023.1 GCF_913777625.1 uncultured Sphingomonas sp.
GCTCGGTCTGGCGGAGCAGTTCGCCGGTGCGGCGCTCGTCCGGCCCGGCGACATGCGCGCCGAAGCCGATCGACTTGCCCTGCAGGCGGTCGCCGATGATCTTTTCGAGCCCGCTGAACGCGCCGCCGCAGATGAACAGGATGTTCGTCGTGTCGACCTGCAGGAATTCCTGCTGCGGATGCTTGCGGCCACCCTGCGGCGGGACGCTCGCGGTCGTGCCCTCCATCAGCTTCAAGAGCGCCTGCTGCACGCCCTCGCCCGACACATCGCGCGTGATCGACGGGTTCTCCGCCTTGCGGCTGATCTTGTCGATCTCGTCGATGTAGACGATGCCGCGCTGCGCCCGCTCGACATTATAGTCGGAGGCCTGGAGCAGCTTGAGGATGATGTTCTCCACGTCCTCGCCGACATAGCCGGCTTCGGTTAGCGTGGTGGCATCGGCCATGGTGAACGGCACGTCGAGGATGCGCGCCAGCGTCTGCGCCAGCAGCGTCTTGCCGCAGCCGGTGGGGCCGACGAGCAGGATGTTCGACTTGGCGAGCTCGACATCGGCACCCTTGGCGCCGTGGTTCAGCCGCTTGTAATGGTTGTGCACCGCGACAGAGAGAACGCGCTTCGCCTTCTTCTGCCCGATGACGTAATCGTCGAGCACGTCGCAGATTTCCTGCGGCGTCGGGACGCCCCCGTCCTTCTTCGACACCAGCGAGGACTTGGTTTCCTCGCGGATGATGTCGTTGCACAGCTCGACGCACTCATCGCAGATGAACACGGTCGGGCCGGCGATGAGCTTGCGCACCTCGTGCTGGCTCTTGCCGCAGAAGGAGCAATAGAGCGTGCTCTTCGAGTCACCGCCGCTGAGCTTGGTCATTCAATCCATCCTTCGCGCCTCGGGCGCGCTACGCTCGCCTGCCATCCTACACGCAGGCGAAGTTCCGGCAATCCATAATCGCCCCGCCCGCCCGACGTTCCATGCACCGGGAATCGTCAGGCGGTCGAAGATAGTCCAATAGTCTTAATTACCCGCTGCCGCATCCTCGCTCGGCACCGGACGCTTCTCGTACACCTCGTCGACGATGCCGAAGGCCTTGGCTTCTTCGGCCTCGAAGAACGAGTCGCGGTCCATCGTCGTCTCGATCTTCTCGATCGGCTGGCCGGTATACTTCGCATAGAGCGCGTTCATGCGCGCGCGGATCCGCAGGATTTCCTTGGCCTGGATCTCGATGTCCGACGCCATGCCCTGCGCACCCCCCGAAGGCTGGTGAAGCATGATGCGGGCGTTGGTCAGCGCCACGCGCAGGCCCGGCTCGCCCGACGCCAGCAGGAACGAGCCCATCGACGCCGCCTGGCCGATGCACACCGTGCCGACGCGCGGACGGATATACTGCATCGTGTCGTGGATAGCCATCCCCGCCGTGACGACACCGCCCGGCGAGTTGATGTACATCCAGATGTCCTTCTTCGGATTTTCCGATTCGAGGAACAGCAGCTGGGCGGTGATCAGCGAGGCCATATGGTCTTCCACCTGCCCGGTGACGAAGACGATCCGCTCCCGCAGCAGGCGCGAATAGATGTCGAAGCTGCGCTCGCCGCGGCTCGACTGCTCGATGACGATGGGAACGAGTGCGCCGGTAACGGGATCGATGGTCATCTGACCGGAAAGCGGATGCATGTGGGATGATCTCGTGGTTGTTGTATTGCCCGCGACTACATCGGCGCTCCGGCAGCACAGCGCAAGAGGGGCTTTGCCGGAGACGCGCCGTCAGGCCGATTGCAGAGCCCCCGTCGACTGCGCAGCCCGCGCGATCCGCGCGAGGGTTTCGGGTGCAGCAGCAAAGGCTTCCACGGCGGAGGCGAGCGCTGGCATGCGCTGGCTTGCCAGGGGCACATGGCGCGGACGCGGCGCCTTCCAGCCCAGCGCGCTCCCGGGGACCGCGTCGACCAGCGCCACCGGCAGCCCGCAGGCATCCGCGATCGCGACGGCAAAGGCCGCCCAGCTCAGCGCGCCCTGATGGGCGAGATGGAGGACCCCATGGGTCCCGTCGATCAGTTCGTCGAGCACCGCGTTGCACAGGTCGGGGACATAAGCCGGCGACACGATCTGGTCCTTCGCGGCGGAGAAGCGCCGCCCGGCGGCCAGCGTCTCCACCGCCTGCATGGCGAAATTGTGCCGGTCCCAGGGAGAGAAGAACGCAGCGGTCCGCACGATCAAGTGCCGCCCGTCGAGGACGCCGATCGCCGCCTCCATCGCCGCCTTGCTGCGGCCATAGGCGCCGAGCGGGACGCAAGGGTCGTCCTCACGATAGGGTCGGTCGAGCATACCGTCGAACACCATGTCGCTGGAGAAGCTCACGGTGGAGACGCCGCGCTCCGCTGCAGCAACGGCGAGTTCGGTCGCGCCGACGCAGTTGGCGGCAAAGCACGCCGCCTCCTCCGCTTCGGCATTGTCCACGCGCACCCAAGCGGCCGCGTTGATCACCGCCCACGGGCGATGCGTATCCAGCGCCGCCGCGATCGAGTCGGCATCCCCCAGATCGAGCATGGCGCGACCGGTGAGGATATATTCCAGGTCGCGGACGGCGCAGGTCCGGGCGAGGGCCTGCCCCAGCGTGCCGCTCGCCCCGGCGATCAGCAGCGGTTGGCGTCGTCGGCCCGGCACGACCGGTCGGGCCGTGCCCGGTTCTGGGTGCGGATGGCTACGATGGGTTACCCGCAGGTCGCGGCGCCACCAGCCCGCCCCCTCCAGCGCAGGGTGGCCCGGTGGCGTGCCCGTCGCCAATGCGTGCAGCAGCGGAACCATCGCGATCGGCCGCGGTGCCCCGCCCGCCACGTCGAACACGCCGGGCTCATAGAGGCCCGGTTCGGTCAGCAGCGTATTCCAGCCCGAGTCGCCGAACAGCGACCAGGCGGTCACCGCCTGCACCTCGATCCCTGCCACCCGCGCCGCCTCGGCATCCGCCCACGCATCGCGCATCCAGCGCATCTGCTCCTCGCGGGTGCAGCCGTTATGCACCTCGGTGATCGCGATCGGGATGGCGTAGCGCGCCCAAGCCTCGGCCAGCGCGCTGGCGAGCCCGTCCGGCGCCGGATCCAGCACCCGCACCGCCTCGGTATCGACATAGGCGATCCGGCCATTGCCCCCGCGCATCGCCGGCGGATAGGCCGCGCCCCGCTCGTCGAGGAAGCGATCGCTGGTCAGATAGTGATTGATGCCGATCACGTCGGGCGGGCACGGCGCCTGGGCCAGCACCTCCAGCTTTGCGGTGAGGCCGTGGCCGGCCAGCCGCGCCCATATCGGATGCCCCGGCACGCCCCGTCCGCAGAGCAGGTCCCAGCCCATCCAGCGGCGATCGTTGTCGAAGGTAACCTGCGACTGCGTCTTCGGCGTGCCGTAGGTCTTGCCGAGATCGTCGGTCTGGATCAGCCGTGCGTCCGGCACCACCGCCCGCACCGCCGCCATCACCTGCACCACGCCCTCGATCTGGTGGACCAGCGCCCGCCAGAAGCAGCCCTCGTCGCGGGCGTGCGGATACCAGTGCCCGTACAGGGCGGCGAACCGCGCGGTGGTCAGCGGTTCGTTGACCGGCGTCCAGTCGGTGATCCAGGAATAGCGTTCGGTGACGCGGGCGGCATAGTCCCCCAGCTTCACGCCGAAATCGGGATCGAGCAGATCGGTGCGGCGCGGCCTGCTGCCATGATGGACCAGCCCGGCGATCGGGTGCACGCCAAGCGCCCGCAACCGCGCGAGACGACTGTCGCTCCACGTCCAGTCGCACGTGGCGGCATCTTCCGGGGATACCCGCTCCCACAGCACCGGAAAGCGCAGCGCGCGCGCCCAGCGCGGCGATACAATCGAGATCCTCGATCCTATCGTGATGGCCGGTCTCGACCGACTGGTCGGGGAAGCGGTCGCGGACGCGATTGACGGTGCATTCCGCGCCGCCCCAGAGTTTAATCGGTGGCACGCCGCGCCCCTTTATGATTGCAAGAACAAGGGCATGCGGCCGCCGCGGACCAACATGGATCAACCACGCCTCTCTGCTCGTCGCAGAATGCGCCTTTCCACCTCCGAACAAGCGCGTAGCGGGTACCCCCGCAATTCCCTTCGTCGCCTATAAAAACCACATTGTTGTCGGGGGTTGGACCACGATGTCGGTACAGGGCGTAACGGAGTACGAAGCGATGGTCGGGCGCTGGTCGGAGACGGAGGCAAAGGCGTGGTTCGCGCGCCAGCCTTGGGTTATGGGCTGCAACTTCACCCCCTCGAACGCGATCAACCAGCTCGAGATGTGGCAGGCCGAGACGTTCGACATCGAGGCGATCCGCGCCGAGCTGGCGCTGGCGGCCGATGTCGGCATGAACGCGGTGCGCATCTATCTGCACGATCTGCTCTGGGCCGAAGACCCGCAGGGCTTTCTCGAGCGGGTCGACACCGTGCTCGCGGTGGCCGACGGCTTCGGGATCCGGGTGATGCTGGTGCTGTTCGACAGCTGCTGGCATCCCGATCCGGCGCTGGGGCCGCTGCCGGCACCCAAGCCTGGCGTGCACAATTCGGGCTGGGTGCAGTCGCCCGGAATCCCGGCGCTGCGCGATCCTACGCAGCGGCCGCGGCTGGAGCGCTACATCAAGGGCGTGGTCGGCCGCTTCCGCGCCGATCGCCGCGTGCTCGCCTGGGACATCTGGAACGAGCCGGACAACGGCCCCGAAGTGTCGCTGTGCGACGCCGGCGAGCTCAACGCCAAGGCCGATTTCGTCCTGCCGGTGCTGGTCGAGGCGTTCGACTGGGCGCGCAGCATGCGGCCCGTGCAGCCGCTGACCAGCGCGATCTGGCTGGGCGACTGGTCCACGCCCGATCGCCTGACCCCGCTGCAGCAGGCGCAGACCGGCCTTTCCGACATCCTCTCGTTCCACAATTACGGCACGGCGGAGGATTTCGCCCAGCGCATCACCTGGCTCAGCGTATTCAACCGGCCGATGTGGTGCACCGAGTTCATGGCGCGCCCCGCGGGCAGCACGTTCGAGGCGATCCTGCCGGTGGCGAAGCTGCACAATGTCGGCGCCTTCTGCTGGGGATTGGTCCGCGGCAAGACGCAGACGCACTTGCCCTGGGCGGCTTGGGAAAACCCCGATCTCGCCGGGCTGAAGGACAAATGGTTCCACGACATCTTCGATGTCGGCGGCGTCCCCTATGACGACGCCGAGGTCGAGTTCCTCCGCCTGCTGCGGACCCTCGACGACAAGGCGCCGCACTGGCCGATCATCGCGGTGGAAGCGAGGAAAGACGCCGACAACAGGCCGGAGGGCGAGGCGAAGGCAGCCTAGTCCTCCTTCCACTCCTCCCCCCCTGCGGGAGGGGAACCTGCGGGGCGAGCCTGCTCACTCCGCCAACGCCACCGCCCTTACCGGCGCAGCCGCCTGCTCCACGGCGACATGCCGCCGATAGGTCGCGAGCGCCTGACCGACGACCTGGTCCATGTTGTAATAGCGGTAGGTCGCCAGCCGGCCGACGAACAGCACGCCCTTGGTCGCTTCCGCCAGCGCCTCATAGCGCTTGAACAGCGCCTTGTTCTCGGGCCTCGGGATCGGGTAATAGGGATCACCCTCCGCGCTCGGATACTCATAGGTCAGGCTGGTGTTGGGCGCCTGCTGGCCGGTCAGGTGCTTGTACTCGGTCACCCGGGATACGGTACGGTCTCGTCCGGATAGTTCACCACCGCCACCGGTTGCGCCCATTCGCGACCCTCGTGGACATGCTCGAAGCGCAGCGAGCGATAGGGCAGCTTGCCGAAGCGGAAGTCGAAATATTCGCCGATCGGGCCGGTATAGACGATCTGGTCGAAGCTGAACCGGCGCTTCGCGTCCTCGAAGGTCACGCCCCGTTCGAGGTCGATGTTGGGATGATCGAGCATCCGCGCGAACATCGCCGTAAACCCGTCGCGCGGCATCGCCTGGAAGCGATCGGTGAAATAGCGGTCGTCGGTATTGGTACGGGTCGGCATCCGGGCGGTGACGCTCTTGTCGAGCTCGGACGGATCGACCCCCCATTGCTTGCGCGTATAGCCCTGGAAGAAGGTCTCGTAGAGCTCGCGACCCACCGCCGAAATCACCACGTCCTCCGAGCTGCGGATCACCGTCACCGGCTCCGCCCGGTCGGCGAGGAAATCGGCGGCCTCCTGCTCCGGCTCCAGCGACAGGCCGAACAGCGCGTTCAGCGTCGTCCGGTTGATCGGGATCGGCACCAGCTGCCCGCGCACCTCCGCCAGCACGCGGTGCTCGTAGGGGCGCCATTCAGTGAAGCGCGACAGATAGTCGAAGATATCCGCGCTGTTGGTGTGGAAGATGTGCGGGCCATATTGGTGGATCAGGATCCCCGCATCGTCTTGGTGATCGAAGGCGTTGCCGGCAATGTGCGGCCGCTTGTCGATCACCAGCACGCGCTTGCCCGCGTCCGCCGCGAGCCGCTCGGCCATCACCGATCCCGCGAAGCCGGCACCGACCACCAGATAGTCATAGTGCGTGCTGCGCACCGGCTTGAGCAGCGGCTGATCGGGCTCGGTGACCTGGCGGATCAACCCCAGCATCCGGGCGGCAACCTGGTCCCAGCTCTGCTCGGCCAGCAGCGTATCGGCCTCGGCGCGCCAGGCATCGCCCGTGCCGCGCAACGCCAGCGCCTGCTCGCACGCTTCGACAAAGGCCTCCGCCCCCTCCGCCACAAACACGCCGGCAATCTCGCCATAATGGCGGATCACGTCGGTGATCGGTGTCGAGACCACCGGCAGGCCGGCCGCGAGATATTCCGGCGTCTTGGTCGGGCTTATGAAGCGCGTCGCCTCGTTGATCGCGAACGGCATCAGCGCGACGTCCCAGTCGCCGGCATAGAGTGGCAGCTCCCCATATCCCTTGGGGCCCAGCCAAGCGAGGTTCGCGCGCCGGGGCAGCGCGGCGGGGTCGAACTTCACCACCGGACCGACCGTCACGATGGTCCAGTCCGGTCGGGCGTCGGCGATCGCCGCGATCAGATCGAGATCCATGCGCTCGTCGATGACGCCGTAAAAGCCCAGCCGCGGGCGCGGCAGGCCGGGCTGGTCGGCCGCATCCTCTTCCAGCGCCCGGCCCTGCGCGAAATGCGCGGCGTCGACGCTCGACGGAAAGGGATGCACCGAGGGATGACAGTCGCGCTTCGCCTCATAGAGACTGTAGCCGCCGGTGAAGACGAGATCCGCCAGCCCGAACAGTTCCTGCTCCAGCGACATCGGCTCGGGCGGCGCGAAGCGGAAATTCTTCAGCTCGTCCATGCAGTCATAGACGGTGCAGCCGGCCTGCAGATGCCGCGAGAAGGGCAGCATCATCGGGGTATAGTACCAGCGGATCAGCTCCGCCTCGACGCCGGCGACATGCGCGTCGAGCAGTGCCCGCAGCGCCGCCACGCGCGCTTCCCCCTCCAGCCCGACGGGAAGATGGGGCACCGCCACGGCCACGCCGCCACCCGCGTCCCGAACGTCGAGCCAGGGCTTCGGCGTGTCGTCCTCGATCGGCTCCTCCCAGAACAGCATATCCATGTTGCGCGCGAAGCGCGTCATGAGGTGCTGCGGGCGCTGGAACACGAAGTCCCAGCGGAGACGGGAGAAGCAGATCAGCGCGAAGTTGCTGCTCGGATGGGCGATGGCGGCATGCTTGGTCAAGGACGGTTTTCCCGCTGCGTTCAACAGGGAGAACCCGTGCCTGCTTTGCACCGCTCCAGTTCTTGTAGCTAATTTCTTTTTAAATCAGCACGATGCAAGTTAATGCAACATGCCCGTAAATGAAGGCGGGGCGGCCGGTGCAATCGCACCATCCGCCCCACCTCCGGGATACACGTTCGTCAGGCCGCGTCGACCATCACGATCTCGCTGTCTTCGATCGCGGTGATCTTGAGCAGCGCGAGATCCTTGATGGCGGCACCGTCGCGGGCATTCACGCGCACGCCATCGATCTCGACCGCGCCGGTAGCCGGCACCAGATAGGCGCGGCGATCGCTGCCCAGCGGGTATTCGGCCGTCTCGCCGGTGCGCAGGGTTGCGCCGAGCACCCGGGCATCGGTGCGGATCGGCAGCGCGTCGCCATCGCCCTCGAAGCCGCTTGCCAGCACCACGAACTGGCCGGCACGATCGGTCTTCGGGAAAGGCCGCGTGCCCCAGCTCGGCTTCTCGCCGCCGCGGGTCGGCTGGATCCAGATCTGGAAGATCCGGGTGGTCTCGTCCTCGCGATTATATTCGGAGTGCGCGATGCCCGTGCCTGCCGACATTACCTGCACGTCGCCGGCGACGGTGCGGCCGTGATTGCCCAGATTGTCCTGGTGGGTGATCGCCCCGTCGCGGACATAGGTGATGATTTCCATGTCGCGGTGCGGGTGCGGCGGGAAGCCGGTCTGCGGCGCGATCGTGTCGTCGTTCCACACGCGCAGATTGCCCCAGCTGGTGCGGGCCGGATCATGATAGTTGGCGAAGGAGAAATGGTGCTTGGCGTCGAGCCAGCCATGGTTGGCGCCGCCGAGGCTGGAAAAGGGGCGAAGTTCGATCATGGTGGGTCTCCCTGTGGGGGTGCGCCGCGCTGCGGCGCCGTTTCGATGGCCGGGATATAGGCGGGCTCGACTTCTCCAATCAGTGGGATAAACTGGACAAAAACGTTCCAGGAAATCGAAATGTCTACCCCGGGCACCCCCACCTTCGACCAGCTTCGCATTTTCCTCGCAGTGGTAGACAACGGCAGCTTCGCGGGCGCGGGGCGGCAGCTGAACCGCGCGGTGTCGGTCATCAGCTACGGCATCGCCAACCTCGAAGCGCAGCTGGGCGTGCTGCTGTTCGATCGCGAGGGCACCAAGAAGCCGCGCCTCACCACCGCCGGCGAAGCGGTGCTGGCCGAAGCGCGGACGGTGGCGCAGGGCATCGATGGCTTGCGCGCCAAGGTGAAGGGCCTGCTCGACGGGCTGGAGGCCGAGGTGCACCTCGCCGTCGACGTGATGCTGCCGACGCGGCGACTGGGCGAAGTGCTGCGCGCCTTCCGCGCCGAGTTCCCCACCGTGACGCTGCGGCTGCACGTCGAGGCGCTGGGGGCGATCGCCAGCCTGGTGCTGGAGGGCAAGGCCGTGCTCGGCATTTCCGGCCCGCTGGCGGCAGGGATGAACGGCATCGAGTATAAGGCGGCGGGATCGGTGCAGATGGTGCCGGTGGCGGCGCCCGACCACCCGCTCGGCCGGATGAACCCGATCCCGCCAGGCGCGGGGCGCGACCATGTGCAGCTCGTGCTCTCCGATCGCTCGCCGCTGACCGCTGGCCGCGACTTCGCGGTGATGAGCCCGCGCACCTGGCGGCTCGCCGACCTGGGCGCCAAGCATGCGCTGCTCCGCGAAGGTATCGGCTGGGGCAACATGCCGTTGCCGCTGATCGAGCCGGACCTCGTCGCCGGCACCCTGGTCCGGCTCGCCATGCCGGAGAGCCCCGGCGGCATGTACCGCTTCAGCGCGATCTGGCGGCGGGATGCGCCCCCCGGCCCGGCGGCATCGTGGCTGCGGGCGCGGTTCGTGGACGCAGGGCGCAACGATATGGATCTGGAGGGGCTGGTCGAAGTTTAGACCGGACCTGGGGGAAACCCGGCGTCTTTGACAGCCCTGCGGGTCGGTCGGAGGACGCCGCAACGATAGATGTTGGAGAGGATGCGATCATGCAGGGCTGGTTCGCGATCGCGAAAGAGAAAGAGCGGCATCTCGTCCGCCTGACGATGGGCGGCTTTTTCGAGGCCGCCACGATCCTCCAGCTGCGCGCCGCGCTCGTCGAGGCGGTGGCGTCCCTGTCCTGCGGGCCGAACGAGCATGTCACGCTCTGCGACATTCGACAGATGGACATTCAAAGCCAGGAACGCGTGGAGGAATTCTCCAAGCTGGTCGGCAGCGACGACATCCGGTCGCGCAGGCTTGCCTTCGTCGTCGCGAAGAGCCTGGCACGCCTGCAGGCCAAGCGCCTGACCTCGCGCGAAGGCGTGGAGTTCTTCGCGGACCCGGAAACGGCCCTCGACTGGCTGACCAGCTAAGCCCGTTCCGCTTGCGAGGGGATCGAGATGCTCGCCCGAACACTGATGATCGCAGCGCTATTGGCCGCCGAGCCCGGGTTCCCGGCACCCGAACCCGCCCGCGGATCGCGGGCCGCACCCAGCCGCCCCGTGGGGCAAGACGGCGAAGACATCGTCGTCACCGGCGCGCGCCTGCGCACGACCAAAATAGACTATCGTCAGCGCGGCCCCCGCATCCTCTATTGCGGCCCGCGCGACGAGCGACAGGACGCCAGATCCGTCGCAACGATTTGCGATTTCCTGGAAACCTGTGCGCTCGGCGGCGCGCGGGCGCCCGGCACGCTGGCAGACTGCGTGGAGGCGAAGATCGCCGCCCGCAGCCGGCGCCGGGACTGACGCGCGCCCCGCTCGCCATCTCAGAACAGGATCGCGCCCCCCGTCACCAGCCGGAAGTCCGGCGAGTTATGGTTCAGACCAGCCACGGCCAGCACGTCGAACTGGAGCACCTTGGTCGGCCGCCATGCGGTCGACAATGCCGCGAGCGCATGGGTCTCGTGCCCCTGCGGATCCTGATCGCGCTCCAGCGAGACTTCGGCAGTGGTCGTCACCCTCTCGCTAAACTTGTACCGCAAGCTGGTGATACCGCTGTAGGCGAAGTGGCTCCCGGCGCCGCTCTGGTTTGCGGCGGCGTCGGCTTCGCCGGTGAAGGCGACCGCCACCTTTTCGGTCAAATTATACTGCACCGGCACGATCACCCCGGCGCCCCAGGTGCCGTCGCCGATCGGATATTTGCCCGTCGGCGCCGTGACGAATGCCTCGACGCCGGCGGAGAAAGGCCTGCCCTTCTCGCCCGCGAGATGCTGGCGGACGGCGAAGCGCAGGTCGCCCGTGCCGCGGATTGTGTCGATCCCGCCGCTGGCCTTGTCGCGCGTGCGATCCTGGCCATAGGCGGTCCAGCCCAGCTGGACCTCGGTCTTCGATGCGACCCCGACGCGCAGCAGCAGATCTGCCGCGGCGATGCGGTCCTCGCGCTGGTCGGGCTGGTCGTCGCGCTCCCAATCGAGGAACGACGCCTCGACATGTACCCGCCCGGGCTCGGTGGTACAGCTCGACCCGCCGATGCTCGGCCGGGTCGGGCAGAAACGCGGATCGTCGTCGGCCAGGGCCGACCCCGCTGCGAGCAATGCGCTCGCGGCCATCCCCACGTTGCAAACTGTCCGCCGCATGTCGCCCCCCTGGCTCGTTATGGGGGCCCAACGAGGCGTGTTACAAATTGTTTCGCTCAGCCGTCGCGGATGGCGTGCTCAAGGTCTGCGGCATGGGCAGCCGCCGGTTCGGTCGGTGCGGCGGCGTCCGCAAGTTCGGTCTCGACGCGTGCGCCGCCGGTGAGCGTGCGGTGTACCGGGCAACGATCGGCGATCTCGAGCAGCCGTGCGCGTTGCGCGTCGTCGAGGTCGCCCTCGATCTCGATCCGCCGGGTGAACAGGTCCGCGGGCACGATGCCGGCCTGGCGCTGGTGCCCGGCGAGCGTCCGGAAGCCGGTCACCGGCCAGCCCTTCTGCAGCGCATAGACGCGCAGCGTCATCGTGGTGCAGGCAGCTAGCGCAGAGGCAAGCATCTGATAGGGCGTCGGGCCCGATCCGAGGCCGCCGACCGATACCGGTTCGTCGAGCATCAGCGCCACGCCCGCGACCTGCACCGCCACCTGGAACTTGCCCGCCCCCGTATCGCGCGCCACCGCGTCCAGGGCCACTTCGCTGCTCATGCCGTCTGCTCCGCCAGTTGCGTTTCGATGGCGATACCCTGCTTGAGCGTGAGCGTCACCGGCGTCCGTTCCGCGATCTCGGCCAGCCGAGCACGTCCCGCCGCGTCCGGGCCGGCGATGGTCAGCGTCCGCTTGATGCGGCGCGCATCGGGCGTGCCGAGGATCCGCAGATCCACCTCCAGCGAATCGATCCGCCAGCCCTTGCGATCGGCATACATGCGCAGCGTCATCGCCGTGCAAGCGCCCAGCGCCGCGAGCAGCAGGTCATAGGGCGCGGGCCCCGCATCGTGGCCGCCATTGCCCGGCGGCTCGTCGGCGAGGATCGGGTGGCGGCCGGCCTGGATGCGGGTTTCCAGCAGGTCGGGGCCGATATGGGCGGTGGCATGGGCCATGACGGTCGCTCCTCAGATTGCCAGCAGCGCGATCGCTTCGATCTGCGCGGGGTTGAAGCCGTGGTCGGCCAGCATCGGCACCAGATCGGCGGCAGGGGTGCGCTGGCGCCGCGTGATGCAGACGAACTGGCGGATAGCCTCCAGCCGCGGGTTGGCGAGGGGGGTCGGCCGCCGCAAACCGAACAGCGTGTCCGCAATGCGGCCGAGCAGCGACGGGGACCGGGTACCCGAAAGGGCGCTGCAGCCGCAGTCCGCCGCGTCCTGGAACGCGACCGATATGGCAGCCCATTCGATCTGGCTGAGCTGGGGTGCGGTGTGACGATCCATCGAAGCCTCCTGTGTTGGCCCCTTGCTAGCGCGGCACCGCTATTCCGATCAGCCGGATAGTTTCGACGCTATCGTTCGAGGAAATCGAATAGCCTCTTTTCTAATTCCTCGAACATGTGGGACGATTTTATTCCAGTTAACCTGCCACTCCCTCGGGACCATGTTCGGGTCACCAGGCGAAGCAGATCGGCCCCCGCCCTATCTCGGAGACACATCATGGCTACCGCACCCCTCCCCACCGCCACCACCCCCACCAACGTTCAGTCGGCGCTGCCGCTGGTCGGCCGGATCGGCATTGCGGCGATCTTCCTGCTCAGCGGCCTGTCGAAGCTCGCCGCGCCTGCCGCGACGATCGGCTATATCGCCTCGTCGGGCCTGCCGCTGCCGCAGCTCGGCTTCGCCATCGCCCTGCTCGTAGAGCTCGGCGGCAGCATCGCGCTGATCCTCGGCTATCGCACCCGCATTGTCGCCGCGATTCTGGCCGCCTTCTCGGTGGCGACGGCGCTCGCGTTCCACGCCGCGCTGGGCGACCAGAACCAGTTCATCAATTTCTTCAAGAACATCGCGATGGCCGGCGGCCTGCTGCAGATCGTCGCCTTCGGGGCAGGCGGCTGGAGCATCGACGCTCGCCGCTGAACGGACGTCGGTCGCATGAAAGGGGGTCGCACGGTCGTGCGGCCCCTTTTTGCCATCCCCATCCATCGTACAGGCGACCAGCCGCCGGGGCTCCGCTAGAAACGCAGGCGAGGAGCTCGCCATGACCCGCTGCACGCACATGAACGCCGAGACGGTCCGCGCGGTAACCCCCAGCGCCAAGGGCTGCGAGGAGTGCCTCAAGACCGGCAGCTGGTGGGTGCATCTGCGGCTGTGCCGAGAATGCGGCCATGTCGGCTGCTGCGACCAGTCGCCCAACCGCCACGCCACCGCCCATTTCCACGAGACCGGCCATCCGATCATGGAAGGCTATGACCCGCCCGAAGGCTGGGGCTGGTGCTATGCCGACGGCATCGAGGTGGACCTGCCGGACCAGACGCCGCAGATCGGGCCGATTCCCCGCTTCTTCTGACCTGCATGGACAGCCGGCCGCCGCGCGCTAAGAGCGGCAGCCATGGCCTTTCCGGTTCTCCCGGCGTGATCGACCCGCCGCCCCCTGCCCGCAGCGCGATGCTGCTGTTCGGCGCAGGCGACTTTGCGTTCAATCTCTACTGGCAGGCAGTCAATCTCTACCTGCTGTTCTTCTATATCGACACGCTGCGACTGGCGCCGGCATTGGCCGGCTCGCTGTTCCTGATCGGCGCGGTCTGGGACGGGGTGGCCGATTTCGTCGCGGGCGTCGTCGCCGAGCGGATGCGGCGGCCCTATCGCTGGCTGATCGGCTGGGGGGCGTTGCCGCTCGGGCTCAGCTTCGTCGCGATGTTCACCGTTCCGGCCGGCGCCTGGGGCATCGCCCTGGCGGGGCAGCTCGCATTCCGCACGCTCTACGCTTTCACCAACATTCCCTATTCGGCCTGGACCACCCGGCTGGCCGGGACCAGCGCCGAGCGTGCGCTGATCGCCGGGCTGCGGATGATCTTCGGGGCGATCGCCGCGACGCTGGTCGCGGGCATCCTGCCGACGCTCGTGGCACGGTTCGGCAGCTATGCGGCGGCGAGCGCGCTGCTCGCCGCGCTCGGCGTGCCGCCGCTGCTCGCGATCGCCTGGCGCGTGCCGGAGCACCGTCCGCCGCCAGCTGCTGCGCCCCGCCCCCGCATCGGCCCGGCACTGGCGCTGCTTGCCCGCAACCGCGCGTTCGTGGCGCTCAACCTGGCCGCCGCGGCCGGTGCGGCGGCGGCGGCGCTGACCACCCAGTCGGTGCTCTATTATTTCCGCTATGTCCTGGCCGACGGCCCTGCCGGGCCGCGCGCGCTGGCCGCGATGGCCTTCGCCAGCCTCGTCGCGACCCCGCTGTGGACGATCGCCGCCCGTCGCGCCGGCGCCCGGGGTGCCTGGCTGATCGCCTGCGGGCTCGCGCTCGCCGTGCCCGCCGGCTTCGTACTGCTCCCAGCGCCAGGGGTGGCGGCGACGACACTGTTCCTGCTCGGCATGCAGGTGGCCTTTGCCGGGTTCGGCCTCGCGGCGTGGACGCTGCTGCCGGACAGCGTCGACTGGGGCGCAGCGCGGAGCGGCGTGCGCGTCGAAGCCATCGCCTTCGGCACCTTCGCGCTGGCCCAGAAGGCGGCGCTTGCGGCCGCCGGCTTCGCGATCGGCGCGATCTACCAGGCCAATGGCTTCGTCGCCGGCGCGCCGCAGGGCGCGGCAAGCCTGGCGGCGATCCGCTGGCTGATGCTGGCGGGACCGGCACTGCTGCTGCTCGCGGCACTGGCGGCCGTGGTGGCGCTGCCGCTGCGGCGAGAGACGATCGCCTAGCGCGTCCTTCGCGCAGGGCGAAAGGACGCGCTATTGCTAATCGTTAGCCTTCAAACCAGCGCAAAACTGCCCGAAACGCCCTCCGCCTCGGCCGAGGGGGCAATCCACAGCCGGAAGGTCCCAGGCTCGACCGTCGGCTTCATCGCCTGGCCGATGAAGAGCAGGTCGGCGCGAGTGAGCGTGAACTCGACGCGCTTCCGCTCGCCCGGCTTCAGCGCCACGCCGCGGAACGCCTTCAGCTCGCGGACCGGGCGAGTGACGCTCGCCGCTACGTCGCGAATGTAGAGCTGGACGACTTCCTCGGCCGCGCGCGACCCGCGGTTCGTAATCGTCGCCGATACCGTGAGCTTGCCGTCCGCCGTCAGCTTGCCGCCGCCCAGGTCGAGGTCGCTGTAGACGATCTCCCCATAGGTAAGCCCGTGCCCGAACGGGAACAGCGCCTCGTTCGGGAATTCGCGATAATGGGTCTTGTATTCCTGCAGCGGCCCCGCCGGGTTGGGGCGGCCGGTGGACTTGTGGTCGTAATGATAGGGTTCCTGCCCGGTCGCCTGCGGGAAGGAGACCGGCAGCCGCGCCGAGGGGCCGACGACGCCGAACAGCACGTCGGCGATCGCCGGACCGTCCTGCGAGCCGAGGAACCAGGTGACCAGGATCGCCGGGGCCTTGCGCACCGCGCCCTCCAGCGCCAGCGCGCGGCCGTTGCGGAGCAGCACGACGATCGGCTTGCCGGTCGCTGCCACCGCTTCGGCCAGCGCCATCTGCGCCGGCGGCACGACGATCGCGGAGCGCGACTGCGCCTCGCCGGACATGCGGGCATGCTCGCCCACCGCCAGCACCACCACGTCTGCCGCCCGCGCGGCCGCCACCGCTGCCTCGATCCCACCGGCGATCGGCCCGTCGAGGCCGGCGCCTTCGGTAACGCTCACCAGCGCCGGATCCGAAACCAGCGCCTTGACGCCGGTCGCCAGATCGATCGCTTCCTTGTCCGTGCCATAGACGTTCCATGGCCCGATCTGGTCGTGCAGCCCGCCGGCGAACGGGCCGATCAGCGCGATCTTCTTGCCCGAGCGCGGCAGCGGCAGCAGCTGTCCCTCGTTCTTGAGCATCACGATCGAGCGCGCGCCCGCCTCGCGGGCGAGCGCCAGATGTTCGCGGGTGCGGACCCGCGCCTTCTCCCGCGCCGGATCGATGCGGCGGAACGGATCGTCGAACAGGCCGAGCTGCACCTTGAGCGCCAGCACCCGCCGCACCGCCTCGTCCAGCCGCGCCATCGGCACCTCGCCCTTGGCGACGAGGTCCGGCAGGTGCTTGATGTAGAAGCCGCTCTGCATGCTCATGTCGACGCCGGCCAGGAAGGCCAGCTTCGTCGCCTCGCGCGCATCGGCGGCGAAGCCGTGCGCGATCAGCTCCTCGTCGGCGGTATAGTCGGAGACGACGACGCCGCCGAAGCCCCATTCGCGGCGCAGCACTTGGGTGAGCAGCCATTCATTGGCGGTGGCGGGAATGCCCGAGAGTTCGTTGAACGAGGCCATCACCGTCGGCGCCCCCGCCGCGAGCGCGGCCTGGAAGGGCGGGAAATAGATCTCGCGGAGCGTCCGTTCCGAGATGTCGACCGTGTTGTAGTCGAGCCCCGCCTCCACCGCGCCATAGGCGGCGAAATGCTTGGCGCAGGCAGCGACCGCGTCGGCCGCCTCCAGCCCCTTCGCGCCCTGGAAACCGCGCACCCGGGCCGCCGCCATGAGCTTACCGAGCAGCACGTCCTCGCCGGCACCTTCCACGCTGCGGCCCCAGCGGGCGTCGCGGGTGATGTCGACCATCGGCGCGAAGGTCCAGTCGATGCCCGCCGCCGCCGCCTCGACCGCAGCTGCCCGGGCGGTCCGCTCGGCGAGATCGGGATCGAAGCTGGCCGCCTCGCCCATCGGCACCGGGAAGACGGTGCGGAAGCCGTGGATCACGTCGGCGGCAAACAGCAGCGGGATCCGGAGCCGCGATTCGCGCATCGCTACGGTCTGCATCCGCTTGGCCATCGCCGCGCCGTTGCCGTTGAACACGCCGGTCAGCCGCCCGGCCCGGACCTCGGCCAGCTGGCCGTCGAAATTGGACGAAGCGCCCGCCGGATTGAGCGTCACCGCCGCCCCGCCGGACCAGGCCGCGGCCATCAGGGTGAGCTGCCCGGCCTTTTCCTCGACGGTCATCGTCGCGAGCAGCGACTCGACCGCGGCAGGCAGCTTTTGCGCCCCCGCCTGGAGCAGCATCGCCCGCGCCGGGCTCGCCGCCCAGGCCGCAGCGGCACTCGCCCCGATCAATACCGCACGCCGGGAAATTTGGCCGTCCTTCACGCGTTTCCTCCCTAAGCACGACCATCCTCCGGCCGCCCTATCATCCATGTTGCAAGTCACCCTTGCTTCATGTAACCGGTTACATCAATAGGTTCATGCCGTCACCTGCAAAACGCACGGCGCGGACCGAGGATCGGGAGAGGACCAACCACGCCATGCCGAATGCGACGATCCGAGATGTTGCGCGCGAAGCAGCGGTATCGGTCGCGTCGGTGTCGCGTGCGCTGAACGGCGCGGCCAACATCCGCCCGGAGCTGCGCGACCATATCCGCGCGGTGGCCGATCGGCTCGGCTATGTCCCGCATGCCGGCGCGCGACATCTCAGTCTCGCCCGCTCCTCGACGATCGGCGTCGTCGTTCCCGATCTGCACGGCGAATTCTTCTCCGAACTGCTGCGCGGCATGGACCGCCAGGCTTCCGAACTCGGGCTCCACCTGCTGCTAATGGTGATGCACGGCGAGGCCGATCGCGGCGTCACGGCGCTCCAGGCGATGCGCGGCCGGGTCGACGGGCTGGTGGTGATGGCACCGCAGATCACCTCGGACGAGCTGTTCGCGCATCTGCCGCGGACCATGCCCTCGGTGCTCGTCAACTGCCCGCCTCATGACGGCGCGCGCCCCGAACTTCGTGTCGACAACGTTGCCGGCGCGGTGGCGGTGATCGAGCATCTCGCCGCCGGCGGGTGCCGCCGCATCGTCCATATCGCCGGACCTGCGGCCAATATCGACGCGCAGGAGCGCCTGCGCGGCTGCCGGGAGGCATGCGCGCGGCTCGGCCTCGACCTGCGCGTGCTGCAGGGCGACTTCAACGAGGAAACCGGCACCCAGGCGGTCGCGACGCTGCAGGCCGAAGGCGCCGCCTATGATGCGATCTTCGCCGCCAACGACAATATGGCGGTCGGCGCGCTGATGGCGCTGAAGCGCGCGGGCATTGCGGTGCCCGAGCAGGTGGCGGTGGCAGGGTTCGACAATATCCCGCTCACCCGGATGATTTCGCCCGCGCTCACCACCGCCAGCATCGACATCGCCGAATTCGGCGCGCGCGCCGTGGTGCGCCTCGCCGGACTGATCGACGGCGCCGACGACGACACGCTCGAATGGCGCGCGCCGGTCGTCATCGCGCGGGAATCGACCCGCCCACTACCCGATAACACAACAGAAAACCCGATCCGCCGGGGAGATTGAGAGTGACCATGACCAAGTTTGTATTGCGTTCCGCATTGCTTACCATGACCGTGCTGGGCAGCGGTGCCCTGCTCGCCCCTGCGCCGGCCATGGCGCAGGTTGGCCAGGCATCCCTCCGCGGCACGATTACCGCGCCCGCCGACAATCCGGTGACGGAGGTCACCGCGATCGAGGTCGCCACCGGCATCCGCCGCTCGGCGACGGTCGGCGCCGACGGCACCTACAATTTCGCCTCGCTGCGCCCGGGCACCTATCGCCTGGAGATCCGCTTGCAGAACGGCACGCGCAATTCGGACGCGTTCACCCTGCGCGTCGGCCAGAATGCCGGCCTCGACCTCGATCTCTCGACGCCTGCCGACACCGCTGCTGCACCAGCCGACGGTGCTGCCGCCGCGCCTGCGGGCGGCGACGAGATCGTGGTGACCGGCAACCGCCTCCGCTCGCTCGACGGCGGCCAGGTCGGCATCAACATCACCCAGCGGCTGATCGAGCAGCTGCCGCAGAACAACCGCAACTTCCTCGCCTTCGCCGATCTCGCGCCGGGCGTCCGCTTCATTGAGAGCGCCGACGGCTCCTCGCGCATCCAGGGCGGCGCGCAGGACAGCCGCACGGTAAACGTGTTCGTCGACGGCGTCAGCCAGAAGGATTACGTCCTCAAGAACGGCATCACCGGGCAGGACAGCTCGGCGGGCAACCCCTTCCCGCAGCTCGCGATCGGCGAGTATCAGGTGCTCTCGTCCAACTACAAGGCGGAGTTCGACCAGGTGAGCTCGGTGGCGATCACCGCCGCCACCAAGTCCGGCACCAACGAATTCCACGGCGAGGGCTTCCTCGACTATACCAACCAGGACTTGCGCGCCCGCCGGCCGAGCGAGCTGTTCCCCACCAAGACCGACAAGGTCGAGTCGAACAACAAGCAGTTCGGCCTGTCGCTCGGCGGCCCGATCGTGAAGGACCGCGCCCACTTCTTCCTGACCTATGAAGGCAAGCGGATCGACAGCCCGTACGACGTACGGCCGGAGAACGGCTTCCCGATCAGCGGCCTGCCCACCCAGTATCAGCAATATTTCGGCAGCTTCTCACAGCGCTTCAACGAGGACCTGTATTTCGGCAAGATCGACGTCGAGCCGAGCGACAAGGACCTGATCGAGTTCACCGGCAAGTATCGCAAGGAATCCGGCGTCCAGATCGGCACCGGCTTCGCCGCGGCGAGCACCGCCACGCTCAACAAGGTCGAGGAAAAGCGCTTCACCGGGCGTTGGCAGAGGAGCGAAGACAGCTGGATCAACGACTTCCGCGTCTCCTACCAGGATACGCGCTGGGCCCCGACGCCGGCAACGGGCGGCATCACCACGCTGTTCCAGGCCACCCCGCTGGTCAACGGCAACCGCAGCAGGTTCAACCTGCTGCAGTTCGGTGCCGGCGGCAACCAGCAGGACAAGGGCCAGAAGGGTTGGACCGTCCAGAACGACTTCACCTGGACCGGCTTTGACGGCCACACCATCAAGGTCGGCGCCAAGGCGAGCTGGATCAAGCTGCGATCGCTCGAGCAGAACCTGACCAACCCGCTCTACACCTACGACATCAACGCGTTCAGCCAGGGCGGATTCAACGACGCGGTCCCCTATCGCGTCCAGTTCGGCGCGCCGAGCAGCTCGGGCGCGTCGGACGTGCGCTCGAACAACTTCCAGTTCGGCGTCTATGCGCAGGACGACTGGGACGTGACCTCGCGCCTGACCCTCAACCTCGGCCTGCGCTGGGATTATGAGCGGACGCCCGCCTATCTCAACTATGTGACGACCCAGGAGAACATCACCGCGGTGTCGCCGGCGAACTATCCGAACCTGGTGAACGCCGACTACAACATCAACGATTACATCTCGAACGGCCACAACCGGAAGACGTTCACCGGCGCCTGGCAGCCGCGCCTCGGCTTTACCTATCGCTTCGACGAGGCGGGCCGGTTCGCGATGTTCGGCGGCTATGGCCGCTCCTACGATCGCAACCAGTTCGACTTCCTCCAGCAGGAGGTCAGCCAGGGCGCCTTCCCGACGCGCAGCTTCAACTTCATCGGCGCGGACTCGCAGAACCCCTGTACGCCCTCCACGACCTGCGTCGCCTGGAACCCGATCTACCTCACCGCGGCGGGCCGCCAGCAGCTGCTCGCCGGCACCACCGGCGGCGGGCGCGAATTCCGCTTCCTCAACAACAACCTCAAGGTCCCCTATTCGGACCAGTTCAGCCTGGGGCTGCGCGGCCGGTTCAACCTGGTCGGGCTCGAAGTGGGCTATACCCACATCACCAGCAAGAACGGCTTCGTCTTCCTGCTCGGCAACCGCCGCAAGGACGGCAGCTTCTTCTTCAACGATCCGGCGAACCCGACCGACACGCCCTCGGCCCCGTTCGGCGACCCGCCCCCGGGCTATGGCGCGATCATCCTCGGCACCAACGGCCTGCGCACCGCCTCGGACGCGGCCTATTTCAAGGTGACCAAGACCTACACCCCGGCCTCGCCGTGGAGCATCGACGCGACCTACACCTTCACCGAAGCCAGCGAGAACCGGCAGTTCGGCGAGGTCTATTCGCTCGATTACGCCTCGATCAACGACTATCCGACGCTGCGGTCCTCGGGCGTGCCGCGCCACCGCCTGGTGATTGCGGGCAGCGTCGACCTGCCGCTGGGCTTCGCGCTTTCGTCCAAGTTCCAGGTCGAATCGGCCGCCTATGAGAAGGCGTTCATCGACCAGGCGAACCCGTTCCAGCGCGTGCTGGTCGGCCGCTTCACCGATGGCGTGGGCGGCGGCTGGGGCCGGCGCCAGCTCGACCTGGCGCTGACCAAGTACGTGCCGATCCACTTCATCAGCGACCAGACCCGCCTGCGCTTCCGCGTCGACGTGCTGAACGTGTTCAACGACTACAACTTCGTCGACTTCAACAACGATCCCAACTCGACCGACTGGGGTCGCCAGGTCGGCACCAGCATCGGCGGCAACCCGCCGCGCACCGTCAAGCTGTCGGTCGGCTACTCTTTCTGAGACCCCTCCTCTGGGGGCGGCACCGCGTATCGGGTGCCGCCCCTGCTTTTTCAGGATTTTCGATGATGGATCGCAGGCAGTTGCTCGGCTCCGGTGCCCTTGCGCTCGCAGGGCTGACCGGCGCGTGCACCACGCCCGGCACGCGCATCGGCAGCGCCGGCACCGCGCCGGCGGCAGACCCGCTGATCCGCGATCTGCAGGAACGCACCTTCCGCTATTTCTGGGACACCACCGATCCCGAGACCGGCCTGGCGCCCGATCGCTGGCCCACCCCCTCCTTCGCCTCGATCGCCGCGGTCGGCTTCGCGCTCACCGCCTATCCGATCGGCGTCACCAACGGCTGGATCACCCGCGAGCAGGCCCGCACGCGCACCCTCGCCACGCTGCGCTTCTTCGCCGCCGCACCGCAGGGCAATGGCGAGAGCGATGCCAGCGGCTACAAGGGCTTCTTCTACCACTTTCTCGGCGTGACCAAGGGCCGCCGCTTCGCCCGCGCCGAGCTGTCGACGATCGACACCGCGCTGCTGCTGGGCGGCGTGCTGTTCGCGCAGAGCTGGTTCGATGCCGACGATCCCCAGGAGGCCGAGATCCGCGCCCTTGCCGACCAGGTCTACGCGGCGGTTGACTGGACCTGGATCACGCCGCGCCCGCCCTTCGTCGCAATGGGCTGGCATCCGGAGAGCGGCTTCATCCCCTCGGACTGGAACATCTACAACGAAGGGCTGCTGCTCTACGTGCTGGCGCTGGGCTCCCCCAGCCATCCGCTGCCACCCGAGACCTGGGCCGCCTGGACCGCCCGCTTCGACGCGCAGTGGCGCGACACATGGGGCGAGCCGCACCTCCAGTTCGCGCCGCTGTTCATCCACCAGTACAGCCATTGCTGGATCGACTTTCGCGGCATCCGCGACCCCTATATGGCCGCCAAAGGCATCGACTATTTCGAGAATAGCCGCCGCGCGGTGCGGGCGCAGCGCGCCTATGCCATTGCCAATCCGGGCGGCTGGGCAGGCTATGGCGAAGATGTCTGGGGCCTCACCGCCTGCGACGGTCCCGGCGACTTCAAGCAGCGGATCGCCGGCAGGGAGCGGGAATTCTTCAGCTATTCCGCGCGGGGTCCGGGAGATCGCGACGACGGCACGCTGGCGCCGACGGCGGCCGCCGGCTCGATCGCGTTCGAGCCGGCGCTGGCGACGCGGGCGGTTGCGACGATGCATGCCCGTTACGGGCGCGGCATCTATGGCCGCTACGGCTTTCTCGACAGCTTCAACCCCACCCTCACCCGTGCGGCGGCGCCGCTCAAGCACGGCAAGATCGTGCCGGGGATCGGCTGGGTCGATGCCGACCATCTGGGGATCGACCAGGGGCCGATCCTGCTGATGATCGAGAATCTGCGCAGCGGCCTGGTTTGGGAGGTGATGCGCCGCAACCCGCATATCCGTCGCGGGCTGCAGCGCGCTGGCTTCAAGGGCGGCTGGCTCTAGGCGTCAATCGTCCTGCCGGTCGGTCTTCTTGGGGCTGACCCAGACATGGACCGGCACGACCACCTTGCCGGGCGCCGGCTTGCCGATGTCGACGCGGCTGGCCTGGACCAGCTCGCCGTTCGCGAGGGTGAAGGACGCCCAGGGCTTGGGCATGCGGCCGAACGTCATCTTCTGAATGGGTTCGCCGGTATTCGAATTCATGATGGTAGCAATGACTGGCATGTGGCGCCCGCTATGCGCTGCGGGCCCGGCTTGTCCAGCGGGCGCCCGACAGAAGCTGTGGATGACGTCACCCGCGCGGCAGGCGGAGCGTCGCCACGAAGCCGCGTTCCCCGTCAAGGTGCAGCTGCCCGCCATGCAGTTCGGCCACGGCCTGCACCAGGCTGAGGCCCAGGCCATTGCCGGGCGTCGTCCGGCTCGCGCTGCCGCGATAGAAGCGGCGGGCCAACCGCGCGACTTCGTCCGCCGCCACCCCGGACCCGCCATTCGCCACGGCCAGCGCGACTTCCTCCGCCTCCACCGTGAGGCGCAGGGTAATCTGCGTGCCGACAGGCGTATGGACCACCGCATTGTCGAGCAGATTGGCGAGCGCCTGCGCCAGCAATTCGCGGTGCCCGGCGCGCGTGACGCCGGGAGCCACCTCGATCGCGAAGCTCCGCCCGCCATCGACAATTGCCGCCTCGAAGGTCTCGCCCACCGCCAGCGCCAGCGCGGACAGATCGAGCGCCACAAAGTCGCGTACCAGCCCGCCGCCTTCGACCTCGCTGATCCGCAGGATAGCGCCGAACAGCCGCAACAGCTCGTCTCCCAGCGCGATTGCCCGCTCGGCGGCGCCTTCCACTTGCCCGACTTGGTCGAGCTGGTTGCGCAAGCGCAGCAGCGGCGTGCGGAGATCGTGCGCGACGTCGCTGGAGACCTGCCGCAGATTGGCCATGAGGGCACCGATACGGTCGAGCATCGCGTTGAGCCCGCTTGCCACCTCGTCGAACTCGTCGCCGCGTACACCGATCGGCACCCGCACGGCGAGATCGCCACCGATGATCGCGCGCGCGGTGTCGCGGATCGGCAGCAGCCGCCCGCGGAGATACCGCCCGAGCAGCAGCGCGCCTGCCAACCCCAGCACCAGCACGATGCCGAAGGCGGCGGCGAACAGGGTGAGGACGGTCGCGTCGATCCGCTCGATCGTCTCGGAATCGACCGCGACCACCAACCGGCCGCCGTCGCCCAGCACGACCGTGCGCGCGCGGGCATGGTCCTCCCCTTCGCTGGGGTCGACAAAGGTCAGCAGCCCCCAGCCCGGCGCAGGCGCGGACACCGCCAGGGAGCCCGCCACCCGGCGTCCGCTGCGATCGAACAGCGCATAGAGGAAGGCGCGCGGGCCCTTGGCGGCCTCGCGCGAGGCGATCTCCTCGCCCAGATGGCCGCCCCGCCCTTCGTTGAGCAGCGTCGCCACTTCCTCGGCGATCGCCTGGTCGCGGGTGCGGCGGAACTCGGCATCGGCGGCGAAATAGACGGCGATGCCGAGCATCAGCATCGCTGTCGCGAACGCCGCCGAGTACAGGAAGGCGATGCGATAGGCCGCGCTCAGCCGGCGCTCAGCCATCGCCGAGCATCCGGTAGCCGAGGCCGCGGACCGTTTCGATCGGGTCGCGATCGAAGCCATGGTTGAGCTTGGCGCGCAGGCGGCTGAGGTTGCTCTCGACGATGTTGGTGGTCGGGTCGAAGGTGAAGCCCCAGACATGCTCGAGCAGCATCGTCCGCGTCACCACCCGACCGGCATTGCGCATCAGTTGCTCGAGCAGCGCGAACTCGCGCGGCTGGAGCAGGATGGCGCGGCCGCCGCGCACCGCCTCCCGGCGCAGAAGGTCGAGCGTCACGTCTCCCACCGCCAGTCGCATCGCCGCCGCATCGGGCTGGAGCCGGCGACCAAGCGCGTGCAACCGCGCGATCAGTTCCTCGATCGCGAACGGCTTGACCAGATAGTCGTCGGCGCCGGCGTCCAGTCCCTCCACCCGGTCGCCGATCCCGCCAAGCGCGGTGAGCATCAGCACGGGGGTGCGGACCTGCGCATCGCGGAGTGCTCGCAGCACGCTGATCCCGTCCAGCGCGGGCAACATGCGATCGAGGAGCAGCAGGTCGAAAGCACTTTCCAGCGCGATCGCCAGTGCAGCTTCCCCATCGGCGGCATGCACCACCTCGTGGCCCAGCACGCGCAGCTCGGCGCCGAGAAAGGCGGCGGTTTCGGCATCGTCTTCGGCGATCAGCAGGCGCATGCGGTGTGGCGGGCTCCCTGGCCTGTCCTCTAGCGCGAGGCCGGTTCGCCCGCGCATTATATTTTCCCAATGTAGCCGCCGCCGGTGGCAGGCTTCCTACGATCTCGGCAAATAGACGGCGCCCGCTTCCTGGAGAACCGATCTCATGCTGCGCCTCGTTTCCGCGATCGCCCTGCTTGCGCTTTCTGCTCCGACTACCCCGCAGTACAAGCTTTCCGGCAGCATTGCCGGTCCCGACGGCGGCTGGGACTATGCCCAAGTCGATCCGACGACGAACATGCTCTTCGTCGCGCGCGCGGAGGCCGTGACGGCGGTGGATCTCGCTCACGGTACCGTGCGCTCGATCGGCACGATCGCCAGGGCCCATGCCGTGCTGCCGCTGCCCGGCGGCCGGTTGCTGGCGACCAGCGGCAACGACGCCAGTGTCCGCATTCTCGACCAGGCCAGCGGCGCCGAGCGCGCCCGGATCGCGGTCGGCAAGAAGCCCGATGCCGCAGTGCTGAACGCCGATCGCAGCCGCGCCTATGTGATGAACGCCAAGGACGGCAGCGTGTCGGAAATCGATACCGCCGCCGCCAAGCTCGTCCGCACCATCACGGTGCGGCCGGGGCTCGAATCGGTCGTGCTGGTCGGCAACCGGCTCTATGCGAACAACGAAGAGGCGAACGCCGTCGAGGTGATCGACCTTGCCGCGGGCAAGGCGCTGGCGCCGATCGCGCTGCCGGGCTGCGACGGCCCGACCGGGCTCGGGCTCGATGCGAAGAACGGCCGCCTGATCAGCGCCTGCGCCAACCGCAAGGCGGCCGTGGTCAGCCTCGCAAGCCGGCGCCTTACCGCGCTCATCGATATCGGCGGCGGCCCCGACGCGGTGATCGTCGATGCGGCGCGTGGCTTCGCCTTCATCCCCTGTGGCCGCGACGGGACGCTCGATCTGCTCTCGCTGCGCGCGCCCGGCGCGGTGCGCCGGATCGGCCGGGTAAAGACCGAAGTGGGCGCACGAACCGGCGCGCTCGATCCCCACAGCGGCGCGCTCTATCTGCCCACCGCCCGCTTCGCCGTGCCTGTGCCCGATACCGACCGGCCGGTGCCGCTGTCCGGCAGCTTCCATGTCCTGACCGTGCGGCCGGCGTGAACGCACGACACACCCTTGGCTGCACCCTGCCGGCGCTGGCGCTGCTTGCGGGGTGCATGCGCTACCAGCCGGCCCCGGTCATCCTGGGGGAGCGCGCGCAGGCATTGGCCGCCGCACAATTCGATCCGGCGGCGATCCAGGCCGACGCACGGCGAATCGCCCCCGATGCCGCCCCCGCGGGGCTCGACCGGCTCGCCCTGTTCGCGGCGCTGCTGACGCGCGACCCGAAGATCGCCCAGGCCCGCGCCGCAATCGCCACCGCGGCGGCGGAAGCACGCTCGAGCCGCCATGCGGTGGGGCCGACCTTCACGCTCAGCACCGAATACGCCCATGATCCCTCGGCGAGCTCGCCCTGGCTGCTCGGCGGCGCGGCAAACCTGCCGCTTGATCGCGGGCAGCAGCGCCAGGCTCGGCTCGACCGGGCCGACCTCGCCGTGCTGATCGCCCGCGACGATTATGCCGAGACCGTGTGGAGCGAGCGGATGGCGCTGCGCCGCGCGTTGATCGACGGCGCGATCGCCGCGCGGCAGGTGGCGGCGGGCGAGGCGATCGCTACTCTGCACGCCCGCCAGATCGCCGCGCTCGAACGCCAGGCACAGGCCGGCGCTATTCCGGGGGCATCGCTCTCCCCCTATCGCGCGCTCCAGGCGCAGGAGCGGCGCGCGACCGAGGATGCGCGCAGTCGCCAGATCGCCGCGCGTGCAGCGATCGCGGGGCTGCTGGCGGTGCCGGTTGCCGCCTTGGCCGACCAGCCGATGGTCTGGCCGGAATTCGACAGACCATCGGCCGAGCCGGCGGTGACGATCACCCCGGCGCTGCGGCTTCAGGCGGTCACCGCCCGCGCCGACGTGCTGCGCGCGCTCGCCACCTACGACCAGACCGACGCCGATGTCCGGCTGGAGATCGCCCGGCAATATCCGACGATCAGCCTGGGCCCCGGCTATACCTGGGAGCGCGGCCTGGTGAAGCTGCCGCTGGCGATCAACCTCGCCCTGCCGAGCTTTGATCGCAACCGTGCCGCGATCCGCACTGCGCTCGCCAAGCGCGACGAGGCGGCGGCGGCGATCGACACGGTGCTCACGACCGCGCAGGCCGAGATCGACGCCGCGCTGGTCGAACGTCGCGCCGCGATGGTGGCGCTCACCCGGTTACAGACTAGCGAACTGCCGCAACTCGATGCCGCCGCAGCGCAGGCCGAGGCCAGGCTGTCGCGCGGCCAGATCGCTCGCGCCGACTGGGTCGATGCGCAGATCGCGGCACAGACCGCCCGGCTCAATGCGCTCGATCTGCTGGCACGGGTGCAGACCGCCGAGGCCGCGCTCGAGAATGCATTGCGGCGCCCGATCGAGGGGCCGGAAACCAGGATCAGGCCGGACCGGCTGGAGGACGTACGATGAAGGGTGGAACTGCCGGCGCGCTGGCGCTGGGCAGCGCGGCGCTGGGCGCGTTGCTGATGTGGGTTGCGATGCCCGACAAGGACAATGCCGAACGGGACGAGAAGAAGCCCGCCGCCGAGGCTGCCGCGCCGGCAGCCGGGCCGGTGCTGGATGCCGAGGCGCAGCGCGCCGCCGGAATCGTGATAGTGCCGGTTGCCGCAGCAAGCGCCAGCGGCGGCCGCACCGCCTATGCCCGGGCGATCGACCTCAGCCCGCTCGCCGCCCTTGCTGCAGACGCGGAAACGGCGCGGGCTGCGGTGGCAGCGTCGGCGCGCCAGCTCGAGCGGCTGACCGCGCTCGCCGGTGCGGACCAGAGCGCCGCGCAGCGCGACGTCGAGACGGCGCGCGCGCAGCTTGTCGCCGACCGTGCGCGCCTCGCACTCGCCTGTCGCAAGATCGGCCTCGATTTCGGTGCGGGGCTGGAGCGGATCGGCTGCAACGGTATCTCGATGCTTGTCCGGCAGGCAGCCACCGGCCAGGCCGCCTTGCTCCGCATCGACTCGACCAGCAGCACGCTGCCCGCCGGCGGCACTCTCCGCGTCGGCGATATGGGCGTCACCGCACAGATCCTTGGCCCCGCCGTGGCGGCGGATGCCCAGCTGCAATCCGCAGGCGTGCTGGCGCTGGTGCGCGGTCCCCAGGCGGCGCAGCTCGGTGTCGGCCGCGTCCTGGCCGCCCAGCTTGGCAGCATTGGACAAAGCGGCGTGCTCGTCCCGCGCGCCGCGCTGATGCGGGCCGATGGCGGCATGTTCGTCTATCGCCCGGCGAAGGACGGTCGCTTCATCCGCGTGGCACTCAGCGGTGCGGTGCCGCTCGACGGCGGGTGGTTCGTGCCCGGCGGCCCGCTGAAGCCCGGCGACAGGATCGTCGTGTCGGGCGCGACCACGCTGCTCGGCCTCGAACGCGCGCCCGTTCCGGCGGAAGCCGACTGATGCTGCACTGGATCGTCCGCCAGGCACTACGCTTCCCCTGGCTCATCGTCTTTCTCTCGGCACTGCTGCTGGTGCTCGGCGTGCAGACGGTGCGCCACGCCGCCTATGACGTCTTCCCCGAATTCGTGCCGCCTCAGGCGACGGTGCAGACCGAAGCGCCCGGCTATGTCGCCGAGCAGGTGGAGACACTCGTCACGCGCCCGATCGAGGCGATCGTCGGCGGCACCAACGGCGTCGAGACGGTGCGCTCCGAAACGATCCAGGGCCTCTCGGTGCTCACCATCACCTTCAAGGCCGGGATCGACCCGTTCCGCGCTCGGCAGCAGGTGGCCGAAGCGCTGGCCGACGCGCGCAGCCAGCTCCCCGCCAATGTCGGCACGCCGGTGATCACCCCGCTCACCTCCTCGACGATGGACCTGCTCAAGATCGGCTTCGTCACCGACCGGCTGAGCCCGATGGCGCTGCGCGACCTCGTCCAGTGGACCGTGCGCCCCCGCCTGATCGCCGCCCCCGGCGTCGCCCGCGCCAATGTGTTCGGCGGCGACCGGCGACGGATCGAGGTGCGCGTCCGCCCCGCCGATCTGGTTGCGCGGCACGTCACCATCGCCGATGTCGCGGCGGCGACGCAGCGAGTGCTCGCGATCAACGGCGGCGGCTTTGCCGAGACGCCCAACCAGCGCATCCTGATCGCGCCGGACACCGGCAGCCTGACCCCGGCCGCCATCGCCAATACCGTCCTCACCGCCGGCAGCACCGGCGGCGGCCTGCGGATCGGCGACGTGGCCGACGTGGTGGAAGCCCCCGCGCCTGCGTTCGGCGATGCGCTGATCATGGGCCGGTCGGGCGTGCTGATGACGCTCTCCAGCCAATATGGCGCCAACACGCTCGACACCACCCGCACCGCCGAGGCCGCGCTGGCCGAGCTGATGCCCGCGCTCAAGGCACAGGGCGTCACCGTCTATCCGGCGATGCACCGCCCGGCCAATTTCATCGAGACGGCACTGGCCGGCATCGAACGCGACCTGCTGATCGGCGCGGCGATGATCGCGCTGGTGCTGCTGCTGTTCCTGCGCGACCTGCGCGTGGCGGCGATCACCTTCCTCTCGATCCCGCTGTCGCTGCTCGCCGCGCTGATGATCCTCGATTGGGCCGGCCAGACGATCAACACGATGACGCTGGGCGGCCTGGCGGTCGCGCTGGGCGTGGTGATCGACGATGCGATCGTCGACATCGAGAATATCGTCCGCCGCCTGCGCGAGGCGCCCGAGGGCGCCGATCGCCGCGCGCTGATCGCCGAGGCCTCGGTCGAGGTGCGCGGGCCGGTGGTCTACGCCACCTTCGTGCTGGCGCTGACCATCCTGCCGATCCTGTTCCTCACCGGGCTGCAGGGCGCCTTCTTCGCCCCGCTCGCGCTGGCTTTCCTGCTGGCGACGCTGGCCTCGCTGGTGGTGGCGATGACGGTAACGCCGGCGCTGGCCCTGCTGTTGCTCGGGCGCGGCACGCCGCATGCCGAGCCGCGGCTGCTCACCCGCTTCAAGGACTGGCACGGCCGCGCCACGGGACGGCTGCTGCGCTTTCCGGCGGCGATCGCGCTGGCCACCGCGGGGATCGGCGTCGCGGCGCTGCTGGTCGCGGCGCAGTTCGGCGGCGAGCTGCTGCCGGCGTTCCGCGAGCGCCATTATGTGCTGCAGCTGACCGGCCCCGCCGGCGCCTCGCTCGACTGGATGCGGCGCACCGGCACCGGCGTCTCGCGCGCGCTGCTGGCGCTGCCGGAGGTGCTGAGCGTCGAGGAACAGATCGGCCGCGCCGAGGCGGGCGAGGACACCTGGGGCCCCAACCGCGCCGAATTCCATGTCCGGCTGAAACCGGTGAGCGGCGCAGGCGAGGATGCCGCGCTGGGCAGGATCCGCGCGCTGCTGGCCAAGGTGCCGGCGGTGCAGAGCGAAGTCACCACCTTCCTCGGCGACCGCATCGGCGAGTCCCTCTCGGGCGAGACCGCCGCGGTGTCGGTAAGCGTGATGGGTGCCGATCTCGACACGCTCGATCGCGTCGCCGGCGCGGTCGCGGGGGTGCTCCGCGCCACGCCGGGGGCTGCCGATGTGCAGGTGAAGCTGCAACCGGGAACGCCGGTGCTCCGCGTCGCGCTGGATGCCCAGCGGATGGCGGTGCGCGGGATCGATCCCGCCGGGGCTGCCCAGGCGATCGAGGCGGTGTTCGAGGGCGTGCCGGCGGGCCAGCTCACGCTTGCCGATCGCATCGTACCCGCCGTCATCACCGTGCCGACGGCATTGCGGCAGGATCCCGAGGCGATCGGCGCGATGCTGGTGCGCGGCGCTGCCGACCAGGCCGTGCCGCTCGAGCAGATCGCCACGATCGGGCTGGAGGAAGGCCGCACCACGATCGCGCACGAAGGCGGCCAGCGGCGGCAGGTAGTGACGGCCAATGTCCGCTCGGCCGACGTCTCCGGCTTCGTCGCCGCGGCGCGCGCCAAGGCGGCGGGGCTGACGCTGCCGCCGGGGGTCTATCTTTCCTGGGGCGGGGCAGCCGAGGCGCAGGCGGCAGCGGCGCGGCAGCTGGCCGGCCATGTCGCGCTGGCGGCGATGGCGATCGTCGCGCTGCTGATCCTCGCCTTTCGCGGGGTGAGGCCGGCGCTGCTCATCCTCGCCGGCATGCCGCTGGCGATGGCGGGCGGGGTGGCCGCGGTGGCGCTGGGCGGCGGCGTGCTGTCGCTCGGCGCCTTGGTCGGCTTCGTGACACTGTTCGGGATTTCGGCGCGCAACGCGATCCTGCTGGTCGCCCATGCCGATCATTTGGTCGATCAGCAAGGCGCTGCCTGGAACACCGAGACGCTGCTCCGCGCGGTGCGGGAGCGGGTGACGCCGATCCTGATGACCGCCCTGATCACCGCCTTCGGCCTGCTGCCGCTCGCGCTGGAGAGCGGCCAGGCCGGACGTGAGGTGCAGGGGCCGATGGCGGTGGTGATCCTCGGCGGGCTGTTCAGCTCGCTGGTGCTGACGCTACTGCTGCTGCCCGCGCTGATGTGGCGGTGGCGGAGATCCGCAGACTAGGCCCCTCCTCCTCGGAGGAGGGGTTGGGGGTGGAGGGATGCCAGAACGCACGTTGGTCTCTGCGAGACTCTGCCCCACCCCAACCCCGCATCAGGTGAACAGCGCCCCGCGCTGTTCAGGCCATGCCGGGGGCATGGCCGGCCTGATGCGCCTGAAGGGGAGGGGATTGAAAGCCCTCAGAACTTCACCCGCATGTCGACCAGGAACGAGCGCGGCGGCAGGAAGCTGAACTGGTCGCCCTGGCCATAGCCGGTCTGATAGCTGGTCCCGCTGACCGTCGTCGTCGGCGCGCCCGAGCCGCTGTTCGCGATCGCGGTGATCGCCCGGCTGTTGAACACGTTCGAAACGGTTGCCCCAAGCCGAAGATGCTGGCCGATGTCCTGGCTCACCGAGGCGGTGCCGATGCCATAGGGGCGGATGCGATAGAGCCGCGGTCCCGGCGCGCCGCTGAATTCGGTGGCATATTGCGGGCCGGTGATCTTCTGGTCGAACGACAGGCGGAAGCCGTTCTTGGCGTAGACGAAGCCCGCCGCCGCCGTGGTGAACGGTGCCTTGGCGATCTGCGCGTCGGTCTGCACGCTGTGCGCATAGTTGTACGAGCCGTTGGCGAACAGCGTCAGCCCATGCACCGGCATCACGCTCGCGCCGCCCTCGACGCCCTTGTAGTGCACCCGGCCGATGTTCACGAGCAGCGTCGTGTCGCAGCCCACCGTGGTGCAGGTGCCGATCTTGTTGTTGACGTCGATGATATAGGCATCGGCGTCCAGCGACACCTTGGCGCCGTGCCAGACGGTGCCGACCTGATAGTTGGTCGTGGTCTGCGGCTTGAGTGCATCCAGCGCGGTCGAAAGGCTGCCCGAAGCCGAATAGAAGCTCGACAGGTCCGGCACATACATGCCCTGGGCATATTGGCCGTAGAAGGACCAGCTGGGCGTCACCCGCCAGTTGGCGGTGAGGAAGGGCAGCGTCTTGGTCCAGGTCGCGCTGGTGTCGAGCGGCGCGCGCGTCTTCTGGTTGAGCGCCGCGTCGACGCCGCGGGTGAAGTGGACATATTTCACGCCCGGGGTGATCGACACCCCGTCGACCGGCCGGATCTCCAGCTCGCCGAACAGCTGATACTGGTTCCAGGTCGAATGCTGGACGAAGTTGATGTTCGCCTGGGAAATCGGCGGCAGCGCATTGGCGGCGGCGGTGCCGCTGCCGTTGTTGAACTTCTCGTTGAAGCTCGGCAGGCCGGTGGTGCGATCGAGATCGAAATTGTGCCGGTCGGTCACGGCATATTCGTACCAGCCGCCGACCCGCAGCTTGCCCAAGCCGAAGTCGTAATCGACCTGGCCGATATAGCCGAACACGCGGTACTTGTTCAGCTTGTTGTAGCCCAGGATATCAGTCGCCGGGCCGTTCACCGCCTTGTAGGGCGAGGCCGCGGTGCCCGCGCCGGTGAAGCCGGTCACCACCGTGCCGGTGTTCCCGGACAGCGTGTTGTTGGTGTAGCCGTACATGTACGCGCGATTGTCCATCGACACGCCGCTGCCGAGCTGGGTCTGCAGGCGCAGATAGGAGAAGTCGGTCGTCTTGTCGGTGCGATTGTAGCGCCAATAATCCTGCTGGGTGGGATCGTTGCCCATCCCGTAATTCCTGCCATAGACGCCGATCTGCGAGGTCGCCGCACAGTTCTCGCCGGTCAGCTGGGTAAGCGGCTGGCCGTCGGTGCCCAGCGCCGCGTTGGCGAAGCCCGTCACGCCCTTGGTCGCGCTGCCGCAGCTCGCGCCCTTCAGCACGTCCGACTGATAGTAGAAGTTGCGGTTCCAGCTGCTCATCACCGTCAGCGTGTTGGCCGTGCCGATCGGCACTACCGCCTTGCCGAACAGGTTCTTGGAGCCCACCGGCGACCAAGTCAGCGCGCCATCGGATTCGAGATACTGGCCGGCCAGCACGAAGCGCGCGCCGCCCAGCTTCTCGATCCGGCCGCTCTGCACCTCGGCCCGGCCGATGAAGCTGTTCCAGTTGCCGAGAATCGCCTCGGCTTGGCCGCCGGCCGTGTCGCTCACCGCGCGCGAGTAGAGATTGACGTTGCCGCCATAGGTCGCCTGGCCGAGCTGGCTGGCGTTGCCGGGGCCACGATCGACCACCACCGTCTCGATCGTATTCGAGGGGAAGAAGGCGGTGGAGTGGTGCGTCGGGTTGTTGGTGTCGGCGAAGGGAATCGAATCGTAGGTGACGTTGTATTCGCCGTCCTGGAAGCCGCGGATCGTCACCTTGGTCTCGGAAAAGCCGAAGCCGTTGCCCGCGCCCGACAGCGACACGCCCGGCGTCAGCAGCACCAGCGTGTTGAAGTCCGCGGTCGGGATCGCGTGATCGATATAGTCGCGGCCTACCGCCGATTGCGGCTGGGTGGTGGCGAGCGACACGGTCAGCGGCGCGGCTTCCGCCGTGCGCGACCCGGTGACGATGATGTCCGAGGACGTGAGCGACTGCTTGTCGTTCGCCTGGCCCGCCTGGTTGGCGCTGCTGGTCTGGTCGGCAGGTGGTGCGGGCGGGTTCTTGTCCGGGTCCGCATGGGCAAGGGCCGGAAGCAGGATCGCGCCTGCGGCAAGCAGGGCGGCGCGCGACGAAAGCAGTTTCATGGTCTTCCTCATCATCGGCTGAAGTTCATGGGCTGGGCACGGCCGTTCCGCCGCTGCGAGGCGGACACCATGGGCGCGCGACCGCGCGCGGCGATCCGCATGCGCGGCCGCCGCCAGAGCGCTGGCAATCATCGATGCTTCCCCTTTTCCCCAGTTCCCGGCCGGTCGGGTCCGCCGCCGGGTGCACCGTCCGGCTAGGTCTGGCCGATGACGTCTCTGTTACGATCGGGTGTGGATCGGACCCGAAAGCGGCTACATTGCAAACTTAGAATGTTCCGATCATCCCGCTGTCATCGTCGCCATGCCACAAGCGGCGCGGCGACGGGCCCCGCTCCGACCGCCTCCATCCACCTCGCAGGAAAGACCGTCGATGCGCCGCTGGCACAAGTTTCTCGCTCCCTGGTTCGCGCTGATCCTGTTCGTGCTCGCGCTGACCGGCGTGGCAACGCAGATGACCTCGCTGCTCGATACCCGTCCCGCCGCGACGGCACCGAAGGACGGCAAGGAGGCCAAGGCACCGACGGACGCCAAGCCTGCGCAGAAGCCGCAAAGCGCGATGCGGAGCTGGAACCGCTGGGTGAAGCATCTCCATTCGGGCGAGTCGCTCGGTCCGGTAGGCATCGCCCTCAACCTGGCGGGGGGCCTGGCGCTGCTGTTCTTCGCCGCCTCCGGCTTCTGGATGTACCTGTCGATGGCGCTCAGGCTGCGGCGGGGCCGGCGGGCACAGCTGCGCTGAGCGGATCGTTCGCCGGGATCCGCACCCGCACCTCCAGGCCCGGCGCCGCTTCGCCCAGATCGAGCCGGCCCCGGTGGAAGCGCACGATCGCCTGCGCGATGGCGAGCCCCAGGCCGCTGCCGCGCACATCCCCCGCCGCCGCGCCGCGTTCGAACGGCCGGACGACGCGCTGACGGTCGCCCGGCGCCAGGCCGGGCCCGTCGTCGCGGATCGTGATCACCGCCGCCTCCCCGTCCCGCTCCAGTGACAGCCGTGCGCTGGTGCCGGCCGGGGTGTGGGTCGCGACATTCTCCAGCAGGTTGATCAGCAGCTGGTTGATCAGATCGGCATCGCCGGTGATCGTCACATCGTCGAGCCGCCCGACATCGAGCCGTCCGCCATGATCGGCGAGCACCGGCTCCATCGTATCGGCGACGTCCTCGATCAGCGGGCGCAGCGGCAGCGGCGCCATCGCGCTGGGCAGGCGGCCGGTCTCGATCTCCGCCAGGCGCAGCAGCGCGTCGAAGATGGCGATGATCGCCGCGCATTCGCGCTCGGCCCGCTCATAGGGCACCGGCCGCCCGCCCGCCCCTTGCGCCAGCAGCGTCCGCAACCGGGTTAGCGGCGTGCGCAGGTCGTGCGCGAGGTTGCTGGAGAAGAGCTGCTGCGCGCGCACCAACTCCTCCATCCGGTCGAGCATGCGGTTGAGGCTGTGCGCCTGCACCGCGAACATCCCGTCCAGCCGATCGGTGGGAATGCGGCGGCTGAGATCGCCCGCGGCGATGGCATCGGCAGCGTTCTGCGTCTCCAGCAGCCGGTTGGCGGTCAGCCGCGCGAACAGCAACGTGGCAGAGACGCCCATCACCACCGCGACCAGCGAGATCAGCAGCACCACGCTGGGCAGCAGCGCGTGGAGATTCTCCGCCGCCTCGCTGTGCTGGACGATCACGAACAGGCTGCCGCCGGGCGTGCGCGTCGCCATCGCCCGGCCGGTCTGGGGCGACCGGCCGCCGCCATAGAAGCTGACATCGGTCAGCCCCGGCGCCGGCGGCCCAAGCTCGAGCCGGCCCGCCAGCCGACGTCCCTGCCCGTCGAACAGCAGATAGGTACGCTCGCTCAGCACCTTGCGACGCTGCCAGTCGGCGATCCGCTCGATCAGCTCCGCATCGGTCACCCGGTGGCCGTCGGGCGGCGCCAGATATTTGGCGGTATGGTAACGCAGCGATGCGTCGATCCGGCTGGACACCCAGGCATCGGCCGCGCTGAAGGCGATCATCCCCACCGCCGCCATGGCAAGGGCAAAGGCGATGCCCGCCTGGATCGCCAGCCGCCCCACCCCGCCGCGCGGCGCCGCCAGCCCCGGCGTCAGAGGCATCGGTCGGACCGCAGGATATAGCCCGCGCCCCGCTGCGTCTCGATCGGATCGCAGCCGAGGTCGAGCAGCGCCGCACGCAGCCGGCTCATGTTGCTCTCCACGATGTTGGTCGTCGGCGAGAAACGATAGGCCCAGACGCGCTCGAGCAGCATCGAGCGGGTCACCAGCCGGTCGGCGTTGCACATCAAGTGTGCGAGCAGCGAATATTGCTTGCGGTTGAGCACCAGCGCGGCGTCGCGGAAGCTGGCGCGATGGCCGGCGGGATCGAGCTGGAGCTTGCCCACCTCGATCCGCGCGCCTTCCGGCCGCGGCTGGTTGCGCCGGGCGATCGCCGCCAGCCGCGCCGCAAGCTCGTCGATGTCGAACGGCTTGGTGAGATAGTCGTCGGCGCCGACCCGCAGCCCCTCGATGCGATCGTTGACCGATCCCAGCGCGCTGAGGATCAGCACCGGCACCGTGCTGCCCTTGCTGCGCAAGCCGTCGAGCACCGCAAGGCCGTTGGTATCGGGCAGCAGCCGGTCGAGGACGATCGCATCGTGCGCGGCGGGCTCGAACGCGGCGAGGGCCTCGCCGCCGCTGCGGGCGAGGGTCGCGTCATGGCCATGCTGGTGCAGGCCGGTCAGGATGTGATCCGCGATCACCGGATCGTCTTCGACGACGAGAATGTGCAAGGGCGGCGCTCCGAAAGCGCATGCCTGCGCCCGGCACGTTACGCTTCTATGGCAGTGCCCGCCTGCCCCCCGCTCAGATCAGCCCGCGCGGCGTATCGGGATCGGCTTCCTCGACGACATTGCCCCGCGGCAGGGCCGCGCTCCCGTCGCCGCGCGACCGCTCGGCAAAGGCCTGGTGGATCACGCTGCCCGGCGGCACGCTCTCGGTGAGCCAGACATTGCCGCCGATGACCGCCCCTGCCCCGACAGTAACGCGCCCGAGAATGGTCGCGCCGGCATAGATCACCACATCGTCCTCTACGATCGGGTGCCGCGCCACGCCCTTCGTCAGCGTGCCATCCGCCTCGGACGGGAAGCTGCGCGCGCCGAGCGTCACCGCCTGGTAGATCCGCACGCGATCGCCGACGATCGCCGTCTCGCCGATCACCACGCCATTGCCGTGATCGATGAAGAAGCTGTGGCCGATGCTGGCGCCGGGATGGATGTCGATACCGGTCTGGCCATGGGCGATCTCGGCGAGCACGCGGGCGATCAGCGGCGCGCCGTGCCGGTAGAGGCTGTGCGCCAGCCGATAGGGAATGACTGCCTGGATGCCCGGATAGCAGATCAGCACCTCGTCGACGCTGCGGGCGGCGGGATCGCCCGCATACGCCGCCTCGATATCGGTATCGAGCACGCGGCGGATATCCGGCAGTTCCTGGGCGAAGGCGCCGACGATCCGCCCGGCCTCCGCACGCGCCTCGGGCTCCGGGGTCGTGCAGCGCGCCAGGATTTCGAGCAGCACCTGCTCGCGCAGCGCAGCCAGGGCCCGGCCGAGCGCCTGTTCGACATAGGCCGCTTCCGTGTCCGCCTGCACCGAACTCGGTCCCAGCCGCAGCGGGAACAGTGCGCCGGAAAGGTCCGACAGGACCAGCTCCAGCCGCCGCCGCGACGGGAAGCGGAGCCGGGCGCATTCGCCCGGGCGGTGCGCGGCCCGCCAGTCTTCACGTGCCTGAAACAGCCCGGCGGCGATTTCGGCGACATCCCAGTCGGCCCAGTCGGCGGTGTCGGGCAGGTCCTTGGGCTCGGAATACGCAGTCATCGGCCGATTGATATCCCAAGTCCGGTCGCGTGGTAGAGATAAGAGCTACGCTGGCGACAAGGCGAAATTGTGCCCGGCGGCGGCGCCTCTCAGCGCAAGCGGAGCAGCGAGGTGATGGTGAGGCGCGGATCGGCGGCAGACCGCTGCCACGATGCCGCGACATCACCGGCATGCAGGCAGTTCGCCGGGTAAAAGATCAGCCGATTGAATGCCAAGGGTGCCTGGCCGATCCGCACGAAGGCGGGGCTGTCGCCATCCTGATAGCGTCTGGAGGGCAGGCCATGCGTCTGGCTGTCCCGCGCCAGTGCCTGGCGCCACAGCGGCACCCGCGCCGCCGTGATCCGCTCGAAGCCGGTGGCGCGGTGCCGGTAGAAGCTGGTGCCGCCGTGCGGCGAGGCGCAGAGATAATGGACCGCCGCCAGGATCGCGTCCGCGCTGTCGTCGAAATGCGGGATTCGCTGGATCGGCGCGAGCTGCGCGGGATCATCCCCGGCGATGGCGAAACTCGTCCGCAGCACGGCAGGGTCGCCGCAGCCGGCGGGCGTACCGAGGCTCGCACCCGCGATCTGGGCCAGCCACGCGGCATAGCCATCGGGTACCGGCGCGCGGAGGCCGGGATAAAGATCGCCAGCCTCCCGCCCGAACGCTGCCGCCTGCGCCGCTGCGACCAGGGCATCGGGCGCCGGATGGGCATGCTCGACCTGCCATAGCGGCACCTGCTCCGTCCCCATCAGGGCCGGGGCGACGCTCATGCCCCCGGCGCGAACCAGGCGGCTTCGGCGGCGAGCCGGGCGTTCTTGCGGCGCACCAGCCCCGCGACATGATCGAGCGACAGCGCCATCGCTGCCAGCACCATCACCTGGTCCCAGTCCCCCAGCGCCGCCGCCTTGCGGCCGAGCGCCCGCTCGTCGATGCCGTACAGCCCCTCCAGCGTGGCGGCGCTGCCATTGTGGAAGGCGACGTCGAGCTTCACCTCGCTGATCAGCCCGTGTTCGGTGATCCGCTCGACCAGCGCGGCGGTGGCAGCCTGCTCCGCCACCAGCTGGCCGAGGATCGCCTGCACCGATTGCAGATAGGCGCTGTCGCTGCCGTCCGCCTCGACGATGCCGACGGGCCCGTCGGGCACGATCGCAGGGCTGGCGCTATCGATGCACACCGCGCCTTCCAGCGCGCCGCTACCGACGAAGAAGGGTAGCCGCAACAGGTTGAGCGGCACATGATCGGCATCGAAGGCCGTGCCGTTCCAGAACAGGTTTTCCTGCGGTTCCAGCCCGAGCAGCGCGGCGGGGTAGAACTGGCCGGTCTCGGCATCCTTGGCGAGGAAGACGGGGAACTGGCTGGCCACCTTGCGGATCTCGCCGGCGACCAGCGGCACGAGGTGCACGGTTGCCGCTGCCGCCAGCGCGCGGGCGGGATCGAGCCGCAGCCCGGCATGGTCCTTGCGGGTGAGTTGCACCAGGGTCATCGGGTTTCTTTCAGGACAGGGTCAGACGGGCTGGAAGCGATATTGCGCCAGCTTGTCGAGCAGCGCGCGGTTGGTCGGCATCGCGCCCGCCAGCCGCCGCTTCATCGCGGCGACGCGTTCCAGCGCGTCCTCGGCGGCATCGCGGGCGGCGAGCGCACCCTTGCGGGGCTCGGTCCGGAATCCCATGCCGTAGAGGACATATTGGTAGCTCGCCGCCGGGAACATTTCGTGGGCGCTGGCAAAGTCGTGCTCGCCGGGCGGGGTATGCCGCCACAGCTCGAGCAGATCCTGCAGCGGCTGGGGGATGGTCGCCGGATCGCGATTGTCGCGCCAGAAGGCGGTGTCCTCGCGTTCCGACAGCATGTAGTGGAGCTTGAGGAACTCGATGATCCGGTCCCAGCGATAGCGGGTCATGTCGTTGAAGCGGCGGGCAACGATGTCCATCGCCCCGCGCGTGGCGGGCATGGCACTCGCGATATAGTCGGCCGACAGCTCGATCAGCACCAGTGCCGAGGCCTCGAGCGGCTCAAGGAACCCCGCCGCCAGCCCGACCGCGACGACATTGTTCTTCCAGAAGGTCTCCCGGTGGCCCGATCGGATCGTGATCTCCCGCGGGGTGAGATCTGCGAAGGCCGGGCCGACATAGGCGGCGAGCGCCTCCTCCACCCGATCGGCACCGGCATGGCGGCTGGAATAGACATAGCCCACGCCGCGGCGGTTCTGCAGGCCGATATCCCAGATCCAGCCATGGTCCTGCGCGGTGGAGATGGTGTGCGAGACGATCGGGGCGTCCTCGCTGTCATAGGGCACCTGCACCGCCAGCGCGCGGTCGATGAACAGTATGTCGCTGCAGTCGAGGAACGGCACGCCCATCGTTTGGCCGAGCAACAGCGAGGAAAAGCCGCTGCAATCGACGAACAGATCCGCCGAGATCGCCCCATGCCGCTGGCCGACGACGGCGGTGACATCGCCATTCTCCGCCTGCTCGACGCGGACGATATCGTCGTCGACATGGCGCACGCCAAGCTTGCCGACGCAGTGCTCGCGCAGCATCTCGCCCAGCCGCACCGCATCGAGGTGATAGGCATAGTTGGCGATGCCGCCATATTCGGGCGAGGTGATCTGCTTGGGTGCGAGGTCGTGCTCGCACAGGAATTCCTGGAAGCACACCGCATCGGAGAAGGACGGGGTGCCCGCCTCGTCCGCGCGCGCGTTCCAGAACGGCGCCAGGTCCACGCTTGGAAAGCCCTCGGGCAGCACCAGCGGGTGATAGTAGAAGTCATCCGTCGCGCCGGTGCGCCAGCCTGCGAACTTCGCCCCCTGCTTGAACGATGCCTTGCAGGCGCGCAGGAAGTCCGTCTCGCCGATGCCGATCTTGCGCAGCGTGTTGCGCATCGTCGGCCAGGTCCCCTCGCCGACCCCGATGATCCCCAGCCGCACGCTCTCGACCAGCGTTACCTGCAGGTCCGGTCCATGGCGCGCAGCGATCAGCGCCGCGGTGAGCCATCCGGCCGACCCGCCACCGACGATGCAGACCGACTCAATCTGTGGATTCATCCGTCTTCGTCTTCCCTCTCTCGTGCATCGGTCTAGCACGAACGCGCCGGCGGCAAAGGGGGCCGGAAGGGTTCTCCCCGCCTGCCCCCGATCCCATGCCCGCTCGGATCAGAAGCTGATCCGAGCGCCCAGCTTGAACCGCCGCCCGCTATCCTCCGCATTCAGGAACTGGTTGGAGTAATAGGCATATTTGAAGGCGATCGTGTTGGTGAGGTTGGCGCCTTCGACGAACACGGCGACGTTCTGGTTGATGTGGTAGGTCAGGCTGGCATCGACCTGCGAATAGGCGCGCACCTGGGTGACCGCCTGGCCGGCACCGTTGAGCGGCGGCGGCGCGAGATACTGCAGGAAGTGATCGCGCCAGTTGAACGCCACCCGCGCCTCGATGCCGTGATTGTCGTAGAACGCCACCGCATTGGCCGAGTTGGACAGGCCGGTCAGCGCGAACTTGTTGCGCAGGTCCTGCGGGTCGAGGTGACGGTTCGAGCCGACCAGCGTGCCGTTCACCTGGAAGCCGAAGCCGGTGTCGCCAAAGGCATGCTGCCAGGCGGCTTCGAGGCCGGTCACCGTCGCGTCCTGTCCGTTGACCGGCGCGGTGATGGTGAACTGCGCCGGGGTGCCCGTCGCCGGATCGAGCAGCGCGCTGCCCGAGGCCGAGGCGACCGGACCCGTCGTCTGGTTGAGCACGATGAAGTTGTTGACGCTCTTGAGGTACCCGCCCAGCGAGACATAGCTCGACCGGCCGTAATAATATTCGAACGACAGGTCGAGGTTGCTCGCCTTGAACGGCTTGAGGTCGGCATTGCCGCGGCTGGCGGCGAAGTTGCCGGGACGCAGCGTGACCAGCGTGGTCACCGGCGAGAGCTGTTCCAGGGTCGGGCGCGTGATCGTCTGCGAGGCGGCGAAGCGCACGGTGAACGCATCGGACAGCTGCCACTTCAGCGCGATGTTGGGCAGGATGTCGAGATAATGCGCGGTGCCGACGGTGCGCGTGGTGCCGGACGATGCCGAGCCATATTGGGTCTGGTCGTTGGCGAGCTTGACCAGCGCGGTATAGGCGGTGGCGAGGCCGTTGACGTTGGTCGAGGTATCCTCGAACCGCACGCCCGCGATGATCGAGATCGGCTTGCCGGCGACATTGCCGCGCCACTCGGTCTCGAGATAGCCGCCGAGCACCCGCTCCTTGACGATCGTGTCGTTGACCAGCGGCGGCGCGAAGGTGAAGCCCGCGCCCTGCTGCGCCGTGATCGCGTCGAACAGCGCAGGGCCGCTGAAGGTCAGCCACTGGGTCGGCAGGCGGTTCGACCCGCTCACCCCGGACAGAAAGTTGCTGCCGGCATTGAAGGTGGTGATCGCGACGCTCGAAGGCACCGGCAGATTGTAGCCGCAGGTGGTGCAGCCGGTGCCGCCGTCGTTCGAGTAGAGCGAGGTCCGCTTGCGGTCCTCGGAGCCGTAGAAGCCGGCACTGGCCTTCACCAGCCCCTCGCTGCCATCGCCCTTATAGGCGAGGTCGGCGCGGAGCTGCTTCACCTCGTCGCGGATGCCATAGCCGCGCAGCAGCATCACGTGCTGGCACATCGGCTGGCCGGCGCCGACCACGGTGGTGCTGCCCGGCTGGCCGGAGTCGGTGACGGCGCTGCCGCAACGGTTGGTCGGGTTGGCGAAGGTCGGCAGCGTCTCGGTCTGCCACGGCAGGCGCGAGCCGTCCGACTGGTAGCGCGACGAGCCGGTCAGATAGCCGAGCAGCGCCAGATAGGCTTCCTTGCCGCCATTGGGATCTTCCTTGGCCAGCGAATAGCTGCCGTCGAGGCTGGCGACGAGGTTCGGCGAGACTTGCCATTCGACGTTCAGGCCGACGGCGCGGGTATTGGTGCGCTTGTCGAACTTCTTGTCGTGGAAGTCGGTGGCGATGCCGCTCGCCTGGGTCATGTCGATCACGGTGCCGTTGGCATCGGTCTTGACGTTGGTCAGGTTCGACGCGGTGAACCAGTGGCCATAGGAGCGGGCATCGGTGGTGTTGGTGAACTTGGTGTAGAGCCCGTCGGCCGTCACCGTCACCGCGTCGTTCGGGCGATATTGCAGCACCAGCGTGCCGCCGATCCGCTCGCGATCCTCGCGGGTGACCTTGCTGTCGAAATTCTGCGGGATGAAGATATTGCCCTGCGGGTTGGTCGCCGAGACCGTCCCCTTCCCGCCATTCACTTGGGAGCCCGGAATGGCCGGATTGACCAGCCAGCCATCGGTCTGCGCCTGGTTGATCTTGGTGAAGCGGTGCTGGTAGCTTCCCGACAGCAGGACGCCGAGCTTGCCGTCGGCCAGCGTGTCGGCGAACAGGAACGACGCATCGGGCGCGCTCTTCTTGGCATTGCCGTCATAATTGGCGTCGACCGTCGCCGCGAACTTCATGCCCTTGTAATCGAACGGACGCGCGGTCTTGATGTTCACGGTCGAGCCGACGCCGCCCGACTGGTAGCGCGCGGTCGACGACTTGTAGACTTCCACGCCCGAGACCAGCTCGGAGGCGAGCGTGTCGAACGAGAAGGCGCGGCCCGAGGCCTGGCTGGGATCGGTCGGCGTCGCGATCTGGCGGCCATTGACCAGCACGGTATTGAATTCCGGCCCGAAGCCGCGGACCGTGACGAAGGCGCCCTCGCCGCCCGACCGGTCGATCGACACGCCGGTGATGCGCTGGAGCGATTCCGCCAGGTTCGCGTCGGGCAGCTTGCCGATGTCCTTGGTCGAGATCGCGTCGACGATGCCCGAGGCCGCACGCTTGATCCCGCGCGAATTGTCGAGGCTGGCGCGCAGGCCGGTCACCACGATGGTCGCGCCCTCTTCGGCGGCGGGTGCCTGCACGGCGGGCGCGGAGGATTGTTCCTGCGGCCCACTGCCCTGCGACGCCATCGCCACGGGCTTGCCTGCGCCACCGCCGGTCGGCTCCGCATTCGGGCGCGGCACGACGACGTAGGTGCGCGGGCCGGACTGGCGTGCGACGAGGCCGGTGCCCGCGAACAGGCGGTTGAGCGCCTCGCCCACGGTGTACTCGCCGCGAACGCCGTTGGTGCGGACCGACTGGGTCAGCCGCCGCGCCGCGATGATCTGCACATCGGCCTGATGGCCAAACAGGCCGATCGCGGTCTGCGCCGGCTGTGCTTCAATCGAGAATTGCTTGGTTTGTGCTGCAGCCTGTGCCGCGGCCGGCATCGCGACCATGCAGACGATGCTCGCGGACGCAAAGAGCGCCCCGCGCAAGGTGGCCCTCGCCATATTTCCTCCCCTTTTCAACCTGCGTCTTTTTCAGATCTTTGCGACCTGTATGTGCTTAGAGACGCCTGCGGGGATTTTCCTTCCCCGGTCACGCCCCCTCTCGAATTTTATTTCTCCATTGCTCGCGCCGTCATGCGCTGGATGCGGATGAAGCGCGGGTCGTCGAGATTGACGGCCAGGCCCAGCGCGTCGCGCACCGCCTGGGCAAAGCCTTCGGGATCGTTGATGCGGAACAGCCCGTCGAAGCGCTCGCCTGCGGCATCCGGGTCGGCGATGACGATCTGGCGCTCGTTGTAGCGATTGAACTCGTCGGCGGCGTCGGCCAGCGAAGTGCCGTTCAGATCGATCATGCCGCCACGCCAGGCAAGTGCGCGATCGACCGACGAGGACTTGGTCGCTTCATAATGGACGATGGCGTGCTCGTTGATCAGCGCGGACTGGCCGGCGCTGAGCCGCACGCGCTGCGCCTCGTCCCCGTCGGACCAGGTCTCGACCACGCCTTCGGTGACTAGCACCTCGACGCCATTGTCGCGCTTGCGGACCGAAAAGGCAGTGCCCACCGCCTGCGCCCGGACCTTGCCGGCGGCGACCACGAACGGACGGGCGGCATCCTTGGCGACCTCGAACCAGGCCTCCCCCTCGGCTAGTTCGACCTCGCGGGCGCGCTTCGCCATGCGCACCTGGAGAGCGCTGCCGGAATTGATCGTCATCACCGACCCATCGACCAACGGCACGCGCCGGATCTCCCCCACCTTGGTGACATAGGCGACCCCGCGCCCGGGAAAGAGCAACGCGCCGACGGTCCCGGCGGCAGACGCCGCGGCCAGCCCACCCAGCACCCCGCGCCGCCGCCAGAGGCCCGACCGCTCGAAGGCCTTGTCGTCGCTCTCGACGGGCGCAGCCTCGGCGATGTGCGCGACGATCTCCGGCGCCTGCCATAGCGCGTGGGTGCGCAGCAGCAGCCCCTGGCGGCGCGGATCCTCCGCAAGCCAGCGCTGGAGCTCGGCCTCGTCGGCGTCGCTCCAATCGCCGCCGTCCATGCGAGCGACCCAGGCTGCCGCAGCGTCGGCATCGGCGTGGGGTGACCTGATGCTCACAGGATACCGGCCTTGCGACCGGCCGCGGGTTCCGCAGCCCCGACCGGCGTCTCGCCGGACCAGCCCTCGCGAATGGCGCGGACGCCTACCCAGATCTGCTTTTCCACCGCCTTCTCGGTGATCCCCAGATGCGCTGCGATTTCCTTTTGCGACCAGCCCTCGATCTTGCGCAGTTCGACGATGCGGCGGCAACGTTCGGGAAGACCGGCGATCAGCGCCATCACGCGCTCATAGGCCAGGCGGATCGACACCTGCTCCTCGGGCGATGGGGTTTGGGTATCGCGGAAGCTCTCGATCTCACTGATCGCCTCGAGCGGCACGACCTGCTGGCGCTTGAGCCGGCGCAGCAGCAGATTGCGCGCGATCGAGAAGAAATAGGCGTGGCCGCAATCGATATGATCGACGGACTCCAGCGTCGCGATCCGGCAATAGGCTTCCTGCATCAGTTCATCCACGTCCTCGGGCGCAAGCCGTCGGCGCGCGAACCAGCCCCGGATGCGGTCTTCGTGCGGCACGATTTCGCGCGCGACCCATAGCGCCAGGGCACGGCGCCGCTCGACTTGCGATGTCACATTCCCTTTCGCCACACCCTCCTATGGCCGCGCTCGGATTTTCTGTTTGCCCCAAGAGAGACGCGGGATAGCAAAATCCTTCCCCGCCCCGGCGATTTTTCTTGTCGTCGCCGCTGGTCGCCGGCGCGGCGGCGGGCCTTCGTCACGCCGTGACTGGCTCCATTTCCCCGCAGTCACGCCGCGCAGGGAAGCAGCACGAGAAAGGTCGAGCCCCGCCCCACCGCGCTTTCCTTGAGCTCGATCCCACCGCCGTGCAGCGTGACGAGCTGGCGGACGAGCGCCAGCCCGATGCCGAGCCCTTCGGGTTGTCCTTCCCCGCGGTCCACCTGCGCGAACAGCTCGAACACCTGCGCCTGCATCTCGGCCGGGATGCCGAGGCCGGTATCGGCGACCTCGATCGCGGCCCAGGCACCCTCCCGCCGCACGATGACGCGAATAGCACCGCCGGGCGGCGTGTATTTCGCGGCGTTCGACAGCAGGTTGCTGACGACCTGGGCGATCCGCGCCTGATCGGCATGGATCCAGATCGGCGCTTCGGGCAGATTCACGGTCAGCGCGTGGCCTTGTCCATCGATCTGCGGGCGGCTCAGCTCCACCGCCAGCGCGACGGCATCGGCGAGGTTCATGCGTTCGGCGCGCAGCACGATCTTGCCCTGGTCGATGCGCGCGACATCGAGCAAATCCTCGATCAGCCGGGTCATGTGCCCGACCTGCCGCTCCATCTGCCCGCGCACCTGCTCGGCCGCTTCGCCTTCGGGACGGCGTCTGAGCAGATGCAGGCCGGCGCCGAAGGCCATGATCGGATTGCGCAACTCGTGGCCGACCATCCCCAGAAAGGCATTCTTGCGCCGGTCGGCGAGTTGGAGGTTCTTCGTCAGTCGCTCCAGTTCGTCGCGCTGGGCGATGATCTGGCGGCGCTGTTCGTACAGCTCGAAGAAGACGTTGCTCTTCGACCACAGGACGCCCGCGTCGACAGGCTTCTGGAGAAAGTCGACCGCACCTGCCTCATAGCCGCGAAAGCGGCGCCGGGCGTCGGCACTGCCGGCGGTCAGGAAGATGATCGGCACGTGCCGGGTACGTTCGTTGCCGCGCAGGAACTCGGCGAGTTCGAAGCCGTCCATGCCGGGCATCTGCACATCGAGCAGCGCCAGCGCGACATCGTGCACCAGCAGCAATTCCAGCGCCTCGTCGCCCGAGCGGGCCTTGAGGCATTCGAGGCCGTCCCGCCGCAGCAGCGCCTCCAGCGCCAGCAGGTTCTCGTCGAGATCGTCGACGAGCAGGAACTTGACGGGATCAGGGGCGGACATGGGATTGGGCCAATCGGATGAGATGTGGGGCAATGGCGCCGATCGTGAGGCTGGTAGCGTTGGGGCACAGCGCAAGGCCGGCTGCCGGCATCGTCGGCACGCGGGCAGTGTTCGGATCCTCGACGATCGCGGTGCCGCCCGCGCGGGCAACCGCGCGCAGGCCCTCGGCGCCGTCGTGGTTGGCGCCGGTGAGCAGCACGGCGATCACGCGGTGCCGCAGCGCGTCCGCCGCGCTTTCGAACAGAACGTCGATCGATGGCCGGCTATGGTTGACCGGATCGTCGGCGGAGAGCGCCAGGCTGCCGTCCGGCTCGACCAGCAGATGATAGTTGGCCGGTGCGAAATAGAGGGTGCCGGGCTCGGGCAGTTGCTTGTCCTCGGCCTCGCGCACCCGCATCGCGCAGCGCGCCTCGAACAGCGCCGCCAGCCCATGGTCGTGCTCGGGCGGCACATGAACGACGACCAGAACCGGCCACGCGAAGTCCGTGGGAAGCCCTGGCAGCAGCGTGAGCAGCGCCTGAACGCCCCCGGCCGAGGCACCGATGACGATCATGCCGCACACCGCTCGCGTCGCTGGTAGATCTTCTCCTCGCGGACGAAGTCGGCGAAGCCGGTGGCATGGTCGGAAAAGCGCAGGCTTTCCTTGCGGCCGAGGCCAAGGAAACCGCGGCGCACGAGCGACTCCTCGAACAGCCCGACCGCGCGCTCCTGCAGGCTCCGGTTGAAGTAGATCAGCACGTTGCGGCACGAGATCAGGTGCATTTCGGCGAACACCGAATCCGTCGCCAGGCTGTGATCGGAGAAGACGACATTGGCGCGCAGGCTGCTGTCGAAGATCGCCCGGTCATAGTCGGCCGTGTAATAGTCGGAGAGCGAGGTGCGCGCGCCGGATTTCTGGTGGTTCTCGGTGAACTTGCGGATCTGGTCGAGCGGATAGACCCCCGCCTCGGCCGCCCTCAGCGCCTTCGGGTTGATGTCGGTCGCATAGAAGATCGTGCGCTGCTCCAGCCCCTCCTCGCGGAACAGCATGGCGAGCGAATAGACTTCCTCGCCGTTGCTGCACCCGGCGATCCACACCTTGAGCGACGGGTAGGTGCGCAGGTGCGGGATCACCTTCTCGCGCAGCGCCCGGAAATAGCTGGGATCGCGAAACATCTCGCTCACCTGGACGGTGAGGTAGTTGAGCAGCCTAGGCAGCATGTCCGGATCGTGCAGCAGCCGCTCCTGCAGGGCCGAGAAGCTGCTTACCCCCAGCCGGGCACGCGCCTGGAGCAGCCGCCGCTTGATCGACGCGCGGGCATAGTGCCGGAAATCATAGTGATAGCGCCGGTAGAGCGCCTCGAGCAGCAGCTCGATCTCGATATCGTCGATATCGGGTTCCGCAGGTTCCTCGGTCATCGCGGCATCCAAACGCGGACGAGCGACAAGAGTTTATCGACGTCGATCGGCTTCGCCATGTAATCGCTCGCGCCCGCCTCGATGCAGCGTTCCTGGTCGTCGGGCATCGCCTTCGCGGTGAGCATGATGATCGGCAGCTTGGCCCAGCGCGGATCCTGGCGGATCGCGCGGGTGGCGGTGAGGCCGTCCATCACCGGCATCATCACGTCCATCAGCGCCAGATCGACGCCCTGGTTCGGATCGGCGGCGGCTTCCGCCAGTGCATCGAGCGCCTCCTGCCCGTTGCGGGCGATGCGGACGAGCACGCCGCGCGGCTCCAGCACGCTGGTCAGCGAATAGACGTTGCGGACATCGTCCTCGACGATCAGCACCCGTCGCCCCTCCAGCACGGCGTCGCGGCGGCGCGCGGCCTGGATCATCTGCTGCTGCTCGCTCGGCAGTTCCGAGACAACCTGGTGGAGGAACAGCGAGACCTCGTCGAGCAGCCGCTCGGGCGACTTGGCGCCCTTGATGATGATCGAGCTCGAATAGCGGCGCAGCTTCTGCTCGTCATCGGCGCTGAGGTCGTGGCCGGTATAGACGATCACCGGCGGGAAGCTGTGCGCACCGTCCTCCTGGCTGAGCGTCTCGAGCAGCGAATAGCCCGAGGCGTCGGGGAGCGACAGGTCGAGCACCATGCAGTCGAAGGTCTGGCTGCGCAGCATGTCGAGGCATTCGGCGGCGGTGCGCACGCCGACGGTCTCGACATCGTCGGTCTGGAGCAGCCGGGCGACGGCGTCGCGCTGGACGTCGTCATCCTCGACGATCAGCACGCGGCGCATGCGGCTGGCGGTTCGCGCCTGCAGGTTCTGGAGCACCTCGGCGAGCAGCTCGCGCTTGATCGGCTTGATGTGATAGCCGACCGCGCCGAGCGACAGCGCCGTCTGGCTCTGATCCGCAGCGGAGATGACGTGGATCGGGATGTGGCGGGTCGCGTCTTCCTGCTTCAGCTGGTCGAGCACGATCAGCCCGGACTGGTCCGGCAGGCCGAGGTCGAGCACCACCGCGCTCGGTCGATAGGTGCGGGCCAGGTGCAGCGCCTCGTCCGCGGTGCTGGCGATCAGGCACTGGAAGCCGAGCTCGCGCGACAGATCGCAGACGATCGCGGCGAAGACGGCATCGTCCTCGATCACCAGCAGGTGCCGACCCCCAGGCACCAGGGCTTCGCGGTCGTCCTCCAGCACCCAGTCCGCCGCTGCGGCGGAACGGCGCGGGGGCGTCGGCGCCACCACGGGGGTCGACGCTGGCTCGGGCAGGTGCTTGGCGGCAGCGGCGGCAGCCGGCACTGCGCGCGGTGCCACCGCCCCGGCATCGTAGCGAAGCGGCAGCGTCAGCGTGAAGCTGCTGCCCTCGCCTGCCCGGCTTTCCAGCGTGATGCCGCCCCCCAGCAGCCGCGCCAGCTCGCGCGAGATCGACAGGCCGAGGCCGGTACCCCCATAGCGGCGGTTGATCGTGCCGTCGGCCTGGTGGAACGCCTCGAAGATCATCTTCTGCTGCTCGGGCGAGATGCCGATGCCGGTATCACGCACGGCGAAGGCAAGCCCGTCGCCCGCCGCGCGAACCTCCAGCGTCACCGCGCCCTTTTCGGTGAACTTGAGCGCGTTCGACAGGAGGTTCTTGAGGATCTGTTCCAGCCGCATCCGATCGGTCTCGATGCCGCGCGGGGCCGCGTCGTCGAGCACGATGTCGAGATCGAGCCCGCGCTGCTCCGCCACCGGCTGGAAGACCTGGCGCAGATCCGTGGCCAGCCGCACCAGGCTAACCGGCTCCGGCCGGATTTCTATATGGCCCGCCTCGATCTTCGAAAGGTCGAGGATATCGTTGATCAGCGTGAGCAGGTCGTTGCCCGAGGATTCGATCGTGCGCGCGAACTTCACCTGCTCGGCGGTCAGCGTGTTCGGACCGTTATCGCCAAGCAGCCGGGCGAGGATCAGCAGCGAGTTGAGCGGCGTGCGCAGCTCGTGGCTCATGTTCGCCAGGAAGTCGCTCTTGTACTGGCTCGCCTGCTCCAGCTCGCGGGTCTTGGCGAGGAGGGCAGAGCTGCCGCGCTCCAGTTCGTCGCGCTGGTGCTCCAGTGCCTGGGCCTGTTCCTCGAGCTGGCTGTTGGTCTGTTCGAGCTCGACCTGCTGCTGCTCGAGCATCGCCTGCGATTCGCGCAGCGCCCGGCCCTGCTCCTCCAGTTCCTCGTTGTTGACCTGGAGCTCCTCGCTCTGGGTCTGGAGCTCGGCGGCTTGGCGCTGGGTTTCCTCCAGCGCGTCCTGCAGCTGGGCGCGGAAGCGTGCCGAGCGCAGCGCCACGCCGATCACCGGCGAGGCGCGCTCCAGCAGCTCCAGCATCATCGGATCGGTCGGGTAAAAGAAGCCGAGTTCGAGGACCGCATTGACGATCTCGTCCGCCTTGGTCGGTGCGATCAGCAAGTGGCGCGGCTTGTCGCTGCCGAAGGCCGAACCGATCTCCAGATACTGGTCGGGCACGTCGTCGAGCAGGATCGGCACCCCCTCCGCCGCGACCCGGCCGAGCAGGCCGTCGCGCAGGCCGAAGCTTTCCGGCACATCGGCATCGCCCGGCACGCCGAGCGTCGCGACACGGCGGAACAGCCCGGCCTCGCCCTTGAACAGCGCGCCGGCCTGGAAGCCGAGCTTCTCGGCGAGAAACGCCAGCACCGCCTCGGCGATTTCCTCGACCGAGCGATCGCCGCGTACCGCAGCGGAAATGCCGAGCAGCCCGTTCTGCAGCCATTCCTCCCGCGCACGGGCATGCAGGTTGCGGCGAATGAGGACGAAGATCATCAGCGTCAGCGCCGCGCCGATCAGGCTCGAGACAACGCCACTGGCGATCGCCGCGCTGGATGCCGCCGCCATGTCGTCCAGCCGCTGCTGGCGGAGGCGCCCTTCTTCCTGCGCCATCACCGCAAGCTGGGCGCGGATCGCGTCCATGCTGGCCTTGCCTACGCCGGTTTCGACCACGGCGAGCGCCGCCGCCAGGCTCTTGGTGCGGCGGAGCTCGATCGTTTCGCGCAACTCGTTCAGCTTGGCACTCACCTGGCGGCGCAGCTGCACGATGTTGCTCTGCTGCAGTGCATTGTCGCTGACGAGCGTCTGGAGATGCCCCAGCCGCGCGTCGAGCGTCTCGGTCGCCCTGCTATAGGGCTCGAGATAGCTCGAGGCGCCGGTCAGCAGGAAGCCGCGCTGCCCGGTTTCGGCATCCTGGACGGTGGAGAGCACCTCGTCGAGCGCGATCAGCACGGTGTGGCTGTGCCGGATCGCCGCGTCGCTCTCGTTCAGCGCCCGCACGTTGCGATAGGCGAGCGCACCGCTGATCAGGAAAAAGGCCAAGCCGACGACGAGCCCGATCGTCGTCCAGGCGGAACGGCCGCCGGAGTCGCGCAATAATGTCCGACGCTTCATGCACTTGATCCCGATAGAGCCCCCGCGCTGCGCATACCGCACCATGGCGGCAGGGCAAGGGTCCCGACGAACAGGATCAAGCAGACGGAGTGCCGGCGCCTCTCCTTGCGGAACGCCGGCACTCCTTCGTGTCGCCGCCTTTACCCTTTCAGGCGCGGGCGGAGGGGATCAGAATCGCGTGCGCAGCGTCAGGCCGTAGGTGCGCGGCTCGGCGAGGAACGAGCCGAACACTGCATTGCCCACCGCATAGGCCGGCGCCCCGAAGGCCTGCACCTGCGACTGGCTGCCGGCGCCCTGGAACGGCATGCTGAAGGCGACCTGCTGATACTTGGTATCGAGCAGGTTCTGCGCCCACAGCTCCACCGCCCATTTCTCGTCCGGGCCGCGCACGCCGAGGCGGGCGTTCATCGTGACGAAGCCGTCCTGCATCTTCTCGATGAACAGATCCGAGCCGGTGTTGTAATCGCTGGTCATGCGGCCATCGACATAGAACAGGCCGGTCAGCCCGTTGCTGCCGATCGCGGGTGTCCAGGTCACCGCACCGGTCACGGTGTTGCGCGGCGCGTTGGACATCTGGCTGCCGGGCAGCAGGAACAGCGCCGAGTTGAGCGGCACGCCCGACTTGCTGCCGACCAGATCGTGCTGATATTTGGCGTCGGCCAGCGTGTAGCCCAGGTTCACGGTGAAGTTGGACGTCGGGTAGAGGCCGACCTCCAGCTCCACGCCCTGCGTCACCACGCCCTTGCCGACGCTGCCGGTGCAAGCCCCGGTGGCCGAGCTGTTGTCGCGGTCCGCACCGTTCAACGGCGTGCTGCACCCACCGATATTCTGGACGATATAGGCGGTGCCGTTGAACGTGTTGAGCTGGAAGTTGGTGAATTCCGAGCGGTACACCGCGACGTTCGCGGTGAGGTGGCGCGAGGTGTATTTCGCGCCGATTTCATAGGCGTTCACCGTCTCGGGGTCGAACCGCAGATTTGCCGCGGTGGCCGGCGTCGGCGTGGTGAACACGGTGGCCGTCAGCGCCGAGCGGTCGAGGTTGTAGCCGCCCGCCTTGTAGCCGCGCGCGAACGAGGCATAGGCGAGCGTGCTTTCCGACGGCTTCCACGAGAGCACGGCGGTGCCGGTCAGCTGGCCTTCCTTGAAGCGATGGCTGAACGGCACGCCGGTCAGCGCCGAGGTCGAGTTGCCGGTGCAGGTCAGCGTGATGATGCCGCCGACCAGTGCCTGGAGCGCCGGCACGCCGAGCAGCGGGCCGAGTGCCTGCTGCTGCGCCGGGCAGACGGTGTTGTTGTTGTTGAACGCCGCCGTCAGCGACTTGCTCTCGTGCGTGTAGCGCGCGCCGAGCGTGAGGCTCAGCTTGTGGGTGAGCTTGTAGATGTTGTGGGTGAAGAACGCCCAGTTCTCGCTGGTCTGGTTGTAGAGATCGAGCGTGCTGCCGAGGTCGTTGAGCGTGCTGAGGCGATCGATGCCGGCAACCACCTGCGGGCCGACGGCAGGCGTCAGCGCGGCGCGGCCGATGGCGCTCAGGCAGCCGGGACGGGTCGGGTCGCGCAGCGCTGCGGTGGGGTTGATCGTCGCGACCATGCGGCAGGCGGCGAAGGCGCCGTACTGGGTGCCGAAGCGGAGATTGTCCGCCAGCTGCAGCTTCTCGCGCGCGTAATAGCCGCCGACCAGCCAGTCGAGCTTGTCGCCCAGGATCGTGCCTGAGAAGCGGCTCTCGTGGCTGAAGGTGTGGAACTGGCGGTAGCTGTTGCCGTCGTTCGGGCGATAGGCGATGTCGACATTGCCATAGTCGATGTCGGCCGCGCCGCCCGACTTGTACTCGCGGTACGCGGTCAGCGAGGTCAGCTGAGTCGAACCCAGGTTCCAGCGGACGCGGGCGGAGAGGCCATAGTCGGTGGTGAGGTTGGCATAGGCGCGGCCGGGCGTCTGCGCGATCTGGCGGTTATAGGGGTCGCCTTCGCTCGGCAGCACGCCGCCCAGGCTGCGCAGGATCGCGGTGACGCGGTTGCCCGCCGGATTGATCGAGAAATCGCCCGCGACGCCCGGCGTCGGGTCCAGCTTCTCGCGCGTGTCCATATAGACCGCGCCGCAGCACTTTTCGCGGCGATGGGTATAGTCGGCGATCAGGCGAATGCCGAGATCCGGGTTGACCGTGAACAGCAATTGCCCGCGGACGAAATAGCGGTTGCGATCGTTATAGTCGGTCTTGTTGACGACATCGTACAGATAGCCGTCCCGCTTCGAATAGACGCCGTCGATGCGGAAGGCGAGCAGGTCCTTGACCACCGGGCCGGTCAGCGCGCCGGACAGGCGAACGGCGTTGTAATTGCCATAGGTGGCCTCGGCGAACCCGCCGAACTTGAACTCGGGCAGCTTGGTGTAGATGCTGATCGCGCCGGCCGAGGAGTTGCGGCCGGACAGCGTGCCCTGGGGCCCGCGCAGCACCTCGATGCGCTCGATCTCGCCCATGTCGTTGAGGCCGGAGCCGGTGCGGCTGCGATAGATGCCGTCGATGAACACCGCGACCGAACTTTCCAGGCCCGGATTGTCGCCGACCGTGCCGATGCCGCGAACGCGGGCGGCGGCATTGGCCTCCGAGCCGGTCGACGAGACCAGCAGCGACGGCGCGATCTGCGTCATCTGGCGGATATCAGTCGCGCCCGAATTCTGGAGCGCCGCCTGGCCGAAGGCGGAGACGGCGATCGGCACGCTGGAAAGACGTTCCGAGCGCCGGGTCGCCGTGACCACGATGTCGGCGGTGTTCGGGGATTCGTTCTCGGCTGTCGAAGGCGTGTTGGCAGCGGAGCCTCGCAGGTCCTGGGCCGCGGCCGGAGAAGCGATCAGGGCAAGGACCCCGGCGGACACCAAGAATGCGCACTTCGACATGACGGCTTCCTCTCAATCCCCAGCTTTTGCTTTGGTTTGATTGCCGTTTTGATCGGAGACGGATAAATTTCGATGAATGCCGCGTCCGTAGTCGCACGGAGCGTGCAGCGGCCTCGCCCCTTCGCCGGAACGGCAGCGAGAGGCGCGATGCGCGGCTATAAGAGGGCTTCTAGAGCAGGTAGTTGCTGCGTCCGCGCGTCTCGAAAGGCGCGGAGCGAAGGCCGCGCCCTTCTCTTCCCGCTGCCCGCTGCCGATCAGAGGCAGCGCGGGTCGCGAACGGGGGCTTCATTGCCCCGGGTCAGCCAGCGGCCATCCGGTGCGCGGTACTTCTCGCCCGGCGCGGTGCGCAGGATCAGGTTGCAGCCGGTGACGAACGCCATCTGCTCGACGGTCGAGCTCGCCGCCGCCTGATCGGTGTAATGGCGCTTGCGCTGGATGTTGATGTTGTTGACGATCGCCTGCAGCTCGGGCGTCGCCGCGCCGACGATGCCGAGATAGCCGTCGGGCTGTTCGCCCACCTTGCCCTCCTGGCGCGCCGCCTGATAGGCCGGATCGCGTTGCGCAAGGGCCGGCGCCGCAACGCCCGCCGCGATCACTGCGGCCATGCCCAAGGTGTAAAGCAACTGTCGCATCAGAAAATCCCCGGATTGTCCTGGATGATGGCCTTCGCCTTGTTGTCGAGGCGGTAGACCACTTCCTGGGTGATCGAAATATTGAGGTTGATGACGATCGGCTTGTCGGGTGCGTTCACTGTCACGCACCCGCCCAGCAGCGCCAGCGGGGCGATCGCACACCCTCCCAGCCGAAAAGACCAACCCTGTTTCATGGTTCCAAGCTCATCGACATGCCTTTCATGGACGGGGTGTGCTTTCAGCGGGCTGAACGGTTGCGCTGCCCGCGTCCTGTGCACGTTTCTGCTCCTCGAGCAACGCCGGCAGGTTGCGCTCGATCAGCCGGCGCGGATCGTACCAGGACTGCACCGAGTCAAGGAGCTGGCGGAAGGGCGCGTTGATCCGTACGTTGAACACGAGCGGCAGCTTCGCCAGCCGGCGAATGAGGAAGTTGGACTTGGTCCCCTGCCCCTGGCTGAGCCCGGAGAAACTGATGTCGGTGATCATCTCGCCGGCCAGCGGGCCGTTCATCCGGATCGCGAGGCTGCGATAGTCGAGCGACTTGAGCGCCTGGAAGGCCATGTTGCCCCAGGTCCCCAGATCTTCTCGGGATACTTCGCCGACATAGGCGAGGTGGCCGCCCTTGCGCGCCCGCAGCACACCGCCTTCGATCCGGCCGCCGGTCTCGTCGAAGATCATCGGCAGCGTGCCGTCGAAGGTGCCGGTCGCATCGAGATTGTCGAACGCCATCTCCTTCAGGAACAAGGCGGCGTCGACGCCCTTCACCAGGAAGGTCATGCGGCGCTCGCCCGACTCATTGAAGTCGAGCGTGGTCGGCTCCAGCACCAGCTCGCCGCCCGCGAACGGCCACCGGGCACCCTCGACCCGCACCCGCCGGCTATCGAGCAGCTGGTAGCGGAACACGCCGTCGCGTACAGGAACGCCGGGGTTGACCTCGGTCACCTTCGCCACCTGCGCGGGCGCGGTCTGCGCGTTCAGCAGGTCGGTGAAGTTGAGTTCGGTGGTGAGCCCCTGCACCGGGCCGAATGCTGCCGCCAGGGACATGTTGGTCGCGGTGAAGCGACCGATGCTGGTCACCGCCTCGCCCGCCCAAGCGATCTTCCCCGTGCCGGCAATCGTGCCGTCGACATCGGCGATCACGCCCAGAGTGAGCGGGGTGAGATCGGTCGGCTGCAGGCCGCCGGTCCGGAAGCGGATACCGGCCACGTCCAGCAGCGCCTGCCCCTCGCCACGGCCGAGATCATGGGTGATCGCGACCGACGCGACCGGCACCGGCCGCTTGGTGCCGACCAGATCGGCCCGCGCCTCGATCCGATTGCCTTGCAGGTGCAGACGGCCCGCCGGCGCAAGCAGCGGCTCGAAACGCGGGCTGGGGTCCGCGTCGGCGAGGCGGAAGCTGCCGAGCAGCGACAGTGCGCCATCGGCAACCTGCCAGCGGCCCTTGCCCTGCGAGAGGATGAGCGGGACCGCACCGATCTGCCCGCCCAGCGCCTCGAAATCACCGCTTGGGGTGTTACCGAAGGTGCCACCCAGCCGGCCGATATCCAGCCGGGTCGGATGCTCCGCCCCCATCCGCACTGCGACCTCGGTGAGATCGAACGCACGGCTCGCCAGATCCAGCCGGATGCCACCGGCGGCGAGCCGCAATGGGTTGCTGCCCATGGTGCCGGTGAGGGCGACGCCGCGGACCTGGGCGCCGCCGGTGAGCCGTTTGCCGTTCCAGGCCACCATCGCCGGTCCTACCGGGCAAAGCCGCTGCCGATGCCCGCGCAGTACCATGCCCGACGCGGCGATCCGAGCGAAGCCCAGCGTCGCGCACCCCGGGTTCACCAGCACGCTCGGCCCGTTCCACCGCGCCACCAGTGGCATCGAAACATCGTCGATCTGCCCGCCGCCGATCGGGCCGGACAGCGTCGCGACCGTGCGCGCCGACCCTGCCCCGCCCCGCGCGGTGAAGTAGAGGTTCGACAGCGCCAGCCGCGCGCCGCCGGCCGCATAGGGGCGCAGCGTTCCCGTACCCTGCAGCTGGTCGCTGCCGGGACGCTGCAGCAGATCCACCGCCGCGTCCGGCAGCCCGCCGCCACCAAGGGACAGGCGCCCGGCCAGGGCGACCGTGCCGGCAGGGATATCCAGCACCGCACCGCTCGCGCCTACGAAGCGCATCCATGCTCCCGATCGTGCGGTCAGGTCGACCGCTTTCACGCGAAGCGTCACGCCCCTGCCCCGCGTGGCCACGCCAAGATCCGCCACGCCGTCGAAGCGCCGCCCCGCCGCGTCCACGGCCGAGGCGAACTTGGCAGCGAGCGGCCCTATCGGCGTCCCTGCTAACGCGTTGCGATATCCGGTTACCTCTGCCCGCACCCTGGGGGACACCATTGCTTGCTGCACGCGTACGCGGCCGTCGAATGCCATCACGCGGCCGATCGCATAGCGGCCGGCGACGTCGACAGCGTCGGCACCGACGCTTTTGGTGGCCGCGCCTGTCGCGTCCAGCCTGAGGTCCCCCGCCGTCCGTACGCGGTCGCCGGCGAAATCGAGCCGGGCATCGGCCCGGCCAAGCGTGCCTACGCCCGACCGCAGCGATGCGACAGCAAGCGTCGCGTCGCCCGTCCATCCCGCAAATGCATCATCGAGCGTCACGCGAACGTCGCCCCGCGGCTGCTTCGCCTCGAACGCGCCGCACGCCAATCGCTGTGCGGCCAGCGGCCCGGTAAGGCTCGGCGCGCCCTTGCGGATGCGCAGCTCCATCGCGGCGGCGAAGCCCGAGAGCGCGCAACTTCCGAGCTTCAGCGGCCCCGCCTGCGCATGCAGCGTGCCGGCGAAGCCGTCGGCCAGCAGCCCCTTGCCGCGCAGCCCGAGGAGGACGAGCCCTGCGTCGCTCTCCAGCCGCAGCTGCGCGTCGGCAACCTCGACGCTCAACCGGGGCAAGGTAAACGGCTTGCCCGAGGGCGGCGGCATCAGCCGGTCCAGCGATCCCAGCGACAGAACGCCGTTGACGATCCGGCCCTTGATACGGACGCGCCCGGCCTTCGCCACCAGCAGTTCGGCACGCCAGGGGCTAAGCGCGGTCCGCAACTCGATCCAGTCGGCGGTCAGGTCGGGGTCGCGCGGATCGCCGATGGAGACGCCGGTCAGGCGCTGCCGCCAGGGGGAGAGCTGGTCGATCGTATAGCGGGCTGGCACCCCGCGCCGGGCGAGTGCGCGATCGACGAAGCCCTGCGCGATCGTGCGCCGCTGGAGCCACACCGTCGCTACCGATGCGGATACCAGGACGAGCAACGCCAACGCGACGCGACGGCGTCGCGTCGCGCGCGCTGCTGCACTGGTCCGCCGCACCTCGACGTCGGTGTCGTCTTCGCTCCGGTTCACGCCCGCTCCAGCCGCCTCATTCTGCGGCCCCTGCCATAGCTATCCGAACTCGCAAAGGTTCCTTGGATCGGGAACTGGGCAGCGCCGGCCATCGCCTGTCACCTTACCGATCCGATCTTTGCTGCTTGGCCTCGCGCCCGGTTTCGCCCGTGGCGTGATACTCGCCCGGTACCGTGCGACGATGCGTGCCGAACGGCCAGCGCGCCCTTCCCTCACCGCTAGCCCCGCCCCCGCCCGCGCCGCGCTGCCTGCGACACCCGCGAGCGCCAGTTGGTCGCGGTCGGGAGGCGGTTTGCCGGGAGGGGTGGTCGCGGCACGTCGGCCGACGGATCAGTAGAGGCCGCCCAATGCCCGTACGGTTTCGGTCGCCACGCCGAGCTGCCGGGCGCGGATCGCCAGCAATGTGCGCTCCGCATCGAGTGCAGCGGTCTGCGCGATCGTCACTTCCAGGAAATCGGCAGCGCCGTCGCGGTATCGGGTCATCGCCAGGTCCTGCGTACGCTCGGCCGCAGCGGCGGCCTCGCGCTGGTTGCGCTCCTGGTCGATCAGGTGCCGACCGGCGGCGAGATCGTCCTCGACCTCGCGGAAGGCCGTCAGCACCGTTTCGCGATAATTGGCAGCAGCCTCGTCATATTGGGCGCGCGAGATCCGCACATTGGCGCGCCGCGCACCGCCGTCGAAGATCGACAGCGCCGCCGACAGGGGGCCGAGCGCCCAGAAACTGTTGTCGCTGTTCAGCAGGCCGCCGCTCACGGCCTCGAAGCCGCCGGCGCCGCCCAGCGTGATCGTCGGGAACATCGCCGCGCGCGCAACGCCGATCTGCGCATTGGCGGCAGCGACGCGACGTTCGGCGGCGGCGATGTCGGGGCGGCGTTCCAGCAGGGTGGATGGCAGCGCGGCCGGGATCACCGGCGGCGCGATCAGTGTGTCGACCACTGGAAGCGAGAAGGTCGAGGGACTCTCGCCGATCAGCACCGCGATGGCATGCTCGTCATTGGCACGATCCGCGGCGACGGCGTCGAGCTCGGCCCTGGCGCCCGCCAACTGGCTCTGCGCGCGGCTGACATCGATGCCCGAAGCGATGCCGCCGCCATGGCGCGTCTCGGTAAGGTCATAGGCCCGCTGAAACGCGTCCACCGTCTTGCGCAGCAGCACGGTGCGCGCATCGAGCCCGCGCAGGTCGAAATAGGTCGCGGCGAGCCGGGTCTGCAGGCCGAGCCGGACGCCGACGAGGTCGGCAGCGCTGGCCTCGGCATTCGCCTGACTGGCTTTCACCGCGTTGCGGATGCGGCCAAACAGATCGAGCTCATAGTCGAGCGAGGCGCCGACTTGCGGATTGGTATAGGTGACGGCACGCCCCGAGGAGAGCGGCCGGCCAGCCGAGACGCGGTCGCGCGCGATCGTGCCGCTCGCCCCGATTTCGGGCAGCAGCGCCGCGCGATTGCGGCGCACCAGCGCGGCGGCCTGGTCGTAGCGCGCGATCGCCGCGGCAAGGTTGGGGCTGCCCGCAATCCGCGCCTCCAGCCCGTTCAGCGTCGGGTCGGCGAAGCGTTCCCACCAGTTGCCGCCGGGAGGAACCTTGGTCCCGGCGGTCTGCCAGTCGCCGCTTTCCTTGTACGCGGGCGCGGCGGCGACTTCAGGCCGGTGATAGTCGGGCGCCATCGAGCAGGCGGAAAGGCCGAGCGCCGTCGCCGCGACCAGCGCTGCCTTACTTGCGCGCATTGGCGAGCACCTTCACCAGATCCCCGGTCTGGAGCGAGTCCGGCGGGTTGTCGATCACCCGGTCGCTCGGCGAAAGACCCGCCACGACCTCAACCACCTTGCCTTCGTCGCGGCCCAGCGTGACGGTGCGCAGCTGCGCCTTGCCGTCCGCCCCCAGCACCGCGACCTGCGTGCCCTTCGACCCGATGATCAGCGCACTCGGCGGCAGGGTCACGGCGCTTCCGCCGCCGCGCAGCGGGAAGCGCGCCTGCGCATAGGCACCGGGCTTGAGCGCGCGATCGCCATTGGCGGCCTGGAGCTCGACCAGCACCGTGCCGGAAGCGGGATCGACTGCATCCGCGGTACGCGTCAGCGTCGCCTTGAAGGTCCGCTCGGCATATTCCGGCAGCGTCAGGCTGACCTCCATGCCGGGGTGGATCTGCGCCGAATAGGCCTGGGGGACCTTCACATAAGCACGGATCCGGCTGACATCGGATACGGTGAACAGCGGCGTCGCACTCGCATTGCCGGCAACGACCAGCGCGCCGATGTCCGTCGCGCGGCTGGTGACGACGCCGTCGAACGGCGCGACCAGCCGGGTGAAGCCGGTCAGCGTCTGCAACCGCGCGACATTGGCGCGGGCCGCATTGGCGACCGCGGTCTTGGCGGCAAGATCGCCCTGCTTCTCGTCGGTCTCCTGCTTCGACACCGCATCCTTGGCGAGCATTGCGCTCCACCGCGTCGCGGTGGTCTGGGCGAGCTGCTGGTTGGCGCGGGCGGTCTGCAGGTCGGCGCGGGCGGCGGCGAGCTGCTGCTCGACATCGGGGGCGTCGAGAACCGCCAGCACTTGGCCGCGCCGCACCGGATCGCCCAGGTCGACCAGCCAGCGCCGGACATAGCCCGTGGTGCGGGCATAGATCGGCGCGCTGTTGAGCGCCTGCAGGTTGGCCGGCAGGCGCAGCGCCTCGCTCGAGGCGGCCAGCGTCGGATGGATCACGTTGACGCTCGGCACCGCCTGCTCGGCGGTCCAGGCGGCAAGGTTGCGCTCGGAATGGGCGCGCGTGACGATGCCGGTGACGACCGCACCCATCGCGACGAACGCCGCGACGCTGGCGGTGATTTTGAGGCGGCTGTTGCCGTTCTCAGACATGCGCTTCCTCCAATGGAATAGGCCGGTTCCCGGCCGCGGCGGACCCGGCCTTGCGCTTGTGGACCAGGCTGAAGATGACGGGGACGAACATCAGCGTCGCGAAGGTGGCGACGATCAGCCCGCCGATCACGGCGCGGCCGAGCGGCGCGTTTTGCTCGCCGCCCTCGCCGAAGCCGATCGCCATCGGCAGCATGCCGATGATCATCGCGAGCGCAGTCATCAGCACCGGGCGGAAGCGGACCATGCCCGCCTCGAGCGCTGCCGCCGTGGCGTCGCCCAGCTCGGCGAGGCGCTCGCGGGCGAAGCTTACCACCAGGATCGAGTTCGCGGTCGCGACGCCCATGCACATGATCGCGCCGGTGAGGGCGGGCACCGAGAGGGTGGTGCCGGTGGTGAACAGCATCCAGATGATGCCGGCGATCGCTCCCGGCAGCGCGGTGATGATCACGAACGGATCGAGCCAGCTTTGGAAGTTCACGACCGTGAGCAGGTAGATCAGCACGATCGCGCCGAGCAGGCCAAAGCCCAGGCCGTAAAAGGCGCTGTTCATCGTCGCATATTGCCCGCGCATCGTGACGGTGACGCCCTTCGGTGCCTCCGCCTTGAGGCTGTCGAGCACCTTGCCGATGTCGGCGGAGACCGCGCCGAGGTCGCGCCCGTTCGGGGTCGCGAAGATGTCGATGACCGGGTTGATATTGTAGTGCGAGATCACCGCCGCCGCGGTGCTGCGCTGAATCGCCCCGATCCCGCCGAGCACCTGGCTGCCGCTGCCGCCCGTGCCGGTGACCGGCAGGTTCGACAGGTCGCTGATCGAGCCGACGCGATATTCCGGGGTTTGCGCGACGACCGCATAGGACACGCCGTTTTCCGGGTTCAGATAGAAGACCGGCGCGGTCTGCGAGGTACCGGCCAGCGAGCTGGCGACGCTGGTCGTCACGTCGCGCTCGGTCAGGCCGAACTGGCCGATGCGGCTGCGGTCGACGTTCACGTCGAGCTGCGGATAGCGCGACGATTGCTGGATGCGCGCGTCCGCGACGCCGGCGATGCCACCGATCCGGCGCAGGATCTTGCGGGCATAGGCGGCGTTCGCGTCGGCATCGCGGCCGGAGACCTGGATGTCGATCGGCGCCGGCGCGCCGAAGTTGAGGATCTGGCTGGTGATATCCGCCGGCAGGAAGGCGAACTGCGTGCCCGGATAGGCCTTGGGCAACAGCTCGCGCAGCTTCTTCACATAGTCGGCGGTAGGCGCGTGGTCCTTGCTCAGCTGGATCAGGATGTCGCCGTCCTGCGGGCCGACCGTGCCGGAGTTGTTGTAGGTCGTGTTGATCGCGCTGACCGGCAGGCCGATATTGTCGACCAGCGACACGAGCTGGTCCGGCGGGATCACGCCGCGGATGGTGCGCGCGATCCGATCGAACTCGGCCGAGGTATCCTCGATCCGCGAGCCCACCGGCGCGCGGACATGGATCGCCATCGCCCCGGCGTCGACGTTCGGGAAGAAATTCTGCCCGAGCAGCGGCACGAGGAACAGGGTCACCGCAATCACGAGGATGAAGGCGAGGATGAACGGCCGCGGGGTTCCCAGCGCCTTTTCCAATAGCCCGCCATAGCCGGTGCGGACCTTCTCGAAGCGATGCTCGAAGCCGCGCTGGAAGCGCACCAGCGGATTGCGCGATTCCGGCGCGCCCGCCTCATGGCCATGCCCCGGCGCGTGCGGCTTGAGCAGGAACATCGCCATGGTCGGCACCAGCGTGCGCGAGAGGAGGAACGACGCGATCATCGCGAACACCACCGACAGCGCCAGCGGCACGAACAGGAAGCCGGCGATGCCGGGCAGGAAAAACATCGGCACGAACACGATGCAGATGCACAGCAGCGAGACGAAGGCCGGCGTGACGATCTGGGCCGCGCCGTCGAGGATCGCGTCCTTGACCGACTTGCCCTGTTCGAGGTGCCAGTTGATGTTCTCGATCGTCACCGTCGCGTCGTCGACCAGGATGCCGACGGCGAGACTGAGGCCGCCCAGCGTCATGATGTTGAGCGTGTTGCCCGTCGCCGACAGCGCGATGATCGCCGCCAGGATCGCCAGCGGGATCGAGATCGCGATGATCACCGTCGAGCGCCACGAGCCAAGGAACAGCAGGATCATCAGCGAGGTGAGCCCGGCGGCGATCACGCCTTCCTTGATCACGCCTTCCACCGCCGCCTTGACGAACAGCGACTGGTCGCCGATCGGCGCCACCTTCAGGCCGGGCAGCGTCGCGGTGACCTTGGGCAGCGCATCCTTGATGCCCTGGACGATCGCCAGCGTCGAGGTCGCGCCGCTCTTGAGCACGGTCATCAGCACCGAGCGCGCACCGTCGACATGGACAACGTTGGTCTGCGGCGCGGAGCCGTCGCGGACATGGGCGACGTCCCGCATGTAGATCGTTGCGCCGTTGACCACCTTCACCGGGAGCGCGTTGAGTTCCTCGATCGATCCCGGCGCGTTGTTGAGCTTGATGCTGTACTGATAGCCGCCGATCTTGGCGAAGCCCGCCGGATTGATCTGGTTCTGCGCGGCGATGGCGTTGCCGACATCCTGCGCCGAAAGCCCCTTGGATTGCAGCGCCTGCGGATCGAGGTCGATCTGCACCTGGCGCTGGCGGCCACCGGACGGGTACGGGATCGCGGCGCCCGGCACGGTGACGAGCGGCGGCCGCACCTGGTTCTGGGCGGTGTCGAACAGCTGGCCCTCGGACATGCCCTTGCCCGACAAGGCGAGCTGGAGGATCGGCACGGTCGAGGCATTGTAGTTGAGGATCAACGGCGGGGTGATGCCCGGGGGCAGCTGGCGCAGCACCGTCTGCGAGATGGAGGTGACCTGCGCGGTCGCGGTGCGGATGTCGGCACCCGGCTGGAAATAGATCTTCACCACACCGATGCCCTGCATCGACTGGCTCTCGACATGATCGATGTCGTTGACCGTCGTGGTCAGCACCCGCTCGAACGGCGTCACGATCCGCCCGGACATGTCGTCGGGCGACAGGCCGCTATACTGCCAGGCGACGGCGATCACCGGCACGCGGATGTCCGGGAAGATGTCGACCGGCGTCCGGATTGCGGCGAGCACGCCGAGAATCAGGATCAGGATGGCCATGACGATGAAGGTGAGCGGCCGCGCCAGCGCGATCCGGACGATCCCGATCAAGAGCGACTCGGGTCGCGAAAAAGCGAAGAATGGCAGGCGGCCAAGCGCATACGGGATACTCCGGATTGACGGGGCGGTGCGCGTCCCAGTTCGCAGCCGCAGCATTCCCCTGCATCCGCCGACCCATCCGCGTCCAATATTGTTTACGGCATGATTGATATGCAATAGGTACGGATCTATGGAGCTGCGCCATCTTCGCTATTTCGTGGGCGTCGCCGAGGAACTGCATTTCGCCCGCGCCGCCGCGCGCCTTGGCATCTCGCAGCCGCCGCTCAGCCAACAGATCGGCCAGCTCGAAGCCGAACTCGGCGTCCGCCTTTTCGAGCGGACCAGCCGGAGCGTGCGGCTCACCATCGCGGGCGAGGCGTTCCTGCCGGCCGCACGCGCCACGCTGGAGCAGGCCGAGCGTGCGATCAACATCGCGCACCGCGCGGCCCGCGGCGAACTTGGGGAACTCAACCTGGGGTTCAACGCCTCGGCGCCCTTCGTGCCGATGATCGCCCGCGCGATTTTCACCTTCCGCCAACGCTTCCCGGACGTGAAGCTGAACCTCACCGAGGTGGCTGGCACGTCGCAGTCGACTGCCTTGGTCGATCATGCCCTCGACGCCTGCTTCGTGCGCAGCAAATGCCGTCCGCAGGTGTGCGACGACATCGCGGTCACCCCCATCCTGCGCGAGCGCTTGTTCGTGGCGCTGCGTCCCGACCATGCGCTCGCCGCGAAGGAGCAGCTGCAGTTGCACGATCTCGCGGGCGAACCGATGATCGTCTATGCCCGCGAGCACGGCGCGACATTCACCGACGAACTGCTGGGGATGCTCCGCGGCGTCGGCGTGGAACCCCGGATCGAGCATCGCGTCCGCGAGGTTTCGACGCTTCTCGGCATGGCTGCCGCCGGGGTAGGCATCGCAGTCGTCGCGGAATCGCTATGCGCGCTGCAGTCCGCTAGGCTCGTCTACCGTCCCCTTTCGGACCCCGAATCGATCACCTCGATCTGGCTGATCCACCTCCTCGACGAGGCTAGCCTGCCGTGCCGAAATTTCCTCGATATCGTCGCACGCGAGCGGTCGCTGCTCGACCTTCCCCCCGACGAGGTTTCGAGGATCATTCTCGACGACTCTGTACCGCAGGAGGTGCCCCTGACTGCGGTCAGCGTCGCCGCTCCGCGCGCTGTCGAGTGTGCCGCGCAGCTCGCCGCCGCCGCAGATCGGCCCGCGGCACGCAAGCCAATCCCGGGTGGCCGGAATAGGCTGGAATAGGCCGGAGCGCCGGCTCGCGCGCGGAGCCCCTCAGGGAGCCCCCATCCGGGAAAAGAAGTCGACCAGCGCGTGCGGGGTGCCGGCACCCAGCAGAAGCGCCAGCATCTCGTGCCCTTCCCTGGCAGCCTCGGCGCCGCGCGGGAACATCTTGGATTCGTAGGCCGCCAAGGCCGTTTCGATGTCGTGGGGATGTGCGGCGATCGCCTGGCCTAGTTCGGCGCCATCGAGGAGCGCCAAGTTGGCGCCTTCGCCGGCGGGCGGTGCAAGATGCGCGGCATCCCCCAGCAGCGTGACGCCGGGGATGCGGTCCCATCGATGCCCGGTCGGAAGCGCGTAGAGCGGCCGCGGCACCGGGACCGTGTCGCTGTCGACGATCAGCGCGGTAAGCGCGGGCGCCCAGCCGTCGAATGCGGACGCCAGCCGGGCCACGGCAGCGGCGGCGTTGCCGAAGTCGATGCCTGCGCTCCATTCGAGCGGGCGCTGCAACGCTGCATAGGCATGGAGGACGCCGCCCGCTTCGCGGTGCGCGAAGAAGCCCTGGCCGGGCGCGAGCGCAAACAAAACGCCCCCGCCTGCTGCGGCGGCCGTCGCGGGATGGCGGGTATCGACGTCGTGAAGATAGGTCTCGACGAAGGTTGTGCCGACATATCGGGGCGTCGCGTTCGATAGCAGCGGGCGGACCTTCGACCAGGCGCCGTCGGCACCGACGAGGAGATCGGCGGTCGTGCGCGAGCCATCGGTGAAGTGCAGTTCGTGCCGTCCACGGCCCAGCGCGACGACGCCGACGAGCTTCTTGCCCCACTGGACGGTGCCCGCCGGCAGCGACTCCAGCAGAATGCGCCGCAGATCGCCACGCAGCACTTCGGGCCGCCCACCCGAGCCATTGTCGGGTAGGTCCAGAAGCACGGCACCGTGGCGGTCGAGGACACGGGTCGCTTCCCCGCCCGGATGGATAATCGCGCGAAATTCCTGCGCAAGACCGGCAGCGGCGAGCGCGACCTGCCCGTCATGGGCGTGGATGTCGAGCTGACCACCCTGTGTGCGCGCCATGGGCGAGGAGTCGGCCTCGTAGATGACCGCGACGATGCCGTGGACATGGAGGATACGGGCCAGGAGCAGCCCGCCAAGGCCGGCGCCGACGATGGCGATATGCGGTGTCATGATCTCCCTTCCAACAACCATGGAACGGCGTTCCATTCGCAGCCTGTTGGAACATCGTTCCATTCATGTCAATGCGGGCACCATGACGCGCAGAAATCTGAGCACGGGCGCCCATGGTGCATTGTCGCGGGAGCGTATCGTCGAGGCCGCCATCGGTATTCTCGACGGCGCCGGCGTCAACGGATTGACCTTTCGGGAACTCGCGTCCCGCCTGGAGACCGGGAGCGGCGCGATCTACTGGCATGTCGCGGACAAGCAGGCGTTGCTCGCGGCGGCTACCGATCGGGTTCTTGCAGGTGCCATCGCCGCAGTGGCCAAGGAAGCGGAACCGCAGGATACCATCCGCGCGCTCGCACTTGGCGTGTACGATGCCATGGCAGCGCACCGGTGGATCGGCGCGCAATTGTCAGGCAATCCTTGGCAGCTGGCTTCCCTGCGGATCCTGGAGCACCTCGGCCGGGAGGTTCAAGCCCTCGGGATCCCCGAGCACGCGCTGTTCAATGTCGTCACCGCGCTCATGAACTGCATCCTCGGCGTCGCGGCGCAGCACGCCGCAGCGAGCCTTCTGCCGCGCGACAGCAAGCGCATCGATCATCTCACCGCGATCGCCGCCGACTGGGCACAGCTCGACCCGGTCGACTATGCATTCGTCCGGACATTGGCGGCACAGCTGCCCCTTCATGACGATCGGGTACAGTTCCTTGCCGGCGTCGATCTCGTCCTGGTGGGCGTCGCGCACCTCCGCTAGCCGAACGCCCGCGAATGCAGCCGTGGCTGTCGGTTCCCCCTGCCCTTCAACGCGCGGGCGCCGCCGCATGGAGAAAGCGCTGAAAGAGCGAGATCAGCATGCCGCGGCTGGAGCACCGCCGGCGGAGGTCCCGAGCGATGTCCGCATGTGAAGGCGGTTCGCGCAGCGGCGGCGCAGATCAGGCGATCGGCGCGCCTTGCCGGTACAGGATCGCTCGGCCGACGTAATGCAGCCCGTTCCGGGCACCGCTTTTCCAGGGCGAACATTACACCGGCCTCACAAGGTTCCCGCCACGATGGCGCTGGTCCGTCCGGTACCAGGCTTCTCCAGCGCTCTGCCCGCCCCCCATGGCTGGTTCACCGTGGCTACCCGACTTAGAACTTCACCTCCGCGGTGATGCGGTAGCTGCGCCCATATACGGCATCGAACTCCTTGTTCGTGCTGAATTCGGGCACCGGCCCGGCATAGGTCACGTGCATGTTGAACGGGTTGTTGACGATCGCCCGCAGCCGGAAGTGATCGTTCACCATCACGCCCGCCGACGTGTTGACCATCCAATAGGCCGAGACGCCGTAATACTGGTAATTGCTCGCCGGATTGTTGGGGTTCACCTTGGTCGGGCCGTCATAGAGCACCGTCCACGACCAGTCGAAGCGCTTGGTCTGCCAGTCGATCATCGAGGTGACCGCATCGGCCGGCTCGCCGATCGCATCGTGATAGATTTGTGCGCTCCCGCTACCGATCACCTGCTGATTCTTGAACTCATGCAGATAGTTGGAGCTCAGGTTCAGCACGCCGGCGGAGTCCGGGAGCCCCAGGCGGCTGAGCGGCAGCGTGTAGGTCGCCGATGCCTGCAGCGCACGATAGTTCTGCGACGCGATGTTCAGGAACGTGTCCGAGAAGCTGGTGATCTGGTGCGTCGTCGGATCGCGGGTGAAGTCCGCGCAGAAGGGCGAGTTCGGGTAGCTCGGCGAATCGTAGCACGCCTGCATGATGCTCTGGATGCCGGGCTGGACGATCTCGTTCTTGATGTCGATGTGGATATAGTCCGCGGTCAGCACCAGGCCCGGCAGGAACGGCGCGGCATAGTTGGCGCCCACCGTCCAGCTGTTGGCGATTTCGTTGTTCAGCTTGGCGTTGCCGCCGCCCAGGCCCTGCACCGTCGCACTCACGATCGACGAGGTAAAGCCGCCCGCGGGGATGCCGGCCGCAGCGCAGTTCTTCGCCCGGGTCGCAGGGTTCGAGCCGCCGTTGATGAAGCTCGAATCGCAGGGATCGTTGCCGGTTTCAAAGGTCGTGGCAATCGGCGCGAAGGCTTCGGTAACCGACGGTGCGCGGAACGAGCGCGTATAGTTGCCGCGGATCGTCAGGCCCTTGACCGGCGACCAGTTGCCGCCCCCGGTGTAGGACCAGAAGCCGCCGTTCAGCGAGTTGTCGGTATAGCGCGCCGCACCGTGCAGCGTCAGCTCGCGCAGGAGCGGCAGGTGCATGTCGGACGACAGCAGCGGCAGGGTGACCTCGGTGAAGGCCTCATGCGTATAGTAGGAACCGGCGACCGGCGCGATCGCGGCATATTGGCTGTACGAACCAGCGAAGAACGTGCCCGGATCGAAGGACTGGCTTTCTCGGCGGATTTCACCGCCGACCACCGCCTTGAGATCGCCCGCCGGCAAGTGCGCCAGCGAGCCTTTGACGTCCAGCACCGCATCGAACTGCTTGTTGACCTGGCGGCTGATGGCCGGCGCACTGATGTAGTTCAGTGCCGCCTGGCTGGCATTGCCATTGCCGAACACATTCAGCGGCGCGCAGGTGCTGCTGAGCGTCGCGATCGGCGCGTTGGTGTAACCGGGCGCGCAGATGATCTGGCCATTGGGGCCGACCACGGCGTTCAGCGCGTTCTGGATATTCTGCCACACCAGGCCGGGCTGGCTGGTGGTGGTGTTGACCTGCCCGTAGGTGACGGTGCCTTCCCAGGTGAAGTCGTGCGAGCCGATCGCAAAGTCGCCGTCGAGGCCGGCCACGCCGCGCGCCAGCGAGGAGCGGGTCGTGAAGCCGCCATTGTACAGATCGTCGTTGGCGCGCGCGAGATAGAATTGATTGGTCGGCTGCCCCGATGCCGCCAGCGAAGCCTGGATCGTTGCCTGATCGGCCGCGCTCAGGAACGGGTTGGTCGAGGAAATCGCATAGTTGGCATAGGGAAGCCCCGCGCCGCCCGGCCCGGAAAACAGCGCGGTGTTGTAGAGGGGCTGGGATGCGATGTTGGTCGAGATATTGCGGCTTGCCCAGGCTTCGGCGTGGAAGCGCAGGTGATCGCTGAAATCATAATGGCCGAGCAACACGCCCTGAATACGGCTGCTGTTGGTGAGCAGGTTGCCGTAATCGCCGATCCGGTAGCCGTCCCCACCGGCTTCGTCGGTAAAGTTGCCGACCGCCGTTCCGTGCTGGAAGGGTACGAGCTGGCCCGCCTTGTTGAACACCAGCGCCTGCCCCGCAGCGTTGGTGATCGCCTGATAGGGGGCGCCAAACACCGGATCCGCTGCGCCGCCCGCGGAAAGCCCGTTGAACGGGATATTGTCGATCGCGGTCGGGATGCCCGTGTCGCTTACCACCGAGAACCGGTCGCCGCCGAAATAGGCGACCCGGCTCGGACCCGAGCTGCTGGTACTCTTGCCGAGGAACGGCGCATCCGCGCTGGTGACGTACCGCGACGCGGTGGTCAGCCCGTCCTGATGATCGTAGAAGACGTTGAGCGTGATGTTGCCGCGCCCATCGCCGAAATTCTTGCCGGCGAGCAGCGAGACGTTGCTGTTCGCGCCGTCACCCCGCGAGGAAATGCCGTTGCTGGCGGTGACGTCGATCCCCTCGAAATTCTTCTTGAGGATGATGTTCACCGTGCCCGCGATCGCGTCCGAGCCGTAGATCGGCGCACCGCCGACCGACACCACGTCGATGCGCTCGACCAGCGCCGGCGCGATCTGGCCCAGGTCCACCGGGGTACCGACCGCGGCGCCGAACACGCTGGACGTGGCGCCGGAGACGAAGCGACTGCCGTTGACCAGCGTCAGCGTCCGCTGCGCGCCGAGATTGTACAGGTTGCTGAACGACTGGCCCGCGCCGAAGCTGCCTTGGCTGCCGACCGTGCTGTTCGCCGGCACGCCGAACTGCGGCTGGTTGGTCAGCGCCTGGCCGATCTGGGTGAACCCCTGGTTCACGATGCTGGCGCCGGTGATCGCCACGACCGGCTGGTCGGCCACCTTGCCGCCGGTGCGGGTGCCGGTGACGATGATCGTGTCGCTCGACGACGACTGCTGCGGGTCGGGCACGGTGGTGGGCGCGGATGAATCGTCCTGACCGGTGGCGGTGGCGGGCTGCTGTTGCGCATGTGCAGCAGTGGTGGCGACCAACGCCATCACAAGCACCGAGCTCGCGGCCAGGAATTTGCGACTACCAACGTACATGCCAGATCCTTTCACTGCGTAACGGCTTCTGGCTCCGCAATCGGCTCGTCTCTTTCCAATGAAACCTGTTTAATGTTGCATTCTGGTGCGCTGCTGTGGCGTTTCGGTAACTGTATTTTTCCTGGCCGGCACGTATATTGCGCCCCACGCTTTACAGATCTCGAATTGTAACGTCATGCATCCGAGATATTTCTGAAAATGTCGCATTTCCCCCGGTCCTGAGACTCACAAAGGCCACAGGATGCTGGCCGCTAGTTCGCCAAGTCGCGCAAGACAGGATCCTTTTCACAGACCTCTGCCACCGGGAAGCCATGTTCCCCGGCGGGACCATGGCCTCCCATCGGTATTGTGGCAGGATGGTTCTGCGTCTCGATCGGCGCCCCGCACTCGTCCGATCTGGCCCGGTGCCGGAGGCAACCGCCACGCGGTTGCCCGAAACCTCGCCGGATCGTTGGCGGCCGCCCTTCACGTTGGGCGTGAAATCGACGCAGCCCCATCAGCGAGTGGCTCGCAGCACCACCTTCCCCGCCAGCAGCGGCTCCGCGCGTGGCCCATCGGCCACGGCGTGGAGAACGATAGTCCCAGCCTGCCTGGTAGACTGCACGATGACCTGCGCGAGTCCGTTGAAGAGCGAGCGGCGCGGTTCCTTGTCGCTTTCCAGGCAGTTGGGATCACCATTGCCGACGCCGATGATTGCGCCCGGTCCCTCGATCGTGAAGGCCAGCTTGTCCATCGCGGTCGATACGGGACGGCCGCGCGCATCGAGCAGTTCCGCCTTGAGCATGGCCACGTCGCGGCCGTCGGCCTGAAGGAGAGAACGATCGGCGGTAAGCCGGATGGACCGGCCGGGGCCGGTCGTCTCGCGCCGTTCGGTGAGCAGCCGTCCGCCCCTGCGCCCGCGTGCCTCGATATACCCTGGGGTGTACGGCACCTTCCATTCGAGATGCCCCAGCCGTGGCACCGTTTGCGCGCCCATGCTGCGTCCGTTGACCAGCAACTCCACCGTGTCGCAGTTCGAATACACCCAGACGGACACCATCTCGCCTTCGCGCCCCTGCCAGTTCCAGTGCGGGAACAGGTGCAGCGAGGGCTCCGAGCGCCACCAGGCGCGGTAGTAATAGTAATAGTCCTTGGGAAAGCCGCACATGTCGACGATGCCGAACTGCGAGTTGATCGACGGCCAGCCATAGGGGGTCGGCTCGCCACGATAATCGAAGCCGGTCCAGGCGAAGCCGCCGGCCGACCATTCCTTGCCGCCATAGAGCTTCCACCACTCTTCCGGCGTCTTTCCCCAGCCGACCACGCCGTCATAGCTGCTGACCGTGTTGCGCGTCTTGTCGCTGCTATATTCGCCGCGCGTCGAGATCGCACTCGACGTCTCCGAGCCGAAAATCGGTCGGGTCGGATGCTTGGCGTGGAAGGCCTCGGGATACTCCTGGTGGTAGTTGAAGCCGATGATGTCGAGCGGATCGCTCACGCCCTGTTCGTTGTCGTCATTGACCGCGGCCGAGACCGGCCGGGTAGGATCCAGCGCATGGCAGCGGCGTACCATCGTGGCGGCGATCGGCTTGCCCTGCTCGGCCATCTTCTTCTGCAGCAGCCATTCCTCGTTGCCGATCGACCAGAGAATGACCGAGGGCGAATTGCGAAACCGTTTCACCATGATCTCGAGCTGCGCCATCGCCTCCGGGTTCGCGCTCAACTGGCGCGCTTCGCACATCACCAGCACGCCGCTACGATCGCATGCCTCCACCCATTCGGGCGTCGGCATGTTGTGGGTGGTGCGCACCGCGTTGCAGCCCATTTCGCGCAGCACGTTCAGCCGGTAGCGCTGGATCGCATCGGGCAGCGCTGCGCCGACCCCGGCATGATCCTGGTGGTTGCAGGTGCCCTGCAGCTTGATCGGCTTGCCGTTGAGCGAGAAGCCGTGGTCGGCATCGAAGCGGAAGCTGCGGACGCCGAAGGTCACGCGATCGGCATCGCGCACGCTGCCGCCCGCCGCCAGCCGTGCAGTGGCGGTATAGAGCGTCGGCGCCTCGACCGACCACAGCTTCGCCTCCGCCATCGAGGTGCGGACCTGGCTCTCGGCGGTGCCGCCCGCCGCTACCGTGACGGCCGATGCGGAAGCCCGGGCCACGACCTGTCCTGCCGCGTCGACGATGGTCCATTCCACCACCACCTGCTGTGCGGCGTCGGTTTCGTTGGCGATCACGGTGGCGAGGTCCAGCGTCGCGCCGCTGTCCCCCGGGGTGGCGCGCACGACGCTGTCCCATTTGCCGAAATGCAGCGCGTCGTGCTTGGTCACCCAAACATGGCGGTAGAGCCCCGCCCCTTCGTAGAACCAGCCATCGCCCAGCGACGCATCGAGGCGGACGACGATCACATTGTCGCCGCCATAGTGCAGGAAGTCGGTAAGGTCGAAGCGGAACGGCGTGTAGCCGTCGTTGTGGCGGCCGATATAGCAGCCGTTCACCCACAGGATCGCATCGCGCATCGCGCCGTCGAATTCGATCCAGACACGGCGACCGCGATCGCTTGCCGGCACGTCGAAGCGGCGACGATACCAGCCGATGCTCGTCTCCGGGTAGCGGCGGCCGAGCGGCTTGTAGCCATGGCTTCGGCTGTTCGCATCCCCCTCGCCGCGGTCGTCATGGACAAAGGGCAGTTCCACCGCCCAGTCGTGCGGCAGGTCGAGCGCGCGCCAGTCGCTATCGTCGAAATCGGACGTCGCGAGCTTGAAGTCGCCGGTCTTGGCGAAGTCGCTCTGGCCATAGCCGAAGCCATAATCCTTGGCCGGATCGCTGCCATGGCCGAGTGCGAAGCGCCAGCCGGTGTCGAACGGGAGCAGTTCGCGCGGCGCCAGGCCGGCGGTGCGCGCCATGATGGACGGCTCGGCCGGCGCCTCGGTGCCGGCGCGCGCCGCCTGGGGCAGCAGCGGCGCGACGGCGGCAAGCGCCAGGAGGTTGCGGCGCGAAGGATCGGACAGGCGGTCGCTCATGATCGGCTCCTGGTGCTGCGAGGCTGCCGGGGGAAAGAACCACCTGCCCCTCGTGCGGGTGGCGGACGATTACGGCAATATTATCCTTGCCATATGAAAACCAGCTTGCAAATATGATAGCACAAAAGCAGCGCCCGCCTATGGGCACCGGCAAGCAGATCGGGGGAGCGGATGACGACTTTCAGCAAGCGCGAGATTCTGGCCGGTTCGTTCGCCACCGGGCTTGCGGTGAAAAGCGTCAGGCGCGCCCGGGCCCAGGCGGGGCAGAAGCTCGCCGGTGCCGATATCGCACCGGCCGCCGCCCCCGGTCCCTTCCAGCCAACCGGCGCATCGCTTTCCACCTATCGAACACCCGACTGGTTCCGCGACGCCAAGTTCGGGATCTGGGCGCATTGGGGCCCGCAGGCGGTTCCGGCGCAGGGGGATTGGTATGCCCGCTTCCTGTACGTGCCTGGACATCCCCATTACGAACATCATCTGAGAACCTACGGGCATCCTTCGGAGAAGGGCTACAAGGACATCATCCCGCTCTGGACTGCCGAAAAGTTCGATCCGGAGGCGCTGGTGCAGCGGTACGAGGCCGCCGGCGCACGCTACATCGTCTCGATGGGCGTCCACCACGACAATTTCGACCTGTGGAACTCGCGCCATCACCGCTGGAACGCGGCGCAGATGGGCCCTAAGCGCGACATCGTCGGCGCGCTTCGTACGGCGGCGAAGCGGCGGGGGCTGCGGTTCGGCGTGTCGGAGCATCTCGGCGCGAGCTATAATTGGTGGTACCCGAACCAGCTCTACGACCAGTTCTGGCCGAAGATGGGCAAGCGCTATGACGGCGCAGATCCGCGCTACGCCGATCTGTACCATGGCAACCGCGACGAGCCGTACCTCGGCGATTCCGATACCTGGTACACCCACAACCCGGAGTATCAGCGCCACTGGTTCGCCCGCATCCGCGACCTGGTCGACAGCTACCAGCCCGACCTGCTCTATTCGGATGGCGGCGTGCCGTTCGGCGAAATCGGGCGGACGATGGTCGCGCACCTCTACAACAGCAGCATCGCCCGTACCGGCAAGCTGGAGGCGGTGTACAACCACAAGGCGCTGGGTTCGGGCGAGTTCGACAAGAGCTGGGGCGTGCAGGACGTCGAGCGCGGCGTGCTGAGCGGCATCAATCCGCTGCCCTGGCAGACCGATACGTCGAACGGGGACTGGTTCTACACCGGCGATGTCGGCGGATACAAAGCCACCGACGAAGTGATCACCATGCTGGTCGACATCGTGTCCAAGAACGGCAACATGCTGCTCAATGTCGTGTTGCGGCCCGACGGCAGCCTGCCGCCGCCGTCCGAACAACTGCTGAACGAACTGACGCCCTGGATGGCGGCGAACGGCACCGCGATCCACGGCACGCGCCCCTGGCACGTATATGGCGAAGGGCCGACCCAGGCCAAGGAAGGCGCCTTCCAGGAAAAGGCCGCCTACACGCCGCAGGACATCCGCTTCACCACGAAGGGCGAAACCCTATACGCGATCACGCTCGGCGAACCCAAGGGACCGGTGGCGATCACGTCGCTCGCCCGCGGCAACCCGCACGAGAAGCGGCGCGTGCGGCAGGTGCGGCTGCTCGGCCACCCCGGCGCGATCGACTTCCGCCAGTCCGACCAGGCGCTGGTGATCACCCCGCCGGCCAGCCTGCCCACCCGCCACGCCAGCGCCTTCGAAATCCATTTCGCCTGACCGGCGATCCTCAGACGGACGCATGACCATGCCCCAGCGCTCCTCCAACTACGGCATCGCCGCGCGCCTCGCGGTCGCGCTCGCAGTGACAACGCTGCCAGCAGCCGCGCTCGCCCAGAGCGCCGCCGGCCATCCGGAATGGCCCGGCAAGGGCGACCTGTATGTCGGGACCTGCTACCAGCCGGTCGATCGCAGCCCCGAGCAGATCAGCCAGGACATCGCGGTGATGAAGGCGGCCGGCTTCACCATGGTCCGCATGGGCGATCTTTCCTGGGACTCGTTCGAACCGCAGGAGGGCCGCTTCACCTTCGAATGGTTCGACAAGATCCTCGATCAGATGCACGAAGCCGGCATCCGCGTGATCGTCGACATCCCCGGCCAGCCCGCACCGATCTGGCTGCACAAGCACTATCCCGGCGTCGATCTGGTCAGCCAGGGCGGCACCCGGCTGAATGCGGCCTCGCGCTACTGGGACAATATCAGCGATCCCGACTATCGCCGGCTCGCCCGCCGCCTCGCCGACAAGCTGCTCCAACGCTACGCCAAGCATCCGGCGGTGATCGCGGTCGGCTATGACAACGAGATCGGCAACGGCCGCATGTCCTATTCGGAAGCGGACAAGAAGCGGTTCGTCAGTTGGCTGCAAAAGAAATACGGCACGATCGAAGCGCTCAACCAAGCCTGGGCGACCCAGCGCTGGTCGCGCCGGATCAACAGCTGGGACGAAGTCGACCTGCCCTATGGCGACGGCCCCGGCCCGAACGAGCGCAATCTCGACCTGCGCCGCTACTGGTCTGACGACACGATCAGCGCGCTCAAGGACCTCGAAGCATCGCGCAAGGCCAATGCCCCCAACCTACCCGCCGCCTCCAACTATTGGCCGACCGCCTGGACCAAGGGGTTCGACTATCTGCGGTCTTGGGACCAGGTTTCCACCTATGGCGCGCAAGGCTTCTACCCCGGCGATCCGCTGGGTGCCGGCTTCGAAGTGATGATGAACCGCGCCGGGCACGATACGCCGGTCTGGTTCAACGAGTTCACCGCCGGCGGCGGCGGCTATTACGGCACGCCGGGCCGGTCGCGCATGTGGGCGTATTTCGGGCTGCTCTATTATTCGCAGACCTTCCTTGCCTGGACCTTCAACTCGCATCTCGGCGGCGAGGAGCAGGCGCTGTTCGGCCTGCTCGACCATGACGACCGCCCGTCATGGAAGGTCGGCGAATTTGCGACGATCGCACGCGAGTTCCAGAAACTGCGCAAGCTCGGCTTCCCGCGCTACCAGGCGCCGCAGGTGGCTGTCGCCTATTCGTTCGACACGATGTGGCTGACCAGCCCGCCACCGGGCCCGAACACGATGAAGGAATACTTCAAGGCCGATTATACCGAGCAGGCAAAGGCCGGCTATGCTCCTTTCTTCCGGGACAATATCGACGCGGCGGTGATCGACATCGGCCATGACCCGATCGGCGCCTACAAGCTGGTCGTGCTGCCCGCCGCCTATCTGATCGACGCGCAAACGAGCACCGCCGTGCGCCGGTACGTCGCCGCGGGCGGCACGGTGATCATGACCGGCTATTCCGCCAAGGTGGACGCCACGGGCAAATGGTTCGGCACGCCGCTCCCGGGCGGACTGACCGAGGTGTTCGGGCTGCGCACCAACGAATTCTACCGGTCGGAGACTCCGCTCAAGGTGACCTTCGAGGGCCAGACGCTGACCGGCACCGACCCCTATTATGAAGTGCTGGAGCCGAGCAGCGCGGCCACGCTCGCCAGCTTCGCCAACACGCCCAAGAAGAGCCCCGCGATCACCGTCAACCGCTACGGCAAGGGGCGCGCCATCTATCTTGCCACCGCCGCGCAGGAAGCGCTGCTCGCGCCGCTGGTCCGGTCCCTCTACCCCACCCTCGGGATCGTGCGAGGTCCGGAAACGCCGGATGGCGTGGTCGCGCGCGTCGTCGAGGGGCGCACGCTCTACGTCAACACCAGCGCACAGCCGGTGCGGGTGACCATCACCGGCAAGAAGCACGACGTGATCGGTGACGCAGACGTCCGCGACACCCTGACGATGCCAGGCTTTGGTGCCGCATTGCTGGAGTGAATGCTGGCGCTGAGGCTTTCGTATATGCAAGATAACGCGCATATACGAGCATCTCAGGGGGTAGCGGCCTATTCGGGCGCGTAGCCCAGCCGATCCGAAATCCGAGCAGTGGCGGCGCGCAATTTCTCGCGAGCGGCATCCAGGTCCATCTTCTGAGAGCCGTCGATCAGCGCCAGGAAAGGAATCGTCAGCGCCGCCACAACGATGCGATCGAACCCGAAGATCGGGTAGCTGATGTCGGTGACGCCGAAGGTTATCGGGCTCTTGCGGCTGTCATAGCCGAGCCGCCGCACGGTCGCGAGCCGGTCGGCCAGCCAGCTGCGATCCACGGCGACACCATGTTCCTCCTCCGCCGCACGCACCATCCGCTCGGTCAGATTGAGGTTGGAGAAGGCCAGCAGCACCTGCCCGGAACAGCTCTGCACCAAATCGATGTGCGCGCCGACCTTCAATGCGAATCCGCGGGTTGCGGGTGATTCCTCACGCGCAACGACAAGGCCGTGCCCCTGGCTAGGGACGACAAGATGGCAGGATTGCACCGTGTCCCGCGCCAGCATCTGCATTTCGGGCAGCGCAGCGCGAACCAGATCCTGCGATGGCGTCGATCGCAGGGCAACGTCGAGCAGCTTGTAGGCGACGGCGTAGCGATCGGTGATCTCCGAGCGCCGCAGATAGCCGAGCTGCTCCATCACCACGACAATTCGGAATAGTTCGCCAACGGACCGGCCGAGATCAACCGCCATCTCGCTGACCAGCGCGCCTTCCTGGCGACCGGCGAGCAACTCGATGATTTCGAAAGCTTTCTCGATTGCCGGGGCGGAATAGGTCTTTGTGGACCCCGCTCGAACCATAGTGCCTCCTCGTTCCTGGTCGTCCTCCCTCGCGCGAAACGGAGTGCTGCGCAACGGCGGAGCGACCGGACAGCCCGCAATGGCAGGCGCCGACCGGCACCGAATACCAACACCAAAAAAATTTAGTTGTCGCATGTGAATACGCATTTTCATATACGACAGTTAGCGCTATCATCATATTTATAAGCCGGCGATCAACGACGGCTATTCTGGAGGGGAAGACCATGCGGGGTATGAAGCCCAGGTTCGCCACTGCGTCGGCTCTGGCGATCGCGACGGCGGCGCTAGCGCTGCCGGCTGCGGCACAGACGACACAGCCACAGGACTCGCAGCAACCGCCGGCACCGGCCGACCCGGCAGACAACGCTGCCAGCCAAAACGAGATCGTCGTGACCGGCCTGCGCGCCAGCCTCGCCTCGGCCCAGGCGGTCAAGCAGAATGCCGAGCAGATCGTGGATTCGATCACGGCGCAGGACATCGGCCGTTTCCCCGACGTCAACGTCGCCGAGTCGCTGCAGCGCATTTCCGGCATCCAGATCCAGCGCAACCTCGGTGAAGGCAGCACGGTGGCGATCCGCGGCCTCAGCGACATTCGTACCGAACTGAACGGCCACGACATCTTCACCGCCAATGGCGGCGTGGGCCTGTCGTTCGAGGAAGTCGGACCCGACCTGCTCAGCCGCGTCGACGTGTACAAGAACCCCTCGGCGGAGATGATCGAAGGCTCGCTGGGCGGGACCATCGATCTGCGCACGCGGATGCCGTTCGACGCCAGCGGCCGCATCCTCTCGGCTACCATCGCCGGGACCCGGTACGATCTGGCCAAGAAGAACGGCTGGAACGTCTCCGGCCTCTACAGCAATCGCTGGCAGACCGGGATCGGCGAGATCGGCTTCCTGGTCAACGCATCGTACCAGAAATCGGCATTCCGCCAGGATCTCGACCAGGTCGAGCCCTATCTCTGGCACGGGCCCAATCCGACGGCCGACGGTTCGCCGGTGCAGCCCTCGCTGGTGCCGGGATATACGACGCAGAACGTCCAGGTGCAGAAGGGCGGCGGCTTCAACGTCGCGCAGGGCGATCGTCGCCGCACCAGCGTCTCCGCCGCGCTGCAGTGGAAGCCGGCCGACAATATCGAGATCTATGCCCGGGTGCTCAACGCCACCTACAAGTTCCGCGACACCGGCGTATCCTTCTTTGCCACCGAGGACGGCGCCGCGCCGGTGGGCAGCTTCACCGTCGAGAATGGCGTCGCCACTTCGGGCGCGCTCGCCAGTCCGTCCGGCTCCTCGGTCACCTACGGCGCCAACCGCTCGACCCGCACCACCGATCTCAGCGGGGGGATCAAATGGGCGGTCGGCGAGCATCTGCACCTGGTGTTCGACTATCAGCACATCGACGCCAAGGTGGACCAGGATTCGCTGAACCTCACCATCACCCCCTATGCCGCCAGCGATGGCGCAGCCGGGGTATTCACCGGCGACTATAACTACGTGTTCGACAATCGCGGCAAGTTCCCCACCCAGGGCGCCGTCGATCCGGTCACCGGCCGGCCATCCAACTTCTTCACCAATCCGGCAAATTACGGCTTCACCGCGATCCAGCCGGATCGGACGCGCAACACGGCCAAGGGTGACAGCCCGCGGCTTGACCTCACCTGGGATTTTGACGACGGCAGCTTCCTCAAGTCGATCACTGCGGGTGCGCGGTACAGCGGCAAGACCGCGATCAATCGCGATACCAACGTGAATAACTGGCAGACGATCGGGGGCACCTGTGCCAACTGGTCGAGCGCCGCCAACTGCTACCGCGTCGCCGACCATCCCGAGGTGGTCGAGTTCAATCCGGGTCAGGCGACGCTGCTGCGCGGGGCCGGCACGAACTCAGTGTTCGGGCCCGTGCTGCAGTGGAAGCTCTCGGACGCGCAGAACCCGGACGCAGCCTTTGCGCATCTCAAGGCGATCAGCGGGCAGACGATCGGCTTCGGCGACCTCGACAACCCGCAGCAATCGACCACCAGCCGCGTCACGGAGCATGACTACGCCGCCTATCTTCGCACCGCGTTCGGTACCGACATTGGCAGCATGACCTTCGACGGCAATATCGGCCTGCGCTACGTGCGCACCGAGGCCACGGGCGTCGGCTTCCAGGTGCTCAGCTATCGCACCTCGGGCGGCACGAACCCGACCAGCACCTCGATCGTCGCGCCCTATGAGGGCGGCCGGGACTATTCGAAATGGCTGCCCAGCGTGAACTTGCGATTGCGCATCACGCCGCAGGTCCAGGCACGCTTCGCCTTTTCCAAGAATATCTACCGGCCCACCTTCAGTCAGCTGAACCCCAGCTATACCCTCTCGCCGGTATATGACGGCGCGAGCGCAACGCCGACCCCGCTCAACCCGTCGGCGCCCTACAACCCGACGACCAATCCCTATCAGGGGTCGGGCTCGGTGTCCGGCAACCCCAATCTGCGGCCCGAACGGGTGACCTCGTTCGACGGGGCGCTGGAATGGTATTTCGCGCGCGCCGGCTATGTGTTCGTGACGGTGTTTCGAAAGGATCTCCGGGATATCATCGACACCCGCAGCTTCCTGACCACGCGCGACGTCGCCAATGTCGGCACCGTACAGTTCAACGTCAGCGCCGTTCTCAACACGCCGCGCGGATCGGTGCAGGGCTTCGAGATCGGCGGGCAGAAGTTTTTCGACTTCCTGCCCGGCGCGCTTTCCGGTTTCGGCGTCTCCGCGAACTACACCTTCGCGGACAGCGATGCGGGAACGGTCGCATCGGGGTCGCTGGGATCACAGACCAAGTTCGCGGTGCCGCTGATCAACCTGTCGCGCAACAGCTACAATCTGATCGCGCTATACGACAAATATGGGATCAATGCCCGTATCGCCTATAACTGGCGCGACAAGTATCTCGACTCCATTTCGGAAGTGGGTGCCGAGAGCCTTCCCATCTACTTCAAGTCCTACGGCACGCTGGATGCCTCGATCAGCTATGACATCACCAAACAGTTTTCGGTGACAATCGACGGGCAGAATCTGCTCGATACCGTCAACAAGAGCTACCAGGGCGATCCGCGCTACCTGCGCAACTATCAGATCAACGATCGCCGCTTCTCGGTGCGATTGCGCGCCTTGTTCTGATCGCAGCACGCGGGCCACCTCCTCGGCCCCGGGCAACTTCGGGCAGTTGCACCCACAGGACGTGCGGCTGCCCTTCTTTTCGAATACCAAGCGGATCGCACAACCATTCGCCGCGGGGGAACGCAGCATGCAGGACAAGCCGGTGACCAGCGTCGTCATCGCCGGCGGGGGCACCGCCGGATGGATGGCTGCGGCCACGCTTTCGCGCAACTTCGCGCCCGACGCGCTCAAGATCACGCTGGTCGAATCCGACGAGATCGGGACAGTGGGTGTCGGCGAGGCAACCATTCCGCCGATCCTTCAGCTCAATGCCCAACTGGGCATCGACGAGGACGAGCTCGTCCGACGTACCCAGGGCACCTACAAGCTGGGGATCGAGTTCATCGACTGGGGCGCACGCGGCAGCCGCTATTTCCACCCCTTCGGTAGCTATGGCGCAGACCTTGGCGGCATCGCCTTCCACCACCACTGGCTGCGGACGCGCGAAGGGGTGCTGGCGGACTATTCGCTCAACACCCGTGCGGCGATGGCCGGCCGGTTCGATCGCCCTTCGGAAGACCCGCGCAACGTCTTGTCGAAGCTGTCCTACGCGCTGCACTTCGATGCGACGCTCTATGCCGCGTTGCTGCGCGAACGCGCCCTGGCGCAGGGCGTGGAGGCGATCGAAGGCAAGATCGCCGAGGTGGTCCTCGACCCGCTGTCCGGGCATGTCGATTGTCTCTCGCTCGCCGATGGCCGCGCACTTCGCGGCGATCTCTATATCGACTGCACCGGCTTTCGCGGCCTGCTGATCGAACAGGCGCTGAAGACGGGCTATGAGGACTGGAGCCACTGGCTGCCGATGGATCGCGCGCTGGCGGTACCCACGGCGCCCAACGGCCCGCCGATGCCGTTCACCCGATCGACGGCGGGAGCGGCAGGCTGGCGCTGGCGGATTCCGCTCCGGCACCGGGTAGGCAACGGCCATGTCTACAGCAGCGCGTTCACCGATGACTCCGCCGCTGCCGATGCCCTCGTCGCGGGCCTGGATGCACCGATGCTCGCGACGCCCCGAAGGCTTTCGTTCACCACCGGGCGGCGACGCCTGGCCTGGAACAAGAATGTCGTGGCGCTCGGCCTGGCGAGCGGATTCGTGGAACCCCTGGAGTCGACCAGCATCCACATGATCCAGCGCGGCGTCGTGACGCTGATGTCGCTCTTCCCGGCGGCCGGCTTCGCGCAGGCGGAGATCGACTGCTACAACCGTCTGATCCGGGCGGAGACCGAGGAGGTGCGCGACTTTGTCATCCTCCACTACAAGCAGACGTTGCGCGACGACACGCCATTCTGGCGCAGCGTGCAAGCGATGGCGGTGCCGGACAGCCTGGCCGAACGCATGGCGATCTTTGCACATAGCGGTCGGGTGCTGCTGGGGCCCGGCGAACTGTTCCGCGACACGAGTTGGGTGGCCGTGCTGCTCGGCCAGGGCATGGCACCGCGCGGCCACGATCCGCTCGCCGACAGCATGCCGGAAGCGGAGCTGCGCGCGGCGTTGCAGCGGATGCGCGCCGTCATCGGCCGCGGCGCGGAGGCGCTTCCTGCGCATGCCGACTTCCTACGCCAGCGGTTGTCGCCCGAGCCGGCACTCAGCATCCTCGATCCGGAGCGGACCTAAAGGCGCGCCCGCCACGGCTCCGCCGGGATGACATCTCTGGGGACGGCGGTAGGTTCTGATTCTGATCCACATGGCTTGATATCCGTCGGGTAGCGCCAGCAAATCAACGATCCTCAACCGACCAACCGTCGAGAGTGGCCATGGCGGCGCCCGGCCGATCTGTCGCACTGCCCCGCTTGTCACACTATTTCGAAGCGGTACGTACCTGCAGGCACCGAAAGAATTGCCTCCTCGGCGGTTCGCTGCTCGGGCGCCAGGAAACTACCCACCGCCTTGCTGCCCTCCAGGATACGCTGTCCCGTCTTGGCGGGCAGGTGGACGCGGGCCTGGCTGCCGACCGGGACCATCAAGTCGAGCGTGAAGTGGTTGTTTCGCTGCTGCCAACGCGTCGCGATGCGGCCGAGCCGGGACTCATAGCTCGCCCCCGCCGAGGGCATCCGCGGGTCGCGCAAGGGTCGAACCGTGAACCGAGTGAAGCCCGGCGCGGTCGGCGCGATGCCGGCGATGCGGCGGAACAGGAATCCGACAACCGCGCCCAGCGCATAATGGTTGAACGAATTCATCGAGCGATCGCCCGCATCGCTGTTCCAGCGTTCCCAGGTCGTCGTCGCCCCTTTCGCGATCATATAGCCCCAGGACGGGAATTCGGTGCGGAGCAGCAGATCGTAGACCAGCTCGACCTCCCCCGCATCCGCCAGCACGTCCAAGCTATAGGGCGTGCCCAGAAAGCCGGTGGATAACAATGTGCCGCGCCGCCGGATGTCCGCGACCAAGTGCCGGACCGCGCTGGCGCGCAGCTGCGGCTCGACCAGGTTGAAATACAGCGCGAGAATATAGCCCGTCTGCGATCCGTTGCCGATCGCGCCGTCCGCCCGCAAGAACGCCGTACGGAATGCGTCGACCAGCTTGGCCGACAGCGCCGCATAGCGCGCCGCCTCGGCAGTACGGCCGCTGGCGCGGGCCATGTCGGCCATCTGGTCGGCAGCCGATTTCCAGAACGCGGTACCGATCAGATCCTTTGGCGTCGTCGGATCGCCGGGCTGCTTGGCGTCCAGCGCCAGCCAGTCACCATAATCGACCCCGCGGGCATGGGACCAGAGATGATCGGGATTGCTGGCCTCAATCGATTCCAGGAAGCGGACCATCGAGTCCCAGTGCTGGTCGATGATCCCGGTGTCGCCAAACCGCTGCCACACCGTCCAGGGCAGCGCCACACCCGCATCGCCCCAGCCCGGCGACGAGCCCGGCTGGGCGAAATGATCGCGGCGCGCCACGGGGGCAATATCGGAATAGGCGCCGTCCTCGCGCTGGGCGTCGCGCATGTCGCGCATGAAGCGCTGGGTGAACGCCTGGGTGTCCATGTTGAAGCTCGCAGCGTCCCAGAACACATGGGCGTCGCCCGTCCATCCCAATCGTTCGTCCCGCTGGGGACAATCGGTAGGGATGCCGATGAAGTTGGAGCGCTGGCTCCACCGGCTGTTGAGCCACAATCGCTGCGGCACATAGCTGGAAAGCGTAAGATCGCTCGTTTCGGGGAGATCGGTGCGGATCGAGACGCCCGTGATCTCCTGCGTGGTTATCGCACGACCAAGCCCTTCGACCTGGATGTAGCGAAATCCGTGATAGGTGAAGCGCGGCTCGTAGACCTCGATCGTGTCCTCGGTCGCAAAGGTATAATGGTCGGTGGCGTCGGCAGACCGCAGATTGCTCTGATCGACGCTGCCGTCGGCGTTGAGGAGTTCGGCATAGCGCAGACGGATCGTCTGGCCACGCCGCCCCTTCAGCGCCACCCTGGCCCAGCCCGCGAAATTCTGCCCCAGATCGACGACGCTGGCGCCGTCGGCAAGCGTGACGATCTTCTGCGCGTGCAGCCGTTCCTTGCGCCGGATCGGCGGGACGACCGCCGCAACCAGCGCCGCCGTGGCGGGCGGCGCGGCGACGGCGGGCGTCCAGCGCGCGTCGGGCACGAAAGCGGGGCTGCTCCACCCGGCCAGCGCACGCCGCGCGTCATACGCCTCGCCATCGTAGAGGGTGGCACGGACGATGGGCGATTCCGCGACCGACCAGCCCGGGCCGGTCGCGACGACCTGCACGCGGCCGTCCGCGTACCGGATTTCAAGCTGGCCGAACACCCGCAGCGGCGGTTCGCCATAGGAGAACCGGCCGTCCGGCGCGATGTAGCTGCCATACCAGCCGTCTGCGACATGCAGCCCCAGCACATTGTCGCCGGCCACCAGCCGATCGGCCACGTCCTCGACGGCGTAGAGGCAATGCTTTCGATAATCGCTGAATTCGGGCTTCAACAGGGTGTTATCGAGCCGAACGCCATTCAGCTCGGCCTCGTACATGCCGAGCGCCGTCATATACAGGCGCGCGCTGGCGATGCGACCCTCGACGCGGAACGGCTTGCGCAGCAGCGTCGCGGCGCGGGCCGGCATCGTTGCCTGCCCCCCGGCAAAGATGGTCGGAGTCCAGCCGGTCTCGTCGGACGCCGCTGCGGCCGCCGCGCCGGTCGCGACCAGGCGGGCTTCCAGACGATCGCCATCGCTATGGACGGTGCGACCGTCGCGCATCGTCACGCGAAGGAGGATCGCCACCTTTTCCGGATTGTCCCCCGCCATGCTGGTTTCGACGATCAGCATGTGCGGGCCGGCGGCGACGGCGCCCGTGGCGCTTTGCGGCCCCGGCGCGCCCCAGCCGCCGCGGCGCGGTGCTATGATCTCATCCCCGTCCAGCCGCACGCGAAAGCCCGCCGTGCACGCGACCAGGGTCGTGATTTCCCCGCCCAGCGGCAGCGTGAAGGGGAGCCGATAGAGCAGGCCATCGCCGCGCTTGCCCGCCGCGCCTGTACGCCAGGGCAGCCCGGCGGCGCGGTCCGCGCGCTGCTCGGCGGTTTCGGCCGACATCCACTGCGCCGACCAGTCCGTCGGCGCGAGCAGCCCCATTTCCCAGGAGGCGACGGGGGATCGGGCCGCCGTCCCGCGTTCGTCCCACGCGGTCACCACCCACCATACGCGCTGCCGTGCGGCCAGCGGCTTGCCGGCATACGCAATGTCGAAGCACTTGGCGCCCGCGACCCGGCCGCTGTCCCACAGATCATAGCGCCCCGCTTCGGCCGCGGCCTTGCTCGACGCGACCCCCACCCGCCAAGCGCTTTGCCGCGCCCCGCGCCGGTTCGACGTCAACTGCCAGGAAAGGCGCGGGATCAGGCTGTGCAGGCCCAGCGGATCGGCAAGCCCATCGGTCAGCAGCGTCTCCACCGCCCAAGGAGAGTCCCCCGCCTTGGGAAACGTCGCGTGCAGCGAGCTCGGCTGCAGCGCCAGGCCAGCCCCTGCACCCAGCAATACGGAACGCCGATTTGGCATGGCCTCTCCAATCTATCGCCGGCGGGTTCACCTGATCCGATCGGTGACGCCGGCTTCCCTGTTTCCACGACCTAACCGGAGCAGGAAAGCACGTCCATTTCGGAACGTGAAGTATCCCTGTCGGTAGAGGTAACGGAAATCGGCGGACGACAATCCAGATCCTGTCCATCAACCGCCGAAGGTGCGGACATGCGGCTGGGGGGGATCAGGCACAATCCTGCTACTCGCAACGCGGATTACGCTGCAGTCGATTACAGGATAGCCTGCCCTCCCCGCTCGTGATCGCGCGGCCGGTTCGATCAGCGATTCCCCCGCTTCTGGGTCGTGTCCGTCAACGTGGTGTAATTTCGGGTGTGCCACCGGGCCGCATCGTTCAGGCGGCCTTAGGTGTAATCTGTAGCGGGGGCACCTCCTCGATTTGCGGTGTGGCGAGGGCGGCCATGCCCTCGATCTGCATGTAGCGGTTCTGGAGCTGGTATTCGTCGTTCTGCTCGAGGAGCACGGCGCCGATGAGGCGGGTGATGCTGTCTTCGTTGGGGAAGATGCCGACGACGTCGGCGCGTCGCTTCACCTCCTTGTTCAGCCGTTCCAACGGGTTGGTGCTGTGCAGCTTGGTGCGGTGCTGCTCGGGGAAGGTCATGTAGGCGAGCACGTCATGCTCGGCATTGTCCATGCAGGCGCCGAGTTTCGGCCAGCGGGCGCGCAGCTGGTCGGCGACGTGGCGCCAGGTCTGCGTGGCGGCGGTATGGTCTGGCTGGAGAAAGACCTGGCGGATCGCGGCTGCCACCATGGTATTCTGCCCCTTGGGCACATGCGCCAGGGCATTCCTCATGAAATGTACGCGGCAGCGCTGCCAGGTGGCGCCGACGACGCGGGTGATGGCGGCCTTCAGGCCTTCGTGCGCGTCGGAGATGACCAGCTTGACGCCCTTGAGGCCGCGCCGGACGAGATCGCGCAGGAAGGTCGACCAGAACGGCTCGGCCTCGCTGGGGCCGATGTGCAGGCCGACGATCTCGCGCTTGCCCTCTGTAGTGACGGCGACGGCGATTATGGCGGCGACCGAGACGATGCGGCCGCCCTCGCGCACCTTGAGGTAGGTCGCGTCGAGCCAGAGATACGGCCACTCGCCGGTGAGCGGGCGCTTCAGGAAGGCGTTCACCCGCTCGTCGATGTCCTTGCACAGCTTCGACACCGACGACTTCGAGATGCCCGACATCCCCATTGCCTGTACCAGCTCGTCGACACGCCGCGTGCGGACGCCAGCGATCCAGGCTTCCTGGATGACGCTGACCAGCGCCTTCTCCACCGTTTTGCGGGCTTCCAGGAAGCCGGGGAAGTAGGCGCCGGTGCGCAGCTTCGGGATCTTGAGGTTGAGCGTGCCCAACCGGGTATCCAGACTGCGGTCGCGGTAGCCGTTGCGCCAGGTGCTGCGCTCGCCGGATCGCTCGTGGCGGCCGGCGCCGATGAGGCCGTCGACATCGGCCTCCATGATGATCTGCAGCACGCTTTCAGCGACGCTGCGCAGGAAATCGCCGTCTCCGGTCTTCGCCATCAGCTCGGCAAGCGGTAGTCTGTCGTCGGTCATCGGGAATTCCTCGGGTCAGGTTGAAGTATGGAAACTCCACCATATCCGATGTGCCCGGTGGCCACCGAGACGCCGGTGCCGGGGTGGGGCCTCGGCCCCACCCCGGCATACACCGTCATCTACACCGGGAAATTACACCACGAACGCGGACGCTAACATGGAGCGGGGTCCATGCGCGGTTCCGCCGTTGGTCGCACGCTTGCGTTTGGGAGAAGCTGTTCCATGCGATGGCCGACACGCCGGACTTCGAATATGTCCTGATCGACAGCACGATCTCGAAGGTTCACGCCGACGCAAGCGGCGCAAAAGGGGGGCTGAAGCTGCCGCAATCGGCCGTTCGCGTGGCGGACTGACGACCAAGCTACACGCGGCCGTCGATGCCATCGGACTGCCGATCCGTATCCACCCGACGCCGGGGCAACGTGGCGACGCTCCACAGGCGCGCGATCTCTTGAAAGGCCTGCGTGGCATTGGTCACGTCATCGCAGATGCTGCCTATGATGCCGATCCGCTGCGCATCTTCATTGCCGATGATCTCGGCGCAACGGCGCAGATCAAGGCCAATTCCAG